>NZ_JACIGK010000013.1 GCF_014197915.1 Roseospira visakhapatnamensis
CGGGCTCCGGAAACGGCGGTTGTTCACTCTTCGTTCTACGCGATTCCGGACCACCTGTCACCACATGATGTGGTCCCGGACTCAAAGGGATAAGCCTCCAGCTACATTATTGTATACATGACTCTTCGTGACACGAATCATGGCATCGCCAACATAAGCCTCTTGAACAACTCCAACTTCATAATTTTTTACAGCTTTCTGAGTAAACGCATGAGTATCAACTGGCTTTACAGTAATTGATGATGCACATCCAGAAACCAAAGAGAGTATTGCAAAAAATTTTATCGTTTTTTTAAACATAAGCTCGCAACCTTTCGGCATTTTGAAAACGTTCAAGAGAAAAACTATCATTTTTTGTACAAACATGCAACCTAAAATTTAGTGCACACGAACTTGAAGCGACGAAAAATAGATGATAAAAAGAGAAGACACATCAAAATGATGAATAGAAACATTGCGGCAAAATAATTTAGGGAATTCAAGATCTCTTGGAACCAAAACACTCGGTATAAAATAAAATGCGCCCAGAACTGCTCTACCCATTGTTCCAGCCCATCGACTCCCTGAAGGGAGTGGGTCCGCGTATCGCCCCGCTGGTGAAGAAACTGATGGGGCCGAAGGTGGTGGACGCGCTCTGGCACCTGCCCACGGGGATCATCGACCGCCGCAACCGGCCCAAGGTGACCGAGGCCATGCCCGGCACGGTGGCCACCCTGGTGCTGACCGTGGACGAGCACCGCCCGGCGCCGCCGGGCAGCCGCGCGCCGTACCGGGTGGCGGCCTCGGACGAGACCGGCACGCTCACCCTGGTGTTCTTCCGCGCCAAGCGCGACTACCTGGAACGGCTGTTGCCCGTGGGCGAGCAGCGCGTCGTCAGCGGCCGGATCGAGGTCTACAACGACCTGCCGCAGATGGCGCACCCCGACCATGTGGTGCCGGTCTCGGACCTGGCGTCGATCCAGACCGTGGAGCCGGTGCACCCCCTCACCCAGGGCCTCACCCCCAAGATACTGGGCAAGGTCGTGGGGGCGGCGCTCGACTTCGGCCTGACGGTCGCCCGCACGGCCCCGGAATGGCTGGATCCGACCGTGGTGGCGCGCGAGGGCTGGCCAAGTTGGGGCGAGGCGCTCCAGGCCGCGCACCACCCGGCGGACCATGCCGCGCTGGAACCGCTGTCCCCGGCGCGGGCGCGTCTGGCCTATGACGAGTTGCTGGCCAGCCAGCTTGCGTTGATCCTGGTGCGCGCCAGCCTGCGCGAGCGCGCCGGACGGTCGCTGACGGGGGACGGCGGGTTGCGCGACACGGCCCTGGCCGCCCTGCCCTTCGCCCTGACCGGCGCCCAGCGGCGCGCGGTGGACGAGATCGCCGCCGACATGGCCCGCCCGGCCCGCATGATGCGCCTGTTGCAGGGCGACGTGGGCAGCGGCAAGACGGTGGTTGCCTGGCTGGCGATGCTGGTGGCGCTGGAGGCCGGCGCCCAGGCGGCCTTGATGGCGCCCACCGAGATCCTCGCCCGCCAGCACCTGGAGACCATCGCCCCCCTGGCCGAGGCCGTCGGGGTGCGCATCGCCCTGCTGACGGGGCGCGACAAGGGCAAGGCGCGGGAGGACCTCGTGGCCGCCGTGGCCGCCGGTGACGTCCGGGTGCTGATCGGCACCCATGCCCTGTTCCAGGCCGACGTCGCCTTCCACGACCTGGGACTGGTGGTGATCGACGAACAGCACCGCTTCGGCGTGGACCAGCGGCTCGGCCTGTCCTCCAAGGGGCGGGCGACCGACGTGCTGGTGATGACCGCGACCCCCATCCCGCGCACGCTCACCCTCACCCACTACGGCGACATGGACATCTCCCGCCTGGACGAGAAGCCCCCCGGCCGCCAGCCGGTGGACACCCGCGTGTTGCCCCAGGATCGCCTGCCCCAGGTGATCGAGGCCATCCAGCGGGCCATCGCCACCGGCAACAAGGTGTACTGGGTGTGCCCGCTGGTGGAGGAGTTGGAGACCTCGGACCTGGCCGCCGCCGAAAGCCGGTACGAGGACCTGCGCGGCGTGCTGGGCGGACGCGTGGGGCTGGTGCACGGCCGCATGACGGCGGCCGAGAAGGACGCGGTGATGGAGCGGTTCACCCGCGAGGGCGTGGACGTGCTGGTCGCCACCACGGTCATCGAGGTCGGCGTGAACGTGCCCGCCGCCACGGTCATGGTGATCGAGCACGCCGAGCGCTTCGGCCTGGCCCAGTTGCATCAGTTGCGTGGACGCATCGGCCGGGGCACGGGCCAGTCCACCTGCCTGCTGCTCTATCAGGGTCCCCTGGGCGAGGTGGCGCGGGAGCGCCTCAAGGTCATCCGCGACAGCGAGGACGGCTTCTTCATCGCCGAGGAGGATCTGCGCCTGCGCGGCGGCGGCGAGGTTCTGGGCACCCGGCAAAGCGGCCTGCCCGCGTTCCGGCTGGCCGACCTGGCGACGCACACGGACCTTCTGGCCATGGCCCGCGACGACGCCAAGCTGATCGCGCACCGCGATCCCCGTCTGGAGGGGGCACGCGGTCAGGCGCTGCGCGTGCTGCTGTATCTGTTCGAACGCGACGCGGCGGTGCGGACGCTCGGGTCGGGCTGAGGGCCGCGCCGGCGCGGGGCATCCCTAATCGTCCAGTTTCGTCGGCGCCCCGGTGTACAGCCAGGCCACCACCCCCATGAACACGAACACGAAAACGTTCAGAAGGGTATCCACAAGGGGATGGACGATCATCGGGGCACCTCCTCCCGCGCCAGGAACCGCACCAGGCTGACCATCAGCAGATGCACGATGAACAGGAAGGGCATGGCGCCCAGGGCGATGATGGACCGCACCGCGCCGATGCTGTCCGACAGGATCATCACCAGCCCCAGCGCCGCCAGGATCACCCCCCAGATCACCTTCACCCGCCCGGCCGGGTTGGCGTCACCGCCGGACGAGAACATGCCCAGGACAAAGGCGGCGCTGACCACGCTGGTGACGATGAACAGGAAGGCCGCGAGAACCACCGCCAGCGTGGTCAGGGCGGACAGCGGCAACTGCTCCAGCAGGTAGAACGTCGATCGATTGAAGTCCTCGGCGACGACCTCCAGAACGGGCAGCTCCGTCCGCAGGGCACCGAAGAACCCGACGCTGCTGAAGACGCCGAACCAGACGATCGAAAACAGGGTCGGCGCCAACAGAACCCCGAAGACGAATTCCCGGATGGTGCGACCCCGCGAGATGCGCGCGACGAACACCCCCACGAACGGCCCCCAGGCCAGCCACCAGGCCATGTAGCTGAGGGTCCAGTCCCGGAACCAGCCCTCGATCCGGGCGTCGAAGAAGGTGAAGGTGCGGAACCCGTGCGGCACCACGCCGGCGATGTACTCGCCGATACTGCCGACAATGCTGCTCATCACGTAGGAGGTCGGGCCGGCCAGCAGCACGAACACCATCAGACCAACCGCCAGGACCATGGCGGTGTTGGACAACACGGCCATGCCCCGACCGAGATCGACCAGCAGCGGCGGTAGGAAGGTCGCGCACATGCCGGCATACAGGGCCAGCGGAAGCCACGGCGCGGGATCGGTAAGGCCGAACAGCGCGACCACCCCGGCCTCCAACTGGAACACCCCCATGGCCAGGGAGCCGGCGACCCCGATGGCGATGGCGACGATGGCCGCCAGATCGGTGACCCAGCCCACCGACACGGTCGCCCGCGTCCGCCCGAACACGGCGATCAAGGGGGCGCTCATCAGCTTCGGCGTCCCCTTGCGAAAGCCGAAGTAGGCGATGACCAGCGCCACCATGCCGTAGATCGCCCAGGCATGCAGGCCCCAATGGAACGTGGTGACGAAGTGGGCGATGGTGGCCGCTTCCGCCGGGTCGACGTAGTCGCTCAGCAGCGCGAAGTGGGTCAGCGGCTCGGCGGCCCCGTAGTACAGCAGTCCCACGCCCATGCCGGCCGCGAACATCATGGTCAGCCAACTCACGGTGCTGAACTCGGGTTTGTCCCAGTCCTGCCCGAGCTTGATCCGGCCGTAGGGAGACAGGGCGAGGGCCACGATCAGCAGCAGCATCACGCTGGTCGTCAGCATGATGAACCAACCGCGACTGGTGAACAGGGTGGACGTCGCCGACGACGCCAGCGCGGACAGCCCGTCCGTGTCCACCACGCCCCACACGGCGATCACGGTGGTCATGCTCAGGGCGACCAGCATCAGGGGATTCTTGAACACAACAGGACGCTCCGCCTCTGGTGGCGGGTGACGGTACACCAGAGGACAGGACCGCGCCGTTAAAAACGGACCCCGCGTGGAGGCCCGCGGGGCCGATCACACCGCCGTCGACGAAGCGCCCCTATCCCTTCAGATGCGCGTCGAAGAAGGCCATGGTCCGCTCCCAGGCCAGGCGCGCGTCGTCCTCGTCGTAGCGGCTGCCGGACGGATTGGCGAAGGCGTGGTCGGCCTCGTACCAGTGCAGGGTCAGGCTGTCGGCCTTGCCGGCCTCGGCCATGGCCGCCTGAAAGCCCTTCACCATGGCCTGGTCGATGAACCCATCCTGGGTCGCGAAGTGGCCCAGTACCGGTCCTTGCAGGGCTTTCAGCGGCTCGGCCTCCTGGATCAGGCGGCCGTAATAGATCACGGTGGCATCGACCGGCGCGGCCACGGACGCGTTCAGCGACCACGCGCCCCCGAAACACCAGCCCACGGTGCCCAGGCGACCGGTGCCGGCCTCGTGGCTCCGCAGCCAGTCCATCCACGCGGCGCAGGTCTCGGTCGCCTCGGCCGCGTCCACCGCCTGCATCTGCGCGCGCGCCGCGTCCGGGGTCGAGGCCACCGCCCCGCCCATCAGGTCGATGGCCAGCGCCACATAACCGGCCTGGGCATATTCACGCGCCGCCGCCTTGATCTGGTCGTTGAGCCCCCACCACTCGTGGATCAGCATCACCGTCGGCGCCGGCAGCGTCTCCGGCAGGGCCAGCGCCGCCGACACCGTGCGACCCGAGGGCAGGGTAAGGCTCACCTCGTCCGTCTCCTCGGCGGCCGCCCGCGCCAGCACCGGATCGGCCAGGATGGCGGCGAAGGACACCCCCGCCAGCCCCTTCACCATGGCGCGGCGTCCCATCGGCATCATCGGTGCCGACGTCGGCGGCGGATCCGTGGCGGCCACCCCGCCGTGAAGAGCCTCATCACGCATTCCGCGTTCCTCCCTGGTTGCCATGAACCACGACCGGCGATCACTCCGATGCCGCCCACGCTTTTGACATGGTTCCAAGTGACGATGGATCAAGACCAACGCCCGACTCGATCGCACCGGTTCGGTTGCGCAGTCTTTTCTTGCGCACCGGTTTGGCACACAATGGTGGTTTCCGGGATCCCCTGGAGCCAGGGCGTCGATACGCCTCCGGACGACAAGGCATCGCGTACCATGATCCCCAAGACATCAGACCGGCCCTCCGCATGGGACGACGGCGGTCAGACCTTGGCCGTGCCCGATGGGCCGAGCGTGCTGCCCGCCTACAGGGACGCCGGCCCGCTGGCCACGCTCGCCCTGGAAACCGAACGGGACGGCCGCGTCGGGGTCTGGGAGTGGCGGCTGGACCTGGGCCGGGTCCGCTGGTCGCCGGGCCTGTTCGCGTTGCTGGGCATTGATCCCTCCGTCCGCCTGACCCTGGACGATCTTCCGAGCCTGATCGTCCCCGAGGACCGGGAGCCCTACCAGTGCTTCTTCCAGCGCTGCCAGGCCGGGGACCCGCCCAACGATACCGTGTTTCGGCTGTTCGGCCCCGACAACCGCATCCTGCACCTGCGCACTCGCGTGCGCATCCCCCAGGTGGGCGCGAACGGTCAGCCCCTGGTGATCCGGGGCACGGTGGTGGACGTCACCGAGCTTGTCGATCACGCGCGGCAGCGGGAAATCGCCCGGGAGGCCGCCGAGACCGCCCGGCGCCGGCTGGAGGCGGGCATCGCCGCCATGGGGGAGGCGTTCGCCCTGTGGGATCCCCAGGATCGCCTGGAGTTGTGGAATCGCCGGTTCGAGGACATGTATGCCGCCGTCCGGCCGCATATCCGCGTCGGCATCCCGTTTCAGGACTTCCTGCACCATTGCGTGAACGCCGGCGTGTTCGTGGCGGCGCGCGGGCGCGAGGAAGCCTGGCTGGTCGAGCGCAGCCGGGAACACGGCAACCCCAGTTCCTCCAGCGAGCACCTGCTCAGCAACGGCCGCTGGTATCGGTTCACGGAGCGACGCACGGCCGACGGCTCGTTCGTCGGGCTGCGCGCCGACATCACCGACGAAAAGCTGCGGGCCCTGGCGCTTGAGGAAAGCGAGGAGCGCTATCGCGCTCTGTTCCAGGGAAGCCGCTCGGTGCAGCTTCTGATCGCCCCCGACACGGGCGGCATCGTGGAGTGCAACGACGCGGCCTGCCGGTATTACGGATATGCGCGCGACACGTTGACCGCCCTGTCCCTGGACGACATCACCGTCGCGCGGCCGGAGGATGGCCTCGCGGCGACGCGCCGGGCCACGGAACACGTCCAGTCCGTCGTCCGGGAACGCCATCGCCTGGCCTCGGGCACAGTGCGTGACGTGGAGACGCACGCCGGGCCGGTATCGGTGAACGGCCGCCCCCTGATCTATGCCGTCGTCCATGATATCGGCGACCGCATCCAGGCCGAAACCCAGCGCGAGACCCTGATGGCCAACGTGGAGCGCGCCAATGCCGAACTGGAGCACTTCGCCCATGTGGTTTCCCATGATCTGCGCGAACCCCTGCGCATGATCACCACGTCGCTCGGCATGGTCTCGCGACGCCATGCCGACAGCCTGCCCGACGACGCCCGCGCGTTCCTGGACTTCGCCATGACGGGCGCCACAGACCTCGACGCCCTGATTGTCGATCTGCTGGACTACGCCCGGGCCGGCCGGGATGTTCGGCCCCTGTCCCTCCTGCCCAGCCGCCCCCTCCTGGAGGAGGCCCTGGGCACGCTGTCCGCGCAGATTGCCGAGACCGGCGCCGCCGTCACCCTGGCCCCCGATCCCTGGCCGCGCGTCCGGGGCGACGCCAACCAGTTGACCTGCCTGTTCATCAACCTGATCGGTAACGCCCTGAAGTACCGCCACGTGGACCGGCCGGTGCGCATCCGTCTCAGTCACACCCGGGTGAACCACGGCGGCCGCCCGTTCACCGGAATCGCCATCGCCGACAACGGCATCGGCATTCCCGCCGGCCAGCGCGACCGCATCTTCATGATCTTCCACCGCCTGCATACGCGGGAGACATACCCCGGCACGGGGATCGGCCTGGCCATCGCCCGCAAGGTCGTCAACCGCTGCCAGGGCCATATTCTCGTGGAGTCCGAGGAGGGCCAGGGCACCACCTTCACGGTGCTCTTCCCGGTCGTGCCCGACGGCGATGCGCCGCCCTAGGACCCCAACCCGCCGGCGGGTCCTGGCCCTGGGGACCACGGCCGGCCTGGCGACTCCGCTGCTCGGCACGGGCCCGGGCGCCGGGGCACGCGCGACCCCGCCGGCCCCCGGCCTCAGCCCGGCGGAGCCCGTCCCCGTCGCCGGCGTACGGGACGACGGCACCCTGGTTCTGGCCGGAGGCGAGACCCTGGCCCTGACCGCCGTGCGCCTGCCGCAAGCCGCCGATCTGCCCCGGAACCGCCATGGCGCGGGGGAGGCCGCGCGGGTTCAGGCCGTGCGAGCCGAGGCGCTGACCCGGATCCGGGCGGCTTGCCGGACGGCCGTCGCGCGACCGTGGGTGCCCGCCGTCGGACGCGACCGGCACGGCCGCCTGCTGGCCCAGGTCGAGGTGCTCCCCCCGTCCGGGGCGGCCCCCGGCGGGTCGAACGGCCGCTGGCTTCAGGCGGACCTGATCGCCGCCGGGCTGGCGCGGGTGGAGACCATGGCCGGGGCCGCCGCCGGGGCCGATCGCTTGCTGAGCCTGGAGGCCCGGGCGCGGCGCGCCCGCCGGGGCCTGTGGGCCGACGCCCTCTACCATCCGCGCCACCATGACCAGACATGGCCCTGGATCGGTACCTTCCAGATCGTGCGCGGCGTCGTGCGCGATGTCGCCTTGGTGCGCGGGCGTCTCTACCTCAACTTCGGCCCCGACTGGCGCCGGGACTTCACGGTCATGGTGGAGCGACCCCGGCGCACCGACCTGGACCCGACCCGCCTGCGGGATCTGCGCGCGCAGCTGGTCCAGGTGCGTGGCTGGCTGTTTCCCACGAACGGACCGATGATCGCGCTGGACCACGCCGCGCCCCTGGAAACGCGGGTCTGGCTGGACTGACCCCGCCATCATCACCCCGGCCGTGGTGGCGGGCGCGTCCCATCGGATCAGGCGTCATCCTCGATGGCATGCAGCGGCAGATACAGGCGCACGGTCAGGCCCCAATCCTCGCCCACCAGGACGTCCAGGCCGCATCCCAGGCCGGCCCGCGCCAGGGCGTCGGCCAGGATCAGGGCCGCGGCCTCCGGTGCCTCCCGCAGGGCCGGGGCCAGATCGGCGGCGCCCCCCTCCGGCCGTGACGGATCCAGGTTGCGCACCAGCGCGCGGATCGCGGGTCCGGGCGCCGGACCGTCGTCGGCGATGCTCAGGCGCACGCGCCCCCCGCTTTCCAGCACCGCCGCCACCGACACGCCGTTCAGGCCCGGATGCGGCGCCCGCCGGTCCGCGGCATCCGGTCCAGCCGACATCCGGTCGAACAGAGGTCCGCCCGAGGACCGCCGCCCCCCGTCCGGTGCGTCGGTGTCCGGTTCCTGCGCCTCGGCGAGAGCCGGCGACCGGTGTCGAGGCAAGGCGCCCTCGGCGCGCAACACCGCGCCTTCCACCACGTAGAACAGCACCGCCCCCAAGGCCACCGGATCACCGCGCACCACCACCGACTCGTTGCACGACAGGCGCACGCTGGCCCCCAGCGCCCGCAGCCGTGGCGCCAGCACCGACAACGTTTCCTCCAGCGTGCGGGTCAGGTCGATGGACCGGGGCCGATCCGCGTCGGCGCCCGCCAGATGGCGCAACGCGCCAACCAGATGCGCGGCGAACTCACAGTGATCCCGCAAGGCCGCGCAGGCCTCCACGATCAGGCGCGCGGCCCGGTCCTGGGTAGGGGGTAGCGGGCGGGGCACCCGGCCGCGCGGCGCGTCGTCCGGGGGCACCAGGTCCTCGCATTCGTGGCGCGCCAGGGTGGCGTGGGCGCGGATGTCCCCAAGCACCGATTGCAGTTCCTGGGCCACCGTCGTCAGGCTACGCCCCAGGGCCGCCTCCGGCGCCGCGCCCAGCAGCGCCGACCGCAGCACGCGCGCGTCGGCACGCGCCGCCCGTGCGTCCGCCTCGGCCTCGGTCGTGCGCGCCCGCAGCCCCTCCATCGCCGTCAATGCCTCGGCCAGCGCCTGTCCTTGTCCGGCATCGCCGAACCCCAGCCCGCGCGCCCGACGCCCCAGGCGGACCAGCGGCGCCACGGTACTTGCCCCGATCACCAGGGCACCCGCCACGGCCACCGCCAGCGCCCCCAGCAGCACCGCCAGCCATCCCCTGGACAGGTGATCGAGGCGCATCCGCTGTCGATCAAGCGCCGTCAGCATGACCGTGTCACCGGCCGCCAGCAGGTCTTCGGCTGCGCCCGCCACCGTCGCGTCGACCTGACGCCACAGGGCGTCCGCCTGTTCGGCGGAGGCCCTCTCGGCCGTCCGCAGGGCGGGGATCGACAAGGCCGCCTCAATGGCCGCGAACACCGGATCCACCGCCCCATCGGGGGTGGCGGCGGGATCCGGCCCAACGGCGATGGCCCGCGCGGCAAGGAGCCGGGCCTCCTGCTCCAGCACCGCCAACGCCGGCCCGTCGGCCCGCGCCGCCCGCGTCAATACGTCGTGAAGGCCGCGCAGCAGGCTCGCGCGGGACGAGTCGCGCGGGGCCTCGGGAGGCGCCGCGAGCCGCGCCAGGGCATCGAGCCGCGCGGCGATCGTCACGCCATCGACGGCCCCCGGCCGCGCCCGCGCGGCGGCCAGCGTGTCCAGGGCCGCGCGGGCCTGGTCGAGGTCGGCACGCCGGGCCGGCGTGAGCCAGGGACGCAGGATGGGATCCCCCAGCAGAACGGTGGCCTGCACCATCGCGGTCCGTCGGGACTCGGCCCCGGCGGGCCCGGTCGGCGCATGGCGGACCTGTCGCGCCATGGCCCGCGCCACGTCCAGCTGGCGAGCGGCGGCGCTTCGGTCACCGCGCACCGCCTGGGCGACGCGCACGGCCTCCAGCGCGCCCCGTGTCTCTCGCAACCGCGTCTCGATCAGCACGGCCGCGCCCATCATCGCCAGCAGCACCAACGCGGCCATCAGGCCCAGGATCAGGCCCGGTCCCGAGTTCGCCCATCGGCGCCGGGCCGGGGGCGGCCTGGGCGTGGCGGCGGGATCCGGTCCCGTCGTGCTCGACGGCTCGGCGGCGCCGTCCTGTTCGGTGGCGGTCCGAGGGGCGTCATCGGGCGGGGCCGCCGCCTCTCCCGGCGCCACGCCACCACCACCGGCGTCGGCGGCCTCCACGCGGGGTCCTTGCAGGATCATGGCCGGGCCGCCCTTGGCCGGGCGACGGTCGCCAGCGGCGCGGCGGCTTCCGGCAGCGGCAGCATGTCCCTGGCCATGGCCATGAGTCGTCCCTCGCGACGCAGGTCGATCACCGCCCGGCCCACCGCCCGCGCCAGCGCCGCGTCTCCGGGATCCACGGCCAGCGACACCGGACCGCCCGCCCGCGCGGCCCGCACCGGCCCGCCCAGCACACGGAAGCCGGCGCCCTCCCCGCGCATCAGGAAGGCCACGGCCACGGACAGCGGCAACACGGCGACGTCGGCGTCACCCTCACGCAGGGCCCGCAACACCTCGGCCTGCCGTTCGGCCAGAACCACCGAGGCCTCGGCCGGCGCCAGCCCGCGCAGGGCCGCCGCCTGATCGGAGCCGGCCACGGCCGCCACCACGCGCCCGGACAGGACCGCCAGGTTGGCAGGCTCCGCGCCGGCCGGCGGCGCGTCGTCGCCAGCGGGCGCGGCCTCGTCCACCAGGGCGGCGCGGGCGACGACCAGGGACGACCGGCGCGCGTGCGGCGGCGCCAGGACGACCCCGGCCGTCTCGTCGGGCCATGCCACGACATCGGCGGCCACCATGTCCACGGCGCCGGTCTTCAGCGCCCGCATCAGCTCCGCCGGCGCCATCATGGCGAAGCGGCACTCCGCCCCCAGGCGCGCGCAGACGGCGCGGGCCACGGCCACATGGAAGCCGCCAAGGCGTCCGTCCGGACGGGTACCGGACAACGGCAAGGCACCCTCCACCGTGGCCACGGTCAGCGATCGCCCCGGCGCCAGGGGCGACGGGACCGCGCCGTCCCGGGTCCGATCGCCGCCGGTAGCCATGATCGCGGCCGCCAGCCCCAGGCCGGCGACCACCAGCACACTGACCGTCAGGCCAGCCCGTCCCCAAACCCCGCGCGGCGGCCGACCCGGCGCGGATGCAGTGTCAGACCCTTTTGGTTTCACGCTTACTCGGTGTCACGGCTATAGATATAGAGGGTTCCGGTTTCCTCGAGGATGCCGAAGTAGTTCAGCTTGTGATAGCGCGGCCCGGTGGGTTGCCCCGCCCAGATGATCGGCACCTCCCACAGCTCCTGTTCGCCGGACCCGATCACGTAGAACGAAATGGCGGTCCCCGAGACCGACACGGGGTGGTAGATCGCGCCGCTCTTGGGGTCCAGCGTCGGCTGGCCAAGCCGCAGATCCGGAATGCGATGGATGTGCCACTTGCCCAGCCGGGTGCTGTGCCCGGCCATGGCGGTCAGCGTGTCGGCGGGCTGCATCTGCGGCACCGCCGCCGCGGCCCCGGATGCCCCGGTGTCCTCGGACCCCGCGTCCGACGAGGCGGCGGCATCGGGCACGCGCCCCGGGGCGTCCGACTGGCCCATGGCGTCGGGCACGGTGGCCAGCAGCACGGCCCCGGTCAGCACCACAGCAAAGACACCGGTGACGCTCAACACGGTCCGTCGGGTCTCCAGGGACACAGAAATTCGCGACATGGCGTCAGCTCACCCAACAGAGGTTGTCCTGGGCGCAGCTTATCAGCCGATCGCGGGCCTTGCCAACGACGCCGCGCCGGTTTCGGCCCCGGATCGGCGCCGGCGATTGACACGGACCGCGCCCCGAGAAAATCTGATCACCGTCGGTCAACCCAAGGTGACAGAAAGGCCCGATCGTCATGGCCCACGCCCCTTCCGACAGCCTGTCGACGGACGAGTCCCTGCTCGCCGAGGTCCGGACGTTCCTGGCGGCGCATCCCGACACCGTCTACGTCGACGGCCTGTTCTTCGACCTGTGCTGCGTGGTGCGGGGCAAGCGCTATCCGGTGGCCGACGCCGACGACCTGTTCGTGAAAGGCATGCAGATCCCGGAATCCATCGCCCTGCTGGACGTGACCGGAGACTGCAACGACCCCCTGGGGCGGGGCTTCTCGGACGGCGATCCGGACTGCGTGGCGATGCCCATCCCGGGCACCCTGGCCGTCATTCCCTGGGGCGACGTGCCCAGCGCCCAGGTCATGCTGACGCTGCGCGCCCAGGACGGATCGCCGGCCCTGGTGGACCCGCGCACCGTCCTGGACCGGGTCGAGGCACGGCTGAGGGCCGACGGGCTGTTCCCCCGGGTGGCCATGGAACTGGAGTTCTACCTGATCGATCCGGAGCGCGGCGCGGGCGGCGCCCCGCGCCCGCCCATCTCGCCGGTCACCCGGCGCCGCGACCTGCGCACCCAAGTGTACGGCATGGCCGACCTCGACGACTTCCAGGTCGTGCTCCGGGCCATCGAGCACGCCTGCCTGCTGCAGGGCGTGCCGGCCTTCACCGCCAGTTCGGAGTTCGCCCCGGGGCAGTTCGAGATCAACCTCAAGCACGTGGACAGCGCCTTGCGGGCGGCCGACCATGCGCTGTTGCTGCGCCGGGTGGTGGAGTGGGTGGCCGAGCGGCATGGCTTCGAGGCCACCTTCATGGCCAAGCCCTATCCGCATCACGCCGGCAACGGCATGCACGTACACATGAGCCTCGCCGACGCGGCCGGCGTCAACCTGTTCGACGACGGCACGGATGCCGGATCGGCGGTGCTGCGCCACGCGGTCGGCGGCATGGCCGCCGCCATGGCCGAAAGCATGGCGGTGTTCGCCCCCAACGCCAACAGTTACCGGCGGTTCGCGCCCAATCTGTATGTTCCGGTCAACGCGAGCTGGGGCATCAACAACCGTTCGGTCGCCTTCCGCGTGCCCGCCGGGGATGGCGGCGGCCGGCGCATCGAACACCGCGTGCCGGGCGCGGACGCCAACCCGTACCTGGTGCTGGCGGCCATCCTGGCGGCCGCCCATCACGGCATCGCGCGGACGCTGGACCCGGGTCCGGCCGTCCACGGCAACGCCTGTGAACAGGTGGATCGGACCATCCCCTGGACCTGGCGCCGCGCCCTGGAGGCGCTGGGCACCGGACGCATCCTTCGACCCGCCCTCACCGAAGCCTACGTGGACCTGTACAAGGCCACGAAATGGACCGAGATGGAGAAGTTCCAGGCGGTCATCGCCCCGCACGAGTACGACTGGTACCTGTGAGCGGTGCCCGCCGGGGGCTCGCGAACGGCATCCTATGGAGACACCCTCTTTCTTTTCGCGGCAATTTTCGCTAAACTTTCGATGCTCTCAAGTGTCTTGCCCATACGATGGCCGATCAGGGATCGGGGGCACCTCGCATCCCGTCGGGTCCTGAGGTCGTGGCGGTTTGGGCATCCTCGTTTCGGTTACGGGCATGCCCCGAGCGCCGGGGCCTGTGACCCGCGTTACAGACGGGGGGCGCGTGCCTGTGTCATGGGTCAGGATGGCGGGGAGTCGGGACAAACGGACACCGTTCGGCGATCTGATCAAAACCGGCCCGAAGATCGAAAAGGGGTCACGCATGCTGGCGCGACGCATACGCATGTCAGGGGCACGCCTTGCCCGCAACCGCCGTGGCAGCGTGTCCATTGAGTTTGCCCTGGCGGCGTGGCCGCTGTTCCTGATGATCATCCCCATTTTCGAACTGGGCGTGATGCTCACCAGGGAAGCGGTGCTGTACGGCGCGATGTACGAAGGCGCCCGGCAGCTGCGCACCGGCGTGGTGCAGAACACCGGCGAGACGTACAACGACGAAAAGGCGGAAGAAAAATTCACGGAGATCGTGTGCGACAATCTATTCGATTTAGTAGACTGTAGCGACATTGCCTATGACGTGCGGACCTTCAAAAAATATGACGACGTCGAACTGGACGACCTGGGGACAGGATCGGACGGTATGCCGAAAGGCACGGTTTTCGATCCGGGCGGAGCCACGGATATTACCACCGTCCGTATTTACAGCCAACACAAGTTCGTGACACCATTTCTTGGGAAGTTCTTCAATGACGACGACGTTAACGGCCGACTTCTGATGTACACGATGATCGTGAAAGGCGAACCATGGGACTGATTCGTCGCCTTCTCCGTTGCCACCGCGGCACCGTGGCGATTGAATCGGCCCTGATCTTCCCGGTCTTGGTGACCATGCTGCTGGGCATGGTCGAGATCACGCACTACCTGGAGGCGTCGCGCAAGGCGACGATCACCGCGCAGACGGTCGCCGATCTGGTCGCCCAGCAAGCCGTCCACGACGACGCGTCCATCGCGGATATCCGCACCGCCGCCGTCCTGATGATGCAACCCCTGGCCACGGACCCCGACAAACTCACCATGGCCGTGGCCAGTGTCGGCTTCGACGCCGGCAAGGACCTGCGGATCCTGTGGCAGCACAACTCCGGGAACGGCTCCGTGACGATCGATCCGGCCCTTGCCGATGGGCTGAGCGACGCCGGAGAAAGCGTGATCATCGCGGTCGTTCAGCATGACTACGAAAGCTTCCTGAAGTACATCATCAAGGAGCCCCGTCTCCTGGACCAGATGTCCTTTGCCAGGCCTCGCATCGCGCGACGCATCGCCCTCAACGGGTCAGTGGACCATAATCCATGATCGATAACGACCGCACCCAAGACCACCTCCCGTCCGTGTGGCGCGACACGCGCGGCGTGACCGCCGTGATCTTCGGCCTCATGGCCATCCCGCTGGCGATCGCCGCCGGAATGGCGATCGACCTGGGCGTCGCCTACTACGTGAAGGCACGCCTGGCCTACGCCGTCGACGCCGCCGCCCTCGCCGTGGGCTCGACCATCGCCAGCGATGTGGACCTGGACGAACGCGCGGAGAACTTCTTCGACGCCAACTACCCCGACGGTGGGATCGGGTCCGTTCACGACATTCTGGTCTCGACGCAGGGGAACACCATCACGGTGTCGGCCTCGGCCACCTTCGACACGTTCTTCATGAAGATCGTCGAGCGGGACACCATCACCGTGCATGCCGACGCCCAGGTGGTCCGCGCCATCCGGGGTCTGGAGGTGGCCCTGGTGTTGGACAACACGGGCTCGATGCACAGCAACAACAACATCGGCGCCTTGCGGACCGCATCCAAGGATATGGTGGACATCCTGTTCGGGACCGAAACCACCCACCCCAACCTGTTCGTGTCCATCGTGCCCTATGCCGCCTCCGTCAACCCGGGCCCGGCGGCCCTCGGCGGCCTCACGTCACCGACTCCCCCCTCCTGGTGGCCAGAGCCCGGTGATGAGGGGTATGTACCGTTCAACCACACACCCGCGAACCTGGACAACATCCTCGATCCCCTGAACGGCCAGGGTTGGAAGGGATGTGTCATTGAGCGCACCGGCGCCGACCTGATGGGCGATGACAACGCTAGCGGATGGGAGCCATACGCCTGGGAACCGGAGGTGTCGAACAATTACGACATCACCGACATGATGAACACGGTGCGCTATGACCCATCCGAGTATGGCAATGATGCCGGTGGTCCGAACCTGGGCTGTCCCTCGCGCATTGTGCCCCTGACCAACGTGAAGAGCACGTTGATCAACAACATCGCCAAACTGGAGGCCTGGAACCGGGGCGGCACCATGAGCGACCTGGGCATGGCCTGGGGACGCCGCGTGCTGTCGCCGGCGGCCCCGTTCACCGAGGGAGAGCCCTGGGATGAGCCGAACTGGATCAAGGCGATCGTGCTGATGACCGACGGGGATAATCAGTTCTACAGTCCTAGCAAGAATTACAACGGCACGTACAATAAATATAACAATGAAGTCTACTCGGACTACACGGGCTACGATCGACTGGAGGCCAGCAACCCGCGTCTTGGAACGAACAGCAAGAGCAAGGCCAAGAATATCATCAACGCCAATCTTGCCGCCGTCTGTGAGTCGATCAAGCAACAGGGTATCGTCGTCTACACCGTCACATTCACCTCCAGCATCAACGCCACGACAAAGCAGATATACAAGGATTGCGCCACCGACCTGACCAAGTGGTTCGACAGTCCGTCGCAGGAGGACCTGAAGAACTCGTTCAAGGCCATCGCCGTCGAACTGTCCAAGCTGCGGGTCAGCCGCTGATCCAAGCCGATCCCCTACGCAAGAACAGGTCGCATGACGGGACCCCGCGCGAGGTCCCCTCGCCGTCATTCTTCCCGTCCCCGCCACCGGAGCCGTCCCCCGTGCCTCGCCCTGTCACCCGCCGCGCCGTCGCCATCCTGCTGCTCGCCGCCCCTCTCGCCGCCTGCGGCACGTCGGGCGGTGGCAGCGCCAACCGCTGGGCCGCCCCCGCCGGGGTGACGCCCGCGCGACAGGACGTCGATGACCGGACCTGCAAGCGCAAGGCCGACGACTATGCGATGCGCCGGGTGATCTCCCCCGGCCGCGTCGGCGCCGACACCGGCCACGCCGGCAACAGCCCCATGATCCAGGCCGACCGGGCGAAAGCCGGCGACGCCTTCCGGCGATATTACAGAGAGTGCATGCTGGCCCTGGGATACACACCGAAGTAGGGTCGCACCCCATGCCGCCCTATGCTGGCGGCGTGCCGTTCTCGCCCAGAACCGCGCCGGCCAGATAGAGCGACCCGCAGACCAGCACACGGCCGGGCCGCGCGGCACGGGTCGTGATGCCCGCCAGGGCCTGAGATACATCCCCCTCCTCGTCAACGGAACAGCCCGCCGGCGCCACCGCCCGCGCCCGGTCCGCCAGCACCGCCGGGGGCACGCCGGCCTGGGTCCCGGGCACCGGCACGGCATGAAAACTCGTCGCCCGCGCCAGCAGGGGGGCCAGGAAGCCGGCCTGATCCTTGGTGTCCAGCATGCCGGCGATCAGATGCAGCGGCCGGTCGTCCCAATCCGCGAGCACCACCGCCAGGGCACGGCCGGCGTCGGGATTGTGCCCGCCATCAAGCCACAGGTCCCAGCCCGCCGGAAGCCGACCGGCCAGGGCGCCCCGCTCCAGCCGATGCAGGCGGCCCGGCCAGATCACGCCCGTCAGCCCGGCGCGGATGGCGGCGTCGCCGGGAGTCAGGCCGGACGGCAGCGCGCGCGCCACCTGGATCGCCAGCGCCGCGTTGGCCCGTTGGTGCACGCCGAGCAGCGCCGGCGCCGGCCAGGACGCGCCGGCCACATGCACCCCGCCGTCGCCGGCGGTTTTCCAACGCCAGTCCCGGCCGCCCAAGACCAGGGGCGCACCCACCTCGGCCGCCCGCCGCGTCAGCACCGTCGCCGCATCGGGCGCCTGGGCGGCGGCGACACAGGGCACCCCGGGCTTGAGGATGCCGGCCTTCTCGAAGGCGATGGCGGCCAGCGTCTCGCCGAGGAACTGCTGATGATCCATCGACAACGGCGTGATTACCGTCACCGCCGGCCGCTCGACCACGTTGGTGGCGTCCAGGCGCCCGCCCAGGCCGGTTTCCAGCAAAACCACATCGGCCGGCGCCCGCGCGAAGGCCAGCAGGGCGGCACAGGTGGTGATCTCGAAGAAGGTGATCGGCCGGCCCGCGTTGGTCCGCTCGCATTCCTCCAGCAGGGCCGCCAGATGATCCTCGTCGATCAGGCGTCCTCCGCCGGCCCGTGCCAGGCGGATCCGCTCGGCGAAGCGCACCAGGTGCGGCGAGGTGTACACATGCACCCTCAGCCCGGCCGCTTCCAGGATGGCCCGCAGGACCGCCACCACCGAGCCCTTGCCGTTGGTCCCGGCCACATGCACCACCGGCGGCAACCGTCGCTCCGGATGCCCCAGATCGGCCAGCAGCCGCCAGACCCGATCAAGCACCAGGTCGATGACCTTTGGGTGCAGGGTCATCAGCCGCGCCAGCACCCGATCGGCGGGCGGCGGCGCGGGCGTCCCGACGCTCACGCCCCGGGCGGGGGGCGGTCGGCGGCGGTGGAGGCGGCCTCGCTGTTCTCGACGATGGTCTCGCCGGATCGGGCCGCCTTGGTTCCACGCGATCCGTGCGCCTTGCCCTCGCGCGCCGGGTCGTCCTCGGGTGTTTCCACGTCGGGATGGGGCGTGTCGCTGTCATCCACCGGTCCGGTGGGCTCGGTCTCCCGATGGCCGCCGGAGGGAGAGCCGACGTCTTCCGTGGGCACCGGCAGCGGCGCATCGCCCGGCAGGTGCGGCTGCATCAGCAAGCGGATCACCCTGGCCAGCGTCGCCTTCAACTGGTCACGGGGCACGACCATGTCCACCATGCCGTGCTCCAGCAGGTACTCGGCCCGCTGGAAGCCCTTGGGCAGCTTCTCGTGAATGGTCTGCTCGATCACCCGGGCGCCGGCGAAGCCGACGATGGCGCCCGGCTCGGCGATGGCGATGTCGCCCAGCATGGCCAGCGATGCCGTCACCCCCCCCGTGGTCGGGTCGGTCAGCACGACGATGTAGGGCAGGCCCGCGTCCTTGACCATGTCCACGGCCACGGTCACCCGCGCCATCTGCATCAGCGACAGGATGCCTTCCTGCATGCGGGCGCCGCCCGAGGCGGGAATGAGCACCAGCGGCGCCTTCTCGGCGACCGCCAGTTCGGCGGCGACCACCACGCCCTCGCCCACGGCCATGCCCATGGAGCCGCCCATGAACTCGAAATCGAAGGCCGCGACCACCGTGGTCCGCGCCTCGATCGGCCCCTTGGCGACGATGATGGCGTCGCTTTCGCTGGTGCGGGCCTGGGCATCCCGCAGGCGATCGGTATAGCGCTTGATGTCGCGAAACTTGAGCGGATCGGCCGGCACCTTGGGCAGCGGCACGCGGTCGTGCACGCTGTCATCGAACAGCATGGCCAGGCGCCGCTTGACCGGCAGGCGCATGTGGTGCCCGCACTGCGGACAGACCCGGCGCGCCTTGTCCAGCTCCTTGTGGAAGATCATGTGGCCGCAGTCGGGGCACTTGTGCCACAGGTTGTCCGGAACCTCGCGGGTGGTGCCCACCAGGCTGCGGATCTTGGGGCGGACGTAGTCGGACAGCCAGTTCATGGATGCTCCCGAAGGCAACGGACACGGATCACGGACAGGACGGACTCACGGAGCGGCTCAGGATCTGGCGGCGCGGACCGCCGCCGCCAGGTCCCGCACCAGAACCAGCGGATCGTCACCGGCCGCCACCCGCTCGACAACGGCGGAGCCGACCACGGCGGCGTCGGCGATGCGGGCCATGGCCGCCGCCTGCTCCGGCGTGCGGATGCCGAAGCCCACGGCGATCGGCAGGTCCGTCCGCTCGCGCACGCGGGCCACGGCGTCGGCCACCTGCGTCTGATCGGCCGCCCGTGTCCCGGTGATGCCAGTGATGGACACGTAATACAGGAAACCACCGGCCTTGACCAGGATGGCGGCCAGCCGCGACGCATCCGTGGTGGGCGCGGCCAGCAGGATGAGATGCAGGCCATGCCGCGCCAGCGGATCGGCCAGTTCCGAGGCTTCCTCCGGGGGCAGATCGACGATGATCACCCCGTCGGCACCGGCGGCGGCGGCATCGGCCGCGAACCGGTCGACCCCATGGCTATGGATGGGATTGTAGTACCCCATCAGCACCACCGGCGTCTCGGTCTCCCGGCGCCGGAAGTCGGCCAGCATGTCCAGGGTGGCCCGCAGGGTCTGACCCGCCGCCAAGGCCCGCTGGGCGGCGGCCTGGATGGTCGGACCGTCGGCCATCGGGTCCGAGAACGGCATGCCCAGTTCGATGACGTCGGCGCCGGCCCCGGGCAGGCCGTCCAGGATGCGCCGGCCGGTCTCGCGATCCGGATCGCCGGCCATGACATAGGTCACCAGCCCGCCGCGACCGGCCGCGCGCAGGGCGGCGAAGCGGCGGTCCAGACGGTTGACCACGAGACCCGGCCCCTGGGCGGTGGGCGCGACCGGTGCTGTCATCACAGGACTCCCTCCAGGTCCATCCCGCCGGCCCCGGTCCCCAGGACCTTGGCGACCGTGTTGACGTCCTTGTCACCGCGCCCCGACATGTTCAGGACCATGAGGTGATCCCGGGACAGCTCCGGCGCCATCTTCATCACCTGCGCCACCGCGTGGGCGCTTTCCAGCGCCGGAATGATGCCCTCCAGGCGCGTGGTCGCCTGAAAGGCCGCCAGGGCCTCGGCATCGGTGACGGGCACGTACTCCACCCGGCCTTGGTCCTTCAGCCAGGCGTGTTCCGGCCCCACGCCTGGATAATCCAGGCCGGCGGAAACGGAATGGGCCTCGGTGATCTGGCCGTCGTCGGTCTGCAACAGGTAGGTCCGGTTGCCGTGCAGCACCCCCGGGCGCCCCCCGGTCATGGAGGCCGCGTGCCGCCCGGTCTCGACCCCGTCGCCGGCCGCCTCCACGCCGACAATGCGCACGTCGGGTTCGTCCAGGAACGGATGGAACAGGCCCATGGCGTTGGAGCCACCGCCGATGCAGGCCACCAGGCTGTCGGGCAGGCGGCCTTCCAGTTCCAGGATCTGCTCGCGCGTTTCCTCGCCGATCACCGACTGGAAGTCCCGCACCATGGCCGGATACGGATGCGGCCCGGCCACGGTACCGATCAGGTAGTAGGTGTCGTGGACGTTGGCCACCCAGTCGCGCATGGCGTCGTTCATGGCGTCCTTGAGGGTGGCGGAGCCGCTGGTGACCGGCTTTACCTCGGCCCCCAGCAGCTTCATGCGGAAGACATTGGGGGCCTGCCGCTCGATATCCGTCTGCCCCATGTAGACCACGCACTGCAAGCCGAACAGCGCGCACACCGTGGCCACGGCCACGCCGTGCTGACCGGCGCCGGTCTCGGCGATGATGCGGGTCTTGCCCATGCGCCGGGCCAGCAGGATCTGGCCCATGCAGCTGTTCACCTTGTGCGCGCCGGTGTGGTTCAGATCCTCGCGCTTGAAGTAGATCTTGGCGCCGCCCAGGTGTTCGGTCATGCGACGGGCGAAGTACAACGGGCTGGGACGCCCGACGTAGTGCCGCAGATAGCCGTCCAACTCCTGCTGGAAGGCGGGATCGGCCCGCGCCGCCCGATAGGCCGCGTCCACCTCCAGGATCAGCGGCATCAAGGTCTCGGCCACGAAGCGACCGCCGAAATGGCCGAAGTGGCCCCCTTCGTCGGGTCCGGCGCGATAGCTGTTGGGGGGAGGCGTCGCAGTCTGGGTCATCGAGTCCGTCACCTTTCTTCGCGCCGGGGTTATAGCCTGTCGTGACGGACCGGGCCTAGAGCAAAGTGCGGCAGGGCGACGCGGGGCGGCAAGGGCACCAGCGCGTCGTCCTGGTGCCGAGGCCCCTGACCGGCCCGCGCCCACGGGCGGGCCGGCGGCCCAGCGGAGGGCATCGCATTGTCAGGGTGACAATGTTACGATTGATACGCCGCAGACATCGGTGCAATCTGATCTTGTTGTCCCGATTGTATCGAGGTCGCCGATGGCACATCCGCCACCAAGAGCTGGAATCGCGCTCGCGTTCGTCTGCCTGGTGATCCTGGGGGTGATGCCGATCGTCGCCAACAGCCGCCCGGCCGCCTTCGACGCGCTCAGCTTCGCCTTCTTCCTGTCGATCTGGCAGCTCCTGGCCTCCCTCCCCCTGCTGGTGTGGGAACTGCGATCGGCGAACACGGGTCTCTTCCAGGCCCACCTCACCCCGGCCCTGAGGCGCCGTACCCTGGCCATCATCCTGCTGACCGGGGCGATCTTTGGCCTGTCGACCTATGTCTACGTGCTGGCGGTCGAAAAGGCCGGGGCGGTGAGCGCCGCGATCGCCATCCAGGCGTATCCCCTGTTCGCGATCCTGTGGGAAACACTGTTCCTGAAGCGCCGCAAGACCACCCTGGAACTGCTGTTCACGGTCATGATGGTGGCCGCGCTCTATGCCCTGGCGACGGAGGGAACCGGGCGGATCGCCGGGTTCTCGCCCTGGTTTGCCGTGGCCCTGGGGGTTCCCTTCCTGTGGAGCGTCGCCCACGTCATCATCAAGGAGGTGCTGGACCGCACCCCGATCACGCCCGCGCAGGTCACGTTCCTTCGGGTGCTGGTGTCGGTGGCGATCCTCGGGGTCTTGCTCACGGCCATCCTGGGACCCGCGCGGATCCTGGCCGACCTTCGGACGATCGAGTTCCAGGTCTTCGCCCTCGTCATGGGCGTCGTCTACTACCTGGAACTGATCGTCTGGTTCTACGCCGTGCGCTCCATCGACGTGTCCGTGGCCAGTTCCGTCACCGTCCCCTGGCCGGCGCTGACCATGGTGCTGGCCGTTCCCCTGCTGGGCGAGACCGTCGAGGGGTACCAGGTGGTCACCCTATGCGTGATCGCGGCCAGCCTGTATGGGCTGCTGTTCGCGGGGACGAGAAAGCGCCGCGCCGCCGTCCCGGACCGCTGACGCCCGGCCTCTGACGACCACGCGTCACGGTCCGAGTCCGGTTCGGCTCAACCGCCCGACACCGGCTCGTCCGGCGCGAGGTCCCGGGCCAGGCAGATGCGGTTCTTGCCGGCGGCCTTGGCGGCATACATGGCCTCGTCCGCCAGACGCACCACGGTGGCCGCGTCGTACGAGTCCTCCGGCCACAGGGCCAGTCCGATGCTGGCCCCCACGGCCCGCCCGGCCCATGACAGTGCCCGCACGTTGTCCAGGACCTTGGTGGCCACGCCTCGCGCGACCTGAACGTCGGTAACCTCCGAAAGCAGGACGACGAATTCGTCGCCGCCATAGCGGGCCGGCACATCGACCGCGCGACAGGTCTCGGTCAGCACCGCCGCGACATCGATCAGCACCTGGTCGCCAACCTCGTGGCCCAGGGTGTCGTTGATGGTCTTGAAGCCATCGAGGTCCATGTACAGGACGGCGAACCGGCGATCGTAGCGCTTCGCGCGCAGGACCTCCTCGTCCAGGTGTTCGGTGAACGTGACGCGATTGGCGAGGCCGGTCAGGGAATCGAACCGGGCCAGCGACTCCAGATGCTGGCGGTGACGCCGCCGCTCCACCACCACCACGGAAACCGCGCGCGTGCCGACCGCCAGCAGGATCAACACGGGCACACCGATGATCAGGGCGTTCACGATGGCCCCCCGCCGCCATCGCGCCAGCGTCGATTCAGGCACCCGTGAGGCCAGCACCCAGCGATACCCGTCATTGTGCCGCGCCACCGAGGTTTCCGCCTCGCCGGACGGGCCGGGACAGTCGCTGAGCCCCTCCAGGGGGAAGTAGGTGTCGTAGGTGAACAGGCCGTGCTCGGTCCGCACATCGCCGCGCGGGTGCTTGTTCATGTAGTCCCAGGCGGCCGGAAACAGGTCGGGCATGCGATCATCCGACTGTTCGGGAAACATGAACCCCCATCGCGGTGGCGGATTCGGGGTCACGAACCAGTAGCCCTCGTTGTTCATCATCATCGCATGACCCGCCGAGACCGCGCCTGCCGCCTCCACCCCGCCCAGCATGGTCTGGGCCAGGAAGTTGATGAGCACCACGCCGCGCGTGCGCCCACTTCCGTCGACGACGGACGTGCCGACGCGAATCATCGGCTTGTGGGGAACCTCGATAACACCCCGTTCAATGTTCAGGTCCAGCGGCGAGACATAGATCTGCCCCGGATCGACGGCGAGCGCCTCGGCGAAGTAATACCGGCCCGCCTTGTCCTGAAGCTCGGCCTCGGGCACCACCGAGGGCACCCCGTCGTTGGCGTTGACGCGCACGACCTCCCTGCCGGCGTCGTCGAGGTAGCGAATCTGGTCGTAGATACGGGCATTACGCGACAGGGCCAGATACTCCCGCGCCATGCCCGCGCGCGCGCCGGACTCCCCGTCGGCCAGGAACGCCGCCAGTTCGTTCTGATCGGCCAGGATGCAGACATCGGCGGCCACCTGGAACAGGCCGCGCGCCACCGCCTCGCGTTGCAGGTTCACGGCGAACCGCTCGCTACGGCGAACCTCCTCAAGGCGGGTCGAGAACGACCATATGGCGTGGCCGGAGATCGCGATGATGGGGATCAGGGCCAGGATCGGGAACGCCGTCCAGAACGGTCTCCACGACGTACTTCGTCTCGCCATACCCGCCGTCTCCAGTCCCGACCCAGACCAACCAATACCACAAGATCGATGGAGACTTCCCGGATATGCGAGACACATTGGCCTGGACACCCGCCTGAGGGGCGTCGGCGCCATCGACTCACGCCGTCTCGACGACCACGACCGAAACAGGCAGGCTCGCCAACAACCGGTCGACAGCCAGGGCGTCCGACCCCACACCCTCGGCATCCCCCAGGACGCGCAGTCCGTCGAGGCCGTCGCGGATCGTCCCCCCCGCCCAGGCATCGTCCTCCGGCACGCGCACCCGCGTTCCATCCCAGGCGTCGGGCAGGGGCATCGGACGGCTCTCCATCAGCGGCCACACCAGGCGCGGCACGACCACCACCAGGGCCGCCGGCAAGGACGTGTCGCCCCGGTCCTCGCTCGACGGCAGGCGCGCAAAGGCCACCAGGCGGTCGGCCTGGGGACCCTCGATCTCAAGCGGCCGGTACTCCCCCGCCGCGAACAGGCGCGGCCAGCGCCGCCGCAAGTCCAACAGGGCCGCGATCAGCGCCTGCTTGACGCGGCCATCGCGCCAGCAGGCCAGCAGGTCCTTGGGCCGCCGGCCGGCCGCCAGGGCGTCCGCCCGGGTCGCGAAGTCCACCGGGCGCCGGTTGTCGGGGTCCACCAGGCTGAAGTCCCAGAAGTCGGTGCCCTGGTACAGGTCCGGCACCCCCGGCACGGTCAGCTTCAGTGTCGTCTGCGCCAGCCCGTTGACGGCGCCCACCGGCGCCAGGCGGGCCACGAAGGTGGCCATGTCGGCCAGGAAGGCGGTGCCCAGCGCCGGCGACAGCACGCTCCGCACGAAGTCGTCCAGCGCCGCCTCGTATTCGGCGTCTGGAGCCGTCCAGGCGGTTTCCTCCTTGGCCTCGCGCACGGCCTTGTTCATGTAGGCCGCGACTCGCTCGACATAGGCGACCAGGGCCTCCGGGTCGGGCGCCAGCACCTCCCCCGCGTCCCCCAGACGGGCAAGGTCCAACGGCCAGCTGGCCAGCAGGGTCTGGTAGAACAGGTACTCGTCGTTGGCGCTGGGCGCGCGCCGCTGCTCCGACAACAGGCTCACGCGCCGCTGGTTCAGATCCTGCCAGCGCCGCACCCGCTGCGCCCAGAGGTCCGGGCACTCCGAGATCACCGCCAGGCGCACCCGCGCGTCCTCGCCGCGCTTGTGGTCGTGGGTGGCGCTGGCCAGCATGGCGAACGGCCAGTCCTGGCGGCGTTCCTGGTTGGCATGGTGGAACGCCGCCGGTGACAGGCCGAAACGCTCCGGCTCGCCCCCGACCTCATTGATCGCCGCCAGCCGGACATAGCGGTAGAAGGCGGTATCCTCCATCGCCTTGGCCATCACGGGTCCCGTCAACTGCTGCACCCGCATCGCCACTTCCAGAACCTCACTGGCCGCGTGACCGGCGCCGGCCAGGGCCAGATCCGCGGTCAGCACGTCATGCAGGAAGTCGTAGATCGACAGGTCCGGCGCGCGCGCCATCTTGCGGGCGCGGCCGATGGCCCATTGCAGGTCGCGCCGGTCCTGGTCGTCGATGCGCGCCCGCGCCTCGGTGGCGCCGCCGCCGGCCGCCTCGGCGGGCGTGCCGCCGGCCAGGGCGAGGGTCTCGGTCAGCGCGTCCGGACTGACGTAGGTACGGTAGACCGGGAAATGGGTGACCACGTTGATCAGGGCCGAGCGCAACGCCAGCCGTGAGTAATCCCGCGTGCCGCGCGCGGTCTTGGCCAGACGCGTGAGCCGGTTGGCCATCACGCCCACCTCGCTGGTGAGGGACTCTTCCATCACCTGCCGCTTGGCGGCGCGCACGACCGTCTCGAAGTCGGGGGGTGCGCCCAGCACGCGGGCGTACTCGTGGTCCAACGGCTCCTCCCCGGCGGGGTCGATGAACAGGCCGAGGACATGGTTCATGAACTCGTAGCCGGTCGAGCCGGCGATGGGCCAGTCCGCGCGCAGCCGCTCGTGGGGGGCCAGGATCTTCTCGACCACCACGTACATCGGCTGGTCGGCCCCGAACGGAGACACGCCCAGGATCGCGCCCGGCGCGGCGTCCGGGTCCGGCGCGACGTCGGCGTCGGCGTAAGGCGTGACCCGACCGCCGACCACGCCCCGCGCCAGGGCCTGACCCAGGTCCGCCTGCAGGCGCCGGAAGTAGGTGGCCGGATCCCACAGGCCGTCCACATGGTCCAGGCGCACGCCTTGCACGCGTCCCTCGGCGACCAGGTCCAGCAGCAGGCGATGGGTGGTGACGAACAGGTCATCGCGCTCCATGCGCAGCGCGGCCAGATCATTGATCTCGAAAAAGCGGCGATAGTTGATCTCGTGCGCCGCCACGCGCCAGAAGGCGGGGCGATAGGCCTGCCGCTCCATCAGCGCGTCCAGGGCGTCGAAGCTGGCCGGGCGCCCGGGCTCGCCGGCGAAGGCGTTCTCGGCGGCGGCCACCACCGCGCGCGCCTCCTCGCTTTCGCTCAACAACTCGACGAGGCGGCTCTTGACCACCGCGGCCACCTGACGCCGCGCGATGCGGGCGGCGTCGTCATCGGCCGCCACCTTCAGGGAGTCGGCCCCGGCGATGACCAGGGCCAGCACGGTCTTCTCGATCCCGCCGGCGGTGAGCCCCCGGCGCAGGATGTCGCCGTAGTCCCGCACGGCCACGGGGAAGGCGTGCTCGTAGTACCGCACCACGAACCCGCCCTGATCGGCGTCGTGACCCAGGCGCAGTTCACCCCGGTCCAGGATCGCGCCGAAATGGTCGCCCAGCACCGGCAGCAGGATACGGCCCGAGAGCGAGGGCTCGGCGGGCTCCCAGTCGATGTCGAACCAGTCCGCGTAGGGGCTGTCGCGGCCCCACTCCAGCACGTCACGCCACCATTGGTTCTCCCCCACGCCGATGCCCATGTGGTTGGGCACGACGTCGACGATCAGCCCGAGACCGTGCACCTGCAAGGTATCGCTGAAGCGGCGAAACGCGGCCTCGCCGCCCAGGTCCGGGTTCAGACGTCCATGGTCGATGATGTCATAGCCATGGGTGGACCCCGGCCGCGCCATGTGAATCGGCGACAGATAGACGTGGCTCACCCCCAGGGCGGCCAGCGTGGGCACCACGGCGGCCGCCCGGTCAAAGCCGAAGTCCGGGGTGAGTTGCAGGCGCAGGGTGGCCCGGGGAAAGGGTGACGGGCCGGCCCCGTCGGCACGGACCGGGCGCGTCGGAGCGGGGGCGGTGTCAGACATCATCGGGCGACTCTCTCTCTGCTTCGTCACGACCTGGACGGTTGTCATGATCGGCGCCCATGATCGGCGCCCACAATCGGCACCAAGCGGCGGCGACGCGTCGTGGATACGACACCGGCATCGATACCCTAACCCGCCTGCCCCCAAAGGACCGTCCAGGGCGGTAGCGGCCGTCCCTCGCCCAGGGCCGCGGGGGCCGCGGGGGGCGTGGCGGCCAGGGCCGGCCGGGTGAGGGCCACGGGCACGGGGGCCGCGCAGGGCTCCGGCCCCAGGTTCATGACCACGACGAGGTCGGGACCACCGGACCCACGCCACGTGATACACAGCCCACGGCCACCGAAGCGAACCACCTGCCCCGGCCGCAGACCGGGGACCAGCGGCATGATGACGGTGCGGCGGATGGCCAGCAACCTCTTGATCCATGCCAGTCGGTCAGCGGCGTCGCCGGCGGCGGCCTCGTCCCAGTCCAGGCGGCTTTCGGTCCGGGTCTCGGTGTGAAACGGATCGGGAATGCGCGCCCGGGCATCGGCGTCGGCGAAGGCCGGGAAGCGGGCGAATTCAGACCGGCGCCCCTCCCGCACGGGCTCGCGAAGATCCTCGCCGAAGTCCACATGGAACAGGAACGGTCGTCGGCACCCCCATTCCTCGCCCATGAACAGCATCGGCGGCTGCGGCGCCAGAAGCAGCAGCACCAGGGCCGCCTCCACGGCCTCGGACGGCGCCAGGACGGTGAGCCGCTCGCCGAACGCCCGGTTGCCCACCTGGTCGTGGTTCTGGATGAAGTTGACGGTGGCGGTGGCCGGCAGGTCGGCGCTGGGCTCGCCGCGCGGCTGACCGCCGCGATGGGCCGAGGGTGTCCCCTGGTAGTCGAAGCCCTCGGTCAGCGCCCGCGCCAGCCGATCCATGGGGTCATCCACGTAGTCCTCGTAATATCCGTAGCCCTCTCCGGTCAGCAGATGATGGACGATGTGGTGGTAGTCGTCGTTCCACTGCGCGTCATAGCGCACGCCCGGCGCTCCCAGGAAGCGCGCCGCGTTGTCGTCGTTCTCCAGCACCAGGTGCACATGACGCCCGGAGCCCTCGAAGTGCGCCCGCACCCGGCGCGCGATCTCGTCGAGGATATGCTCCGGCTGGCTGTCGAGAATGGCGTGCACAGCGTCCAGACGCAGCCCGTCGAACCGGTATTCCTCCAGCCAGAACAGCGCGTTGTGCACGAAGAAGGCGCGCACCTCGGGGCGCGAGAAGTCGATGGCCGCGCCCCAGGGGGTGTGCTGCGCCGCGTCGAAGAACTGCTCGGAATGGACGTGGAGGTAGTTCCCCTCAGGTCCGAAGTGGTTATAGACCACGTCCAGGAACACCATCAGGCCCCGGTCGTGGGCCGCGTCGATCAGCCGCTTGAGGTCGTCGGGCGTGCCGTAGGTGGAGTCCGGCGCGAACAGCAGCACGCCGTCGTAGCCCCAGTTCCAGCGGCCCGGGAAGTCGGCCACGGGCATCAGTTCCACGGCCGTGATCCCCAGGTCCACCAGGTGATCCAGGCGCCGCGCGATCCCCTCGAAGGTGCCCTCGGGGCTGAAGGTGCCGGGATGGAGTTCGTACAGGACGGTCTCGTGCCACGGCCGGCCGCGCCAGTCGGTGGCGCGCCACGCATAGGTGCCCGGATCCACCACCTGGCTCGGCCCATGCACGTCGAAGGGCTGGTACCGGGAACACGGGTCGGGTACCGCCAGGTCATTGGGCAGACGATAGCGGTACAGGGTTCCGGGACCGGCCGAGGCGGCCTCGGCCCGCCACCAGCCGTCACCGACGGCCGTCATGGGCTGGCTTTGGGTGACGGTCAGCGCGTGCGGCGACGCGCCCTCCACCAGTTCCAGGGTCACCGTATCCACGTCCGGTGCCCATAGATCAAACCGCACCCCGTCGTCGTCCAGGGGTCGGGCGCCAAACGGCATGGCATGGCACGCGCGGTCTATCGACATGACCGGTCTCCTGCGTATCAATGGGATAGGTCCCCCGGACAGGGGTCCTTGAGGTGCGCCGGGGTGGCGCCTGGGCAAGGCACGCCGGGCGGGCGCGGGGGCGGCGCGCCCCGCGCCGGGGCACGCCCCGAGTCCTTAGACCTTGGGACGCGAGGCGGTCCCCTCCCGCTCCATCTTGCCCACCTCCCGCCGTTCCAGGATCAGGGCAGAGCGGGCCGCCAGGAACACTCGCCCCTTCTTGGAGGAGGTCGCCGCCTTGCCGCCCATGGTGCGCGCGCCGGCGGCATTGTGCTTGGGTCCGGCCGCCAGGGTATCGGCAACCACATGCCAGCGGACGCCCGCCGGCAGCGGCGGCGTGCGGCAGGTCATGTCCAGGTGCGAGGCATTCAGCCACACCAGGAAGGTCTGGTCCGGCTCCGGCTCGCCGCTTTCGGTCAAGTGCATCTGGCCGGCCTCGCCGGACAGCAGCATGCCCAGCGTGCGCGCGTTGCCGTCTCCCCAGTCCTGCTCGCTCATCTCCTCGCCGTCCGGCCGCAACCAGGTGACATCCTTCACGGAGGTGCCCGGGATCACGTCCCCCTGGAAGAACCGCGAGCGGTGGAACACCAGGTGGGAGCGACGCAGCTTGATGAGCGCCTTGGTGAAGGACAGCAGTTCCTGTCCCGACTCGTCGATGCGTTGCCAGTCCAGCCAGCTCAGCGGATTGTCCTGGCAGTAGGCGTTGTTGTTGCCCTGCTGCGAGCGGCCGAACTCATCCCCCGCCACCAGCATTGGCACGCCCTGGGACATGAGCAGCGTCAACAGGAAATTGCGGCGCTGCCGCCGCCGCAAGGCCACGATCCCCGGGTCATCCGTGGGGCCTTCCGCGCCGTGGTTCCACGAGCGATTGTCGGAGTGGCCGTCGCGATTGTCCTCGCCGTTCGCCTCGTTGTGCTTCTCGTTGTAGCTGACCAGGTCGTTCAGCGTGAAGCCGTCGTGGGCGGTCACGAAGTTGATGCTGGCCCAGGGCTTGCGCCCCTGGTGGCCGAAGATATCGGCGGACCCGGACAGGCGCGAGGCCAGTTCCGCCATCTGTCCGTCGTCGCCCTTCCAGAACTTGCGCACGGTGTCGCGATAGCGGTCGTTCCACTCAGCCCAGCCGGGCGGGAAGCGGCCCACCTGGTAGCCCCCCATGCCGGTATCCCAGGGCTCGGCGATCAGTTTGGCGCGGGACAGCACCGGATCCTGGGCGACGGCGTCCAGGAAGCCGGCGTGCTGATCATAGGTGCCGTTCACCCGCGCCAGCGTGGTCGCCAGGTCGAAGCGGAAGCCGTCCACCCGCATCTCCTCGACCCAGTAGCGCAAGGAGTCGGTGACCATCCGCAGGACGTTGCGATGGCGCAGTTCCAGCGCGTTGCCGGTCCCGGTGAAGTCGTTGTAGTAGCGGGGGTTATCCCCCATCAGGTGATAGTATGACCGGTTGTCGATACCCCGGAAGGACAGCGTCGGCCCCAGGTGGTTCCCCTCGGCGGTGTGGTTGTAGACCACGTCCAGGATCACCTCGATGCCGGCATCGTGCATGACCTGGACGAAAATCTTGAACTCGTTCAGGCCGCCTTTTCCAAGGTACTCCGGGTGGGGGGCAAAGAAGCCGATGCTGTTGTAGCCCCAGTAATTGCGCACCCCGCGCTCGATCAGGTGGCGATCATGCAGGAAGGCGTGCACCGGCAGCAACTCGACGGCCGTGATGCCCAGGCCCTTCAGGTACTCCACCACCGGAGCCTCGGCCAGCCCGGCGAAGGTGCCGCGCCGGTCCGGCGGCACGCCCGGGTGGCGCATGGTGAAGCCGCGCGCGTGCATCTCGTAAAGGATGGTGTCGTGCCAGGGATTGGGATGGAACGTCTCGCCGCCCCAGGTATAGGCGGTGTCCACCACCTGGCACTTCGGCATGTAGGGGGCGCTGTCGACGTCGGAGAACGACAGGTCGCCATCGTCGTGCCCCACCTGGTAGCCGAACAGCGCGTCATGCCACTTCACTTCACCCACGAGGCCCTTGGCGTAAGGGTCCAGAAGCAGCTTGTGGGGATTGAAGCGGTCGCCCTGTTCCGGCGCGTAGGGGCCGTAGACGCGAAAGCCATAGAGTTGTCCGATGCGTACATCCGGCAGGTAACCGTGCCACACCTCGTGGGTATGTTCGGGAAGCCGAATGCGGGCGATCTCCCGCGTTCCCGTGTCATCGAACAGACACAGCTCAACCGCCTCGGCATGAGCGGAAAACAACGCGAAATTGGTACCGGACCCATCCCAGGTGGCCCCCAGTTCGTGGGGCGACCCAGGCCAGACCCGAAAGCGGCCGGCGACCTTGCCGTCGCCGGCGAGGTAGGGCGTGGCGAGCGTATTCAAACAGAACCTCCGGACGGACACGCGAGGGCTGTGCCGCACCGCCAGAGCGGCGGGCCTCCCCATGGTTCGGGAGCGATCACTCTAGACCCTTTGCCCGCCCGGACCAAACGGCTTCCGCCGAAAGGCGGAGGTCGCTACCTCCCTTGGACTCAGAAGACACCGCTTTAATGTGTTCCAAGTCCGGAACTTTCCATCCATGGGGGCGGCCCACCCGTGCGGTGGCCCAATCGCACACCTCTCGCGCGACTCCCGAACTCGTACGGCTCAACAACGGGTTTCTGGCGATCGGCCTACCCAACCGGCCCATCGGCCGATGCGCGCGCGCCGGGAAGCGCTCCTCGCACCGGCGCGACTCCGGCCGGGCCGGCATCCGCCGGCAAGACGACGCCCGGGCCGACATGGCGCACCACCGACCGCGCGTCGTGCACGGCCGGGTCCCACCAGGGGCCACGGCCCCGGCGCATGACGATGGTGGCCGAGGCGGTGTAGCGATGATCGGACTTGGTGGTGGTGGGGCCGTAGGCGCCATGGTGCCAGGCGAGGCCGAGGGAGGAGCCCCGGTAATGGTAGGGGTGACGGTAGGGACGATAGCGGGCGTGGGGATAGCCCCAGCCACGGCCATACCCGACCCCGACGCGCGGCCCTGTCATGGTGGTGCGCGTAAAGCGCTCGGTATCCTTGTCCACCACCACGAAAGCATCGTAGCCGCGTTGCAACGTCACCTCGGCGGCGCGATAGAGAAGGTAGGACTCGACGGTCTCGCGGGGGGTCCGGCTGTTGCCCGAGAAGGTAACGCGGAATCGCGCGTCGCCGATCTGCTGACCGCCGTAGCCGTAGCCGGTCTCCCGCGCGGCCTGATAGGGGGTGGTCGCGGGTCCCGTCGCGCAGGCTGCAACCAGCAAGGCGACAGCAAGGGCGACAGGCCATCCAGAACGTCGCGTGATCATGACCACCGCCGGATCCTCCCCATCCTCGTGATGCGGACCATTGATCCCAGCAGGGTATTGCGGGGATTCTGGGGCGACGGGACCGAGGACAGCCGTGCCTGGGTATTTCGCTGGATTTTTATGTGAAATTTTTTCGCGTCGGCATTGAACCGGTGCCTAATATATGTTCAGTAGAAGGGTGCACATTCTGTGCGTTTTTGGTGAAACAGCATTGAAGAGGTCATTGTGACAGATACGTCTGCCATCCGCCCAAACACTGCGAATTCCTCCGGGGATTCGTCTGAACTTGACAAGATGACTGACGCTAATCTTGAACAACTTGAGGAATATTACGACCGCTGGTCTTCTTCCTATGAGGAAGATCTGTTGGGCATGGGATATGACGCCCCGCGGCAGGCCGCCGAGGCGCTGCGCAAACAGGGACTCGACACCGGGCACCCGGTTCTGGACGCGGGCTGCGGTACGGGTCTGACGGGCCTGCATCTGAACAAGCTCGGGTTTTCGGACATCACCGGGATCGACTACTCGACGGCGTCGCTGGACAAGGCCCGGCAGAAAGGGTGCTACACCGATCTCAAACAAATGGACATGAATAACCCGCTCGCCTTCCCGGACAACCATTTCATGGCGGCGCAATGCATCGGCACGCTGACATACCTCAAAAACATGACCGGCGTGATGCGGGAGTTCCAGCGTGTCGTGCGCTCGGGCGGGATCGTGTCCCTCACCCACCGGCTCGACCTGTACGATGACACGTTCACAAGCGTGCTGAAGGGCCTCGTGGACGACGGCCTGTGGACCCACATCCACCATTCCGACCCACAGCCCTACATCCCGGGTCACAAGGACTTCGGGGACAACAAGACCATCATCTACGACATGTTCCAGGTGAACTAGCCAGGGACCAGGAAGAGGGGCCCCTTGGGCCCCTCTTCCGCCTTCGATCTTGGACTCTGCCGCTGAACAACGCCCCTCACTCCACCGTCACCGCCTTGGCCAGGTTGCGCGGCTGGTCCACGTCGGTGCCCTTGTCCACGGCGGTGTGATAGGCGAGCTGCTGCACCGGGATGGCGTAAAGGATGGGCGCGACGAAAGGATCGACGGCCGGCAGGGCGATGGCGTCGAGCGCCAGGTCACGCAGCCGCGCCACGCCCTCGGGGTCCGAGAACACCACCACCTTGCCGCCGCGCGCCACCACCTCCTGGACGTTGGAGGCGGTCTTGTCGAACAGCGGGTCGCTCGGCGCGATCACCACCACCGGCACGGACTCGTCGATCAGCGCGATGGGGCCGTGCTTCATCTCGCCGGCCGCGTAGCCCTCGGCGTGAATGTAGCTGATTTCCTTCAGCTTCAACGCCCCCTCCAGGGCCAGGGGATAGCTGCTGCCGCGCCCCAGGTAGAGCACGTCGCGGGCCGGAGTCAGCATGGACTGGGCGATGGCGCGAATGCGCTCGTCGTGGTTCAGCACCTCGGCGGCGCGGGCCGGCACCTCCGTCAGGGCCGAGGACAGCCGCGCCTCGGTCTCATGATCGATGGCGCCGCGCATCTTCGCCAGGGCGATGGTCAGGCAGGCCAACACCACAAGCTGGGTGGTGAACGCCTTGGTCGACGCCACCCCGATCTCCGGCCCGGCCAGGGTGGGCAGCACGGCATGGCTCTCGCGGGCGATGGTGCTTTCGGGAGCGTTGACGATGGACAGGCAGTGCTGGCCATGCGCCTTGCAATAGCGGAGGGCCGCCAGCGTATCGGCGGTTTCCCCCGACTGGCTGATGAACACGGCCAGCCCGCCGTCGGCCATCACCGGCGCGCGGTAGCGGAACTCGCTGGCCAGGTCCCAGTCCACGGGCACGCGGGCGACGCGCTCCAGCCAGTAGCGGCCGACCATGCCGGCCAGCGAGGCGGTGCCGCAGGCGATCATGGTGATGCGCGGCACGGCGGCCAGGTCGAACGGCAGCGCCGGCAGGGTGATGGTGCGCGCGGCCGGGTTGAACATGGCGTTCAGGGTGTCGCCGATCACCTGGGGCTGCTCGAAGATCTCCTTGGCCATGAAGTGGCGATGGCCACCCTTGCCGATCATGGCGCCGGACAGGTTGCTCAACTGTTCGGGTCGGTTGACCAGACGGCCCTCCAGGTCGCGAATGGTGGCGCCGCCGGTGCTCAGCACCGCCCAGTCGCCGTCCTCCAGGTAGGTGATCCGCCGGGTCATGGGCGCCAGCGCCAGGGCATCGGAGCCCAGGAACATCTCGCCGTCGCCGTGGCCGATGGCCAGGGGGCTCCCCTGACGGGCGGCGATCAGCACGTCCGGCCTGTCGCGCACCAGGATGCCCAGGGCGAACGCGCCCTGAAGACGGCCGAACGCGCGGCGCGCGGCCTCCACCGGATCGACGCCCTCGGCGATGAACTGGCTGATCAGGTGCACCACCACCTCGGTGTCGGTGTCCGAGGCGAACGCGTGCCCCTTGGCCGCCAGGTCGGCGCGCAGGTCCTGGAAATTCTCGATGATGCCGTTGTGCACCACCGCCACCCGGCCGTTGGCGTGGGGATGGGCGTTGGTCTCGTTGGGAATCCCGTGGGTGGCCCAGCGGGTGTGGCCGATGCCGGTGGCGCCACCCAGGGGCTCGGCGGCGAGACGCGCCTCCAAGGCGGAAATCTTGCCGGTCGCGCGGCGGCGTTCGATGGCGTCGCCGTCCAGGGTGGCCACCCCGGCGGAATCATAGCCGCGATACTCCAGCCGCCGCAGCCCCTCGATCAGGCGCGGGGCCACCTCTTGGGTGCCGATGATGCCGACGATGCCACACATGGTCTGCTGTCCCTTTTTCCTCAGCCCTTGCCCGTCAGGCGCTTCATGTGGGCGCGGAACTTGGCCGCCCAGCCGTCACGTTGGGTGAGCGCCGCGCGGGTGACGGCCAGGGCATCGGCCGGCACGTCGTGGGTGATGGTGCTGCCGGCGCCGACGATGGCGCCGTCACCGACACGGACCGGCGCCACCAGCGCCGTGTTGGAGCCGATGAAGGCCCCCGCGCCGATATCGGTGTGATGCTTGGCGAAGCCGTCGTAGTTGCAGGTGATGGTGCCCGCGCCGACGTTCGCCGCGGCGCCCACCCGGGCGTCGCCGATGTAGGTCAGGTGATTGACCTTGGCGCCGGGTTCCACGGTGGCCTTCTTGATCTCGACGAAGTTGCCGATGTGCGCCCCCTGCGCGATGGTCGCACCGGGCCGCAGCCGCGCGTAGGGGCCGAGGGTGGCGCCCGCCTCGACCGTGCAGCCCTCGAAATGGCAGAAGCCCTTGATCTCCACGCCATCGCCGATCGTCACCCCGGGACCGAAGACGCAGAATGGGCCGACGGTCACGTCCCGGCCCAGGCGGGTGTCCATGGACAGGAACACGGTATCCGGATCGGTCAGGGTGGCGCCGCCCTCCATGGCCGCCCGGCGCAGGCGGCCCTGCACCACCCGCTCGGCGGTGGCGAGTTGCGCGCGGTCATTGATGCCCAGCATCTCCGCCTCGTCGCCCTCCACCACCGCGCAGACCAGCCCGTCGGCGCGGGCCAGGGCGACAATGTCGGTCAGGTAGTGCTCGCCCTTGGCGTTGGCGTTGCCGATCCGCTCCAGCAGGCCGAACAGCCGCGCCCCGTCCACCGCCATCACCCCGGCATTGCACAGGGTGATCGCACGCTGATCCTCCGTCGCGTCCTTGTGCTCGACAATCGCCTCCAGAGCACCCCGGCCATCGGTGACCAGGCGTCCGTAGCCGGTGGGGTCGGCGGCCTGGAAACCCAGCACCACCACATCCGCGCCCTCGCCCCGCCGGGCCACCATGGCTCGCAGCGTCTCCACGCGGACCAGGGGAGAGTCGCCGAACAGGATCAGCACGGTCGCCGGCGGCGTCGGCAATGCCGGGCGGGCTTGCAGGGCGGCGTGGGCGGTGCCCAGGCGCTCGGCCTGAAGCACGGTGGGCCGGGGGGCGGCGAGCCGTTCCACCTCGGGCATGTGCGGGCCGGCCACCACCACCGTGGCCTCCGGCGGCGCGCCCAGCATGTCGAGGGTGTCCAGCACATGGCCCAGCAGCGGCCGGCCGGCCAGGACATGGGCCACCTTGGGGCGGGTGGAGCGCATGCGCGTCCCCATGCCCGCGGCGAGAACAATGGCCGCCACATCGGTGGCGGCGGGGGTCTGGGCGTTCATCGGCGGCGTGTCTGTCCTGCGGGTGTCGGTTCGGGTGGGGACCGCCTACCCGAAGTGGGGTGGTCAGGGCAAGGACGCTGCCATACTCTGCCGGTCACGCAAACTCACACAGTGTTGCGCTTGGTTACAGATCGATTCCTTGTCCGGATCGATCCGCCCCCTTTTCGCGCGAGGTTTCATGGTGACCGACTTGCCTTTCGACGGTGTGGTGTTCGACCTGGACGGCACCCTGATCGACAGCGTGCCCGACCTGGCCCTGGCCCTGAACGCCCTGATGGACGAGGAAGGGCTCGCGCACCTGCGTCCCGACCAGGTGCCGGCCATGGTCGGCCAGGGCGCCCGCATCCTGGTCAGCAAGGCCATGGCCGCCACCGGGCGCCCCATCGGCGCCGGCGCCGACGAGACGGCCCGCCTGGAGCGTCTGCACGACCGCTTCGTGGCGCTGTACGAGGCCAAGCCGCTGGTCGGCACCCGCCCCTACGACGGCGCCGAGGATCTGTTGCGCGCCCTGCGTGACGCCGGAATCCGCCTGGGCATCTGCACCAACAAGCCGCAGGGTCCCACCGAGGGCGTGGTCAAGGCCCTGGGCCTGGACGGCCTGTTCGACGCCGTGATCGGCGCCGGCCTGATCCCCGAACGCAAGCCCCATCCCCGCCCGCTGCTGCTGGCGCTGGAGCGCATGGGCGTGGCGCCCGGACGCGCCGCCATGGTCGGCGACACCCCCTATGATGTCGATGCCGCCCACGCGGCCGGCGTGGCCGTGGTGATGGTCGACTTCGGCTATAGCCCGGTACCGCCGGCGGAGGCCGGGGCCGACCGCCTGATCTCCCGTCTGGCGGATGTGCCGGCGGCGCTGGCCGCCCTGGGCGAGACGCGCAAACGGGCTTGACGGCCCGTCCCGGACGGCGCTATAAGCCGCCCTCCGCGCAAGACGCGGCCCCGATCCGGGCCGCGCCCGGCGGGCGCGTAGCTCAGCGGGAGAGCACTCGCTTCACACGCGAGGGGTCGCTGGTTCAATCCCAGCCGCGCCCACCAGCACCGGCTTTTTCAAGCCCAAAACCCCGGATGCACATGGCATCCGGGGTTTTTTGTGCCCTATTCCGCCGCCGCCCGCGCCTGTCCCCGCCGCGACCGGTTGACGGCCGAGAGGATGGCGTTCAGCGACGCCTGAACGATGTTGGTGTGGCGCCCGACCCCGTACAGCAGGGTCCCGTCGCCCGCCTTCATCTCGACGTACGCGTAGGCATGGGCGTTGGCACCAACGCCGAGCGCATGCTCGGAGTAGCCGACCACCTCCAGCCCCGTGCCCAGGTGCCGGCGCAGGGCATCGACGAAGGCATCCAGCGGCCCGTTGCCGGTGCCGCGAATGGCCCGGTCCTCGTCCGTCTCGACCAACACGGCATCCAACACGCGCACATCCGTGGCATGGGTGTCGGGCACCGTGCGGTATTCCTTGAGCACGATGTCGCCGGGCCGCACCGCCAGATACTCGCGCTCGAAGATCTCCCACAGGTGCCGGGCGGTGATCTCCGCCTCGGACTCGTCGGTGATCTGCTGGACCACCCCGGCGAATTCCATCTGCAGGCCGCGCGGCATCTGAAGGCCCTGGTCACGCTCCAGGATATGGGCCACGCCCCCCTTGCCCGACTGGCTGTTGATGCGGATGACCGCCTCGTAGGTGCGGCCCACGTCGGCCGGATCGATGGGCAGGTAGGGCACCTCCCACACACCGCTGTTGGACTGGCGCATGGCGCGCAGGCCCTTGTTGATGGCGTCCTGATGCGACCCCGAGAAGGCGGTGAACACCAGCTCGCCCGCGTAGGGGTGACGCGGATGCACCGGCAGGCGGGTGCAGTATTCCGACATGGTCACCAGGTCAGGCATGTTGGAGCAGTCCAGCCCCGGGTCGATGCCCTGGGTGTGCAGGTTCAGGGCAAGCGTGATCAGGTCCACGTTGCCGGTGCGCTCGCCATTGCCGAACAGGGTGCCCTCGACACGTTCGGCCCCGGCCATCAACGCGAGTTCCGTGGCGCCCACGGCGGTGCCCCGGTCGTTGTGCGGGTGAACGGAGATGATGACGCTGTCCCGGTTGCGCACATGCCGGCAGAACCATTCGATCTGGTCGGCATAGACGTTGGGCGTGGCCATCTCGACGGTGCTGGGCAGGTTGAGGATCATGCGCTTGTCGGGTGTCGGCTCGAACACGTCCATGACCGCCTCGCAGATCTCGACGGCGAAATCGAGTTCCGTGCCCGTGAAGCTCTCCGGCGAGTACTGGTACAGGATTTCGGTATCCGTCTCGGCGGCCAGCCTGTGGATGAGCGTCGCGCCCTCGCGGGCGATCTCGATGATGCCCGGGCGGTCGAGGCCGAACACGACTCTGCGTTGCAGGGTGGAGGTCGAGTTATAGACGTGAACGATGGCCCGAGGGGCGCCCCTCAGCGCCTCGAACGTCCGCCGGATCAGGTGCTCGCGCGCCTGCACCAGCACCTGCAGGGTCACGTCCTCGGGCACCATGTCGTTTTCGATCAGATGGCGGGCGAAGTCGAAATCGGTCTGCGAGGCGGCCGGAAAGCCCACCTCGATCTCCTTGAAGCCCATCTCCACCAGGGCTTTGTACAGGCGCAGCTTGCGTTCGATCCCCATGGGCTCGATCAGCGCCTGGTTGCCGTCGCGGAGATCGACCGAGGCCCAGATGGGCGCGCGATCGATGACCGCCGACGGCCAGCGGCGGTCCGTCAAGGCAACGGGAGTGAAGGGCTTGTACTTGGTCGTCGGATCCACGGGCATGGACTCGTCTCCGATTGTCGGCACGGGGCGCGGCCTGGGCGCGCCGGGAGCGGGACTGCGATCTTCGATCGCGAAGGGTTGGTCGCAACGTGGCCGTCCTACGGCCGCCGGCTGGCCACGCACGAGGCGGCCGGCGACCGACCCTTAGTCGCGGCCGCGGCAGGGCCAGCGCCCGACCACGCGCGACGGCCGGACAGAGGCGATCGATCTCGCGCAGACTGTGGGGATCGTGGGCAACCATGGATCGCGTGACCTTGCGGGATGACGTCGGGGAACCCTGGACTGGATCGAGGGGGTCACCGATCCGCGAAACGCGGGCACGGTGCCGGGGCGCTCATCAGCCCCGTAGGGCCAGCGCGAGGTCCAGTCGTAGGATCGACGTCATATGCGGCATGGTCTGCATGGTTCGGTGACGATGGGGCAGCCGGGCGGGCGCCGTCAACCTCAAAAACTCGAGTCGTCACGCAAGAGCGGGCTTGGCGACGATCGCGTCCCGGACACCTCCCCCGCCGAGCCCACAACGCCCCGTCATACCGGAGGCGGATGAGTGTGACTCATCCGCCGCTAGTATAAGCATCTATGCACGGATTTGCGGATCCCCTCGCCATGAGCTTTCCGTAATCCGAGTTCGGAGCCCTGGCCAGAGTAGCGCGTGCATGTTTCCTGGGGTGCCGTGCGGTTTTCGTGCTACCATCCAATAGTTTTGAGGGTTGCCAGTGCGCGTGAGTCAGTATGTCCAACACGGCATCAACACCGTTCTGTTTCGCCTGCCTGGCGATCAGTCTGTTGTTTTTTTGTGCTGTTCAGTGTTTGACCATCGCCACCGCCGGCGCCTCCGACCCACCGCGCCCTGACCCGATCGTCGCCGCCGTCCCCAAGGCCCTGCCGCCCCTGTACAGCCGGACCATGAACGGGGTGGCGGCCGGCTTGGCCGTGGACGTGTTCAATGACATCGCCGGACGCGCCAATCTGACCGTCGTCTATCGGGTCCTGGACAGCTGGGATGACGTGCGGGAGGCGCTGGAGAGCGGCACGGCGGATGTCGTTCCCCTGATGGAGATCACGAACCAGACCGCGCCCTTCGCCAGGTTTACCCGCCCCCTGGAGCAGTACGACGTGGTCATGGTCCGTCGGGTGGAGAACACAGAGCTGACGGGATTGTCCGACCTGTCGGGCCGCGTGGTCGGGGTGGTGCGGACGGCGTTGGCGGTGCCGGTCCTGGCCGGGCGCCCCAAGCTGTTCACGCGACCCTACACGGACGAAAAACGCGGACTTGATGCCCTTCTTCAGGGCGGGATCGATGTCCTGGTGATTCCGGAGCCCGCGTTTCTCAAACTGGCGCGGGCCGTTCGCGTCCAAGACCAGGTGCGATCCTTCGGTCCGCCGCTGGCCACGGTCGAGCGGGCCATCGCGGTGCGCAAGACGGACCCGGCCTTGCTGGCGCGCCTGGACGCGGTCGTCGGCGACTACGTGGGCTCGGCGGATCACGTCGCGCTTCAGGAAAAGTGGGGCGACGATGGGCGGGGGAAGCCCCCGCTGTTCATGGTGGCCTGGATCGCCGTCCTGATCATCTCGGCACTGGTGGTCACCATCGCGATCTGGAAAGCGCGCCATGGCCCCTCGGCCCATCCGATCTTCTTCTCGGAAACCGACGGTCGCGCGTTGGGAGTCCGTTTGCGGCGCCTGGGCCTGGTCCTGACCGCCATCCTGGTCTTGTCCATCGCCGCCATCGCCGGGTCGACGCTCACGCTTCTCTATGGGGTCGCGTTCGAGAAGCAGCGGGAACGCCTGGTGGAAATGGTGCGAAGTCAGGCCCGGCTGATGCAGGCGATGGCCACGTTCGACGAGAGGCACGCCACCTATCCAGGGGGATCGACCGCGGCCACGTTGCAGCAGATCAGGGCCGGACTGTCCAGCTATCCGGGTATCGGCGAGTTCACCCTGGCCCGGCGCGTCGAGGACAGCATCGTCTTCATCGTGCGCCAGCGCGCCTGGGACCGCTACCAGCCATCCCCGATCCCGCTCGACTCCGATCTGGCCGAGCCAATGCGCCAAGCCCTGCTGGGCCAGTCCGGTACCCTGATCGGCAAGGACTATCGAGGGGTCACCGTGCTGGCGGCCTTCGCGCCCGTGCCGATCCTGAACCTGGGCGTGGTGGCCAAGGTGGATATCCACGAAATCCGGGCCCCCTTCATCGAGGCGGGCCTGACCACGGCGGCCATCGGCGTCCTGGTCATCGTGCTCGGGACCACCGGGTTCGTCACGGTCGGCGATCCCCTGGTGCGCCAGCTCGTGGAGCGAGAACGCTGGTTCGCGGCGATCATCCAGCATGCCGGGGTCGGGATCGCGCTGATCGACGTGGCCACAGGACGCATTGTCAACGCCAACGACCGCTACGCCGCGATCCTGAAGCGCGCTCCGGACACGCCCGGGCAACAGCCCTTCATGGATACCCTGGACGCCTTCGAGGCCCCATCCATGACCCGCGACCTGGGGCGCATGGTCACGGGCGAGATCACCCGGTTCACGACGGAAGGCCGTCTGCAAAGCCGGGACCAGGCCGTCGCCTGGGTGAAACTCACGGCGTCGGCCACCTGGAAGACAGGAGAGCGGCCCGCTCGCCTGGTCCTGGTGGTGGACGACATCACCGAACGCAAGCAGGCCGAGGAGACGGTCAACAAGTTCTTCGACCAGCCCATGAACCTGCATCTGATCGCCGGCATGGACGGCATCATTCACCGCGTCAACGCGGGCTGGGAACGCACGCTGGGTTACCCCCCCGACCAGTTGGTCGGTCGGGCCTTCATGGATATGGTCCACCCCGACGACGTTGACGCGAGCAGGGCGGAAATGGACAGGCTGAGGCGCGGAGACATCACGTACGGGTTCGAAAATCGCTATCGGCACCGCTCGGGAGAGTACCGCTGGCTTGTCTGGTCGGCTATCGCCGCCACCAATGAAGATCGCCTGTTCGCCGTGGCGAGCGACATCACGGACCGCAAGATATCCGAGGACTCTCTCAGGAAAAGCGAGGAAACGTTTGAATGGTTCCTGGACGTCATCGATGACGTCGTCTGGTTGGGAAGCGAAAACCACCTGGAGTTCATCAGCAATTCATGTGAGCGAATTTTCGGCTATCCCAAGGAAACCTTCCTGCATGATCCGACGATCTGGGTCCGCGCCATCCATCCCGATGACCGCGCGGCGGTCCAGGCCGACCTGGGTGGGACGCGCACTCCGGGAACGCTGCATCAGCAGTACCGCATCCTGCGGGCCGACGGCTCGGTCCGCTGGCTGGACGACCGCAGGAGCTTCGAACTGGATGCGGATGGCCAGATCACGCGCATGGGCGGGGTGACCACGGACATCACCAAACGCAAGGCACTGGAAACGGACCTGGCCGAGAAGACCAAGACCCTGGAGGAGTCGAACAACGATCTCCAGCAATTCGCCCACATCGCGTCTCACGACCTGCGAGAACCCCTGCGAATGGTGGCGTCCTTCATGCAGCTCCTGGAGCGGAACTATGCGGAAAGCCTGGACGACAGGGCGCGGGAATACATCGGCTTCGCCGTGAACGGCGCGAAGCGCATGGACGCGCTGATCACCGATCTCTTGTCCTTCTCCCGGGTCCAGAGCCACGGACGGGCCATGACCGCCGTGGACTCGGACGCCCTGTTGAAGGAAGCCCTGGAGAACCTCGCCCCGCGCATCACCGAGGCGGCGGCGACCATCGACCACACCAGCCTGCCCCGGGTCCTGGCCGACGGTCCGCAGTTGATCCAGGTGTTCCAGAACCTGGTGGGCAATGCCCTGAAGTACCGCGCGCCGGACCGGCCGGTGACGATTCGCATCGGCGCCACCCAATCCGATCAGATCGCGACCTTCACCGTCCGGGACACCGGCATCGGCATCGACCCCCAATATCACGACCAGATCTTCCGCATCTTCCAGCGGCTGCATGGGCGCGAGGCATACGGCGGCGGCACCGGCGTCGGCCTGGCGGTCTGCAAGCGGATCGTGGATCGCCACGGCGGGCGCATCTGGGTGGACTCCGCGCCGGGCCAGGGCAGCACCTTCGCCTTCACCCTGCCCCTGGCCCCGTGACCGTGAGTCCGGCGGAACCGGTCCCGCGCGGCCCGCGGTCGGCGCCTCAGCTCATCCAGTTGCCGCCATCGACGTTGAGCGTCTGGGCGACGACGTATTCGGCGTCGTCCGAGGCCAGGAACACGGCCGCCCCGGCGTAGTCCTCCGGCTTGCCCATGCGCCCGTACGGCACGGCCTCGCCGACCAGGCGTTTCTTCTCGCCGATCGGGCGCCCCTCGTACTCGGCGAACTTGGCGTCGACATGGTCCCACATCGGCGTGTCGACGACACCGGGGGCGATGCCGTTCACCCGAATCCCGTGGCGGATCAGATCCAGACCGGCCGACTGGGTGAGGCTGAGCACCGCCGCCTTGCTGGCGCAGTAGACCCCCACCAGGCCCTCGCCCCGGCGTCCGGCCTGGGAACTGAAGTTGATGATGCGACCGCCGGTGCCCTGGGCCACCATCTGGCGGGCGGCGGCCTGCAACGTGAACAACAGGCCCTCGACGTTGACGGCGAACACCGTGCGATAACTCTCGCGCGTGATCTCCAGGATCGGCGCCAGGTCGAAAACACCGGCGTTGTTGACCAGGATGTCCAGCGCGCCGAAGGTCTCCACCGTCGTCTTGATGGCGGCGTCGATCGACTCCGGCCTGGTGACGTCGAGCTGGACGCCGATCGCGCCGTGTCCGACCTCCGCCGCCGCCTTGTGGACCGCGTTGTCGGCGATGTCGGCGAGCACGACCCTGGCGCCTTCCTCGGCGTACCGCATGGCGACGGCGAGTCCGATGCCGCGCGCCGCGCCGGTGATCAGGGCCACCTTGTTCTGGAGCTTCATGTCATGTCCTCGCTGCGTGTTGGGGCGGCCTCCGGGGCGAACCCGGACGGAGGAGGCGCCGGGATGGGAGGCGGTCCGGGTCACGGCGCCGTGAAACGGTACTCGCAGGTATGGGTGTAGGTGTCGCCCGGCCGGAGGACGACCGAGGGGAAATGCGGACGGTTCACCGAGTCGGTGAAGCGATAGGACTCCAGGCAGAACCCGGCGCGGGGACCGTGTGCCTGCCCCTCGAGTCCCGGCGCGGCCTGGAACAGGGCCGACCCACTGTAAAACAGAAGACCGGGCTGGTCGGTCGCGACCTCCAGGGCCAGGGCATGGTCGGGCGCCAGGACCCGCGCCACGGGCCGCGTCACCCCCACCGGGCCATCGAGCACGAAGTTGATATCGTAGTCGATGCCCCCGTCGGCGACCCGCCGCGCGGCGCGGAAGTCGTACGGTGTGCCCTCGACGGCCCGGATCTCGCCCGTGGGGATCAGGGTCGGGTGTGCCGGCGTATAGAAGCCCGCGTGAACCTGAAGCCGGTGGTCCCCGGCATCGGCGCCCTCGGCCAGCGTGAAATAGCTGTGATTGGTCAGGTTGAGCACCGTCGGCGCGTCCGTGCGCCCGGTCATCTCCAGCCGCAGGGTCGCGGGGTCGGACAGGGTGTACAGGCAGGTGACGTCCACCCGGCCCGGATAGCCCTGATCGCCGTCCGGCGACGTCAGGGCCAGAAGCACCGATGTGTCCGTGGCGGCGACCACCTGCCAGGGCTGGCGCGAGAACCCGCGCGGACCACCGTGAAGGTGGACGTTGCCGTCGCCATTGATCGGCAACTGGTGGCCGACGCCGTCCAGGGTGAACCGCCCGTCGGCGATGCGATTGCAGCACCGCCCCACGACTCCCCCGAGGTAGCAGGGGTTGTCACGGTAGGCATTCGGATCCTCGTATCCCAGAACCACCCGGCGGGTCCCGCCGGCGCGCAGGGGGACCGTCAGATCCCGCACCGTGGCGCCCCAGTTCAGAATCGACGCGGTCGCGCCCGCCGGTGTCGTCAGGCGAACCTCCCGCACGGGCACGCCGTCCGGCGCCCCTGTCTCGCGAACCGTCATGCCGTGTCCCCTCGTGCCGTGCCCGAGACCATGCCCGAGGTCGTGACGGCAACGTGCCGCCGCGCCGCGAAGGTCTCGATGTCGTGTTCCGTGGACGTGCCTTCCATCGGCCCCTTGCGTGTCACGGCCAGCGCGCCCGCAGCGGCGGCCAGACGCAACGCCCGCGCCGGCGCCAGGCCGCGCAGCCAGGCCGTCACGAAGGTGGCGCCAAAGCAGTCGCCCGCGCCGGTCGGATCCACCTCGGTCACGGCGAAGGCCGGGTGGTGCACCGTGGACTCGCCGTCGTAGTAGCTCGCGCCGTCCGCGCCGCGCTTCAGGACGACGGCCGTGACGCCGAGGTCGAGGATCTCGGCGATCGCGTCCTCTTCCTCGGTGGCCGTCGACAACAGGAACAGCTCCGGCCCGCTGGGCAGAAAGACATCGGACTCGCCCAGAATTGTCTCCAAGGCCGCCCGCATGCCCGACAGCGTCAGCATTTCCTTGCGGACGTTGGGGTCGAAGGAGACGGTGCCACCGCGCGCCTTCACCCGGTCCATGGCGTGGCGGATCAACGCCACGATGGACTCCGAGAACAGCGACGACCCCATGACATGCAGGTGATCGGCGCTGTCCAGCAGACGATCGCCCTCCGTCGACCGCGTGATCCGCCCGCAGGCGCTGTGCTTGATGTTGAAGACGAAGTCGCGTTCCCCGTCGGAGCGATAGCGCACGAAGGCGCTGCCGGTGACCCCCTCCGGCGCCACCGTGACGGCGGATACGTCGGCCCCGTCGGCCCTGAGCCGCTCCATGTTGAGGTGGCCGAAGTCGTCCGGCCCGACACAACTGATGAGCCCGCACGGCTGGCCGAGACGCGCCACCTGATCAATGAAGATCGCCGGCGCCCCCGAGGGATAGGGTCCGATGAGCGACAGCGGCTCCCGGAATCCGTCCCCCGGCTCCGTGGCCATGATCTCGACAACGATTTCGCCGACCGCGACGATCTTTTTCATGACTGCAGTCTTTCGCTCACCGTAAGGGGTTTCGCCGGGCCGAGCCCGGTCGAGCGACGGTCAGGCCCTGCCATGCGCTGACGGTCCGGACGGTGCCAGCCCCGCCCATGTCCGCGGATCGCCTCCGCGCGGCTCCCGCAGGGCAGTGACCGTGCGACTCAAAAAGAGCACGTGTCAATAAATTATTTTTCGTCCGATAAATTATGATGTCCACCCATGGCGCATGGGAGGACGGCACGGGTCAAGACGCATGTCGCGCCCGATGTCACCGCGCGGGGTTTCTGAGGCCATGGGTATGATTCCCGGCCTCGACACCCAATGCGAAGCATTTCTGCAATCATGGGGCGCGCGATCGTCCTATCGATAGGCGCGCCGCGCGAGTGGCTGGGATCTTAAGAGGCTTGAATGTCAAAAAATAAGTTTGTGCGAGTTAACTTAATTATTGACACGCGATCTTGATATGACACACTCGTGGCACTGGAGGGCCTTTTCTCAACGGTGGCCGGCCATCGCCCGGGGGTCGCCGCCGAGCACCGGAGCCGGACTGGATCCCCCCCAGTCAATCGCGAGCGTGACTCGCAAAGCGATACGTTCCAGGAGGAAGAGATGTTTCGGAATTTGGTATCGAAGATGCTCAAGGGCGGGTCCATGGCGGCGCTCGCGGCATCCGTGACCATGGCGGCGTCGCCGGTGTCCGCCGACGACTATATGGTCGGCTTCTCCAACCGGACCCTGAACGGCCCCTACTTCAGCGCGCTCACCGAGCACGTGAAGACCTTCGGGCAAGAGGCCGGCTGGACGGTCATCACCACCGACGCGCGCGCCGACCTGAACAAGCAGATCGCCGATGTCGAGGACATGGTCGCGCGCGGCATCGACGCGCTGATCCTCAACCCGCAGGATCCGGCGGCCGGCCAGCGGATCGTCGAAAGCGTGCGGCGCAAGGGCATTCCGGTGGTCATCATCGACAGTGACCTCGCCATCGGCGCCGACGTGGTGACCCGGGTCAACTCCGACAACGCGACGACCAACCAGATGATCGGGGCCTATGCCGCCGAGCAGTTCGGAAGCACGCCGATCAACGTGGCGCTGATCAGCGGCAACCAGGGCAACCTCGTCGGCCACACCCGGTCCCGGAACTTCTTCCTGGGCATCATTGATGGACAGTTGCGCAGCGCCGCCAAGACCAACTTTTCCATCGTCACCCAGGTGTGGGGCAAGTGGGACCAGCAGGGCGGCCTGAAGGCCATGGAAGACGTCCTGGTCGCGCACCCCGAGGTGAACGCCGTCTACACCGAGAACGACGACATGGCGCTGGGCGCCATCCACGCGCTGCGAGCGGCCGACAAGCTGGATGACGTGCGCATCTACAGCTACGACGGCAACAAGAACGCCTACAAGGCCATCATGGCGGGCCGGATGGAAGCGACGGGCGAGAACAACCCGAAGCTGATGGCGGAAATGGCCATCGACATCATCAAGGACGTGCGGGCCGGCAACACGAACTTCCCTGACTACTCCTACACGCCGTCCGTGATGATCAACGCCGACAACGTCGAGTCGATCTACGACCCCGACTCCCTGTTCTAGCGTGGTCCGTGGCCATCGGGGGCGGTCGGTCGCCTCCCGATGGCCCTTTTTCTTGCGGACGGGCGTGTCATCACGGCCCGGCCTCAGCGGAGGGTGCCGCCATGAAGTCTCTCGTGTTCGCCCAGCCGGGCCAGATGTCGATCGAGGACCTGCCCCGCCCCGAGCCGACAGGCGACGAGGTGTTGATCAAGGTCGAGGCCAGCGGCATCTGCGGCACCGACGTGCACATCTTTCAGGGCGGCTTCTCCTGCGACTATCCCCTGGTGCCCGGCCACGAGTTCGCCGGCGCGGTGGTCGAGGTCGGCCCGGCGTGCACCCGCTTCAAGGTCGGCGACCGGGTCGCCGTCGAACCCAACGTCCCGTGCAACAACTGTCCGGAATGCCTGCGGGGCGAGCACCACTACTGCCGCAACATGGTGGTGCCCGGCGTCAACCGCCCGGGCGGCATGGCGGAATACGTTCTCGTCAAGGAGCGCGGGGCCTTCGACATCGGCACGCTGCCCTACGACCTGGGCGCGCTGGTGGAGCCGCTCTCCTGCGTCGTGCACGCGGCCGAACGGCTGGCGCCGCAGGTTGGCGAGCGCGTGCTGGTGATGGGCGCCGGTCCGATCGGCCTGCTCATGGGCCGCATGATCCGGGCCCGGGGCGCCGCCCGCGTGGACTACCTGGAACGCAATCCCGACCGGCGGGACTATGCCGCGCGCATGGGGCTGGGGCACGTCTACGACACGACCGACGCGATCCCGGACAAGGCGTACGACGCGGCCGCCGACGCGACCGGTGTGTCGGCCCTGGTGTCCGAGGCGGTCAACCGGCTGGTCCGGCCGCGAGGTCGGGTGCTGGTGTTCGGCGTTCCGTCGCAGACGGCGAAGATCGAAATTGATCACTTCCGGTTCTATCGGGAAGAGGTCCAGCTCATTGCAAGCTTCACGTCCCTGAAGAACAGCATTCAGGCCGTCGACATCATGGCCAACGAGGTCATCGACGTGCACGACATCATTTCGCACAAGATCAACCTGTCGGACTGCCCGGACTTCATTCGCCGGATGCAGGCGGGAGACGGCGACATGCGCAAGGTCACCGTGACCGACTTCGCCACCTAGGGTCCTGATCCGGGTGTTTTGACCCGGGCGAGCGGCGCACCCCCCCCGGGTCGACACGCCCGCCCGGATCGAACGGCCCCGCCGCGGGCTCCGGTGTGCCGCGACCACGCGCGAGGCGATCCCCGTCCCTTTCCCGAAGCGTCGCCGCGAGTCCGAGGCGCGCCCCCCTTCAAACCCGCCGCGCGGGCATACCAGCAAGATCGAGGCCGTCATGAAGGATGTGGTTCTACGGCATGTCAAAGGCGAGGCCGTCGGCATCTGCTCGGTATGTTCCGCCCATCCGATCGCCATTCGCGCGGCGTTGTTGTTCGACCTCGACACCGACCGGACGGTCCTGATCGAGGCGACCTCGAACCAGGTCAACCAGTTCGGCGGCTATACCGGCATGACGCCTGTCAAGTTCCGGGACTTCGTCGCCGGCATCGCGGCGGAGGTCGGTTTTCCACTGAAGCGCCTGTGCCTGGGCGGCGACCACCTGGGGCCGAACGCCTGGCGGGACCGTACCCCGGACGAGGCCATGGCCCTGTCGCGCACCCTCGTCGCCGACTACGTCGCGGCCGGGTTCTCGAAAATCCACCTCGATGCCTCGATGGCGGTGGCCGGCGACGTCGACCCGATCGACCCCGGCGTCGCGGCCGAGCGCGCCGCCGACCTGTGCGCGGCGGCCGAAGCCGCCGTGACGGACGGCGCCCCGCCCCTCTACATCATCGGCACCGAAGTGCCGGTGCCCGGGGGCGAAACCGACGGACTGTCGGGCATCCAGATCACGGATCCCGCCAATGTCGCCCAAACCCTCGACCTGCATCGCCGGGCGTTCGCCGCGCGCGGGCTGGACGCGGCCTTCGCGCGCGTGGTCGGCGTCGTGGTTCAGCCGGGCGTCGACTTCGATCACACCGGGATCATCGCCTACGACCGCACCAAGGCGTTCGGGCTGGCCCGCTTCATCGAGGGTCACCCCGGACTGGTCTACGAGGCCCACTCGACCGACTTCCAGCCGCGCGAGAAGCTGCGCGACCTGGTGCGGGACCACTTCGCCATTCTGAAGGTCGGCCCGGCGGTCACCTTCGCCCTGCGCGAGGGCCTGTTCGCCCTGGCCGCCATGGAGGACGAAACGATTCCGGTGGAACGGCGGTCCTGCCTTCGCGCCGTGGTCGACCGGGTGATGCTCGACGAGCCGGACGCCTGGGCCAAGTACTACCAGGGCGGCCATCAGCAGCGGAAGCTGCTGCGGTCGTACAGCAAGTCGGACCGCATCCGCTACTACTGGACGCACCCCGAGGTGTCGGCGGCGGTGGACCGCCTGTTCGCCAACCTGGCGGCGGTTCCGCCCACCGACGGCCTGGTTCGGCAGTTCGCCGGACACGAGCGCGCCCGCCGGCCGGGGCGCCCCCTGACGGCCGAGACGATCATCCTCGACAAGATCATGCAGGTTCTCGAGGACTACCGCCACGCCTGCTGGGGCGACGCGGACTCCGGCGGAGCGACGCGACGTGCCGGCTGACGGCGCCCTCGCGCCCCGGGACGGCCGGCCGGCGGAGAGCCGAGGCCAGCGTCCCCCGGACTCCGGAACCGAAGGCGGTGCCGGGAGGGCGGAGACGGTCGAGTACGCGGTCGATGTCGCGCGCGTCAGCAAGGCATTCGGCGGGGTTCAGGCGCTCAAGGACGTCACCCTGCGGGTCGCCCCCGGCACGATCCACGCCCTGGTCGGCGAGAACGGCGCCGGCAAATCCACGTTGATGAACGTCCTGGCGGGCATCCTTCGCAAGGACTCCGGGTCGGTGCGGATCTTCGGGGACGAGGTGACCTTCGGCAAGCCGCAGGAGAGCCAGCGCGCCGGCATCGCCATCATCCACCAGGAACTGGCGCTGGCGCAGGATCTCAGCGTGGCCGAGAACATGTTTCTCGGCAATCTCGGTCAAGGCGGCCTGTTCGTGAACTGGCGCGCGTTGAACCGGCGCGCCGGCGAGGCCCTGCGGCAGTTCGGGTTCGACATCGCGCCGACCACCCGGGTCGGCGACCTCAGCGTGGCCTACCAGCAGATCGTCGAGATCACCACCGCCCTGGTCCTGCACGACTGCCGCATCCTGATCATGGACGAGCCCAGCGCCGTCCTCGCCGATCCGGAAATCGACGTCCTGTTCGCCAACCTGAAGCAGCTTCGCGACCAGGGCGTCACCATCATCTACATCTCCCATCGCCTGGAAGAGCTGTTCCGGATCGCCGATGCCATCACCGTCTTCAAGGATGGCCAGACGGTAACCGACCTCGATCCCAAGACCTGCACCGAAGACGACATCATCGCCAACATGGTCGGGCGCCGGATGGGCGCGTTGTTCCCGCCCAAGCCGGACCCCGGCGCGACCAGCGATGTCGTCCTGCGGGTGGACCACCTCACGCGGGGGCGGGTTCTTCACGACGTGTCGCTGACGCTGCATCGGGGCGAGATCCTTGGCCTGGCGGGCCTGGTCGGGTCCGGACGCTCCGAACTCGCGCGCTGCATCTTCGGCATCGACCGCGTCGACAGCGGCACCATCGAGATCGACGGCGTGGCCCGTCGGATCGGACGACCCGCCCACGCCATGCGCTTCGGGATCGGCCTGGTGCCCGAGGACCGCAAGCGTCAGGGCGGCATCCTGCCCATGACCATCTCCGAGAACCTGACCCTGACCAACCTGCGGGAGGTCAGCCGCTTCGGCCTGTGCAACGCGGCCGCCGAGCGGCGGGTGGCCGAGCGGTCCAAGGACAGCCTTCGCATCCGGCTCGGGGCGCTGTGCGATCCCCTGTCCTCGCTGAGCGGCGGCAACCAGCAGAAGGTGGTCGTCGCCAAGTGGCTGAATGCCGCCGGCACGGTCCTGATCCTGGATGAGCCCACGCGCGGCGTCGACGTGGGCGCCAAGATGGAACTGTACGCGATTGTCGCCGACCTGGCCCGGCAGGGCTACGGCATCCTCGTGATCTCGTCCGAAATGATGGAGCTGATCGGCCTTTGTCATCGCGTCTACGTGATGAGCGAAGGCGAGATCACTGGCGAGTTGTCCGGAGGGGACATCTGCGAAGAAACCATCATGCGGCTTTCAATACCCAAGCGTAGGAAACACTAATGCCCGGCCTGAAGATGAAATCATCGGCCTTGCTAAGGCTGGCTCTCAGCCAATCGACATTAGTCTTCTTCGTGGTCATGTTGATTGCGGCCTACTTCCTGTCCGACCGGTTCTTCACGCCGGACAATGTGACCAACATCCTGCGGCAGAGCGTTCCGCTGGGCGTCGTCTCGATCGGTCTCCTCTACGTCATCCTGACGGGGGGCATCGATCTCTCGGTCGGCTCCGTCATGGCCCTGGTCTCCGTGGTCGTGGCCCTGACCTTGCCCGACCTGGGCCTGACCGGCGCGATCATCGTCTCTCTGGCCGTCGGCACCTGCGCCGGGTTGGTGAGCGGCTCGCTGGTGGCCTACTTCGGCATCGCGCCGTTCATCGCGACGCTGGCGATCATGACCATCGCCCGGGGCGTGGCGCTGATCGTTTCGCGGGGCCAGCCGATCTTCGTCGACAACGACACCTTCATGAGCTTCGGCAGTTCGTCGTTCCTGGGCGTGCCGTCGCTGTTCCTTGTGCTGATCGGCGTCACCCTGCTGGCGGCCCTGCTGTACCGCCAGACCGTGTTCGGGCGGCTGGTGATCGCGGTCGGCTCCAACGAGGTCGCGACCCGCTTCGCCGGCATCAACATCCCGACGATCAAGGTCGCGGTCTATGCGCTCTCGGGATTCACCTGTGCCATCGCCGGCATCATCTCGGCGACGCGCACGGGCGTCGGGTCACCGATCCTGGCCATCGGGTTCGAACTGGACGCGATCGCCGCCGTGGTCGTGGGGGGCGCCAGCCTGGCCGGCGGGCGCGGCACCGTGATCAACACGCTGATCGGCGCCCTGATCCTTTCCATCATCTCCAACCTTATGAATCTGATGGATATTCCCGGATATCACCAGCAGGTGGTGAAGGGCGTCATCATCGTGCTCGCGGTGCTGATGGAAAGCGCGAAGCGGCGGCTGATCGACCGGTAACGCGGCCGGGGCGCGCCGGTGTTGACCATGTTGGATATCGCGGGGGACAGCCGGCGGCGACACCGTCGCTCGGTCCGGCCCCCGCGTTGAGTGAGGTTCGATCGTGTCCCAGACCCCCTTCGCGGACATCCTTCAGGACGCCCGCGCGCGCCGCTACGCCGTGCCCGCCTTCAACGCCTGGACCTACCAGGATGCCCTGGCCCTGGTGGCCGCCGCCGAGCGGGCGCGCTCGCCCCTCATCGTGCAGACGTCGGGCACCTGCATCCGCCACAACGGCCTGGCGCTCTCCTTCCAGATGGTCAAGAAGGCCGTGCGGTCGGCCAAGGTTCCGGTCGCCGTCCACCTGGACCACGGCGAGGACCGACGCCTGATCTGCGACGCCATCCACATGGGATACGATTCCGTCATGTACGACGGCTCAAAGCTGCCCGTCGACACCAACATCGAGAACACCCGTATCATCAAGGCGGTGGCCGAGGCGTATGGGGTGTCGGTGGAGGCGGAAATCGGCCATGTCGTGAAGGGCGCCGGAGACGCCGAGGTGCTGACCGCGCCCGACGACGCGCTGCGGTTCCTGGCGGCGACCCGCGTGGACGCCCTGGCGGTCGCGGTCGGCACCCGGCATGGCATGCAGACGCAGGACGCGCCCTTGCGTCTCGACGCCCTGGACGCCCTCAGCGCGGCGGTCGAGGTGCCGCTGGTGCTGCACGGGTCCAGCGGCGTGTCGGACGCGGAGTTGCCGACGGTGGCGCGCTCGGCGGTGTGCAAGGTGAACATCGCCACCCGCCTGCGCACGGTCTTCATCCGCGCCCTCGGTGAAGAGGCCGCCACCTACACCGGCAGCGACCATATCGCCTTCGTGATGCGCGCCCATGAGGCGACGATCCGCGAGGCGACGATGATCATGGAGCTTCTGGGCAGCGCGAACCGCTGTTGACGCGCCGGGTCACGCCCCGGCCGGCCTCAGGCGGAGTCCCGCATCATCAGCTTGGTTTCCAGCAGGGTGAGCGGGCTGTTCGACCGGGGCGCCAGGGTCTGGGCGGTATCCCCGATCCTGTCCAGCAGCAGGTCGAGGCAGCTGCGCGCGAGCTGGGAGTAGTCCTGCGCCACCGTCGTCAGGGCGGGGCACGTGTACCGGCTGAGCGGATGGTCGTCGTGCGCGGCGACCCGCAGATCGGCGTCCTGTTTGCGCCCCACCCGCAGGCCGCGTTGATAGGCGGCCGCCATGACGCCAAAGGCGAGACGGTCGTTGGCGCACAGGACGGTGCGCGTGGGAAAACCGCCGGCGTCAAGGATGCGGTTGGTTTCGTCGAAGCCGACCTGTTCGAAGTTCCAGGACTTGTCCTGAACCGGCAGCACCCTCGGCTCCAGCCCGAGGCGGGTCATGGCGGCCTGATAGGCCTCGCGCCGGCTCGCCGCGTTCGAGTTGAGGGCCGGCATTTCCAGGAAGACCGGTTGTTCGCCGGTGCGACACAGGTACTCGACGATCAGCGAGATGCTCTGGGTGTTGTCGGTCCCGACGAACGGCAGGGTGTTGGCAATCCGCGAGTCCAGGAAGACCAGCGGCATGTTCCGCCCCAGCCCGTCGATCAGGGACAGATCGGACTCATAACCCAGGGCGGCGATGATCGCCCCGGACAGTTTGAGCGCCAGGAAGGTCTCGATGGCCTTGGCTTCCAGGCTCTGTTCACCGTGGGAGCTGAGATTGATGGCCCAGTATCCCTCGCGCAGGCTCATGATTTCGATCTGACGCACGATCTCCGCATAAAAGGGATCGCTGAGACTGGGGACGATCACGCCGATGTTTTTTGACTTCTGCCTGTTCATGTTCACGGCGAACATGTTCGGCCGGTAGTCGAACTCACTCAGGGCTCGCTCTATCTTTTCCCGGGTCGAGCGTCTGACCGACCCTGGATCATTGAAGTACTTCGAGATCGTCGGCCGGGAGATCCCGGTCGCGAGCGCGAAGTCCTCCATATTGCGGATTTTCTTGGTGGTCATCGGGGTCAATCAGACATGGCGCCGCAAGGCCGATGGCCCGGGGGCGGCTTTTGTGTTTCTTTTCAGAATGACGAGCTAACGTTGACATTGGCATTATAGAACGCGGCCCCAAATTTTCCATGCGTATATTTCTCGACCCGGCCCTGGCGATCACGCGGGTGTCGCCGCGTGCCACCGCGCAGCAAAGGCAAGAAGCGGTACCCCCTCGAGGCACCGCCGACCCGATCGGCGCGGCGACGCGGGGCCGCCTCTCGCCCTACCCCGCCTTCGCCGTCCGCAGGTCCTTGACCCGCGCGGCCTTGCCCTCGGAGCGGGGCAAGGCGCCCGGGGGCAGGATGGTGACGCCACAGGTGACACCGACGATGGACTTGATGTGCCGCCGGATCTTGTCCGCCACCGCCGGGTAGGCATCAGCAGCCAGATCGGGCGTGGCCTCCACCTGGACATCCAGGGTATCGAGCACCCCCTGACGCTGGACGACCAGCAGATAATGCGGTGCCGTGCCCGGGAACCCGACCATCACGGACTCGATCTGGGACGGATAGACGTTGACCCCCCGGATGATCATCATGTCGTCGTTGCGCCCCGTCACCCGCATGATGCGCACATGGGTGCGGCCACAGGCGCAAGGCTCGTCGCACAACCGGGTGATGTCGCGGGTGCGGTAGCGGATCATGGGCAGCGCGTCCTTGGTCAGCGTGGTGATGACCAGTTCGCCGGTCGCGCCCATCGGCAACGGCTCCAGGGTGTCAGGGTCGATCACCTCGAACAGGAAATGGTCCTCCCACCCATGCAGCCCGTTGCGTTCGGGGCATTCCATGGCGACGCCCGGCCCCATGATCTCCGACAGGCCGTAGGAATCGGTGGACTGGATGCCCAGACGCGCATCGATGTCCCGGCGCAGGCCATCGCTCCACGGCTCCCCGCCGAAAAGGCCGATGCGAAGCGAGGACTCCCGCAGGTCGACCCCCATGCGTTCGGCGACCTCGGCGAGGTTCAGGGCGTAGGACGGCGTCGCGCACAGAATGCCCGCGTCCAGATCCAGCATCATGTGAACCTGACGCTCGGTGTTGCCGCCGGAGATCGGCACGACGGTGCAGCCCAGGCGCTCGGCGCCGTAGTGGAACCCCATGCCGCCGGTGAACAAACCGTAGCCGTAGGCATTGTGAACCACGTCCCCGGGACGGGTTCCGGCGGTGGCCATCGCCCGGGCCATCAGGTCGGACCAGCGGTCGATGTCTCCGGCGGTATAACCAACCACCGTCGGCTTGCCGGTGGTGCCGGAGGAGGCATGAATCCGCACCACCTGCTCCCGCGGCACGGCCAGCAGCCCATAGGGATAGGTGTCGCGCAAATCCGCCTTCACGGTGAACGGAAACCGGCGCAGGTCGGCAAGGTCCCGCAGGTCGTCCGGACACACCCCCAGATCATCGAAGGCCCGCCGATAGTGGGGCACATGGGCGTAGACGTGGCGCAGGGTCCGGCACAGGCGCTCGTACTGACGCTCGGCCAAGGCCGAGCGGCTCATGGTCTCGACCGCCGGATCGAACATCCAGGCCCGTGGCGCCATCATGGTCATCGTGCTTCCCTCTCAGTATCCTCGCGTCGGCGGCCGTTCTAGCCCACTTTCGCGGAGGGGTGTAGGGATCCACGATGCACGCCCTCGCCGGCGGGCGCGGAGTCCATGTTCTCCGCATCCCGCCCCTCCGCTTCCCGGTCCAGCAACGCCCGCTTGCGGTCCGGGCCCCAGCGGTAGCCGGACAGGCCGCCATCGGCCGCGACCACTCGATGGCAGGGCACGGCCACGGCAAGGCGGTTGGCGGCACAGGCCCCGGCGACCGCGCGCGTCGCGTTCGGCCGGCCGATGCGTGCCGCGACCTCGGCATAGCTGACGGTCTCGCCGGCCGGGATGGCCCGGAGCGCGTCCCACACCCGGCGCTGGAATAGCGTGCCCTGGACATCAAGGGGCAGGTCCAGGCCGCGCGCCGGCTGCTCGATCAGCGCCAGCACCGCCGCCACGGCCTCGGCGAAGCTATCGTCCGCCGGCTCCAGGGTGGCCTTCGGAAAGCGCGCCCGCAGCCCCGCCCGCAAGGCCTCGTCGTCGTCGCCGAAGGCGATGTCGCACAGGCCGCGCGCTGTCGCCGCCACCAGCACCCGGCCAAGGTCGCTGTCGGCCTGGGCATGGCGGATCACCTGGCCCGCGCCGCCGGCCCGCCAGGCGGAGGGGGGCATGCCCAGGTGCTCGCGCGCCACCGCGTGCGCCGGGGCCGGGCCGCCGAAGCCGGCCTCGTAGATCGCGTCGGTCACCCGCTCCCCCCGGTTCAGGGCCGCCTTCAGGCGGGTCGCCCGCGCCGCCCGGGCGTAGCCCTTGGGCGACACACCCACCCCGGCCTTGAACACACGCTGGAAGTGCGCCGGGCTCAGGCCCGCCTCGGCCGCCAGCGCGGCCAGGGAAGGTTCCTCCTCCTCGGTGGCCAGGCGGTGGCACGCGCGCTCCAGACATGCCCGCACCCCCTGGCCGGCCGGCTCATCGGGCCGGCAGCGCTTGCACGGCCGGTAGCCCGCCGTCCGCGCCGCGTCCACCGTGTCGAAAAAGCGCACGTTGGCCCGGGCGGGCCGCCGCGAGGGGCATCCCGGGCGGCAGACGATCCGGGTGCTGGTGACGCCATAGAAGAAGGAACGGTCGTCCAGCGGCCGGCGCTCGACGACCGCCCGCCACAGCTCCTCCGCCTCGTCCGGCGCCACGGGCGCCACCGCCGTCGCCACCGTCGCCACCGTCGTCGTCATACCCCGGCCTCCGTCCGTCCCAAGGCCCCGCGAAGCCACCGCCCGGGCCGCCCGTCCATCACCGCCAGCCCCAGGCCGATCAACGCCATGCCCACCAGGTGCTCGACGCCCAGAGTCTCGCCCAGCACCAGGATCCCCAGCAGGTTGGCCGTCACCGGGATCAGGAAGGTGACCAGCAGCAGGTTGGTCGCCCCCGCCGTTCCCAGGATACGGAAGTACAGGCCGTAGGCCAGCGCCGTGGAGACCACCGCCAGCGCCACCAGGGCGGCCACCACCGAAAGGTCCGGCGCCGGCAGCGTCCAGGGCTGGTCCACCAGCAGCGCCAGCGGCACCAGCACCAGCGACGACCCCGTCACCTGCCCGGCGGCCGTCACCATGGGCGCCACCCCCAGACGCGCGAATCGCCGCCCGAAGGTGCCCGCGACGGCATAGGAGAGCGAGGCCGCCAGGATCGCCGCCTGCGCCAGCACCGGCGCGCCATCTGCCAGCCCCAGGGCATCGCCGCCGATCAGCACCACGGCGCCGGCGAAGCCGATCGCCACGCCCGCCCCCTTGCGCGCCGACAAACGCTCGTCCGACAGCAGCAGACCGGCCACCAGGACCGTGAACAGCGGCGTGGTGGCGTTCAGGATCGAGGCCAGCCCGGAGGCGATCTGCGTCTGCCCCCAGACGATGAGGGTAAAGGGAATCACATTGTTCAGGATCCCCATGACCACGAAGGCGGCCCACACGCGGGGATCGCGGGGAATCGGGATGCGCAAGGCGCGAATCGCCAGCCACAGCACCGGCGCGGCCAGACCGACGCGGACGGCGACGATGGTCAGCGGCGGCAACGCCTGCACGGCCACGCCGACAAAAAAGAAGGAGCCGCCCCACAACAGGGACAGGGTCAACAGCAGGCTCCAGTCGCGCGCGCTCATGGCCGGCGTGATGGTCGATCGCATGGAAGGCATCGGATCGTCCTTTCGGCTTGGAGGAAACGTCTGGCCGCGACCGTAGTCCGACGCCGCCGTCCCGGCACTCCGGTTCCTGCGATCACAGCCGGCCCCCATTCCCCCTTCCCAAAACCCTCCGGCTGGGTCAGAAAAGGTGCGTGATCGACGGTACCGCCAGGACCCCGTCGGTGTTGGTCTCCAGGTCGAGCAGGGAGCGTCCGCGCCGCCATGACCGCGACTCCACCCATCCCGGACCATGACCGTCCGCTGCCCGATGCCGCCTCCCGCACCTGCTGGGAATCCGGCGCCCAGTCGTCCGCCGACTGGCGCGCCCTGGACGCGGCGCACAACCTGCATCCGTTCTCCGACCACAAGGCCCTGGCCACCGAGGGCAGCCGCGTGATCACCCGCGCCGAGGGGGTCTGGCTGTGGGACTCGGACGGCACCCGCGTCCTGGACGGCATGGCCGGTCTGTGGTGCGTCAACGTCGGCTATGGCCGTCCGGAACTGGTGCAGACCGCCGCCCGGCAGATGACCGAGTTGCCCTACTACAACCTGTTCTTCAAGACCGCCACGCCGCCGGCCATCGAGCTGTCGCGCAAGCTGGTCGAACTGACGCCGCCCGGCCTGAATCACGTCTTCCTGGTCAACAGCGGCTCGGAGGCCAACGATACCATCATCCGCATGGTGCGCCACTTCTGGGCGCTGGAGGGACAGCCGGAGCGGCGGGTGATCATCGCGCGCGACAACGGCTACCATGGCTCCACCCTGGCCGTGGCGTCCATGAGCGGCATGACGGCGATGCACAAGCAGGGCGGCCTGCCGCTGCCGGACTTCGCGCACATCCGCGAACCACACCGGTTCAAGGTCGCGCCCAACACCCCTCCCGAGGCGTTCGCCCACGAGGCCGCCGGCTGGCTGGAAGAGGCGATCCTGTCCATCGGACCCGGCCGGGTGGCCGCGTTCATCGGCGAACCCATCCAGGGCGCCGGCGGGCTAATCGTGCCACCACCGGGCTACTGGGCCGAGATCCAACGCATCTGCACCAAATACGATGTCCTGTTGATCGCCGACGAGGTGATCTGCGGATTCGGCCGCACCGGCCAGTGGTTCGGCAGCGACACCTACCGGATCCGCCCGGACATGATGACGCTGGCCAAGGGGCTGTCCTCGGGATACATGCCGGTGGCCGCCGCGATGGTGGGGGACCGGGTGGCCGCCACGCTGATCGACCGTGGCGGCGAGTTCCTGCACGGGTTCACCTCTTCCGGTCATCCAACCGCTTGCGCGGTGGCGCTGGAAAACATTAGCATCCTGGAGCGCGAGGGGCTGGTGGATCGCGTGCGCGAGGACATCGGTCCCTACCTCATGTCCAGGCTGGAGACGCTGCGCGATCACCCGCTGGTGGGCGAGGTACGCGGCCAGGGCCTGCTCGCCGGGGTCGAGTTGATCCGCGACAAAGCCCATCACACGTTCTTCTCGCCCGTCGGCCGGGTCGGCGCCCGCTGCCGGGACCACTGCTTCCGCAACAACGCCGTGGTGCGGGCCGTGTACGACACCATGGTGATGGCGCCGCCGCTGGTCATCGGCCGCGACGAGATCGACATCCTGGTGGACACCCTGTCCCATGCCCTGGACCAAACCCACCAGGACCTACCCCGTTTGCTGGACTGACGGGCGGTCCGCCCCCTTCCCGTCCCGTCCGGCGCCTCCCAGAAGACCACGCCCCGGATGGAGGGATCCCATGGCTCCGTATCGCACCGCCCTGGTGGGCGGCCCCGTCGTGGCCGGCCTCGCCGTCGCCCTGAGCATCGGCGTCAGTGGCGCCGCCGCCGCCGAGGGCACGCTGCACTTCTACAACTGGTCGGACTACATCGGCGAGGACACCATTCCCGCCTTCGAGGCCGAGACCGGCATCGACGTCACCTATGACGTGTTCGATTCCAACGAGGTCCTGGAAGCGAAGCTGCTGGCCGGCAGCACCGGCTACGACCTGGTGGTGCCGACGGGCATCTTCATGGAACGCCAGGTGCGCGCCGGCGTGTTCCAGCCGCTGGACAAGGACAAGATCCCCAACCTGGCGAATCTGAACCCGCAGTTGATGGACTACCTGGCCCAGCTGGATCCGGGCAACGACCACGCCGTGATCTACATGTGGGGCACCACCGGGCTCGGCATGAACGTGGACATGGTGACCGAGCGCCTGGGCGCGGACGCGCCGCTGGACAGCTACGAGATCCTCTTCAATCCGGAGTACCTGTCCAAGCTGGCCGATTGCGGCGTACACGTGCTGGACGCGCCCACCGAACTGATCCCCATCGCGCTCCACTACCTGGACCTGGACCCCAACAGCGAGTCCCGCGACGACTTCGCGGCGGTGGAACAGCTGATCGGGCCCATCCGCCCGCATATCACCAAGTTCCACTCCTCGGAGTACGTGAACGCCCTGGCCAACGGCGACATCTGCCTGGCGCTGGGCTGGTCCGGCGACGTGCTCCAGGCCGCCGATCGCGCCGCCGAGGCCGACAACGGCGTCGTGGTGGACTACGTGATCCCCAAGGAAGGCACGCTGATGTGGTTCGACACGCTGGCGGTGCCGGCCGACGCGCCCAATCCGGACGCGGCCCACGCCATGATCAATTACCTGCTGGAGCCCGAGGTCGCCGCCACGATCTCCAACTACGTGGCCTATGCCAGCGCCAACGACGCCGCCAAGCCCTTCCTGGATGACGAGATCCTGAACGACCCGCGCATCTACCCGCCCGACGACGTACTGGGGCGGCTGTTCCCGGACCGGGCCTCGTCGCAGACGGCGGACCGGATGCGCACCCGCCTGTGGAACCGCTTCAAGACCGGGATCTGACGGCACGCCGGATGGATCCCGGCGCCGCCCCAGCCACGGACGCAACGGGACACCTCCCCCATTCATGGGGGAGGTCGGGAGGGGGGCGAACCATGACACCGGCCGGAAGGGCGACGTGACATGATCGACACCGTCGTGCCCCAAGGCCCCGCCGCCCGGCCCGAGGGCAGCCGCCCGGGCGCCATGCAGCGCCGGGCGGAGGCGCCCCCGATCATCGACATCCAGGACGTGGTCAAGACCTTCGGCGATTTCGTCGCCGTCGATCACGTCTCGCTGACCATCCGCGAGGGCGAGTTGTTCGCCCTGCTGGGGGGGTCGGGCTGTGGCAAGACCACGCTGCTGCGCATGCTGGCCGGGTTCGAGCAGCCCACCGCCGGGCGGATCCTGATCGGCGGCCAGGACATGACCAGGACGGCCCCCTACGACCGGCCCGTCAACATGATGTTCCAGAGCTACGCCCTGTTCCCGCACATGACGGTGGAGGCCAACGTGGCCTTCGGCCTGCGCCAGGACGGCCGCCTGCCCCGGGCGCGGATCCGCGAGCGGGTACGCGAGATGCTGGACCTGGTGCAGTTGGCCCCCTTCGCCAAGCGCAAGCCGCATCACCTGTCGGGCGGCCAGCGCCAGCGGGTCGCGCTCGCCCGGTCGCTGGCCAAGCATCCCAAGGTGCTGCTGCTGGACGAGCCGCTGGCCGCGCTGGACAAGAAGCTGCGCGAGGAGACCCAACTGGAGCTGGTGTGCATCCAGGAACGCGTGGGCACCACCTTCGTGGTCGTCACCCACGACCAGGAAGAGGCCATGACCATGGCCGACCGCGTGGCCATCATGGACACGGGCCGCATCGTCCAGGTGGACACCCCGCATGCCCTCTACGAGTATCCCAACACCCGCTTCGTGGCGGAGTTCTTCGGCACGGTGAACCTGTTCCAGGGCGTGCTGGTGGAGGACGAACCCGACCACGTGCTGATCCGCTCGGACGCCCTGGCGCGCCCGGTCTACGTGGGCCATGGCATCAGCGCCCGCGAGGCGGCCACCGTCTGGGTCGCCTTGCGGCCCGAGAAGATCGCCATTTCCAAGCAGGCACCCGACACCCCCCACAACTGGGACAGCGGCATCGTCGAGGACATCGTCTACCTGGGCGGCATCTCCACCTTCCACGTGCGCATGGACGGCGGCGCCCTGGCCCGGGTCACCATGCAGAACCTGGAGCGCATGGCGGCGCCGGAGATCACCTGGGACGACCGCGTGTACCTGTCGTGGCGTCACGACAACATCGTGGTGGTGACGTCGTGACCGGCGCGGCCGGCCCCGAAGCCCGCGAACAGGCCGAACGCACCTGGGCAAGCCCCGGGGCAAGCCCCGGGGGCCCGGACCGGGACCGGCCGCTGACCCCGATCCAGCGTCTGGTCGCGCGCTTCGGCCGGGGCCTGGTGATCGCCACACCCTATGGATGGCTGCTGCTGTTCTTCCTGCTGCCCTTCATCATCGTCCTGAAGATCAGCTTCGCCGAGTTCCGCCTCGGCGTGCCCCCCTACACGCCACTGGTGACCTGGCTGGAGGGCGGCTACCTGCATCTCAAGCTGGCCCTGGGCAACTACCTGTTCCTGCTGGACGATCCGCTGTACATCACGGCCTACCTGACCTCCCTGAAGGTGGCCCTGGTGTCCACGGTCATCGCCCTGCTGATCGGCTACCCCATGGCCTACGCCATCGCCCGCTCGACGCCGCCGTGGCGGTCGGTGTTCCTGCTGCTGGTGATCCTGCCGTTCTGGACCTCGTTCCTGATCCGCGTCTATGCCTGGATCGGCATCCTCAAGAACAACGGCCTCATCAACAATGCCCTCATGGCGCTGGGCGTGATCGACGAACCGCTGCCGCTTCTCAACACCGAGGTCTCGCTCTACGTCGGCATCGTCTATTCCTACCTGCCGTTCATGGTCCTGCCGCTCTATGCGACGCTGGAGAAGCTGGACGTCTCCCTGCTGGAGGCCGCCGCCGACCTGGGCAGCCGGCCGTTCAAGACCTTCCTGACGGTGACCTTGCCGCTGTCCCTGCCGGGAATCGTCGCCGGATCCATGCTGGTGTTCATCCCGGCGGTGGGCGAGTTCGTCATCCCCGACCTTCTGGGCGGCGCCGACACCCTGATGATCGGCAAGGTCCTCTGGAGCGAGTTCTTCAGCAACCGGGACTGGCCGGTGGCCTCGGCGGTGGCCATCGCCATGCTGGTCTTCCTGGTGGTGCCCATCGTCATCTTCCAGCACCACCAGCAGCAACACGCGGACCGGACGGAGGCCGGGTAGGATGCAGCGACGCTCCCCCTTCCTGATCGCGACCCTGGCCTTCGGCTTCGCGTTCCTTTACGGGCCGATCCTGCTGCTCATCCTGTACTCCTTCAACGAAAGCCGGCTGGTCACGGTGTGGGGCGGGTTCTCGACAAAATGGTACGCCGAGCTGTTCCGGGACGAGCAGATCCTGGACGCCGCCCTGGTCAGCCTGCGCGTCGGCGTGTTCTCCGCCACCATCGCCACCGTGCTGGGCACCCTGTCGGCGCTGATGATGGTGCGCTTCGGGCGGTTCCGGGGTCGGCTGCTGTTCACCGGCATGATCACCGCGCCCCTGGTCATGCCCGAGGTCATCACCGGCCTGTCGCTGCTGTTGCTGTTCGTGGCGCTGGAAACCGCCATCGGCTGGCCCGCCGGGCGCGGCGTGGACACCATCACCATCGCCCACACCACCTTCTGCATGGCCTACGTCACCGTGGTGGTGCGGGCGCGTCTGGCCGGGCTCGACCGCAGCGTGGAGGAGGCGGCCATGGACCTGGGGGCGCGGCCCCTGAAGGCGTTCCTGGTGATCACCCTGCCCATGCTGATGCCGGCGCTGGTGTCCGGCTGGCTGCTGGGGTTCACCCTGTCCCTGGACGACCTGGTGATCGCCAGCTTCGTCGCCGGACCGTCGTCCACCACCCTGCCGATGGTGGTGTTCTCGTCGGTGCGCCTGGGCATCTCGCCCAAGATCAACGCCCTGGCCACGCTGCTGGTGATTCTGGCGACGGTCACGATCCTGATCGCCGCCTGGATCCTGTGGCGTCAGGAGCGCGAGCGCGACCGGGCCGTGAGTCAGGCCCTGGCGGAGGACAAGGGACGACACGCGACCGGGCGCCGCGCCTGACGGCGCGCGCGCATCCCTGGGCGTCGATCGCTCGCCGGACGGGGGCGCCCGGCCAGGCCCTCTCCCGGCCTACAGCAGATTCGGCAGCACCCGGTCCGGCGGACGATGGCCGTCGGCGAAGGTCTTGATGTTGATCAGCACCTTGTCGCCCATGTCGACACGCCCCTCGATGGTCGCCGAGCCCATGTGCGGGATCGCCACCACATTCGGGAACCCCAGCAGCTTGGGGTTTACCGCCGGGGCGTGCTCGAACACGTCCAGGCCGGCGCCGGCCAGCGCGCCCGCGGCCAGCAAGCGCACCAGGGCATTCTCGTCGATCACCTCGCCGCGCGCGGTGTTGACGATATAGGCATGCGGTTGCATCAGCTTGAGACGCCGCGCCGACAACAGGTGATAGGTCGCCGGGGTGTGCGGGCAGTGCACCGAAATCACATCCACCCGGGCCAGCATCTGGTCCAGGCTCTCCCAGTACGTGGCTTCCAGCTCCGTCTCGATGCTCTCGTGCAGGCGATGGCGGTTGTGGTAGTGGATGGCCATGCCGAAGCCCTTGGCGCGCCGCGCCACCGCCTGGCCGATGCGGCCCATGCCCAGGATGCCCAGCCGCTTGCCCCAGATGCGATGGCCCAGCATGTGGGTCGGCGACCAGCCGGCCCAGTCGCCGCTGTGCAACAGGCGCTCGCCCTCCACCAGCCGGCGCGGCACCGCCAGGATCAGCGCCATGGTCATGTCGGCGGTGTCCTCGGTCAGCACGTCGGGGGTGTTGGTCACGGTAACGCCGCGTTGGTGGGCGGTGGCCACGTCGATATGGTCCACCCCGGTGCCGAAGTTGGCGATCAACCGCAGTTGGGCGCCGGCCTGGGAGAGGACGGAGGCATCGAGTCGATCGGTGACCGTCGGCACCAGGACGTCGGCCTCCGCCATGGCGGCCAACAGCTCGTCCCGAGAAAACGGGTGGTCGTCCTCGTTCAGCCGGACCTGAAACAATTCCGCCATGCGGGTTTCAATGACGTCAGGAAGCTTGCGGGTCACCACCACCAGGGGTTTGGGCTTGGGCATGCTGACAGTCCTCTCCCAGCGATCTCTCGGGTCTTAAGGCGAGCGGCGGCCTGCCCTGGTACCGGCACGAACCCTCCCTCCCTCGGCCCCCTGTGTACCGACTTCCCCGCCCGGATGTCCAGGGGGGGCGCATGCCTCCGGCCCCGGGAGCGGCGCTCCTCGGAGGACCGCACGGCGCTTGACCGCCGGTCGGCGGACAACCCTATAATACCAGCGGTAGGCGGGTGTGCTCCATCCGCCGCCGGGTGCCTTGCGGGGGCCCGGATGTCACCACCCGGCGTCGCGAGGCGGTGCCGGGGCTGCACTGGGCTTCACCGACCAGTCTCGCTGGTCCTTGGGTGGAGAGCCTTCCGGATCCATCACTGACTCGGGTGCGCGAGGAATGACCTGCCGATCATCGCGACGCGCCGCCGGCGGCGTGGCGCCGACCTTCGGAGGCGGCCGGCGGGCGGCGGCTGCGATGCTGCTGATCCTGGCCCTGGCGACGGCGCCCGCCCTGGCCCAGACGGCCGACCCGCCCCAGGACGTGGCCGGCGACGTGCCGGCGGCCGCCGACGGCGCGCCGATGGTCGGGGCCAGCGGACGTCCGCTGCCGCGCTTCGTGTCGCTGAAATCGGATCAAGTGAACCTGCGCACCGGACCCGGCACCCGGTATCCCGTGTCCTGGGTATACCAGCGCCGCCACCTGCCCATGGAGATCACCCAGGAAACCGAGGACTGGCGGCGTGTCCGCGATCCCGACGGCACCGAGGGCTGGGTGCATCGGGCGATGCTGTCGGGGCAGCGCATGGCGGTGGTCATGGGACAGACCAACCAGATCCTGCTACGCGGTCCGGACGCCACCGCGGACGGCATCGCCGAGGTGGAGCCCCGGGTGGTCGTCAAGCTGTTGCAATGCCCGCTGGAGCACGAGCACTGCCGGGTGGAGGCGGCGCGCTTCCAGGGCTGGCTGCCGCGCATGACGCTCTGGGGTGTCTATCCCGGGGAGTACGTGGACCGATGACCTCGCCAGGCACCGCGCGGCCCCGCCTGCTCCCGGCCGCCGCTTGGTGCCTCTACGACTGGGCCAACTCGGCCTTTCCGACGGTCATCGCCACCTTTGTCTTTTCCGCCTACTTCACCAAGGCGGTGGCCGAGACGCCCGAGCAAGGCACCACGCTCTGGGCCTGGGCGACGGCGCTGTCGGGGCTGCTGATCGCCCTCTTGAGCCCGCTGCTGGGGGCCATCGCCGATCGGGGTGGAGGCCGCAAGCCCTGGCTGGCGGTGTTCTCGGTGGTAACCATCGTCGCCTCCGGGCTGCTGTTCCTGATCGAACCCGATCCCGCCTTCGCCTTGCTGGCACTGGTGCTGGTGGTGATCGCCAACACCGGGTTCGAGGTCGGCATCGTCTTCTACAACGCGCTGCTGCCGGACGTGGCGCCGCCCCGATGGCTGGGGCGGGTCTCGGGCTGGGCCTGGGGACTGGGCTACGCCGGCGGGCTGAGCGCGCTGGTGGTCGCCCTGTTCGGGCTGGTGCGGGCCGACCCGGCCCCCTTCGGACTGGACGGCGGCCCCGATGCCCTGGAGCCGGTGCGCGCCACCGCCCTGCTGGTCGCCGTCTGGTACGCCGCCTTCGCCTGGCCGTTGTTCCTGTTCGTGCCCGACCGGTACCGCCCCGCCGCGCCGACCGCCATGTCGACCGCCGCCCGCGAGGGGCTCGCGACCCTGTGGCGGACGGTGCGCACCCTGCCCACCCGCGACCCCAACCTGCTGCGCTTTCTGATCGCGCGCATGCTCTATACCGACGGCCTCAACACCCTGTTCGCCTTCGGCGGCATCTACGCCGCCGGCACCTTCGGCATGAGCTTCGACGACATCATCCTCTTCGGCATCGCCATGAACGTCGCCGCCGGCCTGGGCGCCACGGCCTTCGCCTGGGTGGACGACCGCATCGGCTCACGCAACACGGTGCTCATCGGGCTGACGGGCATGACCGCCTTCGGCACCGCCATCCTGCTGGTCGACTCCGCGCTCTGGTTCTGGGTGTTCGGCCTGTCGCTGGGCGTGTTCTTCGGCCCGGTGCAGGCGCCCAGCCGCACCCTGATGGCCCGGCTCGCCCCCGAGGACCTGCGCGCCGAGATGTTCGGCCTGTTCGCCCTGTCCGGCCGCATCACCGCCTTCCTGGGACCCTTGGTGCTGGGCTGGGTCGTGCTGCTGACCGGCAGCCAGCGCTGGGGCATGGCGTCGATCCTGCTGTTCCTGGTGCCCGGCCTGCTGCTGATGCTGACCGTCAAGGAGAGGCCGGTCGACAGCACGGCCGGCCCACCGTCGTGATCGTCTCGGCCAGCTACCGCACCGACATCCCGGCGTTCTACGCCCGCTGGTTCCAGGCGCGGCTGGCGGCGGGGTGCGCGTGGGTGACCAATCCCTACGGTGGCCGGCCTGCACGGGTATCGCTGGCCCCGGGCGCGGTGGACGGCTGGGTGTTCTGGACTCGCAACCCCCTGCCCTTCGCCGATGCCCTGGAGGCCGTGGCGGCGCGCGGCGAGCCGTTCGTGGTGCAGATGACCGTTCTCGGCCACCCCCGCGCCCTGGACGTCGCGGTGATCCCGCCCGACCGCGCGCTGGCCGCCATGGCCGCCTTGCGGGACCGGTACGGCCCCCGGGCGGTGGTCTGGCGCCACGACCCGATCGTGTTCTCCAGCCTGACGCCGCCGGAGTGGCACCGGGCGGCTTTTGCCCGGCACGCCCGGGCGTTGCGGGGCGTGGTGGACGAGGTGGTGGTTTCCGTCTTGCAAGTCTACGCCAAGAGCCGCCGAACCCTGGACCACCGGGCCGCCCGGCACGGCTTCACCTGGCGCGATCCCCCCGACGATGAGAAACGCGCGCTGTTGGCCGATCTGGCGGCCACTGCCGCGACCGAGGGGATGCGGGTCTCGCTCTGCGGTCAGGCCGATCTGGGCCGGAACATGCCGGGCCTGGATCCCGCCGCCTGCGTGGACGCCGCCCGGCTGTCGGACATCGCCGGCCGGCCCATCGCCGCGCGTCCCCGGCCGCACCGCCCCTGTGGCTGCGCCGAAAGCCGCGACATCGGCGCCTACGACACCTGCCCGCACGGCTGCGCCTATTGCTACGCCACCCGCGACCAGGACCTGGCGAAACGGCGGCACGCGGCCCACGATCCGGCCAGCGCCTTCCTGGACCGGCGCGATCCCCCACCCGAACCCGGCCCGCCGCGCCTGATCTGATACCAACGGTCATTGAGAATGACCGTAGCAGTCCGTGGCCGGCCCACTCCCCCACCCGGCCACCCCAAGTATACTGCTGTGGGTGGCCGGGTGGGGGAGTGGGCCGGTGCCAAGATCTGGACCATCCGGGCGCCTGCAAGGCGCCCGGGGGCGGATGAGTCACACTCATCCGCCGCTGGTATGATTTCCTGTTGACAGTCGGGGCACGCACCCTTCCCGCCCCGCGTCGTTCGGACTACCATTTCCCGCGAGAGTGACCCAGGTTTCCTCAATCCAGGGAGGACCGTCCCATGGCGGCGCGCATCATCACCGTAGCCCAGCAGAAGGGGGGCGCCGGCAAGACCACCCTCGCCGCTCACCTGGCCGTGGCCTGGGCGCGGCGCAAGATGAGCGTCGCGCTGGTGGACATCGATCCGCAACGCAGCCTCGCCGCCTGGCACGCGCTGCGCCGCGAGGCCCATCCCAACGGCGCCGACCTGCACCTGTCGGACGTGGCGGGCTGGCGGTTGGGGACGGAACTGGATCGCCTGCGCGGTCGCTTCGACATGGTGGTCGTCGACACGCCGCCCCATGCCGAGACCGAGGCCCGCGCCGCCGTGCGCGCCGGCGACATGGTGCTGCTGCCGGTGCAGCCAAGCCCCATGGACCTGTGGGCCACCCGGCCCACGGTGGACATGGCGGAGAAGGAAAAGACCACCGCCCTAATCGTGCTCAACCGCATGCCGCCACGCGGGCGCCTGCAAGAGGCGATGCTGGAGAAGCTGCTGGAGGAGGGCCTGCCCGTCGCCCACACGCGCCTGGGCAACCGGGTGGCCTTCGCCGCCAGCATGATGGAGGGTAAGGGCGTGGTCGAGCATCAGCCCCGCTCCACGGCCGCCAGCGAGATCAACGCGCTGGCGACCGAGGTGATCGCCACCCTGAAGGGCCGCGACAAGCGGCGGTGAACACCGGGCGGCACCACCGGCGCCGACGGCGGTCAGCGCAGATAGGGGTTGGTCAGGCGCTCGTGCCCCAGGGTCGAGGTCGGCCCGTGCCCCGGCACGAAGGTCACATCATCTCCCAGCGGCAGCAGCCGTGTCTTGATGGCCTCGATCAGGGCCGGCGGATCGGAGCGCGGGAAGTCCGTCCGCCCCACCGATCCGGCGAACAACACGTCGCCGACGAACGCCACCCGCGCCTCTGGTTCGAAGAACACCACATGACCGGGCGTGTGCCCCGGGCAATGCAGGACGTCCAGCGTCAGGCGACCCACCGTGACGGTCTCGCCCTGATCCAGCCAGCGGGTGGGGCGGACGGGTTCCGGTGTGTCCGGCCACCCGAAAAAGCGCGCCTGGGGTTGCAACTGATCGATCCAGAAGGCGTCCTCGCGGTGCGGCCCCTCGATGGGCACCCCCAGATCCCGGGCCAGCGCGCCGGCCCCGGCGATGTGGTCGATATGGCCGTGGGTCAGCAGGATCTTCTCCAGGGTGACGCCCTTGTCGGCGGCCACGGCGGTCAGGCGATCCACCTCGCCCCCGGGATCGACCAGGACCCCGGTCATGGTCGCGTCGTCCCAGACGAGGGAACAGTTCTGCTGAAACGGGGTGACCGGGATGACGACGACGCCAAGGGCCATGGGGGTTCCTTTCCTCGTATCCGGTCGTCGGGCCCGCGGAATGGCGGCCCGCCAAGGCCCCTCTAGCGCGAGTATCGGCCGGGGGCAAGAGGGCGCGGACCCCGTGACAGGGCGCGAGACCAAACCCCCCTCATCCCTGCCATGAAAAGAGTTTGGTTGTGCGGGGCGCCGCCGGCCTCTACACGTCCGCAGTCTGGGGGGCTGGCCGATCCGTGTCCGGCGCCCCGGTCACCACCGGATCGCGCGCCCCATGACAGTCCCCTCGCCCGCCCCCGCCAGCCCCGCCGACACGCCGCGCCTTTCGCGCCGGGCCGTGGCCCTGCGCGGCGTGCGCGCGGTGATGCCCATGATGCCGGGGGTCATCCCGTTCGCGCTGGTCTCGGCCTTCGCGGCGCGCGAGGCCGGCATGTCGCTGGTGGAGGCCATGGGCCTGGCCACCATCGTGTTCGCCGGCGCCTCGCAGATCGCCTTCGCCCAGTTGCTGGGCAGCGGCGCGGTGGCGCCGGTGATCCTGCTGACGGTGCTGGTCATCAACCTGCGCATGGTGATGTACAGCGCCACCCTGGCCCCGCACCTGCGCGGCGAGCCGGCCTGGCGGCGCGCCCTGGCCAGTTACATCCTGACGGATCAAGCCTTCGCGCTGTCCGTCACGCGCTTCACCGAGGCCCCGGAGCAGCCGCATCGGGCGTGGTTCTTTTTCGGCACCGCCATCCCGCTGTGGGTGGTGTGGCAGGGGATGACGCTGGTCGGCCTGCTGGTGGGGGCGCGGGTGCCGCCGGAATGGGGACTGGAGTTCACCGTGCCGCTGGTGTTCCTGGTGCTGCTGGTGCCGGCTGTGCGCGACCGCCCGACGGGCGAGGCCGCCCTGGTTGGGGGTACGGTGGCGGTGCTGCTGGCCGGGCTGCCGTACAACCTGGGCCTGATCGTGGCGGCGGTGTCGGGCATCGCCTGGGGGGTGCACGCCGAACGGCGGCGGGCCCGGCGCGCCACCGCCCCCCACCCGCTCACCGGGAAGGGCGACGCGTGATGTTCGACTCCCCCCTGTCCACGCCCGTCCTGTGGGGCCTGCTGCTCGCCTGCGGCCTGGGCACCTGGGTGCTGCGTGCGTCGTTCATCCAGACCGCCGGGGCATGGAGCGTGCCCGACTGGCTCAGCCGCGCGTTGCGCTACGTGCCGCCGGCCGTGCTGGCGGCCCTGGTGACCCCCGCCCTGCTGCGCGCCGATGTGCTGTTCACCCCGGCGTGGTCGTGGCCCCAGCCCGCCGCCGGACTGGTGGCGGCGGCGGTGGCCGTGGCCAGCCGCCGGGTGGTGGTGACCCTGGTGGCCGGCATGGTGGCCCTGTGGATCTTCTCGGCCCTGGCGTGATAGCTTGCGGCGACTCCATACGCCTACGTAGGTTTCGTTCTCATGACACCAGATGCCGGGATCGTTTCCCTGGAAACCGAGGACCAGGTGCTGACCATCGACGGGGTTCGCCTGCCGGCCCGGTGGCTGCGCCCGGTCAGCGCCCCGGCGAATGCGCCGGTGCTGGTGTTCCTGCACGAGGGCCTGGGCAGCATCGGCCTATGGAAGGACTTTCCCGAGGCCCTGTGCCGGGTCACGGGCCTGCCCGGCTTCGTCTACGAGCGCCAGGGCCATGGCGGCGCCGATCCCCTGCCCCACGGACCGCGCCCGGTAGAATACCTGGAGGAGCAGGGCGAACGGGTGTTGCCGAAGGTCCTGGACGCGGCCGGGATCGAACACTTCATCCATGTGGGCCACTCCGACGGCGGCTCCATCGCCCTGCTGCACGCCGCCACGCGGCCGCCGGGACTCCGCGGCGTGGTCACGGAAGCCGCGCATGTGATGGTCGAGGACATCACCCTCGCCGGCATCCGCGCCGCCCGGGTCGCATACCAGGAGGGGGGATTGAAACCGCGCCTGGAACGCTGGCACGGCCCCAACACGGAGGGTGTGTTCTGGGGCTGGAACGCGACATGGCTGGCCCCCCCCTTCGCCGCCTGGGACATGCGCGACCGCCTGCCGTTCATCCACTGTCCGCTGCTGGTGGTGCAAGGGGCGGACGACGAGTACGGCTCCCCGGCCCAAGTGACGGCCATCGCCGAGGGCACGGGCGGTCCGGCCGTCCCGCTGCTGATTCCCGCCTGCGGCCACGTGCCCCATCACCAGGCGCGACCGACCGTGATCGAGGCCATCCGTGCCTTCCTCCAGGGTCCGCTGATGCGGGCATGACCATCATGCCGCCATAAAACTCAGCAGAGTGAAGCGGCTCCGGCGCCCGGGCGCCGGGTCGTGTTCATGACTGTCCGAGGGGAGACTCAACCATGCTGTCGTTCCTGCTGAAGTTGGTGGGCGTCGTCGTCATCGTGCTGGTGGTGGCCCATGCCTACATGTTTTTCCGCTACGATTCGTTCGACGCCTGCGAGGCGGCGACCACCAAGGTGATGCGCTCCGTCGCCAACGAGTCCACCGTCGAAGGCATGGCCGGCACGGCCATCGAGGAAGGGGCCGACCTGGCCCGCCAGCACGCGCAGCGCGGCCGGATGGGCTGTTATCGCGTCGTGTTCCTCGGCAACGGCGGGTCCTGATCGGACCGGCCGAGGTCAACCCGCCGCTGGACCGCCGTCCAGCGGCGCGGTGGCCTCGGTCAGCCAGGCCCGCGTCGGATCGTCGACCAGGGGACCGATCTCGGCCCGCACGCGGGCATGGTAGGCATCCACCCAATCACGCTCGGCCCCGGTCAGCAGCGCGGGGTCGATCAGACGCCGGTCGATGGGCGCCAGGGTCAGGGTTTCGAACCCCAACAGCGGGTGTTCGCCCTGGTCCGGCGTCGGCACAGGGGTGACCACCACCAGGGTCTCGATGCGAATGCCGAAGGCGCCGGTCTTGTAGTATCCGGGTTCGTTGGAAACGATCATCCCCGGCTCCAGGGCCACGGTGGACGGCCGCTTGGAAATGCGCTGCGGCCCTTCATGGACGCCCAAGTGGCTACCGACGCCGTGCCCGGTGCCGTGCTCGAAATCGACGCCGTCGGCCCACAGGGCAAGCCGCGCCAACGTGTCCAGTTGGGTCCCCGTGGTGCCCCTGGGGAAGACGGCGGTGGCGATGGCGATGTGCCCCTTCAGCACCTGGGTGAAGCGGCGCGCCTGCTCGGCCGTGGGCGCGCCGACGGCCACGGTGCGGGTCACGTCGGTGGTGCCGTCCTGGTACTGGGCGCCACTGTCCACCAGGTAGAGCATGTCCGGCTCGATACGCCGGTCGGTCTCGGCCGTGACCCGGTAGTGGACCACCGCGCCATGCGGGCCGGCGCCGCTGATGGTCTCGAAGCTGGGTCCGCGATAGCGCGCGCCCTCGGCGCGCAGGTCGCGAAGATGCGCGGCGGCCGAGCGCTCGGTCTGCCGGCCCGCCGGTCCCTCGGCGTCCAGCCAGCACAGGAAGCGGACCATGGCCACGCCATCGCGCCGGTGGGCAGCGCGCGCGCCGTCCAGTTCGGCGACGGTCTTGCGGGCCTTGGGGCGGGCGATGGGATCATCGTCCAGACGCACCCGGGCTCCGGCGGCGGTCAGGCGGAGATTGATCCACTGCGCGCACCCGTCCTTGTCCAGCAGCACCGACCGCTTTTTCGCCCCCAGCGCGTCCAGCGCCGCCCCAAGCGCCCCCGGCTCACGCAGGGTCACGTCCGGGTCGAGGGACGCCCGGGCGGCGGCGGTCATCTTGCGGGCCTCCAGGAACAGGTCCACGCGCCCGCTGTCCCGAAGGATCGCGAACCCCAGCGGCACCGGCGAGAACGGCACATCCGCGCCCCGGATGTTCAGCAGCCAGGCCAGCGCCGCCGGATCGGTGATCACCGTGGCGGCCATGCCCTTCTGGCGCAACAGGCCGGCGATCTCGGCGCGCTTGTCGGCGCTCGGCCGCCCGGCCATCTCCAACGGATGGGGCACCACCGGTCCCAGCGGCGCGGGCGGGCGGGCCCGCCACAGAGTGTCGATGGGATTGACGGCCAGGGGTTCCAGCCGCGCCCCCGCCCGGGCACACACCGTCCCGTGACGCTCCACCTCGGCCGGCGTATGCAGCCAGGGATCGAACCCCAGGCGGTCGCCCGCGCGCAGGGCGGATCCCAGCCACTCGCCCACCGACGTGCGGGCCAATGGCACCACCGACCAGCGACCGGTGTCCACCTGGTCCGCCGCCTGCAAGGTGTAGCGCCCGTCGACGAACACGGCGGCCTGATCCCGCAGCACCACCGCCAGCCCCGCCGAGCCGGTGAACCCGGTCAGCCAGGCCAGCCGCTCGGCATCGCCGGCCACGAACTCACCCTGGTGGGCGTCGGCCCGGGGCACCAGCAGGCCATGCATCCCCATGCCGTCCAGCGCCCGGCGCAGACGCTTGAGGCGGCCGTCGACCGGGTCCTGCGTCGCGGTCGCCAGACGCGCCGCCATGGCCCGTCGCGCCGCGCGCACGATCCCGTCGAGGTCGGGATCCCGAGGCCCCGGGGTCACCAACTCCATCCAGGCATCGTCCACCCCCGCCGGAGCGGCGGCGAGTCCGGCCATCAGCGCCCGCAGGTCATCCTTGTTTCGCCCTCCCTGCTCCCCCCCCCTCGGCAGCCGCGACCACAGGGCGTCCAGGGCCGCCTCCACCTCGGTCTCCATCCGCGCCGGATCGGCGCCATCGTCCAGCAGCCCCTCGATCACACCGGGATCCTCCGCGTTGGGGAAAGTCCCCAAGGAACCGGGTCGACCGGCGAAAGTCCAGCCCCGAACGCCCCAACGCCGTGCGCCGCCCTCCCCCTTCACGGCCGCGCCCGCCGGCGTCGGACCACATGATGGCGCCCCACGGTCCATGGGATCAGTTGTTGTATCCCACCTCGTTGACCATCATCAGCGCCCGGGCGCGGTGGCGAGCCACGGCGTCCATGTCCACGGTGTCCATGCGGAACGTCCCCCATGACCGCAACAGGTCGGACCAGGGCACACGCGCCTTGATCGGGTACTCGTGGTTGATCTCGGCGTACATCTGCTGGGCTTCGTCGGACACCAGGAACTCCAGAAGGCGAATCGCCATCGCGCGGTTCGGCGCGCTCCGGGTCATCGCCACCCCGGACAGGTTCATGTGCGTGCCCGCCCCGTCCTGGTCCGGAAACACGATGGTGACCGCCTCGGCCCATGCGCGCTGCTCCGGGTCCTCAAGCATCTTGCCCATGTAGTAGGTGTTGCCCAGCGCCAGGTCGCATTGCCCTTCCTTGATGGCCTTCACCTGGGCCCGGTCGTTGCCCTGCGGCTTGCGGGCCAGATTGGCCTTCACGCCCTCAAGCCAGGCGCGCGCGGCGGCCTCGCCTTTCTCGGCGATCATCGCCGCCAGCAGCGCGACCTGATAGGCATGGTCCCCCCGCCGGGTGCACACCCGGCCCTTCCAGCGCGGATCGGCCAGGTCGTCGTAGGTGGTGACCGCGCCTGGCGGTACCCGCTCGTTGGACGCGTAGATGACCCGCCCGCGCAGCGTCAGCCCGAACCACTTGCCGTCCGGATGGCGGAAGCTGGCCGGAATGGCCGACTCCAGCGTCTCGTTCGACACCGGCTGGACCACGTCCAGGTCGACAAGGTCGGTCAGATGGCCGATATCGGCGGTGAACACCAGGTCGGCGGGGCTGTTGTCGCCCTCGGCCCGCAACCGCTCGATCAGGCCCTCCTTGGCGAACACCACGTTGACCGGAATGCCGGTACGCTCTGTGAATGCATCGAACAGAGGCTGAATGAGGAACGCCTGGCGAGTGGAGTACACATTGACCTCCTCGCCGGCGCGCGAGGGACCAACGCCGAGACCAAGGGTCCCGACAAGCAGGGCCAGACCGAGGGCCAGGCGGCCGAGTCGAGGGAAGCGGACGCACATGGGGGGATCTCCGAACGGGTGGATGGACATGGAAAGACCAGGGACATGGGTCGTGGGACGGTCAACTCCCATGGCCGACCCTGGCATATTTGCGAATGCGTCTCAATGCTATTTCAATACTTCCGATAAATATATGGTTATTTTTCGCTCATATGGTGGTCCCGCGTTACAATGTGTCAATCTTGCTTGATTCGAGTGTCATCCTGGCTTGATTTCCGGGGCCATCGGGGTCTGAATACGGTGTCAGATACCGGGGACAGCGCCGGGGACTCTCCTCCCTGTTCCCCCCGACTCGCCCCTCCAGGTCCGGGATAAAGGATCGCGCAATGACCTTGGCCGTGCGCCCGAACTCCACCGCGGCGCGAGATGTCCGCTCGCAACTGCACCCCTACACCAATCCGGTGGCACACGAGGCGCAGGGTCCGCAGATCATCACGCGCGGTGACGGCGTCTGGGTCGAGGACGAGGACGGCAAGCGCTACATTGAGGGACTGGCCGGCCTCTGGTGCACGGCGCTCGGCTTCAGCGCCGAAGACCGCCTGGCGCGCGCCGCCTACGACCAGATGAAGGCGCTGCCGTTCTATCATCCGTTCGGGCACAAGGCCCACGTGCCGGGGATCACCCTGGCGGAGCGGTTGCTGGACATGGCGCCGGTCCCCATGTCCAAGGTGTTCTTCTGCAGTTCCGGATCCGAGGCCAACGACACCGCCCTCAAACTGATTCGATTCTACAACAACGCGCTCGGCCGGCCCGAGAAGAAAAAGGTCATCAGCCGCGTCAAGGCGTATCACGGCGTGACCCTGGCCACCGCCAGCCTCACCGGCCTGCCGTTCAATCATCGTGACTTCGACCTGCCGATCCCGGGCGTGCTGCACACCACCTGCCCGCATCACTACCGGTTCGCGGCCCCGGACGAGACCGAAGAGGACTTCGCCACCCGGTGCGCCGACGACCTGGAAGCGATGATCCAGGCCGAGGGGCCGGACACCATCGCCGCGTTCTTCGCCGAACCGGTGATGGGCGCGGGCGGGGTGATCGTGCCTCCGCCCACCTACTTCGAGAAGATCCAGGCCGTGTTGCGCCGCCACGACATTCTGTTCGTGGCCGACGAGGTGATCTGCGGTTTCGGCCGCACCGGCAACCCCTGGGGCTGCCAGACCTTCGGGCTGGAGCCCGACATGATCACCGTCGCCAAGCAGATGTCGTCGGGCTACATGCCCATCTCGGCGTTGCTGCTCAACGAGAAAATCTATGCCGCCGTCCGTGACAACGCGGGCCGCATCGGCATGCTGGGCCATGGGTACACCTACGGGGGGCACCCGGTCTCCTGCGCCGTGGCGCTGGAAGCCCTGGCGATCTATGCCGAGCGCGACCTGTTCACCCATGCCGCGACGGTCGGCCCCCATCTGCAGGCACGCCTGCGCACCCTGGCCGACCATCCCCTGGTCGGCGAGGTGCGGGGCGTGGGCCTCATCGCCGGTGTGGAAATCGCCCGCGACAAGGCCAACCGCCAGCCGTTCGACCCTTCCCAGGGCGCGGGTCTCGCCCTGGGACGGTTCCTGCACAAGCACGGGGTCATCACCCGTGTTATCGGCGAAACCATGGCCTTCTCGCCGCCATTGATTATTTCCATGGCGGAGATCGACACCATGGTGGACAGAGTGGCGTCCGCCCTGGACGACACCCTCGCGTGGTGCCGCGCCGAGGGGCTGCTGTAGCGGTTTTTCCGGCGGTCGTCCGGCCGCGCCATCAAGGGTTGAAGACGATCCCGGGGATCCGCCCGCATTGCCCCCCAACCCTTTGACCTCAAACCTGAACCCGGAGGTGTCCGCCGACCGCTTTGACCATCGTGCTCCCCCCCTGTCGTTGCCATCGTCATGAGGACCGGGTTAGTCTCTGAAGCGGGGGATTGGGTCGAAGCGTGGATCGGGGCATCGTCTGATCGAGAGGACGTGACCCATGGACTACAGAACTTTTTTCGCGGATCGTTTGCGTGGACTACGCGATGAGGGGCGGTACCGCGTGTTCTGCGACCTGGAACGTCAGGTCGGCAAGTTCCCGAAGGCCATCAACCATCGGGATGGGGACACCCATGAGGTCACCATCTGGTGTTCCAACGACTACATGGGCATGGGCATGCATCCGGTGGTCACGGATGCGATCTCCGAGACGGTGCGTCGCAGCGGCGCCGGCGCCGGCGGCACCCGCAACATCTCCGGCACCACCCACTTCCATGTGCTGCTGGAACAGGAGCTGTCCTCCTGGCACAACAAGGACGCCGCCCTGCTGTTCACCAGCGGCTATGTGGCCAACCTGACCACGCTGATGACCCTGGGCCAGCAGATTCCGGACCTGGTGATCTTCTCCGACGCCCTGAACCACAACAGCATGATCGAGGGCGTGCGCCATTCCCGCGCCCCCAAGCAGATCTTCCGGCACAACGACCCGGAGCATCTGGACGAACTGCTGTCCCAGTACGATCGCGACACGCCCAAGCTGGTGGCCTTCGAGTCCGTCTACTCCATGGACGGCGACATCGCCCCCATCGCCGAGATCTGCGACGTCGCCGAGAAGCACAACGCCCTGACCTTCCTCGATGAGGTCCATGCCGTCGGCATGTACGGCGAGCAGGGCTCCGGCGTCGCCGAGCGGGACGGCGTGGTGGACCGCATCGACATCATCCAGGCCACCATGGGCAAGGCCCTGGGCTGCATCGGCGGCTACATCGCCGGCTCGGCCGACCTGGTGGACTTCGTGCGCAGCTTCGGCGCCGGCTTCATCTTTACCACCTCGCTGCCGCCGGGCGTGGCCGCCGGCGCCCTGGCCAGCATCCGCCACTTGCGCGCGCACAACGAGCTGCGCATCCGCCACCAGGAACGCGCCGCCACCTTGAAGCGCCGCCTGCGCGACCTCGGCCTGCCGGTGATGGACTCGGTCAGCCACATCGTGCCGGTGCTGGTGGGCGATGCGTCGCTGTGCAAGCAGGCGTCCGACCTGCTGCTCACGCGGCACCACATCTATGTGCAGCCGATCAACTATCCCACGGTTCCCAAGGGCGCCGAACGGCTGCGCATCACGCCGACGCCCCTGCATGATGATGACCTGATGGATCATCTGGTCGCGTCGTTGCTGGACGTGTGGAGCACGCTGGGCATCACCACGCGGCAGGCCGCCTGAGCGACTCGCACGATCGAGATCGAGACTCGCACGAAACAGGACCCGTCACGGCATGTGGCGGGTCCTGTTTCGTTGTGGTCACGGTGCCTGACACCGGTCACCGGCCGGAACCGGGACGATCATCGCCGCCCCCCCTGGCCACGCGCGGGCCGCGCCCCCACCTGAGCCCGGTGAATCGGGTTCCAGGTGAACAAGGAGTCGGCCCCATGACGGACCTGTCCAACACCGTGATGGTCATCACCGGTGCCGCCGGCACCCTGGGCGCGGCGGTCGCCGAGGCATGCGAGGCCGCCGGCGCCACCACCGCGCTGGTGGATCGCGCCCCGGATCGCCTGCGCCAGACCCGCGATGCCGGCGCGACCCGCCTGCTTCTGGAGGGCGTGGACCTGACGTCGGAGGGCGCCGCCCGCGACATGGTCACCGCCGTGATGGACCGCTTCGACCGGATCGACGCCCTGGTGCACACCGTGGGCGGCTTTCACGGCGGCGACACGGTGCAGGAGGACGACCTGTCCACCTGGGACGCCATGATGTCCCTGAACCTGCGCACGGCCGTGATCGCCTGTCGCGCCGTTCTGCCGACGATGCGCGATCAGGGCGGCGGCGCGATCGTGACCGTGTCGGCGGGCGCGGCGTTGTCCGGGCGGGCCGGCCTGGCGGCCTACGGCGCGTCCAAGGCGGCCCTCTTGCGGCTGACGGAAAGCCTGTCGGAGGAGGTCAAGGCCGAGGGTATCCGCGTCAACGCCGTCCTGCCCAGCATCATCGACACCGCGCGGAACCGGCAGGCCATGCCGAACGCCGACCGGTCAACCTGGGTGGCGCCGGACGCCATCGCCGCCGTCATCGCCTTCCTCGTGTCCGACGCCGCCCGCGCCGTGACCGGGGTGGCGCTGCCGGTGACCGGGCGCGGATGACGCGGTCGGCCGGTGGCGGGGGAACACGGGTTCGGTGCAGGCGGACCGGGCGTGGGTCCGCCAAATAAAACATTTAACTTTTGTATTTTTACATTAAACACCATTTTCACTGTGTTAAAATATCGTTGACTCCACATTTTGAGTGTGGAATGGTCGGGACGTGTTCATGCCGACCCCGGAAGACGCCCCATGCTCGTGTCCCTGGACTTCACCAACCGCCCCGCCCTGGTTCTGGGGGACGGCGCCGCCGCCGCCGCCAAGGCGCGCCTGCTGACCGAGGCCGGCGCCCACGTGACCGTCGTCGCCGAGTCCCCGGCCGCCGACCTGATCGCCATGGCCGACGCCGGGGCGCTGCGCCTGACGCGACGCGCCGCCGCGCCCTGCGACATGGTGGGCCGCGCCGTGGTCATCGTCGCGGTGGAGGACGACGCCGAGGCCCGCCGCCTGGTCGACTGGGCGCGCGCCGCCCGGGTCTGGGTCAACGCCGTGGACCGCCCCGCCCTGTCCGACTTCTCCGTGCCCGCCCTGGTCCGCCGGGGTCCCCTGGAGGTGGGCATCGCCAGCGGCGGCGCCGCGCCGGCGCTGGCGCGGCTGGTGCGCTCGCGCATCGAGGCCGCGCTGCCAGAGCGCCTGGGCGCGCTGACCCTGTTCGCCCGGCGCTTCCGCGATGCCGTCAAGGCCACGGTGCCCGCCGGCCGCTCGCGCCGCCTGCTGTGGGACCGGGTGTTCCAGGGCGACATCGGCGAGCGCGTGCTGGCCGGCGACGAGGCCGGCGCGGCCGAGCGCATGATCGCGCTGATCAACCGCCCGGCCGAGACCGAGGCCATCGCCGGACCGGGCGTGGTGCATATCGTCGGCGCCGGGCCGGGCGACCCCGAGTTGCTGACCCTGAAGGCCCAGCGCCTTCTCCAGGCCGCCGATGTCGTGCTGTACGACAGTCTGGTGGACCCGCGCGTTCTCGACCTGGCTCGCCGCGACGCCACCCGCATCCCGGTGGGCAAGCGGCGCGGTGCCCCCGGCGTGGGTCAGGCGGCGATCCACGGCCTGATGATCGAGGCCGCCTCGGCCGGCCAGCGGGTGGTGCGCCTGAAAGGCGGCGACCCCCTGGTGTTCGGGCGCGGCGGCGAGGAAATGGCGGTGCTGGCGCGCGCCGGGATCGACGTCCACCTGACGCCGGGCATCACCGCCGCCCTCGGCTGCGCCGCCTCGGCCGGCATCCCCTTGACGCACCGGAACCATGCCTCGGCCGTGACCCTGATGACCGGGCATGTCCAGGACGGCGACGACGACGTGGATCCGGCCGCCCTGGCCGGCGGCGACCGGACCCTAGCGGTCTACATGGGCCGGTCCCAGGCCCCCGGCCTGACACGGCGCCTGATCGACGCCGGCCTTACCGCCGACACCCCCGTCGCCGTGATCGAGAACGGCACCCGCCCGGACCAGCGGGTCCATGTCGGCCGGTTGATCGCCCTGCCCGCCCTGGCGGCGCGCACCGGCGCCGGACCGTCCCTGATCGTGATCGGCGACGTCGTCCGGCTGGCCCCGGCCTGGCGCGCGCGCACGCCCGACGTCTCCCACGCCCCTCCCACCCGTTCCATCGCGAGGATCTGACCCCATGGCCCGCAAGCTTGCCGCCGATACCCCGCGCGTCGTCACCGCCAACCGTCTGGTGGACGGCGTGGTCGTCTACCGCACCGCGGGCGGCATCTGGTCGCCGCGTCTGCACCGCGCCCTGGTGGTCCGCGAGCAGGCCGCCGTCGACCGGCTGCTGGCGGTCTGTCGCGGCGACGTCACCGGCTGCGAGGTGGTGGACCTTCAGGTGATCCCGGTCCAGCCCGATCCGGCCGCCGGGCCGCGCGCGATCAGCCAGCGCGAGGCCATCCGCGCCGCCGGCCCGACCATCGCCCTGCCGGTGGACCGCCCGGTCCCCACCGCCGCCCCCCTGTTCTGAGCCCCCGCCGGGAGCCCCGCATGTACCAGTACGACACCCATGACCAGGCCCTGGTCGATCAGCGCGTCGCCCAGTTCCGCGACCAGGTGGACCGCCGCCTGGCCGGGGAGCTGACCGAGGACCAGTTCAAGCCGCTGCGGCTGATGAACGGCCTGTACCTGCAACTGCACGCCTACATGCTTCGGGTGGCCATCCCCTACGGCACGCTGTCGGCGCCGCAGATGCGCGTGCTGGCGCACATCGCCCGCCGCTACGACCGGGGCTACGGCCATTTCACGACCCGCCAGAACATCCAGTACAACTGGATCCGGCTGGCCGACGCGCCCGACATCCTGGCCGACCTGGCCACGGTGGGGATGCACGCCATCCAGACCAGCGGCAACTGCATCCGCAACGTCACCGCCGACCCCTGGGCCGGGGTGGCCGCCGACGAGGTGGAGGATCCGCGCATCACCGCCGAGATCCTGCGCCAGTGGTCGACGCTGCACCCGGAGTTCAGCTTCCTCCCCCGCAAGTTCAAGATCGCCGTGACCGGCGCGGCCAGCGACCGCGCGGCGATCAAGGTGCATGACATCGGCCTGCGGCTGCACCGGGCCGAGGACGGGGCGATCGGCTACGAGGTGCTGGTGGGCGGCGGCCTGGGCCGCACGCCGGTGATCGGCAAGACCATCCGCGCCTTCGTGCCGCGTCAGGACCTGCTGAGCTACCTGGAAGCGATCCTGCGCGTCTACAACCTGCACGGCCGGCGCGACAACATCTACAAGGCGCGCATCAAGATCCTGGTGGACGCCCTGGGCATCGACGTCTTCCGCCAGCAGGTGGAGGCCGAGTGGGCCACCGTGCGCGAGGGCGCCCTCGCCCTGCCCGACGACGTCGTGGCGGCCATCGCCGCCCACTTCGCGCCACCGGCCCATGAGGCCGGCGCGGGCAGCGTCGCCGACGCCATCGAGGCGGCCCCGGATCCGGCCCTGGCCCGCTGGATCCGCGCCAACGTGGCCCCTCACAAGGTGCCCGGATACGGCATCGTCAATGTCTCGCTGAAGGCCACGGACCAGCCCCCGGGCGATGCCACCGCCAGCCAGATGGACCTGTTGGCCGACCTGGCGGACCGCTTCAGCCTGGGCGAGATCCGCGTCACCCGGGAACAGAATCTGGTGCTGCCCCACGTGCGCCTGGCCGACCTGCCGGCGCTGTGGGCGGCGCTGGACGCCGCCGGGCTGGGTACCCCCAACATCGGCCTGATCAGCGACATTATCGCCTGCCCGGGCCTGGACTACTGCGCGCTGGCCAACGCCCGTTCGATCCCCCTGGCCCAGGCGCTGACCCGGCGCTTCGCCGACATGGACCGGGCGCAGGAGGTGGGCGAACTGCACGTCAACATCTCCGGCTGCATCAACGCCTGCGCCCATCACCACGTCGGGCACATCGGCATCCTGGGCGTCGATCGGCGCGGCGAGGAGCTGTACCAGGTCACCCTGGGCGGCCGCGCCGACACCGACGCCACCCTGGGCACCGTGGTCGGCCCGGCGGTGAGCGCCGAGCGCGCCGTCGACCTGATCGCCGGCTTCGTCGAGACCTACCTTGCCATCCGCCACCCCGGCGAGCGCTTCATCGACACCGTGGCCCGCGTGGGAACAGCCCCGTTCAAGGAGACCTTCCATGCCGCTGCTTGAGGACGGCCGGTCGGTGGCCGATCCCTGGATCGCCGGGACCGACGGCCAACCCGTTCCGGACACCGGACCCGTGCTGGTGCCCCTGGAGCGCCTGCGGGCCGAAAACGCGGCCCTGACCGCGCGCGGCGCGCCCCTGGGCGTCGCCCTGCCCAATGATGCCGAGGTCTCGGACCTGATCGCGCTCCTGGACGGCGACGTCAACCGCCTGGACCTGATCACCCTGACGCTGCCGGCGTTCAAGGACGGCCGCGCCTATTCCCAGGCCCGCCAGTTGCGCGAGACGCACGGCTACCGGGGCCGCCTGCGGGCCGTGGGCGAGGTGCTGCGCGACCAGCTGGCGTTCCTGGCCCGCTGTGGCGTCGACGCCGTCGAGATCGACCACCCGGACGCCGAAGCCCTGTGGCGCGCCGCCGTCGGCGAGATCGACGCGGTCTATCAGCCCACCGGCGACGGCCGCACCCCCATTCCGGCCTTGCGCCGGCACATCAGCCCCGCCCGCCGGGAGGACGCCGCATGAGCCCCACACCAATCCATGTGCCCCACCTTCGACCCGAGCCCGCGCCCGGACCCGCGCGGGAGGCGCTCCGCATGGCCGAAAGCCTTTCGGCCCCGGCGTTGCTGGAGCACGCGCTCCGTCGCTGGTTCCCCGGCGAGATCGCCGTGGTCTCCTCGTTCGGCACGGAATCGGCTGTGATGCTGCACATGGTGGCCCAGGTGAACCCGGCGACGCCGATCCTGTTCCTGGACACCGGCAAGCTGTTCGGCGAGACCCTGCGCTACCGCGACCAGCTCGTGGACCATCTGGGCTTGCGCGACGTGCGCGCCCTGCGCCCCGATCCCGACGATCTGGCCGAGGCCGACGCCGATGGCGCCCTGTGGGCGCGCGGCCCGGACGCCTGCTGCCACCACCGCAAGGTGGTGCCGCTGGAGCGCGGCCTGACCGGCTTCGCGGCCTGGATCAACGGCCGCAAGCGCCATCATGGGGGCCTGCGGCAAGGGCTCTCGTCGGTGGAGGTCGTGGACGGCCGCGTCAAGCTGAACCCCCTGGCCGGCTGGGGCCGCGCGGAGATCGAGCGCTACTTCGAGGCGCACGCCCTGCCGCGCCACCCGCTGGAGGCCGACGGCTTCGCCTCGGTGGGCTGCATGCCCTGCTCCGACCGCGTCGCGCCCGGCGAGGACGCGCGGGCCGGCCGCTGGCGGGGACGGGAGAAGACCGAGTGCGGCATTCACCGCGCCCCCCACAACCTGCGGCGGGAGGCAGCGGGGCAATCCCTGGGGTAGGAGGCCGGTCCGCGATCGCCACCAACCCCGACCGTCCATGACGTGACGACACCAAAAAGAACGGGCGGATGGCGTCACCAGCCACCCGCCCGACATCCTGGCCACCCGACCCCACCGGTTCCGGCGGGGTCGGGCGCATCGGCGTTTACACCGTCTCCAGAAGGCCGTCCTTGGTGGCCTGAGCCTTGAAGGCCTCGATCTCCTTGCGGTGGCTCGCTTCCAGCCGCGCGAGGTCCTGACCGGCCAGCGCCTGGAGCAAACGCCAGTGCCGACGGCGCTCCTCGACCAGTTGCACGATCGGCGCCGACACCGGCAGGCGCACCAGGGTGTCCGCCTGGACGTCCCAGGTGAACGGCGTCTTGCCCACGCGCTCGTCCTCGGTCAGGTCGATGTACTCGTGCACCGGCACGCCGTCCACGGCGTCGGCCAGCGGCCGGGCCGAAACCTGCTTGCGGAAGCGGCCCTCCTGGCGGGCGAAGTCGGCGGGCGTCACCGGCACCTTCAGGGTCTGGGGCTGACCGTCGGCGTCGGTGTAGGTCAGGATATGGGTGGACCAGTCCCGATCCACATCCGGGTTGCCGGCCAGCGACAGACGCTCGGCCAGCGAGTCGCCGGCCTCGGGATCGTGCACGAACACCGGGCACACACGCGCGCGCACCGCCAGGCGGGCATGCTCGCTGGCGACGGCGTCGCCGATGCCCTGTTCGCCCTGGCACGGCGTGTAGATATCCATGATCGCCGGGGACGAGGTGTGGGTGAGCGCCGCCAGGATGCTCTTCAGGAAGTGTGCCTGGAGACCGATGGCGGTCTGCACCACCATCACCCGGGGGTGGAAGACCGCCAACAGCGCCAGTTCCTTGCGCCCGTCCTCCTTGCCGGCGTGGGCCGCGCCCACCCGGGACAGGTCGGAGTCCTGCGCCGTCAGACTGGCCGTGGACGCCTGGCCGCCGGTGTTGGAGTAGGACCCGGTGTTGAGCACCACCATCTTGATGGGCGTGCGCGTGGCCAGCACTCGGGACAGGGCACCGAAGCCGATGTCGTAGGTGGCGCCGTCGCCGCCGACGCTGAAGACGGCGGGCATGCGCTGCCGCTCGGTGACCGAGAACCCGTCCCACCCGAAGTGACGGAACAGCGTGTCATGCTCCGCCGGATCGTAGGCATCGGCCAGTTCCAGTTCGGCGATGCGCATGGCCTTGTATTCCACGGTGACGTCGGCGCTGACGCCCTCGAACAGGCCCTTGGCCACCGCCGGCGTGTCCTGGAACAGGCTGTTGACCCAGGGATCGCGGTACTGGGTGAAGGGGAAGGTCGAGGAGTACACGCTGGAACAGCCGGTGGCGTTGGCGACCAGGTTGCTGGCCGGACCGTTGCCCGTGGGGCCGCACTCCAGGCGGTAGAGGGTGGTCTCCAGGGTACCCAGGGCGGACTCGATGCGGGCGCGCCGTGCCGCGTCGTCGGCCGGCACCGTCTCCAGCTTGGCCGTCAGGCCATCGAGCAGGCCCTCGATCTCGGCGATCTGCGCCGTGCGCTCCTTCTGGTGCAGGGCGTGGCTGGCGGCCATCACCAGACGGATGGCGGTGGCCTCGCCGCAGCCGCGACAGGCGCCATGGCCGCCGGTGGTGGAGTAGTAGGTGTCCCGGTCCAGGATCAGGCGCTTGGCCTGCGCACCGGTCAGGGTCCCGGTGAAGCGCGACGCGGTGTTGGGCAGCTCGGCCCAGGTCTCGAACCGGTCGCGCAGCATCTCCACCAGCGGTTCGTCCTGTTCGCGCTGCTCCAGGGCGCCCGGGGCACAGACGGTCACGCATTCCAGGCAGCCGCTGCACTTCCAGGGATCCAGGGCGACCGAGAACAGACCGCCGGCGCCGGGCTTGCTGCGCTCGATCTGCGAGTAGAACACGGCCGTCTTGGACACCGGATAGGCGGCCAGGGCGTCCGTGACCCGGGCCACGGCATCGGCCAGCCCGGCGTCGGCCGGGATGACGGCGGCGGCGGCTTCCACGAACGCCACATCCAGCGCCTTGGGCTTGTTGCCGGCCGCCTTGAAGACGTCGCGGATGCCGGCGCACAGGGCGTCCATATGCTCGCTCAAGGCGATGGTTTCGGGCGCGGCGGGATCCAGCGCGCGCAGGCCCCGGGCCATCAGGTCCTCGATATCATGCACGGTGGCCGGCATGGCGGCGTCGGGGCAGACCAGGGTGCACTCCAGGCAGCCGGTGCACTTGTCGGCGTCGAACACCGGCACCTGGCGGCGGAACAGGCCCTTGTCCTTCATGGCGCCGCTGCCCGGCGGCACGAACAGGCCGGCGCCGGGCATCACCGGCGACTCACCGATGGTGCCCTCGCGGAACGGACGCCCGGCCATGTCCTCGAAGTACGCGGGGTCGAACAGGGCGCTCGGCGAGCAGCCCCCACCCAGCCCGCACGGCAGCGCCGACAGCGCCACGGTGCGGGCGTCCGCCGCCTCGTTGGCCTGCTCGGCGTCCAGGAAGGCCGGCTCGTCGTAGGGCACCTCGACGGTCGCGGTCATGCCGTCGCGGATCACCGCCATGTTGCCCTCGACGACCGCCGCGCCCTTGCTGCCGAACTTCTTGACGATCTGTTCGCGGACCCGCTCCAGCAAGGTGGCCTCGTCGGCCCCATGGCTGACCCGCGCCTCATGGCCGCACAGGGCGCCGATGAAGGCGATGCCCATCATGCGGGTTTCCAGTTCGGCCGAGGGCGCGTGACGGCGCGCCACGGCGAAGGCGTCCACGACGTGGAAGTGAATGCCCTTGGCGCGGATGTCGCGGCGGGCGACGTCCGACAGGCCGCGCCAAACCTCAAGCGGCGACAGGTTGGACTGAAGGATGAACGTGCCCCCCTTCACCAGGCCCCGCAGCGGGTTGGTGTGGGCGAAGACCTTGTGGTCCGGCGACAGGACGATCTCCACGTCCTCGATCTCGGCGTTGGTGATCTTCACCGGCTCGGGGCTGAGGGTGATGTAGTAGTTGGTGGGCGCGCCGCTCTTTTCCGAGCCGTACTTGGGCGCCGCCTTGGAATACAGGTCCAGCACGCCGGCCAGGATGTCGGTCAGCAGCTTGCCGGTGGCCACCGTGCCGTAGCCCCCCACCGAGTGGAAACGGATGCGGAAGGCGTCGTCCGGCAACAGGTGCGGGTTCTCGCCGGTGTCCAGGGCCATCATCTCGGTCTGCGGATAGGCGGCCTTGAGGCGCGCCTGGGCCTGCGCCAGACGCTGCGGCGGGTTCTTGTAGAAGAACTGGGAGCCCAGGTAGACCAGGGGCGCGCGCTCGGGGGCGTCCATGGCATCGAAGGCGGCCACCAGGTGGCGCGGCTGCAGGTCATGGCCGCCGAGGCCGAAGATGGCGGTGGTCAGGCGCGGCGGCTCGGCCACCGCCGGGATGTCGGCGTGCTGGGCGCCATGGGCGTTCTCGCGCGCCTTGGCCAGCGCCCGGGTGACGAGGCCGGTCAGGGCGGTGACGTCGGACCGCTCCAGCACCATGACGCCGCGCTTGCCGGCCAGGGCGGCGGCGATCTCGGCCTCCGGGAACGGCTGCAACAGCTTGACGGAGATGGAGCCGACCTTGCGGCCCTGCTTGCGCAGGTGATCGACCACGGCCTCGACGTCCTGGGTGACGGAGCCCAGGCCGATCAGCACGGTCTCGGCGTCATCGGCGCGGTAGCACATGATGGGGCCGTAGTGGCGGCCGGTCATCTCGCCATAGGCGGCCATGGCGGCACGCGCCAGACGCGGCACATCGGCGGCGAAGTGGGTGAAGTGGTCGGCCGCGCCGGCCTGGAAATCCGGCTGGTTCTGCACCGGGCCGGTCAGGCCGGGGTTGTTGACGTCCACCAGGGCGGGGACGCGCTGGCGGGTGCCCTTCTCCCAGGCGTTCAGCCACTGGCGCCGCCAGCGGCCGCGCAGATCCTCGGGCAGGTGATCCAGGGTCCGGGACAGCAGGGCGCCCTGGGCATCGGTCTCGACGGCCTCGGCGTTGTCGGCCAGGAACGCCTCCAGCGCCGCCAGTCCCTCGGCCGACATGGCCTCGCGGTGCCGCTCCAGCCAGGCGGTCATCTGATGCACGCGACCCTTGGCGCCGAACAGGATCTCCTGTGCCACGGTGGGCGCCGGCATGCGGCCGGCGGGATCGCCCAGGAAGGCCTTCAACAGGTCCGGTTCGGGGAGCACCGCCTCGCTCATCATGTGGCTGGTGGCGAATCCATCCATGGCGTTGGCCACCGGAATCAGCGAGTCGGCGGCGACCTTGTAGGCGATGGCGGCGAGGTCGGCGGCCTCCTGCGGCGTGGAACCGAACAGAATGGTGTAGCCCGACGGCAGCAGGGCATAGACGTCGTCATGGCCGGCCATGACGTTCAGCGAGTGGCGGGACACCACCCGCGCCGCCACCTGCAGCACGAACCCGCCGACCTTCTTGCCCACGGTCACATAGTGGGATTCCAGGCCGTACAGGATGCCCTGGCTGGACGAGGCATTGGAGATGTACTTGCCGCCGGTCAGGGACGCGCCGAGCGCTCCGCTCTGCGCCGAGTGCTCGCCCTCGGGCTCGAAGAAGAACGGGTGATGGCCCCAGACGTTACAGCCACCCTTCGCCCGAAATTCCTCGTAGATCTCGGAAATCTCGGTCGAGGGCGTGATGGGATAGCCGATGACGCCACCACAGACATGGGACATGACATGGGCGACGGCCCCGTTGCCGTTGATGACGGTGGGGATCCCTGGAAATGTCGTGCTCATCCTTGTCTATCCCATTTGGTTCAGGGGGCGGCGACTCGGCGGTCCGGTCCCGGCCCCGGCATGTGTGGTGCCCGATCGGCTGATGGTTGGTCGCGATCCAGCGCCCCGCCCCGGATGCCCGCAGGGGACATCATCACACCCGGACGCGTCATCCACAGGTGGCGCGGTCGGCGGGGATGCTGCGATGCGAAATCATGATGTTACGTGTAGCCGAATGCCCCTGATAATAATAGTGTCGAATTTCGGCCGATCAGGAAGGATTTCTTCGTTATTGCGGCGCCATTGATCGACCTCGCCATCCTATAGGTGCGCCGCACCATTCCGGTATCGGGCCGACCCGCGTGAGCCACGGATCGCCCCGGCGCAACGGGTTGGCATCGCCATGGTGACTCTTGGCCGGGTCACTTCGGGTCTTGTTGTTTGTGGTTCGAGTCGGCGACTCGATCAGGGTCCGCCTCTCGCGCGCCGACAACGGTCGTCCGGACGCCATCACGTCCCGTCGGTGCCCAGCGTCCAGTCCGCCCTCTGCCCTGGCGTCGGGTTGGACCGGCCGATCCTGCCATACTTCGCCCATACGAAGCGTCAGTGTACCCGATTCCATCCCTTTTTTGCGTACGCTCGTCGGGTCCGGGATGCAATGCGATTCGACTCCAGGGCGATTCGACTCCAGGGCGATTTGACTCCAGGGCGACTTGACTCTCGGGAGACGTGAGCTCTTCGGCGATTTCTCGGCTGTGCGTCTTCCGTCGGGGGCGCCCGGTGCCGCGGATCCGATCGGCGCGATCGTCGCCTCCCTTCACCCCTGGCACGTTCCATGCCAGCCGCCTTTGGTCGCGAGGGTCGGGCACGACACCCATCACCACCCGCGAAACGAAAGGGGCGGTGCCGGGACCACGTCGGCCATCCGACAAAGACCGTCGCGTCTCGTATCGGATGGTTCCGTTTCGAACACGCCGGCCGAACCGACAGGGGGCGGGATCGGGGCCGCCGGATCATGTCCGGAGGAAGCCGCGCATGAGGCCGGCGTCGATCCCCCCTCACGCGCGCCGCCCCGTCCTACCGAGCTTTGACACCCGAGCCCCGGCGCGGGCACACTCCGCATCCGCACCCGCCCCGATCCAGGAGTCCCGCGATGCCCGCCCTTGCCGACGACACCGCCCTGGTCATCATCGACGTCCAGACCGACTTCTGCCCCGGTGGCGCCCTCGCCGTCGCCGACGGGGACGCGGTGGTGCCCATCCTCAACCGCCTGTCCGCCCTGTTCGGCACGGTGGTCCTGACGCAGGACTGGCACCCGGCGGGCCACGCCTCGTTCGCGTCGGGCCACCCGGGCGCGGCGCCGTTCTCCATGACCGCGATGCCCTACGGCCCGCAGGTGCTATGGCCGGACCACTGCGTCCAGGGCACGCCCGGCGCGGCCTTCCACCCCGACCTGGACGTGACCCGGGCGCAGATGATCGTGCGCAAGGGCTTCCGCCCGGACATCGATTCCTACTCGGCCTTTTTCGAAAACGACCGCGCGACCGCCACCGGCCTCGCCGGATACCTGGCGGATCGCGGCATCCGCCACGTCGTCCTGGGCGGCCTGGCGACCGACTTCTGCGTCCGCTACTCCGCCCTGGACGGGCGCGCGGTCGGCCTGGCCGTGACCCTGGTGGAGGACGCCTGCCGGGCCATCGACCTGGACGGCTCGCGGGACGCGGCCATGGCCGAGATGCGCGGCGCGGGTGTCGCCATCGCCACCGCCGACGCTCTGGTCGGGTGATCATGACCGAGACGCCCAGGCACGACGGCCCGTTCGAGATCATCGCGCCGTGCGCGACCGATGCTCCCGAGGTGTCGGTGCTGTGGTGTGCGTCGATCGAACGCCTGTGTGTGCGGGATCACCAGGGGCGCCCGGACATCCTGCGAGCCTGGACCGAAAACAAGACTCCAGAGCATCTGTCGGCTGCCTTTACCGATCCCACGCTGACGTGGCGGGCGGCGCGGCACGGCCCATCCGGCGCGATCGCCGGCGTGGGCCTGCTGGGTCCGGAGGGCATCATCCGTGCCGTCTATGTTCATCCAGCGTTCGTCGGCCAGGGTGTCGGCGGCCTGTTGCTCCAGATCCTGGAACGGGCCGCGATCGCCGCCGGCCATGACGCGGTGACCCTGGAGAGCACCGAGACAGGCCACGGCTTCTACCAGGCCCATGGCTACGTTCAGACCGGGCCGGCGGTCGGGTGTTTCGGTGTGCCGGCCCGGCCGATGCGCAAAGCGCTGAGCCCGACCGACCCTCAGTCTGGCCGATCGGCCTCGTAGACCGCGTCCACCGGAATGTGCAGGCCGTTCAACAGGGCGTTCAGGCGCGAGGCGGTCCCCACAACCCGCAGCAGGTCGGCGTGTTCGGCCTCGGTCATGCCCTTGGCCCGGGCCGCCGCCGTGTGCGAGTGGGTGCAGTAGTCGCAGCCGTTGGCGATGGAGACGGCCACATAGACCATCTCCTTGGTCTTCGGGTCCAGCGCCGAGGGCGTGGCCATCACCGCCTTGATGTCCGCCCACACCTGCTCCAGCAGCGCCGGGTCGAAGGCCAGATAGCGCCAGACGTTGTTGATGAAGTCCGTGCCTCGAGTGGCGCGGATGTCATCGAAGACCGCCTTGACGCGCGGATCGCGCTCGGGGTCTTCGGGCGGACGGACAGTGGCCATGAGGGGATCTCCCATGATCGAAGGACGGCGGTCGGGCGGTGGGACCGCCCCCTATCCGCGTAGTTCCGCGCCGGTGGCCTTGGCGACGGCGGCCACGACCTTCTTGCCCGCGGCCTCGATCTCGTCGTCGGTCAGGGTGCGGTCGCGGGGCTGCAAGGTGACGCACAGAGCGACGGACTTGCGCCCGGGCTCCAGCCGTTCGCCCTGGTAGACGTCGAACACCGACACGTCGGCGATCAGGGTCTTGTCGGCGCCCCTGGCGGCGCGCACCAGGGCCTGGGCGGCAACGTCCTCGTCCATCAGGAAGGCGAAATCGCGCTCCACCGGCTGGAAGGCGCTGGCCTTCAGCAGCGGCCGGGCCTTGGTGGGCCGGGCCTTGGGCTCGGGCACGGCCTCCAGGAACACCTCGAACGCGGTCATCGGCCCCTTCACGTCCAGCGTCTTGAGCACGCCGGGATGCAGGTCGCCGAACCAGGCCAGCACCGTCGGTCCCAGCTTCAACGCGCCGGACCGTCCCGGATGGTACCAGGCCGGCGCCTCCGCCACGCATTGCAGGCTGGCCACCGGCGCGCCCGCCGCCTCCAGCGCGGCCAGGGCGTCGGCCTTGGCGTCGAAGGCGTCCACGGCGCGCGGCGCCACGTCCCAGTGACGCGGGCCGCTGACCCCGGCGCGCAGGCCGGCGGCGACCATGGCCTGCTCGCCCGGCTCACCGCCGTGGAACTGCGGCCCCACCTCGAACAGCGCAGCGTTGGGGATACCGCGATCGGCGTTGCGCTGCGCCGCCGTCGCCAGATTGGGCAGCATCGACGGCCGCATGGCGTCCAACTCGCTGCTGATGGGATTGGCCAGGTCCAGCGCCGGCTGGCCGCCCCCGAACGCCGCCGCGTGGCCCCTGGGCAAGAACGACCAGGTCACGCATTCGTCCAGGCCGCGCGCGGCCAGCGTCCGCCGGGTGGCCACGCGCCGGACCTGCGCCCCGGTCAGCACCGGCTTGGGCATGGGATCACGGGGCAGCGACACGGTGGAAATGCGGTCGAACCCGTAGACGCGGGCCACCTCCTCCACCAAGTCGTGCTCGCCGGTGATGTCCATCCGCCAAGAGGGCACGATCACGGTCAGCGCGCCATCCTCGTTCTCGGCCAGGACCTCGCAGCCGAGGTCCTCGAGGATCCGCCGGCACTCGGCCCCGGTCACCGACAGCCCGCACAGCCGCCGCACCCGCATGGGATTCAGCGACACCTCGGTGCGCCAGGCCGGCACGGCGCCCTCGATCACCAGATGCGACGCCTCACCGCCACACCAGTCCAGGATCAAGCGCGTGCCCATCTCGGCGCCCATGATGGCGCTTTCCGGGTCCACGCCACGCTCGAACCGGTAGCGGGCATCGCTCTCCAGCCCCAAGCGGCGGCCGGTGGCGGCGACGCGGCGAGCGTCGAACAGGGCGCTCTCCAGGAAGACATTGACGGTCTCCCCGGTGCAACCGCTGTGCAGGCCGCCCATGACACCACCAAGGGCCTGGGGACCGGCGTCGTCGGCGATGACCACGTCGGCGGACGTCAGCGAGTACGTCTTCTCGTCCAGCGCCACCATGGTCTCGCCGGACCGCGCGAAGCGGGGATGCATGTCGCCGGTCAGCCTGTCGGCGTCGAACACATGCAGCGGCCGGCCGAACTGCAAGGAGATGAGGTTGGTCACATCCACCAGCGCCGAGATGGGCCGCAGGCCGACGGCCGTCAGCCGGTCCTTGACCCACTGCGGGCTCTCGCCGTTCGTCACGCCCCGGATGAAGCGCCCCACGAACAGCGGACAGGCCTCGCGATCGGCCTTGTCAAAGCCATGGCTGATCCGCACCGGGCTGTCGAAGGTTCCGGGCACGGGCTCGACGGTCAGCGGTTTCAGGGTGCCCAGGCCGGAGGCCGCGAGATCCCGGGCCACACCGCGCACCCCCAGGCAGTCGGCCCGGTTGGGGGTGATGGCGATGTCGATGACCGGGTCCAGCGGCAGCACGTCGGCGACACTCATGCCCAGGGGCGCGTCGGCGGGCAGTTCGATGATGCCGCTGTGATCGTCTCCCAGGCCCAGTTCCCGGGACGAACACAGCATGCCCTCGCTGTCCACGCCCCGGATGCGGCCGGTCTTCAGCACCTGGCCGCTCTCGGGGATGGTCATGCCCGGGCGCGCCAGCACCCCCTTGAGGCCGGCGCGGGCGTTGGGCGCCCCGCAGACGATGCGCAGGTCCCGGCCGCCATCGCCGGTGCGCACGGTGCACACCTTCAGCCGGTCGGCGTCGGGATGCTTCTCGGCGGTCACCACCTCGGCCACCGTGAACGGCGCGAGCACGGTGCGCAGGTCGGTGACCTCCTCCACCTCCAGGCCCAGCATGGTGAGGCGGTCGGCGATGGCCTCCAGCGGCGCGTCGGTTTCCAGATGCTCCTTGAGCCAGGACAGGGTGAACTTCATCGGGCCAGCCCTCCATGCAACGTCGGCACGTCGAGCGCCGCGAACCCGTAATGGCGCAACCACCGAAGATCGGAGTCGAAGAAGGTCCGCAGGTCGGGAATGCCGTACTTCAGCATGGCGATGCGTTCCAGGCCGACGCCGAAGGCGAAGCCCTGCACCTCCTCCGGGTCCAGCCCACAGGCGCGCAACACATTGGGATGCACCATCCCGCACCCCAGGATCTCCAGCCAGTCGTCGCCGACGCCGATGCGCAGTTCGCCACCCTTGCGGGAACAGCGAATGTCCACCTCCGCGGAGGGCTCCGTGAACGGAAAGAACGACGGCCGGAAGCGCATGGGGACGTCATCGACCTCGAAGTACGCCTGCACGAACTCTTGCAGGCAGCCCTTCAGGTGCCCCATGTGCGTGGTCTGGTCGAGCACCAGACCCTCGAACTGATGGAACATGGGCGTGTGCGTCATGTCGGAATCGCTGCGGTAGGTGCGCCCCGGCGCCAGGATACGGATCGGCGGCGCCTGGTTGAGCATGGTGCGCACCTGCACCGGAGAAGTGTGGGTGCGGAGCACGTGACGCGTGCCATCCGCCCGCTCCGGCAGGAAGAAGGTGTCGTGCATCTCCCGCGCCGGATGGCCGGGCGGAAAGTTCAGGGCGGTGAAGTTGTGGAAGTCATCCTCGATGTCCGGTCCCTCGGCCACCGCGAAGCCCATCTGTCCGAAGATGGCCACGACCTCGTCCCAGGTCTGGCTGATGGGATGGACGGCCCCGCTCCGCGCCGGCCGCGCGGGCAGTGTGACATCGACGCGCTCGCGGCCCAGGCGGGCCTCCAGCTCGGCCGCCTCCAGGGCGGCGCGGCGGCCCTCGATGGTCTGGACGATGGCGTCCTTGACCCGGTTCATCTGCTGTCCGGCCGCCTTGCGGGTTTCCGGATCCATGCCGCCCAGGGACTTCATCAGGGCGGTGACGCGCCCCTTCTTGCCAAGGGCCGCGACACGGGTCTCCTCCAGGGCGGCCAGGTCGGGCGCGGCGGCGATGGCGGCGACCACCTCGGCGCGCAATGTCTCCAGGTCTTCCATGGATACTCCCGTCAACGGCGATAGGGGTGCGGGGGATACGGGTCGCGCGAGACCCGGACCCGGGCGTCGGATAGCACTCGGCCCTCGCCGAGAACAAGGCGCGGCGCCGAGCCGTGCCGCGCCCTTCGCATGAGAGAGATGCATCGGACGCATGAAGGCCGCCTCGTCACCGGGGCGGCCCTCGCGAAACGGCGGGCGACCCTGGCCCCGTCACGACAGGGCCGGGCTGCTCCGAAGGGGGGACTGCGTCAGTCGCGCGCCGCCTGGGCCTGCTCACACAGCTTGCCAAACGCGTCCGGCTCGTGCACCGCCAGGTCGGCCAGAACCTTGCGGTCGAGATCGATGCCGGCCTTCTTGAGACCGTCGATCAAGCGGCTGTAGGTCATGCCATGCTGGCGCGCGCCGGCATTGATGCGCTGGATCCACAGGCTGCGGAAGTCACGCTTCTTCTGGCGGCGGTCGCGATAGGCGTACTGAAGGCCCTTTTCGACCTTCTCGATGGCGATGCGGTAGTTGGTGGAATGGCGGCCGCGGTAGCCCTTGGCCAGCTTCAGGATCTTCTTGTGGCGGGCATGGCTGGTGGTGCCGCCCTTGACGCGGGACATGGCGCTCTACTCCTGACGAAACGAACAAACCGGAACGGGACCGAGGCGCGGGGCGCCGTCGGTCGGATCAACGCGCGCTTAGCGGCCGTACGGCAGGAAGTTGCGCTTGATGATGGTCGTGTCCGCGTCGCACAGAATCATCGTGCCGCGCGCCTGCCGCTTCATCTTCTGCGGCTTGTTGCGGAGCATGTGCCGCTTGTAGGCCACATTGGCCCGCACCTTGCCGGTGCCGGTCAGCCGAAAGCGCTTCTTCGCCGCGCTCTTGGTCTTCATCTTGGGCATTTGATTGGTCCTTGTGCGGGCCGGGCCGACTCGCGGCGCGCTCCAGAGACCGCGCCCCGTCACCCGGCGGGGAGTTCCTGAAACGGTCGGGCATGCCCTGGCGCGCCTCCCGGTGGGACCCGGGTGCGAACGCGCCGCGCCACGCCGTTCCTTGACGGTGAAGCCTGGGCTTATAGCGGCTCGCGGGATGGGACGCAAGGCCAACACGGCGGCCGCGACGCAAGGCGCCAGCGGGTCAGGCTCCATGGATCCCTGTTGTTTCCCCGTCCGCCGGCATGCGGGGCCATCCTGCCACCGGATGTGGGTCCGCCCCTCGCGAGAGCGCCGTATTCTTAGGGATAAAAGCACTATAAGTTGAATAAATTTTCCTGAGTTATGCGCAAGACGTTAAGGATCCTGGTTCGAATAACAGGCAATCGCCGTCCAGTAACCCAGGGGATCGGGCCTACGCCAGTGCTAAGACAATGGTCAATCTCCCCCGACCATGGTTAGACTTCGCGATCCGGCCGACCCCGCCCCAGGACATCATCGGCGTGCTCGCCCGGTCCACCCCACACCCGGACCCCAGGCTCGACCGTGAAGACCACCCGTCGCCTCGTCTCCGTCACCAGCCTGGCCATCATCGTCGTCGCGGCGCTGGTCTTCGGCGTCGCGCATCGCGTCTTCGGTCTGGCCGACCTTGGCGACGCCGCCCGCGCGCAGGCCGAGGTGATGGCGCAGGCCCTGATCAACATGCTGGAGATGGACCTCCCGCACCTTCCGGATCTGGCGGACACCGACCGGCACACCTTGTTGAGCAGCCCGGTGATCCACGCCCTTCAGGGCAAGGTGACGCGCCTGGTCGACGACCTGCCGGTCGCCGAGATCCGCGTGCTGGACCGTCAGGGCCGAATCCTGGCCTCGGTCGACCAGCAAGAGATCGGCATGCCCATCGCCACCCGCGCCGGCCTGAGCGAAGCCCTGTCCGGGCAAACGTGGCATGAAGGCGGCGGTGGGCCGGACGGCACCCAGCCGCTGGGGCCGCTGACCGGACCCACGCGCCATGCGGTGCGGGTTCCCTTGCGCGCGCCCGACGGCGCCGTGATCGGCGTCCTCGGCCTGTCCCTGGATACGCGGGCAATGCTGGCCGACGTGACGCGCCGCCACGGCGCGTTCCTGCTGGCCGGCACCTCCGTCCTGGGCCTGATCTACCTGATGCTCCATGTGGCCGTGCGTCGTGCGTCCCTGCTGGTGGACCAGGAACAGGCGCGGGTCCGCGCGGAGCAGGCCCGTGTCCGCGCCGAGGTGGAGCGGCGCCGCAGCATCGCCGCCGAACTGGCGGACCGCGAGCGCCTGTTGCGTATCGTGACCGACAGCCTGCCGGCGCTGTTGACCTACGTCGACCGGGACCTTCGGTACCGGTTCAACAACGCGCGCTATGAGGACTGGTACGGCGTCCCGCGCACGGACATTCCCGGACGCCGGGTCCCGGAGTTGATAGGAGAACGCAACTTCGCGGCCCTGCGCGACCAGATCGACCGGGTCCTGGCCGGCGAGGCCCTCACCTTCGAGGCCACATTGGAAACCCTCGGCGGGCCGCGTCATGTCCGGCTGGACTTCACCCCGGACCGTGACGAGACCGGCGCCGTGCGCGGATACGTGTCGCTGGCCAACGATATCTCGGACCTGAAGGGCCTGGAGCGAAAGCTTCGCGAGACGCAGGCCCGCACCGAACACCTGGTGGAGGTGCGCACACGAGAACTTCAGGCCAGCGAACAGCGGTTCCGCGATTTCGCCGAGGCCAGTTCCGACTGGTTCTGGGAATGCGACTCCGACCTGCGCATGGCCTGGGTTTCGCTGGATCGCCGCACCTCCGACATGTCGGGAATTGATCTGGCGCAGTCCATGGGACGGACCCGGCACGAGATCGTCGCCCGCGGCGACCCGGCGCTGGCCGATCGCCACCAGGACGACCTGCTGGCCCGGCGCCCGTTCCGCGACCTGGAGTACGCCTGGACGGACACGCGGACGGGCCAGCGCCTGGCCGTCAAGACCTCCGGCAAGCCCATCTTCGACGATGATGGACGGTTTCTGGGCTATCGGGGCGTCGCCGCCGACGTCACCGCCCAGAAGGCCACCGAGGCCCGCGCCCAGCAGGCGGAAACCCACCTGATGGCGGCCCTGGACAGCATCGCCGACGGATTGACCTTGTGGGACGCCAATGACCGGCTGGTTCTGAAGAACACGGCGTCGCTGCCCGGATTCTCCAAGCTCGACGCCTGGCTGATCCCCGGCAACACGTTCGAGGACGTCATCAACGCCTCGCCCCTGTTGCCCGCCATGACCATGTACCTGGACGGCGAACGGATCACCGGCGACACCGATGCCCTGAGAGAGCGTCGCCTCGAGGCCCACCGAAGGACCGCCTGTGTGATGGAGTTGCACGATCCGGCCAACGATTTCTGGCTGATGATCACCGAACGGCGCACCCAGGACGGTGGCACGGCCACCCTGTTCACCGACATCACCCACCGCAAGCGCACCGAACTGGCGCTGCGCAAGAGCGCGACGGGACTGCGGGAGTTGCATCGCATCACCGCCGACCCGCGACGGGACGCGCGAGCCCAGGTATCCGCGATGCTGCGGTTCGGCGCCGAGCATTTCGGACTCGGGGGCGGCGCGCTGATGCGGGTCCGGGGCCAGGCGCTGGTGGTGGACGACAGCGTTCACCCCGGCTGGGGACCACCCCCGGGCGCGGTGCTGCCGCTACAAGGCTCGCCGCTGGAAGCCGCCCTGAAGGGCGAGGAACCCCTGGTGGTCCAGGACGGGCGCGACCTGTTCCGACCGGCCGCGATGTCGGCCCATGGCGACACCCGGCCCATCACCGCGCTTGTGGCCGAACGCCTGGAGGTGATGGGCCATACGCTGATCCTGGCGTTCTTCTCGCCGGCGCCCGGCATGCCGACCTTCGGCACCACCGAGCAGGAACTCCTGAAGCTGATGGCCCAGTGGGTCGCGGGCCTCCTGTCACGGGACCGGAGCGCCGAGGAACTGCGTCTGGCCAAGGAGCAGGCCGAAACCGCCAACCGCACCAAGAGCGAGTTCCTGGCCAACATGAGTCATGAACTGCGCACGCCATTGAACGCCATCATCGGCTTCTCCGATGTGATGCTGCAGGAGGTGCTGGGACCCATCCCCAATCCCACCTACAAGGACTACCTGGGCGACATCCATGCCTCCGGACGGCATCTGCTGGACATCATCAACGACATCCTCGACGTCTCCAAGATCGAGGCCGGGCGCCTGGATCTGGTCGAGGAACCGGCCAGCGTCGCCGACCTCCTGGATGCCTCCGTGCGTCTGATCCGCGAACGCGCCGATCTGGCCGGCATCACCCTCGACGTCGCCGACCTGGCGGCGCTGCCGCCGATTCACGCGGACGGACGCCGCATCAAACAGGTGCTGCTCAACCTGCTGTCCAACGCCGTGAAGTTCACGCCACGCGGCGGCCGCATCACGGTCACCGGCCGTGTGCGATCCGACCGATCGATGATGCTGACCGTCTCCGACACGGGGATCGGCATGGCGCCGGACGAGGTCGCCCTCGCCCTGACACCCTTCGGACAGGTGGAGACCGGCCTCACCCGCCGTCAGGAGGGCACCGGCCTGGGGTTGCCGCTGTCGCGGGCGCTGATGACCCTGCACGGCGGCGCCCTGACCATCGAGAGCGAGAAAGGCCGGGGCACGCGCGTGATCCTGACGCTGCCCGCCGATCGGCTGTGGCCGACCGGTCCGCATCAACGGCCGGCGTCCCGCAATTTGGACACATTCAAGGAAAAACATGGTGGGCGTGGCGAGCGCGCGTGAGACCGCAGGTCCCGGCCAGGCCGGGGTGGCGCACGGTTCCGGCCCCACCCTTCCCACTCCTTGATTCGCCCACTCCGAGTCCCGCCCACTCCGAGTCCCGAGGTCCAGCCATGCTGATCCGGTTTCGCGACCCCACCGCGCCCCGCCCCTCGGAGATCACGCCCGAGGCCACATGGCACGATCGCCGCCGGTTCCTGGCGGGTGGCGCCGGTCTGGCCCTGGCCGGACTTATGGGGGCGGCACCGCGCGCGGCCGGCGCCGCGTCCCCGGACGCGTTCGCGCCACTGCCGCCGGCGCGGCCGAGCGCGCTGTCCACCGCCGAGGACCCCAACTCCTTCAAGCAGATCACCACCTACAACAACTTCTATGAGTTCGGCACCGGCAAGGACGACCCGGCCCACGCCGCCAAGGCGCTGGTCACGGACCCGTGGACCGTTCGGGTGGACGGCGCCTGCGCCAAGCCCGGAACCTTGGATGCCGGGACCCTGACCACCCGCTCCGACCTGGAAGAGCGGATCTATCGCCTGCGTTGCGTCGAGGCATGGTCCATGGTGGTGCCCTGGGTGGGGATCCCGCTGTCCACCGTGCTGTCACGATTCGAGCCCACCGGCGACGCCCGCTACGTGGCCTTCGAGACGCTGCACGATCCCCGCCAGATGCCGGGACAGCGCAGCCGCGTGCTCGACTGGCCATATCGCGAGGGCCTGCGCCTCGACGAGGCCCTGCATCCCCTGACCATCCTGGCGGTGGGCCTTTACGGCCGGGTGATGCCCAACCAGAACGGCGCGCCGGTCCGCCTGGTGGTGCCCTGGAAGTACGGCTTCAAGTCCATCAAGTCGATCGTGCGCATCACCTTCACCCCCGACGAACCGCCCACGAGTTGGAACCAGTCGGCGGCCCATGAGTACGGCTTTTATGCCAACGTCAATCCGACGGTGGACCATCCCCGCTGGAGTCAGGCGCGCGAGCGGCGCATCGGCGAGTGGGGCCGGCGCGACACGCTGATGTTCAACGGCTACGCCGAGCAGGTGGCGTCGCTGTACGCCGGGATGGACTTGCGGAAGCGGTTCTGACCGTGGCCGATCCGACTCATGACCCCGCCATGACCGTCGCCCCATCCGCGTCCACACGCCCGCGCGTCCGGTCTCCCTCCGGCGGGCGCCGGCGGGACCGCGTCTGGCGGGTCGGCGTGTTCCTGGCCTGCGCCCTGCCGCTGCTGACCCTGGCGGCCTGGACGGTCACCGGCGACCTGGGCGTCAATCCCATCGAGACCATCGTGCGCCACCTGGGCGACTGGGCCTTACGGCTGCTGGTGCTGACCCTGGCGCTGACGCCGCTTCGGCATCTGACCGGGTCCACGCGCTGGGTGCGCCACCGCCGCATGGTCGGCCTGTGGGCCTTCGCCTATGCCGTCCTGCACGTGAGCGCCTATGCGGTGCTGGACGTCGGCCTGCACGGCCCGACGCTGATCGACGACCTGACCAAGCGCCCCTACATCATGGTCGGCATGGGCGCGCTACTGACGCTGATTCCCCTGGCGGTCACCTCCACCCAAGGCATGGTGCGCCGCCTGGGGGGCCGGGCCTGGCGACGCCTGCACCGGCTGGTCTACCTGGCAGGGATCCTGGCCGCGACCCACTACCTGATGATGGTCAAGGCGGACATCACCGACCCGATGGTCTACATCTTCCTGCTGGTGGTGCTTCTGGGGGCCCGCGTCACGCGCTGGCTGACCGGCCGTCCGGTGTAACGGCACCGGCCACTGCCCCGCCCCGCTACCCGCCGCTGGGCACCACGACCACCTCGCCACCCTCGCCGAAGCTTTGCACCAGGCTACCCACCACCAGGTACCAGCCGTCCACCAGCACGAAGAACACCAGCTTGAAGGGCAAGGCCAGCATCATCGGTGGCAGCATCATCATGCCCATCGACATGAGCACCGAGGCGATCACCATGTCGATGACGATGAACGGCACGTAGATCAGGAAGCCGATCTCGAAGGCGCGCCGCAACTCGCTGATCATGAAGGCCGGCACCACGGCGAGCAGCGAGGCGTCCTCCGACGAGGTCTCGACCGGGGCCTCCGACAGGGTCAGCATCAGTTCGAGGTCCTTGCCCCGGGTGTGGCGCAGCATGAAGGCCCGGAACGGCTCGACCGCCCGTTCGAACGCCTCCAGCTCCTCGACCTGCTCGTTGATCAGGGGCGCGATGCCCGCCTCCCAGGACTGCTGGACCGTGGGCGCCATGATGAACGCCGTCATGAACATGGACAGGCTGATCAGGACCATGTTGGGCGGCGTGGACTGCGTGCCCATGGCGTGACGCAGGATCGAGAAGACCACCACAAGACGCGTGAACGAGGTGGCCATCAACAAGATGCTGGGGGCCACGGACAGCACGGTGATCAGCGCCACCATCTGGATGATGCGCCCGGTGACCGTGCCCTCGCCGCCGCCCAGGTCGAGGCTGAAGGTCTGCGCGAGGGCCGGCCCGGCCAGCATGACCAGCGCCCCGGCCGCCGCCATCGCCACCAGGACCCGGATCGCGTGCGTGGTCCTCATGGTATCACCGCCTCGTCTCATCGCCGGCCGCGCCGTCCTTCGCCGTGCCGCCCCGGCGCTTCAGGACCGACCGGAACGATCCCGGCGCCAGCGGTTCCGCCGGCGGGTCGGTGTCCGGCGGCACGGGAATGTCCTGTTCCACGACCACGTCGTTCAGGCCCCCCACCAGCAACAGGTGTTCGGTTTCGTCGCGCCGCACCAGCACCAGCCGGCGGCGGGTATCGACCACCGTCGCCTCGACCACCCGCAGGCGTCGCGCGCGCCCCCCGGCGGCGGCGGGCACGCCCAGGCGCGCGCCCCAGCGCCGCAGGCCCACCGCCAGCAGCAGGATCAACCCGATCACCAGGACCAGGGAGAGCACCAGGCGTATGTAGCTGTCGATGTCCATGGACCGCGGATCCCGGCGAGGTGGGGCAGGAGGGCCACGGCCACGGAACCGCCCGACGACGGACCTGGATAGCACCGCATCGCCTAACTTTGGCTTAATGGCGACCCCATGCCGGCGCCCGTGCCCCGCCGGCGTCCCAAGCCCTGTTTCCCTCGGCCGGGCTTTTGGGCTAGATTGCGGCTCGTCCGCTCCCCCGAGGGCAGAACACCGTCCCCGGATCAGGCCGGGACACCCTCGCCACCCCTCACCTCGCCACGGATCCCTCCCCTGCGCGAAGCCAAGACACACCGGGACGCCTGGCTTGACGCCGCCTTCGCCATGCTGGCCGAGGGCGGCGTGGACAATGTTCGCGTCGAGCCGCTGGCGCGACGTCTGAAGGTGACCAAGGGGGGGTTCTACTGGCACTTCAAGGACCGCGCCGACCTGCTGGCGGTGATGCTGGTCCGCTGGCGCGACGGACGCGCCGAGGTCATCACCCGACATGCCCAACCGGGGCCGGACGAAACCGCCGAAGACGTGCTGCGGCGCCTCCTGGCGCGCTACCTGAACCACCCCAACCCGCGTGGCGCGGCCATCGAGATGGGAGTGCGTGACTGGGCGCGTCACGACGCCGAGGCCGCCGAGGCCGTGGCCGCCGTGGATCACGAGCGCCTGAGCCGTGTGGTGCCGCTGTTCGAGGCCCTCGGCCTGGACGTCGACGAGGCGCAGGCCCGCGCCCGCCTGTTCTACGCCTATGTGTTCGGTCAGAACCTGCTGTCGCCCAGCACCAACGCCGCCGAGGCCGAGCGCCAGAAAGATAGGATCACCGCGATCCTGCTGGGGGGGTGTGGCCGGTGACCGGCGCGGCGCGGGTGGACACGTCCCGCCCGCCGAGGATATCGCCACCCGCGCCCGGTCAGGGTTCGCCGACCCCCAGGGGGCGCACTTCGATGCGCAAGGGGCCGCCGGTGCCGGCCTCGACCGCCGCCGCGTCCAGGCGCGCCAGGACCTCGACGGCCTGATCCACGCCCTCGGCCCGGGCGCGCGCCAGCCAGGGCCGCGCGGCCCGGGGATCGGCCATCGTGCCCCGGCCCTCGGCCAGCGCCCGCCCGACCTTGTAGGCAGCCCAGGCGTTGCCGGCCTCGGCGCCCAGCCGGTAGAACGCCAGCGCCCGGACGGGATCGCGCGGGACTCCCAGGCCCCGTTCGTACAGGCTGGCGATGGCGCCATGGGCGGCCGGGACGCCCTGGGCGGCGGCCCGGCGGTACCAGGCCAGGGCCGCCCGCGGATCGCCGTGCAGACCGGCGGCCCCCTTTTCCGCGACCCGTCCGGCCTCATAGAGCGCCTGGTCGTGCCCCATCGCGGCGGCCCGTGAGAAGTGCTCGAAGGCCCGGTGGATCGCTCCAACCCCCTGCCCCCGGGCCACCGTCATGCGCCCCAGCGCCGTGTGCGCCTGGGCCAGGTCCCGGGATGCCGCGACCCCGTACCACCGCCAGGCCCGCGCCGGATCCGGCGGCATCGCGGCACCGGCGCCCCGTTCGTACAGACGCGCCAGATCAAGCGCGGCCCAGGCATGGCCGCCGGCCGCCGCCCGCTCCAGCAACGCCCGGGCCGCGCCGGGATCGGCCGCGCCACCCTGGCCGCGCGCCAGCAACCGCGCGAGGTCGGTGGCCGCCTGGGCCGCCGCCAGCCCGGATCCATGCTCGACGGCATGGCGCAGCCACTGGCGCGCCCGCGCCGGGTCCGCCGCCATCACCCCGGGCACGCCGTCCCGCGCCAGCCGCGCGAGGTCGATGGCCGCCGGCACATGGTGCTCCGCCTCGGCCCGCAACAGGGCGATGGCCCGCGCCACCGACGCCGGGTCACCGCGCGCCACCAGCAGCCGCGCGGCCTCCACGGCGGCCTGGGCGTGCCCCTGGGCGGCGGCCTTGACGAACCAGTCCAGAGCATCGCCGGCGCGCCCCTGATCCCGCAGCAGGAGCCCCATGGCCCGGGTGGCCTCGCCGTGGCCGGCCTCGGCGGCGGCGCGCAGGTGGGCGACGGCCGCCGCCGGATCGGGCGGCATCTCGCCGGACCGGCCCTCGGCCAGCAGCTTTCCCAGCGCCGTGTGCGCCCGCGCCCGGCCGGCCTCCGCCCCGCGCTCCAGAACGCGGCGCGCCCGGATCACGCCTCCCGGCAACGGCGGTTCGGCGTCCGCGTCCAGCAGGGCGAGCCCCAGGTCCACCAGCACATGGGCCGGCGCCTGGCGTTCGATCCGGTCCAGCAGCGCCTCGGCCCCGGCCCGGTCCACGGGCCGTCCCAGACCGGGCGTCAGCATCAGGCGGGCCAGGGGCAGGGCGGCGGCGATCTCGCCGTCGTCCAGGGCCTCGGCCAACAGCACGGCGGCGCGGTCGGGGTCGTGGCGACCGTGATCCTCGTCCAGCAGCGCCTCGCCCAGGCGCAGCCGGGCCAGCGGCTCGCCATCGTCGGCCGCCGCCTCCAGCAGCACCCACCCCTCGGCCCCGGCGGCCACCGCCCCGGGGCGGCCCTCCCGATCCCTGGCCCGGCGCAGCAGCAGCGTTCCCAGGTCGGCCCGCGCCCGGGGCACGTCGTCCGCCACCGCCTGCCGGAGATAGCGCTCCGCCGTCGCCGGATCGCGGTCGATCCCGCCCCAGCCGTACAGAAGCGACATGCCCACGTAGTGCGCCGCCGGCGCGTAACCCGCCGCCGCCGCGCGCCGCGCGAGCGCCAGCGCCGCCTCCTGGTCGCGCGGCCCCAGCAGGTCGGAGCCGTGCACATGCGCAAGCTGATACTGCGCCTTCACATGGCCGGCGGCGGCGGCCCTGGTCCAGGCATCGACGGCGGCCGTCATGTCGCCGTGCAGCTTGTGCCGCGAGCCCTGAAGGTAGTGGTACCCCGACAAACCCCGCGCCACGAAGCCGTCCGGCGCCCCGGAACATCCGGCCAGGATGAGAACGGCCAGAACGGGGGCCAGCGCGCGCCCGATCGCCCCCGGACGTTCGACCTGGGTCGCCGTCGGGATGGCCAGACCCGCACACCTCCCTCGCGGGACGCCGCGCATGATCGCCCCCTCACCGATCGTCATAATACGTGCAAAACCCTGGCCTCTGCACTCAATGTTCGGGTATACCATTGCGGACGGGAAGAGACCAGGGCGAAGCCATGACGGGCGCGGCGGCGGCACGGAAGACGGATCTGGTCGACGCCCTGGAGGCGGAGGAACGGGCCCTGATCCGTCGCCACCCCCTGCCGGCGCCCATCTTCCTGCCCACCGACCGCCAGCCCCTGGCCGATCGCGTGGCGGGCTTGCGTCGGGTGCTCGCCCTGTACGAGGGTCGCTGGGCCGCCGAGCACCGCTCCCGCCTGGCCGCCTTGCGCGACCGCCACAAGGGCCGGCGCATCTTCATCCTGGGCAACGGCCCCAGCCTGGGCCGGGTGGACCTGGACACCCTGGCCGGCGAGATCACCGTGGGCGTCAACGGCCTGTTCCTGGCCTTTCCGGAAACGCGGTTCCGACCCACGTACCATGTGGTCGAGGACCACCTGGTCGCCGAGGACCGGGCCGCCGAGATCAACGCCCTGCCGCCGGGCATCACTCGACTGTTTCCCATCAACCTCGCCTATGTCCTGGACGAGGGACCGGGTGTCGTCTGGTTCGACCACCGGCCCCGGCCGGGCTATCCGGACCGCTTCGATGTCTCCCTGGACGCGCTGGCGGTCACCTACGCCGGCTGCACGGTGGCCTTCACCTGCCTCCAGCTCGCGGTCTTCCTGGGCGCGCGGGAGATCGTGCTCCTGGGGATCGACCTGGACTATCGCCTGCCCGCCGACGTGACCCGCCAGAAGCCCCACGGCGGGGGAGTCGGCGTCCTGGACATGGCCAGCGACGACCCAAACCACTTCCACCCCGACTACTTCGGCAAGGGCAAGCGCTGGCACGATCCCCAGGTGGACAACATGGGCCGGGCCTTCGCCAGCGCCCGGGACGTGCTGGGCGCCATGGGCGTGCGGCTGATCAACGCCACCCCGGGCGGGCGCCTGGACCTGGTGCCGCGCCGCCCGCTGGCGGCGGTGCTGGCGGGCGAGAGCGCGCCGCCGCCGCGCCTGCTGGTGCTGGACCTGACCCCGGTAGGCGGGCTGTCGGCCAGCGGCCAGATGAAAGCCGCCCTGATGGCGCCCTGGCGGGGCGGACGGCTGATGGCCGTCTGTCCGGAGGCCGCGCCGGACCGTTTCGTGGTCCATCATCCCGACGGACGCGTCGAGGCGGACGTGGATGCCGGCACCGCCGCCGCGCGGGCGCGGGCCTTCGCCCCCGAGGCGGTGTACTACCGCCCACAACCGTCGCGCGGCCACCTCCACCCCCTCGCCCTGGACCTGATCCACCATGGCCGGTGGCCCTTGATCCTGCATCTGCTGGACGACTGGCCGGCGCTGCTGGCCCGGACCGATCCCCTCGCCCACGGGGTCTGGGACCAGGACCTGCGCTGGCTGGCCAGGCGGGCGGGCGTGCGCCTGGGCATCGGCGACAGCATGGCCTCAACCCTCTCGGACCGCTACGGTGGCGGCACCTGGCAGGCGCTGGCCAACGGCATCGACCCGACCGACTGGCCCGACCGCGACAGCCCGGCGGGCGCCGGCTGCCCCACCCGGTCCTTCGACCTCGTGTACGCCGGGTCCCTGTCGGCCACCATGAACCGCGACGCGGTGGCCGCCGTGGCGCGCGCGGTGGATGCGCTGAACCGATCACCGGACGGGCCGCGCATGGCCCTGACGCTGTGGGTGCTTCCCCCCTGGACCAAGGCCGCCCGCGACCTGGCCGAGGGCCTGTCGGGCGTCGCGGTCAGTATCGCCGACGATCCCGACCCGGCGGCCTATCGCGCCCGGCTGCGCCGCGCCGACGGGGTACTGCTGGCCGTCGGGTTCGAGCCGGACAGCCGTCGGCATACGCGCCACTCGATCGCCAACACCCTCCCCGAGGCCCTGGCCAGTGGCGCCGCCATACTGGCCCACGGCCCGGAGGAGCAGGCGACCCTGGCCACGCTGGCGGCGGCGGGCGACGTCGCCATGCTGGTCACCGAGCCCGATCCGGCGGCCCTCGGGACCGCCCTCGCGCGGCTTGCCGGCGACCCGGCCCTGGCGGCGCGCCTGGGCGCGCGCGGGCGAGCATACGCGCTCAATGCCTTCGCCCTGGCGCCGCGCCAACGCCGCCTGGAGGCCCTTGTGCGCACGGCCGCCGCCGAACGCTCCGTGATCTCCGCCGATCACTCGCGCGCCGATGGCGCCCGCCTGGACGAATCGGCCCTGTTGCTGGCCCTGGCCCGCTTCCAGACCACCGCCCCCGGGCGCCTGGTGGACGTGGGCGCGCATCGGGGCGGCTTTCTGGCCCCCTTCGCCGAGGCCGGCTGGTCGGTGCTGGCGCTGGAGCCCGAGGCCGCCAACCACGCCGCCCTGGCCGGCCGCGCCGCCGCCTGGCCGCTGGTGACGGTGGAGCGCCTGGCGCTGTCCGATGCCCCGGCCGAGGGTGCCGCCCTGTTCACCGCGCCGGACAGCACGGGCGTCGCCGCCCTGTCGCCCTTCCTGGACAGCCACCGGGAGACCGACCGGGTGCGCGTGGACACCCTGACCGACGTCCTCGACCGTCACGGCCTCGACACCGTCGACGTGCTGAAGGTGGACACCGAGGGCTGGGACCTGCGGGTGCTGCTGGGCCTGGACTGGGGCCGCTGGCGCCCGCGCCTGGTGATGGTGGAGTTCGAGAACGCCAAGACCCTGCGGCTGGGCCACTCCATGGGCGATCTGGTGGCCCTGCTGGAGGGGCGCGGCTATGTCGTCTGGGTCAGCGAATGGCATCCGGTGCTGCGCTACGGCAGCCGCCACGACTGGCGCCGCCTGACCGGCTGGCCACCGGGCGACGACGAGCCGCTGCACGATCCGGACGGCTGGGGCAACCTGATCGCCCTGGACCCGGAGGCCGGCCTCCCGAACGATGACGCGCTGGCGGCCATGGCGCGCGCGGCCCTGACGGTGGCCCCCCGCGATGCACCCGAGCCAGCCACCCCGCCCCGCCCGGCGGCGCGACCGGCGCCGTCCGCCCCCGACCCGGCGCCACCCCCCGCCCCCCCGCCGCCGGCGCCACCGCGCGACAGCCGGCTCGCGCGCGGACTGCGCCTGGCCCGGGCCATGCTGGCGATGCTCAGCGGCTGGCGGGCGCCCGTGGCCCTGGGCTTGCTGGCCCTGGCCGCCGCCCTGCCCTGGCTGCCGGCGCCGGGATCCTCTCTGGGACTGCTCCTGCTGACCGCCGGGCTGCTGGCTCTGGCGGCCTACGCCCCGGTGCGCGCCCTGCGCCTGGCCGCCGAGGCCGAGGATATCCGCAAACACGCCCTGGAAGCCCGCTTCAAGCGCCACATCGGCTGGGTGCGCGGCGACATGGCGGCCCTGGGCGATGACCTCGCGGCCCGCCTGCGCACGCTCGACGCGGACGCCGCGGCCCTGCGCGCCGCCCTCGGCGAGGAACACAGCGCCCGCGTGGCCGCCGCGACCGCCCAGGAAACGGCGCTGACCCGGCGCCTGGACGACACCGCCGCGACCCTGGACCGGACCGCCACGGATCTCGCCGAAACAACGCGACGGCTGGCCTTGGCGGACACCCGGGTCGCGGCGCATGGACAAGCGCTGGACCGGCTGTCGGCCGACCTCGCCACCCGCGCCGACACCCTGGCCGATCGCCTCGCGCGCGATACCCGAGGGCTGGCCGAGACCGTGGCGGAACTGCGCGCCGACCTGTCCCGGGAGAACGCCGCCCGTGATGCCGCCTGGCAGGCCGCCGTGGACGACGCCGAGCGGACGGCGGCCCGGGCCGACCGTGCCCTGTCCGCCACGCTGACCCAGCGCCTCGCCGAGGACCGCCAGCGCGCCGCCGCCTCCCTCGCGCACCTGCGCGGGGGGCTGGGCGAGCCGCCGCCGGGCCATCGCCTGGACACACTGGAAGACCGCCTGATCCGCGCCGGCGCCCTGGGCGCCGACCGCTTCCAGCCCTTCGCCCGCGCCCTGACCGACGCCGACATGGACCGCCTGCGGACTCGATGGCCGCCGACCCTGGGCCTGCCGGCGCTGGACCCCCGCGCCCTCGGGCATCTGGCCGACCGCCTGCTCGCGCTGGAGCGCCAGGGCGGCGGGCGGCTGGCCTGCTCCCTGCCGGCGGCGCTGCTGCGGGCACTGGCGGCCCGCGCGGCACCCGGGGCGGACACCTTGAGGGCGCTGGAGGTGGGGGTGCTGTTCGGCCTCGGCCTGGGCGTGCTGGCGGTCGCCATCGAGGATCAGCCGGGCCGCCGCCCCCGCCTGCTGGGCATCGATCCCCTGGACGGCGGCGCCTATGGCGCACCCGACGATCCCGTCACCGGCGCCCGCGTGACCCCGGCGCGGGTGCGGCGCATCCTGGCGCGCCTGGGCCTGCCGCGCCGCGCGGTCACCCTGATCCGCCGGTCCAGCGCCGACCCGCTGGCCGTGGCCCGCGCCCGCCGCTGGGCGGGACCGGCGGGCCTGGGCCTGCTGATCCTGGACGGCCGCCACGACCACGCCGGCCTGACCGCCGACTGGACCCATTACGCCCCCCTGCTGCGCCCCGGCGGGCTGGCCCTGATCGACGACCACGGCGCCGCCGCCTGGCCCGATGTGGCGCCCTTCGTCGCCCACGTGGCCGCGCGCACCCCGGGCGTCACCCTGCTGGGCGACGACTGGGGCACGGCGGTCCTGCGCCGGGATGCCATCCGATGACCCGCGCGCCCCAACACCACGGTCCCCAGGGCCGTCCTCTCCAAGGCCGTCCTGTCGAGCCCATCGGTCCGAGGGGGCGACGGCTGGCGGTGATCCTGCCGTCGCTGCTGTGCCAGTATGACTGCCCCTATTGCCGCATCAAGGCCAAGCGCCGCCAGCCCGGTGAGCGCCCCCTGTCCGACTGGCGCGACGCCCTCATGGCCATCGGCGTGCCGCTGGTCCACGTGGCGGGGGGCGAACCGACGGTCCTGAAGGGCTTCGCCGACTTCGTGCTGGGCTATCCGGCGCCGCTGCGCATGACCACCAACCTGTGGCGCCCGCCCGAGGACTGGCCGCCCGGCTTCTGGGAGCGGTTCGAGTACGTCACCCTATCCTTTCACCCGGACCATACGGATTTCGCCGGCTTCGCGGATCGGGCCGCCCGCCTGCGCGCGCTGTTCGACCGCCGGCCGGCGCTGCGCCCGCGCCTGACCTGCACCATCGTCGCCGATCCCCGCTGGATCGACGCCCTGCCCGGCTGGATTGCCCGCCTGCGTGCCCTGGGGCTGGAGGCCCGGGGGCAATACCTGAACCGGCCGGCCGGCGACCCGGCGCCCACCTACACGGCCCGTGAGCTGGCGCGCCTGCGGGCCAGCGGCATCCCCATGAGCCATGACCGGGCCGGCCAGGACGTCCACGCCACCAACCACCCCAAGCTGTGTGACGCCGGGCGGTTCTATTGCCATATCGACCCCATGGGCGCCGCCTGGCGCTGCTCCCGCGACCGACTGTCGCTGGGCACCCTGTTCGACGGCACCTTCGCCTGGCGGACCGGCGAGAGCCGCTGCGACACCGCCTGCACCGAGGCCTGCGACCGCGCCTTCGCCCGCAGGCGCGCCCTGGCCACGCCGGAGGTCGCGGCGGAATGACGACAACGCCATGGGTCCGGGTGGTCGTGGTCACCATGACCGAAGGACCGTTGCTGGGACGGTGCCTGGGCGCCCTGCTGGCTCAGACGGACCCGGCGTTCGAGGTGGTGGTGGTGGCCAACGGCGCCGACCCGGCGATCCTCGACCCCGTGCTGCCCGACGACCCCCGCGTCCATGTGCTCCGCCTGCCCACCAACATCGGCTATTCCGCCGCGAACAACGTCGGCGCCAACCATGAGACCGGGCGCCCGCCCCCGGCCTTCATCGCCACCCTGAACCCGGACGCCTTCCCGGACCCCGACTGGCTGGTGGCGTTGAAGACCGCCGTTCGCCGCCATTCAGAAGCCAGCGCCTTCGCCAGCCTTCAGGTGCTGGATCGCGCCCCGGCCCTGTGTGACGGCCTGGGCGACGAGATGGCGCCGGTCTGCCTGGTTTGGCGCGGCGGCATCCGCCACCCGGTGCCGCCCCGGGACCGGCTGGTGGAGGGACCGTGCTTCTCCGCCTGCGCCGCCGCCGCGCTGTATCGCCGCGCCGCCTGGGACACCGTGGGCGGCTTCGACGGCGCGTTCTTCTGCTACCTGGATGACGTGGATCTGTGCTTTCGCCTGCGCCTGCGGGGCGGGTCGGTGGTGTTCGTGCCCGGTGCCCGGGTCCACCACGTGGGCTCCGCCACCAATGGCGAGGACAGCGACTTCATCCGCTTTCACACGGCGCGCAACCGCCTCTGGCTGTACGTGAAGGCCATGCCCGGGCCGCTGTTCTGGGGGATGCTGCCGGCGTTCGTGGCGACGGGTCTGCTGCTGCTGGCGCGGGGCATGGCGCGCGGGCGGGGGCGGATCGAGGTACGCGGACTGGTCGCCGGGCTGGCCGGCCTGCCCCGGGTCTGGCGCCAGCGCCGGGCCGTCCAGCGCGCCCGAACCGCGCCATGGTGGCGGCTGGCGGCGGCCATGACCTGGGACCCGCGCCGCTTTCTGGCCCGCGCGCCGCGCCGCGACCGGATCCGCCCACCATGAGCCGCCCCCTGATCCTGGGCCGGGATATCCACCACCGGCCCGGCGACCCGCGCGACTGGGCCTTGCGGCTGCCGCCGGGGAACCGGCTGGAAGCCCCGGGAGAGGAGCGGTCGCTGACGGCCTCGGTGCTCTGGGCGGCGCTGCGCCAGGGGGTGCGGACGGTGGCCGTGCGTGACGCGGGCGGCGGCTGGCGGGAGACCACGCCGGCCGTCCTGCTTCTGGCGCGCCTGCGGCGGCGGCTGGCGGCCGTGGCCCCGGAGGCGGCGGACCGGGCTTGGGCGCGGGTGCTGGCGACGCCCCTGCCACCGGCCGGACGCGCCGAGGGACCGCTGGTGCTGGCGCTGCCCTCGCTGGCCGGCAACGGCGCGGAGCGTCAGGCCCTGGCGCTGATCGCCGGGTTGCGGGCGCGCGGCTGGCCGGTGCACGTGCTGGTCAAGCATCTCCACGACCGGCCGGGCGCAGCGGCGTTGCGACCCGACGTCGAGCGTTTGGGCGTGCTGGTGCACGTCTGGACGGACCCGCCCCCCCAGGACACGCCCGCGCTGGCCGCCCTGGAGCGCGCCACGGCCGGCCTGCCCGATGCCCTGGCGGCGGACCTGCTGGGGCTCGCCGGCTGGATCGCCGCCCTAAGGCCGCGCGCCGTGCACGGCTGGCTGGAGGGCACGGCGATCCTGGCGGCCACGGCGGCGGCGGTGCTGGGCGTGCCGCGCGCGGTGGCGGGCCTGCGCAACCTGGCCCCGGACCGCATGGCGCATCCCCTCGCCCGCGCGCTGCGGCCCGGGCTGACCCGGCTTTCCGGTCATCCGGCGGTGACCGTCACCGGCAACAGCCGCGCGGTGGCCGAGGATCATGTCCGCTGGACCGGGATCACCCCCCCCATGGTCCTTCCCAACGGGGTCGCGCCCATGCCGCCCGGGCCTCCGCACCCCGATCGCCCGCCCCTGGTGCTGGGGGTGTTTCGCCTGGTGGCGCACAAACGCCCCCTGCTGTGGCTGGAGGCGGCGGCGCGCGTGCGGGCGGCGCGACCGGAGGTCCGGTTTCGCCTGCTGGGCGATGGGCCGCTAGCCGAGGCGATCACGGCGCACGCCCGGGCTCTCGGGGTGCCACTGGAGCACCCGGGATGGGTCACCGACGTCACGCCGTACTGGGCCGAGGCGGCGGTGCTGCTGCATGTCTCGGCCGCCGAGGGCCTACCCAACGCCATCCTGGAGGCCCTGGCCGCCGGCGTGCCGGTGGTCGCGGCGCCGGCCGGGGGCGTGGCCGAGGCGCTGGGCCATCCGCCCGTGACTCCGCCGACCCCGGAGGCCCTGGCCGCGCAGGTGGTCACACTGCTGGATGATCCCGCCCGCCGCGAGACCCTGGCGGATGCCGGCCGCTCGCGCGCCCGCCGATTCTCGGTCGCCGCCATGGTCGCGCGTCATGAGCGCCTGTACGACACGCCGCCCGCGTCCTCGCCCGAGGACCGCCGCCATGCGCTGGCCGCGCGCCTGCGACCATCCGGGCTGGCGCGGTCGCTGGGCACCCTGGGCCGCCTGGCCCTGGCCGGAGAGGGCCACGAGATCGCGGCCCGGATAGCGGGCCTTATCGCGCGCCCGGCGCGCCCCCGGGCGGCCCGAAAGCCCACCGCGGCACCACCACCGACAATCGCGGCCGTCCCTCCAAACTCCCCGCGCCTCGCCTGGGTGGGCGAAACCCTGGATCGCGATGGCGCCCCGCTGAGCCTGCGCGACCTGGTCGCGGGCCTGACGATGCGGGGCGCGGTCACACCGTCCGTGGGGCTGGTGCTGCGCGATGGACCGCTGCGGGCCACCTGGACCGCCGCCGGCTGGCCGTTGCGGGTGGTGCCGGGGCACCCGCCCCTGACGGCCGGCGCGCTGGACCGGCATACGGACACCCTGGCCCAGGCCCTCACAGGCGCCCGCGCCGAGGCCGTGCTGGTCAACGGCCTGCGCGCCTTCGCGGGGGTGGAGGCGGCGGCGCGCGCCGGCCGGCCGTGCCTGTGGGTGATCCGCGAGCCCGGACCCGAGGCCCTGGCCGACCTGTCCCGATCGGTCCAGGCCCGCGCGCTCGATGCCTTCGCCCTCGCCGGCCGCGTGGTGTTCGTCTCCGGCGCGACGGCCGCCGCCTGGGCACCGTGGTGCCCGGCCGCGCGGGCCATGGTGATCCCCAACGCCCTGCCGCCCCTGTCCGCGCCCGGGCCGGATCGCGCCGCCGTTCGGGCGGCGCTGGGCTGGCCGGCCGACGCCTGGGGCGTGCTGGCCACCGGCACCCTGTGCCCGCGCAAGGACCCCCTGACCCTGATCGCCGCCCTGCCGTTATTGCCCGATGCCCTGCAAGCCCGCCTGCGGGTGGTCTGGGCGGGACGGGACGAGGCGGGATACGCACACCGGGCACGGCGGGCGATCCGGGATCTGCCAGAGCCCTTGCGCGCGGCCGTCGCCCTGGCGGGCGAGCACGCCGACCTGTCCCCCCTGTGGGCCGCCGCCGACGTGGCCGTCTGTGTGAGCCGCGCCGAGGCCGCGCCCCGGGTGGTGCTGGAGGCGCGGCGCGCCGGCCTGCCCCTGGTGGCGACGGCGGTGGGCGGGGTGGCCGACCAGGCGGCCTCCTGGCCGTCCACCTGGCTGGTGCCGCCGGCCGATCCCCCGGCCCTGGCCCGCGCCCTGACCGCCGCCTGGCACGCGGGGAGGCGTCCGACACCGCCGGGCGACGAGGCCGCCCGGTTCCGGGCGTTGGTGCGCGCCTATGCGGCCGCCCTTCGCGCCCCAGGCATCGCCCCGTGACCGGCCGCGCGATCCGCGCGCGGCTGGCGGCGCTGGGCGCCCTGGCCCTGGCGGGGCTGGCCATGGGACGGCTGGGGTGGGCCGTGGCCGGACCGGAGCCCTTGCGCACCCAGGCCGAGGCCCACTTCCGCGCGGCCGTGACCGGCGGCGAGTCGGGCCGCCTGCACGCCGCCGCCGACGCCTGGAAGGACGCGCTGGCCTGGTCGCCCGCCGACCCCTTCGCCTGGACCGGGCTGGCCTGGGCGGAGGCCCTGCGGGGCGCCCCGGCGCCCTATGTGGCCCGGCTCATGGCGCGCTCGGCGATGCTGTCGCCGCATGTGCCGGCGCTGCGCCGCGCCCGGCACCGCTGGTCGGCGAGGACCCCGCCCCCAGCAGCACCAGGATGGTGACCGCCACCGCCGGCATGTGCAGGGAAAAGTCCAGCAGGCCATGCAACCCGACCACCACCGCCGCCGCCACGGCCAGCCGCGCCAGCGGATCGCCGGAGGCCCGCGCGCCTGCCCAACTCCCCAGGGCCAGGGCGACAAACGCCGCCATCAGCGCCAGGGCAGCCGGGATCCCCAGGTCCGCCGCCAGTTCCAGGGGCACCGAATGGGCTTGCAGGACAAGGTGATCCGCGAGCGAGTCGTCGCGGAGGCGATGATAGAGCACCGGAAAGGTGCCCAGGCCATGGCCGGTCCAGGGCGCCTCCAGGATCGCCGCGCCGGTCACCCGATACAGATCCCACCGAAGGTCCCCGACCAGATGGGCCGGATCGAGGCGCTCCAGCCACCGGCCGCGCCCCGTGGCCAGCAGCAGCAGCGGCAGCCACGGCACCAGGGCCGCGCCCGCCAGCAGGCGCCGCCAGGGACGGCCCCAACCCGGCGGGCGGGCCAGGACCAGCACCGCCAGCCCGGCCAGCACGCTCGCCAGGCCCCAGCGCGACTCGGTGAACACCACGGCCACCATCCCCAGGGCAACCACGGCCCCCCACAGCCGGCGCCCCCATCGGGTTTCGGCCTCGCCGGCCGCCAGCGCCGCCGCCGCCACGCCGATCCCCGCATAGACCGCATAGGCGTTGCGGTTCACAAAGGTGGCCGTGGCCACGTCGTGGTACGTCCACTTCTCGATCCACCCGATGGTCTGCGTCCCGCTGACCAGCACCGCCAGGGCATAGGCCGCCAAGACGGCGCCCGTGGTCGCCAGCACGCGGACCAGCCCCCGACGGACAACCGGATCGGGCCCGACCAGCACCGCCCCCAGCCACGCGGCGGTGGCGTAGCCGGCAAGGCGGACCGCGCCCTCGGCCGTGGCCCAGGGGTCCAGCGACACCGATCCCCAGGGCACGCGCCCGGTCAGGGCCGCCAAGTCCCGCCAGTGCGCCCACGACGCGCCCAGCCCCGGCGCCGCCTGGACCAGCGCCCACGCCAGGACCCCGCCGAACCCGGCCAGGGCCAGGCACTGCGCCCCGGACCACGGTCGCCGACGGTCCGGATCCCGCCACAGGGTCCAGGCGGCCAGAACGAACACCCCCGCCAGCAGCAGCGCCCACGACCAGGGCCGGTTGCTGGCCAGGGGCAAGGGCGCCCAGGCCAGCAGCACGCACAGGACGAGGACGGGTCTCGACACCATTGCCGGCGCTCCGGATCCGTGGAACCATGGGATACGTGTGGAAAGGCTATCACGACACGCAAGTCTCGTCGCCAGGGTCGACCGGCTGTGGCGCGCGGTATCCCGGCAAACCTTAAGACATTATCAGCATCTTTTTGTTTTCATGAGACTTTGGCTGGTCCAGGACGGACGCGGTGCAGGGCGAGACGGCGGATGCGGCGTCGGGCCCCGCAACCACCACGGGGGCACAGGCATGGGGGACGGCGGCGATATCCGCGCCGGACAGGGGGACGCGGCCCGAACCCGGTGGTCCGGCCGGGCACCCTTGGCCGCGACCTGGGGTCTGGCGCTGGCGCTCGCCGTGGTCGGCGCGGGGCTGATCGCGCGCCCGGCCTGGAGCCAGCAGGTCTATTCCTTCGCCGACATCATGGCGGCCCTGACCGTGCGCCTGCCCGTCGGGCAGACGATCCCCGACGTGCAACCCCTGACCTTGCAGGAGGCGGTCCGCTCCCTGACCCTGGAGCAGGCCCCGCGCCATCCGGCCAACGTGGCGCGAATCGCCGGGGTCATGGCGCAGGTGCGGCGCGACGACGTCACCCGGCGGGCCGTCCATGGCGGCATCGCCGCCGCGCTGGACTCCCTGGTGGCCAGCGGGCGGCTGGCGCCCCTGGGCCGGGACCTGATGATGGAACAGGTGGGGATCGCCCTGGGCCTCGCGGGGCCGCCCGCGCTGTCGTCACCATCACCGGCATCGCCCTCCTCGACGTCACCGGCGCGCCCGCCCGTGACACCGGGCGCGATCCCTCCGGCCGCCGACTCCGGACCGCTTCCGCCCCCGGATCCGCCGCTCATCACCGCCCCCGTGTCGCGCATACCCGCGCCCGCCGTCACTACCACGCCGGAGGCCCCGCCGCCCCGGGCGGCACCGGTGCCGCCGGCCACCACGGCGACCCTTCCCCCGGCACATCTGGCGCCTCCAAGCCCGCCGCCGATGCCGTCCAACACCCCCGCGACCGCCCCGTCGCCCTATCCGGCGCCACCGGGAACGGCCCCGGGGCCGCCCGGCGGCGCGCCGCCCTATGCGTCGGCGACCCCGTCGCCCTATCATCCGGCCCCGCCGTATCCGCCGACGTACGCCACCCCGGCGCCATCGCCCTACCCCGCGCCCGGCACGGTCCCGGCCCCCACCCCCTGGCAGGGCCTCGGCCCCCAGCCGGGACAGGCGCTGTTTCCCTCGACGATCACGCCGGGCACGCTGATGGACCTGCCACCCGAGGTCACCGCGCCCCCCGCCACGGTCGCAGACAGCGGCAGTTGATCCCGCGCCGGCCATCCCCTTGTTGAAAAAATGGCTCTGGCGGCGCCGGAAACGGATGCCGTATGACTCGGGACGGCCCGGGGACCATCCCCCGGAGCTTCTCCCGGCGCGAAGGAGCCGATGTCCATGACCGACCACGCGGACCGCTTGATCATCGCCCTGGCCCAGATCAATCCCACGGTCGGCGACATCCCCGGCAACGCCGACCGCATCCGCGCCGCCCGCGCCCGGGCGGCGGCCGAGGACGCCGACCTCGTGGTGTTCCCGGAACTGTCGGTCTGCGGCTATCCGCCCGAGGATCTGGTGCTGCGCAACGCGTTCCTGGACACGGTGCAGGCGGCTTTGCTGGCCCTGGCGGCGGAGACGGCCGACGGCGGCCCGGCGCTGCTGGTGGGCGCGCCCTGGCGCTTCACGGACCTGGACGACGACCGCCGCAAGCTGGGCAATGCCGCCCTGCTGCTGGACCGGGGCGAGATCCACTTCGTCGGCCTGAAGCATCTGCTGCCGAACTACGGAGTGTTCGACGAGGTGCGGGTGTTCTCGCGCGGGCCGCTGCCCGACGTGGTTCCGGTCAAGGGGACGCGGCTGGGCATCATGGTCTGCGAGGACATGTGGGATCCGCGCGTGTCCGCGCACCTGGCGGCCCAGGGCGCGGAACTGCTGGTGGTCATCAACGGGTCCCCCTACGAGGTCGAGAAGCCCAACCAGCGCCTGGACCACGCCCTGCCCCGGGTGGCGGAAACGGGCCTGCCATTGGTCTATGTCAACCAGGTGGGCGGACAGGACGAACTGGTGTTCGACGGCGACTCGTTCATCGTCGCCGCCGACGGAACCCTCGCCGGCCGCCTGCCGGCCTGGCGCGAGGCCGTGGTGTCGACCGCCTGGATGCGCGCGGGCGACGGCCCGTGGCTGTGCGCCAATGCCCCGCTTGAACCGCGCGCCAGTTTCGAGGAAAGCCTCTATCGCGCCATGGTGCTGGGCTTGGCGGACTACGTGACCAAGAACGGATTCCCCGGCGTGATCCTGGGCCTGTCGGGTGGCATCGACAGCGCCTTGTCGGCGGCGGTGGCGGTCGACGCCCTGGGGCCGGAGCGGGTGTGGTGCGTCATGATGCCGTCGCGGCACACCTCCGGCCACAGCCTGGAGGACGCCGAGGGCGTCGCCCGCCTGCTGGGCGCGCGCTACGACACCGTGCCCATCACCCAGGCCATGAACGCCTTCGACGGCATGCTGTGCGACCTGTTCGCCGGCCGTCACGCGGACGTGACCGAGGAGAACATCCAGTCGCGCCTGCGCGGCATGACGCTCATGGCGCTGTCCAACAAGTTCGGCCCCATGGTGCTATCCACGGGCAACAAGTCGGAAATGAGCGTCGGCTACGCCACCCTGTATGGCGACATGTGCGGCGGATACTCGGTGTTGAAGGACGTCTACAAGACCACGGTCGTTCAGGTCAGCCGCTGGCGCAACGACCACGGCCGGCCCGAGGGCCTGCTGGGACCGGACGGCCCGGTGATGCCCGAGCGGGTCATCACCAAGCCTCCCACGGCCGAGTTGCGCCCGGACCAGAAGGACGAGGACAGCCTGCCGCCGTACGGCGTGCTGGACGGCATCCTGCATGGCCTGATCGAGAACGAGCAGGGGGTGGCCGACCTGATCGCCGAGGGCCGCGACCCCGAGATCGTGCATCGGGTCTGGCGGCTCCTGAACGTGGCCGAGTACAAGCGCCGCCAGGCGCCTCCGGGCGTCAAGATCAGCCTGCGGGCCTTCGGCCGCGACCGGCGCTATCCCATCACCAACCGCTTCCCGGGATAGGTCCCGTCCCTCGCGCGCAAAAAAGAACCGGCGGCCCGAGGGGAGGGGCCGCCGGTTGATGTTCGACAGTCCGGCTGTGGAGGGGTCGTGATCCGTGGCTGAGGCGGATCACGGTGCCGGACCCTGAGGGTCAACAGATCTGGCTGTCAGGATCGCGTGCTCGTGGAGGAGACTTGATCTGAAGGGTTGCCATGAGGTCCATTGATGGCGGGCCGTGTCGTGCCCACCGTTGATATCCCGACTATCGTACTCGGGCACTTACCGGAGTCCTACCGGATTATGAAAAGTCTGTCATAGTTCTAATGCGCAGCGGTGACCAGCGCCGGCGCCGGATGTGGCGCTTCCCTGACGTCGCCCCCCGCTGCCCAGCCGCCCGGCCGCCGCGACCACGCCGACGCCTCCACGCTCGCCACAGCAAAACAGAAAACCGGCGGCCCGAGGGGAGGGGCCGCCGGTTTTCTGAATTGGAACCCAATCGTGGAGGGGATCGCGACACGTGGCTGAAGCGCATCGCAGGGTGGGATGGGGTTCGCGGAGGGTCGGATTGGCTGACGATGCTCGAAGGGCTGGAAGACGGTGGCCGTGTGGAGGGACTGTCCTCGGATCGGTTGGCGCGAAGGGGCTGGGGCCGTGTCGTGCCCGCTGTTTGATGATGAGAGAATGACAGACCTCACCTTGCCGCAAGCCTGCGGGCACATGAACCGTTTGTCATTCTTCCGGGCGGCCCTGGCGAGGCGGCGACGCCCACCCGGGACGGCATGATCTCCCTCAAGACATGGTCTCCCTCAAAAAAAACCGCCGTTCCCGGGAGGCAACTCGGGAACGGCGGCAAGGGGCGCCTCGGGCGCCATCCTTGACGGTGGCGGACCCCGCGACGATACAGATCTGACGGTCCGTCCGGCCCCCCGACCCGCAGGCCGTGCGGCGCGGGCTCAGGGCACCAGACTCACCTTCCTGCGAGGTCCGGTCCTTCCCGGACGGCATGCGAGGGCGCATCCGGACCAGGGCGGCGGGTGTCGATCAGGCGGCCTCCTCCGGCAACAGCACCTCGCGCTTGCCCACATGGTTGGCGCGGCCCACCATGCCTTCCTTCTCCATGCGTTCGATGATGCGCGCGGCGCGGTTGTAGCCGATCTGAAGATGGCGCTGGACGAAACTGGTGGACGCCTTGCGTTCCCGGGCCACCAGGGCCACGGCCCGATCGAACAAGGGGTCGTGGCCGGTCGCGGCCGCGCCGCCGCCGCCCTCGGCGCCCTCGCCGGCCGTGTCCTCGTCGTCCACGGTGACCGCGTCCACATAGTCGGGACCGCCCCCCTGCCCCCGCAGATGATCGCAGATGCGCTCCACCTCCTCGTCGGACACGAATGGTCCGTGCACGCGGGTAATGCGGCCGCCGGCGGCCATGTAGAGCATGTCGCCCTGACCCAGAAGCTGCTCGGCGCCCTGCTCGCCCAGCACGGTGCGGCTGTCGATCTTGCTGGTCACCTGGAAGCTGACGCGGGTCGGGAAGTTGGCCTTGATGGTGCCGGTGATGACGTCGACGGAGGGGCGCTGCGTGGCCATGATCAGGTGGATCCCGGCGGCCCGGGCCATCTGCGCGAGTCGCTGGATGGCGGCCTCCACCTCCTTGCCGGCGACCAGCATCAGGTCGGCCATCTCGTCGACGACGATCACCAGGTTGGGCAGGGGCCGCAGGTCCATGGCCTGCTGTTCGTAGACCGGCTCGCCGGTCTCGGGATCGAAGCCGGTCTGCACCGTGCGCACCACGGGACCGCCCTCGGCGAGCGCCTTCTCGACCTTCTGGTTGAAGCCCTGAATATTGCGCACGCCCATCTGGCTCATGGCCCGATAGCGGTTCTCCATCTCCTTGACCGCCCACTTGAGCGCCACCACCGCCTTGCCGGGATCGGTGACCACGGGGGTCAGCAGATGGGGGATGGCGTCGTAGGCGGACAGTTCCAGCATCTTGGGGTCGATCAGGATCAGGCGGCAGCGTTCCGGCGGCAGCCGGTACAGCAGCGACAGGATCATGGCGTTGACGGCCACCGACTTGCCCGAACCGGTGGTGCCGGCGATCAGCATATGCGGCATGCGCGACAGGTCGGCGAAGACGGGGCCGCCGCCGATGTCGCGACCCAGGGCCAGGGTCAGCGCCAGGTCCCCCTTGGCGAAGCCCTCGGTGGCCAGCAGTTCCCGCAGGTTCACGCCCTGGCGGCGCGCGTTGGGAAGCTCGATGCCGATGACGCTCTTGCCGGGGATGACGGCGATGCGCACCGACACCGCGCTCATGGCGCGGGCGATGTCGTCGGCCAGGCCGATGATGCGCGCGGTCTTGATGCCCGGCGCCGGCTCCAGTTCGTACAGGGTGACCACCGGGCCGGGGCGCACGCGTACGATCTCGCCCTTGATCCCGTAGTCGCTCAGCACGCCCTCCAGCAGGCGGGCGTTGTTGGCCAGCGCCTCCTCGTTGATGCGGCGCTGGGTCTCGGTGGCGCGCGGCGGACTGAGCAGGTCCAGCGGCGGCAACGGGCCCCCTTCGGCATCCTCCGCCGGATCCGGAAACAGGCTGCCCTGGCGGGCGCGCAGGGTCTCGCGGGCGCCCTGGGCCGCCGGCGGACGAGCGGGCGCCTCGACGACGGCGCGCCGGGCGCGTCCGGACGCGGGAGCCGCCGGCGCCGGATCGGACAGCATGACAGGCGGCGCGGCGGGCTCGTCCTCCAGGACGGGTTCGTGGCGCAGGCGCGCCAGACCGGACCGCGCCAGGGCGGACAGACCGGCCGCCAGGGCGATGGGCGCCCACAGGGCGGCGAGCAGCCGCCGGCCCGTGGCCAGCAGACCGGCGCGGGCCTCGCGGAGATGGCCCCAGCGCAGCCCCAGGGCGACGATGGCCAGCCAGGCGCCCAGAACGCCGGCCACCGCCGCCGGCACCAGATCCCAGGAACCGTCGGGCGCGACCTCGGCCAGGCCGTGCAGGCTCCAGGCCAGCAGCACGCTCCCCAGGATCCCCCCGGGGCCGGCATGGGTGGGCCAGGTGGTCGCCGGCGACAGGCCCGCCACGGCAAGCGCCAGCAGGGGCAGCGCGAGAGCGAGGATCGCCGGACGCCACGGGGAACCCTTGATCGGGTCGCCGGTCAGCAGCCGCAGGCTCCATACGCCCAGGGCCAGCACCGCCAGCACCGCCCCCAGGCCCAGCGTCTGCCAGGCCAGGTCGGCCAGCACGGCGCCGGCGGGGCCCATCATGTTCAACGGGCGCTCGGGGCTGGCCACGTTCCAGGAAGGATCGGTGGGATAGTGGGTCAGGAGGGCCGCCGCCGTGCCCATGGCGACGCCCAGCGTCACCAGGCCGAGCGCGCGACGCCCGCCGCATGCCAGGGCCCGGGCGAGATCGGGTGGCAGGAATGGTGTCCGGTGCCGGGCCACGGCGCTTTTCGTCATGGGTGCGCGCCCTTTTTGCCCATACCGCGACCACCGTCGGGACCGGGCCGTCTCTTGGCGTTCATATTAAGAAGTTTTTACAATGTCTTATAGCGGCTCTTTTCATTCGTTTCTGAAGAATACCCATGTTCGGCGTCGGGAGCAAGAGCCGTGAGTCGCCGACCCGCCCCGACTCGCCCCTCGGCGGGCGGCACGGATCGCCGGGCCGCGCTTGCCCGCGACGCGGCGTTCGGCGACAATCCGCCCGGTCGGGGGGCTTGGTGGCCGGCGGGCCGAGCGGCCGGGACGGCGGACGTCCGGGGTCGCGAGGTGATCGGATACGGCAATCGGACACCGGGGCGCACGGCTGAACGAGGGAGTGATGAGACAGGCCAAGCCATCGAAGCGGCCTCTCGTCGCGGATGACGACGAGGGCAACAAGGAAGCGCTGGGATGCCTGGTGGCCCTTGCGCTCCTGGCCATGATCGGGGCGGCGGTGGCCTTGTTCGTGGATTTTGACGGACAGGAGACGGAGCCCGAGTCCGGGGGTGGAGAGCTGCCGATCACCAGGGTCGAGGCCCTGGACGAAAAGCGGGTCGTGCGCGACGCCTCCGGAAGCATGCTGGCCCGCAACCTGGAGGCCGAGCCCGAGGATCGCGGCCGGATCGTGGCGCGCAGCGGCGTGGTGGCCGACCTGATCGCCCGATATGCCCGCCACGGGGCCGAGCCCGAGGTGATCGAGCGGGAGTTGAAGCACCGTTCGGTCTGCTACAACGGGCGCCACGCGCGGCTGGTGCCGCTCATCCTCGATCCACAAAGCCAGGGGTTCGCGCTGAGCTACGGAACCGCCGACGACGCCGAGGGCGACCCGTACCCGCGCCTGGAATTCTTTCATGGGCTCTCTGGCGATCTCACCCACGTATACTACGTCAGTCTGACCCGGACGCCGCTGTCCGGATTCCCGGCCGTGGGCGAGCGTATTCCCAACACCCGCAAGGCGGTGGGCCGGGTCATGCTGGAGTGGGTGGCGGAGGTGGCCAACACCTCCTGTCCCCCGAAGCGACCGGCCGAGGCGGCCGGCGGGTCGGTTCAAGGTGGAGAGTCCCGGTGAGCGAGACCAACGGCGACGACGTCAACACGGGCGGCACACGCAAGACCACGGGCCGGACGGGTCGCGGATCGGCGAAACCGTCCTCGAAGTCGGCCGACAAGGCGGGCGGCCCGAAAAAGAAGAAGGCCGCGCCCCGCAAGAAAGCCGCCGCCCAAACGGCGGCCGGGGCCGAGGCCGCGACGACGGTCCAGGCGGACGCGCCGGCGCCGCGCGCCACCCGGTCGCGCCGCAAGGCCGCCCCCCCCAAGCCATCGCCCACCTCGGCAGCCACCCTCAAGGCGGGGGACGAGACGGTCCTGTCGGCCGACGTGCTGGTCATCGGCGGAGGGCTGGTCGGCGGCACCCTGGCCTGCGGGCTGGCGCAGCATGGCGTCACGGTGCTGATCGCCGAGCGCGAGGACCCCGCCGGCTGGATGAACAACGGCTATGACGGCCGCGCCTCGGCGGTGGCCCAGGGGGGGCAGAAGGTGCTGGAGGCGCTGGGCCTGTGGCGCCACATGGCCGAGGCGTGCCAGCCCATCCATGACATTCGCATCGCCGATTCGGATGCGCCGCTGCACATGCACTACCACCGTCACGAGGCCGGCGACGAGCCCATGGGCTACATGGCCGAGAACCTGGTCACCCGTCGGGCGATCCAGGCGCGGCTGGCCGGGCTGGAGCACGCCACCCTGCTGGCCCCGGTGACGGTGACCGAGGTGACCCGCGACGCGCGCGGGGTGGACGCGCGCCTTGCCGACGGGCGCCGTCTGCGGTCGCGCCTGGTGGTGGCGGCGGACGGGCGCCTGTCGCCCACCCGGGCCGGCGCGGGGATCGGCACCACGGGCTGGGACTACGATCAGGCGGCCATCGTGCTGACGGTCGAGCACTCGGTGCCCCACAACGGCATCGCCATCGAACACTTCCTGCCGGGCGGGCCGTTCGCCACCCTGCCGCTGACGGACAACCGCTCGTCCATCGTCTGGTCGGAGCGGCGCGACTGGGTACCGGCGCTGATGGCCCTGCCCGAGGACCGCTTCAAGGCCGAGTTCATGGCCCGCTTCGGCGACCACTTCGGCGAGGTGCGCTTCGTGGGGCCGCGCTTCAGTTATCCGCTGTCGCTGCAATTCGCCGACCGCTACACGGACCAGCGACTCGCCCTGGTGGGCGACGCGGCCCATGGCATGCACCCCGTGGCCGGACAGGGCATGAACTACGGTCTGCGGGACGTGGCGGTGCTGGTGGAGGAACTGGTCAAGGCGCACCGGCTGGGCCTGGACGTGGGAGCGCCCGCCGCCCTGTCGCGGTATGAGCGGCTGCGTCGCGTCGACAACCTTTTGATGCTGGCGGCCACCGACGGCATCGTGCGCCTGTTCTCCAACGACATCGGCCCGTTGCGTCTGGCGCGCACCGCCGGGCTGGCGGCCGTGGACCGCATGGGGCCCTTGAAGCGCTTCTTCATGCGTCACGCCATGGGGACCACCGGCATCATCGGCGGTGTGCCCCGGCTGATGCAGGGGCGGACGCTTTAGCGCCGGTGAGCCCGCCGCGCGCGGACAGAATCACTGATCCTCGTAATTATATTCGCGGCACTCGAAATTGAGGACCGGGCCGCAGCGATAGAAGGCGACGGTGGCGAAGCGGCGCGCCGTCTGCTCGAAGATCACGGTACCGTCCACCCGTCGCACCTCCAGGACCAGGGGATGCTCGGCGCTCTGGTTGCGGGCCTGGATGGAGAAGTTCTTGGGGCCTTCAACGTGCAGGCCCTGGTCATCGTGCTGACCCAGGGCCAGGACCGCCGCGCCAGCGGCGACGGTCTTCTCGCCATCGCGGCTGATCTCCACGCTGCCGTCGCCCAGGCAGGCCAGCAGGTCGGCGGGCTGGCCGGCCGGGCCGCAGCGCAAGACGGCCTCCAGGCCCGCCGCCGAGGCGGCCGACGCCCACATCAGGACAGCCAGGCCGACGAGAGTTCTACGCATGACCATGGAAAACACCTCCTTTGCGAGCCCCGGGGTGATCGCCCGTGACCGTTTGCGAGTCTGGTCTTTCGCAAACCCGGCGAACCGAAGCCTCGACGTGCGCCGCGACCGTCCTGTTTGAGTCCAGTCGACCGCCGAAGCGCCGGCGCCGGGCCGAATGCGATCGCCCGATGCGATCCCAGGGCCACGACGCGCCAGGACCTGTCCGGGACCCACGATCGGTCCGGGGAATGGATGACGGGGATGGGAGCGGCGGCGTCCGCGACGGACGGGGGATCCTCACGTCCCACAGATGAGAATGCGTAGCATGTGGACCCACCGGTTTCATTGACGCTTCGCAATCCGGAGCACCCTGCTCCGGTATTCCGGGCGCCGGCCCGGGGATGCGCGACAGGGCGGTGGACGCGGAAGCGGTTGAGCGCCGCGCGGGTTTCCTGCTAGACGTCAGTCGCCGTCCAGTGGGCGGAGAACGCCCCCGGCCACCAGGGCCGCCTGGGTCGGGTTCCATTGGACCAGGGACGAAGCGACGGACCGCGCGTCATGCCCCACCTCACCCTGCACCGCGATGTCGGGTTTCCTTGCCCGCTGGTCTATGACGTGATCGCCGACGTGCGGCGCTATCCCGAGTTCCTGCCCGGCTTCCATGCCGTGCGCACCGACGGGCATGACGGCGCGGCGCTGCGGGTGATCCAGACGGTGGGTGGCCTGGGGCTGACCACCACCTTCCTGTCGCATGCCACCTTCGACCGGCCCCACACGATTCGTATCGTCTCGACCGACCGTCCGTTCCGGAGCCTGAACCAGACCTGGACCCTGTCGGAGCGGGGGCCGGCCCGCACCCATGTGCGCCTCCAGGCCGACTACGCCCTGGCCGACCGCCTGGCGGGGGTGGTGTTCGACCGCCTGTATCCGGGCCTGTTGCGCGGCGGGCTGTCCGCCCTGATCCGGCGCGTGTCGGCGATGCACCGCGCGAACGTCGGCGGAAGCCGCGTCCCGCGCGCCGACACCGCCCGGGGGGAGGCCGGCCGCTGACGGACGCGCCGCGACGATGGCGCGCCCGTCATCGATCACGGGCGCCCGTCGCGGGCCTGTTTCATCGTGCCTCGCGGGCCGGGGCACGCCGCACAGGGATCCCGGCCGGTCCGGTCGTGGGCGGGTCCCGAACCCGAGGGAGGACCCGTGTCAGACTCCGTGTCCCAGGACTGCGGTCTTGACGAAGCCACGCGCCGCGCCGACGGTCGGCTCATCCGCGCCATGTTCGACGCGGTGGCACCGCGCTACGACTCCATGAACGACATCATGAGCTTCGGCGTGCATCGCCTGTGGAAGCGCCGTCTGCGGCGCATGGCCGGCCCGCCGCGCGGCCGGGGCCTGGCGCTGGACCTGGCCGGCGGCACCGGCGACATCGCCGACCTGATGGCCGACAAGGACTGGGCGGTGGCGGTCTGCGACCCCTCCACGGGCATGATCGACGCCGGGCGCAAGGCCAACGCCGGCCCGCGCCTTCGCTGGGTCGCCGGCGCCGGCGAGGCGCTGCCCTTCGCGGACCGGACCTTCGACGTGGTCACCCTGGGCTTCGGCCTGCGCAACATGACCGACCGCCGGGGCGCCCTGACCGAGGTGCTGCGGGTCCTGGTGCCGGGCGGGACCCTGCTGTGCCTGGAGTTTTCCACGCCTTGGCGGCTGATCCGGCCAGCCTACGAGGGCTATTCCCGGCGCATGATCCCGCGCCTGGGCGCGGCGGTCGCCGGGCAACCCGACGCCTACCGGTACTTGGTGGACTCCATCGGCGCCTTCCCCGACCAGAAGACCCTGGCCGGCTGGCTGCGCGACGCCGGCTTCGCGACCGTGCGGTATCGGAACCTGTTCATGGGCATCGCCGCCATCCACTCTGGAACACGTCCGGCCTAGGGCCGGGGCCGTTGTCCCGCCGTCGTCCTCCAGCACGGGTCCCTTGATGACCGAACCCTCCCCCCGTCCCCCCTGGCCCGTCGTCCTGTGGCACGCCATCCGCCCTCATACCCTGCCGCTGTCGATCTCGCCGGTGCTGGCCGGGGCCACCGTGGCCTGGGCGGAAAGCGGCGCCAGCCGGCCCGCCGTCGTGCTGGTGGCCGCGCTATCGGCGCTGGCCATCCAGGTGGGGACCAACCTGCACAACGACGCCGCCGACACGCTCAACGAGACCGACGACGCCGATCGGGAAGGACCGCCCCGAGTGACGGAACGCGGCTGGATGACCGCCGGCCAGGTGATGTTGGCGGCCCATGCCGCCTTCGGGCTGGCGGTGCTGGGCGGACTCTGGCTGGTGCTGCTGGGTGGCTGGCCGATCATGGCGATCGGCGTGCTGTCGGTGCTGGCCGGCTACGCCTACTCGGCCGGCCCCTGGCCGATCTCCCGGGGGCCGCTGGGCGAGGTGTTCGTCATCCTGTTCTTCGGGCTGATTGCCGTAGGGGGCGTGGTCTACCTGCTGACCGGCGCCGTCAGCGGCGCGGCGGCGCTGATGGGGCTGGTGGTGGGCCTGCCGGCGGCGGCCGTGCTGATGGTCAACAACGCCCGGGACCGCGTCGGCGATACCCGGGCCGGCCGCCGCACCCTGGCGATTCGCCTCGGGCCGCGCGGCGCCGACCGGGTCTACGTGGCCCTGCTGGCCGCCACCCTGGCGGGGTTGGTATCCCTAGCGGCGGTGGACCCGGCGCTGCGCGGCGCGCTGCTGGGGCTGGTGTTCGCGCCCATGGCGGTGTCGCTGGCGCGGGCCTTCGCCGCCGCCGACGGCCCCGCCGCCTTCAACGCCGTGCTGGGGCGGACGGCCCGGTTCCAGCTGCTGCTGGTGGCGGCCGGCTGCGCGGGGGTGATCGTGTGGACCGCGGTGATCTGATCCACGGGCGCGATCCGGGATCGGCACGCGACAGATGCGTCGCGGCGCCGGTGCGTGTATGACCCACGCGTGTCCGCCTTTGCCGTTCCCGTCCATGAGGACCCCCGCATGATCGAGATCCTTCTGCCCCTGGGCCTGGGCTTCATCATGTTCGCCATCGGCCTCGGCCTGCGCGTCCGCGATTTCACGCGCGTCGCGCGGGAGCCCCTGTCCCTGGGCGCCGGCCTGGTCAACCAGATGATCCTGCTGCCGCTGCTGGCGGCCGCCCTGGTGATGCTCTACGACGGCCGGCCGACCTTCGCCCTGGGGCTGATGGTGCTGGCGGCCTGCCCCGGGGGGATCACCTCCAACCTGCTGACGGTGCTGGCCGGCGGCAACGCGGCGCTGTCGGTGTCCATGACGGCGCTCTCCAGCCTGATCGGCATCGTCACGGTGCCCCTGGTCCTGGGGGTGTCCCAGGCGCTGCTGCTGGGCGACGGCCAGGTGGTCGGCCTGCCGCTGGAGAAGGTCCTGGGCGGCGTGTTCGTGGTCACCGGCGTCCCCATCGCCCTGGGCATGGCCATCAACCACCGCTGGCCGCGCCTGACCGAGGCGGCCCGCCCGTATGCCCGACATCTGGCCACGGCCATCTTCGCGGTCATCGTCATCGGCGCCTTCGTCGGCCAGCGCGAGACCATGGTCGCCCACGCCGCCGACATCGGCCCCTATGTGGTGGCGCTCAACGTCGGCACCATGACCCTGGGCCTGCTGACCGCCCGGGCGCTGCGCCTGCCCCTGGCGGACGCCGTGGCGATGACCATGGAGGCCGGCTTGCAGAACGCGGCCCTGGCCATCCTCATCGCCACCACCCTTCTGGGGATGCCGGAGATGGTGGTGCCGGCCATCCTCTACGCCTTTTTCATGAACCTGACGGCGGCGGCCTTCATCGCCTGGGCGCGGGCCCGGGCGCGAACCGGAGTCGTGGGCCGGCCCTGACCGCCCCGTCGGCTGGCCGCGGCTCACCCCGCCGCCGGCAACCTCAGCAACGCCCGGGCCTCGACGACACTGGCCGGATGGCGGCCGTGCTCGGCGCAGAGGTCGGCGGCACGCCTGACCAGGGCGGCGTTGGAGGGCGCAAGCGTGTCCGCGTCCCAGCGGATGTTGTCCTCCAGGCCGGTGCGCACATGCCCACCCTGCTCCAGGGACCACCGCGCCAGGGTGTGCTGGTGGCGGCCGATGCCGGCGCCGGTCCAGGTGGCTTCCGGCGCCAGCCGTCCAAGGGTCCGGACGTAGAAGTCGAAGGTCTCGCGGTCCACCGGCACGGCGTTCTTCACCCCCATCACGAACTGGACGTGCAGCGGGCCGACGATGCGGCCGTCCCCGGCCATCTCCACGGCCTTGAACAGCATGGACAGGTCGAAGACCTCGATCTCCGGCTTGACCCCGTTGTCCTTCATCAGGGCGGCCAGCCAGTCCACGAAATCAGGCGAATTCTCGTAGATGCGCGTCGGGAAGTTGCAGGATCCGGTGGACAGCGACGCCATGTCCGGCTTCAGGGGGATCATGCCGCCGCGCTCGTCGCCCTTGCCGGAACGCCCGCCGGTGGAGAACTGCACGATCATGCCCGGGCAGTGCCGGCGCAGGCCCTCCATCAGGCGGGCGAACTTCTCCGGATCCGAACTGGTGGTGCCGTCGTCGTTGCGCACATGGCAGTGCGCGAGGGTGGCGCCGGCCTCGAAGGCGGCATGCGCGGACTCGACCTGTTCCGACACGGTGATCGGCACCGCCGGGTTGTTGGCCTTGGTCGGGACCGAGCCGGTCAGGGCCACGGTGATGATGCAGGGGGTGGTCATGAAACAGTTACTCCAGTCATGGTCACTCAGGACACAAATGGTCCTTCTGGCGGCAGCCTAACAGGTCCACGGGTGCCTCCACCATGCCCGGCGGCAACGACCTTGCGTCCGCCGGGACGCTCCGGGCACACTGCCAGGCACACTCCATGCCTTCGGGGCGACAGCGGGCGCCGTCGCAAAACCATCATTTGCCTCGGCCGGCGCGGCCCCTTAGGCCACGAGGGCTCGGGCGCGTCCGTCGCGCCTGCGTTGCATGGCGGAACGCCCCGGGCCAACGGCATGCGGGACGAAAGAGAGGGAGGAGGCGCTTGGGCTCCCTGGTCGGCGACAGCCTGACGCGATACGGCGCCCTGTTGCGCGCGGCGGCGGCGCCGCCGCCGGGACGGCGCCGGCCGACGGCATATCGACTGCTGGTGATGGCCGCCTTCGTCCCGCTGTTCACCCTGGGCATGCTGCTTCACATCCTGGCCCTGCTGCTCGACGAGGCGCTGTTTCCCGGTTATCGCCGGGTGGAGATCCGCGCGCCGCTGGTCATCCTGGGCGTGCCGCGCAGCGGCACCACGGCCCTGCACCGCGTGCTGGCCCGCGACCCCGGCCTGACCACCTTCAGCACCTGGGAATGCCTGTTCGCTCCGTCCATCATCCAGCGCAAGGCGGTGCTGGCCCTGGCGCGGCTGGACCGCGCGGTGGGGCACCCGCTGGGACGGGTGCTGGGGTGGCTGCAAGACCGGGTGTTCGGTGCCCTCGACGACGTGCACGCCATGGATCTCGCGGCGCCCGAGGAAGACTACCTCGCCTTGCTGCCGATCCTTGCCTGCTTCATCCTGGTGGTGCCGTTTCCCCGCGCCGAGGCCCTGTGGCGCCTGGGCCGCGTCGACCGGGACATGCCCGACGGCGAGCGGCGGCGGCTGATAGCCTTCTATCGCCGGATCCTGCAACGACATCTGTATGTGCACGGCGCCCACAAGCGGCTGCTGTCCAAGAACGCCGCCTTCGCCGGCATGGCCGGAACGCTGCTGGAAACCTTCCCAGACGCCCGCGTCATCTGCTGCCTGCGCGATCCGCTAGCGGTGGTGCCGTCGCAGGTGTCCGCCGTTCAGGGGGGCGTGGCCCTGTTCGGCGGCGATCCCGAGGGGGTCGTGTTCCGCGCGCGCATGCCGGAACTGCTGGCCGGATATTACGAAACGCTCCTGCGCGTTCTGCCGCCGCCGGCGGCGGCCGAGCGCCACGTCATCCTTGACATGGCGGCGATCAAGACGGAACTCTCGCGATCCGTGCGGCACGCTTATGATATCCTGGGGTTGCCCGTGCACCCAGATCTCGACGCGACCCTGGAGGCAGAAACGGCGCGGTCGCGCGCCTGGCGGTCGGCGCATCGCTACACGGCGTCCGACCTGGGGCTGGACGAAGCGGATCTGCGGCGTCGCTTTGCCGGGGTTCATGCCGCCTATCCGTTCGGGCGCGCGACGTCCCCGGACCGGCCGTCCGAGGCCCCCGGTCACGCCGCCGATCGCGAAGCCCCGACCGGCCGGCCACCCGGACCGCCCGTGCTTGCCGGCTCGCAGGGAAGGTGACCATGCCGAACCCGTCTCAGACGTCCGGCCTTGCCGGGGACACGCGTGGCCAGCGGATCGCCGTCGTATCCGACGCCGAGCCGGAGCGCAACGGTGTCGGTGCCTACTACGCCGACCTGGTGGAGCATCTGCGCGACCATGTGGCCGAGGTGACCGTGTTCGGCCCCGGCGGAGCGCCAGACCTGGGGAGTCTGTCGTTGCCCCTGCCCGGCGACTCCACGCAGCGGCTCCTGGTGCCCAACCTGATGACCGTGCACCGCCGCCTGACCACGCTTCGGCCCCACGCCGTCGTGGTGCCGACGCCGGGACCCTGGGGCCTGCTAGGCGCGCGGCTGGCCGGGTCCCTGGGCGCCGGACTGATCGTCGGGTTCCACACCCACTACGAACGCCTGGCCGACCTCTACTGGTCCAGCAGCGTGGGGGCCATCCCCCGATCCTACATGCGGCTGGCCAACCGCTTCCTGTTCGATCGGGGCGCGGTGGTGCTGGCCAACTCCCACGCCATGGCCGACGCCGCCCGGGCGCTCGGCGCGCGGCGCGTCGACCTGATGGGCACGCCGATCCCGCGCCAGTTCATCGATCCGCCGGTACGGGTCCTGGCGGAGCGGGTGACGCGGGTGCTGTTCGTCGGACGGCTGGCGCCCGAGAAGAACGTTCAGGCGGTGGTGGACGCCGCCCGGGCGCGGCCGGACATGCGCGTCACCATCATCGGCGACGGCCCCTTGCGCGTCGGCATCGAGGATCAGGCGCGCGACCTCCCCAACCTGGAGGTACCGGGCTGGCTGCCACGCGCGCGCCTGCCCGAGGCCCTGGACGCCTGCGACATGCTGGTGCTGCCGTCGCACGTGGAGTCGCTGGGAACGGTCGCGCTGGAGGCGCTGGCGCGGGGGCGCAACGTGCTGGTCTCGGCGCACTGTGGCATCACCGAGTGGCCCATGCTGGACCGCGCCCTGTTCCGCATCGGCGATGGCGAGACCCTGACCGAAGCCCTGGGCCGTGTGGCGAGCCTGGATGCCTCCATCCGCCAGCGCAAGGCGGTCCTGGGCGCGGAGGGCGCGCGCGAGATGAACGCCTGGGCCATCAAGGGGTGGCTCAATGTGCTGGAGTCCCATGGCACCGTCCGCGACGACGACGGCGCGGGCGGCGGCGGTCCCCGGCATGCCGACGCGTGACGGGTCGCGGCCGGCGCCGGCGGCCATCGTATCCCTCCACGACGTGATGCCGGAGACCCTGTCCCGCGTCATCGACCTGCTGGGCCTGCTGGAGTCCCACGGGCTGGGACCGGTGGACCTGCTGGTGGTGCCGGGACGCGCCTGGAGGCCGGCGCAGATCGATCAGCTCCGGGCCTGGCAGGGCGCCGGGCATCGCCTGGCGGGTCATGGCTGGCGACACAAGGTCGAGCGCATCCGGGGCTGGAAACACCGGCTGCATAGCCGGCTGGTCTCCCGCGACGTGGCCGAACACCTGGCCCTGGACGCCGAGGGCATCGCCGCGCTCATCCGCCGCTGTCACGCCTGGTTCGGCGCGCACGATCTGATGGTCTCGGACCTCTACGTGCCGCCCGCCTGGGCCATGGGGCCTCTCGCGCGCGCGCGCCTGCGGGACCTCCCGTTCCGCCGGTACGAGGTGTTCGGCGGTCTCCTGGACGCCCGGACCGGACGCCTGTCGCCGTCGCCCATGGTCGGGTTCGAGGCCGACACATGGGGCCGTGTCTGGCCGGTGCGGCTGTTCAACGGCGCCAACCGCGCCTGGGCCGCCGCGTCCGGCGCGCCGCTGCGGGTGGGCCTGCATCCCTTCGACCTGGAGTACCGCCTGGGCGGGGACCTGCGGCGGCTGATCACGCGCCTTGGGGCCGGCCCGGCCTGACCGCCGTCCCCGCCGCCCAGGCCAGCGCGTCCTCCAGGCGGTCGTCGCCCCAGAACAGCTCCCCGTCGGCGGTGACGAAGCTGGGCGCGCCGAACACCCCGTGGCCGATGGCGTCGTCGGTGGCCTGGCGAAGCGCCGCCTTCACCGCCGGGTCGGCCGCCCGGGCCGCCAGGGCGGTTCCGTCCAGCCCCACGCCCTCCAGCACCGCCGCCACCACGGCGGGATCGGCGATATCGCGGCCCTCGGCGAACTCGGCCGCGAACAGCGCCCGGATACCCCGCGCCCGCTCGCCGGTATCGGCGATCGCCGTGGCCACCCGGGCCGCCAGCAGGCCGTTGACCGGGAACGGGTCGGGCCGCGTGAGCGCCAGCCCGCGCGCGGCGCAGCGCCGGGCCATGTCGCGCCACATATGGCGACCCTTGGCGGGGTAGAGGTTGAAGGGCGAGGTCTCCCATCCCTGCGCCTTGAAGATCGGTCCCAGCAGGAACGGCCGCCAGCGGACCGTCACCCCGGCGCGGGCGGCCTCCTCCTCCAGGCGCATCACCGCGAGGTAGCTGTAGGTGGAGGCGAACTCGACATAAGCCGTCAGGGTGGGGGTGGCGACGGTCATGGACCGCTCCTTTCGATCGGACGGCTGGTGTCTGGGTCGATGAACCGTCCCAGGCGCACGGCCGTCTGGCCCCGAACCAGACGGCGCGAGGGCATGACCAGGACGCAGTCGTCATAGGGTGTCACCACCGGCCGGTCGCCGTCGTGACCGACCAGGGTCCCGGCCGGTCCCAGAACCTCCAGGCCGACGAAGGGACCGGCGAAGGTGAAGCCCTCGGCGCCGATGGTGACGGCCTCTGTGACCTCGATGACCCTCTGCGGGGGGGGTGGTGCCGCCGGCAGGTGCGAGCGGGCGAGGGCCGGGTCGACGACGCCCGCCGCCAGCAGGAAGCGCCAGGTGACCTCGCGGGCGACGGCGACACTGGCGAGGTGCCCGTGCTGGCCGCATTCGACCAGCAGGGCCGCGCGGTCGCGGGACGGCCTCCCGAAGGCGCCCACATCGCGGGACGCCCTCCCGAAGGATCCGTAGTCGCGCAGGCGCGTTCCCGCCGCGTGCCCGGCATCGGCGACGACGACCGCCGGCGCGCCCACCCGCCGCGCCAGCGCCCGCCCCTTGGGCAACGGCCCCGCGAGCACCAGGGGCGGCGTGCGGTGCTGCATGGAGTGCAGGTCCAGCAGCAGGTCGACGGTGTCCACCAGCGGGCGCAGCGCCCGGGCGCGCACCAGTTCGGCGCTGGCGCGCGGTCCATCCAGCACCGCCGGCGCCCAGACGCGGTTGAGGTCCTCGTCGACGAACCGCGAGGCGGTCGGCCGCGCCGCGTCGAACCGCCGATAGGCGGCCACGTTGGCGAAGACCAGGGTCAGGCGACCGGCGACCGGGCGCACCTGGTCCCGCAACAACGCATCCAGCGTGATGGCCCCGCACAATTCGTTCCCGTGGACGATGGCGCTGACCATCACATGCGGCCCGTCGTGACCCGAGTCGAAGCTGTACACCCAGGGCACGCCGGTGTTGCCGTCCCGGTACCCCTCGATGTCGGGCGGCACGAGGTCCACCGGATCATCCTGAACGACGAGGCTGGACATGAGGGGACATCGCCTCCGGCGGAAGAGGGACTCAGACGCACCATCGAACATCCGTCGCGGAGGTGTGTCACGCGTCCGCCCCCAGGACGCGGTGACGCGGATTGCCGCATCCCTTCGTGATCAAACGGTGATCATGAGTCGATGCGATCCGCGCTACGGATCGAGGACGGGCAGCACCTCGCTCAGAATCTCCCGATGCAGGTCGTAGTCGGTATCGGTCGCCGGCACGAACCCCGTCAACCGGTCGCTGATCGCGCCCAGTACCGCCGGGCCATCGGGGTGATCCCTCAACGCCGTCATGGCCTCGGTGATGGCCGCGCGAAGCTCCGGCGCCAGCGTTGCGCGGGTCACGAACACGTGGGTCGACAGCGCCGGGGAGTAGGCAAGGACGCGGACGGCGGCGTCCCCGCTTTCCCGAAACACCTCCTCGGCGACGGCGCCGGCATCGAAGTCGCCGAACGCCACCCCGAGAACCACGTTCTCGTGATTGCGCAAGTGCTTGTAGTCGGCCAGATCCTCCAGCCGCACCCCGGCGCGCATGAGCATGAACACCGGCACCTGGGTGCTCAGCGTCGAATTGATGTTGCCGAAGGCGACACGCTTGCCGGACAGGTCGGCCAAGTCCTCGACGGGACTGTCCGCCGCGACCAGAATCACCGACCGGAAGGTGGCCTGGCCGTCGAACTCGTAGCGCGCCAGCAGCGGCTTGCGGCCGTAGGTATCGCCGATCACCACATAGGGGCTGCCGCCGAGAAAGGAGATGTCCAGTTGGTCCTCGCCGGTCAGGCGGATGTGTTCGGCGTAGTTGCTGGCCACGGTCACGCGCACCGGACGCCCCAGGGCCTCGGAGAGATAGCGTGCCAGCGGCGTGTATTTCTCGATCAGGTGCTCGGCGTTCAGATAGGGCATGAACCCCAGGCTGAGGGGCGCCGGAGGCTCCCCCTCGTCGGCAGCCATGGCGGGCGCGAGCCCCATCAGCAGCATCGCCGAGACGAGGCCCGAGACGAGGCCGGAGACGAGTGCACGCCGGGCGGCTCCATGCCGGGTGGCGATCCTGGTCTGACTCATGGGGATCCGGTCCTCCTGGCTCGCGGTTCGGCCGAGGCACGCCCGAGTCCTGGCCCGCCCCCGCGGGCCGCCGCTCCATCGACACCGCGTCGACCGCCCCCCAAAACGGTCCCGAGACGATCCCGACATGGGATCACGAGTACGCCATGAAACACAACCTCCCGCGCCACGCACGCAGGGCGACGGACTCAGGCTAACCGTCAGCGAGCGACCGGGAGATGGAGAACCTTACAGGGACCCGTGACCGGGGTTGACCTGAACCCGGTGCCGGTGCCGGTGCCGTGACCAAACACCGTGAAGATGGTGGCCTGCACGGCGATACCTCCGCAAGACGGCACGGGACGCTGTTCCGCCGCCCCCCTGTCTTCGGTCCGACCCTGTCTTTTAGCAGACCAACCATTCTCGTTGGTCATTCAAGAGTACCCTTGCGATCCCCTTGGTCCTTGACCTGACGTGGTTTTGCATGCCGCAACCGGTTTCGGAGGCGACATGCCTTTCGATGTTGAGATTCGTTCTTATTTCCAATACCATCTGAAGGATAGGGATTGGCGCCTCGCGATCGGGTGCCCCGCGTTCGCCCCCCACCCTTTCCACGGACCGCGCCGACTGGGTCGACGCGGCGCCAGGACACGGACAAGGACCAGACCATGCCCCCGCTCCCGCACCCGGACGTGCCGGACCTGATATCCCTGACGGATCTGCTGATGGACGCCTCCATGGCCGAAACCGTCCTGCAAACGCTGCGCTGGCCAAAGGGACGCCCCACCTGCCCCCACTGCGGCGGCCGTCAGTGCTACCGCCTGACCTGCCTCCGCTCGGGCGGCGTGCGGTTCAAATGCGCGGCCTGCCGGAAACAGTACTCCCCCCGGCGCAACACCGTGATGGAGCGGTCCAACGTGCCGACCGGCCGCTGGCTGGTGGCCCTGGCGTTGGCGACCGGAACGCCCGTCGCCGGCCTGCCGGCCCGTATCGAGCGACACACCGGCGTCAGCTACAAAACCGCCTGGTCGATGGTGCAACGCCTGAAGGCCAGCCCCCAGGACCCCCTGCTGCTCGCCATGCATCGGGCCGTCGAGCGCGGCCGCATCGACTTCATCACCACCGAGCGCGGCTTCCCCCGGCCGGTGCGGCGGCCGTCCGGCCCCCAGGCCACCCTGGCGCAGATGGCCACCACCTGACGGCGCCGGCCATCCGCGAGGACCCCCGTCTCCTCAAGAGACACCCCATTCACCCCCTGACTCAAAGGAGTGCTTCCCCATGCACACACGGACCGTCTCACGCTGGACCGCCCTGGCGAGCCTGCCCCTTGGACTCGTCCTGATGACCGGCGCCGCCCAGGCCCATACGGCCCTGTTCTCCTGCTACGACAACGGCGACGGAACCGTGCTGTGCGAGGCCGGCTTCTCCGACGGCTCGTCGGCCAGCGGCGTTCCCGTGCGCGTGCTGGACGCCGAGGGCGGTGTCCTCGTGGAAGACAAGATGGACGCCAACAGCGAAATCACCTTCACCCGGCCGGACGGTGCGTTCAGCGTCCTCATGGATGCCGGCGAAGGCCACCAGATCACCATTCCGGCCGACGACATCTACTGACGACGGCCCGCCCCGCCCATCGCCCGACCACCAGCAGAGGACATTCTCATGACGCGACCCCTCCTGGGTGCCGCCGCCGCCGCGCTCGCGCTGACCGCCACCCCGGCGTTGGCCCACTTCCAGCTCGCCTATACGCCGACCGTGGTGCTTGATGCCCCGGCCCAGGTGCCCATGAAGTTCATCTTCTGGCATCCCATGGAAAACGGCCACGCCATGGACATGACGCAGCCGGAATCCCTGGTTGTACACTTCAAGGGCGAGGCCATCGACCTGACCGACAAGCTGACACCCTTCACCTTCAAGGCCGCCCACAACGAGGCGCAGGCCTACGAAGCGGCGTTGCCCGTCAAGCGCAACGGCGACTACATCGTCGCCCTGACCCCGGCGCCCTACTACGAGGAAAGCGAGGACATCTACATCCAGCAGATCACCAAGAGCTTCCTCAACAAGGGTGAGATCCCCACGGGCTGGAACGAGCCCCTCGGCCTGCCCACCGAGATCGTACCCCTGAACAAGCCCACCAACGTGCTGGCCGGCTCCACCTTCTCGGGCCTGCTGCTGTCCGAGGGCAAGCCGGTGGCCGGCGCGGAGATTGAGATCGAGTACCTGGCCGCCCCGCCGGACATGGAGGCCAACACGCCGGGTCCGGTCACCGCCGAACCGCCGTCCGGCGGCGCCCTGGTGGCTATGACCGGTCACGACGGCATGTTCACCTTCGGACTCCCCAAGGCCGGGTTCTGGGGCTTCGCGGCCCTGGGCAGCGGCCCGGACACCGAGCACGAGGGCAAGGAGTTGAGCCAGGACGCCGTCATCTGGGTGCACGCGCAAGAACTGCCCTGATCGGACGGCCAGCCCTTCGGTCGCGGGTGCGCAACGGGGAAGGTGTGCCCATGACCGACGCGCGGCGACCGGCCGGCCTGGGTCCTCCCGGTCGGTCGCCCGCGCGCCTCCCGTGTTCTCGTGACCTTGCCCACACGACACGACAGGGCGCATTTTGGGGTGGCGGTGGATGGTGAGATCGATTCTCCTCCGGGTGGAGACACCACCCATGGGAGCATCCCTTGGAGACCCGATTTCTCACCATCCTGTCGCGGACGCTATCGGCCCATGTCAGCCCTGGCAACATTCGGCATGCTGTACTCGTCTTGTGTGGCGCCGCGCGGCAGCTTACCCCCTTTCAACCCCTTGTTCCGCTCTGCCCCACCATTGACCCCACCACACTGTGTGCGGTTGGCTTTCGTGGGCCATGGTGCTTATAAAAGAGATCGAGAGGCAGGCAGTGCATCCAAATAGTGTATCGTCTCCGGCCACACGCACGCCATCGGCACCGTCATCCTGTACGCCAGCAATCTCGTGACCACCGTCATCCTGCTTGGATAACCAGCGTGTCTTGGCCCCCGCACTTGTGGGCGTGTTACCGCGCCTCCGCGCTTTGGCGGCCTTGAAGGCGACCCTGATCAATCGAAGCGTTCAGGCGTTGCAGGTGAAGCACGACAAATGTCAATCGGCGTCCAAAAGTGCCCCGGGATCGGCGTGCAAAACAGCCCCACACTGGCGGTTGAGTAGGGCTGTCCAGGCAGTCCACGGGAGGGTCCCGGCCGGGCGCCGCCGCACCCGTCAGGGGCCGGCGGCGGGGCCCGGCGGGGAGGGACCTGTGGACCCGCCTGGGCAGCGTTCAGGAGCGGTTGCGGAACCGCCAGCTCTCGTTGCCGGTCTCGAGGATGTCGCAGTGGTGGGTGAGCCGGTCGAGCAGCGCGGTGGTCATCTTCGCGTCGCCGAAGACGGACGCCCACTCGGCGAAGCCAAGGTTCGTCGTCACGATCACTGATGTGGTCTCGTACAGACGGCTGACCAAGTGGAACAGCAGCTGACCACCGTTCTGGGCGAAGGGCAGATAGCCCAGTTCGTCCAGCACCATCAGGTCAACCCGGCGCAACTGGTCGGCCAGGCGGCCGGCCTTCCCGGCCCGGGCCTCCGCCTCCAGCCGGTTGACCAAGTCGATGGCCGTGAAGAACCGGCCGCGCGCCCCCTGACGGATGCAGTGGGCGGCGATGGCCGTCGCCAGATGGGTCTTGCCCGTGCCGGTGCCGCCCACCAGCACCACGTTGCGCTGGGTGGCCAGGAAGTCTCCATCGTGCAGGGTGCGGACCACCGCTTCGTTGACCGCGCTGGCCGCCGAGACGTCGAACTCCTCCAGCGTCTTGGTCACCGGGAACCGGGCGGCGGCGAGCTGATAGCGGATCGATCTGGCCCGTTTCTCCGCGATCTCGGCGCGCAGCAGGTCGCCGAGAATCTCCTGCGGTCGGCGGTTCCGGTTCAGACCGTCGCGCAACACCTCGTCGTAAGCGGCCCGCATGCCCGCCAGCTTCAACGCGCGCATCATCTCCAGGATCTCAGGACGCTCCATCTCAGCCGCCATCGTTGGCCGCGCGCAGGGCATCGTAGCGGGCACAGTCCGCCCGCGGCGACACCGCCAGGGTCAGGTGGGTGGGGATGGCGGCGGGCGGCTCCGGCGATCCGTCCCGTCGTCGGTGCAGGATGTTCAGAACGACGTCGGGACGGCAGGTGTTCTGCGCCAGCGCCTCCCGGCAGGCCGCGTCCACGGCCTCGACGCCATGCTCCGGGATGGCCGCCAGGATGCGGACGAACTGCCGATCCGCCTCGTCGGACCGCCCCAGGCGGCGCTGTACCTGGGCCAGGCCGGCCGGCATCCGCCAGTCCCTGAACGGCGCGCCGTTCCTCAGCGCGCCCGGCTTGCGCACCAGGATCGGGATGTAATGGACGGGATCGTAGGACACCTCGCCGCGCCCGAAGCGTCGCGCGTGTGCGCCGATCACCACACCATCCTTCATGATGACGATCCGGTCGGCGTACACCCGCAGCTGAACCGGGCCGTTGGCCGCGTAAGCCGCCACGCTGTACTGGTTCCGCTCATGGCGAACCAGGCAGGTCCGCGAGGCGGTCGTCTCCACCTCCCGGTATCCGTCGAACGGCACCGGGGCCGCGCGCAACGCCGCCCGCTCGGCCTCGAAGACCTCCCAGACCGTCCGCTCCGGCTGCTCGGGATGGCGCGCTCCGTGCGCCCATGACCGGCAGGACTCCTCAAGCCAGCGATTCAACTCCTCCAGGCTGGAGACCCGGGGCCGGGGCCGGAAGAACCGACCGCGCATCGTCCCCACCTGGTTCTCCACCTGCCCCTTCTCCCACCCCGCCGCCGGCGTGCAGGCCACGGGCTCGACCAGGTAGTGCGAGCACATCACCTCGAAGCGCCGGTTGAAGCGCCGCTCCTTGCCGGAGAGCACCACGTCCACCGCCGTCTTCATGGTGTCGTAGATGCCGCGCCCGCAGGCCCCGCCGAAGAATGCAAACGCCCGCACATGGGCATCCAGCACCATCTCCAGCGTCTGGCGCAGGGACACCCGGACGAACGGCATCCGGCTGTGGCACAGCCGCATGTGCGCCACCTGCACCTTCGTCGTCGTCCCGTTCAGGACGATCCACTCCTCGGACCAGTCGAACTGGGTGGCCTCGCCCGGCGCGAACGCCAGGGGCACAAAAGCGCCCGTCACCCCATCGCCCGCCCGGCGGCGGCCCTCCCGCCAGCGCGCCGCATACCGACGCACCGCGTCGTAGCTGCCGGCGTACCCCTGGGCCACCAGCGCCTCGTAAATCTGGCAACGGTTCAACCGATCCCGCGCCGGCCGCGTCTCGTTCTCGTCCAGAAGTCCGTCTAGCAGTCTGTCGGATTTGGGCGGTCTCGGATAGAATCGGAGCGGGTTTCAGGTCATCGGGAACGGGTGATGGCGAACTTCATCTCGGACGATC
>NZ_JACIGK010000014.1 GCF_014197915.1 Roseospira visakhapatnamensis
CCACCGCAACCACCCTGAGCCCGCCCCTCCTCACCTGTCCCTTCAATCACCAGACCCGGTTGCGACACACTCCAACCCCATCCTGAGAACTGCTGGCGTTTGTCCGGCCAGCTTGCCCTCGGGGCCGGGATGGCTAGAGTGGGCGGCTCCGTTCCCTCCCGTCGCGCCCAAGGGTCATGGCCGAGATCGCCGCTTCCACCGCTGACACGCCCGCCGCCGCCGCGCCGCCTCCCGCGTCGGGCGATGCCGCCGGCGTGACCCCCATGATGGCCCAGTTCCTGGAGATCAAGGCGGCCCATCCCGATTGCCTGCTGTTCTACCGGATGGGCGATTTCTACGAGTTGTTCTTCGACGACGCCGCCGCCGCCGCCGAGATCCTGGATATCGCGCTGACCAAGCGGGGCAAGCACTTGGGCGACGACATCCCCATGTGCGGGGTGCCGGTCCATTCCCACGAAGCCTATCTGTCCAAGCTGATCCGCACCGGCCGCAAGGTGGCCATCTGCGAGCAGATGGAGGACCCGGCCGAGGCCAGGAAGCGCGGCGCCAAGGCGGTGGTGCGGCGCGACGTGATCCGCGTGGTCACCCCGGGCACCATCACCGAGGACGGCTTGCTCGACCCGCGCGCTCACAACCACCTGGCCTGCGTGGCCGAGGCGGGCGGCGCCTTGGCCCTGGCCTGGGTGGAAATCTCCACCGGCGCCTTCGCCGTGCGGCCGGTGGACGCGCGGCGCCTGGGCGCGGCCCTGGCGGAGGTGGCGCCGGGGGAAATCCTGCTGGCCGACCGGCTGATCGAGCGTCCGGACCTGTTCGAGCTGTGGGGTGACTGGAAGGCGGTGTTGTCGCCGCTGCCGGCCGCGCGCTTCCAGTCCGTTGCCGGCGAGGCGCGTCTGAAGGCGGCCTTCGGTGTGGCGGCGCTGGATGCCTTCGGGGCCTTCGGCCGCGCCGAACTGGCCGCCGCCGGGGCGCTGGTGGACTACGTGGAGTCTACCCAGAAGGGCCGGCTGCCGCGCCTGGATCCGCCCCGCCGGCTGGCCGAGGGCGCCCACCTGGAGATCGACGCCGCCACCCGCCGCAACCTGGAACTGACCCGCACCCTGACCGGCGAGCGCAAGGGCTCGCTGCTGGCGGTGATCGACCGTACCGTCACCGGCGCCGGGGCGCGGCTGCTGGAACGCTGGCTGTCGGCGCCTCTGACCGACCCGGTGGCCATCACCGCGCGGCTGGATGCCGTCGAGGCCCTGGTGGAGGGCGCGGCGGCGCGCGACCGCCTGCGCGCGGGGCTGCGCCAGGTGCCGGACGTGGAGCGCGCGTTGTCGCGGCTGGCGCTGGGACGGGGGGGACCGCGGGACCTGGCCATGCTGCGCGACGCGCTCGCGCAGATCCCCGGGCTGCGGACGGGGCTGGGCGAGGGGCTGGGGGCCAGCCTCGACGGGGGCGGGATGCCGGGGCTGCTGGCGGAGCAGGCGCGCGACCTGGGCGTGCACGACACCCTGGCGGACCGCCTGCACCGCGCCCTGACGGCCGAACCGCCCTTTCTCGCTCGCGACGGTGGCTTCATCGCCCCGGGCTATCACCCGGGCCTGGACGAGGCGCGGGCGTTGCGCGACGAAAGCCGGCGTCTGATCGCCACCCTGCAAGCCCGGCTGGCCGAGGAGACCGGGATCGGCGCCCTCAAGATCCGTCACAACAACGTGATCGGCTACTACGTGGAGGTGCCGTCCCGCCACGCCGACCGGCTGATGGCGCCGGACAGCGGCTACATCCATCGCCAGACCATGGCCAACGCCGCGCGCTTCACCACCGTCGAGCTGTCGGAGCTGGAACGCAGCATGCGGGGGGCCGGCGACCGGGCCCTCGCGCTGGAACTGCACCTGTTCGCCGACCTGGTGGCCGAGGTGACGGCCCGGGCCGACCCCATCGCGCTCGCGGCGCGGGCGCTGGCGACGCTGGACGTGCTGGCCGGCCTGGCGGATCTGGCGGTGGCGCGGCGGTTCACGCGGCCCCGGGTGGACGACTCCACCGCCTTCGCCGTCGGCGGCGGACGCCACCCGGTGGTCGAGGCGGCGCTGGAGGCCGGGACGGCCTCGGGGGGCGGGGGCGCCTTTGTCGGCAACGCCTGCGACCTGGGGCCGGAGCGGCGCCTGTGGCTGGTCACCGGTCCCAACATGGCCGGCAAGTCCACCTTCCTGCGGCAGAATGCGCTGATCGTGCTTCTCGCGCAGATGGGCGGCTTCGTGCCCGCCGAGTCGGCCCATGTGGGCATCGTCGATCGCCTGTTCAGCCGCGTCGGCGCCGCCGACGACCTGGCGCGCGGGCGCTCCACCTTCATGGTGGAGATGGTGGAGACGGCGGTCATCCTCAATCAGGCGACCGACCGCTCGCTGGTGATCCTGGACGAGATCGGGCGCGGCACCGCCACCTACGACGGCCTGTCCATCGCCTGGGCCACCCTGGAGCATCTGCACGGCGTCAACGGCTGTCGCGCGCTGTTCGCCACCCACTACCACGAACTGACGGCGCTCGCCGGGCGGCTGGAGCGGCTGGCCTGCCACACCATGCGGGTGCGCGAGTGGCGGGACGAGATCGTGTTCCTGCACGAGGTGGCGCCGGGGGTGGCGGATCGCTCCTACGGGATCCACGTGGCGCGTCTGGCCGGGCTGCCGGAGGCGGTGATCGGTCGCGCGCAGGCGGTGCTGGAGCGGCTGGAGGCCGGCGGCGAGGCCGGGAGCGTCTCCGCCCAGGCGCTGGCCGACGACCTGCCGCTGTTCGCCGCCGCCAAGGCGCCGGGCCAGACGCCGCCATCGGACTCCGAGGCGGCGGCGGCGCCCCCTGGCCCCTCCCCCGTCGAGGCTGCGCTGGCGGCGATCGATCCCGACGACCTGACGCCGCGCGCGGCGCTGGAGGCGCTGTACCGGTTGAAGGGACTGGCGGTGGGATAGGGTGGGGGCCCGGGGGCGCCCCTTGTCACCGCCGGACGGGTTGGCTACACCGGGCGGACCGCCGGGGCGTGCCCGGCGGCGGACACGCGAGATCGCGCCCACCGTCCGCACGGACGCGCACGAGAGGACGCCATGGCCCGCCCGACGCCCCCAGCCCGGCCCGATGGCCTTGTCGTCGCCGAGGGGTATGTCCCCGGCGCGCTGGCGGCCGTGATCGGGCTGCACATGGACTACTACGGGCCGCGATGGGGCTTCGGGCTGCCGTTCGAGGCCAAGGTGGCCGGCGAGATGGCGGCCTTCCTGGAACGCCTGGAGCCCGCCCGCGACCTGTTCCTGGTGGCTCGCGACGGGGACGGCCGGGTGCTCGGGTCGATCTCGGTGGACGGCGCCGTTTCGGGTACCGAGGCCGCCCATCTGCGCTGGTTCATCATCGGCGACGCCTGCCGGGGCACCGGCCTCGGCCGCCGTCTTCTGGACCAGGCGGTCGCGTTCTGCGACCGGCGGGGCGTGGCGCGGAGCTACCTGACCACCTTCGCCGGTCTGGACGCCGCCCGCCATCTTTACGAAAGCGTCGGCTTCACGCTCGTCTCCACGTCCGCCGTGGACCAGTGGGGCGGCGGCGTGCGCGAGCAGCGCTTCGAACGCCCCGGCCCGCTCAGCGATACCCCAGAACACCGGCCAGGGCGCGGGTCTCCGGGCTGAAGCCGGCCTCGGGCGTCGGCCCCCAGTCCAGCGGCCCTTCCAGGCGGGCCCGGCGGCCGGTCGGCCAGGAGGGCGGAGGCGGTGCCGTTCGTCAGCAGCCACGGACGTTCCGGCCCGGCCGCGTTGACCGGGCGGCGGTGCGTCCCTACCGTGGCCTGGATCCGCCCGGTCCCTTCCTTGCGACAGGATAGCCCGCCATGGCCCTGACCCACTTCGACGACCAGGGCAACGCCGTGATGGTCGACGTCTCCGACAAGGCGGAGACGGCGCGTGTCGCCGTCGCCCGGGGGCGCGTGACCGCCGCCCCGGAAACCGTGGCGCTGATCCGCGACCGGGGCCTGGGCAAGGGGGACGTGCTGTCGGTGGCCCAGTTGGCCGGCATCATGGGGGCCAAGCGCACCGCCGACCTGATCCCGCTGTGCCACCCCCTGGCGTTGACCAAGGTCACGGTGGATCTGGCGGTGGACGAGGCGGCGGCGGCCGTGGCCATCACCGCCACCTGCCGGGTCACGGGCCGCACCGGGGTGGAGATGGAGGCCCTGACCGCCGTGTCCGTGGCCGCGCTGACGGTCTACGACATGTGCAAGGCCGTGGACCGGGGCATGCGCATCACCGACATCCACCTGGTCCACAAGGCCGGCGGGCGGTCCGGCCCCTTCGATGTCGGCGGTGGGGACGAGTGACGCCATCCCTCGGCGGTTTCGCGCGACGGGCGATGTCTCCACGGATGTCATCGTCCGTCTGCTTTTTCCGCGTCCGTGCACGCTTCGTTCCGGTGCGGTGGTTCGCGCGCGACGGCCGCGGGCGGTCCGTCATGACCGGCGGTAGCGGTTGCTTCGTCACGCACGCTTCATGATCCGCGTGACAATTCGTGCGCGCTTTTTTGTGCACAACGGACGGTCCGGGAAGTTGAGTCCATCCCGGACGGTGTCGTTTGAAACGCGGGGTCATATAACTTGCGCCGTATCTTTTGACGCCGGGAGATAGCCGGACGACGAGATGACGCCGTGTCAGCCTTGAGTTACAGTACGATGACATAGGGCGATGACGAAACACTGACGCGGGACAAGACGGATAGAAGGCCGATCCCCTTGTTTCGGGCTGGTCCATGATGGAGCGCCGTGCGCATCACCCGACCCTCACCCTCGTGTGGTCGCCGGAGCCAGGGGGATAGACCGGACGGATACCAGGCGCCGGCCGGTCGTCCAGACCCGCGTGACGCGCGGAGGCCGAAAGGGGACCGCCGCTGTCCGGCCGGCGCGATCCGTGGTTCCAGCCTGGATGCGCGGCCCCGGCGCGACCGATGTCGTGCCGCCTGCATGCCCGGGCCCGCGCCGCACCGAGGCCGGGTCCCCGAAGGCCCGGCCTGCGAGGCCCGGATCCGGTGACCCTCGGGGCCGCCGCCACGCCCCATCACGCCCCGTGGGCACAGACGGGATGTCCTCCGGCCCGGGTGTCGATCCGCGCGGCCGGGGACGCGAAAGGCAAGGGATGCATGAGTCGTGTGGCCGAGGATCCGGTCCATGTCTGATCGAAACGGAGCCCGTCATCGAGACCATCACGAGCCGTCCGGCCATGCCGGTCCCCCCGTGACGGCCCGGGACGCGGTGTCGGAGACAATCCTGGGGGTCGCCCTGAACGCCGCTGGCGACGCGATGGCGATCAAGGACGCGGACCTGCGCTTCCGGTTCGTGAACCAGGCCCTGTGCCGGGCCGTGGGGCGCCCCGCCGAGGCGATCCTCGGCAAGGGAGCCTGGGATCTGTTCCCGGACGACATGGCCGACCAGGTGACCCGGGACGATCGCGTCGTCCTGGACACCGGCCGGGGTATGACCCGCGATCTGCCGCTGACGGCCGTCGGTGGTGGCCTGACGTGGGTCAGCATCCGTACCGACCCGATGATGGTGGAGGGTCGTCCGGCCGGCGTGATCACGGTGATGCGCGACATCTCGGCGCCCGCAGGGACCGAACGGCGCCTGCATGGGAACGACGATCTTATTGATCGCTTCTTCAACCAGGGGACGGTCGCGGTCGCCTATCTGGATCGTGCCTTTGCGGTGCTGCGGGTCAATGACGCGTTTGCCCGCATCGGGGGCGGTCGTCCGGAGGACTTCGCGGGGCGCGCCTGTGACGCGCGGCTTCCGGGGTTCGACCTGCGCCCGCTGCTTCAACAGGTGCTGGACACGGGCCAGACCGTCACCGACTGCGCGCATCCGTTGTGGCCCGGCGGCCGGTCCACCGGGGATATCACCTATTGGGACGTGTCCGTGCAGCCGGTGCGCGACGCGGCCGGGATGATCGACGCCCTGATCCTGACCCTGGGCGAGGTCACCGACCGGGTGCGCCGGGACGAGGAGATGCGCCGCGCCCGATCCCTGTATCAGGGGCTGTTCGACGCGTCCTCCGCCGTCATGCTGCTGATCGATCCGGATGATGGCCGCATCCTGAAGGCGAACGAGGCGGCCATGAACTATTATGGATACGATGCCGCCACCCTGGGCACCATGTCCATCCAGGACATCAACGTGCTGTCGGAGCCGGCGGTGTGGGATCTGTGCCAGCAGGCGCGACGACGCCGGCGCAGCCTGTTTCAGGCCCGGCACCGTCTTGCCGATGGCACGATCCATGATGTGGAGGTCAATGCGACGCCCCTGGATCTCGACGGCCGCGCGATGCTGTTCTGCATCATCCATGACGTCACGGAGCGCACCCGGGTCGAGGCGGCGTTGCGGGCGAGCGAACGGGAAAAGGCCTTGATACTCGGAAGCGTGACCGAATCCGTTGTCTTCTACGAGTCCTCGGACCTGCGGATTCACTGGTGCAACCGGGCGTCCGCCGAAAGTGTGGGGGCCGACACCGCGACGCTGATCGGGACCTCGTGTTATCATCACTGGTCGGACAGGGACGCCCCCTGCCCGGAGTGTCCGGTTCTGGAAAGCTTCGACACCCAATCCCCGGCGGAGTGCACGCGAAGCACGCCGGACGGCCGGGTCTGGTCCCTCCAGGCCCATCCCGTCTTCGATGATCGCGGTCACCTGCGGGGGGTGGTGGAGGTCGGACGGGATGTCACCGAGCAACGGGCCGCCGAGGCGTCGGTGGCGCGGAGCCTGGCCAACCTGCATGCCTTCTTCGATTCGTCGCGCGACTTCCTGACCGTGTTCGACGAGGACGGGAGCATCGTCGCCGTCAATCGCACCCTGGAGACGCGGCTGGGCTGGAGCGAGCAGGTGCTCGTCGGCCAGCCGGTCTTCACCCTGCATCCGAGGCCCCTGCGCGCCGACGCGATCCGCTGCACCCGGGATCTGGTGGCTGGCGCCACCAAAAGCAGCACGTTACCGCTTCTGACCCGCGACGGCGATTACGTCCCCGTGGAAACGACGGTGGTGCACGGCACCTGGGACGACCGGCCCGCCGTCTTCAGCACCAGCCGGGACATCTCCGACCTCGCCCTGTCGCGACAGATGTTCGAGACCACGTTCCGCGACAACGCCACGTTGATGCTGATCACCGAACCCGACACCGGCCGGGTGGTCGATGCCAACCATGCCTTCCTGGCCACGCTGGGTCTGTCGGAGGCGGAGGTGATCGGCCAGACCACCGTGGCGCTGGGCTTCGTCAAGGACGCCGAGGCGCGTGGAGAACTGATCAAGGCCATTCTCGACGCCGGTGAGGGTCAGCCCTGCGAGGTGAGCGTCATCGGCCGCGACGGCCACCTCGTGGTGGGGCAGGTCTCCGGGCGCATGATCTCCAGTGGCAGCCATCGCTACCTGCTGACCATGATCACCGACGTGACCCGGCAGCGCGCGCTGATGGACGAACTGGAGCACAAGGCCACCCACGATCCCCTGACCGGCGCCTACAACCGTCAGGTGGCCGATCGGGTGCTGGACCAGGAAATTCGCCGCGCTGAACGCCTGCGGACGCCTTTGTCGCTGATCCTCGTCGACCTGGATCACTTCAAGGCCGTCAACGACCACTTCGGTCACCTGACCGGCGATCGGGTCCTGTGCGAGGTGGTGGCCCGCCTGTCCGGCCGCATCCGCGAGACCGACGTGCTGGCCCGGTGGGGCGGCGAGGAGTTCCTGATCGTGCTGCCGGGCACCGACGCGCCGGGCGCGCGCCAACTGGCCGAGACGCTGCGCGGCGCGGTAGCCCACGAGCCGTTTCGCGATGCCGGAACGATCACCCTCAGCCAGGGGGTGGCGGCCTATCTGTCGGGCGAGTCCGTCGCCGACTGGATCGCCCGCGCCGACGCCGCCCTTTATGCCGCCAAGGCGACCGGCCGCAACCGCGTGTGCGGGGATTAGGGCCCGTTGACAGTAGGGACCCGCGACGCATTTTTTTTGTTGCGAGCGGTCCGCCGCCAACCCACATCGTCGTCGTCCGGTTGCCCGAACGGGGATCGGACGTCTCCCCGGACCCGGGGGGCCGCGTCACGACACCCGTGACGGCCCCGTCCCGGTGGTCCGGTCCACGCGGGGGCGCGATCCAGCGGATGCGCCCCGATCGACCTGAAGTCGCTTCTCAAGGAGGACTTTGACCATGCGTACCTTCGACCTCAGCCCGCTGCATCGTTTCGCCATCGGCTTCGACAACGTCAGCCGGCTCATGGATGCCGCCAGCCGCCTGGATGACCAGGCCACCGCCTATCCGCCCTACAACATCGAGAAGGTGTCGGACGACGGCTATCGCATCACCATGGCCGTGGCCGGTTTCGCGCCCGAGGACCTGGACGTCACCTTGCATGACTCCACGCTGGTGATCTCCGGCCGCATGGAGCGCGAACAGCCCGCCGCCCAGATTCTGCACCGGGGCATCGCCGGCCGGGCCTTCGAGCGCAAGTTCGAACTGGCCGACCACATCAAGGTGCAGGGCGCCAGCCTGGAAAACGGCCTGCTGCATGTGAACCTGGAGCGCGTCGTGCCGGAAGAGAAGAAGCCGCGCAAGATCGCCATCGCCGGAGCGACCGGCGCCAGCGCCCTGGAGCATTCCGAGACCGTGGCCGCCTGACGCACGCCGGTTTTTGACCGGGTCGGGGCGAGGCCGGCGACCGTCGGCGCCGCCCTGACGCGTCAGGGCATCTGATACCAGTGGCGGATGAGTGTGACTCATCCGCCCCCGGGCGCCTTGCAGGCGCCCGGATGTTCCAGATCTTGGCACCGCGAAGCGGTGCCAGGGCGGCACCGGCCCGTTCCCCCTCCCGGCCACCCCAAGTATACTGCCCCAAGGAAAAGTGGGGGGTGGCCGGGAGGGGGAGCGGGCCGGCCACGGACTGCAACGGTCATTCTCAATGACCGTTGGTATGATACGCGAACCGAGGGGCGGGTCCCGACGGATGGGGACCCGCCCCGTCCGTGTGGCCGCGCCGACCACGGCCCACGGAGTCGGGTGGGGGCGGGGGCCTATCCCCGCCGCGCCAACTGTCGGCCCAGCAGGTGGTCCAGCGACACCGGACCGGCGCCGCGCAACACCAGCAGCAACGCGGCCGTCGCCCACAGGGCGTGGTCGGGCCAGCTGTTCGGATAGACGAAGATCTGGATGACGACCGTCATCCCCAGCAGCCCCAGCGCCGACAGGCGGGTCGCCAGCCCCAGCACCAGCAGCACCGGAAACACGTGCTCGGCCAGCGTCGCGGTCTGCGCCGCCAGATCCGGCGGCAGCAGCGGCACCTTGTATTCCTCCTGGAACAGGAAGTAGGTGGCGGGGGTGATCTCCCACCCGGCCACCTTGCTCTGTCCGGAGCGGAAAAAGACCCCGGCGAGTCCCACGCGGGCGAACAGGGCCACCACCCACAGGGGCACGCAGGTCAACGGGCCGGTGATCCAGCCCAACGGCCCCCCGGCGCCGCTCGTGGACGACGGACGGTCGTTGTGGGTCGTTTCGGTGGTCATCAGGGGCGATCCTCCGAACGGGACGCGGGGGGACGGGGGGCCTCCCCGTCGTGGTCACCGGGGGGCAGAACCTCGGTCAGCAGCCCAAGCGACAGGACACGGGTCAACGCCCGGGTGAGGTCGAAGGCCACGTCGGTGCGGGTGGCCGCCTGGATGGCCGTTTCCAGCGTCTGGCCCATGCCCAGGGCAAGCAGCAACGAAAGCGTGCCGTGATCCGCGCGAACCATCAAGAGGGTTTCGTGGGGACGCCCGATTAGCACCGTGGCGCCCCCGTCGTCCAGCGATACCGTGTCGTCGGCGGGCCAGTCCGGCTGATGCATGGCCCAGATGCGGTCCACGGGCCAGGCCGACACCACGAAGCGAAACGCCGGATGCACGGCGCACCGGCACAGGGGCAGCAGGGGCGCGGGCACGCGCGCCAGGGCGTCGGGGGGCAGGGGCGTCGCGTCGGCGGCATCCAGCGCGCTCAGCCGGGCCTGTTCCAGGCGTGCCACGTCCGGGAGATAGGGCAGGCTGGCGGCGGGCGCGTAGGTGGCCAGGAAATCGGCGAAGCCCTCGCCCCAGTAGGCCAGGATCGGCGAGGTGGGCGGATGCCCCCGCAGGAAGGCGCGCGCCGCCTGGGCGAAAAACGCCTCGCCCACCAGTGTCTTGACCACGGGCAGGTTTTCGCCCAACGCCTCGATCAGGGTGATGTGCGTGGTGTTGCGGTGGATGGCGAGCCGCTGCGCCGGGGTCAGGCCGTGGCCGGCAATGCCCGCCGCGGCCGCGACGGCGGGGTCATCGGACCCCAGCACCACGTCGCGGATCGCGGCCTGCCGGACGGCGAGGGATGGCGCGGCACCCGGCGCGCTCATCGACGGGTCTCCGGCGTGGGCATCGGCTGGGGGTGGTCGGCCGCCGCCTGCAACAGGTCGTCCAGGCGCCCGGCCTCGGCCGCCAGCGCCGCCCAGGGCGGCACGTTGGTGTCGCGCTCCAGCAGGGTCGGGCGCGGCCCGGTGCGGCGCAGGGTCTCGACGTACAGGGCCAGCACCGCCTCGGGCGCCGGCGAGCCATGATCGTCGATGCGGATGTCCACGCCGTCGATGCGGCGGACCGCGTGCCCGGCGACATGGATCTCGCCCACCGCGTCCAGCGGCGCGCCGTCCAGGTAGGCCAGCGGATCGAAACCCAGATTGCCGGCGCTGACGACGATGTTGTTGACGTCCAGCAGCAGGCCGCACCCGGTGCGTCTGACCAGGGCGGTCAGGAATTCGGGCTCCTCGCGATCGTCTCCCGGCCGGCCGGGGTCGAAGGCCAGGTATCGCGACGGGTTCTCCACCAGGATCGGCCGGCCGAGGGCCTCCTGGGTCTGGTCCACGTGTCGCGTGACCAGGTCCAGCGCCTCGTCGGTGTAGGGCAGCGGCAGCAGGTCGTTGAGAAAGGTGCCGCCGCTGGCGCACCACGCCAGGTGTTCGGAAACCAGGGCGGGCTGGTAGCGATCCACCACCCGACGCAGCCGTGCCAGATGGGCGCGGTCCAGGCCCTCGGCGCCACCCAGGGACAGACCCACCCCGTGAATCGACAGGGGATGGTCGCGACGCACGGCCTCCAGCGCATGCCGGCGCGGGCCGCCGGCCTGCATGGCGTTCTCCGCGTGCACCTCCACCCAGGACACCGGACCCGGGTCCGCCCGCAGGTCGGCCATGTGCGCGGGTTTCAGGCCGACACCGACGGCGCGGGCGGGGAGTGCGTCGGACGGCGGCGTGCCCTCGGGGCGGGCGGCGGCGACGGCCTGCGCGCGGGCGGGAAGATGGGTCATGGCGATGACGTCCGGCGGTCGGGGCGTTGTGTCCCGTCAGGCACCGGAGGGGCGGGACCCAGGGTCCGGGTCCACGCCCCGCCGGGCCGTCCGGTGGCGCGTTAGCCGGAGTGGGGTTCGGTGCTGCCGTTCACCAGCTTGTCGCAGGTGCCGGCGAGCACGGCGACGAAGGCGTCGCCCTGACCGTCGGTCTTGGAGGTGCCGGCACAGGACGAGCTTGCGGTGGCGCAGTCGTTATGGCCGGCCTTGGCGACGCCGTAGCACTTTTCCATGTCGGCGGCGGCGGCGCCGGTCGGCGCGGACAGGGCGACGGCGGCGGCCAGGGCGGCGGCGGCGATGGTCAGGGTCTCGGTGCTCTTCATGGGGCGTGTCTCCTGGACCGATGGGAATCGTGACGGATAGGGGTTGGGATCCGGACTGGACCTTTCCAGGGTGGCGACGGGGCGCCCCGGTGACGATGACCGGCGACGAGGCTTGATGCGCATCCCCGTTGCAACCCACTATGTCTGAGAAAAAGAGTCGGATAAAATGCCGTTCGGCCATGCATTCCATAACCGTCGGGTATGGTCGGGGGGAGGGGACGACCTGGACTCGGACCCCGTGGGGTGGGAGACCGTGGCCGGCGTGCACGGGGATGTGCTGGACGGGGGCGCCGGATTGCCCCATGTGTTTATGCAGGATGTGTTCTCAGGCGGGGGCCGGGCGGGGCACGTCCGGCGACGCCCCGAAGGCCCTTGTCATCGCCAGGAGAGGTCATGGATCCCAGGTCTCCCGATGTGAGTCCACCCGAGGGGGCGCCCACGAGAGTCATTGACCTCGACATCCTCGGCATGACCTGCGCGGCCTGCTCCGGCCGGGTGGAGCGCGTGCTCGCGCGGCCGTCCGGCGTGCATACGGCGCGCGTCAACCTGGCGACCGCGCGCGCGCGGATCGAACTGGAGGAGGACACGGCCACCCCGGACGACCTGATCGCTGCGGTGCGCAAGGCCGGGTTCGATGCCCGCGAATGCGTCCCCGAGTCCGGCACCGCCGACCGCCCGGACGCTCCGTGGTGGGGCGACCGCCGCGACGGCATAGACATGGCGGTGGCCCTCGTGTTCACGCTGCCGTTGCTGGCCGAGATGGTCGCCATGTGGGCCGGCCTGCCGTGGTCCCTGTCCCCCTGGCTGGCGCTGGCGCTGGCCACGCCGGTGCAGGTGATCGCCGGTCGCCGCTTCGTGGTCGGGGCCTGGAAGAGCCTGCGCGCCGGCGCCGGCACCATGGACGTTCTGGTCGCCCTGGGGACCTGGGCCGCCTACCTGTTCAGCGCCGGGCGCGTGCTTCAGGGCCAGGCCGACCAGGGGCTCTACTTCGAGGGCGCGGCCGTGGTCATTACCCTGGTGTTGTTGGGTAAGGTGCTGGAGGGTCGGGCCAGGGGCTCGGCGGCGGCGGCCATCCGTGGCCTGATGAGGCTGCGTCCCGACGTGGCCCGAGTGGAGCGGGAGGACGGCACGACCGAGGAGATTGCCCTGTCCCGGGTCGGCGTGGGCACGCTGGTGCTGGTGCGCCCCGGGGAACGGATGCCCGTCGACGGCGAGATCGTCGACGGCGACAGCCAGATCGACGAAAGCCTGGTGACCGGCGAGAGCCTGCCCGTGGCGCGCGGTCCCGGCGACGCGGTCCTGGGCGGCGCCATCAACGGCGACGGTCTGTTGCGCGTGCGGGCCACCAGTCCGGGCGGAGAGGGCACCTTGACCCGGATCATCCGCCTGGTGGAGGACGCCCAGGCCAGCAAGGCGCCGGTGCAGCGGCTGGTCGACCGGGTGGCGGCCGTGTTCGTGCCCATCATCGTCGCCGTGTCCGCGCTGACGTTCGCGCTGTGGTGGGGCCTGGCCGGGGATGCCGAGGCCGGCTTTGTCGCCGCCGTGTCGGTGCTGGTGGTCGCCTGTCCCTGCGCCCTGGGACTGGCGACGCCGACGGCGATCATGGTAGGCACCGGGCTCGCGGCGCGGCGGGGCGTGCTCATCAAGGATGCCGCCGCGCTGGAGCGGGCGCACCACACCGATACCGTGGTGTTCGACAAGACCGGCACGCTGACCGAGGGGCGGCCGGCGCTCGACGAGGTGATCGTGCTGGACCCGGATCTCGACGCGGACCGCCTGGTGAGTCTGGTCGCCAGTGCCCAGCAGGGCAGCGAACACGTGCTGGCCCGGGCGTTGCTGGCGGCCGCCGCCGCGGGCGACCTGCCGCTGCATCCGGTGTCGGAGTTTCAGGCCCGGCCGGGTCGGGGGCTGGTGGCCATGGTGGACGGCCGCCTGCTGCTGATCGGCTCGCGCCGGCTGATGCTGGAGACCGGACGGGCGCGCGACGGCGATCCCATCGATCGCCGCGCGGCCGTCCTGGAGCGGAGTGGCCACACCGTGGTCTGGGTGGCCGACCCCGACGGGCCGGTGATGGGGCTTTTGGCTCTGTCCGATCCCGTCAGGGCCGGCGCCGCCGACGCGGTGGCGCGGCTGAAGGATCTGGGCATGCGGAGCGTGCTGCTGACCGGCGACTCCTGGGCCGTGGCCCGCTCGGTGGCCGTGCGCCTGGGCATGGAGGACGTGCACGCCGAGGTTCTGCCCGAGGACAAGGCGCGCGTGATCGACGGCCTGCGCGCCGAGGGTCGGGTGGTGGCCATGGTGGGCGACGGTCTGAACGACGCGCCGGCCCTGGCCGTCGCCGACGTGGGCGTGGCCATGGGCACGGGCACCGACGTGGCCATGCATACCGCCGGGATCACCCTGATGCGCGGCGACCCGACGTTGCTGCCGGTGGCGCTGGGCCTGTCGCGCGCGACCTATGACCGCATTCGGTTGAACCTGCTCTGGGCCTTCGTCTACAACGTGGCGGCCGTGCCGGCCGCCGCGCTGGGACTGCTGACGCCGGCCATCGCCGGGGCGGCCATGGCGCTGTCGAGCGTCAGCGTGGTCACCAGTTCCTTGCTGCTTCGGCGGTCTCGTGCGGCCCGCCTCTCCTGATCCGAGGTCCGGGGTCATGTCTCTGCCCGACGCCTGCGCGCCCCTGTTCGCCCACCTGGAGCGGCTGGGCATCGCCACCACAACGACGACTCACCCGCCCGTGCGGACGGTGGGGGAGGCGCGCGCGACCTACACCCTCCTTCCCGGGGTGCACTGCAAGAACCTGTTCCTGAAGGATGCCAAGGGGGCCGTGGTCCTGGTGGTCTGCCCCCATGACCGGGTGCTGGACGTCAATCGCCTGCACCGGCGCCTGGGACCGGCGGTGGGCGCCAAGCGGCTGTCGTTCGGCAAGGCCGACCTGCTTATGGAGGTGCTGGGGGTGGAGCCCGGCTCGGTCACGCCCCTGGCGCTGATCAACGACCGCGACCGGCGCGTGACCGTGGTTCTGGACGCCGAGATGATGGCCGCCGAGGTGGCCAACTATCATCCGCTGGTGAACACGGCGACGACCGCGATTCGCACCGCCGACCTGCGCCGCTTCCTCGACAGCCTTGGGCATGTCGTGCATGTGGTGGATCTGGCCGCGCCGCCCGGTTAGGTCTGCGGGGCTGGTGACTCCCGCCCGGCGTCGGCTGGCAGGGCCAGCGCCCGAAGCGCGGCGCAGGCGGCGCCATAGCCGTTGTCGATGTTGGTTACCAGCAGGCCGGGCGCGCAACTCGCCAGGGCGGCGTTCAGGGCGGTGTGTCCGCCAGTGGCGATTCCATAGCCCACGGCGGTCGGCACCGCGATCAGCAAACCCGGCAGCAATCCCCCGGCGACGGTGAACAACGCCCCCTCCATGCCGGCGACCAGGATCACGACCGGAAAGGCCGCCAACCGCTCCTGGATCTCCAGCAGCCGCCAGAGGCCCGCCACGCCCACGTCGGCGAACACTGTCGCCGCGCAACCGGCGAAGCGCAGGGTGCGCGCGACCTCGCCGGCAACGGGCAGGTCGGCGGTCCCGCCCGTGACCACGGCGACCGAACCTTCGTCGCGCACGGCCGGCCAGTCCCCGAGGACCGCCGTGCGCGACAGCGGGTCATGGTCCAGCGCGGTTCGCAGGCCGGACGGCAGCGCCGCCAGCATCGCGGTGTCCAGGCGGGTGAGCAGGCACCGCCCATGGGCGGTGCGTCCCGCCTCGGCGGCGATGGCGATCTGTTCGGCGGTCTTGCCGGCGCAGAACACCGCCTCGGGCAGGCCGATCCGCCGCGCCCGGTCGGCGTCGAAGCGCACCGTGGGCGTCATTCGGCCGCCATCTGCCGTGTCAGGACGGCGCCGCCCATGATGTAGGGGGCCAGCGCCACCGGCCGGCCGGGCGCGCGCATCCTCACGGCCGCGATCAGCGCCCGGCGGGCATCGGCGTCGAGGGCATCCAGGGTCGCGGTGTCGAGTTCCACCACCAAACCCGTCCGCCGGACCCGGCAGCGCACGGTGCGCGGTGTGAGTCGCGCGCGCACCATCCGCTCGATGGTGTGTGCCAGGGCCAGGTCGGCGGCGTCTACCCGCAAGCCGATCTCGACGCGGCTGGACAGGCAGGGCGCCGCCGGCAGCGTCGCCACCGCCCCCAGCCCCAGGGCCGCCGCCAGCGCGCGCACGGCGGCCTTGTCCAGTCCGGCCTCGACGAAGGGATGGCGCACGCCGCGTTCGCCGGCGGCCCGCAGGCCGGGGCGCACGTCGCACAGGTCGTCGCGGTTGGTGCCCGACAGGATGACCCGGCCCGGCGCGACCCGGGCCACGGCGTCGTACAGGTGGCTCTTGCAGTGATAGCAGCGGTCCAGGCCGTTGGCGCGATAGCGGGGATCGGCGAACTCGCCGGCATCCACGACCCGCAGCGGCCAACCCCGCGCCGAGGCCAGCAGGCGGGTGCGGGCGGTCGCCTCGGCGGGCACGGCGGGCGAGGTGGCGTGGACGCACAACAGGTCGGCCCCCAGCGCGCCGACGGCCGCCGCCAGCGTCAGGCTGTCCACGCCGCCGCTGACCGCCACGGCATAGGGGGATTCCTCGGCCAGCGCGACGGCGAGCCCCGCCGGAACGGTGGGGACGAGGGACCTGGGGTGCGTCATTCCGGGTCCTCCGGCAGGGCGAGGGCGTCCACGACGGCCGCGTGGCGGTGTCGGGCGCGAGGGGCCGCCCCCGGGATCGCGGTTTGCGCGTCGGCCTCCAGCTTGGCCGTGCGGCGGCCGCCCGGGCGCGTGGCCACCTTGACCGGTCCGGCCGGGGTCTGGCACAGCCGGCGCGGCAGAATACTCCGCGACACACTCTGGTGGCGCACGCCAAGGGTGGTGGTTTCCTCCAGGCAGGCGGCGGCGACCGCGTCGGCCCGCTCCGGCCGGCACAGAACCTGGACCTGCGTGGCCATGCGGCCCTTCTTGGCGAACACGGGGGCTTGCAGGACATCCAGCACGCCCGCGGCGCCGCGCAGGTGCGCCAGCCCGGCGGCCAGATCCTCGGGGGTCTGGTCGTCCACCTCGAAGGTCAGCACCGCCACCCTGTCGGTGCCCAAACCCCCGGCGCCCAGGCCCTCGGCCGAGGACGCGGCGACGGCCTCCAGCACCAGAACGCGCAGGACGTTGCTACGCCCCGGCAGGCGGCGGGTGCCGAAGCCCATGCCGACGGCGGCGATGGCATGGGGGTCTGCCGGGCGCGCCAGCGCCGGCTTCAGGTGGCGCAGCAGGGCGGCCCCCGTGGGCGTCACGCGCTCGCCGCCGATGCCGTCATCGATCACCGGCAGCCCCGCCAGCAGCAGCGCCGTGGCCGGCGCCGGGACCGGTAGCGATCCATGGGCGGTCTCCACCAGTCCGCACCCCAGCGGCAGGGGCGCGGTGGACCAGGTGGCCGGACCGATGGCCTCGATCAGCGCCGCCGCGCCGACCACGTCGGCCACGGAGTCCCAGTCCGCCACCTCGTGGAAGGTCACGTCGTCGGGCGCCTTGCCGTGCACGCGCCCCTCGGCCGCCGCCAGATCGCCGAAGATCGCCAGCGCCCGGTCTCGGACGCCCGGTGCCAGCGGCGCGGCGGCCAGGCGCGCGCGCAGGTCGCGCCACCGTCCGGTGGCGTGGTCGTGCGCGGGGGCGTCGTGATGATGATGATGGTGGTGGTCATGGCCATGGTGGTGATGGTGATCATGATCGTGACCGTGACCGTGGGCATGCCCATGGTGATGCGCGTCATGCGGCCCGCGCACCTGGAATCGCCGCCCGGTCAGGCATCCGTCGTCGTGCGGCTCGATCCGCAGGGACCAGCCCTCCGGCAGGCCGCAGGCGGCCACGGCCCCGCGCACCGCCGCCTCGTGCCGGGGAAAGGCATCCAGCAACGCGGCGATCAGCATGTCGCCGGCCACGCCCCCCACGGGATCGACGTGGATATGCACCGTGCCCGGCCTCATGCGGCGTCCTCCGCCAGCACCGGGATGACGTAGGGCCCCTCGGGCACCACCGCGACGGCACGATCGCCGCTTCGGGCCACGCTGGCGCGCACGGCGGCGGCCAGGTCGGGGGCGCGCGCCACCCCCGTCAGGGCGAGGCCGTCCCTCAACGCCGGCGCGTGCAGGTGAATCCTGCCCCGGCGCATGGTGCGGGTCTGCATCTGCGTCTGCCATTCGTCGATGTCCGCGAAGTCCTTACGGGCGATGTCCTCCAGAAAGCCGTCGACCCCCTTGGACAGCAGCCGCCGCTGGGCCTCCACATAGGCCGGCGAGCCCATGCCCTCGCTGCACTCCGAGGCGATGATCAGGTCGCCGCCGTTCTCGAGGATATCCAGCGGCCCGACCATGCCCTTGACGGTCTGGTAGTAGGTCTTGTCCAGCGGATAGCCCGCCGCCGAGGTCACCACGGTGCGGAAGCGCCGGGGCACCGGCACGGTGGCATAGTCGCGCACGAAATCCACCGCCGCCAGGTGGCTTGCGACGATCTCGCCATAGGTGACGGCGCAGGGCCGGCGCCGGTCGTCGATGACCACGTTGAGCGCCAGGGCGCCGCCCACCTTCTCGACGATGGCCAGTTGCTCCCGGTGCAGGGGGTTCCCGTCGAGCACGCAGTTGACGGCGCGGGGATGCGACATGAAGCGGTGGTTGTGGAAGGTGGTGATGGTGTCCTTGTGGGCCACGCCCGGGGCGATCACCTTGCGCCCCCCCGACCAGCCGGCCATGAAGTGCGGTTCCACCAGCCCGGTGGCGATGCGGATGTCGGCCTCGACGAAACGGCGGTCCAGGCGCACCGGCGTGCCGGTGGCGGTCGGCCCCAGGTCGACGTGGGCGTCGTCGTCCAGGGCATCGTGGTTTTCCACCCGCACGGTGTCCAGGACCCAGCGGTCGCCCACCACCTCGACCCGCTCCTCGCCCAGGTTGGGGCGATGCAGCCCGGTGGCGATCAACACCGTGATGCCCTCGGCCGGAACGCCCGCGTCCAGCAGCGTCCGCACCAGCGGCGGCAGCAGCAGGCCGTTGGGCACCGGCCGGGTCACGTCGCAAATCAGGATACAGGCGGTCTTCGCGCCGACGGCGCTGTCCGCCAGGGGGGGCGCGCCGATGGGCCGGGCCAGGGCCTCGGTCACCGCGCCGGCCGGATCGGACAGCGTGGGCATGGCCGCCTTCTCGATCACCGTCACGTCCCAGGCGTCGGGCAGGTCCAGCGGCAGGGTTCCCTTGCCGTACAGCAGGTCGACACGCATAAGAAACCCTCCGATGACGGACGCGCTCAGCCGATGCCGGCGCGCGGCGCGATGGCCAGGGCGCGCAGGAGCTGGTCCACCGTGTTCGCCATGAGCGGGCCGGCCTGGGCCATGGCGTCGTCCAGCGTGGTCGGACCGGCGACGATAGGGAACACGGCGTCGATGCCGGCGGCGTGCACGGCCGACAGGTCCTCGGCCCGGCTGCCCGCCAGACAGAGGCAGGGGATGCCCCGCGCCCGCGCCCGCCGGGCGGCGGCGGCCGGGGCCTTGGCGTGGGCGGTGGAGCCATCGACGCGGCCCTCGGCGGTCAGCACCAGACCGGCCCCCTCCAGCGCGGCGTCGAACCCGACCAGATCCAGGACAAGCTCCGCCCCGGGCTTCAGCGTCGCCCCCAGGAAGCACCGCAGGCCCGCGCCCAGGCCACCGGCCGCGCCGGCGCCTGGTTCGTCGCGCACGTCCACCCCCAGGTCGCGGGCGACGACATCCGCCAGATGGGCGAGGCCGGCGTCGAGCGTCTTGACCGTGGCCGCGTCGGCGCCCTTTTGCGGTCCGTAGATCGCCGACGCCCCCGTGGGTCCCAGCAGGGGGTTGTCCACGTCGCAGACCACCTCGATCCGCAGGTCCCGCAGGCGCGGGTCGAGTTCCGAGACATCCACCGCGTGGATGCTCGACAGGCTGGCGCCCACCGGCGCGACCGGGTGACCGGCGGCGTCCAGGAAGCGAACCCCGAGGGCGCTGGCCATGCCGATACCGCCCTCGTTGGTCGCGCTGCCGCCGATGCCGACCACCAGATGGGCGATGTCGTGGTCCAGCGCGGCGGCGATCAGCGCCCCGGTGCCTCGCGTCGAGGTGCGCATGGGGTCGCGCCGGTCCGGCGGCACCAGGGCGAGACCGCTGGCGGCGGCCATCTCCACCACCGCCAGCCGGCGGTCGGGCACCAGGCAGTAGGCGGCCTGGACCGGATCGCCCAGCGGGCCGGGCACGGTCACGGTCTCCAGGCGCCCCCCCATGGCCTCGCGCGCCACCTCCGCCAGCCCGTCGCCGCCGTCGGCGATGGGCAGGGCGACGGTCTCGGCCGTGGGCATCGCCCGGCGCACGCCCTCGGCCATGGCCGCCGCCGCCTGCGCGGCGCTCAGGCTTTCCTTGAGGGCGTTGGGAGCCAGGATCACTTTCATGAGACCACCTTCATCCATGATGTCCGCGTTGTCGCGCGCCTCACCCGCCGCCGCCGTAGGCCAGGTCGGGCAGCCACAGCACCAGGCGCGGGAACATGACGCACAGGGTCAGAACCACCACCTGAAGGCCCAGGAACGGCAGGGTGGACTTCAGGATGGTGGCGGTGGGGATATCCTCCGGGGTCACCCCGCGCAGGAAGAAGATGGCGTAGCCGAACGGCGGCGACAGGAAGCTCATCTGCATGTTGACCAGATAGATGACGCCGAACCACAGCGCCACCGACGCCGCCGGCACCCCGGGCAGGCCGAACACGCCGTTGAACTCCAACGCGGTGATGATCGGCAGGAAGATGGGCACCGCCAGCAGCAGAATGCCGACCCAGTCGAGGAACATGCCCAGCACCACCAGGATCACCATCATGATGACCAGGATGGTGTAGGGGCCAAGGCCGGTGCCGAGGATCAGGTCGGACACGAATTGCTGGCCGCCCTGAAGCACGTAGAAGCCGACGAAGATGGTGGCGCCGAACATGATCCACAGGACCATGGCCACCGACTTCATGGTGCTGACACAGGCGCCGCTGATGCCGGCCAGGGTCAGGCGGCGGTGGATGGCGGCGACGAGGATGGCGCCGAGGCTACCCACGCCGGCGGCCTCCACGGGCGTGGCCAGGCCGGTGAAGATGACGCCCAGCACGGTGGCGATCAGCAGGATGGGGGCCAGCATCTTGCGCAGCAGCCGCAGCTTCTCGCTCCAGGAGACCCGCTCGCTCTCGGGCAGGGCCGGCCCCAGGTCGGGGTTCAGCCAGCAACGGATGGTGACATACAGCACGTAGAAGCCGGACAACAGCAGGCCGGGCATGACCGAGCCGGCGTACAACTCGCCCACGGACTCCTGGGCCACCACGGCATAGATGATGGCCAGGATGGAGGGCGGGATCAGGATGCCCAGGGTGCCGCCGGCCATGATCGAGCCCAGCGCGATCTTGTGGTCGTAGGCGCGCTTCAGCATGGCCGGCAGGGCGATCAGGCCCATGGTCACCACGGCGGCGGCGATGATGCCGACCATGGCGGCCAGGATGGTGGAGGCGACGATGGCCGCCGCCGCCAGCCCGCCGTGGATGCCGCCCAGCCACTTGTAGATGACGTCGAACAGCTCGTCGATCAGGCCGGCGCGCTCCAGCATCGAGGCCATGAAGATGAACAGCGGGATGGCCGAGAGCTGGTAGTTGGTCATCATCGGGAAGATGCGGGCCGGGATGATGTTCAGCATGTACTGGTCGCCGACCAGGTAGATGAACACCACGGCCAGGCTGCCGGTGACGAAGGCCAGCGGCATGCCGATCATCAGGAACAGCAGCAGCGAGCCGAACATCAGCACCGACAGGACGGAGATGTCGACGCCCTGGAGGCTGGATTGCAGGGTCCACAGGAAGGGTTCGTCCTGGTACGGGTCCAGGAAGGCGATGTTGATCAGTTCGACCACCACCGGCACCGCCAGGATCAGCGTGCCGAGGACCACCAGCCAGGCGAACCGGCGCGAGGACGTGGGCCGGGAGGGGACGGCCGTCGACCGGCGCGCGCCGCCGGGCGCGCTGGGGGCCATCGCGTCAGTCATGGCGGGTCTCCGGCAGGGGCTCGACGTGGAACAGCTTCTGCACGTCCTTGACGATCTGGGCGGCGCCCTGGATCAGCAGCAGGATCGCGCCGATCACCATCATCAGCTTGACGGGGGCGTAGTCGACCCGCCATTCGCTGGACGACATGTCGTTGCCATAGCCCTGACCGAAGAAGAACATCTGCTGGTCAACGGACTGCGCGAAGAAGGTCCAGGCGGTGAGCAGGAAGACCACCATGTAGAACACGAACAGGACCGAGGTCACGACATCGATCGCCGCCTGTGTCTGCGGTTTGAGATTGACGTAGATCACGTCCACCCGCACGTGGGCATGGCGCAGCAGCCCATAGGCGCCGGCCATCACGTACATCATGCCGAAGATCAGGAACGAGGCCTCGTGCGCCCAGTTGGTGGGGGCGTTGAAGAAGTAGCGCGCCGTCACCTCGAACACGTAGTAGACGACCGCGATCACGGTCCAGTAGCTGACGAAGACCCCGGAGGCGTGAGAGATGGCGTCGGCGATCCGGGTGAAGCGGGTGCCGGGGGGTGTCCAGTGGCCGGTGGCGGCGGCCGGCATGACCGTGCCGTGGTCACGCCCGGGAAACAGGGCGACCGCCGCCATGAACACCAGCGGGAAGGCCACCAGCAGGCCCCAGTAGAGCCAATGCGGCAACACAAAGCCGGATTGCACCATGATCGCCTCCGCGATCCGAGGATGAAAAAAAGCGCCGCCGGTCCAGAGAGGGAACACGAAGGGAGAGGGGCTCCGGCCGGCGGCGGTGCGAGGGGAACATCAGAGCTTCAGCTCATGCCCCTCGATGTCGGAGGGATCGATCAGGGCGACCGTCGGGTCCTGCATCAGTTGCAGGTGCTTTTCGAAGATGCGCGCGGCCATCGGGTCGGCGTTGGCCCACTTGAACCACAGCGGAATGGACGCCGTGCGGAACGCCTTGGCGTCGTCCTCGGACAGGCGGGTCACGGTGGTGCCGGCCTCGGCGTACTTGGGCCAGGCGGCGGCGTTGGCCTCCTGGATGGCGGTGTAGTGGGTGCGGGAGTAGGCGTTGACCATGTCGGTGATCAGCCCCTGCATCCGCGGGCTGAGGGAATCCCAGACGCGGCGGCTGAAGGCCACGTCCATCGGGTCGGCCGCCTGGTGCATGCAGGGCGAGGAACTCGGCCCCATGACGATGTAGTTGGTGACCTGCTGGAAGCCGAGGTCGTAGTTCACGGCCGGGCCGACATAGTCGGCGGCGTCGATGGTGCCCTTTTCCAGCGCCGGATAGACCTCGGAGCCGGGCAACAGGGTGGTGCGCGCGCCGATGGCGGCGAAGCACTCGGCGATGATGCCGCCGGGCATGCGGATCTTCAGTCCCTCGAAGTCGGCCAGCGAGTTGATCGGCTTCTTGGAGTGAATCAGGTTCATATCGTGATGGACGAGGCCGACCCACTCCAGGCCCTGCTGGTGGTACAGCTCGCGCGCGATGTCGGCGACGCCGTACGAATGGAACAGCATGTCCCAGTGGTGCGGGTGGGGCGGACCCATCGGGAAGCCGGTCAGGAACACGGCGGCCGGGAGGCGGCTGACCCAGTAGGTATAGAACAGGTTCATGGCGTCGAGGACGCCGTTGCGCACCGCGTCGAACAGCTGGAAGTCGCCCGAGACGGCGCCGGCCGGGAACGGCTGGAACGCCAGTTCGCCGCCGGAGACCTCCTGGACGCTGGCGCACCAGGTCTCGAAGATCTTGTAGCCCGTGGTGCCGGGCTGCCAGGACGTCTGGATGCGGATGGTGCGGGTCTGGCCCGCGGCGGTCGCCAGGCTGGGCATGGCCAGCGCGCCAGCCGCCGCCGCGCCGCCGACAGCGGCGGACGACAGGAAACGACGGCGCGATGCGGTGCGATCGTCGGCCGGGCGGGCGGGGGTCGAATGACGAGTATCGCCGGACATGAGGCTTCCTCCGTTGCTGCCCTGCCCGGCCGGGCGGTTGGCCGCCGGTCAGGACGGATCGACGATGCTAGGCCCGCCGGCGAGGACGTGACAACCGCACGACCTGTATGACAAGCAGACACTGCGTCCGCGGTCCGGCCCGTTCGCCCTCCCGCCCGACACCACCAGAACGATGATCTCACCCTTGGCGCGTATCTCGGCGAAGGACAGGTTGTTAGAAAGTTGTCCTTAAGTATGAGACCTTCCGCCTCGCGAGTCCGGTCAGCCGGCGCCCCCGGATCCGAAGATGCGGTGACGGGCATTCATCAGGTGGGCGCGCATGCCGGCGCGCGCCGTGGCCGCGTCGCCGGCCTCGATCGCCTCAAGAATGCGGCCGTGTTCCTCGACGCAGTGGGTCAAGTGGTCCTCGGCGAAGGCGGGCGCCAGGTTGCGGCTGAGGTTGATGCCGAACAGCACATGCACCTGGATGGCGCGCAGCATGCCGCCGAAGAACTGGTTGCGGGCGGCGGCGGCGACCGCCTGATGGAAGGCGATGTCCTCCTCGCCGCCCGTGGCCTCCAGGGCGACCGCGTCGCGATAGGCGCGGTGGGCGTGCCGCACGGTGGGCAGCGTGGTGGAGTCGCGACGCTCGGCGGCCAGGAAGGCGGCCTCGCCCTCCATGGAAATGCGGAACTCGAAACAGCGGTTGAGATCGGCGATCGACGACACGGCCCCGAACGACGGATCCGGCACGCCCCCGGCCCGCTGCACGAAACTGCCGGCGCCCCGGCGCGAGGTGACGTAGCCCTTCTCGCGCAGCCGGAACAGCACCTCCCGCACCACCGTGCGGGACACGGCGTAGGAGGTGCACAAGGTCGCCTCGCTGGGCAGGCGCTGGCCGACCTCGTACTGACCGGAAACGATCCGGCCGACCATCTCGTCATAGATCTGATCGCTGAGGGTGGCGCGCCTCGACATCGCGGTGGGGCCTCGAAATCCGACCGAGAGGTCAGAGTGCCACGGCGCGTGGCGCGCGGCCAGACGCAAGGCGCGGCCGGGGCTTGTGTCGCCGGGCCGGCTCAGTCCGGCAGGTGCAGCGCGATCCCCCGGTCCGACAGGGCCGCGCGCTCGGGCGCGGCGAGGCCGGTGTCCGTGACGACGGCCTGCACGTCGTCGAGGGCCGCGAAATAGGCCGGCTTCACCTTGCCGAACTTCGACGAGTCCGCGATGACGATGGTGCGCAGGGCGCGTTCCATGGCCAGTTGCTTGATGCCGACCTCGTGGAAGTTCGAGCAACTGATGCCGTTGGTGACATGCACGCCGCCGGCGGACAGGAACGCCTTGTTGATGCCGATCCGGCGCAACGTGTCCAGCGCCTCCCGACTCGCGAAGGATGCCGACGAGGGATAGTACAGGCCACCCAGCAAGATTACCTTCAGGTTGGGTCTCTTGCACACGATCTCGGCCACGTTCACGGCATAGCACACCACCGTCAGGGACATCGACGACGGCAGGGCATGGGCCAGGTGCGGCATGGTGGTGCCGCAGTCGATGAACACCGTGTCCTCGTTGTCGATCAGCGACGCGGCGACCTGGCACGCCGCCCGTTTCGCCACGGTGTTGGTCTCGGACTCCTTGTCGAAGAAGTAGCCCCGGCCGCCGGCCGTGTCCGAGGCGCTGATGATATGCCCGCCGAGGTAGGAGAACCGGCCGCCGCTGGCCGCGATGTCGCGGCGAACCGTCATCTCGGAGACCTGGAGCAGGCAGGCCGCTTTCTTGAGGTGGAGGGACCCCGCCGTATCCAGGGTCGCGGCCAGGGTCTCCAGCCGATGCTGCCGCCGAGTCCTCATCCGTCGTCCGTTCGCGTTCGTTGTCCGTGAACCAGATCCCACCGGCGAGACCCGTCGGTCGGAGCGAATGGCGCATCATACCAACGGTCATTGAGACTGACCGTTGCAGTCCGTGGCCGGTGCCGCTCGGCGGATGAGTCACACTCATCCGCCGTTGGTATCACAGCACCAGGGCGGCGCGGCCGGGATGAGTCCCGCGCGCCGGTGACTGGCGTGACCCGCGCCAAGAATGGGCAGCCAAACATGGGCCCGTCAACGCTTGGGCGAATACCTCAGTCCGGCTTTACCCTTTTCCCGTCCCGCGCGGGGACGTGACGATGCTTTCAAGGCACCTTTGATGATTTCATGTTGACACAAAACGGACATATATGCAAGGATCATGTCATAAAATGTTACAAAGTTAACAAATGCGGTCGCCGTGCCGAAGGAGTGTTCCGCTGATGCCGTCCGACGCCGTCGCCCTGAAGCCCGCCGACCTCGCCGCTTTCATCGACCACACGATCCTGGCCCCCGATGCCCAGGCCGCCGCCGTGGCGCGACTCTGCGACGAGGCACGCGCCCACGGGTTCCGCTCCGTCTGCGTCAATCCGCTCCACGTGCCGGCGGTCGCCGCCGCCCTGGCCGGCAGCGCCGTGCTCACCTGTTCGGTGATCGGGTTCCCGTTCGGCGCGACTCCGACCGACATGAAGGAGGCCGAGGCCCGCTGGGTGGTCGCGCACGGCGCCCAGGAAGTGGACATGGTCCTGTCGATCGGACAGATGAAGGATGGCGATCATGCCGCCGTCCTGGACGACATTCGCCGCGTCAAGGCCGCCTGTGGGGCGGCGGTGCTCAAGGTGATTCTGGAAAACGGCCTGCTGTCGGACGCCGAGAAGGTCGCCGCCTGCCTGCTGTCGCGGGAGGCGGGGGCCGACTTCGTCAAGACCTCCACCGGGTTCCTGGGGGGTGGCGCGACGGCGGAGGATGTTGCCTTGATGCGGCGCACGGTCGGCGACAGCATGGGTGTCAAGGCCTCGGGCGGCGTGCGCACTTACGCCGACGCCGTGCGGATGATTCAGGCCGGCGCCTCGCGGATCGGCGCCAGCGCGAGTATCGCCATCGTCACGAACACGTGAGATGGCGTGCGGGCGGCGTCTCGCGCGGAGAGGCCGCCCGGGTGGTCCGCGATGTCGGCCGCCGGGTGGCGGGGACACGGTGACCCGAAGACCCCCAAAGGGAGGAGCATCATGAAATCGCTGTTTTCCTCGGTTGTTCTCGCCGCCACGCTGGCGGTGGGCCCCGCGTTCGCGAGTGACGGTCCTGTCGATACCTCGAATGTCCGTGACGACATCGCCGCCGACGCGACCGAGAAGGCCTATTCCATCGCCACCGTCGTCAAGGTCGACGGCATCGCCTGGTTCGACCGCATGCGGGACGGCGTCAAGCAGTTCGGCGCCGAGACCGGCCATGACACCTGGATGGTGGGGCCGAGCCAGGCCGACGCCGCCGCGCAGGTGCAGCTTGTCGAGAACCTGATCGCCCAGGGCGTGGACGCCATCACCATCGTGCCGTTCTCGGTCGAGGCGCTGGAGCCCGTGCTCAAGAAGGCCCGGGATCGCGGCATCGTCGTCATCGCGCACGAGGCATCGAACATCCAGAACGCCGACTTCATCCTGGAAGCCTTCGACAACCACGCCTACGGCGCCAAGCTGATGGAGGTCCTGGGCGGCTACATGGGCGGTGAGGGCAGCTACGTCGCCACCGTCGGCAGCCTGACGTCGAAGTCGCAGAACGAATGGATCGACGGCGCCATCGCCTACCAGGAAGAGAACTTCCCGAACATGTCGCTGGTCACCGAGCGGTTGGAGACCTACGACGACGCCAACACCGACTACAACAAGCTCAAGGAAGTGCTGACCACCTATCCCGACCTCAAGGGCATCGTCGGCGGTCCCATGCCGACCTCGGCGGGCGCCGGCCGCCTGATCGCCGAGCGGGGCCTGAAGGACAAGCTGTTCTTCTCCGGGACCGGCCTGGTCTCGGTCGCCGGCGAATACCTGGAGAACGGCGACATCCAGTACATCCAGTTCTGGGATCCGGCGGTCGCCGGCTACGCCATGAACATCCTCGCCGTCATGGCGCTGGAAGGGAAGGGCGCCGAGATCGCCGCCGGCCTGGACCTGGGCCTGCCCGGCTACACCGACCTGATCACGCCCGTCGAGGACAACCCGACCCTGCTGTATGGCGCGGGCTGGGTCGGCGTGACCAAGGACAACATGGGCGAGTACAACTTCTAGGACCTTGTGTGATCGGGGGCGCCGGATGCGGCGCCCCCGTCGCCTGTCACCCCCCGTTCCGTCCTGACCGATGGATTGGCCTGATCATGTCAGAAGCGTTCATAGAGCTGCGCAACATCGGGAAGCGGTTCTCCGGGGTGCATGCCTTGGACGACGTCTCCCTGACCATCAACAAGGGCGAGATTCACTGCCTCGCCGGCGAGAACGGGTCGGGAAAGTCGACCCTGATCAAGGTGATCGCCGGGGTCTACCAGCCGGACGCGGGCGAGATCCTCATCGATGGCAAGACGGTGCGTCACCTGACGCCCATCGAGTCCGTGCGCCACGCGATCCAGGTGATCTATCAGGACTTCTCCCTGTTCGGGAACCTGACGGTCGCCGAGAACCTGGCCCTGAACACGGCCTTGCGGGCCAAGCGCAAGACCGTCAACTGGCGCGCCGTGCATGCCCTGGCGCGCGAGGCCCTGGATCGGCTGGGCGTCGAGATCGACCTCACCGCCGAACTGGAGACGCTGCCCACGTCCGGCAAGCAGCTTGTGGCCATCGCCCGCGCGCTGATGTCGGACGCCCGCCTGATCATCATGGACGAGCCGACCACGGCGCTGACCGGCAAGGAGGTCGAGACGCTGTTCCGCATCGTCCGCGACATCCAGGCGCGGGGCATCGCGGTGCTGTTCGTCAGCCACAAGATGCGCGAGATGCTGGACATCAGCGAACGCCTGACGGTCATCCGCAATGGCCGCAAGGTGGTCGAGGGACCGACGTCCGATTTCGACGAGGGCGCCGTGATCCGCCACATGACCGGGCAGGACATCGTCGCCGAGCCCTACCGCTGGTCACCGCCGGACGGCGCGGCGCCGGCGCCGCGCCTGGAGGTTCGGGGCCTGAGCCGCCCGGGGCACTACGACGACCTGTCCATGACCATCGGGCCGGGCGAGATCGTCGGCCTGTCGGGCCTGCTGGGATCCGGCCGGACCGAACTGGCGCTGGCGCTGTTCGGCATGCAGCCGCCGGCCGCCGGCACGATCCTCATCGATGGCCGGCCGGTGACGCTCGGCAGCGTGCGGGACGCCATCGACGCGGGCGTCGCCTACGTGCCGGAGGACCGGCTGAGCGAGGGCCTGTTCCTGACCCAGTCCATCAAGCGCAACATCCTGGTCACCTCCCTGGACGCCATGTCCCGCTGGACCGTTCTCGATCTGGCCCAGGGCGACCGCATGGCCCGCGAGACGGTCGCCGCCATGCAGATCGCCACGCCGACGCCGGAAAAGATCGCGGGCGAGCTGTCGGGGGGCAACCAGCAGCGCGTGGTGTTGGGGCGGTGGTTGCTGACCAACGCCAAGGTGCTGATCCTCAACGGGCCGACGGTGGGCGTCGATGTCGGGTCGAAGGCCGAGATTCACCAGAAAATCCGCGAGCTGGCGCTGTCGCGTGGCCTGGGGGTTCTGATGATCTCCGATGACGTGCTGGAGCTGGCGCAGAACTGCAACCGTGTTGTCCTGATGCACCGGGGCCGCTTCGTCGACGAGTGGGACGGGGACGCCGCCAGCGAGCGTGTCATCAGCGAGACGCTCAAGACGTTGACGTGAGGACCCCGCGATGGCCCTGTTTCGCAAATCGGAAGTGATTATCGCGGTGATTCTCTTGATCGCGATGATCGTGATCGGGTTGATCAACCCCGCGTTCTGGCAACTCGACAACCTGTTCAGCCTGCTGCGCAGCAACGTGATCATCGGCATCATGGCCCTGGGCGTGCTGCTGGTCATGATCTCCGGCGGCATCGACGTGTCGTTCCCCGCCTTCGCGGTGGCGGCGATGTACCTGACCGTCAAGGGCATGATCTTCTTCGGGCATGACGGCGTCATCCTGCCGTTCGCCGCCGCCGCCACCATGGGGGTGCTGTTCGGCTGCCTGAACGCCTTTTTCGTCTACACGTTCCGGATGATCCCGCTGATCGTGACGCTGGGCACGGGCAGCATGGTGCGCGGCTTCCTGCTGGGCGTGGTCGGCACCAGCATGATCAACATCAACAAGATGCCCGATGCGCTGATCGACTTCGGCAAGCTGGAGATCATCAGCCTGACCAAGGCCGACGGCACCACCTTCGGCTTGACCGCCATGATCCTGATCTACGTCGGGCTGGCGATCGCGCTGCACTTGGTGCTGCGCCACACCATGATCGGACGCAGCGTCTATGCCCTGGGCGGCGCGCCGGAGGCGGCGGCCCGCGTGGGCTTCGATACCCGCAAGACGATCTTCTTCGTCTACTGCGTCGCCGGCATGCTGGCCGGGTTCGCCGGGCTGCTGCACAGCGGCATGATCTGGCTGGCCAATCCGCGCGACTTCGTGGGCCTGGAACTGGACGTGATCGCCGCCGTGGTCCTGGGGGGCGCCAGCATCTTCGGCGGACGGGGCAGCGTGGTGGGCACGATGCTGGGTGTCTTCATGCTGGTGATGGTCAAGAACAGTCTCATCATCATGCACGTGGACACGACGTGGCAGCGGGTCGTTGTCGGGATCGTCATCGTCATCGCCACGGCGGCCACCGCCTGGCGCGACCGCAAGCGCCGCGTGTGACGGGAGAGTGCCATGAGGTTCGCCGTGGATTTTCGCAGCCTGATCAACCGGGACAACAACATCGCCCAGTTGATCGTCATGACGGTGGTGATCTTCATCGTCATGGCGGCGCTCAGCCCGGACAAGTTCCTGCGATACTACAACTTCGAGTCCATCACCTACATCTTCCCCGAACTCGGCCTGCTGTCGATCGCCATGATGATCGCCATGCTGACCGGCGGAATCGACCTGTCGGTGGTGGGCATCGCCAACCTGTCGGGCATCATGGCCGGGGTCTTCTTCCACGCGGTCCTGAAGGACGCGGGGGTCGAGGGCGGCGTCATGGTCGTCGGCCTGGGGGTGGTCCTGGCGTTGTCCGTCGGGGCGGTCGCCGGCGCCCTGAACGGGTTCCTGATCACCCGCTTCCGAATAACCCCGATCCTGGCCACCCTGGGCACCGGACAGGTGTTCGTGGGGCTGGCGCTGGTGCTGACGGGCGGACCGGCGATCGTCGGCTTCCCGGAGACCTGGGCCTTCATCGGCAACGGCAAGATCCTGGGCGTGGCGGTTCCGTTCGTCCTGTTCCTGCTGATCGCCGGGCTCATGACCTTCGTGCTGAGCCGCACCACCCTGGGCGTCAACCTGATGCTGATCGGCTCCAACCCCCGGGCCGCCGTGTTCGCGGGCATCCAGAAGAGCCGCATGATCTTCTACAGCTATATGATGACCGGGGTCCTGGCCAGCGCCGCCGGAATCATCCTGTCGGGGCGCACCAACGCGGCGAAGTCGGACTACGGCACGTCGTATCTGCTACAGGCCGTGCTGATCGCCGTGCTGGGCGGCACCAACCCGGCGGGCGGCCGGGGCACGGTCATCGGCGTCGGCATCGCCGTCGTCGCCCTGATGCTGCTGTCGAGCGGCTTCCAGATCCTGCGCTTCAGCAATCACCTGATCGACTTCATCTGGGGCGCGTTCCTGCTTCTCGTGATCGCGCTGAACGCTTACAAGAACCGTGCCCGCTAGCGCCGGGCGCCCGGGCAAGACCCGCGCCCGCGCGGCGCGGAAGGAGCGAGCCATGACCCCCGTTGCCATCGCCCTTGAGAAACACGCGTTCCGTCCGCGGGAGCGGACGGTGGCCACCTTCGCCGGCATGACGGCCTCGACCTTCGTCTATGACAGCGGCATCGAGGCGGTGCGCCTGACCACCCCGCGCGGCCACCTGGTGATCCTGCCGTTCTTCGGTCAGATGATCTGGGACGCGGTGTTCGACGGCGTCGACCTGACCATGGACAACATGTTCTCCATGCCCCGGCCGGCCGACGTGATCGTCGGCACCTACGGGTGCTTCGCCTTCCACTCCGGCCTGCTGCGCAACGGCTGCCCGTCTCCCGAGGACGACCACCCCCTGCACGGCGAGATGCCCTGCGCGCCCCTGGACGCGGCCGGCCTGGCCTGCGGCGAGGACGCCGAGGGGCCGTACATGGCGGTGACCGGGCACCGGGAATACGTGATGGGCTTCGGCGCCCACTACATGGCCCGCCCGCGCGTGGTCCTGCGCCCCGGGAGCACCCTGTTCGACATCATGATGTCCGTGGAGAACCTGTCGGGCGATCCCATGGACCTGATGTACATGTGTCATGTGAACTTCGCCTTCTGCGAGGGGGCGCGGATCATCCAGCCGGCGCCCTTCGACGCGCGTCACACGGTGGTGCGCACCGCCGTGCCGGGCCATGTGCGGACCACGCCCGAGTACCTGTCGTTCATCGATCGCCTGGCCCGGGACCCCGGCGCCATGGAGGTCCTGGACGAGCCCGCGCGCTACACCCCGGAACAGGTGTTCTACATCCGCGACCCGGGCACCGGCGCCGACGGCCGCACGGCCCTGATGATGCGCCGCCGCGAGGGCGACGCCTTCCACATCGCCTACGACACCGCCACCTTCCCGCACACCGTGCGCTGGGTCCTGGTCAACCGGGATCAGAAGGTCTGTGCCTTCGCGCTGCCCTCCACCTGTGAGCCCGAGGGCTATCTGGCGGAGCGCGAGAAGGGGTATGTGCGGACGCTGCCCGCCGGCGGAACCGCCGCCTTCGCGGTGCGGCTGGGCTATCTGGATGCCCAGGCCGCCGAGGCCGCCGCGACCCACATCCGCGCCCTGTGACCGGCGCCGCGCGGTCAAGACCAACACGGACTTCGAGGGACCCCGCCATGCCCGGAAAAATCGCCGTCGTCGGCAGCAACATGGTCGATCTGATCACCTACGTCACCCGCATGCCCGACAAGGGCGAGACCATCGAGGCCCCGACTTTCCGCATCGGCTGTGGCGGCAAGGGCGCCAATCAGGCCGTGGCGGCGGCCCGGCTGGGTGCCGACGTCATGATGGTCACCAAGGTCGGCGACGACATCTTCGCCGACAACACCCTGCGCAACTTCGCCGACGCGGGCATCGACACCCGCCATGTGGCGACGGTGCCCGGCATGCCCAGCGGCGTCGCGCCGATCTTCGTGGAGCCATCGGGCGAGAACAGCATCCTCATCATCAAGGGCGCCAACGCGGACCTGAAGCCCGCCGACGTGAACCGGGCGGCCGAGGATCTGAAGCGCTGCGCCCTGATCGTCCTGCAACTGGAAGTGCCGCTGGAGACGGTCTATCACACCATCGCCTTCGGCGCCCGGCACGGCATCCCGACCCTGCTGAACACGGCGCCCGCGCAACCCGATCTGGCCCTGGATCGCATCACCGAGGCCACCTATCTGGTGCCGAACGAGAGCGAACTGGCGCTGTTGACCGGCCTGCCGGTGACCACCGCCGACGAGGCCGAGGCCGCCGCGCGCGTGCTCATCGCCAAGGGGATCCAGACGGTCATCGTGACGCTGGGGGCCAAGGGGGCCTTGCTGGTCACCGGATCGGAGGTCCGGCTGATCGACGCGGTGGCGGTCACGCCGGTGGACACCACCGGCGCGGGCGATGCCTTCATCGGTAGTTTCGCGCGCTATCTGGTGGAGTCCGGCGATCTTGATCAGGCGCTGCGGATGGCGGTGCGCTATGCCGCCGATTCCATCACCCGGCCGGGAACCCAGACGTCGTACGCCACGGCGGAGGCGTTCGCCGACACCCTGGCGCGGATGGACGGCCCGGCCTCCCGGGAGGGCGGTCCCCGTCCATGATGTCCGCGCACGACTACGACGTGCCGGCGCCCGGGCCGTTGAGGAGGGCGGCGCGGACCTTGCGGGCGAGATCCGCGCGCCGGAACGGCTTGCTGATCAGGTCGTGTTCGGTGCCGATCTGGCCTTCGCGCAGGATCGCCCCCTCGGCATAGCCGGACATGAACAGGATGGGCAGGCGGGGCCAGCGGTCCCGCGCCGCCTGGGCCAGTTGCGGCCCCGACATGCCGCCGGGCATGACGATGTCGGTGAGCAGCAGGTCGATGGCGCGGTTCCTGGCGAGCATCAGCAGGGCCGCGGGGCCGCTCTCGGCCACCATGACGGTGTAGCCCAGATCCTCCAGCATTTCCGCCGCGACCATGCGCAGGTCTTCCCGATCGTCGACGACCAGGACGGTCGCCGGGAAGGGCGCCCCGTCATCGTCCGGCTCGTCGGCCGTGGCGGCCGCGTCGCCGACGGTGCCCTTGCTGCGGGGCAGGAACAGCTTGACCACCGTGCCGCGTCCACCCTCGCTGTAGACCTTGATGTGGCCGCCGGACTGCTTGGCGAAGCCGAACACCATGCTGAGGCCGAGCCCCGTGCCCTTGCCGACCTCCTTGGTGGTGAAGAACGGCTCGAACACACGATCGATGATCTCGGCCGGGATGCCCGTTCCGGTGTCGGACACGGCGACCAGCACGTAATCGCCCGGCACGACGTCGTGGTCGCGCGCGGCATACTCCGCGTCCAGATGCACGTTCATGGTTTCGATCGTCAGGTGGCCGCCCTGGGGCATGGCGTCGCGCGCGTTGAGCGCGAGGTTCAGGATGGCCGACTCCAACTGGCTGCCGTCGGTGCGGATGCTCCACAGGCTGTTCGCCTGTTTCAGGCGCAGTTCGACGGCCTCGCCCAGGGTGCGCCGCAGCAGGCCGACGAGGCCCTCCAGCAGGGCGCGGGCATCGATGTCCTTGACCTCGAGGATCTGACGCCGCGAGAACGCCAGCATCTGCCGGGTCAGATCGGCGCCGCGCAACGCGGCGTGATAGGCGGCCTGGGCGCGCCGGAACGCGCGATCGTCCTTGCGCACCGACCGCAGCAGCAGCTCCAGATTGCCGGTGATCACCCCCAGCAGATTGTTGAAGTCGTGCGCCAGGCCGCCGGTGAGTTGGCCGACCGCCTCCATCTTCTGCGCCTGTAACAGGCGTTGCTCCAGGTCCTTGCGCTGGGACAGGTCGAGGACCTGCATGACGAAGTGGACCGGGCTCCCATCCCAGGACCGGACCAGGGACACCGAGACATGCACCCACACCACTTGGCCGCCCTTGCGGACAAAACGCTTTTCCAGCGCATAGGACACGGCGTCCCCCGCCAGGATGCCCGCGATGTGCGCGCCGTCGGCGTCGCAATCCTCGGGGTGGGTGAACGTCTGGACATCGCCGGCCAGCACCTCGGGCTCGGTGTAGCCCAACAGGTCGCAGAGCGCGTGATTGACCCGCATGAACCGGCCGTCGGGCGCCACCAGGGCCATGCCATAGGGCGCCGTCAGGAAGGCGGACCGGAAACGATCCTCGCTCTGGCGCAGCGCCTCTTCCGTCTGGCGGTGCAAGCGGTCCTGCGCGACCCGCTCCATGGCTCGCCTGAGGGCGCGGGTCAGCCCGTCCGGTGTCAGGCCGTCCTTCACCAGGTAGTCCTGCGCGCCTTCCTGCATGGTTCTGACCGCCAGTTCGCGGTCGTCCCGGCCGGTCAGCACCAGGATCGGCACGTCGCCCGCCGCGTCCAGGATGCGGCGCAGGGTGTCGATGCCCATGCCGTCGGGCAGGCCCAGGTCCAGGAGCACCGCCCCGGGCGGCACGTCGCTCCTGAGTTCGATGATGGCGTCGGCGAGGCGCGGCGCATGGTCGACGACGTGATCGAAGTCGGCCTCGTCCAGGTATTCCCGGATCAGGTCGACGTCGCCGGGATTGTCCTCGACGACCAGGATGCGTTTGGTGAGATCAGTCATTCCGTGACGGCAGTTTGACAATGGACAGCCAGAACCCCTCGATCGACTGGACGATCTCGGCGAACTGCTCCAGGTCGACGGGCTTGGTGACGTAGGCGTTGGCGTGCAGTTCGTAGGTTCGGATGATGTCGGCCTCGGCTTTCGAGGCGCTGAGGACGACGACGGGAATCTTCATCAACGCCGGATCCTGCTTGATCTCGGCGAGAACCTGGCGGCCATCCATTTTCGGCAGGTTGAGGTCGAGCAGCATCAAGTCCGGGACCGGGGCATCCGCGAACCGGCCACGCCGCTTCAGAAAGTCCATGGCCTCGATGCCATCGGCGACGACGTGCAGGCGGTTCAGGATCCGCGCGTCCTCGAAGTACTCGCGAGTCAGGTCCGCGTCGGCGGGATTGTCCTCTACCAAAAGAATATCGATAGCTTTCATGAGTTTTGTTCCCTGTTCTGCGAACCGCCGCCCAGTGTAAAGAAAAAGGTGCTCCCTTGGCCTGGTTGGGACTCGACCCAGATGCTTCCCCCGTGACGCTCGATCACTTTCTTGACGATGGCCAGACCTATCCCGTTGCCATCGCTCTCCGAGCGTGGGTGCAACCTTTGAAATATCATAAATATGCGATCCACGAACTCGGGTTCAATGCCAATGCCGTTGTCGCGAACCGAAAACGTCCAAAGGTCATCGTGCCGCTCGGCGGCGATGTCGATCTTGGGCGCGTCCTCCCGGCGGTAGCGAATGGCGTTGGCGATCAGGTTCTGGAAAACCTGGACCAGTTGGCGGCCATCGGCGGACACGGTCGGCAAGGGGCCGCGCGTGACCCGTGCCCCGGACTCGTCGATCGCTTGCCGCAGGTTTTCCATGGCCTCGGTGACGACCGCCCCGCAGTCCGTGGGTTCGAACGGCCGGCCACGCGTGCCGACTCGGGAGAAGGCCAGCAGGTCGTTGAGCAAGTCCTGCATCCGCTTGGCCCCGGCCACGGCATAACCGATGTACTTGTCGGCCCGCGCGTCGAGCTGGCCGCCGTAGCGTTTGGAAAGCAGCGCCGTGTAGCTCGCCACCATGCGCAGCGGTTCCTGAAGGTCATGGGACGCCACGTAGGCGAACTGCGCCAGTTCCTTGTGGGACCGTTCCAGTTCGGCGGCCATGCCGTCGAAGGCGGTGGCGACCTCGCTAATCTCGTCGGTGCCGTCCAGGCGGATGCGATAGTCCAGTCGACCAGCCTCCAGCGCCAGAATCCCTTTCTGCAACACGCGCATTTGCCCCAGGACTCGCCTGGATATCAAGAGCCATATAGACAAAAAAAGAATCACCGCGCCAGTTATAAAGGAAAATGTTGTTATTAAATATATTTTTTCTATTTTTTCTGTTTTATTTGTTAAGTCTTGGTCCATTGCGGCAGACGTCTCGACAATGGTTTGTGAAAGCCTCCGAATTTCCGCGATCTGCCGTTTGCGCCACATGGTTTCGATTTGCACGTGGGGCACTGTGGTGCCGTCTTCTCCGATGGCTTGCGAGAGTTGGGCGAACGTGTGTCCCACCTGCTCCACATCGTCCCGCACCTGCCGTGGCTCGGGCCGCTCCCGTCGAATGGCCTCCGGCAGCGAGTCCAGCAGGGCGAGCAGGGACTCATGTCTCGTCCGCCATTGACGACGCGGGCGCTCGTCCTCCGTTTCAAGATACTCGCTGGCCAGGGCGTTCAGTTCAAAGACCGCCGTGACGATCTCGCCCGCGATGCGACTGCCGACGCGAGCCTGGGCGACCTGATCGGCCGCCCAGGACAAGGCGAGCAGGGCTGCCGAGCCCGACACGACCAGGACGACGGTGCTGACGACGAGAAGGGTGCGGATGCGCATGCAACGGCTCGTGAGTAGTGTCGCCTGAGGGGCGGGGCGGAGTGGTCGGCGCGGCTAGCATCGGGTTCGGGGGGGCGGGGCCATGCCATGCCTGGGAGATGCCCGCTCCGCCAGGGGCGTCGGGTCGCGGTGCGCCTGTCGATAACGAAGTTTCCGACAGATCCTATCATTGGATGAGCGTGATGGCATCTGGATAGACCGCCGACAGCGCATCGCTGTCGATCATGTCCAGGTAGCGCGGTACCTCTGCCGGCGACATCAGGCTGTTTTCGACCATCCAGTCTCCCTGGTCCTCGAGCGCGGTCAACACATCCTGGCTGAGAGACAGGCGAATCCGCCAGCCATCCCATGTGGCCGCGATGTATGCCGGGTCGCGGTTCATGTGGTCCTTGAACAGGCGCTTCAACTCGTCCGGATTGTCCCGGATGTAAGACTGGGCGCGCGCCAGGGCCCGCATGAAGCGCGTGGCCTCCTCCCGATGGCCGGTCAACCAGGGCTCGGTGGTGACGAGCAGCATGTAGTAGGGGGTCTCGAAGCTTTCGGTCAGCGTGACCATCTCGTCCCCAAGGCGTTGGCGGACGGCGTGGACGTGAGGCTGCCAGGTGACCGCCGCATCGATCGTGCCGGCCGCCAGGGCCTTGATGATGGCCGCGGGGGTCAGGTTGACCGTGTTGATGGCGTCCGCCGGCAGACGATGGAACAGCAGGAAGCGCGCCAGGAAGAACTCACCCGAGGTGCCAGCCGTGACGCCGACCCGGCGTCCCCGAAGGTCGTCCGGCTGGGTGATGCCGTGATCGCGGCGCGCTACGACGTGCGTGGTGTACGCCTGAACCAGCGACGCCAGGAGTCTCAGATCGGCATGATGGCGGCTGTTCCGCGCGAAAACGAAATCCGTGAAGGTGGCGAGATCGACGGTGCCCGAGAACAGGTTCTCCGCCGCGATCCGTCCGTACGGCTGGGGCATGATGGTGACGTCAAGGCTGGCGTCGGAGAAGTAGCCCCGCTGCTCCGCCACCAAGATCAGAGAGGCCGTCTCACCCTGGGTGGCGCCGATGGTCAGCGGGGCCAAGGTGGGGGGAGGTGTCACGCCGGCGTCGAACACCCCGCGTGCGAGGATGACCGCGACTCCGATCGCGATCGCCACGACCGCGCCCGCCAGACCGAGACTCCGAGCGTTCAGAGAAACCATGGTTCACCTGGCACGCCGTGGACGATCCGCGTTCGAGGAGTGGCGACGATGACCTGTCGCGACATCCACGGCGCGCGCTCCATCCATGATGGTCGCGGGAGACCGAAGTCCGGTGACACAGGGTATCCCCCCATAAGACGTCACGATGGGGTTGTACACAGTTAGAGTGTGCCCCTGTTCGGTCTAACATACGGTTAATGGCCTTGGGGCCCCCCGGCCGCGATGGCGCCCTGGGGCGACGGCGTCCAACGACCCGGTTGCGGCTCAAGGACATCGCCGTCTCGCTGGACGATGTCGGCGCCGGCTATTCGTCGATGGTCGAGATCCACACAGATGCCGCTGTCGGAGCTGAAGCTGGATCAGTCGCTTGTCACGGACCTGGAGACGGATGCCGACGCCCGCATCGTGGCCGAGGCGACGTCGATCGCGCCGGGGGGAGACGGTCGTCTGTCGCCAGGCGCGACCTCGGTGTTCTGTGCTCGCTTTTCTGGCGCCAAGCCCCGGGCAATACTTTTTATGCTCCCATAACATCTTCCAACCGGCTAAGGTTGGCTGTGCGAGTGTTGCGACGGTCGTGTCGCCGCGCGGGTCGGACGGTTCGCGCCCGCGGGGAGGCGTCCGCGACCGTCTTATGCCCCTGGTTCCGGCGACCACATGATGATGGTGTCCCCTGGGCGCGGGCCGCGCTCCGTAATGTGCCAACCGGAAACAAGGGGACAAGCCTATTCCGCGATAGGGCCGTATATGCCGGAAGGACCTTGCCATGGCTGTAAAATCTAAAAATACAGTCTTCGGCCTCTCGTCAAACCGTTTCATATTCCTGTCCGCCGTCGGGGGGATGGCAGGGCTCGCGATCATTACCTGGGCCACATTATGCTGGCTGATGTACACCAATGCCGTTGAGAAGCGGGAACAGGAACTTCGTATCGCTGTTTCTTTTGTTGAGGAGCATCTGGAACGCTCCCTCGACGGTCCCGCGCTTATCCTGAAGCAAGTGTCCGAGTTGGTGATCGAGAGTGGCGGAATTGACGTCGCCCTCATGCGGCCGGCCGACTGGAGACAAATAGAGACGATGGATGTCTCGCTGCCGCAGGTCTATATATTCGTGGTCGCCGATTCCGATGGAGTGATTCGCTACAACTCCACGGGACTCAAGAACATGAACCTGGATATATCGGATCGTCCGTATTTCGCGGCCCACAAGATCAGGGGCGAGCAATTCCATATTGGCGCGGCCATCCGTTCCCGCATCGACAATGTAGAACTGTTCACGATCAGCCGGTCCATCATCGACAACACCGGGCGCTTCCTGGGGGTCGCTGTCATGGGCTTGCGCAGCGATTACTTTAGAGACTTCTTCCTGCGGGAATCCACGAGTGATCTGGAGTCCATAGCCCTTATTTCGCGTAGTGGCGACGTCCTGGTCAAAAGCGGGGTCGACTCCTCGGTGGGCATGAATCTATCGAAGAGCATCGCCTTTCGGGACAATTATGGAACTCAACAGCGGAAGATCATGAGGGGATCCGTCTTCGGGAGCGAGGACGGGGTTTTCGCTCTGCGCATGAGCGAGGAATACGCCATTCTGATATCGGCATCGATCCCCATGAGCGTGATCCAGGAGGAGGTCTTTCCCTCTCTTATTGTCGCCACCGCCATTCTGGTGATTCTGCTCGGCGTCATTGGTGGGTTTGGATACGTTGTCTTTCGTGGGCTCTCCAGAGAAGAAAAACTGAAGCAAGAGTATCAGAAGCTTTCCTATTTCCGGGAAACCATCCTGGAAAACGCGCGGTTACCCATCATTGTCTGCGACACCAACGGCGATGTTGTCTTCTTCAACCGGGCCGCCGAGGTTTCCCTTGGATACACCTCGGATGAGGCTGTCGACACCCTCAACCTGTCCGAGATCGCCGATCCGATCACGCCTGTTTTCTGCGAGGACGACAAGCACGGCGACGACGCCGACGCGAACACCCCGTGCCGGACCCTCGACCTGGACGACCTGAGCAGCCGTCAGGGCGACATCGACAGCATCTACAGACGCAAGGACGGCTCCATTATCCCGGTGGCCCTGTCGGTGTCGAAGCTGCGCACGGATGCGGACGTCAGCGTCGGCTATGTGGTCATCGCGCGGGACCAGTCGGCCCAGAAGAGCGCCGAACGCGCCCTGCGCTTCAGCGAACAGAGGCAGCGCGCCATCCTGGACAACATCGTCGACGGCATTTTCACGATCAACATCAACGGCATCGTGTCGTCGATGAACCCGGCGGCGGAGCGGATCTTCGGGTACGAAGGGCAGGAGATCCTGGGGCGCAACATCAGCGTCCTCATGGACGACGCCCATCGCGGCCGCCACGACGGCTACGTCCGCCGCTACATGCAGATGGGCGACCCGCGCATCATCGGCCGGGGCCGGGAGGTGCCCGGGCGGCGCAAGGACGGCAGCGTGTTTCCGCTGGATCTGGCCGTGTCGCGTGTGGACTTCGCCGGGCGCACCATGTTCGTGGGGGTCGTCCGCGATCTTAGCGAGACCAAGAAGGTCGAGCGCCTGAAGTCCGAGTTCGTGTCGATCGTCAGCCACGAACTGCGGACGCCGCTGACGGCGATGCGCGGCGCCCTGAACATCGTCAACAGCGAGGTCCTCGGCCCCCTGGACGCCGAGATCAAGGAACTGACGCAGATCGCCGAGCAGAGCACGGAGCGCCTGATCCGCCTCATCAACGATATCCTGGACGTGGAGAAAATCGGCTCCGGCAAGCTGACCCTCAAGTACGAGGCGGTCTCCATCCGGCAATCCATGGACCGATCCTTGCAGGATATTGAGTCCTACGCCGAACAGTACGGCGTTTCGGTCGTGACCGAGATGACCGAGGATTACACGGTCTGGGCCGATTTTGATCGGCTGCAACAGATCATCCTCAATCTGCTGTCCAATGCCGTGAAGTTCTCGCCGAAAGGGGAGACCGTCCGGCTCGTGGCCGAGTGCTCCGCGGACGGGTGGGTGCGCCTGCTGGTGGTGGACAAGGGGCCGGGCATCGCGGTGGAGTTCCACGACCAGATTTTCGAGAAGTTCGCGCAGGCCGACGCCTCGGACAAACGGGCCAAGGGGGGCACCGGCCTCGGGTTGAGCATCACCAAGGGGCTCGCCGAACAGATGGGCGGCAGCGTCGGCTTCGAAAGCCAGCCGGGCGAGGGCACGACCTTCTATGTGGATCTGCCCATCATGCGCAAAAGCGAGGAACCGTCCGCCGACCGGCGGAGCCTCCACATCCTGCATCTGGAGGATGATGAGGGCGTCCGCCTGATCATTTCGCACATGCTGTCGGAGCGGGCCCGGATCACCGGCGCCGAGAGCGTGGCGGCGGGGATCAGTCTGGCCGAGAAGCACGCCTTTGACCTCGCCATCCTCGACATGGGGCTTCCGGACGGGAACGGGCTGGAGGTCGTGGACTACCTGAAGAACGACCAGGGCGACCGGCCGGCGCTGATCATCCTGTCCGGTCATGAGGAGCTTCCCCCCGACGCGCCCTCGGTCGCGGCGGTTCTCGTCAAGACGCGGGAAAGCGAGCGAGCCACCGTTGACAAGATCTGCGCGATCATTGACCGGTTGTTCCCGGTCGTTCCCGCCGAGGAAGGAAGCGCCGCATGTCACGCGAACTGAAACGGGTCCTCTACGTGGACGATGAGGTCATGCTTCAAAAGGTCGGTCGCGTGGCGTTGGAGAAGTTCGGCGGCTTCGAGGTCGAGGTCGTTGGCTCGGGAGAGGAAGCCCTCCAGCGGGCGCCGGTCTACAATCCCGATCTGATCCTGCTCGACGTCATGATGCCCGGCATGGACGGCCCCAGCACGGTCGAACGGCTCCGGGCCATGCCCGAGGTCTGCCAGATTCCCATCGTGTTCATCACCGCCAAGGCGCACCCCGACGAGGTGGCGCGGTTCAAGGCCCTGGGGGTCATGGGGGTGCTGACCAAGCCCTACGAGCCGCAGGACCTCGGCAATCAGCTCCGGACTCTCTGGGCGGAGGGGGACGGCGCATGATCGACGACGCGGACGATGTCGATGTCTTTGCCGAGATTCGGCGTGCCTTCGTGGATCGCCTGGTGACCGACGGGCGCGTGATCGAGGAGACGCGGACGCGGATCCGCCAGCCGGCGGGCGTCCCGCGGCAGGTGTATACGGACCTCGCGTTTCTCAGTCACCGCCTGACGGGGCTTGGGACCACTCTGGGGCACGACGAGATCACCAACCGCGCCCGCGTGGTGGAACGGATGGCGGAATCCGCCCGGCAGGCCCCACCCGAGGACACCACGGCGCTCGACGATGCCATCGACGCGCTGCTGCGGAGCATGCGCGCCGTGACCGAGGCAGCGGGCCGTTGACGCACCGCCGCTGGGGCGTGCGCCTCATGCGTCTCGCACCTGGGCAAGGGCGCTGGTCCGGTCGGGCGCGATGGCGAACAGCATGTCCATCCGGAGCAGCGTGAACACCATCTCCACCGCCGGGGTCAGACCGAAGACGGCGACGCCGCCCCCGGTCTCCATGCTCTGGGTCACCCCCACCAGGGCGCCGATGCCCGTGGAGTCCATGAAGCCCACCGCCGAGAGGTCGAAGACGACCCGGGGCCGGGTCTTCACCGCGTCGGTCGCGTCCTGAAGGAAGGCCATGGCCGACTCCGCGTCCAGGCGGGTCTCGTGCACCGTCACGACAAGCACGGTGTCGTCCTGCTCCACCTGGATCATCGGTTGCCTCCCTGGTGGGTCCGGCCTGGGGCCTGACGCCTGGTGTACGCGGGGTGGGGGCCCGGGGTTTGGTTCGCCTCCCGCGTCATCCAGCGACGCCGATCCCGTTCCGTGTTTCCAGCAGAATGAGGGACACATCATCGTCGAAGGAGTCCGAACCCCGCCACTCGGCCAGCCGCCGGCGGATTTCCGCCGGAACCCGTGGCAGCGGCAGGTCGCGCAGGTTGTGCAACAGGGCCTGGAAGCGATCCATGCCGAACAGTTCACCGGTGGGGCTGGCGCACTCGATCACGCCGTCGGAGTAGAAGGCCACGCGCTGGATCGGCGTCAGGTCCACGACCGTCTCCTCGAAGTGCGTGCGTGCCATCAGCCCCACGGGGAACCCCCCGCCCCCGAGGACGGTGGGCGACGCGCCATTGCGCGGGATCGCCACCGGATGGGGATGCCCCGCCTGACACAGCCGCATGGTCCCGGCGGCGTCCACGGTCGCCACCAGAAGCGTGAAATAGTCGAGGTTCGGCGGACTGACCTGGAACTCGGCGTTCAGGTCCGACACCAGGTCCCGAGGGCCGCGCATGCCGCCGTCCTTGGCGCGGAAGCGGTCCGCCGTGATCACACGCGACAAGGTGAACGACATCATCGCCGCCCGCGCGCCATGCCCCGCGACGTCAACGGCATAGAGCGCGAGGTTGCCGTCTCCCAGATCGAAGTAGTTGTATATATCTCCGGAGACGGACGACGATGGAATGAGCGCCGTCGCGATATGATACCGTCCCATGTCCATGGTCTTCTTCGGGAGCAGGCTTTCCTGCATTTTCCCGGCGGCCTGAACATCCCTTTTGAGTCGGTCGTACGCGACTTCGAGCTTCTTGTTGACGCGCCTCAATAGGTCGTTGTTCTTTCTCAGTTCGGCCTGAAGAGTCAGAATGCGGTCGGCGGCCCGCAGTTTGGCGGCGATCAACTCCGGATCAAACGGTTTGACAAGGAAGTCGTCGGCGCCGGCGTCCATGGCCTCCAGGTAGTCTTCCCGGGTTTCCTTGGCGGTCAGCAGAAGAACAAACATATGCTGAGTCTCGGGTGACGCGCGAATGGCGCGGCACAGCTGGACTCCTGACATGTGGGGCATCATCCAGTCGCTGATCACCAAGTCGATCGATGGCGTCTCCTGAATCGTACTGAGAGCCTGATCCCCATTCTCGGCCACCCAGACGTCGTGCCCCAGTTTCTTGACACGAAGTTGCACGATTTTTCTGATGATTTCGTCGTCATCGACGATCAGGATTTTCATCGCCTTCCCTATCACCAGGCTTGTCCCCCGGGATCCGGCATCCCCACGCGGGGGGGCGGCGTCCGCCTTGTCCGCGCATGCTATACCGAAAACGACGTCTTGCGGGAAGCCGCCGTCGTTCGCCCGTTCCCCGGCAAGGGATTCTCCCCCGGCACGCGCCCCGCGCCGACATCCAGTCCGTGAGCCGTGGGCGCCGCGTGGATCGCCCGAGGCCGGGCATTGTCCCCAGTGTTCACGCGGGACATATCCGTTCGCGTTTATCGCGTGTCCCTTGACAACCCAGGCTCCGCCTTCCTACCCTGCGTCCGTCAGCGGTTCCTCGGACGGCATCATGCCGGAGGATGAAAAGGGAACGACGGAAGAGGCCGACTCCAGCAGGACCTCAAGCCGTGGCTGTCCCCGCAACTGTGAGCGACGAGACTCGTGCCGACAGACCACTCGGGCCCCCTGGGGCGCGGGGAAGGTGGCACGGATCCGAGACCCGCGAGCCAGGAGACCTGCCGCTGACAGCGTCACTCTACCCACGGTCGGGGTGTGCCGGGGGTGCGGGCAAGCCGTTGCGGTGACGCGCCGTCTGGACGTCGCCGTGGCTTGATCCGTGACAGGCGCCTTGTCGCACCTTCTCATGCACGCAAGCCGAGTTACAGAACGATTCTGGTCGCGTTGATGCGCGGCCGGTCGGGTCGTTCGTCATGGGGACGTCCGTCGTCAACCCAATGGGGGGCGGCGTGGCGCGGAAGGGGGGTGGTGCCGGAAGGCGCCCCGCGTGCGTCCATGGGCCGCCTCGGCGATGGAGTGTGTGCCCCATGTCCGTGTTCTCCCTGTCACCCCCGCCCCACCGCGGTCTCGCGCTGGCCCTGGCTCTGGCCCTGTCGCTGGCCGCCCCGGGCGCCGTCCTGGCCGCCGAGGCCACCGCGCCGGACGCCGAGACGGGAACCGAAACCGAATCCGAATCCGAAAGCCTGCCCGCCACCGACATGACCGTGTCCGCGCCGCGTCCGCAGGGCGTGCCCCAGGCGCGGGTCGCCGGGGCGGAGACCACCGTCACCGCCCAGGACATCGAGGACCAGCAGATCCGCCGCCTGGAGGATGCGCTGGACCTGGTTCCCGGCCTGACGCTCAGCGGCCAACGGGGCCTGGGGCAGCCGCAGAGCATCGGCCTTCGTGGGCTGGGACCGCGCAACACCCGCGTGTTCATCGACGGCATCGAGGTCAGCGACCCCAGCAGCGCCCAGTCTAAGTACGAGATCAGCGACCACAACCTGTCCGATGTCGAGCGTGTCGAGGTCCTGCGCGGCGCCCGGCCCGGCCGCTTCGGCGCGGACACGGCGGGCGGTGTCGTCAACATCATCACCAGGCGCCCCACCGAACCCTTCGGCGGCGAGGCCAGCGTCGAGTACGGCAGCTACAACACCACGCGCCTGCGCGGCTTGGTGCATGGCCTCCAGGGACCGGTCGATTTCCGGCTGTCCGCCGCCGGCACCACCAGCGACGGGTTCTCCGACTTCAGCGACGAACGGGGCGGCCGGCCGGAGGATCCGTTCTGGTCCTGGACCGTTGGGGGAACCCTGGGCCTGGCGCTGACCGACGATCTGCGCGTGGACGTCACGGGGCGTTACCTGCGCGAGGAGTTGAACTACGACGCCAACGACCGCGACACCTCGTGGAACCGCGACGAGTCCGAGCGCTTCATCCGGGGGCAAGTGACCCTGGAAACCCTGAACGACACCCTGGTGCATACGCTTGGCCTGTCCGATACCTGGACCACCCGGCAGTACTGGGGCGAGGGCACCAAGGGCGATACCTTCGACGGCGGCAAGACACGCCTTGACTACGTGGCGGCCTGGGCGGCCAGCGACCGGATCTCGCTGGAGGCCGGCGGCGACGTCATCAACGAAAGCATGGAGCAGCACACCCCCGGCTTCGCCCCGCTGACGCCCGACATGGACGCCGACCTGTGGCGCGGCGGCGCTTTCCTGACCCTGGGCGTCACGCCGGTGGACAATCTGGATCTGGCCGGCAGCGTGCGCGTGGACACGCACGAGACCTTCGGCGACGAGGTGACCTATCGCCTGTCCGGCGCCTACACCATCGATCCGACCGGAACCACGCTGCGTGGCAGTTATGCGACCGCCTGGCAGACCCCCTCTCTTTACGAGCAATACGACCCCTGCGCGGGCAACGCCGATCTGGACCCGGAAAGCAGCTGGGGGTGGGACGTCGGCGTCGATCAGCGGCTGTGGGACGAGCGCCTCGTCGGCAGCGTGACCTACTTCGAGACCACCACCAAGGACGAGATCGACTGGGTGTGGTCCCCGCCCACCAATTCCCTGTGCCTGGGGGGCGGCTACCAGAACATCAACAAGACCTTCGCCCAGGGCGTCGAGATGGCGCTGACCGTGCGCCCGCACGACGACGTGGACGTGGTGGTGTCCTACACGTGGCAGAACGCCATCGACGACCAGACCGGCAAGCGTCTCGACAAGCGTCCGGTCAACCAGGGCACCGCCTCGGTCACCTGGCGGTTCCTGCCCGCCGCCCTGGCCAACGTCGGCCTGCGGTACCGTGACCGCACCACCGACTTCGGCGGCGAGAGCGACGCGTTCTGGACCGCCGATCTGCGGCTTGCCTACGACGTCACCGAGCGCGTCACCCTGCACGGCCGCGTCGAGAACCTGTTCGACGCCGACTATGAGGAGATTCCCGGATACGGCACGCCGGGCCAGTCGTTCCATGGCGGCGTCACGGTGCGGTTCTGACGGCGCCGCGCCGGATGCCGACGCTCCCTTCATATCATTCGGAAAAGGAGGCCGTGCCCATGATGGACCAGACCGCCGCGCCCGCACCCTCGTATATCGTGGATGAACTGGGCGCGGGCCGGGTGGAAATCTTCCCCCTGCCCACCGACGAAGCCGCGCTGGACACGCTGTTGCGGGACGTGTTCGAGACCTGGTGGGACCAGATCGTGTTCGGCACCCTGATCCAGGGCGCCGCCTACGAGATCCAGGTGCAGGCCCCGCCCAAGCGGATCAACCGGCTCGACGGCTACCTGACCGTCGAGTTCGACACCTGGCACTTTCACATCTGCATCGGCGAGAACAAGGGGCTGCCGCACCTGCCCACCAACCCGGATCTGGCCGCCATCCGGCGCCCCGGCCGGGCCGAGCTGGCGCGCATGATCCGTCCGGACGGCACGCCGCGAAGCTGGCAACTGCGCCTGTTCAACGGCAAGGGCGAGAACCAGCTCACGGTGTTTCTGCCGCATCCGTTCCTGGAGCGGGGCGAGGTGGTGACCGACACGCCCGACTGGTCGCGCCTGGAGATGTGGGACGCCATTCGCAAGCGGTACCTGGGGCTCGATCCCGATCCCCTGGACCGGACCGCCCACGGCAGCCCATGCGCGGGCGGATGATCACGCGCCGTCGCCGGCCCATCCACGCGACCATGCTGGCGGGCGGACTGGTGGCCGGGTTGGTGACCCCCTGGACCGCCGCCGTGGCGGGGGCGGGGGTGGGGGCGGCGGACGGACGTCCGTTGCCGCGCGTGGCCTCCGCCACCCTGTGCGGGGACCAGTACGTCCTCGCCCTGGCCGACCCGGAGCAGATCGTCGCGCTGTCGCCGCACGCCACCAAGCCCTGGCTGTCCCTGCTGGCCGACCAGGCGGCGACCTATCCGCGCCTGCGCCCCAGCGCCGAGGGCTACCTTCACGCAGGCGTGGACATGGTGATCACCAACGCCTGGACGGACCACGCGACGGCCGCGCTGCTGGAGCGCTTCGGCGTGACCGTGGCGCGCATTCCCCTGGAGGACGACATCGACCGGATCGCCGCCCTGACCCGTGACATCGGCCGCGCCCTCGGCCACCCGGCGCGCGGCGACGCCCTGGCCGACACCCTGCTGGCGCGCATCGCGGCCGCGCGGGCCGCCGCGCCCGGGCGCGATCGCGTGGCGCTCTATCTGCGGCCGGGGGGCGGGACGGCGGCCGAGGGCGCCTATGTCGCCACCCTGATGGACGCCGTCGGGCTGCGCAACCAGGCCACCGAGGCCGGCCTGTCCGGCTGGTCGTCGTGGTCGCTGGAGCAGGTCATCGCCGATCCGCCGGACCTGCTGGTGACCAGCTTTTTCGACAGCCCGCACGCTGGCATGGGCCAGGCATTCGGCGATCATCCGGCGTTCACGACGCGGGCCGCGACCATCGACCGGATCGAGGTCCCCGGCGCGGCCTGGGTCTGCGGCGGCTGGATCCTGGCCGAGGCCGTCGAGGCCCTGACCGAGGGGCTTGAGGCGCTGAACGCCCGCGAGGCCCATCCATGACCCGCCCCTTTGTCGTCCTGCCGCTGATCCTGGCCGGCCTGGCGCTGGCCGGCGCCTTGTCGGGCCTGATGATCGGCTATGTCCCGTACGGCCCGGGCGCGGTGGTGTCCGGGCTCTTGGGGATCGGTGACCCGGTGGTGACCGCGATCGTGCGCGAGGTGCGCCTGCCGCGCACCCTGCTGGCGCTGGAGGTGGGCGCCGCGCTGGGGATCGCCGGGGCGGCCCTTCAGGGACTGCTGCGCAACCCACTGGCCGAGCCGGGCCTGATCGGCGTGTCGTCCAGCGCCGCGCTGGGGGCGGTGGTCGCCTTTCACTTCGGCCTCATGGCCTGGGCGGACTGGGCCCTGCCGGCGACGGCCATCGCTGGTGCGGCCGTGACGACGTTGATCCTGCTGCTGATCGGGCGGCGCCTGCCCGGGACGCTGCCCTTGATCCTCACCGGCATCGCCGTGTCCAGCCTGGCCGGAGCCCTCACCTCCCTGGCGCTCAACCTGGCGCCCAACCCCTTCGCCCTGAACGAGATGGTGCTGTGGCTGATGGGGTCGCTGAAGGACCGGTCCATGGACCATGTGGTCCTGGCGCTGCCCTTCCTGCTGGTCGGCGGCGGCATCCTGTTGGCCATGGCGCGCGGGCTGGACGCCCTCACCCTGGGCGAGGAGACGGCGCAGAGCCTGGGCGTGCACCTGCTTCGTCAGCGCGTCGGCGTGGTTACCGGCATCGCCTTGGTGGTGGGGGCGGCGGTGTCGGTGTCCGGCGCCATCGGCTTCGTCGGGCTGGTGGTGCCGCACATGCTGCGGCCGTTCGTCGGCCATCAGCCGAGCCGCCTGCTGCTGCCGAGCGCGCTGGCCGGGGCGGCGCTGGTGGTGGTGGCCGACACCGTGGCGCGGGTGCTGCCCACCAACCAGGAGGTCATGGTCGGGGTGGTCACGGCGCTGCTGGGCGCGCCGTTCTTCCTGGGCCTGGTGCTGCGATCGCGGAGGATGACACCATGAGCGGACTGGAGATCACCTCCCTGAGCGTCCGGATCGGCGCGCGCCGCCTGGTGGACGCGGCCAGCCTGGAGGCGCGCCGGGGCATGATCACCGGCGTGATCGGTCCCAACGGCGCCGGCAAATCGACTCTCCTGCGCGCGGTCGCGGGGGTGGTGCCGCACACCGGCACCCTCCGCCTGGACGGCGTGCCCCTGCCGCGCCCGGGGGGCCGCGCCCGCGCCCGCCTGATCGGCTACCTGCCCCAGGATCACGGCGTGCACTGGCCGGTGTCGGTGCGCCGCATGGTGGAACTGGGGCGGCTGCCGCATCTCGGTCCCTGGCGGTCGTTGTCGGGGGCGGACACCGAGATCGTCGAGGCCGCCCTGGCCCGCACCGATAGCGCCGGCCTGGCCGACGCGGCGGTGCCCACCCTGTCCGGCGGCGAGCGCGCGCGGGCCATGCTGGCCCGGGTCCTGGCCACCCGAACGCCCGTCCTGCTCGCCGACGAGCCCGCCGCCGCGCTGGATCCCGCCCATCAGGTGGGGGTGATGACCGTGCTGCGGGAGGAGGCGGACACCAACCAGCGGGTTATCGTGGTGGTGCTCCACGACCTGTCGCTGGCCGCGCGCGTCTGTGACCGGCTGGTGCTGATGGAGGCCGGGCGGGTGATTCGCGCCGGGGCGGCGGAGACCGTCCTGGGGGCCACCGACCTGGAGCGGGTGTATGGCGTCGCCTTCAGCCGGGGGCATGTCGACGCCATGCCGGTGGTGACGCCGGTGATCCGTCCGCCGTCCGGCGGTGGTGGTGGCGGCTGGATCGACCGCGATGCGGGCGGCGCCTGAGTCGCGCCCGGGCTCGCCGGCACCCGTCGCGCGCGGGCTTGGCCATGCGATCCCGCTGCTGGCCTCCGTCGCCCTGCACGGCGTCCTGGTCCTGGCCCTGGCGGTCGCCCAGGACACCGTGCCGCCTCAGCCGCTGGACGTCAGCCCGACCGTGATCGCCGTCATGCTGGCGCCCGCCGGAGTCCAGGCGGACGCGGCCCCGCCGGCGTCCCGCGCGGGGCGTGATGTCAAGACGGCCGAGGCGGTTCCCGAGTCGCTCCCTGAGCCTGAGCCGGTGACCGCGCGGGTCCCCGAACCGGAACCTGACGCGGTCGCCTCCTCGGTGGTTGCCGTGATGCCGCCGGCGGTCAAGCCGCGTGCGCCTGCGCGCCCGGTCCGCCCCCGTCCGGTTCGACCGGCACGCGTCGCCACCCCCGACCCGGCGCATCCCGTGAGGACGGCGGCATCCCCTGGCGGGCGCACCCATGGGGCCATCGGCGATGCGGTGGCGGGCGCCCGGGGCGGGAGCGGGAGCGGGTCGACTCGGGCGCCCGGTTATGTGCTTGGCAGCGCGCGCAACCCGGCGCCGCCCTACCCGGAGCAGGCCCGTCGACGGGGTCACGAGGGCACCGTGCTCCTGACCGCGCGGGTCAGTGCCGAGGGCCGGGTGCTCGGTGTCTCGGTCGCGCGGTCCAGCGGACATGGCAGCCTCGACCGTGCGGCGCGCCGGGCGGTGCGGGGCTGGCGCTTCCAGCCGGCGACCCGCGCCGGGGTGCCGGTGTCGGGAACGGCACGGGTGACGATCCGCTTCGTGCTGCGCTGAGGCCGGCGGCGGCGCTCCGCCTCCCCCGTGGTGTTGGCCCGGCCCCGGTGATCGCCTGCCCGAGTCGCGGTCGAGTCGGGGGCGCGTGGCCTCGAGTCCGGCGCCTCGATCTGGGTCGCGGGGCCCATAACGTCGCCTTGGTCCCCTGACGGTGCGCGGATGGCCCCGGCGATCGACCACTGGCCACGCCTGTCCGGCGGGCGCCGCATGCGGGCGCGATGGCAGGGACGACCTGCGGTACTCATAGATATCCATTTGTGCGGTGTTAAACCTTTTGATTGAATCGAGCGGCGCTATATCCAATGGGAGCAATATAACTAATCTGCTCGATAAAGGCGCAAACTCCGAGCCGTCCAGGGCGGGTCGAGGGCGGCAGAGTGTCCTTAATCAAGGTGTGGAGGCTCGCGCCAGGCGCGGTTTCAGGTCCGTTCACGTGCGTTTCAGGACACCGGCGCCATGCGCCTCACGCGGGGGTATGGGGGCGGTCGGCTCCCTTCGATATACGGGATGCACACTTTTACGCGTGTGCATGCACGGCGTCGACCGGGGCCGAAATGACCTCATTCGATGCTCCGAACGTCCGGCGTTGGCGCATTTTGGGCGCTCTCTTGGATTTAGAAGCGACATAGTTTCTAGTTGCACGCGCAACTCCCTTATGGTAATTCGTTGTCGTAACGGAAAAGAGTTGTCATTAATCGGTAATCGATTACCGGATTGATGAAAAAATTTCCAATTTCCGCAAAAAGGCAAAAAAAATGGAGCAAACAGAGATGCGTTCTCCAGTTAGTGTGACTCATGATATTTCAGAAAAACTAAAAAATAAAATGCATTTTAATAATATGCAAATTGATTTCTTGAATCAGGTCCGGAAATATTTCTTGTTGACAGCGACATAGATCTTTAATTGTTTAATATGTATCGCACGCTATAGGGTTTAGGTGTGGTCCCGGTGTCGCGGGGCGTCGCGACGGTCCCGGGAACACGCGGTCCCTCGGAAAGTGACGGGTCCGGTCCGTCCATCAACCGAGAGGGTTCCACGATCCGGCGCGGCCGCAGGTGGTCCGGCGCGATCGTTGCCACCGGACGCGGTCCATGCGTCCGGCCCCTGTCAAGGTCCCGCTGCCCAGACGCGGGGCGTGCCCGCCCGACCGCGCCGCGCGGTGTCCGACCTGGGTTCGAGGACCACACTCGTCAAAGAGGCAGCCATGAAGACAGACCATTCCATCGAAGTCGCGTGCCCCGCCGATCCGGCGTTCCGTGTCGGTCTTGAGGTGGCCCACTGGCCGGAGATCTTCCCGCCCTGCCTCGCCGCCAAGGTTCTGGAAGAGACCGAGGACCGCCAGAAGATCGCCCTGACGGCCCGCGCCAACGACACGATCTTCAGCTGGGAATCGGAACGGGCCATCGACCGCGAGCGCCGTCAGATCTCCTTCTCGCAGAGCAAGCCCTCGCCGCTGGTGCGGTTCATGAACGGGACCTGGCGCTTCGAGCCCAAGGATGCCGGCTGCGTCATCACCCTCACGCACGATTTCGAGGTCGCCGACCGGGTCTCCGGTGTCGTGGACGGGGTGAGCACGCGCGAGGACGCGGCCAAGTTCATGCTGGACTCCATCGAGACCAACAGCCGCAAGGAGCTGTCGGCGGTCGCCGAGCGCCTGGAGCGTGAGCGGTGGCGTCACGTCTTCGAGGAGTCCCTGGTCATCCGCCAGCCGATCGCGCTGATCTCCCGCCTGCTGCGCGATGCCGCGAGCTGGCCCTGGCTGCTGCCCCACTGCACCGATGTGCAGGTGATCTACGACGACGGGCGCTATCAGGAGTTCGTCATGGTCGTCCAGGTCGGCGATGTCGAAGAGCGGATCCGCAGCGTGCGCGTGCTGGCCCCCGACCGCATCGAGTACTTCCAGCCCGCCCCGCCGCCCGCGCTGCGCGAACACCGGGGCCGCTGGACCCTGACCGAGGGTCCGGACGGCGTGGAGGTCGTGTCCTGGCACGACGTGGTGCTCAACCCCGCCTTCTGGGCCGACAAGAAAGAGCGCGAGGCCGCCAAGCAGCACGTCGAGGCGGCCATCAACCGCAACAGCCTCGGCACCATGCAGGCGATCGTCGCCAAACTGGAGGGATCGAACCATGCGTAACGCGCTCATCACGGGGGGAACCCGGGGCATCGGCAAGGCGATCGCCGCCCGGCTGGTGGCCGATGGCCTGAACTGCGTGCTGGTGGGGCGGGATCAGGCCACGCTCGACGCCGCCGTCGACGACCTGTCGTCGCCGGCCGTGACGGTCGTGGGCATCGCCTGCGACGTGACCCAGCCCGAGCAGGTCACGGCGATGATCGAGAGCGCGCGCGCCGCGCTCGGCTCCATCGACGTGCTGGTGAACTGCGCCGGGCGCAGCGGCGGCGGGGTCACGAAGGACCTGGCCGACGAACTCTGGCGCGATGTCATCAACACCAACCTCAACTCGGTGTTCTACGTCACCAAGGAGGTGCTGCGCTCGCAGGCCATGGGCGCCGGCGGCGCGGTCATCAACATCGCCAGCACCGGCGGCAAGCAGGGGGTCATCCATGGCGCTCCGTACAGCGCCTCCAAGCATGGCGTGGTCGGCTTCACCAAGGCCCTGGGCCTGGAACTGGCCCGCGACGGCTCGGACATCACGGTCAACGCCGTCTGCCCGGGCTTCGTGGAGACCGAGATGGCCGCGCAGGTCCGCAGGAACTACGCGAAAATCTGGGAGGTCACGCCCGAGGTCGCCAAGTCGCGCATCGAGGCGCGGGTGCCGATCGGCCGGTACATCGAGCCGATCGAGGTGGCCGCCATGGTCTCGTACCTGGCGTCCACCCAGGCCCGCGGCGTCACCGCCCAGGCCATGAACGTCTGCGGCGGGCTGGGCAACTACTGACCCGCGCCCCCTTTCCTCGGCATCGCCGGCCCGTATCGGGAGTTTGCAGGCATGGACAAGAAGAGAGTCGCCGTCACGGGGCTCGGCGTGATCGCGCCCAACGGCACGAATGTGGATGAATTCTGGAAAAACATGAGGGTCGGAAAGAGCGGCATCGCCCGGATCGAGACCTTCGACGTGGACGCGTTCCAGTCCCGGATCGCCGGAATCGTCCAGGACTTCTCGCCCGACGACTACGACATCGACGACGACCAGAAGCACGGCCTTGACCGGTTCGCCCTGTTCGCCCTCGCCGCCGCCGAGGAAGCCATGCGCAACGCGGGCCTGCGGGAGGGGGACTACGACCCCGACCGGCTCGCCGTCAGCATCGCCACGGCCATCGCCGGCACCAAGTACATGGAGGAGGAGTTCCTTCGCCTCACCCAGGGCGGGTCCGCGCCGCTGGATGCCGCGCTGGCCAGCCCGGACCTGCTGCCCAACACGTGCTTTCACATCGCCTCGTCGGAGATCGCCCGCAAGTACGGGGCCCGTGGCCCGGTGCATACGCTGGCGACCGGATGCACGGCCGGCCTGGATGCGGTCGGCGAGGCCATGGAGATGATCCGCGCCGGCGAGGCGGACATCGTCATCGCCGGGGCCGCCGAGGCGCCGCTCACGCCGATCGCCCTGGGGGCCTTCGACATCATCGGCGCGCTTCCCGACGACCGCAACCACAGGCCCGACACCGCGTCGCGGCCCTATGACGTGTCGCGATCCGGGTTCGTGCTGGCGGAGGGCTGCGGCATCCTCGTGCTGGAGGACCTCGACCACGCGCGGCGGCGCGGCGCGCCCATCCTGGCCGAGTTGCGGGGCTTCGGCTCCACCTGCAACGCCTACCACATGACCGATCTCCAGCCCGAGGGAATCGACCTGCACCGGGCCATGGTGCTGGCACTGGCCGACGCCGGGCTCGACCCCGGGCGCATCGACTACGTCAACGCGCATGGCAGCTCGACGCCCCAGAACGACGTCAACGAAACCAATGCCGTCAAGCGCACGCTGGGCGCGCGCGCCCACGAAATCCCGGTGTGCTCGCTGAAGTCCATCGTCGGGCACGCCCTGGCGGGCGCCAACACGGTGGAGCTGGTCTCGCTGGTGCAGACCATCCTGCATCAGGAGACACCGCCCACCGCCAACCTGGTGACCCCGGATCCGGCCTGCGACCTGGACTACGTCGCCGACGGCCCGCGCAAGACCCGCATCGATTTCGCCATGAAGGACGCCAGCGGGTTTTCCGGCATCCACAGCGCGTTGATCGTCGCCCGCTACGATCCGACCGCGTCTCACTCCGAGGAGGCTCGACTGGCATGACCCGAGACGTCGTCATCACCGGCATGGGCGTGGTCCTGCCGAAGACCCGGTCCCTCGACGCGCTGTGGCACCACGTCGGCACTCCCGGCCCCCATGTCGAGCGCCTGTCGTCGCGCATCGCCGGCAGCCGGATCGACGAGAGCGCCATCGCCGAGGCCCTGCCGCCGCGGCTGTCGAGGAAGCTCGACGCGTTCACCCGGTATGCCCTGATCGCCACGCAGTCGGCGATCGAGGACGCGGCGCTGGCCCTGGACGGCATCGACCGCGAGCGCTGCGGTGCCTTCGTCGGCAACTGCTTCGGCGGCTGGCGGTTCACGGAACGTGAACTGCGCCATCTGCATGGGATCGGTCCGCGCGCCGTGAGCCCGTTTCAGGCGACGAGCTGGTTCCCGGCCGCGCCGCAAGGCCAGATCACCATCGTGCACGGCCTCAAGGGGTTCAGCAAAACCTACATGGCCGACCGCATGAGCAGCCTGGTGAGTGTCGCCTCCGCCGCCAGCCTCATCCGGCGGGGGCAACTCGACGTGGCCATCGCCGGGGGCGCGGAAAGCACCAACACGGACTTCGTCCGCGCGGCCCTGGAACGGATCGCCGCCGCCAACGGCGAGCCCGATCCCGCCGAAAGCGGCTTCCAGGTTTCGGAGGGCGCCGTCTTCCTGGTGCTGGAGGACGCCGGCCATGCCCGGGCGCGGGGCGCTCGCGTCTATGCCGGCCTGCGGTCCTTCGCCATGCGCAACGCGCCCAGCCGCCCCGACCAGTACGCCGTCGATCCGCGAGTGCTGGAGGGCACCATGCGGCGGGTGCTGGGCAACCTGAAGGCCGACATCGTGCTGCCGGACGCCAGCGGCCTCGCCCGCGTGGACGCCTGCGAGCAGGCGGCCCTGGACACGGTCTGCCCGGGGGTCCCGGCGTTGCGGCCCAAGGGGGCGTATGGCCATGCCTTCGGCGCCGAGGGGGCGCTCGACGTCGTGTTCGCCAGCCTCATGCTGCACCGCCAGCAACGCCTTCCCACGGTGCCGTCCGGGGACGACGGCGCCGACCTTTCCTCCGCCCGGAGCGGGACCGCTCGGGATGCCCGTCAGGCGATCGAGCGGATCCTTATCAACGCCTGCGCCATGGGCGGCGGCGCCGGCAGTCTCTTGCTCACGAAGGAGAGCTGACATGACCACCTCGCAGGAGCGCATCGAAACCGTCGTGATCGACGCCATCGCCACGTCCCTGAGTGCCGATCCCGCGACGATCAACGCCGACACCCAGTTGGAGGATGACCTGGGCGTCGATTCCACGGAACTGATCGGGATTATCGTGGAGATTGAGAAGGCTCTCAGCATCAGCCTGAAGGGCCTTGACTACGCCAAGTTGAAGACACCAGCCGATCTGGTGGCCGTGATCACCAAGGTGGTCCGCGTCGAGGAGCCGGTGGCCTAAAGCCGCGACCCGGACGGAGGGGGCGCGGTCGTGTCCCTCCGTCCGGCTGGCCGCCCGGCCGGCCCTCCGGTCGACGGGCCGTCATGCCACCGTTTTTTTTGGGCCGCGATACGAGCCTTCGGGCGCGAGTCCGGACGGTCTCGCCCCGGGCTCTCGTCACGGGAGTCCGTCGGGGGGCCGTCCGCCGACGGCGCGGGTCCGTGTGGGAGGCGACCATGATCACCACCTTTGCATTCCATGAGACTCCCCCGGACGGCCTGTCGCGCCACCCGCGCGTCCGGCGCGTCGGTGGACGCGGCGCGGTGCTGACCTTTCCGCTGGCCCGCGACGACGCCGAGACCTTCGACCGTCAGGGTTATGGCGGGTCGCGGTACGGGGCGGTCGTGATGGAGACCCTGCGCGAGGGCGTGGACCCGATCGCGGCGCCGGAACGGGCGGGCGCCAGCTTGACCCTCGACACCGCCTGTGTGATGCGGGTCAGGGGGACCGGGGGCGGCCCGGCCACCGGCGTGGTCCTGTTCACCCTGTGCGACCTCGCCGAAACCGACGCGCCCGCCTTCCTCGCGCAGTTCACGGCGGCGAGCGCCTTCATGGCCCGCCGGCCGGGCTTCCGGAGCGCGCGTCTCTATCGCGAGCGGTCCTCCCGGGCCCGCGCCGCCTTCGTCAACGTCGCCGCCTGGACGACCGTCGCCGCCTTCGTCGACGCGTTCTCCAGCGACGCGTTCAAACGCATCATCGTCGGCGGCTTCGAGACGCGCAGTCGGATCCTGGTCGCGCCTCTTCCGTCCGCCCCGGTTCTGGAGGCCGCGCAATGATCGTCCGCATCGATCTTCTCGACACCCCCGATCCCGGCCCCGTGGCGCGGGTCTGGTCGACGGCGCTGCGGGAGGCGGCGCCGATGCCGGGCTTCGGCGGCGCCCGGCTGTACCGGGTCTACCGGCGCCTGAACCGCGAGGGCTATGCCCTGGTCAGCATGGCCCGCTGGGACAGCCTGGCCGCGTATCACGAGTCCGATCTGGCCTCGGCGCGCCCGCCCTTCGGCGCCTGGACCCGGCCCGGGATCCATCTCTACGCGCCGGTGGACGCCAGCGCCGCCAATCCCCGTCCCGTCGAGGACGGTCACCTCATCATCACCAATCCCTACCGGATCGACCGGCAGTCGGCGGGCGAGAACGCGCGGATGTGGAGCGCGACCAAGACGATGATGGAAAGCCGCGAGGGCTTTCTCGATGCCGAGTTGTTCCAGACCTTCCACCCGGAGACCGACGAATACTACTTCGTCAGCCGGGCCCGCTGGGAGACCGAGGCGTTCTTCATGAAGCAGTTCGCCGGCAAGGACTATAAGGCACTGGTCGCCCCCTTCGAAGGCACCTTCCAGATCTGCTTCTCGCATGTCGAGGACGCGGTAACGGCCGGGATGCCCGTCGCGGCCCTTCGGCAGCCTTCCCCTTCCATCGCAACCGAACAGGTGACGTCATGATCATGGTCATCGATTTCCTGGAGGCATCGGATCTGCAACGCGCCAGGGAGACCTGGTGGGCGGTGAGCGGGGTCCTCTCTCGATGCGCCGGGTTCCAGGACGGCCAGTTGCTGGAGACCTTCGACACCGTCCAGCCCCGGGTCGGCTATCCCCTGGCCAGCGCGACCCGCTGGGACAGCGCGGCGGACTGGGACCAGGCCCGCGCCGCCGCCAGGAGCGACCCCAAGGTGCTTGCGATCCTCGGCGCCTCCGGCACCCGCTTCACCAGCCTGAAGGCCGACCTCGTCGACGGGCGTGCCTTCACGTTCCGGGGCGAGTCCCCGCACATGGTGCTGTTCGACATCGTCTACCTGGCGCCCGGCCAGGCCGAGGACTACGCCGCCATGTGGCACGAGGCGAACGCCTACATGGGCGCGCGTCCCGGCTTCGTGAACGCCAGCCTGCACCGCAGCCGCGCGGCCGATGACGCGATCGCCTTCGTCAACATCGCCGAGTGGGAGACGACGGACCTGTTCTTCGACGCGGTGCACACCGCGCGCTTCGCCGAGATCGTTGAGTCCTTCAAGGAGGACTTCTCGCTGCTGCTGACGCGGCGCGTGCTGCATCGCGGACCGAACGCCACCTCGCTGCTGACGGGAGACGCGGCATGATGCACATGGCTGAAATCGTCTCGGGCGAGCCGGACCGCGAGGCCTGGGCCTCCTGGCTGGATGAGACCCGTGTTCTGCGGGACCGGCACGGTCTGGTCGATGCGGAGCTTTTCGAACGCGTCGAGGACATCCGCGACGCCACCTACGCCTACATCTCCGTGCGCGGCTGGACGCACGAGGAGGACTTCCAGGAAGCCATGGCCCTCGGGGCGCTGGACCACGGTTTTTCCGGCCGGGCCGTCGAGAGGATCGTGATCCGGATGCGGACCCAGCTCGGCGACCTTGCCCCGACCGGACCGGGGCATGTCTGGCTGGTCAATCCCTTCGAGATCGCGGGCGCCGAGATCGAGGGCGCGCTCGCCATGTGGGACCGGGCCAAGGACCACATGCTTGCCCACCCCGGCTTCATGAACGCGCGCCTGTTCCGGGCCCGCTCGCCGGCCGCCAAGCACGGCCTGCTCAACGTCTCGCAATGGCGGGATGCGGCGTCGTTCAAGCAGGCGCTGGCGGACCGGGCCTATGACCGGCATCGCGAGCGGTCCCTGTCCTACAAGCTGCATCCATCGCTGTGCCGGCGTGTCTTCGACCTCGGCGAGGCATCGGCGGCGCCCGTTCCGGTGCCGTCCGTGCCGGCGGAGTCGGTGGTCGCCTGATCCCCGCGCCGGGACGCGCGTGCCGTCGGCGGCCGTCCGGCCCGCGTCCCGGCTCGGCCCTTGCCCGTTCATACAATCCGAGAGGAAAGCACCATGTCGCGACACGTTGCCGTCGTCACCGGCGCCAGCCGAGGCATCGGGCGCGAGGTTGCCCGGCATTTCGCGAGCCGGGGATACGACCTTGTTCTGGTGGCCCGGGACGAGTCCAGGCTCGCGGCGGCCGCCGAGACCCTGCGCGCGGACCACGGGATCGCCGTTGAGTCCGTGGCCGTCGATGTCTGTGCCCTTGCCGACGCCGCGCGCGCGGTGCTCGACGCCGTCGACCGCGGGGGCCGCCTGGACGTGCTGGTGAACGCGGCGGGGATCTTCCGCTTCGGGACCAGCGTCGCGAGTGTCGACGACCTGGACGCCATGCTGCGGACCAACGTGCTGGCCATCCACAATCTGTGCGCGGCCTGTCTCGATCATCTGAGGCAGGCCGAGGACGGGCGCATCTTCAACATCTCGTCGATCGCCGGCGTCGAGCCGTTCGCGCCGGTCGGCGGCTATGCGGCCAGCAAGCACGCCCTGGTGGGATACGGGCGGTCGCTCGCGCGCGAGCAGCTTCCCAACGGCGTCAAGGTCACCACCCTGTGTCCGGATGTGGTGGACACGGACATGGGGGCCGGGTCCGGCCTGCCGCCCGAGGACATGATCGCGCCGGCCGACATCAGCCGGGCGATCGACTTCGTGATGTCCCTGTCCCCGGCGGCGGTGGTCGAGCATCTCACCATCGGCTGCAAGCCGGCGACAGAGGGACCCCGGGCGCAGGGGTGAGCGCCGCTCCATGAGGCAACGTGCCGGGGTGCGCGCCACCTCCTGGACGCCGGTGCGCCTGCGCGACCTGGCCGCCGCGCATGCCGCCGGCGGCGGCATCAGCGTGTTCATGCTGCATGACCGCCAGCGCGGGGACTGGCGCCCGCGCAGCCGGGAGGCGGCGCATGCCGTCCTGCGGGCCGCGACCGGCGACCCGGCCCTGTGCATCGAGAAGGATCGATTCGGAAAGCCGTTCGTCCCGGGACGCCCGCTGCATGTGAGCATCAGCCACAGCGGGCCGGCGTTGGTGATCGCCCTGGGGGCGGTCGATCTTGGGGTCGACGTCGAGATCCTGCGCCATCCTACGCGCTGGCGCGACCTCTATGCATGGATTGTCGCGCCCGACGAGCGTCTCGCGGACCCGAGTCCGCGCGACTTCCTGCGCTGCTGGACCGCCAAGGAGGCCCTCGTCAAGCTGCTGGGGCGGGGCCTGGCCGAGGGCCTGGACTCCCTGTCCCTGCCCGCCGACCCGCCCCGGCCGGACGGGGGCGCGGGGGCGCGGGCGTCGTCCTTTCGACGGGTCGTGGCGCATGGTCGGACCTGCTGGGTCCGTCATCTGGCGCCTTGGCGGGAGACGACGCTTGCCCTGGCGGTGGCATGTCCACACTTCACGCGTACTTTTATGATTATTGACTATCCTTGCCTTTCGTCACTACACTGTATCGGTGAGGCAGAATTTTATAAAACGCAAAAAGAAAGTTTGCCCACGGCTCTTTAAAACCATAGAGCGTAGAGTCACGTGCAAGAGATTAAAACAGGCGATGACTTGATCTTGACCGGTATCATTCTTGAGATTTTCCGGTTGCGGAGAAAGTTGCTCGACAAGGGCGATGAACTCGTCCGGCCCTTGCGCCTGACGAGCACCGACTGGCAGCTCCTGGGCGCGGTCGCGCTCGCCGGTCAACCCATGACGACGCCCATGATCGCGGAAACGATGGGGCTCACGCGCCAGGGGACGCAAAAGCGCCTCAACAAGATGGTGGGCGAGGGCTATTTCCAGCAACGGCCCAATCCGCGTCACGAGCGCTCGCCGCTCTATGTCCTGACCGAGCGTGGATCCCTGGCGTTCGAAAAGGCGATGGCCCTGCATGCGCGTTGGGCCAGGACCTTGGTCGAGGATCTCAACGCGCGTCATCTGGATCACGCGCTAGAGGTGCTCAAGGCGCTGGACCACCGACTCGATCGCGTCACGATCCCCGGGAGCGGCGCCTGGAGCCGATCGGCGGAGGGCGAGCGCGACCTGTCGTGGGGGCCGCGCGGCGACGCGCGCCGCTGATCGCCGAAAAACCACCAGAGCGGGCGTTCTCATGGGCGACGCCGCATATCGCGCCATGGTTGGAACGGGCGTGTCACCCGGTTGGGGTGTCGCGCCGCCGTTCCGCGCTTGAAGGACGTGATCGGGCCTGTTATATAGCGTGCTATCTTGATGGCTTCGGACGGAGACGCAACCATGCCCAAAGCCCTTCATCCCATCGCCGGCGCGCTGGCGCTGCTGACGATTCTGACGTTCTGGACCGCCACCGTGCTGTCCGAACTGCTGGGTCCGGCGACGGCCGTGGTCACCGTCAAGACCCTGATTCCCTGGGGGCTGATCCTGCTGATCCCCGCCCTCATGGTGGCCGGCGGCTCCGGCTTCGCCTTGTCGAAGGGCGAGAGCGCCCAGAGCATCCAGGGTGCCGTCGACGCCAAGCGCAAGCGGATGCCGTTCATTGCCGCGATCGGTCTTCTGGTCCTGGTTCCGGCATGTCTGGTCCTGGCCGTCAAGGCGCGGGCCGGGGCGTTCGATGTCACCTTCTACGCGGTGCAGGCGATCGAACTGGTCGCCGGGGCCGTCAACATCGCCTTGCTGGGCCTGAACATGCGCGACGGCTTGCGCATGACCGGCCGCCTGCGTCCGCGCTCCGCCTGAGCCGGCCACCGTGAGGAGAGGAGGGGTCCCATGTCGTCCATCGTGAAAGCACCGCTTCTGGTCGTTCTGCTGGGCATGCCCATGACGGGGATGCTTGCCGGCTGCGGCGCGCCCCACCTGGAGACCGTCCAGGACGCGAAACGAGACCTCGTCGGCCAGGACGCGGCGGTACTGTCGCGCTGCATCGGCGAGCCCATGGCCGTCCGCCCGGTCGAGGGCGCGGCGCGGGCCACCCACGTCTATTCCTCCGCCCAGGCCCGGGGCGCGGACGGCCTGTTGCTGGCGACGCCGGGACCGGACGCGGTCGACCACAGATCGGCCTGCGTGTTCGATATCACCGTCCAGGATCAGCAGATCGTCGCGGTGCGCAGTGACAACCGCGCCGGCTGGGGCTTCGGCAGCATCAAGACCTGCTCGGCCGTCGTGAAGCGGTGTCTGAAGGATTGAGCCTGTCTCACGTGCCGGCGGGGTGCGGGGACGGATGATCCTCGGCGTCCCGTCGGCGCAGGCCGTGCAGGAACACGTCGGCCGCGAACCGCAGGGACGCTTCCAGGGCGTCCGGGTCGACCTCCGTGGTCAGGTGGAAGAGCGCCCGCTCATGCACATAGCCCCGCACCAGCCCGAAGAAGCCCTCGGCCGCCCGGCGGCTGTCGACGTCGCGAAAGACGCCGTCGTCCACCTGCGCCTGGATGTAGGCGGTCAGCAGGCGGGCCGCCGGCTCGTGCCCGGACTCGTAGAAGACCCGCCCGAGGTCGGGAAACCGTCCGGCCTCGGCGACCACGACGCGGTAGAGGCTGAGGCCCTCCGGCGAGAGCAGCACGTCCCAGAACGTGCGGCCCAGCGCGATCAGGGTCTCGCGCGGGTCCCGGTCGCCGAGGTCGGCCTGACGCAACGGCGTCAGGATGACGTCGCAGTACTCGTGGATGATCGCGCCGAACAGGGCTTCCTTGCTGGGGAAATGCGCATAGAGGGTGCGTTTGGAGACGCCGGACTCCTCCACGATGCGGTCGACGCCGGCCAGGCCGAAGCCGTCGCGCATGAAGGTTCGGGCGGCGGCGTCGAGGATCGCCCGCCGTTTGTCGGCCCGCAACTGGCTGGGGCGTGGGGCCTGGCGGGAGGCTCGGTCTGACATGGGGCGCGATCCTCAACGTCTGAATTGATGTTGACAGCGTAGTCGGTCGTGTCCATCGTGTAAACGAAACAGTTTTGTTTACTCTAAGGGGGCCGCGATGGGGCGCCTCGACGGGACACCGAAGGCCGGGCGGCGCCGTGTCATGCGGGTGGCGATCCTGGCCGTTGCCGTGGCGGCGGGCGTGGCGGCCGTGATGGTCACCGGGATCGGCGGCGATTGGCGCCAGGACCTGACGGGTGGCGCGGTCTTCGCGCGCGATGCCCAGGCGACCCTGGGGCCGCATGCCGAGATCGTCCGCCCGGCGCCCATCATCGGCGTCGCGACCCGGCCGGTCCTGGAGCGGCGCGTCGTTCCCGGCACCGTGCAGCCCGGCCGGTCGCCGCGCCTGGCGTTCCGTGTCGGTGGTCCCCTGATCGACCTTCCGGTGCGCGAGGGACAGGAGGTCGCGGCCGGAACGCTGCTGGCGGCCATCGACCCGCGCGACTTCGATCTGGCCGTCGCCGACGTGCGGGCGCGCCTGGACGCGGCCGAGGCGGCGCGCCGTCTGGCGCGGATCAGTTATCGCCGCCAGGACGACCTTGTCCGGCGCGGCGCGGTCTCGCGCGCGGCCCTGGACGCCGCCATCGCTGAACGCGACCGGACGCTCGCCCAGGTCGGGTCTCTCATGGAGCAACTGGCCACCGCCGAGGCGGCGCGAGGCGATACCCGCCTGGTCGCGCCGTTCGACGGGCGGATCGCCCGCCTGCATGTCGAGGCTCATGACCATGTTTCGGCCCGCGCGCCGGTGCTGACCTTCCACGACACCGCCGCCATCGATCTCGTCGTGCATCTGCCCGAGACCATCATCGCGCGGCTGTCCGACGTGGTGGGGATCGACGTCACGCTGGCCGACCGGCCGGACCGGCGCCACGCGGCCACGATTCACGAAATCGCCTCCGACCTGTCGGCCGACACCGGCGCCTACCGGACCGCCCTGCGCATCGCCGACCTGGACGGGCCGGCGCCGCTGGCCGGCGTGTCGGGGACGGCCACCCTCCGCTTCGCCGGGGCGGACGCCGAGGGCCAGATCTTGGTGCCGTCCAGCGCCGTGTTCACCCGGCGCGACGGCGCGGACGACGGGGAGAGCGGCGGGGGGGACTTCGTGTGGGTGGTCGCGGGCGACCCGCCGACGGTCACCGCGCGGCCGGTCACGGTGACGGGGCTCGCCGGGGATCGCGCGTGTCTCGCCGACGGTCTGGTGGATGACGAGCGCATCGTCGCCTACGGCGTTCATTTCCTGCGGGAGGGCCAGCGTGTCCGGCCCCTGGAGGCGCCGGATCCGGTGGTGGTGAGGGCGGGCCTGTGAACCCCGCCGTCTTCGCCATCCGCCGCAAGGCCTTTACCCTGTTCGTGGTGGCGCTGCTGGCCATTCTGGGGCTCCAGTCCTACGCCAACCTGGGCTGGCTGGAGGATCCGGTGTTCAGCATCAAGACGGCGACCGTCTATACGGCATGGCCCGGGGCCTCGCCGCTGGAGGTCGAGCGCCAGGTCACCGAGCGTATCGAACGCGCGGTGCAGGAGATCCCGGAACTCGACCACGTCCGCTCGCTGTCGCGGGCCGGCGAGTCCATCGTGTTCGTGGACATCGACGACCGCTACCGCTCCTCGGCGCTGCCTCAGATCTGGGACCTGCTCCGGCGCAAGGTCGCCGACGTCCAGGGGGGGATGCCCGAGGGGGCGGGACCATCCCAGGTGAACGACGACTACGGCGATGTCTATGGCGTGCTGCTGGCGGTCTATGGCGACGGGGTCCCGTTCGCGCGGCTTTCGGACTACGTCGAGGCGTTGCAGCGCGAGCTTCTGCTGATCGAGGGCGTGTCACGCGCCGTCTTCTGGGGGGAGCGCCAGGAAACCATCGAGATCACGGTGTCCGGCGCCCGTCTCGCCAACCTCGGCCTGACGGCGGACGAGGTGCTGCGCGCGCTGTCCACCCAGAACAGGGTGGTGCCGGCGGGGGCGCTGGAGTCGGGGCGCGACCGCTTCCGCGTGGACGTTCCGGGCACCTTCGACGCGGTCGAGGATGTGGGCGACCTGGTGGTGGGGCGGGACGCCGACGATCGCCTGGTCCTGGTGCGGGACATCGCCGACGTGCGGCGCGCCGTGGCCGACCCGCTGCCCCGGCTGATGCGGTTCAACGGCCACGACGCCATGGCGATCGGCCTGTCGCCGGTGGCCAGTGCCAACATCGTCAGCATGGGCGAGGCGGTGCGGGCGCGTCTCGACGCCTTGGAGGCCCAGCGGCCCGTGGGCCTTGAGGTCGGGATCATCTCCGACCAGCCGGCCATCGTCGATCGCGCGATCGCCTCCTTCGTCGTCAGCCTGGTGGCGGCCTGCGCCATCGTCCTGGGCGTGGTCTGGCTGTTCATGGGCCTGCGTGGTGGCCTGATCGTCGGCCTGGGGCTGGTGCTGACCATCCTGGCGACGATGGTGGTCATGCGCATCGCCGGTATCGACCTGCAACGTATGTCGGTGGGCGCGATGATCGTCGGGCTCGGCATCCTGGTCGACAACGCGATCGTCGTCACCGACTACATCCTGGTGCGGATGAAGCGCGGCGACGGCCGCGTCGATGCCGCGGCCCGCGCCGTCCGCGATCTGTCCTGGCCCCTGCTGGGCGCCACGCTGGTGGCCATCGCGGCCTTCCTGCCCATCTTCCTGTCGCCCGACCAGACTGGCGAGTATGTCGCCACGCTGTTCTCGGTGATCGCCATCGCCCTGGTCATCAGCTGGGTGCTGGCGATCACCGTCACGCCGGTGCTGTGTCACATGCTCCTGCGGGCACCGGCCACGGGGACGGCGGATCCCTTCTCGGGGCCGGTGTTCGCGGCCTATCGGGGGGCGCTCCGCCTCTCGCTGCGCCATCGGCTGCTGATCCTCGGCCTGATGGCCGGCATGATCGGCCTGTCCGGCTACGGATTCACCTTCGTCAGCCAGAACTTCTTCCCCAGTTCGAACCGCACGGCGGTCATGCTGGACTACTGGCTGCCCGAGGGCGCGCATATCGACGACGTCTCCGAGGATCTGCGCGCGGTCGAGGCGCATTTTCTCGGTCTGGACCCGGTGGTGAGCGTCGCCACCTTCGTCGGCGCCGGCCCGGTGCGGTTTCAGATCTCGCTCAATCCCGAGATCCCGTACCAGAGTTACGGGCAGGTGATCATCGAACTGGAGAGCGCCGACCACGTCCCGGCCATGGTGGCCCACGGCGACCGCTACCTGGTCGAGACCTTTCCCCAGGCGGAGCCGCGCATGCGCGTGTTTCCGCTGGCGACCACCGAGGCGTTCAAGATCGAGGCCCGCTTCAGCGGTCCCGATCCCGTGGTGTTGCAGGGTCTGGCCGAAGCGGCGATGGCCATCCTGGCGGCGGAGCCGGGCGCCAAGTACGTGCGCCACGACTGGCGGCAGATGACCCGGACCATCCGCCCCGCGTTCGACCAGCCGCGCGCGCGGCGCGCCGGCGTTACCCGCGAGGACGTGGCCTTCGCCCTGGCGCGGGTGACCGACGGGGCGCGGGTGGGGGCCTATCGGGAGGGGGATGACCGGCTGCCCATCGTCTGGCGCTTGCCAGCCGCCGAACGGCACGATGCCGGTCGCCTTGAACAGGTGCAGGTTTATTCCCAGGCGGCCGGGGCGGGCGTGCCGCTGGGACAGGTGGTGTCCGGCATCGACATGGTCTGGGAGCAGCCGCTGATCTGGCGGCGCGATCGACAACGCACCATCACGGTGCAGGCCGATCCGCAGGGCATGGAGGCCTACGAGCTGCAAGCCCGCGTGCAGGCGGCGATCGAGGCCATTCCCCTGCCCGAGGGGTACATGTTCGAATGGGGCGGGGAGTACGAGGGCTCGGTGGACGGGCAGGCCAACGTGAACGCCCAGGTGCCGATCGGGATGATCATCACCCTGATCATCCTGGTGGCGCTGTTCAACGGCCTGCGGCAGCCGGTCATCATCTTCCTGACGGTGCCGCTGTGCATCGTCGGCGTCACCGTCGGGTTGCTGCTGACCGGCGAGCCGTTCGGCTTCATGGCGCTGCTGGGCGTGCTCAGCCTGCAAGGCATGCTGATCAAGAACGGCATCGTCCTCGTGGATCAGGTCGAAACCGGCATGCGCGACGGCCTCGCCCCCTATGACGCGGTGCTCGCGGGGTCGATCGGGCGCCTCGTGTCCATCACCGTCGGCGCGCTGACCACCGCGCTCGGCCTGATCCCGCTGCTGTTCGATACCTTCTTCCGGGCCATGGCGGTGTCGATCATGGGCGGGCTGCTGTTCGGAACGGTGCTGACCCTGATCGTGCTGCCGGTCCTGTACACGCTGGCCTTCCGCATCGGCACGCGGCCCCGGGCGGGGGGGCGGACCCCGAACGGCTCCGCCCGCGCCCGCGTGGCGGCATCGCCGGCGACGTGAGCGGGGCCCGGCGCGGCCCCGCGATCGGCTCTATGTCGCCGGTCGCGGAGCAAGGGACGCGCGATCGTCCCGGGGCCAGGGGACCAGCAGCGCGGCCAGCAGGCCGAACACACCCGTCAAGGCCACCAGCGCCACGACTGGCGCGGCGGCCCGCCAGGGGGCGCGGCGCGCCCGGGCCATCCCCAGCACCAGCAGAAGCGATCCCGCGATGCCGATCAGGCCGGCCCAACCGTGCCCGTCCAGGCGCCAGGTCAGGAAGGCGCCGCCGTGATCGTCCAGCGACAGGGTAAAGGGGAACAGGGCCCCGGCCACCACGTCGTGGGGCAGGCCCCGGGTACCCGGCACCGGCCGCGAATAGGACGCCACCGGGTCGAAGTCCGGGGTCATGGCCACCGCGTGGACCATGGCGTCATCGCCGAACACCACGGTGGGATACAGGGGGTTGATCAGCAGCTTGGCGTCCATGCGGTCGGGGACATAGCCGTCGGTGGGCAGTGGGATCAGCCCGTAGTCCTCCGCCCGCAGCAGGAACAGCCGGTCGTCGTCGGTCAGGACGAGGCCGAGGATCTCCCGCCGCTCGTTCTCGGTCACCTTGATGTGGCGGATGGCGCGGCCCAGGTCGGCGGGAATCGGCGTGCGCACCACGCGGGGCTGGCCGTCGGTGCGTTTGACATGGAACACCACGCCCTCGGCATCGACGATCAGGTAGCCTTCGTCGAAGGGCTTGAGGATGGTCGGCTTGCCGGCCACCAGCCGGGCCGGGAACGCGAAGCCCTCGGCCGTCAGCGCCTCGGTGAACAGGGCCGTCAGGGCCGCGTCGACCCGGTTGACGTCGACGTTCAGGAACTCCATCCGGTTGTCCGTCATGCGGAACACGTCCTCCGGGAAGCGCAGCCGTGCCCGGCCCGGGTTGGACTCCAGCAGCGGGTAGACAGCGATGGACGGGCGGCGGTCGGCGATCTCGCGGGCCTTCAACTCGAACACCTGGCGGGCGTCGCGGATGGTGTCGGCGTCGAAGGTCCGGCCCTCCAGGGTTAGCGGCAGCAGCCCCCACAGCGCCATGTTCCGGTAGTAGATGAAGGGAATCTGCTGTTCGAAGGTCTGGCGGTCGAAGGTTTCGCCGTGCTCGTCGGCGTAGGTGAAGGCGTGGTTGCCCCGGTGCTCCCGGAAGACGAACGCCTCGCGCACCGGGCTGTAGAACAGGTGGGTGGGGGCCACGTCCACCGCGAAGGCCAGGTCGTACAAGCGCGGCAGGGCGATCGCCGACACGCCGGTCAGCAACAGGGCCAGGGTCAGCCACCCCAAGGGGCGGGACAGGGGGGCGCGAGACTGGGGGGCGCGGAACTGGGGGGATCGCGGGCGCATCAGCGGCCTCCTCCATCCCGGAAGCGGTGGGCGGGCAGCAAGACGGCCGGCGCCATCAGCGCCACCAGCCCGGCCAGGCCCCACAGGGCGTGGTCGTAGGCGCCGTACTGGCGGGACAGGTGGCACAGCCACACCACCCCGGCCGTGACCACCAGGTTGGCGGCCTGGACGCGCCGGTCGGGCTCCAGCAGCGCCAGCGCGCCGCCCAGGTAGGCGGCGACGCCGGCCAGCATCCACGGCAGCGCGGTGGTCACCGCGCTGGCGACGAAGGCGGCCGGGAAGAAGGTGCCGATGGTCAGCGCCAGGACGGCCAGGTCCAGGGCCAGGATCACACCCAGCGCGGCCAGGCCGATCAGCAGATGCGCCAGCACCAGCGGCGCCAGGCCGATGGGCAGGTGCAGCGACAGGCGCAGGCGGCCGCGCTGGACTTCGGGCAGGATCTGGGCCACGGCCAGGATGACGCCGGTGACCAACGGGACATACCGCAGGTCTTCGTAGAACAGGCGGCCGATGTGGTTAGCCTGGTAGTAGAGCATCTCGGCATGCTCGATCCGGAACTGGTGGCGCACGGACAGGAACAGGTAGACGGAGAACGCCAGAGTGCCGGCGATCAGCAGCGCCAGGACCGGCCGCAGTTTCAACCATTCCTTATAGAACAAGGCAGGCATCAGTATCGTCCCGTGTAGCCGACGAAGGCGTCTTCAAGGGTCATGGCTCGCTCCTCCAGCGCCGAGGGATCGACGGCCTGCCGTCGCAACGCGGCGTCCACCGTCGCCCGGTCGTGGAAGGCAAAGATCGACACGCCGCCGTCGGCCTCGCGCTCCACCGCATGCAGGGTCTCGCCGGCGTCGGGCAAGGCGTGGGGGACGGCCTCATGGGGCAGGTGATAGTGCCGGAAGGTGGCCATGAAGTCGGCCAGCGAGGTGTGCAGCACCCGGCCGCCGCGCCGCAGGAAGATCACGTCGTCTACCAGCCGCTCCATGTCCTGGACCACGTGGGAGGTGACCAGGACCGTCTTGCGGCCCGCGCGGGCATAGTGGATCAGGTAATCCAGGAACAGCCGCCGGTAGCCGGCGTCCAGGCCCATGGTGTAGTCGTCCAGGATCAGCAGGTCCGGGTCCTGCGCCATGACCACCCCCAGCACCACCTGGGAGCGCTGCCCCTCGGACATGTGGCGGATGCGGTGGGTGAGCGGCAGGCCGAGCCGGTCGATCAGGTCATGGAACACGTCGCGGCGCCACTTGGGGTACCAGGCGGAGAAGAAGCGCTCGACCTCGCGGATGCTCATGAAGTCGTAGGCGAGGTGTCCCTCGAACACCAGACCGATGCGCCGCTTGGTGGCCGCCGACAGCGCGTGCGAGGGCTCGCCCAGCACCCGGCAGGTGCCGGCCGAGGGCGCCAGGAAGCCCATCAGGATCTTGATCAGGGTGGTCTTGCCAACACCGTTCTTGCCCAGCAGGCCGAGAATGCGGCCCTCGTGCACCTGAAAGCCGAGGCCGTCGTGAATGGTCCGCGGGCCGTAGCGGTGGATCAGGCCATCGACCGTGATGGCCGCGCCGTGGGTCATGGGGGGTGTCCGGTTCATGGGGAGAAGCAGGCGGGCGCAGGCCGCGCCCGGCGTCAGTAGATGTCCGCGTCGCGGATCTCGATCTGGTGACCGGCGCCGGCATCGAAGATCACCGAGAAGCCGTCCCGGGGCTTGTCGAAGATGAACTCGCTGTTCTCGTCCATGGAGCCGTCGACGAGCACGTGACCGGACCCGTCGCGCACCGCGATGCGCACGCCGGAGGCCGAGGAGCCGTCGGAGAAGCCGCCCTCGCACATCACCGTGCCGTCGCCGTTGTCGTAGCAGGCGCACAGTGGCGTATGGGCCTGGGCCACCCGGGGGGCGGCGCCGGCCAGCAGGGCCAGGCCGATGACCCCCGCGACGGTGGCGAGGGGTGCGGCGGGGCGGCGGAACAGGGACGTCGTCATGATAATCCTCGAATCAGGTGAGTGGGGGATCCGGTGGTGGTGTGGCTGTCGGGCACGCCCTTGCCCAATACCCCCACGCGGCCTACAGTAATGAAAATAGGTCTTAATCGCAACGTAAAGCCTGCCAAGAGGTCAAGACGGAACCGGACCTCAGGTCGGCGCGGGAAGATGACTCCAGCCGAAGGCCACCATGCCCAGGCCGATGACGCCGATCAGCGCGGCGGACAGATAGGGGGCGCCGGCAAGGAGGCGGTCGAACCGCCGGGTGCGCGCGGCCACGTAGCGGACCCCGTAGGCGGCGATCACGCCGGCCGCCACCAGGGTCACGGCGAGCCCGCCACTGAAGGCGCCCACCAGCCCCACGCCCAGCCAGAACTGGTCCAGATGCAGGCACAGGATCAGCACGGTGATGGCCGCCGAACAGGGGATCAGGCCGCCGGTCAGGCCGAACAGCAGCGTCTGCGTCATGGTGGCCCGGCCGTTGCCGGCGCCGAAGCGATCCTCGATCGCCCGGGCGTGGGCGCGGGCGTGCGCGTCGGCCGGCTGCGGGCGCGCATGGTCATGGCTATGGGTGTGGTCGTGGTCGTGGTCGTGGCCGTGGTCCGGCGCCGCGCGGGCCGCCCGGCGGGCCTGGATCGCCATCCACAGGGCGATGACGACGATGATCGCGCCCGAGGCCATCATGAACCACGGCTCCAGGTCCTCGCCGATCATCTCCTCGCCCAGCCGAAGCGCCAGAAGGGCCAGGATCCAGACGATGAGGGTGTGCGAGACGGCCGCCGACAGGCCCAGGACCACCGCCTGCGTCACGGTGCCGCGCGCGGCGATGATGAAGGCCGCCATCATGGTCTTGGAATGCCCCGGTTCCAGGCCGTGCAGGGCGCCCAACGCGAGGGCCATGCCGACCAGCAGCACCGGCTGTCCGGTGCCCTGGGTGATGGCCGTGGCGAGATCCATGACGGCCTCCTGTCCCTCACAAGTACCGCGAGATTTCCTTGAACTCGGCCAGCACGGTCTTGGCCTCGGGGCCGTTGGCCATCACGCCGTCCATGCAATGGTCGATGTGGTCGCGGATGAACACCTGCTTCGCCTGGCGGACCGCCGCCTCCACCGCCGCCATCTGCTGGGCCACGTCCACGCAGGGGCGCCCCTCCTCGATCATGCTGCTGATCTTGCGCAGGTGGCCTTCGGCGCGCTTCAGCCGCTTGACGATGTCGCCGTGCGTGGCGTGGACATGGCCCGCCTCGGCGGGCGTGGAGGGGGCGGGAGTGGCGGTCATGCGGGCGAACCTCACGCTAGGATCATGGGGGGATCCTATCCCCCTGGAGGGGATAGAGTCAAGCAAACGATGATGCGACGCGCTCGCGTGTGTCCGGGCCGCCGGAGCGTCGCCGGCGGCCCGACCCTCACACCCAGAAGAGCAGCACCAGGATCTGCGGCGCCAGGATGCGCAACACCATCACCAGCGGGTAGACGGTGGCGTAGGCCAGCGCCGGGGCCTCCGACGGGCGGATGGCGTTGGCGAAGGCCAGGGCCGGCGGATCGGTCATGCCGCCGGCCAGCAGGCCGCAGAGCGTCAGGTAGTTCATGCGCATCACCAGGCGGGCGAAAAAGCCGACGATCAGCAGCGGCACCAGGGTGATGATCGCGCCGTACAGCAGCCAGGACAGGCCGTCGCCCTCGGTGAGGATGGCGACGAAGCTCTCTCCGGCCTTCAGGCCGACGATGCCCAGGAACAGCACGATCCCGATCTCGCGCAGGATGTGGTTGGCGCTGGGGGGCATGAACCAGACAAACGGGCCCAGGTGGCCCAGGCGGGCCAGCAGGATCGCCGCCAGCAGCGGTCCCCCGGCCAGGCCCAGTTTCACCGGCGCGGGCATGCCGGGCACCATCAGCGGGATCGACCCCAGCAGCACGCCGAGCGCGATGCCCAGGAAGATCGGCAGGATCTGGGCCTGAAGCAGCGCCTGTTCCCGGTCTCCCAGGACCCGCGCCACGCCGTCCAGGTTGGCGGGTTGGCCGATCACCGTGCAGATGTCGCCGAACTGCAGGCGCAACTTGGCGCTGGGCGTCAACTCGATGCCGGCGCGGGTCACCCGGCTGATGACGGCGTCATACCGCTGGAGCACGTCCAAATCGCCGATGGTCTTGCCCAGGATCGACGAGCGGGTGACCACCAGGCGCCGCCACTTGACCTCCGAGGGCACGGCCTTCAGGTCGGTGTCCACGCGGTGGCCGAGGATGCGCACCATGTCGCGGAGCTTCCTGGGGCGGCCGACCAGCAACAGCACGTCGCCCATTTTCACCGGCGTCTCGGGTTGGGCGACCTGGACCACGCCGTCGCGCATCACCCGGCTGACGACGATGCCCATGGCCTTCAGCCCCGGCAGGTCGCCCAGCGCCAGCCCCTCCATGTTCGGGTTGGCGATCTCCAGCGTCACGGTGTCCAGGTCCTTGCGCGCGGCGGCCCGCTCGGCCTCGAACGCCTCCTGCTCGCGGTCGACGCGGATGCGTAGCACGGCGCGCACCAGCAGCATGGTCAACAGGATGCCGGCGATGCCGAAGGGGTAGGCCACGGCGTAGCCCAGGCCGGGCGTGCCCAGGGCTTCCGGGCCGGCGCCCACGGTGGTCAGCATCTGCGTCGCCGCGCCCAGCGACGGCGTGTTGGTGGTGGCGCCCGACAGCAGCCCCAGCATCACCGGCACCGGCAGGTCCAGCGCCATGTGCAGCGCGGCGGCCACCAGCATCGACAGCGCCACCATCGCCGCCGCCATGCCGTTGAGCGCCAGTCCGGAGCGCTTGAGCGCCGAGAAGAAGCCGGGACCCACCTGGATGCCGATGGTGTAGACGAACAGGATCAGTCCGAACTCGCGCAGGAAGTGGCCGACCTCGGGGTCCACTTGCAACCCGAGGTGCCCCCACAGGATGCCGGCGAACAGCACCCCGCCGATGCCCAGCGAGACCGTGCCCAGCCTCGCCCTCCCGAAGAACAATCCGGTCACGGCCACCAGGCACAAGACCAGGATCCCTTGCGTGATGGGGTCCAGCCCGTCGAGAAGTGTCGAGACGTCCATGCGGTCCTCTGGAGGGGAGTAGGGGGGAGGGACGGGAGGCAGGGCGTCACGGGACCGGGGCGCGCCGCCGCGTCACGCCCCGTCACGGTCCGTGATCAGCGGTGTTTCAGGCGGTTCCCTTGGGGGCGATCCATTCGGTATGGAACGATCCCGGCCGGTCCAGGCGTTCGTAGGTATGGGCGCCGAAGAAGTCCCGCTGTGCCTGGATCATGTTGGCCCAGAGCTTGTCGCTGCGGGCCCCGTCGACATAGGCCAGCGCCGAGGACAGCGCCGGCACCGGCACCCCGTGGGTCACCGCCAGGGCCACGGCGCGGCGCCAGCCGTCCTGGGCCTCCGTCAGCAGGCCGACCACGGTGGGCGCGCGCAGCAGCGAGCCCGGGGCCTCCGTGCCCCGGTACGACCGGGCGATGTCGTCCAGCAGGCGGGCGCGGATCACGCAGCCGCTGCGCCAGATTTCGACGACCTTGGCCATGTCGGTGTCCCAGCCGTGTTCCTGAACGCCGGCCTGGATGACCGCCAGCCCCTGGGCGAAGGTGGCGATGACGGCGCCCAGCAGCGCCTGGCGCACGGCCTCCACCGAGGCCGCGCCCTCCCAGCGGGCGGTTCCGGCGGGCGCGGCCGGCGCGGGCAGGACGGCGGCGGTCGCCACCCGGTCGTTCCGCAGGGCCGCCAGGGCGCGCGCGAACACCGCCTCGGTGATGGTCGGCGTGGGGATGCCCAGTGCCAGCGCGGCTTCCGAACTCCAGCGCCCGGTGCCCTTCTGGCCGGCGGTGTCCAGGATGGCCTCGACCAGGGGGCCGGTCCCCAGGTCGTCGCGCCGGTCCAGGATGGCGGCGGTGATCTCGATCAGGTAGGAGGCGAGCGCGGTGTCGTTCCACTGGCGGAAGGTCTCGGCCATCGCCGCGTGGTCCATGCCGCCCAGGTCGCGCAGCAGCACGAACGCCTCGGCGATCGCCTGCATGATGCCGTACTCGATGCCGTTGTGGATCATCTTGACGAAGTGCCCGGCGCCGTCGCCGCCCACCCGGGCGCAACAGGGCTGGCCGTCGAAGCGCGCGGCGATGGCCTCCAGCACGGGCCGGCAGGTTTCATAGGCGTCGGCCGCGCCGCCGGCCATCAGCGACGGGCCGTGGCGGGCGCCCTCCTCGCCACCGGAGATCCCGAGGCCGATGAAGCGCAGCCCCATGGCCTCCAGCGCGGCGGCGCGGCGCTGGGTGTCGAGGTAGTGGGAGTTCCCGCCGTCGATCAGCGTGTCGCCCGCCGCCAGCAGCGGGGTGAGGCTGGCGATCACCGCGTCCACCGGCTCGCCGGCCTTGACCATGATGAGGATCGCGCGCGGCGCCGGCAGCGAGGCCACCAGATCGGCGGGGCCGTCCGTCACGGTGATGTCGAGCCCGGGTGTCTCGGCCAGGGCTTCGGTGAGACGCGTGCGCGCCTCCGGCCATGGATCGTGGGCGGCGACGCCGACCCCCTTGTCCGCCATGTTCAGGGCCAGGTTGCGGCCCATCACCCCCAGGCCGACGAGTCCCATGCGCGCGCGTCCGGTCATCGCGTATCCTCTTTATCCTCGTGAGTATGCCCGTGGTGGTCGGCGGTTCGGCGGCGTTTCCGTGCCCGGCGCCCCCCGTCGCGGCCCCCGCCACGGCGGTCACCATACTCCATTCCCCGGGATTTGGGCGCGCGGTCTGCGCAGACCGGACCGGCGGCAGGGTGATCCCTTGCGGCCGGTCGCATCCCCGGATCATGATCGGTCCGGGCGATCAGCGCCCGAACCTTGGTAGGAGGAGGCATGACGATGACGGCGGCATCCCGCGTTCGGTTTCAGCAGCGGCCCGTGGTGGTGGTGATGGGGGTTTCGGGGTCGGGAAAGTCCACCATCGGCGCGGCCCTGGCCCTGCGTCTGGGTCTGCCGTTCCTGGACGCCGACGACTACCACCCGCCGGCCAACGTCGACAAGATGTCGCGCGGCGTGCCGTTGACCGACACCGACCGCTGGCCCTGGCTGACGGCGTTGGGGGGCGCCATGCGCGAGCAGGCCGACCAGGTGGGCGGCGTGATCGCCGCCTGTTCGGCGCTGAAGCGCGCCTATCGCCAGCATCTGGCCGAGGCCGTCGGTCTGCCCCTGGTCTCCGTCCTGCTGGATGGCGACCGCGACCTGCTGCTGCGGCGCATGCAGGCGCGCCGGGACCACTACATGCCGCCCAGCCTGCTCGACAGCCAGATCGCGGACCTGGAACACCCGGCCGAGGACGAACCGGTGCTCATCCTGTCCATCGACCAGGACGTGGACGACCTCGTGGATACCGCGGCGCAGGCGCTGGCCCGACTCACCCCCTGATGGCCGGCCCCCTGATGGCTGGGGCGGGACGGCGTCCGGCGGCTCCCCCCCTCTATGCCGAAGCGGACCTTATACCGAGGCGGGGCGGTGCGGCGTCACGTCCACGGCGTCGGCCGGACCTCGCGGGGCGGGGCCGTTCAGCGCGGGGGCGCCGACGTCGCGGACGTCGCGCATGGCCGGGGCTCCGCCGCCCCGGTACACGGTGATGCCGATGGCCAAGCCGTTGGGCGTGTTGGGATCGCCGATCATCACGTGCACCGGTCCCTCGTCGAGCTCCAGCGACTCCTTCATCTCCCGGGCCACCCGCCCGGCGTCCCGGAAGGCCTGGGCCATCTGCGTGCTCACCGTCATGGGGGCCGTGAACGGCATCAGGGCCAGGGACGCCATGGCCTGGTGCATCATGGCCTGGGCGGGGCGCGCCGTGGCGGGCGCGTCGGTGTCCCCGGTCGACTCGCGGCCGGTTCGGGCGAAGGGAAAGAAGGCCGCGAAGGGACCGGCGAACGGGGCCATGAACGGCACCGGCGGTACGAAGGCGAAGGGGAAGAACGGAAAAACGGGGAACATGGGGCCAGATCTCCGCGTGTCCGGTGCGGTCCACCCCGGCGACGCGGCCGGGGACCGGACGCTGGCCGGGTTGCGTGCATGCGCGAACCGGGGCTGTCCTCACCGTGCGCCACCCGGACGGTTCTGTCCAGGAACAATTGCGCGGTGCCGGTCCGGGGGCCGTCGCCAGGCCCTGCCGCGCCGCGTCAATCCCATGACAGTCTGGGGAGATTCCCCCCACAAGGGGGTGACCCCGGTGGTCCCTTGCCGTTATGATGCGAAAACCGGACGCATATAAGATCCGTTTCGTCGGGGGACCCGTCATGGGTCCGACAGGGGACCTTCGTCGCTTGCGCCTTTTTTTGCCCCGGCCGCGCAGCATCGATCCGGCCCGTCCTGCTTCAGGGGGCCGGCACCGCCAGCAGGAGGGGACATGCCCATCGCCACTCGTGTGCCACCGTCGGCCTTGCCCTGGTCCGGGGAGGATCTGTCGGCCATCATCTGCGATCTGGACGGCGTGATCACGGACACCGCCGCCGTCCACGCCACCGCCTGGAAGGACCTGTTCGACGAGTACCTGCGCACCCGCGCGGCGCGGGACGGCACGCCGTTCGTGCCCTTCACCGAGGCCGATTATCTGGACCACGTGGACGGCAAGCCCCGCTACGACGGGGTGCGGGATTTCCTGGCGGCGCGCGGCATCACCCTTCCCGAGGGCGATCCTGGCGACGACCCGGACGCCGAGACCGTCTGCGGCCTCGGCAATCGCAAGAACATGGCCTTCAACGACGTGATCGACCGCGATGGGGTGACCGTGTTCGAGGGCGCCGTTGCCCTGGTGCGTGGCCTGGCCGAGGCCGGATGGCGGACCGCCGTGGTGTCGTCGTCCAAGAACTGCGGGCCGGTGCTGGAGCGCGTCGGCCTCACCGACCTGTTCGAGGTGCGCGTGGACGGCCTGTACGCCGCCGCCGCCGGCCTGCCGGGCAAGCCCGCGCCCGATACGTACCTGGAGGCCGCCCGCCTGCTTAAGGTGGCGCCGGAGCGCGCGGTGATGGTCGAGGACGCCATCGTCGGCGTGCAGTCCGGCCGCGACGGTGGCTTCGGCGTGGTGGTGGGCATCGATCGCGGCGCCGGCGCCGACTCCCTGCGGGACAACGGTGCCCATATTGTCGTCAAGGACTTGGGAGACCTGCTTCGTGACAACTGAGCCCCGCTTGCGCAACGTGCGCGACCTTCCCCATGCCCTGGAGGCTTTCGAGGCCCTCGGCGCCGCCCTGAACGGGGCGGTGCCGGCGATCTTCCTGGACTACGACGGCACGCTCACGCCGATCGTCGATCGCCCGGAGAACGCCATCCTGTCGGCCGAGGGCCGCGCCGTGGTGGGGGCGCTGGCCCGCCGGGTGCCGGTGGCCGTGGTCAGCGGTCGGGACCGTCCCGACGTGGAGGCGCTGGTGGGCATCGACAGCCTGACCTTCGCCGGCAGCCACGGCTTCGACATCCGCACGCCCGAGGCGGGCGTGCTGTCCCTGGAGGGCATCGGCGACTACACGGCGCTGATGAACGATGTGGAGCGCGTCCTCAACGAGGGCCTGGGCCCCATCGCCGGCGCCCTGGTGGAGCGCAAGCGCTTCTCCGCCGCCGCCCACTACCGGCTGGTGTCCGACGCCGACTATCCGGCGTTCCGGGCCGCGCTCGACCGGTTGCTGGAGACGGTGCCGGGGATCAAGGAGAAGACCGGCAAGAAGGTGTTCGAGTTCCAGCCGGCCATCGACTGGGACAAGGGCAAGGCGGTGGAGCATCTGCTGTCCACGCTCAAGCTGGACGACGCCGGCCACCGGCCCATGTTCTTCGGCGACGACGTCACCGACGAGGACGCCTTCGGAGCCTTGCAGGGCCTGGGCGGCGTGGGTGTCCTGGCGGCGCCGGCCAGTGATGGCGACGCCGGACGGGTGTCGGCCGCCGACTTCCGGGTGGACAATCCCGATCAGGTGCTGGAGCTGTTGCGTCGCCTGACACCTTAGAAGACCGCCGCCCGGCGGCGGCGATTGGTCCGTGCCCGAGGGTGGGCGCGGGCATCCGTATGAACCGTCTTGATCCGTTTGATACCGATGCCGAAGGATGGGTGATCGCCGATCACGGCGGGAGCCGTCCGGAGGCTGTCTTCCGATTTGGAGAATGGGGGACGGGCACGGGCCCGAACGCGGCAGGGGGCGCGCACCGCCCCCCTGTCCCCTCGTCCTGGGGGGAGGCGTCCGGGTCGTGCTCCCCGGCGCGACCGCCGAGGCGGGATCCGCGCCGGTCACCCCATCAGGCACCCATGCTCACGAGGAGTGCGGACGGGGAGAGTCCGACGGTGGCCCGTCCGCGCGCAGGCCCACATCCATCGGCCAGAAGCCGCAGGCAACCATTCGGCGTTATCGCCCGAGTCCCACCAACCAGGAAAGGAATGCCGTCCATGACCGACTGGTCTCTGGTCTACGACCGCTTCGACCCAGACCGGCAGGGCTTGAGGGAAGCCCTGTGCGCCACCGGCAATGGCTATTATGTCAGTCGCGGCGCCTTCTGCTGGGTGATGGCCGACAAGACCCATTACCCGGCCACCTACCTATCGGGGGGCTACAACCGCGCGCCCACCGAGGTCGCCGGCCGGGTGATCGAGAACGAGGATCTGGTCAACCTGCCCAACTGGTCGGCGCTCACCTTCCGCGTCGCCGAAGGGGACTGGTTCAACATCCAGGCCGTGGAGATCCTGTCCTTCCGGCAGACGCTGGATCTGTTCCGGGGCGTTCTGGAAGTGACCGTCCGCTTCCGCGACAAGGCCAATCGCGAGAGCACGCTGTCCACCCGGCGGCTGGTCAGCATGGCCGACATGCACCTGGCGGGGATCGAACTGTCGTTGACCGCCCACAACTGGTCCGGCCCGGTGCAGGTGCGCTCGGCCCTGGACGGGCGGGTCATCAACGCCGGCGTCCGACGCTATCGCGACCTCAACAGTTCGCACCTGACACCCTTGATCGCCGGCACCTATCAGGCGCGGGACGGCGGCGAAGCGCTGTTGCAGCTTCTGGTGGAGACCAAGCAGTCGCGCCTGCGGGTGGCCCAGGCCGCGCGCACCCGCGTCGTCTCCAACCCGCATGCCTTCGAGGCGCGGACCGAGAGCGTGCACGAGGAAGGCTACGTCCAGCAGGACCTCCACTGCTCGGTCGGTCATGGCGAGACCCTGGTGGTGGAGAAGCTGGCCGCGCTCTACACCTCGCGTGACACGGCCATCTCGGAGCCCGGCATCGCCGCCCGCGAGGCGGCCGCGCACGCCCCGGCCTTCGGCCGCCTGCGCCAGGACCACGAGCGGGTCTGGCGCCAGCTCTGGGACCGCTGCGACATCGTTCTGGACGGCGACAGCAAGACGCAGATGATCCTGCGCCTGCACATTTTCCATCTGTTGCAGACGCTGTCGCCCAACACCATCAACCTGGATGTGGGCGTGCCGGCGCGCGGCTGGCATGGCGAGGCCTATCGCGGCCACGTGTTCTGGGACGAACTGTTCATCCTGCCGTTCCTGAACTACCGGCTGCCGGCCATCAGCCGCTCTTGCCTGCGCTACCGTCACATGCGCCTGCCCAAGGCCCGCGAGGCCGCCGCCGAGGAGGGCCTGAAGGGCGCCATGTTCCCCTGGCAGTCGGGCAGCGACGGACGCGAGGAAAGCCAGAAGGTGCACCTCAACCCCCGCTCCGGGCGGTGGGTGCCGGACAACAGCTGCATTCAGCGCCATGTCAGCCTGGCCATCGCCTACAATGCCTGGCGTCATTTCCAGATCACCGGATCCGAGCATTTCCTGGAGTTGCGCGGCGCCGAACTGATCCTGGAGGTGACCCGCTTCTTCGCCTCTCTCGCGCACCTGAACGGCCAGACCGGGCGCTACGAGATCCACCGGGTGATGGGGCCGGACGAGTACCATGAGGCCTATCCGGAAACCGAGGAGCCGGGGCTCAACAACAACGCCTACACCAACGTGCTGGTGGCCTGGCTGTGCAGCGCCTCCATGCAGGTGCTGGCCTGCCTGGACGCCCCGCACCGCCAGGAGCTGATGGAAAAGCTGCTGCTCGACGAGCGGGAACTGGCGCTGTGGGACGAGATGAGCCGCAAGATGACCATCTGCTTCCACGGCGAGGGCATCATCAGCCAGTTCGAGGGCTACGAGAATCTCAAGGAGTTCGACTGGGACGGCTACCGCAAGAAGTACGGCGATATCCAGCGCCTGGACCGCATCCTGGAGGCCGAGGGCGACAGCTCCGACCGTTACAAGCTGTCCAAGCAGGCCGACGTGCTGATGCTGTTCTACCTGTTCTCGCGCGAGGAACTGTCCGACCTCATGCAGCGCCTGGGCTATGAACCGCTGACCGAGGACCAGTGGCAGCGCAACATCGACTACTACCTGGCGCGCACCTCGCACGGCTCCACCTTGTCCTATATGGTGCACGCCGCCGTCATGGCCCGCAGCCATCCGGACAAGGCCTGGGACCTGTTCCAGCAGGCGCTGCACTCGGATATCGACGACATCCAGGGGGGCACCACGCCGGAGGGCATCCACCTCGGCGCCATGGCCGGCACCGTCGATCTGGTGCAGCGCTGCTTCACCGGCCTGGACGTGCGCGACGGGGTGCTGCACTTCGATCCGGTGTTCGCCGATCGCATGGGCACGCTCAAGCTCAAGCTGCGCTACCTGGGCCGCTGGCTGCATGTGGTGCTGAAGGATGAGGAAATGACCGTGGCGGCGCACAGTGGTTGGGTCCGGCCGGTGAGCATCTGCGTGCGCGGCGAGTCCCGGGACCTGCCGCCGGGCGAGGCCATCACCTTCCGCCTGTCCAAGGGCGCGGCGACGGAGGTGGGACGCTCGGCCGCCGAGTAGCCGGACCGCGCCGGGGGTGTGCCACCGGTCGCCGCGGGGGACGAGGCCCGTGGCCGGGTGGCGGCCCCGCACGGCGCGGCCCCTATGACCAGCGGGGACCATGACCGGCGGGCATGGGGGTGGTCCCCGACCATCAGCAACAGGAGGAACGAATGTCGCGTCTCGTGGTGGTATCCAATCGGGTCGCCGTGCCGGACGCTCAGTCCGCGACCAGCGGCGGCCTGGCGGTGGCCCTGCGCGATGCCTTGCAAAGCTGCGGCGGGATCTGGTTTGGCTGGAGTGGGCGCACCGCCGCCCACACGGCCGACGAACCGACGATCGCGCAGGTCGGGCCGGTGACCTACGCGACCGTGGACCTGGGGCGCAAGGACTACAACGAATACTACAATGGCTTCGCCAACCGCACGCTCTGGCCTTTGTTCCATTATCGCCTGGATCTGGCCGACTTCAGCCACGAGAACTACCAGGGGTACCGCCGGGTCAACAGCCTGTTCGCCGAGAAGCTGCGCCCGCTGATTGAGGACGATGACCACGTCTGGGTGCACGACTATCACCTGATCCCCCTGGGCCTGGAGCTGCGCGCGCGCGGCGTCGAGCAGCCGATGGGCTTCTACCTGCACACGCCGTTCCCGGCCATGGAGGTGCTGCTCGCCCTGCCCAGCCACGAGCTTCTGGTCAAGTCCCTGTGCGCCTACGACGTGCTCGGCTTCCAGACAGAAAACGACCTGCGCGCCTTCCGCGACTACATCCATTACGAGGTGGGCGGAGACCTGCTGGATGACCGGACCTTCCAGGCGCACGGGCGTCTGGTGCGGGCCGAGGTGTTCCCCATCGGTATCGAGGCCGGGCAGATGGAGGCCGCCGCTGAACGGGCCATGGAACTGGGCGCGGCGCGGCGGCTGGACCGCAGCCTGGGCACCCGGCCCCTGATGATCGGCGTGGACCGGCTGGACTACTCCAAGGGCATTCCGGAGCGCTTCCGCTCCTTCGAACGCTTCCTGGACACCTACCCGGACCATCGCGGCCAGGTGTCGATGATGCAGATCGCGCCGCTGTCGCGCTCCGAGGTGCCGGAGTACAAGACCATCCGCGAGACCCTGGAGGGCCTGGCCGGCTACATCAACGGCCGCTACGGCGATTTCGACTGGATGCCGCTGCACTACCTGACCAAGAACTTCCAGCGCGAGACCCTGGCGGGCTTCTTCCGCCTGTCCCGCGTGGGCGTGGTCACGCCGTTGCGCGACGGTATGAACCTTGTGGCCAAGGAATACGTGGCCAGCCAGGACCCCAACTATCCGGGCGTGCTGGTGCTGTCGCGGTTCGCCGGCGCGGCCCGGGAACTGGACGCGGCCCTGCTGGTCAATCCCCTCGACCACGACGGGGTGGCGGCGGCGCTCAACAAGGCGCTCATCATGTCGCTGGATGAACGCCGCGAGCGCTGGAACGCCATGTATGCGCGGGTGCGCGAGAACTCCCTGGAACGCTGGCGGGAACGCTTCCTGACCGCGTTGCGCGCGGTGCCCACGCCGCTGGCCGTGCGCTCCGGCGCCGATGCCGAGGCGTCCGTGCCCGCCGCCGTGCTGTGAGGGCGCGGCGTGAGGGGGATGTCCATGACAGGGCCGGTGCGGCCATGAGCACCTTTTCGACGATCGCGCCCGCCACCGGCCTGATCGCCGACATCGGCGGCACCAACGCGCGGTTCGCGCTGGTGGACACGCTCACGGGCGCGGTGCTGCGGGCCGCCACGCTGTCCACCGACGACCATCCGGGGCCGGTCGCGGCCGCCCGCGTGATGCTGGCGGAGGCCGCCGCCGCCGGCCTGCCCATGCCCGGGGTCGGCGCCTGGGCGGTGGCCTGTCCGGTGCTGGCCGACGCCGTCGACCTGACCAATCACGCCTGGGCGTTTTCCATCGACGCGACCCGCGAGGCGCTGGGGCTGTCGCGGCTGACGGTGATCAACGACTTCGTGGCCAACGCCCTGGCCATCCCCGATCTGCGACCGGAGGACAGCGTCGCCATCGGACCGGGGGGCGCGGGCTCGGCCGACCATCCGATGGTGGCCATCGGTCCGGGGACCGGCCTGGGGGTGGCGCTGCTGGTACCCGATGGCGCCGGGGGCTGGCGCGCCCAGGCCACCGAGGGCGGCCATGTCACCCTGGCGCCCGCCGACGCGGCGGACGCGCGGCTGCTCGACCATCTGTGGCCGACCCATCCCCATGTGTCGGCCGAACGGCTGATCAGCGGCGACGGCCTGCTGCTGCTGTATCGGACCTTGGCGGCGCTGGAGGGCGTCGCGGCGCGGTTCGACCGGCCGGAGGCGGTGTCGGCCGCCGCCATGGGCGGGACGGACCCGCTGGCCCGGGCGGCGATGAATCGCATGTATGCCTTGCTGGGCACGGTGGCCGGCAACCTGGTTCTGTCCACCGGGGCGCTGGGCGGGGTGTTCATCCTGGGGGGGATCGTCCCGGCGACCCTGGACCTGTTCCGCGCCTCGCCCTTCCGCGCGCGGTTCGAGGCCAAGGGCCGCTTCCGGGACTATGTGGCGCCGGTGCCCACGCGGGTGGTCACCCACCCGACTCCGGCCTTCGTGGGGCTGGCGCGGATGGTGCGCGCCGGAGCGTGACGCGCGTCGGTGGGCAGTGGCGGGGGGTCAGTGGGACGAGCCGCTCAGGTTCAGTCCCACCACGCCGACGAGAATCAGGCCGATGCAGGCGATCCGCGTCGCCGTCAGGGCCTCGCCGAACCATGCCACCCCGATCAGCACGATCAACGCCGTGCCCAGGCCCGACCACAGGGCATAGGCGACCGACACGTCCCAGGTCTTCAGGGCCAGGGTCAGCAAGCCCAGGCTGGCGCCGTAGAAGGCGAACACGCCGACGGAGGGCAGCGGCCGGGTGAACCCCTCGGCCAGCTTCATGGAGGTCGTCCCCGCCACCTCCAGGACGATGGCGCCGAGCATGTAGATCCAGGGCATCATGGGGTTAGACCTCTGTGCAGTCGTCGGGATAGCGCGCCGCCAGGAAGTACAGGCCGCCGGCCGGGGCGGTCGGGCCGGCGGCGGCGCGGTCGCGGGCGGCCAGCGCGCGGCCCACGTCGTCATCCGACCACTTGCCCTCTCCCACCAGCGCCAGGGTGCCCACCAGGTTGCGCACCTGGTGATGCAGAAAGGAGCGCGCCCGGGCGGTGACGTGGATCTCGTCGCCCACCCGGGCCACGTCCAGCGCGTCCAGGGTCTTCACCGGGCTGTCGGCCTGGCACGCGGCGGCGCGGAAGCTGCTGAAGTCGTGATGGCCGACCAGCCGCCGCGCCGCGTGGCGCATGGCCTCGGCGTCCAGGTCCCGGGGGATCCACCACACCCGGCCGCGCGCCAGGGCCGGCGTGGCCCGCCGCGTCAGGAGACGGTACAGGTAGCGGCGCTCGATGCACGAGAAGCGGGCGTGAAACGTGTCGGCGACCACGCGCGCCTCCAGCACGGCGATGGGCGCCGGCCGTGTCAGGGCATTGAGCGCGTCGGCCAGCTTGCCGCCGGGCAGGACGCGCGGCAGGTCCATATGGGCCACCATGCCCAGGGCGTGCACGCCGGCGTCGGTGCGCCCGGCGGCATGCAGGCGCACGGGCTGATCCGCCGGCCGGTTGGGGGTCAGGCGTTCGGCGGCCTCCTCCAGCGCCTGTTGCACCGAGGGGCCGTTGACCTGGCGTTGCCAGCCGACGAACGGCGCGCCGTCGTATTCGATGAGGAGCCGGTAGCGCGGCATGATCCCGCCGTCTCCTACCCGAGGACCGTCCCCGGGGGAAGGGGGTGACCGCGCAAGAAGGCCTCGGCCTCCAGGGGCGCCTTGCCGGCCCGTTGCAGGACGCGCAGGCGAAGCGCCGTGCCCTCGCCGCAGGCGACGGTGGGCGCGGTGTCCAGCACGGTCCCGGGCGGGGTCTCGGGGCGGCCCTCGACCACGGGGGTGCAGGCCAGCACCTTGATGCGGTCTTCGCCGTGGGTGAAGAACGCGCCCGGGGCGGGGGTGATCCCGCGCACGTGGCGGTCCACGTCCGGGGCCGCGCGAGACCAGTCGAGGCGGCTTTCGGCCTTGTCGATCTTGGCGGCGTAGGTGACGCCCTCGGTCGGCTGGGGCGTGGCCGGGAGCGTGCCGGTCGCCCATCCGGCCAGCGCCCGCAGCAGCAGCGGCGCGCCCAGCGCCGACAGCGCGTCATGGAGGGTGCCCGCATTGGCGTCCGCGCCGATGGGCACGGATCCGGCCAGCAGCATCGGTCCGGTGTCCAGGCCGGCCTCCATCCGCATGATGGTCACGCCGGTCTCGGCATCCCCGGCCATGATGGCCCGCTGGATGGGGGCCGCGCCGCGCCAGCGCGGCAACAGCGAGGCGTGCACGTTGAGGCACCCCAGGCGGGGCGCCTCCAGGATCGGGCGTGGCAGGATCAGGCCGTAGGCCACCACCACCGCCACGTCGGCCTGGAGGTCGGCGAAGGCGGCCTGGTCGGCGGGATCCTTCAGGCGCGCGGGATGGCGTACCGGCAGGCCCAGGCTCTCGGCCACCCTCTGGACCGGGGACGGCCGCTCCGCCTTGCCGCGTCCGGCCGGACGCGGCGGCTGGCAATAGACGCAGACGACCTCGTGCGCCCCCACCAGGGCCCGCAGGGTGGGCACGGCGAAATCGGGGGTCCCCATGAAGACGACGCGCAGGCGTCCGGGGTCTCTCGGGCTCTGTTTCCCGTCGTCGCTCACGCCGCCACCACGCCCTGCTTCTTCCGTTTCTGAAGCTTGCGCAGGATCATGTTGCGCCGAAGGTTGCTCAGGTGGTCGACGAACAGCGTGCCCGAGAGGTGGTCGATCTCGTGCTGGACGCAGATGGCCAGCAGGCCCTCGGCCTCGATCTCGCGCACCGTGTCGGTCTCGTCGCGGTAGCGCACGCCCACGCGGGCGGGGCGGGTGACCTCCTCGTAGGCCTCGGGCAGGGACAGGCAGCCTTCCTCGTGCACGTTGAGGTCGTCCGAGACCCACAGGATCTCCGGGTCGGCCATGCGAACGGGCCGTGGCGGCTCGCCCTCGCGGGCCACGTCGATCACGATCACCCGCTTCAGCACGCCCACCTGCGGCGCGGCCAGGCCGATCCCCGGGGCGGCGTACATGGTGTCCAACATGTCGTCCATCAGACGGCGGACGTCGGCGTCCACGGTGCCCACCGGCTTGGCCACCTGCTTCAGGCGGGGATCGGGGGCGATGACGATGGGCAAGACGGCCATGGCAACCTCGACAAAGGACTCCGCGCCCTGCATGGGCGCGATGGGCGGGCCGGGCACGATAAGATCAAGGAACAGCCCCGACATAAGGCGCGCGCGGCGGGGCGTCAAGGATGGGGGCGCCGGCCCGGCGACGCGGGGTCGGTCCCGCACGGGCATGGTCGGACCGTTGGAGATTGCATCAGAAATAGGTGTCGCATATATTTTCATGTGAGAGGAAACGCCATGGCGGCATCACAGATGACACCACAGAGTCAGCCCATTGTTTCCTCGGGGGACGATGAGGCCCGCGCCCGGGTGGTGACCAAGGCTGTGCGCGCGGCCTGCCGGAGGCTGGGGTTGCGTCAGCGTGAGGTGGCGGTGATGCTTGGCCTATCCGAATCCACGGTGTCACGATTGATGCACGGCGGTTACCTGCTGCGGGAAGGCGACAAGCCTTACGAGTTGGGGGTTCTGCTGGTGCGTCTGTTCCGCTCTCTCGATGCCCTGGTCGGCGGTGACGAGGGGGTTGCCCGGGCGTGGTTGCGGGCGGAGAACGATGCCCTCGGTGGCCGGCCTGTTCATCGTCTGGCCGAGATCACGGGGGTGATGGATGTCCTTGCCTACCTGGACGCCCGACGCGCTTGCCTCTGAGGCGCGGGCGTACATCGGGGACGGCTGGCGACTGGTGGAAGCCCAGCATCTGGTCTCGACCCAGAAACTGGTGGACACGGCCGACGAACAGACCCTGCTCGAAGAAATCCTGGAAGACACCAAGCCGCCGGTGCCGCCCGAGTGTCGGCACGTGCACTATCTGCTGTTCACTCCGTTTCGGTACGGCCCGTATCCTCATGGCTCCCGATTTCGGCGGGCCGGCCGCACAGCCGGCGTGTTCTATGCCGCCGAGGCCGTGGAGACGGCGGTGGCCGAGATGGCCTTCTATCGCCTGCTGTTCTTCGCCGAATCGCCGGGCACGCCGTGGCCCGCCAACGCCGCGACATATGCCGCGTTCGCCGTGGCGCTGGAGACGACGCGGGCGCTCGACCTGACCGCGCCGCCGCTGAACAGGGATCGGGCGATCTGGACCCATCCCACCGACCATGGTCCCTGCCAGACCCTGGCGGAGGCCGCGCGCGCGGCCAACATCGCCTTGCTGAAAGCGGACTCCGTGCGCGACCCCGAGCGGGGCGCCACCCTGGCGGCGCTGTCCTGCGCGGTCTTCGCGCGACCCGACCCGATCGGATGGCAGACGTGGTACCTGCGGCCCGGCCCGGCTGGCGTCCAGGCGGTGTGCGAATGGCCGTCCCAACGCCTGACATTCGGCCGCGACGCGTTCGCGGCCGATCCCCGGGTGATCGGCATGGTGTGGGCGCGATCGTAACGGCCCCTATCCCAGACCCACCGCCCAACCCACCCCTGCGGCGGCCAGCACGACCAGCCAGGGCGGCGCCTTCCAGATGTGCAGGGCCAGGAAGGCGGCCAGCCCCAGGGCCACGTCGGCCGGGCCGGTTACCGCGCCGGTCAGGACGGGATCGTAGAAGGCGGCCAGCAGCAGCCCGACCACGGCGGCGTTGACGCCGGCGAGGGCCGCGCGCGCGGCCGGGTTGGCGCTGAGCCGCGCCCAGAAGGGCAGGGCGGCGAACAGCAGCAGGGCGCCCGGCAGGAAGATCGCCATCGTGCCCAGCAGCGCCAGCGCCAGGCCGGCGGCCACGCCGTCCCCGGCCGAGGCGCCCAGCCACGCCGAGATCGTGAACAACGGCCCGGGCACCGCCTGGGCCAGGCCATAGCCGGCCAGGAAGGTCTCGCGGTCCACCAGGCCGGTGGGCACCACCTCCGCCTGCAAGAGTGGCAAGACGACATGCCCGCCGCCGAACACCAGGGCGCCGGCGCGGCTCAGGCCGTCGGCCAGGTGTACGGCGGTCGCCCCGGTCATCGTGGCCAGAATCGGCAGTCCGGCCAGCAGCACCACCAGCAGGCCCAGGCAGACCAGCGCCGCGCGCGGGCCCAGGCGCACGGTCAGGGCGCCGGGGGCCTGCACGGGGGCGTCGCGGACCACCGCCCAGCCCACCACCGCGCCGAGGGCGATGGCCGCGATCTGTCCCAGAACCGGCGGGAGTCCGGACAGCGGCGCCAGCAGCACCAGCCCCGCCGATCCCAGCGCCAGGGTGGCGCGCGGCCGGTCCGGGGCCAGGGTCCGGGCCATGCCCCAGACCGCCTGGGCGACCACGGCGGCGGCCACGATCTTCAGTCCGCGCAACCAGCCGGCGTCCGCCGCCGGGTCCAGCGCCGCCAGCCCCAGCGCGGCGGCCGCCAGCAGCAGGGCGGAGGGCAGGGTGAAGCCGATCCAGGCGGCCAGCGCCCCGGGCAGGCCGGCCCGATGCAGTCCGAGGCCGAGGCCGACCTGGCTGCTGGCCGGGCCGGGCAGGAACTGGCACAGCGCCACCAGGTCCGCATAGGCGGCGTCGCCCAGCCACTTGCGCCGCTCCACCAACTCCGCGCGGAAATACCCCAGGTGGGCGATCGGTCCGCCGAAGCTGGTCAGCCCCAGGCGCAGGAACACCCAGAAGACGGACCAGGCGGAGGCGTCCGCGCCGGGGGGTGGCGCCGCGTCGGCGGGGGGGGCGGCGGCGGGGACGGAATCGACGACGGGGGGACGGGGCATGGCGTGCGGGCTCCGGCGGCGACAGGATCCCCGGATCACGGGGGCTGCGTCACCATTCCCCGGGATCCAGGCCCGGACAAGGTGCGCCGGCGCGGTGATTGACAAATGTCATGGATTTGTCGCCGCCGGCAACCGGCGCCGGCCGCCCGAATCGGGAGCGGGCGGCCTGGGTTCCCCTTGCCCCCTTCTGGGAATCGGGTTACGACACCCTACATCTTCCGGGGAGCACACGTCCTGAGCGTTGCAACGCCCGATGCGATAAACAAAAAACAAACTCGGGTCCCATCACGATCCAATGGAGAAGAGGACGTCCATGGCACGCAAGAAAATAGCTTTGGTTGGCGCCGGCAACATCGGTGGCACGCTTGCGCATCTGATCGGGCTCAAGGAACTGGGCGACGTCGTTCTGTTCGATATCGCCGAGGGATTGCCTCAGGGCAAGGCGCTCGACATCGCCCAGTCCACGCCCGTCGAGGGCTGTGACGCCGCCTCCGCCGGGGGCAACGACTATAGCGTGATCGCCGGCGCCGACGTGGTCATCGTGACCGCCGGCGTGCCCCGCAAGCCCGGCATGTCGCGCGACGACCTGATCGGCATCAACGCCAAGGTGATGGGCGCGGTGGCCGACGGCATCAAGACCCACTGCCCCGGCGCTTTCGTCATCTGCATCACCAACCCGCTGGACGCCATGGTCTGGGTGCTGCGCGAACTGTCGGGCCTGCCCCACAACATGGTGGTGGGCATGGCCGGCGTGCTGGACAGCGCCCGCTTCCGCTACTTCCTGGCCGAGGAGATGAACGTCTCGGTCGAGGACGTGAGCGCCTTCGTGCTCGGCGGCCACGGCGACACCATGGTGCCGCTGACCCGCTACTCCACCGTGGCCGGTATCCCTCTGCCCGACCTGGTGGCCATGGGCTGGCTCACCCAGGAGCGCCTGGACGAGATCGTCACCCGCACCCGCAACGGTGGCGCCGAGATCGTCGGCCTGCTGAAGACCGGATCCGCCTTCTACGCCCCGGCGGCGGCGGCGGTGCAGATGGCCGAGGCCTACCTGAAGGACAAGAAGCGCGTGCTGCCCTGCGCCGCCTGGTGCGGGGGCGCGTTCGGCGTGGACGACCTCTACGTCGGTGTGCCCGTGGTTCTGGGCGCCGGCGGCGTCGAGAAGGTTGTCGAGATCACGTTGAACGACGACGAACAGGCCATGTTCGACAACTCGGTCAAGGCCGTGCGCGGTCTGGTCGAGGCTTCCCGCGAGTTGATGCCGAAGGCATGACCGTGGTCCCGGGGCGGCGGCGCGATCGCGCGTCGCCGCGCGGGCGGATGCACCGATGAATCGGGACACCCAAGATCGGGGACAACCGGATCTGGGAGACAGGGGAACCCAGGGATGAACATTCATGAGTATCAGGCCAAGCAGGTGCTGGCCAAGTATGGAGTGCCGGTGCTGAAGGGCGGTGTGGCTTACACGCCCGAGGAAGCCGAGCAGGTGGCGCGCGGCCTGGACGGGCCGGTGTTCGTGGTCAAGAGCCAGATCCATGCCGGCGGACGCGGCAAGGGACGCTTCAAGGAGCCGGCGGCCGGCGACAAGGGCGGCGTGCGCCTGACCAAGTCGGTGGACGACGTGCGCGAGAACGCCGCGCAGATGCTGGGCAACACCCTGGTCACCCACCAGTCCGGCCCCGAGGGCAAGCAGGTCAAGCGCATCTACGTGGAAGACGGCTGCGACATTCAGCGCGAGCTGTACCTGTCCATGCTGATCGACAGGGCCACCAGCCGGGTCATCATCATGGCCTCCACCGAGGGCGGCATGGACATCGAGGAGGTGGCCGCCAAGACGCCCGAGAAGATCTTCACCGTGGCCATCGATCCGGTCACCGGCATCCAGCCGTTCCATTGCCGCAACGTGGCCTTCTCCCTGGGTCTCAAGGGCGACCAGGTGAAAAGCTGCACGCGCCTGCTGATGGCGCTGTATCGCGCCTTCACCGAGACCGACGCGGCCATGCTGGAGATCAATCCGCTGGTGGTCACCGGGGCCGGCGGGGTGTTGCCGCTCGACTGCAAGATGAACTTCGATTCCAACGCCCTGTATCGCCATCCCGACATCTCGGAGATGCGTGACGAGGACGAGGAAAACCCGGCCGAACTGGAAGCCACCAAGCACGACCTCAACTACATCAAGCTCGACGGCGCCATCGGCTGCATGGTGAACGGCGCCGGCCTGGCCATGGCCACCATGGACATCATCAAGCTCTATGGCGCCGAGCCGGCCAACTTCCTGGACGTGGGCGGCGGCGCCACCAAGGAGCGGGTGACCACGGCCTTCAAGATCATCCTGTCCGATCCCAACGTGGAGGGCATCCTGGTCAACATCTTCGGCGGCATCATGCGCTGTGACGTGATCGCCGAGGGCGTGGTCGCCGCCGCCAAGGAGGTCAGCCTGAACGTGCCGCTGGTGGTGCGCCTGGAGGGCACCAACGTGGACCTGGGCAAGAAGATCATGGCGGACTCGGGCCTGCCCATCATCGCCGCCGACAACCTGGCCGACGCCGCGCAGAAGGTCGTCGAGGCCGTCAAGGAGGCGCAATAATCATGGCTGTACTGGTCAATAAGGACACCCGCGTCATCTGTCAGGGCTTCACCGGCAGCCAGGGCACCTTCCATTCCGAGCAGGCGGTCGCCTATGGCACCAGGATGGTCGGCGGTGTCACCCCGGGCAAGGGTGGTGGCACCCACCTGGACCTGCCCATCTTCGACACCGTGGCCGAGGCCCGGGAGAAGACGGACTGCAACGCCTCCGTGATCTACGTGCCGCCGCCGTTCGCCGCCGACGCCATCCTGGAGGCGGTGGACGCCGGGATCGAACTGGTGGTGTGCATCACCGAGGGCATTCCGGTGATGGACATGGTCAAGGTCAAGCGCGCCCTGGCCCACTCCGGAACCCGGCTGATCGGTCCCAACTGCCCGGGGGTCATCACCCCGGACGAGTGCAAGATCGGCATCATGCCGGGCCACATCCACAAGCGCGGTAAGATCGGCGTGGTGTCGCGCTCCGGCACCCTGACCTACGAGGCGGTGGCCCAGACCACGGCCGCCGGCCTGGGGCAGACCACCTGCATCGGCATCGGCGGCGATCCGGTCAACGGCACCAACTTCATCGACTGCCTGGACCTGTTCCTGGGCGATGACGAGACCCAGGGCATCATCATGATCGGCGAGATCGGCGGTTCGGCCGAGGAAGAGGCCGCCGAGTTCCTGGCCCAGTCGAAGGTCAAGAAGCCCACGGTCGGCTTCATCGCCGGGCGCACCGCCCCTCCGGGCAAGCGCATGGGCCATGCCGGCGCCATCATCAGCGGCGGCAAGGGCACGGCGGACGCCAAGATCGAGGCCATGCGCGCCGCCGGCATCCATGTCGCCGACAGCCCGGCCGCGCTGGGCGAGACCATGTTGACGGCCATGAAGGGCTAATCCCGCCCGACCAGGCTTCCCCCCCGCGCCGGGCTCCACCACCGAAAATTGGGTTCGGTGTTCATCGGACGGTGGCACAACGGGGTGTGGGGGGATAGTCTGGTGTTTTCCGGTGACCGGCGCGGCGTGCCCGCCGGTCGCACTCCGGCCCGCTCCCCGGCGGCGGATCGGTTGCCAGCGAACGCTGTCCCCGGGCGGTTTTCGCGCCTTTTGGAAGAACCGACGCGCCGCGCTCCGGTCCCCCGGCTCCTCCGCGTCCGGGGGCCGCCACAAGAAGGGAACGCGGCGGCATGGCCGCGTCAGTCGCGTCACGATGGACAGTCTGTTCGAGTCGACCCTGCGCACCTCCCTGCTCAACGGCGCCAACGCCACCTTCCTGGCGGAACTGTACGAACGCTATCTGGACGATCCGGACAGCGTGGACGCCGGCTGGCGGACCTTCTTCGAGGAGTTGCGCGACGCCCCCGAGGCCGTCCGCGCCGAGCGTCAGGGACCGTCCTGGACCCGCCACACCAGCCAGGTGATCGGCGCCGCCGACCCCGACGCGCCCCCGCCGGATAAGGGGAAGGGGAAGGCCGGCGACGCGGCGGCCCTGTCCGACGACGCGGCGCGCGCGCGCACGCTGGATTCCATCCGGGCGCTGATGATGATCCGCGCCTACCGCGTGCGGGGCCATCTGGAGGCCAACCTGGATCCCCTCGGCCTGACCGAGCCGGAACCGCACCCCGAGCTGGACTACCGGTCGTACGGCTTCACCGAGGCCGACCTGGACCGCGAGATCTTCATCGACAACGTGCTGGGCCTGGAGACGGCGACGCTGCGCGACATCAACAAGGTGGTGCGCGAGACCTACTGTGGTCACATCGGCGTCGAGTTCATGCACATCCAGTACCCCGACCAGAAGGCCTGGGTTCAGAAGCGCGTCGAGAGCGAGTTGAACCGCACCGCCTTCACCGACCTGGGTCGGCGCACCATCATGGAGCGCATCATCGAGGCCGAGACCTTCGAGCGCTTCCTGCACAAGAAGTACCCGGGCACCAAGCGCTTCGGCCTGGAGGGGGGTGAGTCCATCATCCCGGCCATTGAACAGATCCTGAAGCGCGGCAGCCAGCTCGACCTGGACAGCGTGGTGTTCGGCATGGCCCACCGGGGCCGGCTCAACGTCCTGTCCAACGTGATGCACAAGCCGCTGGAGGCCATCTTCAGCGAGTTTCAGGGCCAGTCCAGCAATCCCGAGGACGTGCAGGGCTCCGGCGATGTCAAGTATCACCTGGGCACCTCGGCCGATCGACAGTTCGACGGCAAGACGGTGCACGTCACGTTGAACGCCAATCCCTCGCACCTGGAGGCGGTCAACCCCGTGGTGCTGGGCAAGGTGCGGGCCAAGCAGGCCCAGATCGGCGATACCGAGCGCAGGCGGGTCCTGGGCGTGCTGATCCATGGCGACGCCGCCATGGCCGGACAGGGCGTGGTCGCCGAGTGCTTCGCCCTGGCCCATCTGACCGGCTACCGCACCGGCGGCACCATTCATCTGGTCATCAACAATCAGATCGGCTTCACCACCAGCCCGCAGTACAGCCGCTCCGGCCAGTACTGCACCGACATCGCCAAGGTGATCCAGGCGCCGATCCTGCACGTCAACGGCGATAACCCGGAGGCCGTGGTGCACGCCGCGCGCGTGGCCGTGGAGTTCCGCCAGGAGTTCGGCACCGACGTGGTGCTGGACATCGTCTGCTACCGGCGCCAGGGCCACAACGAGGCCGACGAGCCCGCCTTTACCCAGCCGCGCATGTATGCCCACATCGCCCGCCACCCCAGCACGGTCGAAACCTACGGCCGCTATCTGGTGGACAATGGGTTGATGGAGCAGCGGGTGCTGGACGACCTGCACGCCGCGACGGTGGCGCGCATGGAGGCGGCCTTCGCCGCCAGCGGCGGCTATCGCCCCAACCGCGCCGACTGGCTGCTGGGCACCTGGGAGGGCCTGGAGGCGGCCTTCGGCGAGGAGGAGTACAAGCAGTACGCCACCGCCGCCAAGCCGCATGCCCTGGCCGAGGTGTTCAAGGCCATCTCCACCACGCCCGAGACCTTCGACGTCAACCCCAAGATCGCCCGCCAGCTCAAGGCCAAGGCCGCGATGCACGAAAGCGGCGAGGGCATCGACTGGGCCACCGCCGAGGCGCTGGCCTTCGGGACCCTGCTGCTGGACGGGCACGCGGTGCGGCTGTCGGGCCAGGATTGCGGGCGCGGCACCTTCTCCCAGCGCCACGCGGTGCTGGTGGACCAGACCAGCGAGGCGCGCTATCGCCCGCTCAACAACATTCGTGACGGCCAGGCGACGTTCGAGGCGCTGGACAGTCCGTTGTCGGAGTTCGCGGTGCTGGGCTTCGAGTACGGTTACGCGGCCCAGGATCCCATGGCGCTGGTGCTGTGGGAGGCGCAGTTCGGCGACTTCGCCAACGGCGCCCAGGTGATCTTCGATCAGTTCATCTCGGCGTCCGAGTACAAATGGCTGCGCATGTCCGGGCTTGTGGTGCTGCTGCCGCACGGCTACGAGGGTCAGGGACCGGAGCATTCGTCGGCGCGGCCCGAACGCTTCCTGCAATTGTGCGCCGAGGACAATCTGGTGGTCTGCAACCTGACCACGCCGGCCAACTACTTCCATGCCCTGCGCCGCCAGCTTCGCCGCAACTTCCGCAAGCCCATGGTTCTGTTCTCGCCCAAGTCGCTGCTGCGCCACAAGCTGTGCGTCAGCGCGGTGGCCGACTTCCAGGACGGCAGCCGGTTCCGCCGGGTGCTGGGGGAAACCGACGATCTGGTGCCCGATGACGAGGTGCGCCGCGTGGTGCTGTGCACCGGCAAGGTCTACTATGACCTGTTGCAGGCCCGCCGCGAGCGGAACATCCGCGACGTCGCCCTGGTGCGGGTGGAACAGCTTTACCCCTGGCCTCGGGACGGCGTGCAGCGCGAACTGAAACGCTATCCGCGGGCCACCGTGATCTGGTGCCAGGAGGAACCGGCCAACATGGGCGCCTGGACGTTCGTGGACCGGCGGCTGCACTATGCCCTGGAGGACCTGCAACACGCCGAGCGACAGGCGCACTACGCCGGGCGCAGCGCGTCGGCCTCGCCGGCGACGGGCACGGCCCGGGTTCACCAGCAGGAACAGAACACCCTGGTCGACCAGGCCCTGACCTGGGACGTGGACGACCTGCCGCGTCCGTTCAGCCGGGCCACCGGCCTGTCGGCGGTGACCTGACCGGCGCTCCGCCGGTCGAGGAGTCCGGTGCCTTGACCGGTGTGCGAAGCCCGGTGTGCTTGTCCTGAAACCCCACGCAATCCAGGTGCCACGGTGAAATTCGACGCACAGAAGTTGCTGGATCAGTTCCTGGGGAGCGGGTCCGCCTCGGGGACGCCGCCCGCCGGGGCGGGGCGCCCGTCCGGATCCTCGGGCGCCAATCCCCTGTCCGGTGTCGCGGGCGGCGCCCTGGCCGGAGGGCTGGCCGGCGTGCTGCTGGGCTCCAAGAAGGGGCGCAAGGTCGCCGGCACGGTCGCCACCTATGGGGGCATGGCGGTGGTCGGCGGCCTGGCCTGGAAGGCCTGGCGCGACTGGCAGGCCGGCCGGGCGGCCCCGCCCCCGGGCCAGGGACAGGCGCATGGACAGGCAACGCCTCAGGCACCACCCATGCCGCCGGCCGACAGTCCCTTCCTGCCGCCCCCCGATCGGCCGGATGCCATCCAGGATCACAGTCAGACCCTGTTGCGGGCCATGATCACCGCCGCCAAGGCCGACGGCCACATTGACGGCGACGAGTACAGCCGCATTTTCGAGCAGCTGAACAGCATGGGGCTCGATGCCGACGCCAAGGCGTTCGTCATGGACGAACTGGGCCGGCCCATGGATATCGGCGCCGTCACCGGGAGCGTCACGGGTCCCGAGATGGCCGCCGAGGTCTATGCCGCGTCGTTGCTGGCCATCGACCCCGACGGTCCGGCCGAACGGGGCTATCTGGCCATGCTCGCGGCCCAGCTTCGCCTCGACCCCGCGCTGGTCGATCATCTCCACGCGTCGGTGGCCGAGTCCACCGCCTGAGGGGGACGGTCCCGCGCCGCGACTTACGACAGGGGCCCGAGCGCTGTCTCCTCGGACGTCCCAAGCAGGAAAGGATGGAAGGAACGCCGATGGCCACCGACATCACCGTGCCCGCCCTGGGTGAATCCGTCAGCGAGGCCACCGTGGCCAAGTGGCTTAAGAAGGTCGGAGAGGCGATCGCCGCCGACGAGCCCCTGGTGGAACTGGAAACCGACAAGGTCACGGTGGAGGTCAACGCCCCGACCGCCGGCGCCCTGACCGAGATCGTCGCCGCCGAGGGCAGCGAGGTGGCGGTGGGCGCCCTTCTGGGACGCCTGGAGGCCGGCGCCTCCGGCACCACGGCCGCGACGCCCGTCCCCAAGGCCGAGGCGGCGCCCAAGGCCGAGGTGGCCTCCGCGCCGGAACCCGCCGCCGCCCCGGCGCCGGCCGGCACCGGAACCGCCAACCCCGACCTGCCGCTGTCCCCGGCGGTGCGCAAGCTGGTGGCCGAGAACAGCCTGGACCCGGCGACCATCCCGGCTTCGGGCAAGGATGGCCGCCTGACCAAGGACGACGTGCTTGGCCATCTTCAGCGGGCCAAGGCCGGCGCCGCGTCCGCCGCCCCGGCGACCGCCGCCGCGCCGGCCGCGTCCCGCGCGGATGATCCGCGCGAGGAACGGGTGCCCATGAGCCGCCTGCGCCGGCGCATCGCCGAGCGTCTCAAGCAGGCCCAGGACGACGCCGCCATGCTCACCACCTTCAACGAGGTGGACATGACGGCCATCCTGGACGTGCGCGCCCGCTATCGCGACGCTTTCGAGAAGCGGCACGGCGTGCGCCTGGGCTTCATGTCGTTCTTCGTCAAGGCGGCCGTCGCCGCGCTGCGGGAGTTCCCGACCGTCAACGCCGAGATCGACGGCACCGACATCGTCTACAAGAACTACTACGACATCGGCGTCGCGGTGGGCGGGCCGCAGGGCCTGGTGGTGCCGGTGGTGCGCGACTGCGACACCAAGAGCTTCGCCGAGATCGAGGTGGAAATCGCCGGCTTCGGCCGCAAGGCGCGCGACGGCAAGCTGACCATGGAGGAGATGACCGGCGGCACCTTCACCATCTCCAACGGGGGGGTCTACGGATCCCTGATGTCCACGCCCATCCTCAATCCGCCGCAGTCGGGCATCCTCGGCATGCACAAGACCATGCCGCGGCCGATGGTCATGCCCGATGGTTCCATCCAGGCGCGGCCGATGATGTACCTGGCGCTCAGCTACGATCATCGACTTGTCGATGGCAAGGAAGCGGTGAGCAGTCTGGTGCGGATCAAGGAGGGGATCGAGGATCCGCAGAGGTTGCTGCTGGACACCTGAGGCATACCGACGGCGAGGCGTTCCGGGCATCGGAGCGCCTCTTCCCGTTTAAGGGGCGTGGACCCCTGAGTCGAAACCCCTGATCCATGCGGGGGAAGAACGGCGTGGCGGACGGATCCCTCCGGCCACGCCTCGAAAGCAAGACGGAAGGATAGGGACCGATGAGCGAGAATCCGTACGATCTGGTCGTGATCGGTGGTGGACCCGGCGGGTATGTCTGCGCCATCCGGGCGGCGCAGTTGGGCATGCGCGTGGCGTGCGTGGACATGCGCAAGACCCTGGGGGGAACCTGTCTGAACGTGGGCTGCATCCCCTCCAAGGCGCTGCTGCACTCCTCGCACCTGTTCGCGCAGGCCAAGCATGACGCCGCCGGGCACGGCATCAAGATCAGCGGTACCGTGCGCCCGGACCTGGCGACCATGATGGCCCGCAAGGATGGCGTGGTGAAGGCCAACACCGACGGCATCGCCTATCTGTTCAAGAAGCATAAGGTGGACTGGATCGGCGGCATGGGCCGCGTGGACCACGCGGGCGAGGTGGGCGTGGCGCTCCATGACGGCGGCGACAAGACGCTGGTCGCCGACGCCATCGTGCTGGCGACCGGTTCCGAGTCGGCGGCGCTGCCGGGTGTGGAGCTGGACGGTCGCATGATCGTGGACTCCACCGGGGCGCTGGCGCTGTCCAAGGTGCCCAAGCGCCTGACGGTGATCGGCGCGGGCGTGATCGGCCTGGAACTGGGTTCGGTGTGGCGGCGCCTGGGCGCCGAGGTGACGGTGGTCGAGTACCTGGACCACATCCTGCCCACCATGGATGGCGAGATCCGCAAGCAGGTCCAGCGCATCCTCGCCAAGCAGGGCCTGTCCTTCATGCTGGGCCAGCGGGTCACCGGCGCCAAGAAGACAGCCAAGGGGGTAACGCTCTCGGTGCTGCCGGCCGCCGGCGGCGACACCCAGCAGGTGGTCTCCGACGTGGTGCTGGTGGCCATCGGCCGCGCGCCGCATAGCCTGGGCCTGGGCCTGGACAAGAACGGCATCGAGCGGACCGAGCGCGGCTTCATCAAGGTCAACGACCGCTACGAGACCACCGCCAAGGGCATCTATGCGATCGGCGACGTGATCGGCGGCGCCATGCTGGCCCACAAGGCCGAGGAAGAGGGCGTCGCGCTCGCCGAGATGCTGGCCGGCCAGAGCCCGCACGTGAACTACGACGCCATCCCCGCCGTGGTCTATACGGCGCCGGAGATCGCCGCCGTGGGCAAGACGGAGGAACAGCTCAAGGCCGCCGGCACCGAGTACAAGGTCGGCCGCTTCCCCTTCACCGCCAACGGCCGCGCCCGGGCCATCGGCGAGACCGACGGCCTGGTCAAGGTCCTGGCTGATGCCCACACCGACCGCGTGCTGGGGTGCCACATCGTTGGATCGGCCGCCGGCGACCTGATCCAGGAGGTGGTGATCGGCATGGAGTTCGGCGCCTCGGCGGAGGACATCTTCCGCTCCAGCCACGCCCACCCGCAACTGGGCGAGGCCATCAAGGAAGCCGCGCTGGCGGTGCACGACCGGCCGCTCCATCTTTGAGTCCGTCCGACCCCGGGCGCCGCGCGGGCGCCCGGGTCTCGTCGCCTGGACCGTGGGACCGGGCGATCCCGGCGTCCAACGGACTCGTGGGGGGTGTCCCAGAGCGGTCGGCCTGTCGATGTGAGGCTGTGTCGACGGTCACGGACGGCGAGCCCGGGATGGTCGAGGCTGTGTCGTGTCCCCCTTGTGGAGATACGGACGCTCATGCCTGATCCGACTGACGCCCTTCGGGGGCTTGTGCCGCGCGCCGCCCACCCGAGGCTGGGGGCCTGTCTTCCGATAGTCGTGGGCGTGGTGGCGGCCGTGGTCGCGTCGGTCGCCCAGGCCCAGGGCAGCCGTCCCGCCACCCTGACCATCGAGCGCAACGAAACCTGCCTGCATGCGGCGTTTCCGGACACCATGCGCAGCGTCGATACGGTGCCGCTCATGCTGCCGGCCGGTGACGGTTCGGTGTCGGGGACAGGCCGTTACGATCACACCGGCACGGGATACTCTCTGTCGGGGTCGAGCGTCTATCGGGGCCGGATCGAGGGCGGCGATACGCTGGTGCTGACCTTCGGGCAGTGGCACTGGCAGGGGAAGGCCCTGACGCCCGTGGCGCCCGAGATGCCCACCGCCGGCCATCCCGTCGTCCTGCGGTTGGCGCAGGGGGCCGAGGCGCATGTGGCCTTCAAGAACGCTCACGCCGACAAGGCACCCTGCTCGGGAACCGTGCTCTACCGGCTTGATCTGGCGCCGTGACCACGGGGCTCACCCGTGATCGTCCGTTCCTCCCGAAATCGAACCCTGCCTTTTCGCATGGTTGACGACGCGCCCGGAACCAAGCAGGGTGCGCCCCGGACGTTTGTCCGATCGGCGACGCCCGGACCGTCCGGCGGATCGGGTGTGCCCGGTGTCCCGGAACGAAGCCGAAACGGGGTGTCCGGCGGCCTTTTTTTTTGTTAGGGTGCCGCCTCTTCCTCCCGACCCTCACCTGCCCCGGCCGAGGAAACCGCTGCCGCGATGCCCTCGTGGGGCGACGTATGGGACAAGAGCGGGCGGAGGAGGCGCTGCGTCGGGCGTGACTCCGACTCTGAATCGCGAAGACGACAGGTGAACACGTGATGCGGAATCTGAAGTGGGTGGCCCTGCTGGCGGGGTTGTGCGTGTCCTCGACGGCCGTGGCCGCGCAGGGGAACGAGTCCTGTAACGTGGTGGGGGTGTACGGAACCATCGCCCTGATGGTCTGTCCGGGGGCCCGTACGGATGCCGATTTTATCGCCGCCGGGCAGGAAGCCTGCGATTCCATCGCCGTGCGGAATGTCTGCAACGCCTGGATCTGGAGCGATGACCGCAAGGCGGCGCGCGTCCTGCCGATGGAAGGCCATCAGCTGGACAGCGTGACGGCGCTTTGGATTCATCGCCAGGGCCAGTTGAAGGTGTGCGCCCGCGACGGCTGCTACGCCGGTCAGAAAAAGCGCTAAGGGGCGCCGAGACACCGGACCGGACGAACCGTCACGCCGGACGGCGCCCTCGGGCGTCGTCCTGGTCGCCGGTCGCGTGCCGTTACCCGCTTGACGGCTCGCCCTGCGACGACCAGAGCGCGGCGTACAGACCGCCGGTCGCCAGCAACGTCTCGTGCGGACCACTCTCGACCACCCGTCCCTGGTCCATCACGTGGATCAGGTCGGCCGTGCGCACCGTGGCCAGGCGGTGGGCGACGACCACCGTGGTGCGCCCCGTGCCCAGCCGGTCCAGGGCCGTCTGCACGCGCTGCTCCGTCTCCCGATCCAGGGCCGCCGTGGCCTCGTCCAGCAACAGGATGGGTGCGTCCTTGAGCATCGCCCGGGCGATGGCGATGCGCTGGCGCTGCCCCCCCGACAGCCGGCCGCCGGCCTCTCCCACGGGTGTGTCGTAGCCCTGGGGCAGGGCGGTGATGAAGGCGTGCGCCTCGGCGGCGCGGGCGGCGGCCTCGACGCGGGCCTGCCAGACCGGGGCGGTCTCGCCGGGGTCCACGTCGGGCGCGCCATAGAGGATGTTCTCGCGCACCGTGCCCTCGAACAGGGTCACGTCCTGGGTGACCAGGGCCATCTGCCGCCACAGCGACGGCCGTGTCACCGTGCGGATGTCGATACCGTCAACGAGCACGCGGCCGGCGTCCGGATCCAGCTGGCGGGCGATCAGGTTCAGCAGCGTGGACTTGCCGGCGCCCGACGGCCCCACCAGGGCCACGGTTCGGCCGGCGGGGATGTCCAGGGTGACGCCGTCCAGGGCGGGCGCGGCGGCCTCGTCATGGCACAGACGCACGTTCTCCAGGCGGATCGCGCCGCGCACCGGGGGCAGGGCGGGGGCATCCGGCCGGTCGGTCAGGCCGGGCGGCGTATCGAGCACGTCGAACAGCCGCACCAGGGCGGCCACGCCCTCCTGCAGCGTGGCGTTCAGGTGGCCCAGCTTCTTGATGGGCCGGTAGGCCAGGATCAGCGCGGTGACGAAGGCGAAGAAGGTTCCCGCCGTCGACTCCCCGGCGATCACGCGATAACCGCCGAACAGCACCACCGCGACCACCGCCAGTCCGGTGGTGGCTTCCACCAGGAACTCGATGCGGGCGCGGGCCGCCTCGGTGCGGCTCATGGTCTCGAACAGGCGCCGGGTCAGGCCCCGCATGCGGGCGCTCTCGTGGGCCGGGTCGCCGAACACCTTGACCACCCGCACGCCCTCGAAGGTCTGGTGCAGGGCCGCGTCGTAGCGCCCCATGGTCTCCTGAAGGCCGGTGGTGTGCCCCCGCACCGCCCGCCCCAGGCGAATCACCGGCAGCACCAGGAGCGGGAACACCAGGGCGCCGACCACCGTCAGCGTCCAGTCCATGGCCAGCAGCGTGACCAGCAGGCCCACCAGCGTCGCCACGTCGCGCCCCAGGGCCGTGACCGTGGAGCTGATGACGGTGCGCAGGGTGTCCAGATCGACGATCAGCCGCGAGGTCAGGTCGCCCGCCGGGTGTCGGCGGTAGAACGCGGCATCCAGGGTCAGCAGATGGGCGAACAGCGTCTTGCGGGCCACGGCCACCATGCCCAGCCCGGCGCGGATCATGGCCGCCCGCTGCCCGTAGTTGGCCACGCCCTTGAGGGCGAAGGCGGCCGGCAGGCCCAGGCCCACCACCCACATCATGGTGCGGTCGCCCTCGGCTAGCACCTTGTCGACGGCGGGCTGCATCAGCCAGGCGGTCATGGCGCTGGCCGCCGCCACCAGGCCCATGGCCAGCACGCCCAACGCCATCCAGGGCCAGGCGCGCCGGCCCATGCGCCGCACGAAGCGCCACAGCAGCGGTCCCGCGCGCACCGCCACGGGGTGGTCGGCCGGCGGGGCGGGGGCGGGCGCCCCGGCCGCCGTCGAGGCCGCGGCCGGCGACCGGTGCCCCGGCGCCCACAGCAGGAACAAAAGGGCGGTGAACAGCACCTGGGCCAGCCAGTCTTCCTGCCAGACACCGTAGGCGCTCAGCCCGACCACCATCACCGAGGCCAGGGCGGCGGTGCCGGCGGCCCGCCCGGCCGGGTCGGCGCGGCGGACGATCCAGCGCACGGCCAACAGGGCCAGGCCGGCGACCAGGGCCACGCCCACCAGCCCCAGTTCGACCCAGATCTCCACCACGTTGTTGTGCGGGTGCACCGACATGGCCTGCGGGTCGATGATGTCGAAGAAGGCGACGTCCAGGGGGGTGTGCGGGACCTTGGTGGCCGTGTTCAGGCCCCAGCCCAGGATCGGCCGGCTCGCCAGGGGGGCGGCGAACAGCGCCAGGATCTCCAGGCGGGCCACGGCGGTGAAGGGCAGCACCCCCAGGCCCGGCTTGATCACCATCGGCCCGAAGCAGAGCAGCCAGGGCGAGACAAACATCACCAGCAGCACCAGACCGGCGAGGCCGCGCGCCAGGGCGCGGGCCGAGACCCGCAGCGCCAGCCCCGCTGCGCCCAGGCCGGCCACCAGGGCCACGGCGGCCGCCAGCGAATCGCCCAGCGCCAGAACGACGGCCAGCGCCACGGCGACGGGCGCGGCCGCCCACCCGTACCCCCGCGCCACGGCCGCCGCCAGCAGCGGCCAGCCGCTCAGCACCAGGAAGGTGAGGCCCCGGTTGAGCATGGTCGGGGTGGGCGTGTCGCCCATCAGGCCGAGGGCATGCAGGGCGCGCAGCAGCGGCAGGTCGAACAGTATCTGGACCAGGAACAGGCCCACCAGGGTCACGTACAGGCCGGCGAACACCCGAAACGGGCGGTCGCGGTCCACGCGCGCCGGCAGACGGGCGGCGGCGGTCAGGCCGATGACGGCCATGACGCACACCGCCGCCGTCGCCGGCAGGTGCTCCAGCGACCGGTCGGGACGCAGGCTCCACAAGGGGGATGCCGCGCTCCAGGCCAGCATCGCCAGGATGAGCCCGGTCGCGGGCGGGGGCCAGGTCAGCGGTGGGGCCAGGGCCGGGCGTCCCCGCGTCAGCAGGCCGGCGCCCGCCAGCCCCAGCACGCCCACCACGATGGCCCCGGTGAACAGCTTAGGGCCGACCGCGAACACCACCGGGCACAGCCCCAGCAGCAGGAGCGGCCAGGGTGCCGCCCCCGTCGTGTCCCGTCCGCTCTGCGTCCCGGCGCCGTCTGGTCCCGTTTCCGCCGTCACGCCGCTTCGGCTCCCGCCTGGAGGGCGCGGGGACGCGCCGGACGAGGGTAGCGCGCGAGCCACACACAGCCGAGCCCGGCCGTCGCGATCGGTCCCAGGTACAGCAACGGCAGGTACAGCAGATCGGTCCGGGCCAACTGTCCGGCGCCGAGCATGCTGGCCTGGGCCGTCACGACGCCGGCCACGGCGATGATGATGCGGCGGTTGCGACCCTGACGGTTGAAGTCGCCGCTGAGGAGGGCGCCCAGCGCCAGCAGCGCGAACGCGATGTTGGCGAGCGGCTTGGCGATCCGCTGGTGGCCCTCCATGCGCATGCGGCGAATGCCGGCCTCGGAGAAGGTTAGCGGCAGGTCCGCGAGCATGCGATCCTCGGTGGTCAGGGTGAACAGTTCCAGCGTCGGCCGTTCCCGGGACTTGGGGACCCGGGCCAGCGGGTTCTTTTCGCCGCCGGCCACGCCGACCGAGTGACTGTCGAAGAACAGGAAGTCCACCAGGCCCGTGGTTCGATCGCGTTCCTGGCGGACGCCACCGACCATCAGCACCCGCGCCTCGTCGTTCTCGTACAGCAGGGCGCCCCGCGTGGCGGTGATGACCACGTCCAGATCCGGGTCGCCGCGGTCGTGGATGATCAGGCCCCGAAGGTCGCCACGGTCCGTGGTCTCGCGCACGTAGATGGTCAGGGTGTCCGTGACCTCGGTGAAGGCCCCCTCGGTCAGCGCCAGCCGCGAGACCTCGTGGCGAATGCGGAACTGCAATTCGTTGAAGGCGCGCTCCAGGTGCGGGACGATCCAGAGCGTGAGCACGAAGGTCGTCGCGCACAGCACCGTGGCCAGCCCGAGCGCCGGACGCGCCAACTGCCAGCGCCCCAGCCCGGCGGACTGGAGCACCATCAACTCCCGGTCCAGGGTCAGCTTGTGGTAGACGAACAGGATCACGCCGAACAGGGCAATGGGCAGGAAGAAGGTCAGGAACCCGGGCATCAGCAACAGCGTCAGCTCCAGGAAGACGCCGACCGACAGGCCCTTGTTGATGAACGCGTCAAAGAAGCGCAGCGAGTTCAACAGCCAGAGCAACGCCGTCAGCCCGGCCGTTCCCAGCACGAGCGCGATGACCAGCTGGTTCAGGATGTAGCGGGTGATCAGGCGCATGGCGCGGGAGTATAGAAGCGACCGGGACGCCCCGCCAGGGACGATTGCCCGGGGTCCCGGGGCCCATGCCCCTTGGTCCCGGACGGGACCGGGATGCCACCGAAGACGGCGACATGCTTACCGGTCGACGGTTTCGGTGTGCGCGAGGGCGTGGGCGGCGCGCGTCTCGTGCAGGCGGTGCAACAGGTCGGCGCGCCCCGGCCGGCATCCCTCGGCGAGCCACCAGTCCCGCAGCGCCGCCAGCGCCGTACCCACCGCCGGTCCCCGGGGCAGGCCGGCGGCCAGCAGGTCGCGTCCGGTCAACGGAAAGGGGGGCGGGTCGAATCCACCGGCGGCCTCGATCTGGGCGATCCAGCCGCGCGTGCGGCGGGAATCGGTGTGGCCCTCCCCCTGGCGCTCGCGGGCCCAGTCGAGCAACGCCAGGTCGATGAACAGCGCCGGGCCGAGGCGGTCCAGGCGGCGGTAGCGGTCGGCGGGCGACAGGTCGGGGACGGGGCGGGCCTCCGGCGGCGTGGTCACCATGGCCGTGAGGCGGCGGGCCTCGGCCCGGGACAACCGAAGCCGCTCGGCCAGGGCGAGGGCCTGGTCCTCCGTCTCCAGCATGCCGACCACGGCGGCCAGCCGGCGCAGGGCGTCCGGCGCCACCCCCGGCGCGACGACGCCGCGAGTCTCCAGGAAGGCCAGCATGCGCAGCCGTCCGACGTGCTCGGCCTCGGGCAGCACCAGCGGCAGCACCCGGGCGCCGCGCATCAGCAACAGCGCGCCGGCCGGATCGGGCGCCAGCAGGGTCTTGAGCAGCTCGGTGCGTGTCCGCTCGGCCGATACGCCCTGCACCAGGGGGGCCAGGGACTGGCAGGCGGCGTAGGCGTCGGCATCCGGCCCGGTGCTGGCATAGTGCGCATGAAAGCGGAAGAAGCGCAGGATGCGCAACGCGTCCTCATGGATGCGGGCGGTGGCGCGACCGACGAAACGCACCCGGCCCGCGGCCAGGTCGGCGATGCCCTCGACATAGTCATAAACGGCGCCGTCCGCCGTGGCCGACAGCGCGTTGATGGTGAAGTCGCGGCGGGTGGCGTCGGCCAACCAGTCCCGGGTAAAGGCCACCTGGGCGTGGCGGCCGTCACAGGCCACGTCGTGGCGCAGGGTGGTGACCTCGAACGGCGTTTCGTCCACCACCGCGAGCACGGTGCCATGCGCCAGGCCGCGCGACCACGGCACGGTGCGGATGCCGGCCGCCTCCAGCAGCGCCACGACCGTCTCCGGCTCGTCGGGCGTGGCCACGTCGACGTCCTTGACGGGCCGACGCAGCAGGCCGTCGCGCACGCAGCCACCCACGAAGCGGACGCGCGTGCCCTCGGCCTCCAGCGCCGCCAGCAGGCGCCGGGTGGCCGGCGCGGTCAGCCAGGGGTCGGGCGACAGTTGTCCGACCGGTCGTCGCTCGTCCGCGAGGTGGCTCCAGTTCCGGGTCATGTCAGCACCGCCCTCCGGCGTTGGAGCCGACCCGCCGGCGCCGGTTCGATCCGGCCCGACTGCAACGGTCATTCTCAATGACCGTTGGTATAAGACTCTGATATTGAAGCAAATCGTCGTCGCGATCCGGTTCGGATCGCTCGGGATTTGCTCTAGCGGGTCGGGTCGACGTCGGCCGCGCCCGTGTCCTCATCTTCATCCTCGTCTTGGTCCTGGGTCGGGTCCACGCGTGGCACGTTCTGGCTGGGGATGATCCGGCCGTCCTCATAACGTGGGGGGATGTAGATGCTGTCCGGCGTCCCCACGGACTGCGTCGTGTACAGGGCCAGGGTGACCGCTACCGTCAGCGCGGCGCCGCTGAGGGTGAGCGTCATCCACGGAACGGTGTCGCCGACGAACCGCGGCGCCGGGGCCGACCCGTCGGCACCCGGCCCATCGTCGGGCACCGCGCCGCCGCGCGCCGAGGCCACCAGGCGGGCGCGCACCACCAGCCAGATCACGTAGAGAAGGCTGGGTGTGAGCAGCGGCAGCACCACCGTCAGGAACACACGCATGGGGAGTCTCCCGTCGTCACATGGGGTGCACTGAATCAGACAAAGCGTGCCGCGACTGATGTCGTCACGGACGGTCGCCTTATCCCGCGCCGCTGCACTAGCCCGCTTCCGACACGGGCGGTTCCGCGCCGGTCGCCGCCGTTTGTGGGGGCGCGCGCAGCACCTCGTAAAGGTTCATCAGGATGCCGGCCGTGGCGCCCCAGATATAGTGCTCTCCGTACGGGATCGCGAAGTGGGGACGGCGGGCGCCGCCCGCGTCGCGCACCGCGTGGCGATGATTGGCGGGATCCATCAGAAAGGCCAGCGGAACCTCGAACACCGTGTCCACCTCGCTCGGGTCGGGGACCAGGGCCACTGGCGGGGTGATCACCCCGACCACCGGCGTGACCCGGAAACCCGTGACGGTGACGTAGTCGTCCAGCAGGCCGAGCACCTCCACGGTCTCGGCGTCCAGGGCCACTTCTTCGCGGGCCTCGCGCAGGGCGGTGTCGACGGGGTCCACCTCGCCCGGCTCCTGGCGACCGCCGGGAAACGAGATCTGACCCGGGTGGTGGGCAAGATGGCTGGCCCGGCGGGTGAACAGCACTCCGGGGCCGATGTCGCCATGGTCCAGGATGGGCAACAGCACCGCCGCCGGCCGCTGACGGGCGCGGGGGTGGGCCCGCTCCGCGCGGAACTGGCGCGCGGCATCGCCCCCCAGAAGGCGGGCGATCGCCATGTCCGAGCCCTGGCCGCGTCCGCGCCCGGCGTCCAGAAGACGCGTCAGGGCCGGGCGGTCCAGTCGGCCTCGTCCAGCGTGCCCAGGCAAAAGAAGAGAGATCGGCTCCATACTCCGAACAGTGTCCGTCCCGCCTCGTTGGTTTCGACGCCACGCGCCACCAGATCATAGTACACCGATCGGGTCAGGCGGGCATCCAGTCCGTCACGCACGCGCACATAGGGGCGTGGCTCGCGGGTCACCGGGTCGTGCTCCAGGCGCAGGGGATGGTCCCGGTCCACCGTCACCACTTCGTCGCAATTGGTGCGGAAGCTGATGCTCTGAGACCGGCCGCAGCCGCCGTCCACGAACATTTCCACGGCCAGGAAGGGCACATCGGCGACCTCGACGCGGCCCACCTCCACGGGGGTGACCATCCAGTAGCTGCCGTCCTCCGCCCGATGCAGGACCGAGGCGAACAGGCACACCATCTCCTTGCGGCCGATGGGAGACCCTTGGTAATGCCAGGTGCCGTCCCGATCTATGGAAAGACCGAGGTCGCCGCAGAAGTGACGCGCGCGGCCCCCCGCGCCGGGGGTGTCCAGCACGGCCAGCCTGGGCGGCCCGTCGGCGGTGGACCGGCGCGCCGCCGGATCCGCGCCGGGATCGTGTCGTCCCCTCGGCACGCCCTCGGGCGCGCCAACCGACGCGTCGGACCGTGCTGTCGCCGATCCCCGTGCGTTCGGACCCATCCTGTTCCTCATCGTTGTTTGTTCTGGGAGGACCCATCGTGATCAGCACGTCCATGCCCACCTCCGCCCATCCGTCCGCGTCGCCCGGGCCGGTCGCGGAGACGTTGGAGGATCGGGTCCTGCTCGAAGACGTAGACAGACTGGGAGCACGAATCAAGGAGGCGCGCGCCGGCATCGCCCGCGTCATCTTCGGTCAGGAGGCGGTCATCGACGGTGCCCTGGTCACCCTTCTGGCCGGCGGCCACTGCCTGCTGATCGGTGTTCCCGGACTGGCCAAGACGCGCCTGGTGCAGACCCTGGGCGTGGTTCTGGGGCTGGACGCCAAGCGGGTGCAGTTCACGCCGGACCTGATGCCGGCCGATATCCTGGGCTCCGAGGTGCTGGAGCAGGACGAGCGCGGGCGGCGCGCCTTTCGCTTCATCCCGGGGCCGGTGTTCTGCCAGTTGCTGATGGCCGACGAGATCAACCGCGCCAGCCCGCGCACACAGTCGGCGCTGTTGCAGGCCATGCAGGAACACAAGGTGTCGGTGGCGGGGCACTATCACGACCTCCCGGCGCCGTTCCACGTGCTGGCCACCCAGAACCCCATCGAGCAGGAGGGCACCTATCCCCTGCCCGAGGCGCAGCTCGACCGCTTCCTGATGCAGGTGGATATCGGCTATCCGGATCGCGCCGCCGAGCGCGCGATGCTGGAGTCCACCACGGCCGCGCGCACCGTGGAGCCCGAGTCGGTGCTGACCGCCGACGATCTGCGTGCCGCGCAGCGCCTGGTGCGCCGCGTGCCCACCGGAGACAGCGTGGTGGAGGCCATCCTGACCCTGGTGCGCAACGGCCGCCCGGAAAGCACCGATTTGGCCGAGGTGAAGGCCCACGTGGCCTGGGGGCCGGGGCCGCGCGCCAGCCAGGCGCTGGCGCTGGCCTGCCGGGCGCGCGCCATCCTCGACGGGCGCCTGGCGCCCTCCATCGACGATGTACTGGCCCTGGCCCGCCCGGTGCTGGTGCACCGCATGGCCACCACCTTCGCCGCCCGCGCCGATGGGGTGACGGTGCCGGACATCATCGACCGCCTGAAGGCCACCGTGGGGTAGGCCGCGCCGGCGGAGCCCCCTCCGCCCCGAGCCCGCCTCACATTCCCTCCTTGAGAATAGAGGCCATCAGCTTCTGGGCCTCGGCGGCGGCGTCCATGTCCTCCAGGATCATGTAGTAGCCCTGGGCGACGCTGGCCTTGTTGGCGGGCAGGGTGGAGCCCGGGTCGTTGTAGAGCGTCTCGCGCGCCCGGTTCAGGTCGTGCAGGGACAGCGCGAACTTCTCCAGATACCGGGCCTTGAGGTCCTCGACGCCAGCGCGCGCGCGGGTGAGGTCGCGGCGCAGGTCGTCCCGCTCGGCGGTCAGGTCGGCGGCGGCGCGGCGGGCCAGGTCCCGCTCGGACTCGACCTCGGCCAGCGCCGCCTGGGCGGCGCGCAGGTCGTCCCGGGCGTTGGCCGTGGCCACGTTGGCGCGCGCCAGCCGGCGCTCGCGGCGCTCCAGGATGGCCTCCAGGGCCAGGCGCTCCCGGCGCTGCTGGTGGATCACCGTCAGCGCGTCCGCCAGCCGCGTGTTGAGCCGGCGCAGGTCGGCGCGGGTCTCGGCCATCAGCGCGGCATCGTCCAGCCCGCCATCCCGGGCGATCTGGCGCATGCGCCGAAACAGGCGCACATAGCCGGCGATCAGCGCCGTCTGCACGCGGATCTCTGGAATCAGCCCGGCCGCCAGAAGGCGCGCCCGCCCCGGCGGATCGGCCGCCAGGCGGCTCACCGCCTCGCCCAGCACGGAATCCAGGGCGTCGTCGTCCACGCCTTCGGCCAGGCGGTCCCAGTGGCGGATGGTGTCCTTGGCGCGTGGATCGCCGAGCGGACGCGGCTCGCCGGCCTCGTCCTCCAGCGCCGCGTCCAGGGCCTGGACCACGGCGGCGATGCCGCCAGGCTCGCGGGGACCGCCGTCAGCCGTCATCGTGACCATCCGGGGGCGGGGCCTGGGTCGCCTGGACGCGGGTCATCTCGGATTCCAGTTCGGCAATGTAGCGGGTGGCCTGGTCCAGCAGGTCATTAAGGCGCCGGTTCTCGGTGCGCAACTGGGTGACGATATGGCTGGCGTAGAGGGCATGGCGCAAGGGATCGTCGTCGTCCGCCGGTCTGTCTCCGCCCTGGCGTCCGCCGTGGAGGTCGCGGCGCGACGACGACCGGTCGTGGCCGTTGGGGCCGCGCCCCTTGTCGCCCTCGCGGGCGCCGTGCATCTGCACGCTGACGGTGCCGCCCAGCACATCGTCGATGGACCCGCCGGCGCCGTCCAGGTGGGCGCGGGCGCGATCAAGCGCCGTCAGCGCTTCCGCGCCGTCGGCGCGCAGCGCGACGGCCATGATCTTGCGGAACCGTTCTCGGTCGAACCGGGACCAGTCCATGATGGTCACCCAGGGGTTGCGAGGGCAGGGGGCAAGGAAAACAGAGGGGCGCGCGGCCTCTCGTGGAGCGGGCCGGACCATCGGCGCCCGTCGCCGCCCCCTTCACTCCGCAGTGTGCCGCAAGTCGGGTCGCGCCGTCGAGCGTCGCGCGGGGTGGCCGGGGACCCTCCCGGGCCGGGGCGCGGACCCGCGCCGGGCGGTGCCCGCGTGGCGGCGATTCATCCCTGAGATTCGCGGGGTTGTTTCCGGTGTCGCAACGACCCCATACTGCGCGATCAAGACGGCACGGCATGCTCGGTGACCATCGCGCCGAGTCCCCGGCTCCCTCCTCCCATCGATCGACGTCAGGAGAGTTCGCCATGACCCGCACCGCCACCGTTGCCTTTGTCGCCGCCCTGTTCGCCTCGTCCAGCGCCCTCGCCTGCAGTGGCTGGAAGTCGGCCGACACCGACCGTCCCATCACCACCGCGCAGGTGGAGTCGTCCGGTCAGTCCTCGGCCCCCTGGGGACAGGACCGCGAGCGGAATTAGATCCGTCGTGGTGATCATCGGTCCCGTGCGGTGGCAGTCATCGCGTCGGGACCGACCGGACAGCACCGTCGTTCTGGTCAGGCCGGCGCCGATGCGCCGGCCTTTCTCTTGAACCTCGGCCGCCCTGGTCCGGGGGCGGTCGCGACCCTGGCCCGGCGTGTCGGGCCCGGCCCGGGGGAAGCGCCCCGGGGCTGGCCTCGGCCGACCGCAATGCTCAGAGTCTTCTTGATCTTAGCGATCGATACGCAAACAGAATCGATTCTTCTCCACACCGGCCTTTCCCTCTATCCTGAGGGTGGTTTGGAAGGGGGGGATCGACCGGCTGGCGGGCCGCGTCGCGTGGCGACGGCCCAGGGGGCGTGCGCCAACGCACCGCGCGCCCGAACCTCCGGTCATTCAAGACCCCTGTCCCGTGCAACGAAAAAGCAATCCCAAGGGAGGATTTTCATGACCCGATTCTTGACCGCGCTTGCCACCGCTGGCGTTGCCCTGGGCGTGGCCCTGGCCGGACCGGCGGCGGCCTCGGACCAGTGCCAGGATGGCGAGATCGTCATCAAGTTCAGCCACGTGACCAACACCGACAAGCACCCCAAGGGCATCGCCGCGCAGTTGCTGGCCGACCGGGTGAACAGCGAGATGGATGGGGTGGCCTGCGTGGAGGTCTATCCCAACTCGACGCTCTACGACGACAACAAGGTATTGGAGGCCATGCTGGCCGGCGACGTGCAACTGGCCGCGCCCTCGCTGTCCAAGTTCGAGAAGTTCACCAAGAAGTTCCGCCTGTTCGACCTGCCGTTCGTCTTCAAGGACATCGAGGCCGTGGATCGCTTCCAGACCTCGGAGGCCGGTCAGTCGATGCTGGATTCCATGCAGCGTCGTGGCCTCCAGGGCCTGGCCTTCTGGCACAACGGCATGAAGCAGATGTCCGCCAGCCAGCCGCTACTGGAGCCGGGCGACGCCGAGGGCCTGAAGTTCCGCATCCAGACTTCCGACGTGCTGCAGGCGCAGTTCGAGGCCCTGGGCGCCAACCCGCAGAAGATGGCCTTCTCCGAGGTCTACGGCGCCCTGCAGCAGGGCGTGGTCGACGGCCAGGAGAACACCTGGTCCAACATCTATGGCCAGAAGTTCTTCGAGGTGCAGGACGGCATTACCGAAACCAACCACGGCATCCTGGACTACCTGGTGGTTACCTCCACCGAATGGCTGGACAGCCTGCCCGAGGACGTGCGCGAACAGTTCCTGACCATCCTCAAGGAGGTCACCGAGACCCGCAACGCCGAGTCCTACGCCGTCAATCAGCGCAACAAGGGCCTGATCATCGAGGCCGGCGGCGAGGTCCGCACCCTGACCGACGAGCAGCGCGCCCAGTGGGTCGAGGCGATGAAGCCGGTGTGGGAGCAGTTCGTGGGCGATATCGGCCAGGACCTGCTGGACGCCGCGCTGGCGTCCAACGACGGGTGATTGGCGTCGATCTCCTTTGATATGAGCCTCCTGCATCAGGACACGCGTTGATGGACGCGGCCGCGCGCGGCGGTCCGGGCCTGCTCCCGGACCGCCGACGCGTGTGCGGGAGGGCGCGGGCGACGGGCGGCGGCAAGACCGCCCGGCCGGGTCGGGAAGGAAACACCCCATGCATCATGGAACCTCCGCCGAGCTGCGGAGAAGCTTGGTCGACCGTATCGAGGTGGCGGGCATCGCCCTCATCCTGGGCCTCATGACCCTGGTGACCTTTGCGAACGTCGTCGCCCGTTATGTCTTCAATACGAACATCCTGTGGGCGCTGGAGACCACGGTGTTCCTGTTCGCCTGGCTGGTGCTGCTGGGCGCCTCCCACTGCGTCAAGATCTCGGCCCACATCGGCGTCGACCTGATCCTTAACCTGGTCCCACGCGGCCTGCGCAAGGCGCTGGTGTTGCTGTCGGTGGCCGTCTGCCTGGCCTTCAGCGGCATGCTGCTGGTCGGGGCCTGGCACTACTGGTGGCCGTTCGCCACCTCGCGCGCCTGGTATGAGGTCAACGACATTCCCATGGTGTTCCTCCCCGACCTGATGGCCACCTGGTTCAACGAGGGCGAGGAGTATGAAAAGCTGCCGCGCTTCATTCCCTACGCGGCCTTGCCCATCGGCCTCTTTCTGTTGACCCTGCGCTTCCTGCAGGCCGGCTGGGACATCGCCATGGACCACCGCGTCATGCTGATTGCCAGCCATGACGCCGAGGGCGAGGAGATGTTGGCTGAGATGCGCCGCGAGGCCGACGCCGGCACGCTGAACCAGGCCGTGCACGCGTCACGCCAGGACGGGGAGCGCTGAGCCATGTCCGTCGTCCTTCTCTTCGTCATGGTGATCGGCTTCATGTTGCTGGGGGTGCCGGTCGCCGTGTCCCTGGGCATGTCGAGCACCATTTTCCTGCTGGTCTATTCCGAAGGCTCGCTCGGCTCCATCGCCCAGACCCTGTTCAGCGCCTTCGACGGCCACTACACCCTGCTGGCCATCCCGTTCTTCATCCTGGCCTCGTCGTTCATGTCCACGGGCGGCGTGGCGCGACGCATCATCCGCTTCGCCATCGCCTGCGTCGGCCATTTCAAGGGTGGTCTGGCCATGGCCTGCGTGTTCGCCTGCACGCTGTTCGCCGCCCTGTCGGGGTCGTCGCCGGCGACCGTGGTGGCCATCGGCACCATCGTCATCGCCGGCATGCGCCAGGTGGGCTATACGCGTGACTTCGCCGCCGGCGTCATCGCGAACGCCGGGACGCTGGGGATCCTGATTCCGCCGTCCATCGTCATGGTGGTCTACGCCGCCTCGGTCGACGTGTCGGTCGGGCGCATGTTCCTGGCCGGCGTTATCCCGGGCTTGATCGAAGGCCTGATGCTCATGACCGCCATCTATATCATCGCCCGCGTCCGCAACCTGCCGGCGCAGGACTGGGCGGGATGGCGCGAGATTGCGGGCTCTGCGTGGGATGCGTCCTGGGGCCTGTTCCTGATCGTGATCATTCTCGGCGGCATCTACGGCGGCGTCTTCACGCCCACCGAGGCGGCCGCCGTGGCCGCCGTCTATGCCTTCCTGATCGCGAACTTCGTCTACCGGGACATGGGGCCGTTCGCCCAGGGCCTGGGGCCGAAGCGCCTGATCCCTTGGAAGGCGCTCAGCGTGCTATGGCACAAGGACACCCAGCACGCCCTCTACGAGGCCGGCAAGCTGACCATCATGCTGATGTTCATCATCGCCAACGCGCTGATCCTGAAGCACGTGCTGACCGAGGAACAGATCCCGCAGATGATCGCCGAGGCCATGCTGAGCGCCGGTCTGGGCCCCATCCTGTTCCTGATCATCGTCAACATGATCCTGCTGGTCGGCGGCCAGTTCATGGAACCGTCGGGCCTGATCGTCATCGTCGCACCGCTGGTCTTCCCCATCGCCATCGAACTGGGTATCGATCCCATCCACCTGGGCATCATCATGGTGGTGAACATGGAAATCGGCATGATCACCCCGCCGGTGGGGCTCAATCTGTTCGTCACCTCGGGGGTGGCGAACATGCCCATGTTCGACGTCGTGCGGGCACAGCTCCCCTTCCTGGCCGTTTCGGTCATCTTCCTGATCCTGATCACCTACGTTCCGTGGCTGTCCACGTTCCTGCCGACCCTGGTGATGGGGCCGGAGCTGATCACGCAGTAGCGTGTCCTTTCCGCGATGTCCCCGGGCGGGGTGCGCCGCCCGGGGATGCGATCGGGGCCGGCATGCGCGGGACGCGGTTCCCTGGCGGCGGCGCTTGGTCTAGAACGGTCCAGAGGGGGCCGCCCCCACCGGTGGTCCCGGGATGGCCGCCGGCATCCTTCATTCGCGAGCAAACGAGACCCGTGTCATGACGCAAGCCCTGTCCCTGTGTGTGTTCTGTGGTGCCCGGGCCGGAACCCGTCCCACCCTTGTCGAGGCCGCGCGACGGCTGGGGACCAGTATCGGGACCGGCGGTGGCACGCTGGTGTTCGGAGGCGGCCGGGTGGGCCTGATGGGGGAACTGGCGCAGTCCACCATGGCCGCCGGCGGGCATGTCGTCGGCTTCATTCCCGAGCACCTGGAGCGTATCGAGGTCGCCGACCGGAGCCTGCCGGAACTGCACGTGGTCAGCGACATGCACAGCCGCAAGCTGGGCATGTTCGAACGCGCGCAGGCGTTCTGCGTCCTGCCGGGGGGGCTGGGCACCCTGGACGAGACGTTCGAGATCCTGACGTGGCGCCAGCTTGGCCTGCACGACAAGCCGATGGTGCTGTTGAACGTGGAGGGCTATTGGGACCCGCTGCTGGCGCTGGTCGACCGCATCGTCGAGCAGGGCTTCGCGCCGCCGGAAAACCGCCGTCTGTTCACGGTGGTGGACACCCCCGAGGCGGTGCTCCCCGCCCTGGCCACCGAACTGGCGGCGCGGCCTTCCGCCTCGGTCGCGCCGGACGCGGAAGCACGAGCCCTCGGATAGGGTCTGGGCAGGGTCTGGGCGAGCGCGGGAGCCGGACGGTCGGGGCGCGTGTCAGGCCAGGAACTTGCCGACGGTCTGGAGGAAGTTGGCCACCGAGATCGGCTTGGCGATATAGCCCTCGCAGCCGCCCTCGCGGATCTTCTCCTCGTCGCCCTTCATGGCGAAGGCGGTGACGGCGACGACAGGAATGCTCTTCAACTCGTCGTCTTCCTTCAGCATCTTGGTGATCTCCAGCCCCGAGATCTCCGGAAGCTGGATGTCCATGAGGATCAGGTCCGGGCGATGCTGGCGGGCGATGTCCATCACCTCGCGGCCGTCCGCCGTCTGCAGGGTGCGGTAGCCATGCGCTTGCAGCAGGTCGTTGAACAGCTTCATGTTCAGTTCGTTGTCTTCAACGATCAGAATGGTCTTGGACATCGGTTGCCTGCCTGATTGTCAGCGCCGATCCGGTCTAGGATCCCGGGAGCCCTGGTGTTCATGACCCGGGGAGTCCGAATACCGCGCGCGCTATCGTCCTGCGATCCACGCGACGCTCACCCCCGCTCTTTGTATAAGGGAACCGGGCGAAATCCAACAGCCTCCATACCGGCGGACGTCACCTTTTCGGCCCGTTTTCTCCTTAGGGTCGACCCGCGTCCGGGTCCCTTTCGGCGGTGGCCCACCCGGGGGATCACGCCGTCGTGCCCGGTTTGCCGCCCCCGGTTCGCAGCGCCGCCACCGCCAGGCACCCCCAGCCGACCATGAAGGCCGTGCCGCCGAACGGCGCCGCCAGGGCCACCGGCCAAGGGGTGAAGGCCAGGGTGTACAACGTGCCGCAGAACAGCACGATCCCCAACCCGAAGGCGACTCCGGCGGCCCGAACCCAACCCCGTCCGGCCGGCGGCGTCCCCTGGCCCACCAGCCCGCACAGGATCAGGCCAAGGGCGTGGATCATCTGGTAGCGGGCGGCCTTGTCCACCAGGTCCACCGCGCGCGCGTCGCCCGTCGCCTCCAGCCCGTGGGCCGCGAACGCGCCCATGGCCACGGCCAGAAGGGCGGCGATGGCGCCGACGGCGATCCAGGGACGGGTGGCGGTCATGGCGGGGCTCCGGGGTGGGCGTCTCGGTCAGGCGGTTGAGGGCGAAGGTGGGCGGCGGCCGGTGCCGGGTCAAGGCCGACACGCCGGCGGCCGGAATGCGCGGCCGGAATGGGTGGACAGAAAAGGGGGCGGATCCGTGCGGGCCCGCCCCAGTCTGCTGTTGAGGGTAAAGAGGATGCAAGCAGCCGCCGCGATCCCGCCCCGTCCCGACGCTGGCCTCCGTGATCGACCGGGCGTCGGGTGGGCGACGAGATTCCGTCGGCCACCTTCACGGTAGGGCAGACCCCGCCGGCACCCTGTGACCCTCATCACAAAATACGGCATTTTAGGCAAATCTGATGATTTTTTTTCCCGACACGTCCGCACGGGATTGCCGCGTCGGGTCGCGGACGGTCGGGCGACGCGGCCGATCGCGGGGCGTGTGGCGCCCGTGTCGGGCCGTCGTCGCCGGCCCCCGCCCCCTGGCCTACTCTGGACCGCCGCCGTGCCGTCCTCGGCCGGCGTGGCCGCGCGAACACGCTTTGATTGCGGACGCGCCCCCGTGGTCATGGGGCCAAAGGGCGACTGGTTTCTTTTGGCTTCCCGGCAAATTGCGCACCCAGTGCGCATTTTTTCCTTGCCCAGGCACCGCTCTCTTGATACCGTCATTCTATCGGCGATGAGCGCCGCGTTCGTAACCTCCGGAAGGGAGGGTGCCTCCATGTTGCGCTTCCTGTTGTTCTTTCGCTATGGCATGGCCTGCCACAGCCACGTGATCTCGGACCATGTCGCGTCCGAGGAAGCGGCCTTCGGCCGCCGCCTGACTCGGGCGGCCACGGTCAAACCCGTCGCCGTCCGGCCCGTGTGATGGGGCCGGCGCGATGATGGGTCGTATGAGGGTTCTGCCGCGCATGCGGTGAGACGGAGGCTGGCGCGACGCCAAGACGTGATCAACGGCTGGCGAGACGCCAGCTTTTTTTGTGTCTTCTGTATCGTCACGGGGACCGCGGACTGCATCTTTTGTCTGGATCGGCGCCCTACTCCAGTTGCGCCAGCATGGGGGCGGAATCCTCGATGCGCGTGATGTTCTCCAGCCCCTGCCGAATGTCCGTCATGATGAACTCCGAGCGCTTGACCGGTCCGCCGGAGGTGGGGCGCGGGAACAGCCGAATCCAGGCGTTCATCTTCACCGTCAGGCCACACAGCACGCCGCCGATGGTGACGTGGTAGGCCTGGATCAGGTCCTTGACCTTCTGGAAGCGCTCGGCGGAGATGTTCTCCCACATGGTCTTGGTGGAGCGGTCGAAGTTCTCGAACCGGCCGGTGATGGCCGCCGTCAGTTCATTGATGGTGGTCTCGATCATGTCGCAGGATCGCAGCAGGTTCTGGTCCTGGCGCATCTGATAGTTCTTGCGTATCTCATACATGGAGTCGATGAAGACATCCAGAAGCGGCGTGAGCATATCCAGGCACCGCCTGTAATAGGATAGAGACAGGAAGATATCGCCGTAATCTTCCAGGAAGCGCGGCACCTCCATGACCTCGATACCCAGGGCATCGGCCATCTGGGTGAGGCGCTGGCGCGCCCGCTTGACGTCCGGGTCCCGGAACAGTTTGACCACGTCTTCGAACCGCTCCACCTTGACGGTCTCGTCGCCCCCATAGATCTGGCTGATCAGCGGGCGCGTGAACTGCGTCATGTAGGTGGTCAGTTCCTGGTTCTTCTCGGGCGTCAGTTGCAGTCCGGCCTGCTCCGCCACCGGCACGCCGATGCGCCGCAGCATGATGCGCAGCGAAAAGACATCGTAGCTGTGCAACATGGCCAGCTTGCGGGCGATCACCAGGTCCGGATGGATCTCGTCCTCGGGCCACGGCATCAGCTTGGGCAGATCGTTGATCTCCACCTGTCCGCTGCCGGTGGAGACGTCGGAGAACAGTTCGATGACGCTGCGCAGGTGCGCGTTCTTGATCATGCGCGCCTGGCGCAGGGCCGGTGTCGTGAACGGAATGATGTCCAGCGGCAGCACGAACAGGGAATCCATGTCGGATTCCTCGATTGGCGTCAGCGTGCCATCGCTGGTGTGCAGGGGGGTCTCTGCGCCCATGATTGTCCTCGCCCGTTCGGGACCCCATGCCCGGCGGAAGGTTGCCGGCGCATGCGGCGGATGGTCATCCCAGGAGTCCGGGTCTTCGGTCGAAGTCCGCGACCATCCGTGATCGTCCGGCATCGTACCCATTCATCCCGACCCTGCCCACGGGAATTCATCGCGGGGCATCCGGGCGCGCAACGCCGCCGGATGCGTGCTCACCCTCCTTCCGTTTGGTCTTGCGTTTGGGAACACGCGTGTGATTCAAGAAGTCCACCCTTGGAGCATACGGAGCCAGCATGACGGGTGGCGTCGAGCACGCGACTGAGGGATGGTGAGGGGCGCGGTGAGCGGGCCGGCCAGGCCGCCCCGTTGGGGTCACAGCCGCTCCACCGGCACCGCCAGCACGTAGCCGCCGCCCCAGACGGTCTTCAGCAGGCGCGGGTCGCGGGGATCGGGCTCAATCTTGCGGCGCAGCCGACTCACCTGCGTGTCCATGCTGCGGTCGGTGAGGGCCGCGCCACGCCCGCGCGCCAGGTCCAGCAACTGGTCACGGGTCAGCACCCGGCCGGGGTGTTCCACGAAGGCGCGCAGCATCGAGTATTCCCCGGTGGACAGGGCGATCCCCACGCCGTCGGGGCCTTCCAGCTCGCGCCGGCCCAGATCCAGGATCCAGCGGTCGAAGCGTACCCGCCCGGCCTCCGGCAGGCGGTCGGTGGGGTCCGAGTCCGCGGGCGCCGCCGGGCCACGGGCCGGGTCGGGGTCCGCCGGGCGCGGGCCGGCGCGGCGCAGCACCGCGCGCACCCGGGCCAGCAGTTCGCGCGGATTGAACGGCTTGGGGACATAGTCGTCGGCACCCAGTTCCAGGCCCACCACCCGGTCGGTCTCATCGCCCATGGCGGTCAACATGACGATGGGCAGGTCCCGCGTGGCCGGCTCGGCGCGCAAGGACCGGCATAGCGACAGCCCGTCCTCGCCCGGCATCATCAGGTCCAGGATCACCAGGTCCGGCCGCTCGGCCGGGTCGTCGCGGGCCAGAACGGCGCGCAGGCCGGCGCCGTCGGCGGCGGTCTCCACCGCGAGGCCGTGCTGGCCCAGGTAGCGGGCCAGCAGGTCGCGGATGTCCTGGGTGTCGTCCACCACCAGGATGCGGGGCGCCGCCGCGGTGGCCTCCCCCGATTGTGGGTCAGCCGGCATGGCGCGCGCCCCTGGCATCCAGCCGCTTCTGGCGCCGGCAGGCCGTCACCACGTTGCGCATCAGCATGGCCACGGCCACCGGACCCAGGCCCCCGGGCACCGGCGTGACCCAGCCGGCGACCTCGCGAACCTCGTCGAAGCGCACGTCGCCGACGATACGCAACTCGCCATTGACGGTGATGCGGCTCCGGCCCAGGTCGAAAACGGCCGCCCCGGGCTTGACGTGATGGGCGCGGATCATGCCGGCGCGGTTGGTGGCCGCGAACAGGATGTCGGCCTGCTTGCAGATGTCGGCCAGGTCGCGGGTGTCCTCATGGGCGATGGTCACCGTGCAGCGCTCACCCAGCAGCAGGCGCGCCGACGGCCGGCCGGTGCGATGGGTGTCGCCGACCACCACGGCGTGCCAGCCCACCGGGCGCGGGTCCACGTGTTCCTTGAGCAGGTGCACCCCGGCCAGTGCGTCGCAGGGCACGAAGGCCGGGACGTCGGTGGCCAGCAGGCCGGCGTTGGCGGTGTGGAAGCCGTCCACGTCCTTGGCGGGGTCCACCGCCTCGATCAGCCGGCGGGCGTCGCGGTACCGTGGCATGTGATGCTGGATGAGGATGCCGTGCACGCCGGGGTCGTGGTTCAGCCCGTCGATGACGGTGATCACCTCGCCGTCGGCGGTGTCGGCGGGCAGGGTGTGCAACTCCGTGCGCAGGCCGGCGTCCTCGGCGCGGGCCTTCTTGTTGGCGATCAGTTGCAAGGTGGCGGGATTGTCGCCCACCACCACGAAGGCCAGGGTGACGGTCAGGCGGTGTTCGTCGTCCAGATCGCGCACCTGCTGGCGCACGTCGCGCAGGATCTCCTGGGCGGTGTGCTCGCCCTCAAGGATGCGGGCGCCACGAGCCATCGGCGAGTCCTCCGATACAGACCAGGGGGGCGGGCGGGACGCCGGCCGCCCCTACCGCCGGGGCCGCCCCTACCGCCGGGGCCGCCCCTACCGCCGGGGCAGAGCCGCCAGACGCTCGGCCAGTGCGTCGAGTGTCTCCGACGACGCGGCCACGCGCAAGCTCTTGCGGCGGTCGGTCGCGCCGCTCACGACGGTGAACGCGCCCCGGGGCAGCCGCCAGGTCTTGGCCAGCAGGGCCACCAGGGCGGCGTTGGCCTTGCCGCCCTCGGGCACGGCGGTCACCGAGACGCGCAGCCACGGCCGGCCGTCCGCGTCGGTGGCGACGCCCTCGATCCGGTCGCGCGCCGCCTTGGGGGTCAGCCGCACCGACAGCCGGGCGCCGTCATCGCGCGGGACGAGGGGCAGGGGCGGCGGGGCCGCCGTTTGACCGGCGTCGCTCACCACCACGGGCGCTCAGACGAGGCGAAACAGGATTTGCTCCAGCACCATCTGCACGAAGATCAGGCCCAGGATCAGCACCAGCGGGGACAGATCGACGCCACCCAGGTTGGGCAGCCGGCGGCGGATCGGCCCCAATGCCGGCTCGGTCAGCCGTCGCAGCACCTCGCCAATGGTGCCGACGACCTGATTGTAGGGATTGACCACATTGAAGGCGATCAACCAGGACAGGATCGCCTGAATGATGACGACCCAGATGTACAGGTTGATGACCATCAGGATGATCTGGAACAGCGGGACGAGGATGATGTCCATGGGGGCCTTCCGGAAGGGGCGGGGGCTGGTGGTCGGTGGCTGGTGGTCGGTGGCTGGTGGTCGGGGGCGACGGCCGCCCGAGGGCGCGGGCGGGTCCTCTGATCGGCCACAATGACCGGGCCGACCGTACTGCAAAACGCGCGGCGAGGGAATCGCCGGGTGCGGGCCGATCCCGGGCGGGCGCGGTGCCGGTGCCGTCAGGTGACGGCGTCGTTCAGGTCGACCCCCAGTTCGCGCAACGTGGCAGCCAGGACGGCGCCATCGGTCTCGTCCATGGCCAGCAGCGGCGGGCGCGGCAGGCGCCAGGTGGGCGCGTCGCGCGCCATCGCCATCACCGCCTTCAGCGCCGGGATCAGCGGGCGGTCGCTGAACAGGGCGCGCACCTGTCCGGCGCGGGTCTGCAACGCCTCGGCCTCGGGACTCTTCCAGCCGTCGATCACGGCCTTGATGCCCATCGGGTTGACGTTGCCGGTGGCCGTGATGCAGCCCGGCGCGCCCAGCCGCAGGGCGTCCAGCAGGTGCGCTTCCGACCCGGGGAACACACTGAACCCGGGAAAGTGCTCCAGCAGCGCGCGGGTGTTGTCCCAGTTGCCGGAGCTGTCCTTCAGCCCCACCACGGTCTCGGGATGGGCCTCGATCAGGCGGCCGATCACCGCCGCCGGAATCGGGACCTGGCTGAGGTGCGGGAAGTGGTACAGATAGATGCGCAGGCGGCTGTCGCCGACCCCCTGGATCACCGCGTCGATGCTGGCGAACAGGCCGTCGTCGGAAATGCCCTTGTAATAGAACGGCGGCAGCATCAGCACGCCCGCGCAGCCGTCCGACACCGCCGCCCGGGTCAGGCGCACGGTGTCGGGGATGGCGCAGGTGCCGGTGCCGGGCATCAGGCGCTCGGGCGGGATGCCGGCCTCGATCAGCAGCGCCAGCAGGTCCAGCTTTTCCTCGATCCCCAGGCTGTTGGCCTCGGAGGTGGTGCCGAACACCGCCAATCCGTCGGCGCCGTGGTCCAGCAGCCAGCGGCAGTGGTCCAGGAAGCGCGACTCGTCCACCGACAGGTCCGGAAGAAACGGTGTCAGCACGGGCACGTACAGCCCGCGCGCGCGGGGCGGGGGAGACGCGGACTCGACAACGGACATCGGCGGCATCCTCGATGAAACGTGGAGGCCGTCCCCCATCGGCCACACCTTCGCGCACCATACGCCTCCGGGGCCGCGTGTCCAGGGCCAGGACCGTGGTTCGGGTCTTGAAACCGCCTCCGCCCGCCCCATACCAGACACGGGGATCGAGGGCGCGTCGGCCGCGCGTCGGTCGCGCCGCCGTCTGGTTCCCCTTATCGCCGCGCCAGCGAGCGAGGACCCATGCCCGACCGCCTGGAGGTTTCCGCCTGCGCCACCCGCCTGCGCCTGCTCATCGACTTCGTGGCCCGTGTCTGCCAGGTGCGCGGCGTGCCCCTGTCGACCCAGCACCGCGCGGAGCTTCTGGTGGAGGAGCTGTTCGCCAACACGCTGCTGCATGGCGGCGTGACCGACACGGACGCCAAGGTGCGCCTGACCATCGAGGAGACCGACGGCACGCTGCGCATGGACTACGAGGATCCCGGACGGCCCTTCGATCCGACCGGTCCGACGCCGCCCGCGCCGGGTGTCCCGGCGGAAGACATCCCCATCGGCGGCGCCGGCCTGCGCATCATCCAGGCGCTGGCGCAGGACATCGGCTACGAACGCCGGGACGGCCTCAACCGCGTCACCCTGCGGGTGATGGGGCCGCGCGGGCGGCTGTTTTAGAGAGCAAATCCCGAGCGATCCGAACCGGATCGCGACGACGATTTGCTTTAAAAACAAAAACGTAGAGCGTTTTGGGTGATTCCAAAATCACGCAACACGCTCTAGCAGTCTGTCGGGTTTGGCCGCGCGGCCTTGAGTTTAGGTGGTGGCGCGGGTGTCATGCGGCCCTGATGCGGGCCATCCGCTTGCAGTTGTAAGCGAGGGTGACGAGCGCCCATTCGGTTTTGACCTTGCCGAGGCCACGGAGGTGAAAGCGGGTGAAGCCCA
>NZ_JACIGK010000015.1:0-19227 GCF_014197915.1 Roseospira visakhapatnamensis
CGCCTTCACAATCTGATGGCACAGCGAATCATGAAAATCGCAAACTGGGGATCCCCTCACCATGAACTTTCTGTAATCCGAGTTCGGAGCCCTGGCCCGCCGGGCGCGGGACTTGCCCCGCCCCCCGGGATGGCCTATTCGGGAGGATGACCGTTTCGACACGCCGCCGCGCCGGTGCGCGGGCCAGCCGGCGCGGCGGACCCTGACCGGACGGACGTCTCCCGTGTTGCCCTCGTTTCTCATGTCCTCGCCGCGCGCGCGCATCGCCTACATCCACGATGTGGTGATGGCGGGCGTGTCGTTCTTTCTGTCGATCTATCTGCGGCTGGGGGAGTCCTGGCCGCAGCACGTGGCCACCGAAACCCTGACCATCGGCGGCGTCCTGTTCACCGGTATCGCCGCCGGCGTGTTCCTCTATCAGCCCATGTATCGCGGCATCTGGCGCTATGCCTCCATGCGCGACCTGGTGGCCATCACCCGGGCGGTGACGCTGGTCATGCTGGTGTTCGTGCCGGTGATGTTCATGGCCGCGCGCCTGGGCGACCTGCCGCGCAGCACGCCCATCATCAACTGGTTCGTGCTCATGGCCCTGCTGGGTGGGCCGCGCTTCGTCTACCGGATGCTGAAGGACCGGCGACTGGACTTTCGCTACGACGCCTGTCGCGATCCCGGGGTCATTCCGGTGCTTCTGGTCGGCGCCGGCGACGAGACGGAGGCGTTCATCCGCTCGCTGGCCCGCGACCGTGGCGCCAACTACCGGGTGGTTGGCATTGTGACCCGCAAGAAGCACCGTGTCGGCCGGCGCATCCACGACGTGGATGTACTGGGCACCCTGGACCGCATCGACGATGTGGTGGGCACGCTGGCCGGCCGCAATCAGAGACCCATGAAGGTGGTGCTGACCCAGGAGGTGCGTGACGGCGCCGAGGTGCAAGCCCTGCTGGAGGAGGCCGACCGCCTCGGCATGACGCTCGCGCGCCTGCCGCGATCCACGGATCTGCGGGCCGGCGCCGAGGATCGCGTGGAGGTCCGGCCGATCTCGGTGGAGGACCTGCTGGGCCGCCCGCAGGCGGTGCTGGACCGGGACGGCATCGCCGCCCTGATCCGCGGGCGCCGGGTGCTGGTGACGGGCGCGGGCGGGTCCATCGGCTCGGAACTGGCGCGTCAGGTCGCCGACCTCGCGCCGGCGTCGCTCACCCTGTTCGACCATGGCGAGTTCGCCCTGTTTACCATCGACCGTGACGTGGCCGCGCGGCATCCGGACCTGCCGCGCGCGGCGCGTCTCGGGTCGGTCCGGGACCGGACCCGCCTGGACGCGGTGCTGACCGAGGTCCGTCCGGAGGTGGTGTTTCACGCCGCCGCCCTGAAGCACGTGCCCATGGTGGAACTGAACCCGGTCGAGGGGCTGTGGACCAACGCCGTCGGCACCCGCCATCTGGCCGACGCCTGCCGCGCGCACGGCGTCGCGACGCTGGTGATGATCTCCACCGACAAGGCCGTCAATCCCAGCAGCATCATGGGGGCCAGCAAGCGCGCGGCCGAGAGCTACTGCCAGGCGCTGGACGTGCTTGACCAGGACTGTCCGGCCCGCACGCGCTTCATCACGGTGCGCTTCGGGAATGTGCTGGGCTCCAATGGCTCGGTGGTGCCGCTGTTCCAGGCGCAGTTGGCGGAGGGCGGGCCGCTGACGGTCACGCATCCGGAGATGACGCGCTACTTCATGACCATCCGCGAGGCGGTTGAACTGGTGTTGCAGGCCGCCGCGCTGGGCACCAGCGAGGACGTCTGGCGCGGGCGCATCTTCGTTCTGGACATGGGCCGGCCGGTGCGCATCGTCGATCTGGCGCGGCAGATGATCCGTCTGGCCGGGCTGCGGCCCGACACCGACGTGACGATCGAGTTCACGGGCATGCGCCCCGGCGAAAAGCTGTACGAGGAGGTCTTCCACGGCGCCGAAAAACCGGTGCCCACCGGGCGCGAGGGGGTGCTGATCGCCGATCCCCGGCGCCAGGACCACGCCCGCGTGGCGGCGCGAATGGAGGCCCTGGAGGCCGCCTGCCGCGCCGAGGATGCGGCGCGCGCGCTGTCGATCCTGGCGGACCTGGTGCCCGAGCACGCCAGCGTCGCCGCCGCGCCCATCGCCGGGTCTCCGCCCCAGGACCCCTCCCGGCGCCTGGCGGCCTTGGCGCCGTGATCGACACCGCCGACCCTTGCGGCGGACCTGTCCCGAGCCGTTGCTCGCCCGAGGCTCAAGCCCTGTTCGCGTGACGGCGTTTCTTGCGGCGGGGCATGCGCCCCGTATACTGCGCGTCCGGGACCAAGGGTCCGTCCTGGGAGTCCGTCCTGGGAGTCCGTCCTGGGGGGGGCCGGGCGCGGGTGCGCAGGGAGGGGTGGGGCCGGATCATGGACAGGATTCAAGGGCTGATCGGGATCGTGGCGATCCTGGCGGTGTGCTGGGCGATGAGCGAACGGCGCGCGTCGATCGCCTGGCGGCCGGTGCTGATCGGCGTCGGGCTGCACGCGCTGCTGGCGCTGGTGCTGCTCAAGACGCCGGGCGTGACCGCCGTGTTCGCCGGGCTGAACGCCGGGGTGCTGGCCCTGCAGGAGGCGACCCGCGCCGGCACCACCTTTCTGTTCGGCTATCTGGGGGGCGGCGACCTGCCGTTCGAGGACCCCGGTCCGGGGGCCGCCTTCGTGCTGGCGTTTCAGGCGCTGCCGCTGATTCTGGTGGTCAGCGCGGTGACCTCGGTGCTGTTCTACTGGCGCGTCCTGCCGGTGGTCGTCCATGGGGTGGCCTGGGGTCTCCGCCGGACCATGGGCGTGGGCGGCGCGGTCGGCCTGTCCTCGGCGGCCAACATTTTCGTTGGCATGATCGAGGCGCCGTTGTTCATCCGTCCCTACGTGGCGGCCATGAGCCGGTCCGAGCTGTTCCTCATGATGACCTGCGGCATGGCCACCATCGCCGGCACGGTGATGGTGCTTTACGCGAGTTTCCTGTCGGGGGTTCTGGACAATGCCTTGGGCCATATCTTGGTGGCCTCGGTGATCAGCGCCCCGGCGTCGCTGGCCCTGGCCCTGATGCTGGTGCCCGAGGACCCCGATGTCGCCCCCACCGAGGCACGCTTCAAGCTGCCGCCGCCCGAGGCCCACAACACCATGGAGGCGGTGTTGCTGGGCACTCGCGAGGGGATCGCCCTGGTGGTCAACGTGGCCGCCATGCTGCTGGTGATGGTGGCGCTGGTGAGTCTGCTCAACCAGGGTCTCGGCCTGCTGCCCCCGGTGGCCGACGCGCCGCTGACCCTGGAGCGCATGCTGGGCTGGGCGATGGCGCCGGTGGTCTGGCTGATCGGCATCCCCTGGACGGAGGCGATGACCGCCGGCACCCTGATGGGCACCAAGACGGTTCTCAATGAGCTGCTGGCCTACGCGCAGATGGCGTCGTTGCCCGAGGACGCGCTGTCGGACCGGAGCGACCTGATCATGGCCTATGCGCTGTGTGGGTTCGCCAACTTCGGCAGCCTGGGAATCATGCTGGGCGGGCTGACCGCCATGGCGCCGGAGCGCCGCCGGGACATCGTGGCCCTGGGGGGCCGCACCATCCTGTCCGGGACCCTCGCGACCCTGATGACGGGCGCCTCGGTGGGGCTGCTGACGTGGTGAAAGCGCCGATGGAGCCGGACCCGGCGGCGGTCCGGCGCGCGCTCAACGATCTGCTGGTGCGCGGGTCGCCGCCGCTGGTGCTGGCGATCAATCCGCTGGTGGCGGCGTTGCTGGCGCCGCCGCTGTGGCGAACGGCGGCGCTGGGACCGGTGCTGATCGTCGCCACGCTGCTGGGCCTGGTCAATCTGGTGGTCCATGGGGTGTACCGGCGATACCGGCGGGAACCCGGGCCGGATGCGCGCGCCTTCCGCTGGCGGGACCGGTTCTTCGTCGTGTCGCTCGCCAACAGCGCGGTCTGGGGCCTGGGGGGCCTCTGGGTGTTCGCCCTGGCGCCGGAGCCCGAGCGGTACCTCGTGGCGGCCGTGATCCTGGGCGTGGGCGCCGGCACGCTGGTGCGCGAGGCCGCGTCCTTCCGGCAGGTGGCGGGGTTCGTGCTGCTGGCGATTCCCCCCATCGCCCTCCATGGGCTGGTCGAGGGCACGGCGATCGGGGTGACCTATGGGGTGGGCATGCTGGTCTACGTTGGCGCCATGCTGTCCTTCGCCAAGGTCAACATCGACGCCCATGTGCGGGCCGCGCGCCTGCACTTCGCGCATCAGAGCAACCGTGATGCCCTGCGCCGGACGGAGGCCACGCTGGAGGTGGCCCAGGCGCACCTGTCGCAGGCCGACAGGATGGCGTCGCTGGGACGGCTGATGGCCGGCATGGCGCACGAGATCAACACGCCGGTGGGCAACGCCATGACCGCCGTGTCGCTGCTGGAGTGTCAGGCGCGCGAGGCCCTGGCGGACCTGGAGGCCGGGGGCCTGACGCGCGGGCGCCTCGATCAGGTCCTGCACCACTGCGCGGAGGCCGGCATGCTGGCCGAAAGCAATCTGCGCCGTGCCGTCGACCTGATCCAGGGCTTCAAGGATGTGGCGGCGGACCGTGCCTCGGCGCAACGGCGGACCATCAATCTGGCCGCGTACCTGGCGGAAATCATGATCAGTCTGCGGCCCCGCGTGCGCGCGGCACCGCACTCGGTGGGCCTCGGCAGCGACCCCGACCTGGTGCTGGACAGTTATCCCGGGGCGCTGTCGCAGGTGGTGACCAATCTTGTCGTCAATGCCCTGACCCATGCCTTTCCGCCGGAGGGGCCGGCGGGCACCGTCACCGTGACCGCCCGCGCCGACGGGCCGGATCATGTCCTGTTGACGGTGGCCGACGACGGCCGGGGCATCGACCCCTCGGTGCGAGACCGCCTGTTCGAACCGTTCGTGACCACCAACCGCGCCGGCGGCGGAACCGGGCTGGGCATGGGTCTCGCGCTGGCGCAGGTGACCCAGGTGTTGGGCGGCACCCTGAGCGTGGACAGTGCCCCGGGCGCCGGCACGCGGATCGAGGTCCGGTTGCCCCGGGTCGCGCCCCAGCCGGCCGAGGGAGAGGGCGCCGATGCCGCCGCGTCGCCGCTTTCGGTGTCGCCCCGACGGACATAGAACGGCGGACATAGAACGGCGGACATAGAACGGCGGACATAGAACGGCGGACATAGAACGGCGGACATAGGACGGCGGACATAAGGCGGGGCGCGAGGCGGGACGGTCCGGGGGCGCTCGCCCCGGGGCGCCCTACCGAGGGACGGGTGTCCGTGCCCTGGGGGTCACATCCGGGATCAAATCGATTCCATTGCCGTTGCATTCCGGCGCCGCCGTCTCCATACCTCACACCGGATCCGCGACCGCGCTCCGCGGTTGGGTCCTCTCGTCGATCCCGCCCGTCGATCTGCCAAGTCGATCCTTCCGGTTCATCCCCCAATCCCAGTCCCAATCCCAGTCCCGCCTTCGGTCCTTGTCCCGCAAGGAGACCCCATGTCCAGCGTTTCGCGACTGTCGCACCTGCAACGGCTCGAAGCCGAGAGCATCCACATCATCCGCGAGGTGGTGGCGGAGTTCCGCAAGCCGGTGATGCTGTATTCCATCGGCAAGGACTCCTCGGTGATGCTGCACCTGGCCCGCAAGGCGTTCGCGCCGGGGCCGCTGCCGTTTCCGCTGATGCACATCGACACCGGCTGGAAGTTCCGCGAGATGATCGCGTTTCGCGACCAGACGGCGCGGGACCTGGGGCTGGACCTGATCGTGCACACCAACACCGAGGGCGCGGCCCGGGGCATCGGCCCGATTACCCATGGCTCCGCCGTGCACACGGACGTGATGAAGACCCAGGCGCTGAAACAGGCGCTGTCCCGGCATGGCTTCGACGCGGCCTTCGGGGGGGCGCGGCGCGACGAGGAGGCCAGCCGCGCCAAGGAGCGCGTGTTCTCCTTTCGCACCGCCACGCACCAGTGGGATCCCCGCAACCAGCGCCCGGAGTTGTGGTCGCTCTACAACGCTCGCATCCAAACGGGCGAGAGTATCCGCGCCTTTCCGCTGTCCAACTGGACCGAACTGGACATCTGGCAATACATCCTGCTGGACGACATCCCGGTGGTGCCGCTGTACTTCGCCAAGCCGCGCCCGGTGATTCCGTGGAACGGCATGTGGGTCATGGTGGATGACGACCGCATCCCCATCCCGGAGGGCACCCGGCCCGAGGAGCGCATGGTGCGCTTCCGGACGCTTGGCTGCTATCCCCTCACCGGGGCCGTGGACAGCGTCGCCGCGACCCTGCCGGAGGTGGTGACCGAGATGCTCACCGCGCGCACCTCCGAGCGCAGCGGGCGGGCCATCGACCACGACCAGGCCGGTTCCATGGAACTGAAGAAGCGGGATGGGTACTTCTGATGCAGACCGATGTTGGACAGACGGACGCACGGGGGTTCGACGTCGCCGCCACCGAGGCGGTGCTGAAGGGCGACGCGGCGGAGCGGGATCTGTTGCGCTTCCTGACCTGCGGTAGCGTGGACGACGGCAAGAGCACCCTGATCGGCCGGGTTCTCTACGATTCCCGGCTGATCTTCGAGGACCAGCTCAAGACCCTGGAGCGCGACAGCAAGGCGCGTGGCAACGCCGGGGGCGCGCTGGACCTGTCGCTGCTGGTGGACGGCCTGCAGGCCGAGCGCGAGCAGGGCATCACCATCGACGTGGCCTATCGCTACTTCACCACCGACCGCCGCAAGTTCATCGTCGCGGACACGCCCGGCCATGAGCAGTACACCCGCAACATGGCCACGGGCGCGTCCAACAGCGACCTCGCGGTGCTGCTGGTCGACGCGCGCAAGGGCCTGCTGGTGCAAACGCGGCGGCATGCCACCATCTGCCGCCTGATGGGCATCCGCCATGTGGTGGTGGCGGTCAACAAGATGGACCTGGTGGGCTATGCCCGCGAAACCTTCGAGGCCATCCGCGACGCGTTCCAGGCCTTCGCCCAGCAGATTGGGCTGGGGGCGGTGACCTGCATCCCGGTCTCGGCCTTGATGGGCGACAACGTGGTCAATCGCGGCGAGGGTACGCCGTGGTACGACGGGCCGGCGCTGCTGCCGTACCTGGAAGAGGTGGATGTGGTGACGGAAACGGTCGCCGCGCCGTTCCGGTTTCCGGTGCAATGGGTCAACCGGCCGAACCAGGACTTCCGGGGCTACTGCGGCACCATTGCCGCCGGCACCGTGAAGCCCGGGGACCGGATCGTGGCGCATCCCTCGGGACGGACCTCGACGGTCGCCCGTATCGTGGATTTTTCCGGTGACCGTGACCAGGCACGGGCCGGCGAGGCGGTCACCGTGACCCTGGCCGACGAGGTGGATATCGCGCGCGGCGACGTGCTCAGCCATGAGACCGACCGGCCCGAGGTCGCCGACCAGTTCGCCGCCCATGTGATCTGGATGGACGACGAGCCGCTGTTGCCCGAGCGCTCCTACCTGCTGAAGACGGGCCACGCCACGGTGCCGGCCCAGGTGACCGAGATCAAGTATCGCCTGGACGTCAACACGCAAAGCCAGTTGGCGGCCAAGCGCCTGGACCTGAACGAGGTGGCCTTCTGCAATCTGTCGCTCAGCCGCGCGGTTCCGTTTGATGCCTACGCGGCCAATCAGACGACGGGCGGGTTCATCCTCATCGACCGCGCCACCAATCGGACCGTGGGCTGTGGCATGATCACGTTCGCGCTGCGCCGGGCCAGCAACATCCACTGGCAGAAGCTGGAGGTCGACAAGACCGCCCGCGCGCTTCAGAAACGCCAGACGCCGTGCGTGCTGTGGTTCACGGGTCTTTCGGGCGCCGGCAAGTCCACCGTCGCCAACCTGGTGGAAAAGCGCCTCCACGCCATGGGGCACCATGCCTACATCCTGGACGGCGACAACGTGCGTCACGGCCTGAACCGCGACCTGGGGTTCACCGCCGAGGACCGGGTGGAGAACATCCGCCGCGTGGCCGAGGTCTCCAGGCTGTTCGTCGATGCCGGCCTGATCGTGCTGGTCTCCTTCATCTCGCCCTTCCGGGCCGAACGGCGCCTGGCCCGGGAGCGGCTGGAAGACGGCGAGTTCCTGGAGGTGTTCGTCGACGCGCCCCTGGAGGTCTGCGAGCAGCGCGACCCCAAGGGCCTGTACCGCAAGGCCCGGGCCGGCGAGATCAAGAACTTCACGGGCATCGACTCGGTCTATGAACCACCGGAAGCGGCGGACCTGCGCCTGCACACCGATCAGGCGGCGCCGGATGTGCTGGCCGAGCAGGTGATTCAGGCCCTGCGGGCGCGCGGCATGTTGCGCGACTGACGCGGTTCGGAGGTGCCAGTCCTGGACCCGGCGAGTGTGGTGGATTTGAAGTTCCTATGACCTGGTCACCGCGCGCTGCCACGCCTGACCGCCCGCACTTTTGCCCCGGTTACCGCACCATGCTCTATGACTCTGATATTTAAGCAAATCGTCGTCGCGATCCGGTTCGGATCGCTCGGGATTTGCTTGTCTCTAACCCGGCGGTGGCCGGTCTACCGGGAACCGGGTCTGGCGAAAGCTGTCCCGGTCGGTGACGGCGGCATGCCACCGCGCCAGCGCGGGGTATGACCCCGGCCAGTCGATGTTTGGCAGTCGGAACGCGACGTAGTCCAGCGACACGGCACCGACGATGTCCGCCACCGTCACGCGGCCCGGTGATCCTTGCGCCGCCGGGTGCCGCGCAAGAGCCGGGAGCGTCCGATCCATGGCCCGCAGGCGGCGGCGTCCCAGGACGGTTTCATCGGCCTCGGGTCCGTGGTGCTTGCGGGCGATGACGGTGTTGAACGCGGCCTCCATCAGGCCGTATCCGAGGCCCGCGAGGCTCAAGACCGTGTCCAGCGTGGCGGCCGGAAACAGGTCGTCTCCGTGCCCCACCGCATCCAGGTAACGCACGATCAACAGGGATTCCGTCAGCGCCACCCCGTCGGGGGTGACCAGCGCGGGAACCCGGCCGACCGGATTGACGGACAGCAGGTCGTCGCCATCGGCCCAGGGGTCGCACCACCGCAGATCGACGGCGTCGGCCAGCCCTTGTTCCAGGGCGGCGACGCGGGCCACGCGGGCATAGGGTGAAGTCGCGTTCAGGTACAGGTGCATCATGATGTCACGGTCTCCGGATCGACAGCGGGCGTTTCACCGCGTGCCTGTCCATGCGCGGGCTCAGCAGGATGAGGACCAGGCCGACGGCGAGGGCGAGGCTGCCCAGGGCGAAGAGCGGCGCGTAGGTGTCGAGCCGGTCATACAGGCCCGACATCCCGTAGCCCGAGAGCGCCTGCGCCAGGGCGAAGGCGGCGGTGGCCCGGCCCCAGAGCCGCTTGTGATCCTTGGGGCCGACCAGTTCCGCCAGCCGGCCCGAGGTGAGGGCGACGATGCCCGGGATCATGGCGCCCACCATCAGCGATGACAGTGTTCGGGGAAGAAACGCGATCGAGATCAGGGGAATCGCCACCGCCGTCGCCTTGAGGAGGTAGGCCAGGGCCAGGCTGGACTGCCACCCCATGTGACGGGCGGATACGCCGGCCACCAGCGGTCCGAGGATCGCGCCCACCCCGAACGCGGCCCATTGCAGGGACGCCGCCGGGGTGCCCAGGTCCGCCTCGCGGGCCAGATAGTCGACCCAGAAGACGGTATGGGGGACGAACCCCACGGCATCGAGGGCATAGGCCGCGATCACCAGCACGACGACCGCGGACCCCGCGTGGCGAGCGGTGCCGTCCAACGTGCTGGCGGCCGGGTCCTGTCGCGCCGGAAGATGGGCCAACCCGCGATCGCAGGCCACCCCCGCCACAAGGCAGAGCCCCCCCAGCGCCAGCCAGGCCGCCGTCGGTCCGATCTCCAGCAGCACGGGGACAATGGTCGCGGACAGCAAGGCCCCCAGGCCGATCCCGGTGAACACCAGGGCGCCCACCGTCTTTCTGCGGTCGGGCGCGGTCGCCATCAGCGCCAGTGATGGACCGACGACCATCAGGATCGCCCCCGCCACGCCGGACACCAGGCGCCACACGAAAAACCAGGCGAAGCTGCCTGGGACCGCGCACAGGAGGAAGCTCAGGACGATGCCGGCGAAGGACAGGGCAATGATCCGCCGCGCCGGGAACCGCTCGGACAGCGTGTGCCCCGACAGGGCCCCGATCAGATACCCCAGCAGGTTGGCCGCCCCCAGGTAGGCGGCCTGGCTGGCCCCGAACCACCCGTCCTGAATGATCGCGGGCAGGAGCGCGGTGTAGGCGAACCGGGCCACGCCGATGCCGGCCAGCGTGGCCATCAGTCCGGTTAGCAGCGCGGGGACATCTGCTCTGTGAGGCATGCACCGGTCTCCGTCATCATGGGAAGAAATGCGTCATCGGAAATCCGGTGAGGGCGGCTGTCCTTTGTTTCGCGCGCTTCGCGAAACAAGGCGTCGACGCTCCGCCACGCGTCGACCAGGGCGGTTGAGTTGACGTGCGGGCGCGGGACGATATACGTGTAGAACGTCGCGCCCTCGCACACGGTGCCGAGCGCCCATGCATTGGGCAGCACACGCCCGGCGGCGGTCACGATACGCAAGGACGGATCGACCTCGATCCCCCCGATGTCGGCGCCATCATTGCGGTAGGGCCGAATCAACCCCCGTTCGATGAGCCGCCGGGTGAGACGGGATCGATCCTCGTCCGGAGATGCCTTGGGAACCCGGGCCCGCAACAGCACGTCCGCCCGGAACGTTATCTCGGGAAACGCCCTGCTTTCCACCACGAAGCAGCCGGCTTTATGGTCGGTGGTCACCCGGGCACCGGGGCCGAGCCAGAGATTCAGGTAGCCGGCGCGGGCCAGAAACATCCAAGCTATCTTTTAACGTCATAACGAATACTTATGCTAATTAAATATCGCACTACAAATGTCATTTCTTACTATCAGCAATAAGAACTCGATCTCGTAGAGTCACCCAATTAGTCATTGCAATCATGGTGCACCCAATAATAAAGCAAAAAAAGAATATTATTATATAGGCATAAATGAATTGAGATGCGGACCATTCAGTAATGAGCGTAATTACTAAAGTATGAAATAAGAAAAAATTTCCTGTTATAATAGAAATTGTTATTTCACATGCAGCCCGCCTTTCTTTATTCAGTAGAAACATAATAGGAAAGTAAAAATACAAAACACTCACATCAGACTCCGTAGGTGTTCCTCTAACAATCTTCATAGACATATAGCGGCCTTTGCAAGTTATATCCATGATATACCGTGATATTGTTAAACCCGTAAAAATATAGGGCAGAACCATCAACGCGTATTGAACACCATAGCCTCCATTTTCGGTCTCCATAAAAACCTGCCCCAGAGACGCCACGATAAACAACCCAACCAATACCGCTCCAAACCAGAGGGCCTGTCGCCTGCTTGGCAAGATCGGTTTCGTTGGATTGCTCATTTCGCGGTCATCGAGAACAGCGAGCAACTCGGCATTCCGGACGCGAAGGTCGTGGGCGCGCGACACCCACCGCAGTTCCACGAGAAACGTGGGCAAAAGAAGCATGGCAACGAGGTATGAATCGGCTGGCGCCATCAGGGCGGCAACCGCGACCCAAAGAGTGACCATCCACCGGCGCAAAAAGTACGTAAGCCGATCGAGCACCGGAAAACGGTACGGAAGGGGTGTGTCATCTTCGGGATCAGAGCTCTCTGATGCCGTCATCACGCGCCTTTTGGCAGGTCTGTGGATCATCGTCGGATTCGATCCGTTGACCACACAAGTATCCAGGGTCGCGACATCGCTCGACCCGAGAGTCGGGGCGTCTGCTCAGGCTACGGGGGTCGTGCCGCCGACGCCACAGCGTGCGCTCACGCTATGCTAACGTCTTTCTGGCCACAGCACCGCGCGGACATGAGGAGCCAGGAGATGGGCAACCGGCACCGCATTCCTATTGGTCGTGACGCCCTGCGACCAAAGAAAGAAAATTATAATGTGGTGCAATTTTCAACTTATGTGTTTTCGGGATAAGCGTCTCTCAGTCTAGTGCGTGCCGGTCGGGCATCGTCGGGCTGGCGCGACGGGTGAAGGCGTCCCACTTGTGGCGTTTGATAGCTCTCTGTCCAAATGGCACTATAATATAATGATGGAGTACAACAATTATTTTTACGAGAACATTGTTCTGAAAGAGCAAAAAGTTCTTTGGTAGACTACTGTTTGTCTTATCGGCGCAAAACAGTGATCCCGGTTCATTTGAGTCGGAGTGAGCCGGCTGCCAGGCCGGGTTGCCGGCGTTCGAGGGCCGCCATGTCGCGCCGTGGGTGACGCGACGCACGCGATGCGCTGGCATGGCGCCGATCGTGTCCCCGGCGGGGGGCGTGTCTGATCGCGCGTGGCCGCGATGCGGACCCGTCAGGCTCAGGTTGGGCTCAAGGCCGAACGCCGGTCCGCTCCGTCCTCCGGAACCCTGCAAGGATGTTTTTCGGTTCATGGACACGAAATTGGCACATAGCGTGCTTTGTGGATCGTCTGCGAAACGAGGCAGGTCGATCGCTGAGTGCAAGACAGAGATTGAATATAAAATAAAAATAGAGAGCACTCATAATACAATTTAATTTCTGGCGGCGCCTGATGAATAATCTTACTGTAGAGAGAGGGACTATATTTCCGCTCACTGGCGTCGCCATTGGCTCCATATCCATCAACATGATGTCACTGGCGCTCCCCATTTTCCTGCTCCAGGTCTACGATCGCGTTATTCCCAATCAGTCCGAGAACACGGCCTTGCTGCTGGCGACCGGCGTTCTTGTCGCCGTCATTCTCGAATTGGTTCTCAGAGTGGCAAGGATTCTCATATTGGGGCCCATTGCGTCTCAATATGAAACGCGCACCAGCGTCAAGGCTGCCCGGCACCTGCTGACATCCGACCTCGCGGCGTTCGAGAGGGTGTCGCCCGGCCGACACCTGGAGCGGCTGGCGGCCATCTCTCGTCTGCGGGATCACGGGTCGGGGCAGGCCCTTCTGTCGGTCTACGACATTCCGTTCATCTTCGGGTTCCTGGCGCTGATCTGGACGCTGGGGGGCAGTCTGGTCATTGTGCCGCTCGCCGGCCTGCTGTTGCTGAGCCTCGCCGCGATTCCGGCAAGCCGCGCCTCGCGACTGGCCCTGGACGACGCCGCCCAGACCGATGACGATCGCTACGACTTCCTGATCGCCACCCTGTCCGGTCTTCAGGCGATCAAGATGGTGGGCGCGGAGCGAGCCCTGCAGCGCCGGTACGAGGCCCTGCAGGAACGCCGGCTCACGGCGCAGGGCACCGCCTACGCGTCGAGCCAGAAGCTGTCCGAGATCGGCCAGTTCGTGGTGCAACTGTCGACCATCGGGACCATCGGCTTCGGAAGCACCCTGGTGCTGGACGGCCGCATCTCCATCGGCGCGCTGTCGGCCTGTACCCTGATCGTCGGCCGCTTCCTGGCCCTGAGCCACAGCCTGATCCTCTCTCTGTCCCGCCAGCAGGCCAGCGGGGTCGCCAAGGATCAGGTCCGGTCCCTGTTCGCCGTTCCGGTGACCCGCGTGGCCATGGGCTCGCTGGATGCGTCCAGCGCCGAGCCGCATCTGAGCATGCGTGACGTGGCGTTCTCGTTCGGCACACAGGGCGAACGGCGCGTGCTGGAGAACGCGACGCTGGACCTGACGGTCGGGCGCCCGGTCGGCCTGATCGGGGACAACGGCAGCGGCAAGAGCACGCTGTTGACCCTTCTCGCGGGCCTCTACCAGCCGGAGGCGGGCGAGATCCGCCTGGGGGGGCGGCTGCTGACCGACTACTCGGAAGACAGCCTCCGGCGCACCATCACCCTGGTCTCGCAACAGGAGACGCTGTTCTCCGGGACCATCCTCGACAACATCACCATGTTCCGTCCCTGGCTGACCGAGGCCGCCCTGTCGACGGCGGATCGCACCGGCTTGTCCGATGTCGTCATGGGCCTGCCCAAGGGGCTGGCCACCCTGGTCGGCGAGGGCGCGACCGATACCCTGCCCCGCGGGGTGATGCAACGGATCTCCCTGTCCCGCGCGCTCACCCAGTCGCCGCGCGTCCTGTTGTTCGATGACGCCAATTCGGCGATCGACGACCGGGGAGACCAGAGGATCGCGGCGCTGTTCCAGGACCTGCGCCAGTCTTGCGCCATTCTGATCGTCAGTCATCGTCCCAGCATCTTGAACCTCGCGGATCAGGTTGTCCGGCTCGCCCACGGACGCACCATCGCCGTCGACGAGGCGGCGGCATGACGGCCCAGTCGCGCCATCCTCTCCGGGCGTCGTCGCTGGCCTGGCCCGCCGCCAGCCTTGACGCGCTGACCGGCCCGGCCCTGACGGTGCCGGACGGCCTTCACGGCCTGCTTCGGGAGGCCGGGTGGACCGGCGACGTGACAGACGTGCGCGACGCCTTCGCCATCAAGGGTTCCGGGACCCCGGTCATCGACGTGCTCAACGCGGCGTCCCGGCTGGGCTTCGTGGGGGATGTCACGCGGCGTAGGGCGTTCACGCCAGGCACGCTGGCCCAGGCGGCGCGGTCCCGCGCAGGCGTGGCGGTCCCGCTTCTTTATCTGCCGGATCACGGTTCGCCTCTGGTCCTGTATCCCGGCGCCGACGGCTGGGTCGTGCGGGACCGTGCCCACCCGGGCGCGCGATCCCGGATCGAGGCCGGTTCCCTCGCGCCGGGCGCGGTGATCCGGTTCGAGGAGCCCGATCCCCTGGCCGTGCGCGAGCATCCCTCATGGTTGAGAAGTCAGGTCAAGCGGCAAATGCCGCTGGTTGCCTGGGCCCTGCTTCTGACCCTGTTCGCGACCCTGGCGGCGGTGGCGAACCCGCTGTTCGTGATGGCGGTCTACGACAAGGTCATCGGCGCGGAAGCGACCGATGTTCTTGTCTCCCTGAGCGTGGGCGCGGTCCTGGCCGCCGTGTTCGAGATGCTGTTGCGGCGCTTGCGGGGCCGCGTCATGAACCGGGCCAGCCTGCGGCTGGGCTACATCGTCGGCAACGCGGTGTTCGGGCGGTTGCTGACGCTGCCCAGCCAGTTCACCGAGCGGGCCAGCATCGCCAGCCAGATCGCCCGCGTGAAGGACATCGACCGCATCCGCGACCTGCTGAGCGGACCGCTGGAACAGGCCATCCTGGATACTCCGTTCACGCTGCTGTTCATCGTCGCGGTGGCCGCGGTCGGGGGATGGCTGGCCGTCATTCCGGTGATCGCCATGCTGTTGTTCGGTGTCTTGGCCGTGGCGGGCAATCGGGTGATGCGGCGGCGCACCACGGTGGCGGCGCGATCCAATGCGCGGCGCCAACTGATCGCCCTGGAGATGATGGACCGGATGCGCGCCATTCGGGCCACCGGCAGCACCGGCATCTGGCTCCGGCGGTTCCGCGACAGCGTGGTCGGCGCCGCCAGGGCCAACGAACAGAGCGCCGCCGCGTCCCAGGGGCTGGCGGCGGTCGGCCAGTCCCTCGGGACGCTGGCCGCCCTGGCCACGTTGTTCGCCGGCATTCACATGGTGTTGGGCGGGTCGTTGACCACGGGTGGCCTGATCGCCTGCATGATGCTGGTCTGGCGGTTGCTGGGGCCGCTTCAGAGAGGCTTCATGGCGACCACGCGGCTCGGCCAGCTGGCGGCCTCGGCCCGGCAGATCGACAGCCTGATGGAGACCGCGCCGGAGCCCGCCCCGGGGGACCCCGGCGCCGAACGGCCCGTCATTCGCGGTGAGATCGTCTTCAATCGCGTGACCTTCCGCTACGGACGCGAGACGGACCCGATCCTCGCGGCGTTGTCCTTCAAGGCCGCGCGGGGCGACATCGTCGCCATTCTGGGCCGGAACGGAAGTGGCAAGTCGACCATCCTGAAGCTCGTCGCCGGGCTGTACACGGCCTCGGGCGGCAACATCCGCGTGGATGGCCGCGACATCCGGCAGTTCGACCCGACGTACCTTCGTCGCGCCATCGCCCATGTGCCCCAGGTGCCGGCGCTGTTTCACGGCACCATCCGGGACAATTTCCTGATGGTCGAGCCGCGGGCCACCACCGATGACATGATGCGGGCCCTCGAAAACGCCGATGCCCTGTCGATGATCGAGGCCCTGAAGGACGGCCTCGACACGGCCTGCGACGGCAAGTCCGTGGCCTTGCCCAAGGGAGTCCTGTCGCGTCTGGCGCTGGCGCGCGTCCATCTGCGCCGTGCCCCGATCGTCCTGCTCGACGAGCCGGCGACCGGTCTCGATTTCGTCGGCGAGTTCGCCTTCATCGGCGCGCTGGAACAACTGCGGGCGCGTGGATCCACCGTGCTGCTCGTCACGCACCGGCGGCAGTACCTGGGGATCGCCGACAAGGTTCTTTTGCTGGAGAACGGCACCTCCCGCTACTTCGGTCCGGCCGACAAGATTCGGGAGCGGATTCCGGAAGGGATGATCTGATGCGTCTGCGCGCGCGGCCACAGGACCTGGATGTGGATCAGTTCGCGACCGAGGATCTGGTCGGCGACATGAGGCTGCGTCCGTTGACGCAGGCGGTCACCTTGATGATCAGCGCCATCCTGGCCGCCTTCCTGATCTGGGCGTCGGTGACGCCCGTGGACGAACTGGCGCGAGGCTCCGGCGAGATCGTGCCCGAACGCGCGGTCCAGACCATCGACCACCTGGAAGGCGGGATCGTCCACGACATCCTGGTCAAGGAAGGGGAGGTCGTTCGCCAGGGGCAGCCGCTCATTCGGCTGAACAGCATTCCCACCCTGGCCAGTCGCGACCAGCTGAGCGCCCGGCGCCTTGCCCTGATCCTCCAGGCCGAGCGTCTGGCCGCCTTCGCCGCGAACCGCCCGGCCGATTTCCGAGGCATCACCGATGACGACGGTCTGATACGGGAGCATGAGGGACTGCTCCAGGCGCAGAACGAAGGTCGGGTCCAGCAGGAACAGGTTCTTGCGGATCAGATCACGGACCTGGAGTCCCAGTTGCGGCACTCCGAGAGACGGCGGGAGTTTCTTGTTCAAGCCCTGGAGCTGATCCAAAAGAAAGTCTCCATTCGCCAGGAGTTGGTGGAGCAAGGGCTCAACGCGCCGCTGTTGCTGATCGAGGTGCAACGCGAACAGACCATGGCCATGGCCGACCTGCGCGAACTGGACCGCACCATCGGGTCCCTGCGCGACAACATCGCCCAACTGCGGTCGCGGATCGCCGAATTGCACGGCCGCATTCGCGAGGAAACCCTGGACAAGCTGGGGGCGGTCAACGCCGAACTGGCGGAAATCCGCGAGCAGATGATCGCCCAGGACGACCGCGTGACGCGGCTTCTGATCCGCGCGCCCCTGGACGGGGTCATTCAGGAACTGGCGGTCAAGACCATCGGCGGCGTGATTCAACCGGGCGCCACGGCGGTCCGGATCGTGCCCCTGGAAGATGAACTGTTCGCCGAGGTCCAGATTTCGCCCAGGGATATCGGGTTTGTCCAGGTTGGGCAGCCCGTCAAGGTCAAGGTTCAGGCGTTCGAGTTCTCACGATATGGGAGAATTGGCGGGACCTTGTCCAATATTTCTCCAACGACGTTTCTCGGCGAGGACAAGACCCCTTACTACCTGGGTCGCATCAAGCTATCCACGAGTTATGTCGGCCGCAGCAGTGATCGCCACCTCGTGCTTCCCGGCATGACGGTACAGGCCGACATCGTCACCGGCAGCAAGACCGTACTGCAGTACCTCCTGAAGCCGATCTACGCGACCGTGGACGGAACCTTGGGCGAGCGTTGACGCAGGAAGACTAGCCATGGCGAGTGATGACACCAAGGCGCCCATGCCCCTTCCGCCCGCGTCGGAGGGGTCCCCCTCGCAGGCGACGCGGGTGGTCCAGGGTCGGCTGGACGCCGTCGAACGGCCGGTCGACGCGGCGTCCGGGGATCGCGCGGCCCAGGACCGCAGTCTCTCGCTGATTCATCAGGGGGAGCAGGTGGACGAGGGCGCCGTCGCCGGGCCGGACTCCGTGGCGCCCGAGGCCGTCGTGGCGCCGGAGATCACGGAGACCGAGACGGTGGCGCCGAGCGACGCGCCCCCCGGCAATCCGGAGGGAGCCGCGAGCCCCTCGGTCGATGCGTTCGCCGCGCCGCTCGTCGACGCGGGCTCCACCGTGGAGGAGGTCGTGTCGGCGGACGGGGAGACGGTGCTCCGCCGCGAGGTCGACGGCGACCAGGGGACCGCCGGCGCGCCCGGGGAGGGGGTGACGAGCGCGCGGGTCGGCGCGGTATCGGGCGCCCGATCTGCCGAGGGCGGGGCCGGTGGCGTGCCGGGTGGTGGTGGCGGACTTGCGTCGGACGGTGGCGGCGCGGACCCGGACCCGGACCCGGATCCGGACTCCGATGACGGCACCGATACGGATCCTGATGGCGGCACGGATCCCGACCCGGGTGGTGGCACCGATCCCGACCCGGGTGGTGGCACCGATCCCGACCCTGACGGCGGGACCGATCCCGACCCGGATGGCGGCACGGATCCGGACCCGGATGGCGGCACGGATCCCGACCCGGATGGCGGCACGGATCCCGACCCGGATGGCGGCACGGATCCCGACCCGGATGGCGGCACGGATCCCGACCCGGACGGCGGAACGGATCCCGACCCGGACGGCGGGACCGATCCCGACCCGGATGGTGGCACGGATCCCGACCCGGATGGCGGCACGGATCCCGACCCGGACGGCGGAACGGATCCCGACCCGGATGGCGGGACGGATCCCGACCCGGATGGCGGCACGGATCCCGACCCGGATGGCGGGACCGATCCCGACCCGGACGGCGGCTCGGATCCCGACCCGGATGGCGGGACCGATCCCGACCCGGACGGCGGAACGGATCCCGACCCGGATGGCGGCACGGATCCCGACCCGGACGGCGGGACCGATCCCGACCCGGATGGTGGCACGGATCCCGACCCGGACGGCGGAACGGATCCCGACCCGGATGGCGGCACGGATCCCGACCCGGGTGGCGGGACGGATCCCGATCCGGATGGTGGCACGGATCCTGCGGCGGCGCCGAGCGTTGCGGCGCCGCTCCTTTCGGTATCGGCCGGCGTGGGTGTGGAGGACCAGCCGGTGGCGCTGGCCATCGACGCCCAGCTCGCGGACCCGGCGGCGGGCGAGGCGCTGTCGGTGACGGTGTCGGGCGTGCCGGCGGGGGCGAG
>NZ_JACIGK010000015.1:19322-110581 GCF_014197915.1 Roseospira visakhapatnamensis
TCGGCCGGCGTGGGTGTGGGGGACCAGCCGGTGGCGCTGGCCATCGACGCCCAGCTCGCGGACCCGGCGGCGGGCGAGGCGCTGTCGGTGACGGTGGCCGCCTCTCCCGATGTGCTGGATAGCACCGCCGAAACCGGCGTGGCGGTGACCGTCCAGGGGGGGGCGACCGAGGTGGAGGACGCGACGGCCTTGGCGTCGGGGATTCCGGTGGCGCCGGACTTCTCCATTTCGGCGGTGGGCGTCGTGTCCAAGGTGACCGTAAATATGGCGTCACACGAAGAATTCCCGCAAGACGACATATCTGTTGTAGGATTCACCGTTGAGGAGGACGCCGATGGCCGAACCCTGGTCGGCGATACCGGGATCGAGGTCGAGGGGGGTGGTCTGTCCGCCGAGACCGGGACCCTGACATTGACGGGGGAGGCGCAAAGTACCGTCTATGAAAGTGTTGTGCAGTCCCTTCATCTGGAAACCGCGTCGGATGGCGGGACCCGATCGATATCCATTGATGTCTATGACGATCATGGTGAAGTCCTTCCCTTGGATCATCAGGACATTTCCGTGACGCCGGACTTGTTGGGCAACGACGGTGCCTTGTCCGTGGATGGACTTGAAGCGGACAACCTGGGTGATGCCGCGCCAACACTGTCGGATGTGGGCGTGGAGGGGAGCCTCGAGTCGGGCCTTGATCTCGGAGGAGACGACCTGCCGGACCTGCCACACTCGCTGTTTTGATGGGAAGACGATGAAGATCCTGATTGTGGATGACGACGAAATCATCAGGCGGATCGTGCAGTTCAGCGTCAAGAGACTGGGGCATGACGTGTGGCTGGCCGAGAACGGTGACCAGGCTCTTAACCTGGCCAAGAGTAATCCGTCGATTGACCTCGTGATCAGTGACTGGGTCATGCCCGAGATGTCTGGCGTCGAGTTGTGTCGGAGGATTCGCTCGATACCCGAGACACAACACATGTTCTTTCTGCTGCTGACCGCGAAGGCGTCCCGCAAGGACTACCTGGAGGCCATGGATGCCGGGGCGGACGATTTTCTCGTCAAGCCGTTCGACCCGGAGATGATCGCGGCGAAGTTGCGGGCCGCCGAACGTATTCTGAGCCTGCAAACACAGTTAAGGCACAAAAATGAACAACTCACGCGCGTAAATGAAAAACTGGAGGTCGCGTACAATCAGTTGAAGCAGGATGTCGAAGCGGCGGCTAAAATGCAGGAAAGTCTTTTGCCGGATAACAATATATATATCGGAACGTATCATCTGGCCACGTCTCTTATTCCTTCGTCAACTGTTTCAGGGGATATATATAATTATTTCAACCTGGGCAATGGAGATGTGGCGCTTTACGCCATTGATGTTGCCGGACATGGTGCCCGCTCGGCCATGATGTCGTTCACGTTGTCGCGCATGATCACGGCGGACCGGTTCCGGGCGCAAAACGGCCGCCTGCGCGGACCGGGCGACGTCGTCTGCGAGTTGAACGCGGAGTTTCAGGTCACGCCGCCCAACTTCGATTACTTCACGGTCCTCGCGGCGACCGTGCGGGCGAACGGCACCATGCGCCTGTGCCAGGCCGGGCATCCGCATCCGGTGGCGGTGCCGCGCAACGGCGCCCCGCCCTTCGCGCTGGGTCAGGGCGGCTTTCCGGTCGGCCTGATGGAGAACGTCGACTTCGAGGAGACGGTCGTGGACCTGGCGCCGATTCAGCGCGTCGCCTTCTTTTCCGACGGCATTATCGAATGCGCCAGTCCCTCGGGCGAGTTGTTCGGCCTGGATCGCTTCCAGGACCTGTTGCACGAAACCCGGCGGATGCCGTTGGACGAAGTGCCTGTCGAAATCCACAAGCGTTTGGCCGCGTGGCGGCACTCGGACGCGTTCGATGACGACGTGTCGCTCGTTCTCTTGGAAGTGGCCAGGGACAGGGAGAGTCAAGGATGATGCAGGTGGAGCGTGACGACGACGTGATCGTGATCACGGTGGATGCGGCCCGCCTGGACGCGGGGTCGGCGACGGCGTTCCATCACGGGGCGTCCCAGGCCCTCAAGAACGAGAAGAAGGCCGTGTTCGACCTCTCGGCGGTCGGGTTCATGGACTCGACCGGCGTCGGGGCCCTGGTGGGCGTGACCAAGACCATGAGAAAGGGCGGGGGCATCGCGGTGTGCGGACTGACTCCCGCAGTCAAGACGGTGTTCACGCTGCTCAGAATGGACATGATGTTCAAGGTCAAGCCGGATCGGACCGCCGCCGTCGCCCTGCTGCGGGAGACGTGAGGCCCCCCGACACGGCATGGCGCGCGCGCCGCCCGATCGCGTGAGCGGAGCGCGTGTCCCCGGGTCCGGGAACGGTGCCCCTTGGGGGAGGGGACTGGTCGCGCCCGTCCCGACGGGCCGCACCCCCCATGGGGGCGGGGGTGAGGCTTGCTGGCAAGACCCCGAGGAGGAGCGCGTCATGGGCCGCAGGTACGTCGTGCGCTGCGACTTCACAAGTGTCGCGGACACTTGGGAGAGGATCCTTCCAAACCTGACCGGGTATTCCCAGGACGATCTCATCAAGATTCACATTGGCTTGGTTGAAATCCTCAACAATATTGTCGAGCATTCCTATGGGGGCGAGTGCGACCGGACGTTTACCCTGTCGGTGTTCCGGATTTCGGGCGGACTGGTTTTCGTTGCCGATCATGATGGGCCCCGGTTTCTGGATGAGCCACCCGCGCGCGCGTTGCACAGCCCGCGCGTGTGGATGAGCACGGAGGAGCGGGGACGCGGGCTGTGGCTGATCGATCAGTGTTTCAATTCCGTCGCCTATCGACGGCGTCGGAAGATCAAGCGGGTGATCGCCAGCTACCGGTCGAGCCCGGACCCCGATCGTGACCCGGACCCGGACATGGACGGGAGCGCGCGTGCATCCCCGTGACGGTGACGAGCCGGGAACCGGAGGCTGTGTGGCGGTCTCGGTCGTTTGGACATAGGCTTGGCCGGCCGCGTCGGTCAGAATGGCGGCCTGTGCGTTGACCTTCCACGTGCCCTGAGTCGGACCCACGGCGACCCTCGCCGTCTCTTGTCTGGATCGAAAGGGCTCCTAAATCAATATGTTGTGCGGCGACGTGATCCATCGGTCATGGCTCTCCCGACGGCGTCGCCGCCCAGCCATCGAGACGGCGGTGATGAGTCGACGGAAAACCAGCAACAGCGCCCGCATGGACGACGCCGCGAGGGCGGGCTGGTTGTACTATGTGGCGGGCAAGACCCAAGAGGAAATCGCCGGCGCGTTGGGGATTTCCCGGCAGGCGGCGCAACGTCTGGTGTCGTTGTCCGTCGCCGACGGCCTGGTCAAGGTCCGGCTGGACCATCCGATCGCCCGCTGCCTCGATCTGGCGGCCCGGGTCCGCGAGCGCTTCGGGCTGCGCTTCTGTGAGGTGGTGCCGACCGATCCCGAGACCCAGTCCGCCACGCTGGGCATCGCCGAGGCCGGGGCGGCCCAGATCGAACGCCACCTGCGCGCGCCCGATATCGCCGTGCTGGCGATCGGTACCGGTCGCACGTTGAAGGCGGCGATCGGTCAGCTCCCCCCCATGGAGACCCCCGACAAGAGGGTCGTGTCGCTGACCGGAAACATCGCGCCGGACGGGGCCATGGCGTTCTACAGCGCCATTTTCTCGATGGCGGAACGGGTCACGGCGCGCCATCACGTGATGCCGTCGCCGGTGGTCGCGGCGTCCCCGGAAGAGCGGGACGTGCTCAGGGCGCAGCCGGTCATCCGCCAGTCCCTCGCCCTGGCGCGGCGGGCCGACGTTGTCTTCGTCGGCCTGGGGGACCTGGGACCGGAGGCCCCCCTGTTCGTGGACGGCTTCATCAGCGAGTCCGAACTGGAGGCCCTGCGCGCGGGCGGCGCGGTCGGCGAGATGGTCGGCTGGGCGTTCGACGCCGAGGGCCGGCTGGTCGATTGCGACACCAACGCGCGGGTGGTCAGCGGACCGCTCGACTGGCCCGAGAGCACCCTGGTCATGGTCATGGCCAAGGGTGCGCGCAAGCTGGCGGCCCTGCGGGCCGTGGTGCGCCGGCCGCTGGCCAACGGCCTGATCACCGATGAGTGGACGGCGTCGGCCTTGCTGGAGTCGGCCTAGCCGGTGCCGTGCCCCGTCTTCCTGGTGATCCCTCTTTAAAAACAAAGAGATATGCGGTGTCGTGACAGGGGGGCGCCCCCTCGCGCCGCCCCGGAGTCCCTCTGTGCCCCCTGTCGCGTGAGAGACGCGCGAGACGGACCGGCGCTCGCGTGGCCGGTTGCCGCACCGCAGGTGACACCCTGAAAACCCTCCATAAATCGTCGGTCTACGGCCGCGATGGTTGCCGGGTGCCATTCAAGTCCCTTGACACGGCGGTTTTTTGGGTGGGTAATTGCCCAGTTACAAGGCAATTGCCCGAAACGGGGCGCTCGGGAGGACGACCGATGAAACTTTCGCGACTCTTGGTGGGGACCTGTGCGGCTGCGACGTTCGCAGGTCCTGCCATGGCGGAGACAACCTTGACCGTCGCTACCGTGAACAACGGCGACATGATCCGCATGCAGAAGATGTCCGGCGACTTCGAGCAGAAGCACCCCGGCATTTCGCTCGACTGGGTGACGATGGAGGAGAACATCCTTCGCCAGAAGGTGACCACCGACATTGCCACCAAGGGCGGTCAGTACGACATCATGACCATCGGCAATTACGAGGTGCGTATCTGGGCCAAGCAGGGCTGGCTGGTGCCGTTGGACGACCTGGGGGACGACTACGATGCCGCGGACATCATGCCGGCCATTCGTGAGGGCCTGACCTACGAGGGCACGCTCTACGCGGCGCCGTTCTACGGCGAAAGCAGCATGGTGATGTACCGCACCGACCTGTTCGAGGCGGCGGGGCTGACCATGCCCGAGGATCCCACCTGGGCGTTCATTGGCGAGGCGGCGCGCGCCCTCACCGATACCGAGAACGAGGTCTACGGTATCTGCCTGCGTGGCAAGGCCGGCTGGGGTGAGAACATGGCGTTCATCACCTCCCTCGGCCACTCCATGGGCGCACGCTGGTTCGACATGGACTGGCAGCCTCAGTTCGACCAGCCGATCTGGACGGATACCCTTCAGTTCTACGTCGACCTGATGACCGACGCCGGCCCGCCCGGGGCGTCCACCAACGGCTTCAACGAGAACCTGGCCCTGTTCCAGTCCGGCAAGTGCGCGATGTGGATCGACGCCACCGTCGCCGCCTCGTTCGTGACCGATCCCAAGGAGTCCCAGGTCGCGGACAGCGTCGGCTTCGCGTTGGCGCCGCACGGCGGCACCGACAAGCACGGAAGCTGGCTGTGGTCGTGGAACCTGGCCGTCCCGGCCAGCACCGAGCATGCCGACGCGGCCAAGGCGTTCATCGCCTGGGCCACCAGCAAGGACTACACGACCATGGTGGCGGAGGTGGATGGCTGGGCCAACGTTCCGCCCGGCACCCGCACCTCCCTCTACGAGAACCCGGAGTACCGCGAGGCGGCCGCGTTCGCCGACATGACGCTGCGGTCCATCAACGCCGCCGATCAGGCGGACCCGACGGTCGATCCGGTGCCCTACATCGGCGGGCAGTGGGTCGGGATCCCCGAGTTCCAGGGTCTCGGCACGGCCGTCGGCCAGCAGTTCTCGGCCGCCCTGGCCGGGCGTGTCTCCGTCGACCAGGCCCTCGAGAACGCCCAGCGCTTCACCGAGCGTGAAATGAAGAAGGGCGGCTACATCGAGTAGCGCCTCCGGAGCGGCGGACCGCGCTCGTCCCCGGCTGGTCGGGGCAGGTGCGGGCCGCCCGTTCCGTCCGCCCCCGTCTTCCCGCCGTCCGACCAAGGTGAGGTCCGCCGTGGCGACGCTGCACACTCAGTCCACCGCCCGCCTGATGATGTCGCCGAGCGTCATCCTCCTGCTGGCGTGGATGCTCATCCCCCTGTCGATGACGCTCTACTTCTCTTTCCTCCGCTACAACCTGCTCATGCCGGGGATGGAGGAGTGGACCGGGTTCTTCAATTACCAGTACTTCGTCACCGACCCCGCCTTCACGGCCGCCCTGGTCAACACGCTGGTGCTGGTGGCCAGCGTGCTGGTCATCAGCGTCGGCGGCGGACTGCTGATGGCCTTGTTGCTGGACCAACCGTTCTTCGGCCGGGGCATCGTTCGCCTGCTGGTGATCGCGCCGTTCTTCGTCATGCCGACGGTCTCGGCCCTGGTGTGGAAGAACATGCTGATGCACCCGGTCTACGGCCTGTTTGCCTGGGTCGCCCGGGGGGTGGGTCTGGAGCCCGTGGACTGGTTGTCCTCGGCGCCCCTGCTGTCGATCATCCTGATCGTCTCGTGGCAGTGGCTGCCGTTCGCCGCCCTGATCCTGCTCACCGCGCTGCAATCGCTCGACGAGGAGCAGATGGAGGCGGCCGAGATGGACGGCGCCAGCGCGCTCCGGCGCTTCGTCCACATCACGCTGCCGCACCTGTCGCGGGCCATCACCGTGGTGATCCTGATCGAGACCATCTTCCTGCTGTCGGTGTTCGCGGAAATCCTGGTCACCACGTCGGGCGGACCGGGCTACGACAGCACCAATCTGAGCTACCTGATCTACACCCAGGCCCTGCTTCAGTTCGATGTCGGGGGCGCGTCGGCCGGCGGCATCATCGCCGTCATCCTGGCCAACATCGTCGCCATCTTCCTGATCCGCCTGATCGGCAAGAACCTGGAGACCTGATCCATGGCACGCACGGTATCCACTCAGCGGAAGGCGGCGGTCACGGTCCTGGCATGGGTCATCGGTCTGCTGATCTTCTTCCCCATCCTTTGGACGGTGCTGACCAGCTTCAAGACCGAGGGAGAGGCCATCGCCAACCCGCCATCGTTCCTGTTCTTCGACTGGACGATGGAGAATTACACCGAGGTCCAGGAGCGGTCGAACTACCTCCGCCACGTCGTCAACTCGGTGGCCATCTCGTTCGGCTCGACGCTCATCGGCCTGATCATCGCCGTGCCGGCGGCCTGGGCCATGGCGTTCTCGCCGACCAAGCGCACCAAGGGCATCCTGATGTGGATGCTGTCCACCAAGATGCTTCCGGCGGTGGGTGTGCTGATGCCCATCTACCTGATCTTCCGCGATCTGGGGCTGCTGGACACGCTGATCGCGCTGATCATCGTCATGACGATGGTGAACCTGCCGATCATGGTGTGGATGCTCTACACCTACTTCAAGGAAATCCCCGCCGACATCCTGGAAGCCGCGCGCATGGACGGCGCCGGACTGCGCCAGGAGATCGTGTACGTGCTGGCGCCGATGGCGGTGCCGGGCATCGCCTCGACCTGCCTGCTCAACATCATCCTGGCGTGGAACGAGGCGTTCTGGAGCCTCAACCTCACGGCCGCCAGCGCCGCGCCGCTGACCGCGTTCATCGCCTCGTACTCCAGCCCCGAGGGGTTGTTCTGGGCGAAGCTGTCGGCGGCCTCGACCATGGCCATCGCGCCGATCCTCGTCCTCGGCTGGTTCTCGCAGCGCCAGTTGGTGCGTGGCCTGACGTTCGGTGCCGTCAAGTAAAAAGACCGGGAGGAGTCGTGACATGTGCCATCTCCGTCTGTCCAACGTCAGCAAGCGCTTCGGCACCCAGGAGGTCATCCGCGATCTCGACCTGTCCATCGAGGATGGCGCGTTCGTGGTCTTCGTCGGTCCGTCCGGTTGCGGCAAGTCCACGCTGTTGCGCCTGATCGCGGGCCTGGAGGACGCCTCCGCGGGCACCATCGAAATCGACGACGAGGACGTGACCCAGTTGCCGCCGGCGCGTCGCGGCCTGTCGATGGTGTTCCAGTCCTACGCCCTCTATCCGCATATGACGGTGCGGGCGAACATCGCCTTTCCCCTGCGCATGGCCGGCCTGGACAAGGCGGCCGTCGATCGCAAGGTCACCGAGGCGGCGCGCGTCCTGAACCTGACCGACTACCTGTCGCGCAAGCCGCGCCAGCTTTCGGGCGGTCAGCGCCAGCGCGTGGCCATCGGCCGGGCCATCGTGCGCGAGCCCAAGGCGTTCCTGTTCGACGAACCGCTGTCCAACCTGGACGCCGCGTTGCGCGTCAACATGCGCCTGGAGATCAGCGAGCTTCACCACCAGCTCGGCACCACCATGATCTACGTCACCCACGACCAGATCGAGGCCATGACCATGGCCGACACGATCGTGGTGCTGAACAAGGGCGTGGTGGAGCAGGTCGGCAGCCCCATGGAGCTGTACCGCAGGCCGGCGAACCTGTTCGTCGCCGGCTTCATCGGCTCGCCGCGCATGAACTTCATCAACGGTCGGGAAGCCGCCAAGCTTGGCGCCGAGGTCATCGGCGTGCGCCCCGAGCACATCACGCTCTCGCCCGACGGCGGCACCTGGCGTGGCGAGGTCGGCGTCGCCGAGCATCTGGGCTCGGACACCTTCCTGCACATCAAGGTCGACGGCGTGGGCCAGATCACCGCCCGGGCGCCGGGCGAAGTCGACCTGCGCCATGGCGAAACCATCTCCCTGACGCCCGAGCCGGGCAAGATGCACCTGTTCGGCAAGACGGGCGAGGTCATCAGAACGCCGGAAGGTGTGTCGTGAAACGATTGAACGGCAAGACCGCGCTGATCACCGGCGCGGCGCGCGGCATCGGCCGCGCCTTCGCCGAGGCCTACGTGGCCGAGGGCGCCCGCGTGGCCATCGCGGACATCGATATCGAGCGGGCGCGGGCCACCGTTGCCGCGATCGGGCCGGCGGCGCTGGCCGTGCCCATGGACGTCACCGATCCGGACTCCATCACCGGCGCCGTTGACGCGACCTGCGCGGCATTGGGTGGCATCGACATCCTGGTCAACAACGCCGCCGTCTTCGATCTGGCGCCGATCACCGAGATCACGCGTGAGAGCTACGAGCGTGTCTTCGCCATCAACGTCGCCGGCACGCTGTTCACCTTGCAGGCCGGCGCCCGCGTCATGATCGCCCAGGGGCGCGGTGGCAAGATCATCAACATGGCCAGTCAGGCCGGCCGGCGCGGCGAGGCGCTGGTGGCGGTCTACTGCGCCTCCAAGGCCGCCGTTATCAGCCTGACGCAGTCGGCCGCCCTGAACCTGATCGAGCACGGCATCACCGTGAATGCCATCGCGCCCGGCGTGGTCGACGGCGAACACTGGGACGGCGTGGATGCGCTGTTCGCGCGCTATGAGAACCGCCCGCCGGGCGAGAAGAAGCGTCTGGCCGGCCAGGCCGTGCCCCATGGCCGCATGGGGCGGGCCGACGACTTGATCGGCATGGCGGTGTTCCTGGCCAGCGCCGACAGCGATTACGTCGTCGGCCAGACCTACAACGTCGACGGCGGGAATGTGCTGAGTTGAAAGGACAGACGTCATGTACATGGAGAAGCTGAGCCTCGCGGGCCGGGTCGCCGTGGTGACCGGGGGCGGCCAGGGAATCGGCGCGGCCTGCGCGGGCGCGCTGGGCGAGGCCGGCGCGACGGTGGTCGTCGCGGAACTGCTGCCGGAGCGGGTGGAGGCCACAGTGGCCGACCTCGGCCAGCGCGGCATCACGGCGCATGGCGTCGCCCTCGACGTGACCCACTCGGCCGATGTGGACGCCGCCGCCGCCGCCATCAGGGCGGCGCATGGGCGGGTCGACATCCTCGTCAACAACGCCGGCGTGGCGAAGAGCGACGTGCCCGCCGAGGAGACCTCGGACGAGCACTGGCGCTTCCACATGGACGTCAACGTGGACGGCCTGTTCTGGTGCTGCCGCGCCTTCGGACGGATCATGCTGGACCAGGGCGGCGGCGCCATCGTCAACATCGGCTCCATGTCCGGCCTGATCGTCAACAAGCCGCAGCCACAGGCGTTCTACAACGCGTCCAAGGCGGCGGTGCATCAGTTGACCCGCTCCCTGGCCGCCGAGTGGGGTGCCAGGGGGGTGCGCGTCAACAGCGTGGCGCCCACCTACATCGAAACGCCGCTGACGTCCTTCGGCATCGAGGAAAATCCGGAGATGTACAAGGTCTGGCTGGACATGACGCCGATGGGTCGCGTCGGTCAGCCGGACGAGGTCGCCTCGGCCGTGCACTTCCTGGCCTCCGACGCCGCCAGCCTGATCACCGGGGCCATCCTGACCACGGATGGCGGGTACACCTGCTGGTAGGGGGTGGCCACAGGCCCTGACACGGCGCTTGGCAACGGCGCCTGGACAGGCCAAGACTCCGGACAGGCGAAGATTGATGCCGGGGGCGGATGCGGCCGCGTATGACGTCATCCGTCCCCGGGGCTCATCGCCCGACCTCATCGCCCGGGCCCGCGACGCGGCGCGGCGACGCGGCGTTGGGGCGGACATCAACGGATTGGTGACGCGGAGCACACTGTGACAGGCAATGGACAGGACACCCCGGCCTCGGTCGATCTGGTCGTTTTCGACTGCGACGGCGTTCTGGTGGACAGCGAACCGATCGCCACGCGCGTGCTGTTGGAGAGCATCGCCGAGGCCGGCCTCGTCCTGACCGAGGACGACGTCTATCGCCGCTTCCTGGGCAAGAGCCTGGTCAGCATCACCGCCATCCTGCGGCGCGACCACGAATGCCGGATCGACGACGCGGCGCTGGACCGCATGCGCGGCCGGCTGTTCGAGGCGTTCCGCCGGGACCTCCTGCCCATCCCGGGGATGGCCGGGACCTTGGCCCGTCTTCCCATGCCCTTTTGCGTGGCGTCCTCCAGTCAGTTGGACCGCATTCGTCTGGCGCTGGAGATCACGGGCCTGGCGTCGTTTTTCGAGGGCCGGCAGTTCAGCGCCACCATGGTGCGGAACGGCAAGCCGGCGCCGGATCTGTTTCTGCTGGCGGCGGCGCGCATGGGCGTCGACCCGTCCCGCTGCGTGGTGGTCGAGGATAGCGCGGCCGGGATCGAGGCCGGGATGCGCGCCGGCATGGCGGTGTTCGGCTTCGTGGGGGGCAGCCATGCCCGCGCTCCGCGACACCGTGACGCGCTGGAGGCCCTGGGACCGGCCCTGGTGTTCGATGACATGACGGCGTTGCCCGACCTGCTGGCGCGGCATGGTGGGGCCGGCCGTCCGGCCTGATCGGAGGGAGAGGGTCATGTTCCTGGTCTGCGGCGAAGCGCTGTTCGATGTCTTCGTGACCCGGGACCGCCCGGGCGGCCTGACCCTGGATGCCCGTCCCGGCGGCTCGCCGTTCAACGTCGCCTTCGGACTCGCCCGGCTGGGACAGCCGGTGGAGATGTTCACCGGTCTGTCGCGTGATCCCTACGGTGCGTTCCTGCGCGGGTTCATGGACCGCGAGGGGGTGCGAACCACCTACGCCCTGGAGACGCCCAAGCCGACCACCCTGGTCACCGTCGCCGTCGACGCTAACGGGGGGCCGACCTATGCCTTCAGCGGTACCGATACGGCCGATCGCGCGGTCACGGTCGACGCGCTGCCGGCGTTGCGCGAGGACGTGACGGCGATTCACATGGGCTCGATCGCCACCGTGGTGGAGCCGGTCGCCACGGCGTTGAAGGCGTTGGCGCGACGGGAGGCCGCGACCCGCCTGATCAGCTACGACCCCAATGTCCGGCCGACCGTCGAGCCGTCCCTGGATGTCTGGCGGCGGTCCCTGGCCGACCTGGTCGGGCTTGTCCACGTCGTGAAGATCTCGCGGGAGGATCTCGACCTGCTGTATCCGGGGATGGCGTCCGACCAAGCGGCGTCGCGCTGGCTGGCGGCGGGGACGGCCCTTGTGGTCGTGACCGACGGCGCCAACGGCGTGTCGGCCTGGACCCGCGCGGCGCGGGTCACCTGTCCGGTCCATCCGGTGACGATCGTGGATACGGTGGGCGCGGGCGACAGCTTCCAGGCCGGCCTGCTGGCCGCGTTGGCGGACCTAGGCTGCGGATCGGCGGCGGGCGTGGCGGGGATGTCGGCGCCGGCGCTGGAGGCGGCGCTGGTCTTCGCGAGCCGGGCGGCCGCCGTGACCTGTTCCCGGCGTGGCGCGGATCTACCCCGGCGGGCCGACCTGCCGGCCGTCCCCGCGCCGGGGGTCGACAGGCCCTGAGCGCGACGGCCGCCGCCGCGGAGCACGGGGCGCGGGCCGTTACCGTCCCTTGATCCTGATGCGATCGATGTCCGAGGCGGCGTTCCCAAGCAGCGTGAGCGATGCCGCCCGGGCCAGTTCCGGCTTGCCCTCGGAGATGGCGTTGAGAAGGTCGCCATGTTCGACGAGGGCGCGGGGGCGATGATGCCCGCGCGCGGAGATGCTGAACATCTTCTGGAGGCTGATGGCCAGCATATGACCGATCGGCCAGAAGAATTCGTTGCGCGTCGCCAGATAGATGGACTGATGGAAGGCCAGGTCGGCCTCGATCCACGCCTTGTCTTCGGAGCCGGCGTCGGTCATGGCCCGATACGCCGCCGCCATCCGCTCCAGATCCTCCGGGCGCGCGTGGCAGGCGGCGAGGAAGGCCGCCTCGGGTTCCGTCGCGCGGCGCAAGTCAAACATCTTGTCGATATAGGTCGCGGTGTCGGTTGTCTCGATGCGCCAGCGCAGCACGTCGGCGTCCAGATGGTTCCAATACATCTGGTGGCGCACGATCGTGCCGCGTTTGGGCCGTGACTCCAGGAGGCCCTTGGCCACCAGGCCGCGCACCGCCTCGCGGACCGCCGTGCGGCTGACGCCCAGCACGTCGCAGAGCTGCATCTCACCCGGCAAGACCGTGCCGACGGGGTATTCACCGCGAACAACCGCCTCTCCGAGGACGTCTGCGACGCGCATATGAAGTTTCAGAAGAAGCGGTTCCATCACAACTCCGGTTGTTCGGCGGGCTTGGCCGTCAGCCCACGCTTGTCTGGACATTACATCATACAAATGACCCGGAATCACCTCCGTACCGGCCACCGCGCCCCCCGCCCATGGCTCTCTGTCATCATCTTGACATGTTTCTTGTGGTATTGTATGATAAATAATTCTCATAGGGAGGAGGCCCATGAAGAGCATTTTGGTTGCTGGCTGCGCGATCTCGTTGGCTCTGACCGGCACGGCATCCGCCGTCGAGGTCAAGGTGTCGCATTCCAGCCAGGCGTCGCTGTCGTCCGAGTTGCACACGGCCGCCTGGGCGTTTCAGAACTACCTTGAGGACTTCGCGACCGACTTTAACGTGACCATCTACCCCAACAACCAGTTGGGCCAGGAGCGCGAGGTCTACGAAGCGATGCAGCTGGGCTCGGGCGCCGACTGCGCCATCTCGGGCACGGCGATCCTGGGCAACTTCGACGCCAAGCTGGGCGTTGTCGACCTGCCGTATCTGTGGCGGGACTACGACCACGTTCATCGTGTCCTCGACGGGGAGGTCGGTGACGCGCTTGCCGAGGGCCTGCGGGACTCCGGCTTCGAGATCGTGGCCTGGCTGGACAGCTGGGGCTATCGGAACGTCGCGACGACAAAGCCGATCAACAGCGCCGAGGATCTGAAGGGGCTGAAGATCCGCACGATCCCGACCAACACCTATGTGAAGACCGTCAACGCGATGGGCGCCAACGCGACGCCGATGGCCTTTGGCGAGATCTATACCGCGATGGAGACCGGTGTTCTGGACGGTCTCGAACACAGCGCGGCGTTGGTGTACTCGACGAAGTTCTATGAGGTCACCGACTACTACACGCTCACACGGCATTTTTTCGGACCAGTTGTTTTTGTTTGCTCGAATGCCTTCATGAGCAGGCTTGACGACAGCCAGAAGGAGCAGGTCATGGAGGCGGCGGCCTTCGCCGGCGATCTGGAGCGCGCCCTGGCGCCGGTCCGTGAACAGGACGCGCTGGCCGCGCTGGCCGACGCGGGCATGACGATCGGCGAGATCGACATCACGCCGCTGCGGGAGGCGACCAAGCCGGTTCAGGACGAACTGGCCGCCGAGATCGGCGCGACCGACATCCTCGAACAGATCCGCTCGGCCGCCGAGGCCCGGTGATCGCCCCTCGGACGGCCCCCGCATGGTGGCGTCGGCACGATCCGGCGTCGATGACTCCGGCCGTGGACTGAGGATCGACGGACGAACGCCCTCCCCGGACACGGGGAGGGCGGGTCGTCCTGTCGCCCGGTCGTTGGTCGGTCATGCGGAGACCGTGATGTAATGCAGGTGTACCGCCCCCGGGACCACGGCGCGTGGTCCACGGGCGATGTCATCTGGCAGGAGATCATGGAAGCCGAACACGTCGTCACGCCGCCGGTGTCCGAAACCGTCGGCCGCCCGCCGCCGCCCGCCCCCTCGATCGGGCCGATGCGTCATCTGCATCGACTGATCGAGTGGCTCGCGATCCTGATGTTCACGGCCATCGTGGTCGTGGCCGTCATACAGGTGGTGAACCGTTTCTTCCTGGGCAACTCGTTGTCCTGGTCCGAGGAGTTCCAGCGATACGGGCACATCTGGCTGGTGCTGATGTCGATCAGCATCGCCTACCGGCGCGGTGCTCATATCGGGGTGGACCTGCTCCATTCCCTGCTGCCCCATCGTCCGGCGACCCTGCTGCGCGGCGTCATTGATGTCGCCTGGCTGTTGCTCGGGGTGCTGCTGATCGTTTCGGCCTGGAAGATTCTCGGGGTCTCGGCGCGTCAGATCAGCGCCGGGCTGGGGGTCACCATGGACAAGGTGTACGCGGGATTCCTGTTTGGTGGCGGCTACATGATCCTGTCCGCCGCCGAGCAGTTGATTCTGCGTCTCCTGGGGCGGGTTCGGCCATGACGCTGATCCTGCTTTTCGGTGGACTGTTGCTGCTGGTGCTCCTGGGCTTCCCGGTGCTGCTGGCCATCGGCCTCACCAGCGCGGCGGGCATTCTCGCCCTGCCGGGCGTGAACTTCGCCCTGTTCGCGCAACGCACCTTCGCGATGATCGATTCCTTCAGCCTGCTGGCGCTGCCGTATTTCATCCTGGCCGGCGCGCTGATGGCCAAGGGCGGGCTGGCGCGGGCGCTGGTTCGCTTTGCCCAGACCATGGTCGGGCATCTGCGCGGCAGCCTGGGCCACACCAGCGTGGTGACCTGCACGGCGATGGCCAATGTGTCGGGGTCGTCGGCGGCGGAGGCCGCGACGGTCGGCTCGATCCTCATTCCCGAGATGAAGCGCCGGGGCTATCCCGGCGGCCTGGCGTCGGCCATCGTCGCGATCTCGGCCATCATCGGGCCGATCATCCCGCCCTCCATGACCATGATCGTCTACGGCGCCATGACCGGCGTGTCGATTGGCGGGCTGTTCCTGGCGGGCATCGTGCCGGGCCTGCTGCTGGCCGCGACGCTGATGACCTTCATCCGCCTGCTGGCGGCCACCGGCCGCTACCCGGCCCTGGAGCACCGCTCGCCCCGGGCGACGGTCATGCAGATGCTGCGGGCGATCCGCGAGGTGTGGGTCGCGTTGCTGGCGCCCTTCATCATCATCGGCGGTATCTTCGCCGGCATCTTCACCGCGACCGAGGCGGGCGTGGTCGCCTGCCTCTATTCGGCGGTGGTCAGCATGCTCGTCTATCGCGAGATCGGGCTGAAGGACCTGCCGGCCATCATCCTGGACGCCGCCGTGACCACGGCCATGGTCGTCGGCATCATCGCGGTGACCGGGGCGCTGGGCTGGATCCTGTCCTACGTCAGCTTCAACGACCTGGTGCTGACCTTCCTGCGCGGCGTTTCGGATAACGGTCATGTCGTCCTGCTGCTGATGCTGGCGATCGTCCTGGTGCTGACGATGTTCCTGGAAAGCCTGTCCGTGCTGATCGTCTTCGTGCCGATCGCCACTTACGTCGGGCAGGCCTACGGCTTCGATCCCCTGCACCTGGGCGTCCTGATGATCCTCGCCAACCAGATGGGCGCGGTCAGCCCGCCGGTCGCGGTGCTGATGTTCATCACCAATGCCATCGCCAAGGTTCCCTACCTCGAGACGGTTCGCCACGCCGCGCCCTTCCTGCTGCTGCTGGTGATCTATCTCGTCATCCTGGTCTTCGTGCCACAGATCTCCACAACCGTTCCCGGACTTCTGCGACCGTGACCACCCCCTGTCCACGTTAGATGTAAGGACCAAGGAATGTATGATGTGACTGGCAAGGTTGCCCTGATCACCGGCGGAACGCGGGGCATCGGCCTTGCCATCGCCGAGGATCTGCTGACAGCCGGGGCGACGGTCGTTGTCAACGGCCGCGCCGAAACCGAGGACGCCACCGACCTGCTCAACCGTCATGGCCCCGATCGTGTCGCCATCGAACTGGGCGACGTCGCCGTCACAGCCGACAACGAGGCCATGGTGGCGCGGACCGTCGAACGCTTCGGCCGGCTGGATATCCTGGTTCACTCGGCGGGCGGTCCGGTGCCGGGCAAGATGCTGGATCTGGACGAGGCGGCCTGGCGGGGGGCCTTCGAGGTCCACGTGCATCCGATCTTCACCCTGTTCCGCGCCGCCCACCCCCATCTCGCCAAAGAGGGCGGCGCGGTGATCCTGGTGTCGTCGGTCGCCGGCATTCGCGGCTGCCCCGGCACCATCGCTTATCAGACGGTCAAGGGGGCGATGATCCCGCTGGCGAAGGCCCTGGCGCTCGATCACGCGGCGGAGGACATTCGCGTCAACGTGCTGGCGCCGGGGATCATCCGGACCCGCTTCCACGAGGCGATGACGGAGGAGGCCAAGGCCCACAACCTGACCAAGCGCATTCCCCTGGGGCGCGAGGGCACCCCGCACCATGTGGCGGCGGCCGCGCGCCAACTCATCGAAAACGACTTCATGACCGGCGAGATCATCGTCGTCGATGGCGGCATGTCGATGCGGGTCACCGGCTGAGTACGGCACGGCGGTGGACCAGGAGCACTCGTCCGCCGCCGGCGCGCCAGGGTCCGGTTTACGGCTTCCGCCCGCGCCGGCAAGGGGGCGTGTGTCGAGCGCGAGGCCGGAGGCGAGGCTAGCGGTTCAGGTCGGCCATGGCGCGGTCGAGACCCTCCAGGGTCAGCGGATACATGCGTCCGCCCATCAAGCGCCGCAGCATCTCCAGAGACTGGGTGTAGGGCCAGTAGCGTTCGGCTACCGGGTTCAGCCAGGCGGCATGGGGAAAGCGCTCCAGCAGGCGCGCGATCCACGCCTGGCCCGGTTCCTCGTTCCAGTGCTCCACCGCGCCGCCGGCATAGAGGATCTCATAGGGGCTCATGGTGGCGTCGCCGACGATCACCAGCTTGTAGTCCGGCGGATAGGTGTGCAGCACGTCCCAGGTGGGGATCTGCGCCTGCCGGCGGCGGGCGTTGTCGCGCCATAGCCCCTCGTAGACGCAGTTGTGGAAGTAGTAGTGCTCCAGGTGCTTGAACTCGCTGCGGGCGGCCGAGAACAGCTCCTCGCAGATGCGTACGTGGTCGTCCATGGAGCCGCCCACGTCCAGGAGGAGAAGCACCTTTATGGTATTGTGGCGCTCCGGGACCATCTTCAGGTCCAGCAGGCCGCCCTGGTGGGCGGTCTGGCGGATGGTGCCGTCCAGGTCCAGTTCGGTGGCCGCCCCCTGGCGGGCGAAGCGGCGCAGGCGGCGCAGCGCCACCTTGATGTTGCGGGTGCCGATCTCCACCGAGTCGTCCAGATCCTTGAACTCCCGCTTGTCCCATACCTTGACGGCGCGGCGATGGCGGGACCGGTCCTGGCCGATGCGGATGCCCTCGGGGTTGTAGCCGTAGGCGCCGAAGGGCGAGGTGCCCTTGGTGCCGATCCACTTGTTGCCCCCCTCGTGGCGCTCTTTCTGCTCCTCCAGGCGCTGGCGCAGCGTGTCCATGAGCTTGTCCCAGCCGCCCAGCGCCTCCACCTGGGCCTTCTCCTCCTCGGTCAGGAAGCGTTCGCCCAGCGCCCGAAGCCATTCCTCCGGGATTTCGGCGGTGATGCCCTCGTCGCCCTCGGACTTCTCCAGGCCCTTGAACACCTGGGCGAAGACCAGGTCGAACTTGTCCAGGTTGCGCTCGTCCTTCACCAGGGTGGCGCGCGACAGGAAGTAGAAGGCGTCCACGTCGTACTGCGGCACCTCGGCCCGCATGGCCTCCAGCAGCGTCAGGTACTCGTTGAGCGAGACCGGCACCTTGGCCTTGCGCAGTTCGTAGAACAGGTTGAGGAACATGGCAGGGGTCCCCGGCTTGGGCCACGAGTCAGACACCCGATGGTTGGGGCGTCAGTCTAGGAGGTGTGCGCCGCGTGGGGAAGGGCGATCCGGCTCGTGCGATCGGCGGTCCTCGTCCGGCCATTCGGCCAGCCAGCCCTTGACGAGCGGCGGGTAGGGGATGTCGCGGCGGTTCGGTCCTCATCATAAAAACGGGCGGCGTCCTCGCGAACGCCGCCCCTTGGTGGTTCACGCCTGGACGGCTCCGGTCCTTACCCCCGCAGCACGCTCCGGCCGGCGTACGTGGCCTGGGGGCCCAGCTCTTCCTCGATGCGGATGAGCTGGTTGTACTTGGCCATGCGGTCGGAGCGCGACAGCGAGCCGGTCTTGATCTGGCCGCAGTTGGTGGCTACGGCGATGTCGGCGATGGTGCTGTCCTCGGTCTCGCCGGAGCGATGCGACAGCACGGCGGTGTAGTTGGCTTTGTGGGCCATCTCCACGGCGTGCAGCGTCTCGGTCAGGCTGCCGATCTGGTTGACCTTGACCAGGATGGAGTTGCCGACACCCTTCTTGATGCCGTCGGCCAGGCGCGCCGGGTTGGTGACGAACAGGTCGTCGCCCACAAGCTGGACTTTGCCGCCCAGGCGCTCGGTCAGCAGCGCCCAGCCGTCCCAGTCGTCCTCGGCGCAGCCGTCCTCGATGGACAGGATGGGGTAGCGGGCGCACAGGTCGGCGTAGTAGTCGACGATGCCGGCGGCGTCCAGGGTCTTGCCCTCGCCCTCCAGCTTGTACTGGCCGTCCTTGAAGAACTCGCTGGAGGCCGCGTCCAGCGCCAGCATGATGTCGTCGCCGGGCTTGTAGCCGGCGGCCTCGATGGCCTTCATGATGAAGCCGAGGGCCTCGTCGGCGCTGGACAGGCCGGGGGCGAAGCCGCCCTCGTCGCCCACGTTGGTGTTATGCCCGGCGTCCTTGAGCTGCTTCTTGAGCGCATGGAACACCTCGGCGCCCATGCGCACGCCGTCGGCGATGCTGGCCGCCGAGACCGGCATCACCATGAACTCCTGGATGTCGATCGGGTTGTCGGCGTGCTGACCGCCGTTGACGATGTTCATCATCGGCACCGGCAGGGTGTGGGCGAAGGCGCCGCCGATGTAGCGGTAGAGCGGCAGGCCGGCTTCCTCGGCCGCCGCCTTGGCGGTGGCCAGCGAGACGCCGAGGATGGCGTTGGCGCCCAGGCGGCCCTTGTTGGGGGTGCCGTCCAGGTCGATCATGGTCTGGTCGACGAGCATCTGCTCCTCGGCCTCCATGCCCGACAGGGCATTGTAGATCTCGCCGTTGACGGCCTCGACGGCGCGCAGCACGCCCTTGCCGCCGTAGCGGCCCTTGTCGCCGTCGCGCAGTTCGACGGCCTCATGCACGCCGGTGGAGGCGCCGGAGGGCACGGCGGCGCGGCCCATGGCGCCGGTCTCCAGCACCACGTCCACTTCCACGGTCGGATTCCCCCGGGAATCCAGGATTTCCCGAGCACTGATATCGATGATCGCGGCCATGTGGTCGTCTCCCGTTTGGTCGGTGGGGGCTGTCAAAACGGCGGGGCATGATCATGGGACCGAAGACCGTGGACCATGCGATGAAACTTCAAAGACACACCGGATTGGCCTTGGCCACCCGGTCGAGCGCGCCCAGCACCTCCAGCACCGCCGGCATGTCGCGCAAGGCGATCATGGCGGGGCCGTCGGAGGGCGCCCGGTCCGGGTCCGGATGGGTTTCGATGAACACGGCGGCAACGCCCACCGCCACGGCGGCGCGGGCCAGCACCGGCGCGAACTCCCGCTGACCGCCGGACGCGCCACCCTGGCCCCCTGGCTGCTGGACCGAATGGGTGGCGTCGAACACCACCGGGCAGCCGGTCTGGCGGGCCATGAGGGGCAGGCCACGCATGTCGGTGACCAGCGTGTTGTAACCGAAGGACGCGCCGCGCTCGGTCACCAGCACCTTACCATCCCCGGACTGGTCCAGTTTGGCAACCACGTTGACCATGTCCCAGGGGGCCAGGAACTGGCCCTTCTTGACGTTGACCACCGCGCCGGTCCTGGCGGCGGCCACCAGCAGGTCGGTCTGCCGGCACAGGAAGGCGGGGATTTGCAGCACGTCCACGGCTTCGGCCACGGCGGCGCACTGGCCGGCCTCGTGCACGTCGGTGAGCACGGCGCAGCCCAGGGTCTCGCGGATTTCGGCCAGCACCGGCAGGGCCGCCGCCATGCCCACGCCGCGCGCGCCGGACAGCGATGTGCGGTTGGCCTTGTCGAACGAGGTCTTGAAGATCAGTGGCATGTCCGCCGCCCCGGCGATGGCCGCGAGCGCGTCGGCGACCTCCAGCGCGTGGTCGCGGCTTTCCATCTGGCACGGCCCGGCGATCAGCGCCAGCGGCCGGTCATTGGCCAGCACATGCGGCCCCACGGGCACGGCGCGTGGCGAGAGTGCGGGGGCGGGCGCGATGGTCACGGCGGGGATCACTTTCGAGTCAGGGGGGCGGTCCAGGGGATTGGTCCGGAGGGGTGGCGACCCGGCGGTTGGGATCAGACAAGGCGCGACTTCTCGACGGCGGCGCCGACGAAGGCGGTGAACAGGGGATGTGGCTCGAACGGCTTGGATTTCAATTCCGGGTGGAACTGCACGCCTACGAACCAGGAGTGGCCCGGGATCTCGACGATCTCCGGCAACAGGCCGTCGGGCGACATGCCCGAGAACAGCAGGCCCCGCGCTTCCAGCGGGCCGATGTAGGCGTTGTTGACCTCGTAGCGGTGGCGGTGGCGTTCCTGGATGGTGTTGGCGCCGCCGTAGATCGCCCGGGCGCGCGAGCCCTCCCGCAGGATACACGGATAGGCGCCCAGGCGCATGGTGCCGCCCAGGTCTCCGCCGGCCTCCCGCCGCTCAAGATCGTTGCCGCGCATCCACTCGGTCATCAGGCCGACCACCTTGGCCGGCGGGTCGCCGAACTCGGTGGAGCCCGCGCCGGGAATGCCGGCCAGGTTGCGGGCGGCCTCGATCACCGCCATCTGCATGCCGAAGCAGATGCCCAGGTAGGGAACGTCCTTCTCGCGGGCGAAGCGGGCGGCGGCCATCTTGCCCTCGGCGCCGCGCTCGCCGAAGCCGCCCGGCACCAGGATGGCGTTGACGTTTTCCAGAAGGTGGTTGCTGTCGGCCTTCTCGAACTCCTGGCTGTCCAGCCACTGCAGATGGACCCGGACATTGTTGCCGAAGCCGCCGTGGGTCAGCGCCTCGGCCAGCGACTTGTAGGAGTCCAGCAGCTTGGTGTACTTGCCGACCACGGCGATGGTGACGTCGCCTTCCGGCTGGCGCACCCGCTGGATGATGGTGTGCCAGCGGGAGAGGTCCGGCTCGGTCTCGCAGCTCAACCGGAAGTGGCGGCACACCTGCACGTCCAGGCCCTCGGCGTGATAGTTCACCGGCACGTCGTAGATGGAGGGCGCATCATAGGCGGCGATCACGGCGTCCGGGTGGACGTTGCAGAACAGGGCGATCTTGCGCCGCTCGGTGTCGGGGATGGCGTGCTCGCTGCGGCACAGCAGCAGGTCGGGCTGGATACCGACACTGAGCAGTTCCTTGACCGAGTGCTGCGTGGGCTTGGTCTTCAGTTCCCCGGCGGTGGCGATGTAGGGCAACAGCGTCAGGTGCACGAACATGGTGCGCTCGCGCCCCAGTTCGTTGCCGAGCTGGCGGATGGCCTCCAGGAACGGCAGGCTCTCGATGTCGCCGACCGTGCCGCCGATCTCGATCAGCACGAAGTCCTCGCCGGTCAGGTCGGCGGTGATGAACTCCTTGATGGCGTCGGTGACGTGGGGGATAACCTGCACGGTGCCGCCCAGGTAGTCGCCGCGCCGCTCCTTCTCCAGCACCGTCTTGTAGATGCGCCCGGCGGTCACGTTGTCGGACCGGCGCGAGGACACGCCGGTGAAGCGCTCGTAATGGCCCAGGTCCAGGTCGGTTTCGGCGCCGTCGTCGGTGACGTAGACCTCGCCGTGCTGGGTGGGGCTCATGGTGCCCGGATCGATGTTCAGATAGGGGTCCAGCTTGCGCAGCCGCACGGTGAAGCCGCGTGCCTGGAGCACCGCGCCCAGCGCCGCCGAGGCCAGCCCCTTGCCCAGCGAGGACACCACCCCGCCCGTGATGAAGATGAAGCGTGTTGTCATCGCTCGCGCGCGTGCTCTCTCCGGAACCCGGCCAAGGCCGGCGGCCGCTGGCCTGTGGGGGGTCGCGGGGTGGATGGGGTGGGCGAAGGGGCCGACGGGCGGCGCGGTCCGCGCGGCACCCGTCACCCCGGCGTCGGCCGAAACCGACACCGCATGACGTTCGGGTCGCGCCGGGGGGCCGGCGCGAGGGGCCTAGTCCGCCAGCGGCGCTAGGGGCACGGTGGGCGTGTCGGCGGCGCGGGGAGGATCCGTCGCCGCGCCAGGGCCGGGACCATCCACGGCCATCGGCGGCGTCGGGCCCACGGGGCCGGTGTCGTCCGCCGTCCCCGGGGTGATCGGCGCCAGTGCCGCCGGACCGGCCAGATCGTCGGCCGGGGTGGCGTCCAGGACGCTTCCGTCGCGGCCGCCGTTGGACGCCAGGATGGCCAGGGTCATGCTGGTGGCCATGAAGGCCGCCGCCAGCACGCCGGTGCTCCGGGTCAGCAGGTTGCCGGCCGCGCGGCCACTCATCAGGCCGGGACCGCCCCCGGAGCCGCCGATGCCCAGCGCGCCGCCCTCGGAGCGTTGCAGCAGGATGAGGGCCACCATGGCGATGGCGATCAACAGGTGGATAACCAGAATGACGGTAATCATGAGCCCTCGTCACGGCACCCCGGGGCGGGGGGCCGGTCGAGGCTCATGCCTGACGCGACCCCCGATCCGGCCGGGCTGTCCAGTGTGCGTTTCCGTTGCCCGTCGTTGTAATCATACGGCCCCGGCAAGGCCAGTGCATTTTCGCGGGCGGATCGTCCGATGGGGCTCATTGCCGCCGCCAGCTCGCGCAAGGCCGAGTCGCCCGGATGATGTCAAGCGGCGTCGGCCGACGGCCGGGGCCATTCGGTGCGGCCACCGCCGTCTCGTCCCGCGGGGCCATACCCTTGTCCAGGGGCCCGGGGACCCCTCAGAACCGGCGCTGGGCCAGTTCGCGGATCAGGAAGTCCCGGAACACCTCCACCTTCTTGGAATGCCGCAGTTCCTCGGCGTACACGAAGTAGATGGTGACCTCCGGCCCCCGCATATCGGGCAGCACCTTGACCAGATTGCCGGCCTCGAGGTTGAAGTAGTCGGGCAGGGCGGCGATGCCCAGGCCGCTCTGCACGGCGCGAAACATGCTGTAGATGTTGTTGACGCGCAGCACCGGCTGGCGTGGGGTGCCCGGCGTCATGCCGGCCTCCATCAACCAGTTCATGCGCTCCACGGGCGGGCGGAACTTCTCGCCGTAGATGATGATCTTGTGCCGGTCCAGGTCCTCCGCGCTGTGCGGAATGCCGTGCTGCTTGATGTATTCGGGCGCCGCGAAGCAGTGGTAGTGCATGGTGATGAGTTGACGCTTGACCAGATCCGGCTGGCGCGGCGGCATGAAGCGCAAGGCCACGTCGGCTTCGCGCATGGCCAGGTCCAGCTCGTTGTCGTTGAGCACGATGGTCAGTTCGATGTCCGGATAGCGCTCCAGGAACTTCTTCACGCGGGGCGTCAGCCAGAGGGAGCCGAACGCCACGGTGGTGGTGATCGTCAGCGGGCCTTGCGGCCGTTCCCGGGTCTCGCCCAGGCGGGCCTCGACCATGGCCAGCTTGGCGAACACCTCATGCACGGTGCGATAGAGCATCTCCCCGGCCTCGGTGGGGATCAACCCTCGCGCGTGGCGATGGAACAGCGTGACGCCGAGGCTTTCCTCAAGGGCGCTGATCTGGCGGCTGACCGCCGACTGACTGAGGTTCAGGGTCTCCCCCGCATGGGTAAAACTGCCGGCGTCGGCCACCGCGTGAAACACGCGCAGCTTGTCCCAGTCCATCGCGCCACCCCGCGCTGGCATGTCCATTCTCCCATGTTCCCCGGGGGTGGACCCCGGCTCCGGTTTCTTGATCCGGCGTGGCGACACGATCTCCGTTGTGCGGGCGCCGACACCGGACACGCCGGCGTTTTGCCGTGCGGTCCGATCCATTCGGCCCCGTCCCGAAGGCGGGATCAACCCCAATCCGACGCGACCCGCGCCCCGGCCGCCAAAAAAGGCCGGCGCGGGGTCCGCCGTGTCGGGTCCGCCCGCTCAGGCCGCCTGGCGCGCGGCGCCATGGGCGACCAGGAAGCGGTCGGCCTCCAGGGCGGCCATGCAGCCGGTGCCGGCGGCGGTGACCGCCTGGCGAAAGACGTGGTCCTGCACATCGCCGGCGGCGAACACCCCGGCCACGTTGGTGGCCGTGCTGTCGGGCTTGGTGACGACGTAGCCGTTGGCGTCCATGTCGAGCTGACCCGCGAACAGCGCCGTGTTGGGATGATGGCCGATGGCCACGAACACGCCGTCCACCGCCAGCTCCGACAGGGCTCCGGTCTTCACGTTGCGCAGCCGCACGCCAGTGACGCCCGGCGGCATGCCGCCACCCAGGATCTCGTCGACGACACTGTCCCAGACACAGGTGATCTTGGGGTTGGCGAACAGGCGCTCCTGCATGACGCGCTCGGCGCGCAGGCTGTCGCGGCGGTGCACCAGGGTCACCTTGCTGGCGTGGTTGGTCATGTAGATGGCTTCCTCGACGGCCGTGTTGCCGCCGCCGACCACCACCACCTCGCGGCCGCGATAGAAGAAGCCGTCGCAGGTCGCGCAGGCCGAGACTCCCGCCCCCTGGTAGGTCTTCTCGCTCTCCAGCCCCAGCCAGCGGGCGCTGGCGCCGGTGGCCACGACCAGGGTCTCGCCCACGTAGGTATCACCGGAATCGCCGGTGCAGACGAACGGCCGCCGCGACAGGTCGGCCTTGACGATGATGTCCTCGACCTCCGTCGTGCCCACCGCGCGGGCCTGGGCGCGCATCTGGTCCATCAGCCAGGGGCCCTGGATGGGGTCGGCGAATCCGGGATAGTTCTCGACGTCCGTGGTGATGGTCAACTGACCGCCCGGCTGCAGGCCGGCCACCAGGATGGGGTCCAGGCTGGCCCGGGCGGCATAGATTCCGGCGGTGCACCCGGCCGCGCCCGACCCCAGGATCAGCACCTTGGTATAATGCTCTGCCATGCGTGTCTCGTCTCTTATGCGTGTATCGTCGTGTGGCGACGGGTGGTGTCTTCAGGACGGGAACCATAGACCGGATCGGGGGCCGAGGGAACCACCCGATCACCCGGCGGGGGTTTCGCTGGGTCCTGGAAACCACCATGTTATCAGATGTTTAATAAGCCTGATCGCGGGCCGGCCTTCGAGTCGGACCCGCGCAGCGGGAGGGAGCCTCATGCCGATCGACGCCACCCCGGCCCTGCGCGCCTGGAGCCGCCGCCGCGTCCGCCAGCTGGCGGCGCAGGACCCGGGCGCCGCGCAGGCCCGCACCCTGCGTCGCCTGGTCCACCGGGCCCGCGACACCGGCTTCGGCCGTGCCCACGGCTTCGGGGATATCCGCTCGGTCGCTGACTTTCAGGCGCGGGTGCCGCTGCGCACCTGGGAGGACATGTGGCGGGACTGGTGGAGCCACCGGTTCCCGAGACTGACCGACGTGAGCTGGCCCGGCCGGGTGCGCTGGTTCGCCGTCACCAGCGGCACGACCAGCGGGCGCACCAAGCACATCCCGGTCACCGAGGCCATGATGCGCGCCAACCACATGGCGGCGCTGGACGTGCTGGCCTTTCACCTGGACCGGCGTCCGACGAGCCGCATCTGGGGCGGGCCAAGCTTCCTGCTGGGGGGATCGACCGACCTTTCGCGGTTGCCCGGAGGCGCGATGAGCGGCGACCTGTCCGGCATCGCCGCCGCGCGCGTGCCCTGGCTGTTGCGGGGGCGGGTGTATCCGCCGCCGGCCATCGCGCTGCTGCCCGACTGGCCGAGGAAGCTGGAGCGGCTGACAGCCGACCTGCCGGGACGCGACCTGCGGATGATCGCCGGCACGACGTCCTGGCTGCTGATCCTGGCCGAGCGGCTGCTGGACGCCACCGGCGCCGACAGCCTGGGCGCGCTGTTCCCCAATCTGGAGTTGCTCATTCACGGTGGCGTCGCCTTCGCGCCCTACCGCCGGCGCTTCGAGGCCCTGCTGGCCGGCAGCCATGCCGACGTGGCCGAGGTATATCCCGCCTCCGAGGGCTTCATCGCCGCCCAGGACGCGGCCCCGGAGGATGGCTTGCGCATCATGACCGACCACGGCCTGTTCCTGGAGTTCGTGCCCGTGGGTGAGTTGGGCCAACCCCAGCCCACGCGCCACTGGCTGGCCGACGCCGAGATCGGCCAGGAGTACGCCCTGGTGCTGAGCACCTGTGCCGGCGCCTGGGGTCATGTGCTGGGCGACACGGTGCGGCTGGTGTCGCGCAGGCCGCCCCGGCTGGTGGTCACCGGCCGGACGGGCTGGAGCCTGTCGGTGTTCGGGGAGCACCTGATCGGCGCCGAGGTGGAGGCCGCGGTGGCCACCGCCGCGCGGGCCGCCGCCCTGGACCCCAGGGACTGGACCATGGGCGCGGCGCTGCCGGGGGAGGGGGGCGCGATGGCGGCCCATCACCACCTGATCGTGGAGTTCGCCCAGGCGGCGGACGCCGCCACCCTGGATACCTTCCGCGCCGCCTTCGACGCCGCGCTGTGCCGCGAAAACGAGGATTACGAGGCGCATCGCTCCGAGGGGCTGGATGCACCCCACGTCACCGCCGTGCCGCCGGGCCGTTTCGCCGCCTGGATGGCCGCGCGAGGGCAGGCCGGCGGCCAACACAAGGTGCCGCGCCTGATCGCCGATCCCGCGCGGTTCGCCGACATCCTGGCGGCGCTGGCGGGCGACGCCTGACGGACGCCGGTCAGCGCCCGCCGCCGCCGGTCGCGGCGGGGGCGTCGGTCGCGGCGGCGGCCGCCGCCGCGATGGCCCGCACCCGGGGGCCGAAGGCGGCCACCACCTGGTCGTACAGGGCGCGCTTGAAGGGGATGATCAGCGCGCTCACCCGCTCCAGGGGCACCCAGGTCCAGGTCGAGAACTCGGGGTGTTCGGTGTCCAGGGTGACGTCGTCATCGGTCCCGGTGAAGCGCATGAGAAACCAGAGCTGTTCCTGGCCGCGATAGCGCCCATGCCACAAGCGTGACGCCAGATCGGCCGGCAGGTCGTAGCGCAGCCAGTCGGGCGTCCGCGCCAGGATCTCGACCTTGTCGGGGGTGACTCCGGTTTCCTCGGCCAGTTCCCGCAACGCGGTGTCCCGTGGGGTCTCTCCGGGATCCACGCCGCCCTGGGGCATCTGCCAGGCATCGACGGCAACGTCGTTGCGCTGGGCGACGAAGACCAGGCCGGCCTCGTTGACCAGCATCACCCCCACGCCGCGCCGATAGGGCAGGGACGTCCGCGCCGGATCATCCGCCGGTGCCGTCGTTTCGGTCCCCGCGTCACCCATGCCCTTCCTCCGCCTGTATCGGGTCGTCGTCGCCGGCGGCTGGCGGCGTCCCTGTTCCGTCTCCCGGGACGGCCGGATCCCCGGCCATGCCGGCCGCCATGCCGCCGCCGCCGGAGCGCATCACCACGGCCGAGAGGGGAGACAGGGCCACGCCGGTCCCCTCCAGGCCCGCGACCCAGTCGCGCAGGGCGGCGAAATTCAGCGGCGTCGCCTGCATGATGCCCACGGCGGTGCCCCGGGCGCGCGCCAGCCGGCCCAGGTAGTCCAGGCGCGCGCGCACGCTTCCAGCGAACCCGTTGGCATCCACGACCACATCCACGGCGGTTAGCGGCGGCAGCAGGCGGCGGTTGGCGACAAGCGATCGCGCCTCGCCCTGGTGCAGGTACAACAGCCCGGCGCGACGCAGGCGCTTCAGCACCGGTTCCATATGGTCCGGCGAGACCGCGAAGCGTCCGCCATTGCCGGCCATGACCCCCACGTAACCGTGGCCGGCCGCCAGCACCTGATCGAGCCGGTCGCGGTTGTCGGCGTCGGGCAGCAGGGTGAGCAGGCCCAGGGGACCCGGGTCGCGGGCGGGAAAGCTGCCCGGCTCCATGGGCAGTTCGAGCATCACCTCGTGCCCCGACTCCCGGGCCACCGTCATCTTGTCCCGCGCGTCCCGCGCGTAGGGCGTGAACGCCAGCGTGACCTCGGGCGGAAGCTTGGTGACGGCGGCGTGCAGCGGATCGACCATCATGCCCAGGCCGCGCACCACGATGGCCACGCGCGGGCTGTCGGGCGGCGCCGGGTCCGGCGCGGCGTAGGCCCGCCAGGGCACCGTGCCGTCCGGACCGATGGTCGGGACGGACCCATGGGCGCCGGCCTCCTGCAAGGCGGGGACGGGGGCGGCGCGCAAGGGCGGCGCGCGCGGTCCGTCGATCATGGCGAGCGTCTGGTAGGATGGCACCGGGGGCACGCCCCCGAGCCGGTTGGGGGCCTCGGGTTCCGTCAGCGGACCCAGGCCCGGCGGCACCGGCAGCAGGCCGGGAACGTCCGGCAGGTCGATCACCGGCGCCGCGAGGTCCACGCGCTGCCGCACGCCGTCGGCGGCGACCGGGGCATCGCCGTGGGATCCGCCGTCCGACCCAGAGTCGGGGATCATGGTCCCGTGGTCGGTCGGCGTCTCGGCCGTCACGTCCGGGGCCATCCCGGGTACCGGCCCCGGGGACAACGTCGGGATGGTCTCGGGGGCGACGGGATCCGTGGCCTCCCCCGTCCCGGACTCGGCATGCGCCGCCGGATCCCCCGGGGTCGGTTCACCAGGGGTCGGCTCCTGGTGCCCCTGATCGCCATGGTCGGCGACGGCGGGCACCGGATCGGTGGTCGCCGGATCACCGGTGTCTTGGTCGCCCGCGTCCGTCGACGCGTCCGCCGGCGTCATGCCGGTCGCCTCGCCGTCCATGGCTTCGATGTCCATGGTTTCGGGGTCTGGGGTTTCGGGGTCTGGGGTTTCGGGGTCTGGGGTTTCGGCGTCTGGGGTTTCGGGGGCTGGAGTCTCGGCGGATGATGCGCCGTCGTCCCCGTCCTGCGGGGCGGTCAGCCAGGGCCGGCGCTGCACCGACCGGTCGGTGGCCGCCGTCGCGTCGGCCACCACGGCGGGCGTGTCCAGGCTCAGGGACGGGACGTCGTCACGGGGCGGGGTCAGCGGCGGGATGGTCATCACCACCCGCTCCGGGGTCACCAGCACCGGCACGGACGCCTGGACGCCGTCGTCCCCGGGGACCGGGGCTGTCCCCGCGTCGGGCGCCTCAAGGCCGGCCACCGGTGTGTCGCTCGCGTCCTGATCCTGTCCCTGCCACATCCACCAGCCGGCCGCGGCGCCGCCGCCAAGCACCAGCAGGCCCAGCCCGGCCATCATGGCCACGCGGCTCAGGCCCGCGCGCGGGCCGCCGGCCTCGTCGTCGTCCAGGTCCAGGTCGCGGTCGCCGCGCCGGGGATCCAGGCCGCCCTGTGCCCCGAACAGGCGGCTGACGATCCCGGTCGGCGGTTCCAGGGTCTCGGGGAAGCCCGCGGCATCGATCCCGACCGCCGCGCCCCCAGGGTCCGCGCCGCCATCCATGGGCGGCGGGCCAGGACCCAGGTCCTCAAGCGGATCACCGAGGGGATCGACGACCCGCTTGCGGCCGCCCCTGGACTTGCCTGGCAGTTTCACGGTTTCGCGTCTCCGTTCAACCCCCCCGGGGAACAGGGAAACCGACCCCACGGTCCGCCGGGGCGGGGACCGTGGGGGGCGCGGGTCACTGCCCCCATGCCCGCGCCGGTCGGTCAGCGTCGCTCAGTTCGCGCCGTCCACGGCGGCCGTGCGCTGGCGATACAAGGCCAGGCCCCGCAGCAGGTCGACCGCGCGGGCGAGCTGATAGTCCTCGATGGCGCCACCGTCCCGGTCCTCGGCCGTGTCCGGGGGCGCGTCACCGTCGCCGTCGCCGTCGCTATCGCCGTCCGTGCCGGAGACCGGAGCCTCACCCGTCGTCTCGTCGTCGCCGTTGGTTGCCCCCGCGTCCAGGGCATTGCGCAAGTCGGCCTCGCTGCGGCGCTGCGGCGCATCCAGCAGTTCCAGCCGCGCCGCCTGCACGATGATGTCCGGGTCGATGCCCTTGGCCTGGATCGAGCGGCCGGACGGCGTGTAGTAGCGGGCGGTTGTCAGCCGCATGGCGCCGTTGCCGGGCAAGGGCATGATGGTCTGCACCGACCCCTTGCCGAAACTCTTGGTGCCTAGGACGATGGCCCGGCCGTGATCCTGCAACGCGCCGGCCACGATCTCCGAGGCCGAGGCCGAGCCGCCATTGATGATCACGACGATGGGCAGGCCCTCGGCCAGATCGCCGTCGCGGGCGTTGAACCGCTGCGTTTCGTCCAGGTCCCGGGAGCGTGTGGAGACGATCTCGCCGGTTTCCAGGAAGGCATCGGACACGGCCACCGCCTGATCCAGCAGGCCGCCGGGGTTGTTGCGCAGATCCAGCACGAAGCCCTTGAGCGCGTCCGCCGCCTCGTCCCGCAAGTCGTCGATGGCGCTTTCGACACCCTCCTCGGTCTGTTCGGTGAACGAGGTGACGCGCACATAGCCGACGTCGCCGCCTTCCAGGTGATGGCGCACCGAGCGGATGGTGATCACGTCACGGGTGATGGAGACGTCAAAGGGCTCGCCCGACGACTGGCGCAGCACGGTGATCACGATGTCGGTGCCGACCCGGCCGCGCATGCGGTCCACCGCCTCGCTGAGGGTCAGGCCGGTGACCGCATCGCCGTCGAGATGGGTGATGAAGTCGCCCGGTTGCAGGCCGGCCCGGGCGGCCGGCGTGTCGTCGATGGGCGACACCACCTTGATCAGGCCGTTCTCCATGGTGACCTCGATGCCCAGGCCCCCGAACTCGCCCTTGGTCTGGACCTGCATGTCGCGGAAGTGTTCGAGGTCCAGGTAGCCGGAATGGGGATCCAGCGACGTGAGCATGCCGTTGATCGCGGCCTCGACGAGGTCGCGGTCCTCGACCGGCTCCACGTAGTCCTGCTTGACCCGCTCGAACACGTTGGCGAACAGCTCCATCAGGCGATAGGTCTCGGCATCCCGCGCCGCGGCGTGCGGAACGAAATAGGCGGTGCCCAGGGCCATGACGGCACTGGCGCCGGCGACGACGATCCAAAGGTTTTTTCGCATCATCCCTTTCCAGTATCGGTGCCCGCCGCCATCCAGGGCAGGGGATTGATCGGTCGTCCCTTGCGGCGCAATTCAATGTAGAGGACGGGATCGCCACCCCCCATCACGCCCACCGGCTCCCCGGCGCGCACGGTCTGGCCCACGCGGCTGTCGATGCGGTTCATCCCGGCGAGAAGGGAATGATATCCGTCCGTATGTTCGATGATCAAGAGAAGGCCATACCCTCGGAAGGGGCCGGCGAAGGCCACCATGCCGTCGTAGGGGGCCACCACCTGGGCGCCGGCGCGGGATCGTACCGTGACACCCTGGCTCGCGGCGCCCAGATCGTCGGCGTCGCCGAAGCGCGTCACCAGGCGTCCGCGCACCGGCATGGGCATGCCGCCGCGTCCATCGGTGAAGGATCGCGGCGGGGCCGGCGGCACCGAGGCCACGGTCACCGGGGCCACGGTCACCGGGGCCGGCTCCGTCGCGGTCTCCGCCTCGGCCGGCGCCGGCGGGGTGGCGGCGTCGGCCTGATCGGCCGCGCTGTCGTTCTGGGCGGCCTGGGTCCGCTCGGCCGCCGCGCGCGCCGCCTGCAGGCGGGCCAGGCGCTCGGCCCGCTCCAGTTCCATCGCCCGCCGCTGTTCGGCCAGCGCCCGGCGGCGGGCCTCGGCGGCCCGGCGTTCGGCCTCCATGATCTCGCGCCGCCGCCGCTCGGCCTCCAGGCGGGCGATCAGGTCGCGCAGATCGGAGGCCTCGCGTCCCAGCCGCGCGACCCGCGCCGCCGCCTCGCGCTCCCGCTCCAGGGTATCGCGTTGCAGCGCCGCCTTGCGGTCGAACAGCGCCTGCATGCGGCCGTGGGCCACCCGCAGGGCCTCGGCCTGGTCGGCGATTTCCGCCTGCTGAACCGTGATCGCGGCGTCCAGTCCCCGGAGCCGCGCCAGTTCCCGCGCCAGCGCGCGGGCGTTTTCCTCGATACGGGGCACCGCCGCCCGCAACAGGATGGCGCTGCGCACCGTGTCGGCGGGGGGCGTCGGCTGCACGATCAGGGCCTCCGTGGGCCGCCACGCCAGCCGTTGAAGGGCCGTCAGCACCTGCGCCATCTGGCGGTCGCGGCGCGCCAGCGCCGCGCCCATGCGGTCCCGCTCGGTGTGCAGGGCCGCGAGGCGATCCTCCAGGGCGGACAGGTTGTCCTCCGCGTCCTGGATGGCGGCGGCGCTTTCGATCACCTGTTCGCGCACCCGGCGCACCTCGGCGGCCAGCGCCTCGCGCCGGTCGCGGAGCGCCTGTTCCGCCGCCCGCTCGGCGTCCAGGCGCTCTTCCAGGGTCCGCAGTTCCGCCGCCGGGTCGGCCGCCCGGGCCGCGTCCGGCGCCACCACCACCGCCAGCCAGACGCCAAGAGCCAGCGCCGCGAGCCTCACCAGCGGCGCCGTCACCACCCGCCCCAAACGGCGGTGGCGCGGGTCAGGCCATGGCCCCCAGTGGGGTTCCCCGTGGCGCGCCATCGGCGGCCTCCTCCGCGTCCAGCAGGGAGCGTCCCGTCATCTCGGCCGGCTTCGGCAAGCCGAGCAGGGACAGCAGCGTCGGTGCCACGTCGGCGAGGCGCCCCTCGCGCAGGCGGGCGCCGGCCGGTCCGTTGACCAGCAGCGCGTCCACCTTGCCGACCGTGTGGGCGGTGTGCGGCTCGCCGGTCTCGGGATCGCGCATCAATTCCAGGTTCCCGTGATCGGCGGTGACCAGCATCACTCCGCCGGCCGCCGTCACCGCGGCCTCCAGGCGCGCGAGACAGGTGTCCACGGTGACGGCGGCGCTCATGGCCGCCTCCAGGATGCCGGTGTGCCCGACCATGTCACCGTTGGCGTAGTTCAGGATCACCACGTCGAAGCGGCCCGCCTCGATGGCCTCCACCAGACGGTCGGTGACCTCCGGCGCCGACATCTCGGGCTGGAGGTCGTAGGTGGCCACCTTGGGGCTGGGCACCAGGATCCGTTCCTCGCCCGGGAAGGTGGTTTCCTCGCCGCCGTTGAAGAAGAACGTGACGTGGGCATACTTCTCGGTCTCGGCGATGCGCACCTGGGTCAGCCCGGCCTCGGACACCACCTCGCCGAAAATGTGGGTCAGCGTCTCGGGCGGAAACAGCGTGTCCATCCACGCGTTGTGCGCCTTGGAGTACTCCGCCATGCCGGCGGCCCCCGCGAAGCGCACCACGCGGGCGCGGTCGAAGCCGTCGAAGGCCGGATCCAGCAGGGCGGCGAGGATCTCGCGCGCCCGGTCGGCGCGGAAGTTGGCCATCAGCACGCCGTCGCCGTCGGCCATGCCGGCATAGCCGTCGACGACAAGGGGCTTGATGAACTCGTCGGTCTCGCCCGCGTCATAGGCGGCCTGAATGCCGGACAGGGCGTCCTGGGCGGTCACACCGACACCGTCGACCAGCGCGTTGTAGGCCAGGCCCACGCGATCCCAGCGCTTGTCGCGGTCCATGGCGAAGTAGCGCCCGGACACCACGCCCACCCGGCAGGCGTCGATGTCCGCCACATCCTTCAGGAAGCGTTCCAGGTAGCCCTTCCCGGACGAGGGCGGCGTATCGCGCCCGTCCATGAGCGCGTGCACCACCACCGGCACGCCGGCGGCGGCGACGGCCTTGGTGAGGGCGACCATGTGGTCCTGGTGCGAGTGCACCCCGCCGGGGGACATCAGTCCGATCAGGTGGCAGGTGCCGCCGCTGTCCTTGAGGCGGTCGATCAGCCCTGTCAGCGCCGGATTGGTGGCCAGCGAGCCGTCGGCCGCGGCCCGGTCGATGCGCGGCAGGTCCTGCATCACCACGCGCCCGGCGCCCAGGTTCATGTGTCCGACCTCGGAGTTGCCCATCTGGCCATCGGGCAGGCCGACGTCGTCGCCGCTGGTCTCGATCAGCGTGCGTGGGCAGTCGCGCATCAGCCGGTCCCAGGTGGGCGTTTCCGCCTGGGCGATGGCGTTGTCGGCGGTTTCCTCGCGATGGCCCCAGCCATCCAGGATACACAGCACGACGGGACGAGGGCGGGTCTGAACATCGGTGGTCATGGCGTGGAGTGTCCTGTCGCTTTCGAGGCATGACGCGCCGTCCGCCCCCGTGGGGCGCGCGCATCCGTTGGAAGGGGTCGCCACCCTCGCGCATGCTAGCACAGTTTGGCCGGCGTCAAGGGAGGGGACGAGTGGGTGTCCCAAGATGTGGGGGCGCACCCGGATGGCGTCACCCCCGCGTCGGTCTCTTCGCGGCGCGGTCATGGAACCGTCACGCGCGGTGATAGGGGTGTCCCTCCAGGATGCACTGGGCACGGAACACCTGCTCGGCCAGCATGGGCCGCACCAGCATGTGCGGCCAGGTCATCGGGCCGAGCGACAGCACCAGGTGGGCGCGCGCCAGAACCGCCGGGTCGTGGCCGTCGGCGCCGCCGATCAGGAACGCCACGGTGCGCGTTCCGGAATCGCGCTGGCGTCCCAGGTGCTCGGCCAGGGCCTCGCTGGACAGCGGCCGCCCGGTGCCGTCCAACACGACGACATGGGCATCGCCCGGCGTGGCGTCCAGCAGCAATCGTCCGTCCCGGGCACGCCGTTCTGCCACCGGCAGGGGCCGGCGGTCGTCGACCTCGCGCACCGTCAGCGGCCACCGCAGGCGCTCGGCGTAGGCCGTCAGGAGGTCGGCCTCCGGACCGCGCCGGAGCCGCCCGACGGCGATCACCAGCAGGTTCATGGCCGCGCGTCCGGGTGTCGGCGGGCCGGACGTCCCGGCCCGGGCCTCATCGGGTGGCGACCATCAGGCCCGGTCCCGTGGCGGCCGCCGCCGACGACATCGCCGGCGTCACCACCGCCGGGGAGAGGGCCCCGTCCGGCAGGGTCCCCCGGGCGGGCGCCGGCACGCTCGGCAGGCCCCACATCTTTTCCAGGTTGTAGAAGGCGCGGACCTCGGGGCGGAACAGATGCACGACAACGTCCCCGGCATCGATCAGCACCCAATCGCACTGGGCGGCGCCCTCCACCGAGGGACGCAGGCCGACCCCCTTCAGCGCCTCCACCAGGTGATCGGCCAGGGCGCCCACGTGGCGGGCCGACTGGCCCGAGGCGATGACCATGGCGTCGGCATAGTCGGTCTTGCCCGCCAGGTCGATAGAGACCAGATCCTCGGCCTTATGGTCGGCGAGGCTGGATTCGATGAGTCCGACGACGTGGCCTACGTGCGCCGGGTCGAAGGTTGCGGTGGGTATGGGTCTGTCCTTTCATGACACGAGGGGTCCCAACGGAGGGTCCCGGGAAGGGTCCAGGGCTGTTCGGGTCGTTTTCAGGCCGGCTCGCACGGCGACGCCGCCGCTCCCAGGCCGGCCCGGATCGCCGTGGCCGAGGCGGCATGCCGGCGAATGGGCAGGAACACCCAGGCCGGCGGCGGCGAGTCGGCCAGCCGCGTGGCGGCGCCCAGCGCCAGCCGATGGCCGGACAGACGGCGCGCGGCCGGCGCGGAGACCGAGACCAAAGAGTACCCCGGCCGGTCAAACACCGCAACCGGAACGGTTTCCAGGATGGCGGTCCAGGATCGCCAGCGATGGAACTGTGCCAGATTGTCGGCGCCCATCAGCCAGACGAAGCGAACACGCGGAAAGCGCCGCCGCAGGGCCCTCAGGGTGTCGATGGTGTAGCGTGTGCCCAGGGCCGCCTCGATCCCCGTGGGCACCAGGCGCGGATGGCGCCGCGCCAGGGCCTGGGCGCTGGCCAGGCGCGTCGCCTGGGAGGCCATGGGATGGCCCGCCTTGAGCGGATTGCCCGGCGAGACCAGCCACCAGACCTGATCCAGGGCGAGTCGCCGCAGGGCCTCCCGGCCGATGTGGCGATGGCCCTCGTGGGCCGGGTTGAACGATCCCCCCAGCAGACCGACGCGGATGCGGCGGCCGTCTCCATAGGGGGGTGGGCGCAGGAAGCGGGACATGCAGGCCACCACGGGGCAACCAGGTGGGCAGGGGGGCAGGCGAACCGGGACGTCCGGGACGGCGTGCCGTCACGGCCCCGGCTCGACCGGTGCGTCCACCAGGACATCGGCGAGCACCTCGGCCAGGGTGTCCGTCCAGGACCGTGGCGTGACTCCGAAGGTGGACCGCACTTTATCCGTGCACAAGACCGAATTGGCCGGCCGCCGCGCCGGGGTGGGATAGTCGGCCGTGGCGATCGGATGCACCGGCGGCGTCTTGCCGGTGCGCGCCGACTGGGCGGCGACGATGGCGCTGGCGAAGCCGTGCCAGGTGGTCGGTCCCGCGCCCACCAGATGATAGGTGCCCCAGGCGCCCTCGCGGCCCTCCAGCACGAGCTGGCGGGCGATCTCCACCACCATCCGGGCGATGTCATGGGCCGCCGTCGGGCAGCCGTGCTGGTCGGCCACCACCCGCAACGCGGGCTTCTCGGCCGCCAGACGCAGCATGGTCTTGACGAAGTTCTTGCCGTGGGCGCTGAACACCCAGGCGGTGCGCAGGATCACATGGCGGGCGCACTCGGCACGCACCGCCTCCTCGCCGGCCAGCTTGGAGCGCCCGTAGGCGCCGAGCGGCCGGACCGGGTCGTCCTCGACATAGGGGCCGTCCTTGGCGCCGTCGAACACGTAGTCCGTGGACAGGTGAATCAGCGGGATCCCGGCGGCGGCGCAGGCCCTGGCCAGGGCGCGCGGCCCGTCGCCATTGACCCGCGTGGCCAGGTCCTCGTTCTCCTCCGCCGCGTCCACGGCGGTGTAGGCGGCGGTGTTGACGACCAGGGCGATGTCCCCGCCCAGGATCGCCGCCTCCGCCGCCTCGGGATCGGTCAGGTCCAGGGTCTCGCGCCCGATCACCACCGGCTCCAGGCCGGCGGGCCAGGCGGCGCGGGCCAGATCCCGGCCCACCTGGCCGGTCCGGCCGGTGACCAGGACCCGCCGTGGCGTCGTCGTCATGCGTTCACGCCCAGGCGCTGACCGTTGTAGACGCCGTCGCGCAACGGCTGCCACCACTTCGGATTGTCCAGATACCACTGCACGGTCTGGCGGATGCCGCCGGCGAAGTCGTGGCGCGGCGCCCATCCCAGGGCGCGGTGGATCTTGGTGGCATCGATGGCGTAGCGGAAATCGTGGCCCGGTCGATCGGTGACGAAGGTGATCAGCTCCCGCCGGGGCCGTCCGCTGGGGCGCAGGTCATCGAGGGTATCGCAGATGGTCTCGACGACATCCAGATTCCGCCGCTCGCTGTCGCCGCCCACGTTGTAGCTCTCGCCCACCTTGCCCAGGGTCAGGACCGTCCACAGGGCGCGGGCATGGTCCTCGACATGGAGCCAGTCGCGCACGTTCTCGCCCTTGCCGTAGACGGGCAACGGCTTGCCCTCCAGGCCGTTCAGGATCATGAGCGGGATCAGTTTCTCCGGGAACTGGCGCGGGCCGTAGTTGTTGGAGCAGTTGGACAGGACCACCGGCAGGCCGTAGGTGTGGTGCCAGGCGCGCACCAGGTGGTCCGATCCCGCCTTGGACGCCGAGTAGGGGCTGTTGGGCTGGTAGGGCGTCTCCTCGGTGAACAGGCCGGTGTCGCCCAGCGTGCCGAACACCTCGTCGGTGGACACGTGGTGGAACCGGAAGTCGCCCTGGCGCTCGGTCGGCAACGCCTTCCAGTGCGCGCGCGCGGCCTCCAGAATCTGATAGGTGCCCACCAGGTTGGTGTCGATGAAGTCGGCCGGCCCGTCGATGGAGCGGTCCACATGACTTTCCGCCGCCAGATGCATGATGGCGTCGGGGTCGTGGCGCGCCAGCACGTCCCGCAGGCGGGCCCCGTCGCGAATGTCCGCCCGCTCGAACGCATAGCGCGGCGCCGTCAGGGGATCGGTCACCACGTCGGCCAGGGACGCGGGATTGGCCGCGTAGGTAAGCGCGTCCAGGTTCACCACCCGCGCCTCGGTGTGTTCCAGGATATGACGCACCACAGCGGACCCGATGAACCCGCAGCCACCGGTGACAAGGACCTTCACGACCATTGCTCCATAGTTTTCCGCCCGCCGATGTCAGGCGTGGCCACCTCGACCCACCCCATCGGCGGCCGGTATAGCGGAACGCCCAAGCCCCTGTCATGCGCTTTCGCGGGGACGCGGTTTCTCCTTGTCGGCGCGACGCGCGATGCGGTAACCCGGCCCCGACACGGCTCCCCGGCGCCAGCGGGCTGCGCTGACACAAGGAAGCGGACATAAGGAAAGAGACGGCCATGCAGGTCACGGCGACGGACATCCCCGAGGTCAAGCTCATCACGCCCCGCCTGTTCGGCGATCATCGCGGTTTCTTCTCGGAAACCTACAACAGGCGCGCCCTGGCCGAAGCCGGCATCACCCTCGACTTCGTGCAGGACAATCATTCCAAGTCGGCGCGGCCCGGCACGCTGCGCGGCCTGCACTTCCAGACGCCGCCGGCCTCCCAGGCCAAGCTGGTCCGCGTGGTGCGCGGCGCCGTCTGGGACGTGGCGGTGGACCTGCGCCAAGGCTCGCCCACCTTCGGCCGCTGGGTCGGCGCGGAACTGAGCGCCGAGAACTGGACCCAGATCCTGGTTCCCGCCGGGTTCGCCCACGGCTTCGTCACCCTGCTCGCGGACACCGAGGTGGAGTACAAGGTCACGGCCTATTACGCGCCCGACCATGACAAGGGGCTGGCCTGGAACGACCCGGATCTGGCTATCGACTGGCCCCTGCCGCCGGGCGTGGACCAGCCGATCCTGTCGGACAAGGATACCCGCCAGCCACGCTTCGCCGAGCTGCCGTCGGTGTTCACCGTCTGATCCCGGTCGTCCCTGGCCGGGACGGGCCCGTCAGCGCGGGGCCTGGCCCTGAACGCCCTCGACAAACCAGTCCATGCTCAGCAGCGCGCCGTCGTCGGGGGCCTCGCCCTCGGCCACGCGCTCCGTGCCCGCCTGGTCGGTCAGCGGTCCGGCCAGGGGATGCAAGGTCCCGGTCTCGATGCCCGTGCGCGCGGCCTCGGCGGCGGCCACCACGGTGTCGGGCAGGGCCGTGTTGTAGTCGGAGATGGCCACCATGCCACTGGCCAGGCCGCCCCAGGTGTCGCCGCTGGTCCAGGTGCCGTCCAGCACCGCGCGGGTCCGCTCGATGTAGTAGCCGCGCCAGTCGTCGACGATGGCGGTCAGGTGCGCCTCGGGACCGAACGCGCTCATGTCGGTGGCCTGGCCGAAGGCGTACAGCCCCTTCTCGGCGGCCACCTGCACGGGCGCCGGACTGTCGGTGTGCTGGGACAGCACGTCGGCGCCCTGGGCCACCAGGGTCTCGGCGGCCTCGCGCTCCTTGCCCGGGTCATACCAGGAGTTCACCCAGATCACCTTGACCGTGGCCTCGGGATTGACCGAGCGCAGGCCCTGGGTGAAGGCGTTGATGCCGCGCACCACCTCGGGGATGGGCACCGCGCCCACGTAGCCGATGACGTTGGTCTTGGTCATCAGGCCGGCGATGACGCCGATCACGTAGCGGCCCTCGTAGAAGCGCGCGGCATAGGTGGCGACGTTGTCGGCGCGCTTGTAGCCGGTGCAGTGCTCGAACACCACGTCGGGGAAGCTCTTGGCCACCTTCAGCGTCGCGTTCATGAAGCCGAACGAGGTGGCGAAGATCAGCCCGTGCCCGCCACTGGCGAGCTGGGCAACCACCCGCTCGGCGTCGGCGCCCTCGGGCACGCTTTCCACATAGGTGGTGGAGATGGCGTCGCCCAGGTCGGCCTCCAGGGCCAGGCGACCCTGGTCGTGCTGGTAGGACCAGCCGTAGTCGCCCACCGGGCCGACGTAGACGAACCCGACCTTCAGGGGATCGGCGGCGCGCGCGCGGTCGGCGGACAGGCCGGAGGCGGCCAGCAGGGTCCCGGCGGCGGCGCCGGCGGCCAGCGAACGGCGGGACAGCACGGGGCCGCCGGAACGGATCAGAGTCCGCATGGGGTCTCTCCCTTCTTTTGGGGGCAATGGAGTCAGGTCTCGGAGCGAAACACCTTACCAAGACAGGCCGGCGCGTTCAGGCGGATTTTGACGCTGTCCCGCGAGATCAGCACCAGCACCAGGATGGTCGCCAGGTAGGGCAGCATGGACAGGACGTGCGGCGACACCGCCAGTCCGGCCCCCTGGGCGTGAAACTGGATGATGGTCACGCCGCCGAACAGGTAGGCGCCGAGCAGCACCCGGCCGGGCTTCCAGGTGGCGAAAACCACCAGCGCGAGCGCGATCCAGCCGCGTCCGCTGGTCATGGTCTCCACCCACATCGGGGTATAGACCAGCGACAGGTAGGCGCCGGCCAGCCCGGCCATGGCGCCACCGAACAGCACGCACAGATAGCGGATGCCGATCACCGGGTAGCCGATGGCATGGGCGGCGGCATGGTTCTCGCCCACCGCGCGGATGATCAGGCCGGCGCGGGTGCGGTACAGGACCAGGCTGACGGCCAGCGTCAGGGCCAGCGAGGCATAGACCAGCACATCCTGGCCGAACAGCACCGGTCCCAGCAGGGGGATGTCGGTCAGCCCGGGCACGGACAGCGGCGCCAGCCCGTCGATGGGGATGCCGATGAAGCCCTTGCCGATGAACGCCGACAGCCCGACGCCGAAGATGGTCAGGGCGAGGCCCGTGGCCACCTGATTGGCCATCAGCGTCAGCGTCAGCACACCGAACAGCAGCGCCATCAGCATGGCCGCCAGCATGGCCGCCAGCACCGCCAGGGGCAGGCTGCCGCTGGCCACCATGGTGGCGAAGGCGGCGACCGCGCCCACCAGCATCATGCCCTCGACACCCAGGTTGAGGACCCCCGACTTCTCCGCCACCAGTTCGCCGATGGCCGCCAGGGCGAGCGGCGTGGCGGCGCGGATCATGGCCACCAGCAAGGCCCCCAGGCCGATTATCCAGTCTCCGTGTGCCAGCGCGTCCATGTCAGGCCGTCTCCCCACGGGGCGCGACGGAGGCCGTCACGGGCGGGCGGCTCCAGCGGACGCGGTGGTGAATCAGCACGTCCGAGGCCAGCAGGAAGAACAGCACCATCCCCTGGAACAGGCCGGTGACCGCGCGCGGCAGCCCCAGTTCGATCTGCAAGGTATCCCCGCCCAGGTAGGTCAGCGCCATGAACAGGCCGGCCAGCAGAATCCCCAGCGGATGCAGCCGGCCCAGGAAGGCGACGATGATGGCGGTGAAGCCGTAGCCGGGCGAGATCTGGGTGTGCAACTGGCCGATGGGGCCCGCGACCTCGACCATACCGGCCAGGCCGGACAGCCCGCCGCCGCACAGCAGGCCCAACCACACCACCCGGGCGCCGCTGAACCCCGCGTAGCCGCCGGCCCGGGGCGCCAGCCCCACCACCTTGATCTGGAAGCCGATGAACGAGCGCATCAGCAGCACCCAGGCTCCGGCCACCGCCGCCAGGGCGAACAGGGCGCCGATGTGCAGCCGTGTTCCCGACACCAGCGCGGGCAACAAGGCCGCGTCGCCGAACAGCGCCGATTCCGGGAAGTTGAAGCCCATCGGGTCGCGCCAGGGGCCATGCACCAGATAGCCCAGCAGAAAGCCGGCCACGTAGGTGAGCATCAGGCTGACCAGGATCTCGTTGGCGTTGAAGCGGGTGCGCAGCAAGGCCGGGATGGCCGCCCAGGCCATGCCCCCGAGGATGCCCATGACCATCATGCCCGGCAGCAGCCAGGGGCCACCGCCGTCGGTGAACGCCTCGCCCGCCCACAGCGCCAGCCCGCCGGCGAAGATCGCCCCCAGGATCAGTTGGCCCTCGGCGCCGATGTTCCAGACGTTGCCGCGAAAACCCACCGCGAGCCCGGTGGCGCACAGCACCAGGGGGGTGGCCTTCACGAACAACTCGCTGAGGCCGAAGGTGGTGGTCAAGGGCGCGACGAAGAACACGTATAGCGCCCGCAGCGGATCATGCCCCAGGGCGGCGAACAGCACCGCGCCGGCCATCACCGTCAGGCCGGCGGCCACCAGCGGCGTGAGATACACCATGGCCCGCGACCGCTCGGCCCGCGCCTCCAGCCGGGGTCCCCCCACCCTAAACCTCATGCCCCGTATCCTCATGCCCCGTCTCCTGACCCCCGACCGTCGGGCGTCGGCCCGTGGGGGCGGCCTCGAACAGCCCGCCCGTCGTCAGGCCGCCCATCATCCCCCCCATCATCACCCCCATGTCCTCGGCCGTGACCGCGTGTGTCGGCCGGCTCTCCGACAGGTGTCCGCCGGCGATCACGGCGATGCGGTCGGACAGCACGTACAGTTCGTCCAGGTCCTGGGAAATGACCAGCACCGCCGCGCCCCGGTCGCGGAGCGTGACCAGCGCCTGATGAATGGCGGCGGCCGAGCCCGCGTCCACGCCCCAGGTGGGATGCGCGGCCACCAGGACCTGGGGATCCTGCAGGATCTCCCGGCCGATGATGAACTTTTGCAGGTTGCCGCCGGACAGGCTGCGGGCCTCGGCGTCGCTGCCGTGGGCGATGACGTTGAAGGTGCTCATGACGGTGCGGGCGAAGCCGTGGGTATGGCGGCCGCGCACCAGGCCGCCCTTCACCAGGCCGCCGTGCCGCCAGGCCGACAGCAGGGCGTTCTCGGCCAGCGAGAGTTCCGGCACCGCGCCCTGGCCCAGGCGTTCCTCGGGCACCACCGCCATGCCCAGCGCGCGGCGCGGCCCCGGCCCCAGGTCGGCCACCGGCCGGCCGGCGATGCGGATGGCACCGGCGCGGGCCAGCAGGCGCTCCCCCGACAGGGCGCGCATCAGCTGGTTCTGGCCGTTGCCGGCCACCCCGGCGATGCCCAGGATCTCGCCGGGGCGGACCGAGAGGCTGATTTCGTGCAGGTCGGTTCCGTAAGGATCGTCGCTGTCCAGGCTGAGGGTGTCCACCTCCAGCAGGGGGCGCGCGGCCTCGGCGGCGGTGTCGGCGCGGTCGGTCAGGTCGGGCGGGTCGCTGCCGATCATCATCCGCGCCAGCGAGCGCGCGGTCTCGGCGCGCGGATCGACGGTCGCCACGCGGCGGCCGCCGCGCAGCACCGAGGCGCGGTCGCACAGGGCGCGGATCTCGTCCAGCTTGTGGGAGATGTAGAGCACCGAACGCCCCTCGTCCCGAAGGCGGCGCAGCACCGCGAACAGGGCCAGCGCCTCCTTGGGCGTCAGCACCGAGGTCGGCTCGTCCAGGATGATCAGCTTGGGGTCGCCCAGCAGGCAGCGCACGATCTCCACGCGCTGGCGCTCGCCCATCGACAGTTCATGAACGTGGCGGTCGGGTTCCAGTGCCAGGCCGTAGCCGTCCGAGACCGCGCGGATGCGGTCGCGCAGACGGGCGACCGAGCCTCCGCCCTCCAGGCCCAGGGCCACGTTCTCGGCGACCGTCAGGGAGTCGAACAGGGCAAAGTGCTGGAACACCATGCCGATGCCCAGCCGCCGGGCCTCGGCCGGGCTGGTGATCCGCACCGGTCGGCCTTCCCAGGTCATGGTGCCCGAGTCGGCCGCCAGAACCCCGTGGACGATCTTCATCAGGGTGGATTTGCCGGCGCCGTTCTCGCCCAGCAGGGCATGGATTTCGCCGGCCTCCACCGTCAGGTCCACATGGTCGTTGACCAGGACGCCGGGAAAGCTCTTGCAGATGCCGCGAAGCGCCAGGCGTGGCGAGGCGCCCGGGGGGGACGTGGCGCTGTTGTCCATGACCGCCCGTATGGGGAAAAATTGACAGTGGCCAACCGACGGCGGACTGCCGTATGCCGGTCAGCCGGCGTCACCGCGCCGATGCCACAAGGCGGCATACGCTCCAGAACCCGACGGATCGGGCCAAGGACGACCGGTCCCAGGGTGCTCGACGGCGAGCGCGGGCGCACGGTGCCAGCCTGCGGCGGGGTTGGCAAGCGGTGTTTGGTGGCGGCGCGCGAACCGGCGCCGAACATGCAACCGGCCTCCCCCGGGGGAGGGGAGGCCGGCGCGCGAGGGCCAGGGATGACAGCGTCCGGATGCCGAAGGGGGGCTCAGGCGATCCAGAACGGTTTCCTGATCTCCTGGTGGACCTCGTCTTGGTGCAGGCCGATGTCGCGCAGCAGGCGCGCATCCAGGCCGGCCAGTTGTCGGCGGGTCTCGGCGCGGGTCTGCCATGTGACCAGCAGGCGGCCCAGGACTCCGAGCGAGGCCAAGGGCGCGCCGCCTGAGTGACGCGCGATGCCCACCGTGCTCCCCAGGGCAGCGATCGCGCCACCGGACGGCAGCGGGGCCTTGACGGCGATGGGCGCGGAAGACACGGAAACGGCGCGCATGGCGGATACTCCTTGTCCCGAGGGAGGGGCGGGGCTGTGCCACCCGGTCACCCTGTCAAGGTGAACCCGCGCCGCCGTCTTCACAAACGAGACTTTCTCGCACCATGCATGAGGGATTTTTGGGCTCTGTCGCGCGACGGCGTTCCGTTTTCGTGCCGGACGCGCCATGCTGAGGTCGCGCGTGGGGCTTGGGGGCGCCTCGTCCGCAAGGACGGCGACACCACCCGCGCGATCGGCCATGATCTTCCCACCCGCCGGCGGTCACGACGGGGGCTTCTGGACCGCCGTCGGTCGAGGCGCCGGGGCACGATGGCACGATGGCACGACGCGACGATGGAAGGATGACCCACTCGGATGCATGAGACCGACAAGAGGCCGACGGACCCCGGGGCGGTGACGGACGAGGCGCCGCCCGCCGACGACGCGCCCGGGGCCGTCACGGTTCTGGTGAACAGTGGCGCCGGATCCCTCGTGGGCCAGCCGGGGGCCGCCGAGGCGCTGGCCGACGGTCTGGTCAAGGCCCTCGCTGATCGCGGGATCACCGCGACCCCGCGCCTGGCGTCGGGACCCGATCTGATGACCGCCAGCCGCGCCGCGATCGCCGACCGGGCGGCGGCGGTGGTGGTGGTCGGCGGGGACGGGACGATTGCCACGGTGGCCGGGGAACTGGCCGGGACGGATGTGCCGATGGCCGTGCTGCCGCTGGGCACGGCCAACCTGCTGGCGCGCGACCTGACCATGCCCGAGGATCCGACGGAGGCCGTGGCCGCCCTGGCCGATGGCGTCGTGGGGCGGATCGATGTCGGGTGGCTCAACGGGCGGGTGTTCCTCAACAACGTGGTGCTGGGTCTGATGCCCAACCTCGCGCGCCAGCGCGAACGCTTCCGGGGAGCCATGACCCCGGTCATCTGGGCACGGCTTCTGGTGCGGATGGCCCTGGCCATGCGGCGCAACCCCCGCCTGCGGGTGGTGCTGGCCACGGAACGGCGCTATCTGCGCGTCAAGACCCATGCCCTGGTGGTCGCCGACAACGCCTATCGGGCGCAGCCGGGGCTGCTGGTGCGCCGGGACTCGCTGGGCGGCGGTGCCATGGCGATCTATGTGGCCAGGCATCGCAGTCCCTGGCGGATGCTGCGGCTCGCCATGGGCGTCGTCACCGGCAACTGGCGCGCCGACACCGACCTGCTGACCGATCACGCGCAGCGCCTGACCGTCCTGGCGCGCCGCCGCGCGTTGCGGGTCACGGTGGACGGCGAGGTGGTGTTGCTGCGCCCGCCGCTGCGGTTCCGCCTGCAGCCGGCGGCGCTCCGGGTCTGGGTGCCGGCGGCCGCAGGCTCGGTCCTGGCCGCTCCGGGCGAACCGGTGTCGGCTGTCCCCGGGCTGGTTGGCCGGCCGGCGGGCGGTCCACCGGAGGCGCGGAATGACTAGCCCTCACCCGGGGCTCGACAAGGCCGAGCGCATGGTGGGCCGGACTCGGTGCGTCGAGGCGCGCGGTCCCGTGACCCAGCGCCACGCCGCATGACCGATCCGGCCGCCGACCTGATGACCGAGGTGCGTGCCCTGGCGCCCGCCGACGGCGCGCCCGGCTTCGCCACCCTGCTGGCCGACCCGCCGTGGCGCTTCGCCAACCGCACCGGCAAGATGGCGCCGGAGCATCGCCGGCTGTCCCGCTACGGCACCCTGACCGTGGACGAGATCGCCGCGCTGCCGGTGGCCGGCCTGATGGCCGAACCGGCGCACTGCTATCTGTGGGTGCCCAACGCGCTGCTGCCCGAGGGGCTGGCGGTGCTGGCCGCCTGGGGGTTCGCCTACAAGACCAACCTGATCTGGCACAAGGTGCGCAAGGACGGCGGCAGCGACGGGCGCGGCGTCGGATTCTACTTCCGCAATGTCACCGAGATCTGCCTGTTCGGCGTGCGGGGGCGCAATGCCCGCACCCGCGAGGCCGGCCGCCGCCAGGTGAACCTGCTCGCCAGCCGCAAGCGCGAGCACTCCCGCAAGCCCGACGAGCAGTACGCCCTGATCGAGGCGTGCTCGCCCGGGCCGTACCTGGAGCTGTTCGCGCGGGGCACCCGCCCCGGCTGGGTCACATGGGGGGATCAGGCCGATGCGGAGTACGCGCCGGACTGGGCCACCTATCCGCGCCACAGCCGCGCGGCCCCTGGGTTGGAAGCCCCTGGGTTGGAACGGGATCGGGACAGTCTTGACTGAGACCAGCGGCGGCCGAGCGTGACTTTCCGCATTGGGGCGGGTTGCCGGTGCCCCGTTTCAAGAAGGACCAGGCACCGGCCCGTGCCCCACCCGGCCCGTGGCAACCCGTTTCCACTGACGGGAGGCTCCGGGGATTGACCCCGGCGAGGGCGTCGGACAAAAAGGGCGTCGGCGTGGGCACGACCTCGGACGCGCCGGCGGTGCCGTGCGTGTACTCTCCCGGGGGCATGCGGTCCGCGACAGGCACGGATGGGTGGCCGAGGGGTTTAAGGCACCGGTCTTGAAAACCGGCAGACGGGCGACCGTCTCGTGGGTTCGAATCCCACCCCATCCGCCACTTCTGTGTTTTCGAGGATCGCCGTGCGTTCGCCGCTGTCCTCGAATGCTTTGAAATAAATCGTTCTTCTGTCTACCGTCGTCGTCATGTGTCACGCTGAATCGCGCGGCGTGTGGTGGGTCATGTGGTGGGGTGAAATCGGCTCGTCGGCTGTCCCACCACATCGGGTGGAGGGAAGCGGTGGCCAAGAGCACATTCGCGCTGACGGCGCGCGGGGTCCGGACCCTGACCACGCCGGGCTGTCACGCCGACGGAGGCGGCCTGTACCTGCGCATCAGCGCGGCCGGCAACAAGACCTGGGAATACCGGTTCCAGATAGCCGGTCGGCGCCGGCATATGGGCCTGGGCCGAGTCGATGACGTGAGCCTGGCGAACGCGCGTGAGCTGGCCGGCGCCGCGCGCCGCCTGAACCATCACCCACCACCCCACAAGGGAGCCCTTCAGAGCTTACGAACCCACCGAACCTGTCCAAACAATCGGGACCACCTCAATCAGCCCGTCGATTTCCGAAAGCCAAACCAAAAACGTGTCCCGATCCATGCGCACCTCCCAGATTCAATCTTCCCCATAATACCAAAACCGGGAATGCATATCTAACGCTAATTGAGCCTTTTGAGAAGTACGCCGTCGGAGATGGTGAAGCGCACTATCTCTCCGGCGGCCTCGGCGCCTCGCGACAGAGACGGATCACGGCCTTCATCGACGCCAACCTCGACCGCACCGTCCCGCTTTCCGAGATGGCCAGGACCGTCGGCCTCCGGCGCGTCGGGCTCATTCCCACTCGATGGTGCCCGGTGGCTTTGAGGTGATGTCGTAGACCACCCGGTTGACGCCGCGCACCTCGTTGATGATGCGGTTGGCGACGCGGCCGAGGAAGGTGTGGTCGAAGGGGTAGTAGTCGGCGGTCATGCCGTCGGTGGCGGTGACGGCTCGCAGGGCGATCACGTGGTCGTGGGTGCGGCCGTCCCCCATGACGCCCACGCTGCGTACCGGCAGCAGCACGGCGAAGGCCTGCCAGATGGCGTCGTACAGGCCGGCGCGCGCGATCTCTTCCAGATAGATGACGTCGGCCTTACGCAAGGTGTCCAGCTTCTCGCGCGTCACCGGCTGGTCGGGCAGGCGGATCGCCAGGCCCGGCCCCGGGAAGGGGTGACGGCCGATCATGGTCTCGGGCAGGCCCAGTTCGCGCCCCAGCGCGCGCACCTCGTCCTTGAACAGCTCCCGCAGCGGCTCCACCAGGGCCATGTTCATGCGCTCGGGCAGGCCGCCCACGTTGTGGTGCGACTTGATGGTCACCGAGGGGCCGCCGGCGAACGACACCGACTCGATCACGTCCGGATACAGCGTGCCCTGGGCCAGGAAGTCGGCGCCGCCCAGCTTGCCGGCCTCGTCCTCGAACACGTCGATGAACAGCTTGCCGATGGTCTTGCGCTTGACCTCGGGGTCGGTGACGCCGTCCAGCGCGTCGAGGAACAGGTCGTCGGCATGGCGCACCACGAGACGGATGTTGAAACGGTCGCGGAAGACGGCCTCCACCTGCTCGCTCTCGCCCTGGCGCATCAGGCCGTGATCCACATAGACGCAGGCGAGTTGCTCGCCCACCGCCTCGTGCACCAGGGCGGCCGTCACGGCGCTGTCCACGCCGCCGGACAGGCCGCACAGCACCCGTCCGGCGCCCACCTGGGCGCGGATGCGGGCGATGGCCTGATCCTTGAACGCGGCCATGGTCCAGTCCCCGGCGCAGCCGCACACCCCGTGGGTGAAGGCCCGCAGCAGCGCGGCGCCATGGGGTGTGTGGGTGACCTCCGGGTGGAACTGCACGCCGTAGAAGCGCCGGTCGTCGTCGGCGATGGCGGCACAGGGCGCGCCGTCGCTGGTACCGACCACGCGGAAGCCGGGGGCCAGGTGATCCACGCGGTCGCCGTGGCTCATCCACACCTGCTCGCGCTCGCCCACCGCCCACACGTCGTGGAACAGGGCGCAGTCGGCGGTGACGTCCAGGAAGGCGCGGCCGAACTCGCGATGGTCGGACGAGGCGACGCGCCCGCCCAGTTGTTCCACCATGGTCTGCTGGCCATAACAGATGCCCAGCACCGGCAGGCCCAGGGTGAACAGGCCCTGGGGGGCGCGTGGGGTGTCGATTTCGGTCACCGACGCCGGACTGCCGGACAGGATCACACCGCGGGGGTCGAACGCGCGGATGCTGTCCTCGCTGACCCTGTTGAACGGGTGGATCTCGCAGTACACGCCGGATTCCCGCACGCGCCGCGCGATCAGCTGGGTGACCTGGGATCCGAAGTCGATGATGAGGATGCGGTCCATGGTCGGACGGGCTCCGTGGTGGTCCGGGGGCGGACGACGACTCGAGGCACCGGTGGCCGCCCGTGACGGACGAGCACGACACACCCGTCCCGCGACCACGGACACCGGCGGTCGTCGTCATGAGGCGTTGGTATAGCGTCAACCGAGGCCGCGGCGCCACGGGCACGTGGTCGCGATATCCTCGACGGTGGCGCCGCCCGGGGCCGGACCGGCGTCACTCGGCCTGGGCGGCGGAGGCGGCCTCCTCGCGCCGGGCCTGGGCATGCAGGGCGCGGATCCGTTTGTCGGCGCGCTTCTGAAAATAGATGACGGCCTGGACGCTGCGCACCAGCACCCAGAGCAAGCCCAGGACCATCACGGCGACCAAGATGAATGTCACGGCATCGGGCACGGGGAGGCTCCCTCTCTTGGCGGTCGCGCGCGGCGCCGTCGGTGAGGGGCAATCCGGCCGACCCGGACCCCGGCGCGGTCCGAACGGCCGCTGGTCCCGCGTGATCCGGCGAGGCGACGACCATTGCCCCACGAAAGCGAGGGATTTTCCGCGCTCCGCCCGGGGCCGTCAAGGACGCTTGTCGATCTCCTCGACGGCGCGGGTCACCGAACAGCCGCCGGCCTTGCCGCAGGAGGCGCAGGCCGGCTTGCGGCGGCCGAAGTAGCTGCGCCACAGGAAGGCAAGCGCCAGCGCGACGGCGAGGGCGACCAGCCCCCATTCCCAGGGCGTGCCCGCCGCTTCGTGGCTGAGGTCGACCACGGAGGTGGGCGACGGCAAGGACGGTCCGGCGGTCGAGGTCTCGGGCATCAGGCACCATCCTGCCGGGCATCGGCGTAAGCCGGCCGCGCCAGCGTGCGGCCGAAGGGTTGACGGAACAACCCGACCATCAGCAACAGCCCCAGGGCGGACAGGTAGACCGCCGTCATCATCTGAAGCCCGGTCAGGTTCAAGGCCGTGCCGACGGTATAGGTCAGGCTGGCCACGGTCAGCGCCAGGACCGTCGGGAAGACGATGGAAAAGACCATCCAGCGATAGGACCCGGTCTGCACCCGCACCATGATGGTGGTGGCCAGGCAGGGCGGATAGAGCGCGAAGAACAGCATGACCGCCAACGCCGTCATGGCCGTGTAGCCGGCCGCCTTCTGTTCGGCGCCCATGCGGTCTTCCAGCGTCCGGTTTTCCCCCTCGGCCTGATCGAACAGGACGCCCAGCGTGGCGACGCTGCTTTCGCGCGCGGCGAAGGAACTGAGCAGGGCCACGTTGATCTTCCAGTCGAAGTTGGCGTACTGGGTGACCGTCTCCAGGCTGCGGCCGAGTTGCCCGAGGACGCTGTTGACGATGCGCTCGTCCTTCATCTCCCGGCGCAACGACTTGCGGGTCACCGCCAGGTCACGCAGGGCCTTTTGCGCGGCGCGGGCATGGGGGTCGCGGCTGCGCAGCAGGAACGGCGCGAAGGCGGGATGGGACTCGGTGATCCGGGCGTCCAGCGCTTGGGCGGCTTCGCGGCTGCTGGCCAGCAGGCGGTCGGCGCGGTAGTCGGTGTAGACGTTCACCAGGGTCACCAGGCTGGCCTGATCGGGAATGGCCGCCACCAGGGGATTACCCTCCAGCGAGGCGCGGAAGTCCACGATGGCGGTCTCTGCCCGGGTCAGATAGTGCGCGTCGCGCTCGGGCGACAGGCCCGGGAACTGAAGCAGCACGTAGACCACCGTGGCCACCGCCACCACCACAGTGCCCACCTTCTTGATGTAGAGCCAGGTGCGATCGAAGGAGCGGCGCAGCACGCCGGTGACCGTCGGCAGGTGGTAGTGGGGCAGTTCCATGACAAAGGGCGCGGTTTCCATGTTCCGCAGCACGGAGACCGACAGCAGCTTGGCCACCAGAAGAGCGAAGATCACCGTGATGGTGGACAGATAGAACAGCACCAGGCCCTTGGTCTCGACGAAGTAGATGTTGATGAGCAGGGTATACAGCGGCACCTTGGCCAGGCAGTTCATGAACGGCACGGTCAGGATGGTGGCCATGCGCGCGCGCTGGTCGGGAATGCCCTTGGTGGCCATCACGCCGGGCACGGCGCAGCCGCCGGCGAACACGCCGCCCAGGATGAAGGGCAGGGTGGACTGCCCGTGCAGCCCGAACCGGTGCAGGATGCGATCAAGGATGAAGGCAATGCGGGCCATGTAGCCGCTGTCTTCCAGGATCGCGATCAGGGCGAACAGGATCAGGAAGATGGGCACGTAGTTCAGGAGCGCGTTGGCGGAGTCCACCATCCACAGCCCCATGGACCGGGCCACCGGATCGTGCAGGAACCCCGCGGACGGGAGCGCGGACCCGGCCAGGTCGCGCAGCCCCGCCAGCAGCGGCCAGGTGACCTTGGTCAGTTCGTAGCCCTGGACGATCGACAATTCGTAGATGACCCAGACCGTCAGCGTCAGGAACAGCGGCGCCAGCCACCGGTTCAGGAGGAAGCGGTCCACCCGCTCGGTCAGGGAGACGCGGCCGGGATCCTGATGCCGCACGCAGGTGGCCATGATGTCGCCGGCCAGATGGTCGCGACAGCCGGCCACGTGATCGGACGCCGACAGGCCCTTGCGATGGGCGAAATCCTCGGCGGTGCGGCGTGCCTGATCGAGGAGGCCGTGGGCATTGGTGAGGCAGTCATGCAGCAGGCGTTCGGCCTCGGCGTCCTCCTCCAGCAGCTTGACGGCCAGCCATCGCGGCGACACGGCGGCCTGTACCGACGGCAGTTCCGACAACCGCGCCTGCAGGGCGGCCATGCCCTCCTCCAGGTCGCCGTAGTTCAGCGTCGCCGGCGCGGTCTGGCCGGCGCGGTCGGCGGCCTCGCGGATGGCCCGCCGCAGGTCCTCGCGGCCCGTGCCCTTGTGGCCCACCAGCCCGACCACCGGCACGCACAGGCGGCGCGACAGCGTCGCCATGTCGATGGTCATTCCGTGGCGGCGGGCCACGTCCATCATGTTGAGGGCGATCACCACGGGAACGCCCATCTCCAGCAACTGGAACGTCAGGTGCAGGCCGCGCCGCAGATTGGACGCGTCGAGGACGTTGACGACCACGTCGGGCCGCTCGGTGAGCAGGAACTCACGCGCGACCCGCTCCTCCAGCGAGAACGAGGTCAGGCTGTAGGTCCCCGGCAGATCGACCAGTTCCACGGTGCGCCCGTCGTCCCGATAGGCGCCGCTCTTCTTGTCCACGGTCACGCCGGGATAGTTGGCGATGTGCTGGTGCACACCCGTCAGGGCATTGAACAGCGTGGACTTGCCACAGTTCGGCTGTCCTGCCAGGGCCACCAGCAGGCGGCGCGACGACGCGGGGGAGTCAGGCATCCAGGACCTCGATGCGGGCCGCCTCGGCCCGACGCACGGAAACAAGGGTGGCGCCGACGCGCACCTCGATCGGGTCGTTCAGGGGGGCGCTACGCACCACCGTGAGGGTGGCGTTGGGCACCAGGCCGATGTCCATCAGCCGCTGGCGCACCGCGCCGCGCCCATGCAGGGCGAAGATTCGACAGCTCTCGCCGGGTGCGATGTCGTTCAGGGACCGCCCCTCGAACGGGGGCACATGCCGCAGGCCCCGACCCCGGCCCCAGCCGTGTCCGTGCCCATGATGACCGTGCCCATGGTGACCCTGGCCGTGACCATGACCATGACACCGGCCGGGTCCATGCTCCGTCCCGGGGTCGCTCGCGGACGCGCTATCGCCGCTGCTCGCGGTCTGGTGTCCGCCACGCCGACCCCATCGCCAGCGCCGGGCGCGACCGGTGTTTGCGTCGTCGCCCGGGCCATCCCAGTCGTCCGGCGCCGGTCCCCCGCCGAGGGCATCGCCTGCGCCCCGACACCGGACACCCTGGCTCCGCCTCATGGCCTTGAACATGGTCTTGTGTCCTCTTCTCTCACCGACCTCCGAACGGTCGGCTCTCCGGGGCGTCGCCGTCCCTTGCCTGTCGAGCGCCGTTCGGGCGATCCTTTCACCACAGGTCGCCACAGTAATTGAGAATAATTCGCACGTCCAGGGATTTGTTGGGGCTTTTCGCGCGCACGCCGATGCCCATATCGATCTCACCCGTATCAAACCGGCGCGATTCCTGTCTGGCTGATCCGGTCTGGCTGACGTCTGTCATGGCGCGCGTGTCGCCGACCGGTCCACAGTGACCCTCGTGAGGCGGCTGTCCTGCCGGCCCCGTTCCAGAGTGCGTTTCCGTTCCGGTCCCGGCGTCAGCCTGGCGTGGGGCCCGGGAGGGTTTGACCCCGCCACGACCGTCCCAGGACCAGACCACGGATCCGGTGGGCTGGCCGGAGACTCCCTTTGCTCCAGCCGAAGTCGCTGTGCCATGCGCCCTCTTCCCACGCCCCGTCAACTGCGATACCTGGTGACCGTCGCCGAGACGCTGCACTTCGGTCAGGCGGCGGAACGCTGTCATGTCACGCAATCCACGCTGTCTGCGGGGATTCGCGAACTCGAAACCCTGCTCGGCGCGACCCTGATCGAACGGCAGACGCGCCGCCAGGTGGTGATCACGCCCCTGGGGCGGGACATCGTCGACCGCGCCGAGCGCCTGCTGGCCGACATCGAGTCCCTGGTGGACGCCGCCCAGGTCGGGATGCGGCCCTTGAGCGGCCTGTTCCGCCTGGGGGTCATTCCGACCATCGGTCCCTACGTGATGCCGCTGGCGTTGCCGGCGCTGCGACGGGCCTATCCGGACCTGCGTCTCTACCTGCGGGAGGACCCCTCGACCGCGCTGCTGGACGCGCTGGCCGCCGGCCGGCTGGACGCGGCGCTGCTGGCCCAGCCGTTCGACCTGCGCGGCAATCGGGGCGAGGAACTGGGGCAGGAGGACGTGATGGTCGCCCTGCCGGCCGACCATCCCTTGGCCGCCGGAACGCACGTCGCCGAGGCGGACCTGAGCACCGAGCCGCTGTTGACCCTGGAAGACGGCCACTGTCTGCGGGATCACGCGCTCGCCGCCTGCCATCTGGACGGGGGGCGCGGCTCCGAGACCTTCCAGGCCACGAGTCTGAACACCCTGACGCAGATGGTGGCGGGCGGCCTGGGCTTCACCCTGCTGCCGCGCATCGCCGTGGCGCGCGAGGTCGCGCCGGGCAGCGGCGTGGTGGTCCGTCCCCTGGCCGGCAGGACCACGCCGGCGCGCCGCCTGGTGCTGTGCTGGCGCCCCGGCGTGGCCCACGAGCGCAATCAGCGCCTGCTGGCCGCCGCGCTGCGGGAGGCCTGCCGGGAAGCGATCGATGACGGCGAGGCGGCCGAGGCGGCGCCGCGGGGCGATGCCACCGCCTGACGCGGCGGTGCCGTCCGGCGGTCCGGCGGGTGTGGCGCGTCGGCCATCGCATGCCACCATGTCGTGGTCGCGGCAGGCGCGCTCTTGTCGGTGCCGACCGGGGGTGCGAGACTTCTTACGGTTTTTCTCAAGCCATGGATTCCCGTCATGACCCCCGTGCAAGCGCGCACGGCGCTGGGTTTTTCCTGCGCCGGTCACGCCGTCAGCCATATCTACGAGCCCATCTTCTATGTGGTGGCGCTGGTCCTGCCGGCGCAGTTCGGCGTGTCCTACGAGGGGGCGCTGGCCTTGATCCTGGCCGGTAAGCTGATGTTCGGCATCGCCGCGCCCGTCACCGGCTGGCTGGGGGACCGCTGGAGCGCCACCGGCATGATGGCCGTCTACTTCCTGGGCGTGGGGGGCAGCGCCGTGTGGGCCGGCCTGGCCGGCGGACCGGTCGAGATGGCCGTGGCGCTGACGGTCCTCGGCGTGTTCGGGTCCATCTACCACCCGGTGGGCATCGCCTGGCTGGTGCGGACGGCCGTCAACCGGGGCCAGGCGCTCGGCTTCAACGGGGCGTTCGGAGCCCTGGGACCGGCGGTGGGCGGGGTGAGCGCCGGTGTGCTGATCGATCTGTTCGGCTGGCGGTCGGCCTTCCTGATCCCCGGCGGGCTGACCGTGATGATCGGCCTGGCCTTCGTATGGATGCTGGCCCGGGGCGTGATCATCGAGACCAAGACCGACGCGCGCGCCGATCCGGCCCCCGATCGCCGCGACACGGTGCGGGTCTACGGCATCGTCGCCCTGACCATGCTGGCGGGCGGGCTCATCTACCAGGCCACCCAGGCCAGCATGCCCAAGCTGTTCGACGACCGCCTGGGGGCGGCCTGGGGCGACCTGTTCGGCGGCGGCGCCAGCGGGATCGGCGTGGCGGTGATGCTGGTCTACGGGATCGCGGCGGTGTTCCAGATCCTGACGGGGTATCTGGCCGACCGGCTGTCGCTGAAGTCCGTATACGTGGGCATGTATGTCCTTCAGGCCCCCGTCCTGGCCCTGGCCGCCGTGGCCACCGGCCTGCCGCTGCTGCTGGTGGCGGTGCTGATGGTGTCGTTCAACATCGGCGCGCTGCCGGCGGAGAACAGCCTGCTGGCCCGCTATACGCCCAGCCGCTGGCGCTCCACCGCCTACGGCCTGAAATTCGTGCTGGCCTTCGGCTTCAGCGGTTTGGCGCTGCCCCTGGTGGGGCTGGTGCGGGCCACCACCGGCGACTTCGCGGTGCTGTTCCTGCTGCTGTCGGCCCTGGCGGCGCTGGTCGTGGTCGTCGGCCTGCGGCTGCCCGGCGAACGGCCCCGGGAGGCCGCACCCCCGGCGCCCGATGCCGTCAAGGCGCCGGTCGCGGCGGCGGAGTAGGGGACGACCGGTCCGCCGTGGTGGGGCGTTGCGGTGGTCGCGGACCCACGACCGATGCATGTGGCGCATACCCCGGGCGGGCCGGCCCGGATCCGCCGGGGGCGTGGGCGCCGGTCCGGGGCTTTCCTCGACGGGCCACTCGTGGCAGGATACCTAGGGTGGCCGACGCCCCGAAGATCGATCCTTGTCGGGTGCCGGGTCTGCCGGTTGTCTGGGGCGGGACCGGTCGTGCCGGGGACCGGCGCGCCGGAAACACGGTTCGGACACAAAAAAAACCCCGGAAAGCCAAGGCTTTCCGGGGCAAGTGGAACAGGGAGGTTTCACGTCTGGGAGACGTCGGGAACCCGTCAGAGACGAGACCCGCACCGGATGAGGCATCCGATGTTCCGTTGCGTCAAGCCAAGCTTCGCCTTGGCATCCAAGGATGCCTTGGGAACACGACCATCCGCGTGACAATCGACGATCACGACGATCATCTGCGGTGGACCGTAAGCGGCCGGACGACCGACCACCATACTCTTTTCCGTACAGATGCCATGCGTCCTTATCATGGCTGTTGAAGGTCTTGGCGTCGGCCTGGTCCCCTCGGCCGCCATGCGGGATCGCCGGAAACCCTCGCCAACGCGGGACTTGGCCGGAGCGGCCCTTGCGCGACCCGTGTTGATAGTTTTACAAGAGGATGGTGGCTATTCTTGACTTGGCCGGTGCTTGATCCGGTCGCGGTTGGCGCCGACGGAGGTGGCAAGACATGGACAAGGCGCCGGACAGCGGACGGCGAGGACAGGAAAAGCGCACCTTTTCCATTGAGCGGCACATGCGGCGCGCCGATGGCTTGGGGCCGGCAATGGGTCTTGGCGCCCTGACCGAGGTCGGCGAACTGGGCACCCTGGTGGCGGATATTCGTGCCCTGCGGGAGGAGGTGCGGGCCCTGCGCGAGCAGATGGACGCGCGCGACCGCGAGGCGCCCGGGCCGGCGCCGGTCGAACCCCAGGCCGAGCCGACACCGGAGCCCGCGCCGGAACCCGCCCATCATCACGGGATGGCGCACGATGACGAGGAAGCCCAGCTTCTGCGCATCGAGGTGGCCCGCATGGTGCGGAGCCTGGCCACGGCCAAGCGCGAGATCGCCGAGATCAAGCATCCGATGGCCCAGGCCGACGATGATCGCATGGTCCGGGCCGCGAGCGAACTGGATGCCATCGTCGCCGCCACCGAGCGGGCCACCAACTCCATCATGGACGCCGCCGAGGCCATCACTGGCCACTGCGACGCCATGCTGACCGAGGTCGGCGACACCGACCTGCTGTCCCCGCGCTTGCATGACATGAGCAATCAGGCGGCTCTGATCTTCGAGGCGTGCAACTTCCAGGACATCACCGGTCAGCGCATCACCAAGGTGGTCAAGACCCTGGAGTTCATCGAGGACCGCATCCGCGCCATTGTCGAGGAGTGGGGCCGGGATGCCTTCCTCGACTTGCCGCTGCCCCAGGACGATGCGTCGGCCGACGAGGAAAGCCGGCTGCTGAACGGTCCGCAGCTTGAAAACCAGGGCCTCAGCCAGGACGACATCGATTCCCTGTTCGGATGACGCCGCCCATGACCCGATCGGATCGGGCCGGCTGTGATGCGTCGATTGAACAAGATTTGGTATAGGCTTGGCGAGACTGATCCATATGCACTATGATCCGCCCTGACCATTTCGGGTCTGGACGGGTGCCCGAAGGCGGGATCCGCGTTCGGGGATCATCGAGCATCACATCAACGGGCTGGAGCGTCGCGGGGGACATCGGGCCCGCGCGGGATGCTTGAGCGGGCGGCGCTTCGTGGCGGCGGGCGCCATGGCAGGAAGGGTGACGGCGGATGCGACACGCGCGCGGCATCAATACGCAGGGGGTGGGACCGTCGGCGCGGCCGGCGCGCCGGTCGATCGGACGGAAGGCGGTCACCATGGGGCTGGCGGTCACCGGGTCGCTGGTCCTCGGCGCCTGCGAGGGATCGGGCGACGCCGCCACGGACGGCGCCGAGGGTGCCTCGGCCGCGCCCGCGTCCGCCGTCTCGACGGTCACCGCCAGCAGCACGGCCCTGGGGCCGGCCCCCTTGCCGGTCTATTCCGTCGGCGACACCTATGTGTTCGACAGCCCGCGCGAGACCTGGACCATCACCCAGGTCACCGAGGAGAAGGTCGCCTGGGAAAGCGATCTGGGCGGCACCCGGCAGACCACGGTTGATCCGCTGCTGCCCAGCCTCCGATCGGCGGCGCCGGAGATCGGCGCGGTCACCCGGATCATCACCGAGAAACAGGGCGACCTCTGGCCGCTGGTGGTCGGCAACGAAACCACCTTCGTGGTCGCCGCCGGCATGGACCAGCCGCCCTACAGCCAGTCGCTGCGCTGGAGTTGCCGCGTGGTCGGCACCAATTTGGTGACCGTGCCGGCGGGCTCGTTCAACGCCTACAAGGTGGCGTGCGCGCGCTCGGATGGCCTGCGCCTGAACACCTATCACGCGCCGGCGGTGGGCTACTTCGTGCGGCGCGAGGTCAGCACGGCGGAGAACCAGGGGCAGGCGCGCTCCCTGGTGGCCTACAAGAACGGTACCGGCGATCGCCTGATCGCCGCTCGGCCGCCCGGACCGGCGGACATGAATCCGCTGAATACCGCGCCGAGGACGGCCGCCGAGGTGCGGCCGCTGGAGCCGATCGGGGGCGGGACGGGCGCCGGGGCGGCATCGGCGTCGTCGCCGGGTTCAGCCCCATCCCCGGCCCCATCCCCGGCGTTGGCGCCGTCCTCGTCGCCAGCCTCCGCCGACGGGGGACCGCGACCGCTGGTTCCGCCCCATGAGACGCCACCCCAGGGGACGCCACCCCAGGGGACGCAGCCCGCCGGTGAGGCGACCGCCTGGCCGGTGCAGCGGACACCGCGTCCGGCGGCCGACGCCGCGGCGCCGGCATCCACGCCGGGCGCGGCCATGGCGCCCGCGCCGTCCTCCCGCGTGGCCAGCGCGCCGGTGCCGGCCGCCGCCGGGGCGGGGGCCTGGTCCGGGGCTGGCGTCCGGCTGGCGTCCTTCGGCTCCGCCGCCGCCGCCGACTCCGGCTGGGCGACGTTCCGTGCCGCCTATCCGGGCCTGCTGGGGGCGCTGTCACCGCGTATCGAGCATGTCCAGATCGAGGGGCGCGGCACCTTCCATCGCCTCTACGCCGGTCCGTTCGCCACCAAGACCGAGGCCCGTGCACTGTGCGGTAAGATCAGCGAGATGGGGCAGACCTGCGACGTGCGGACCTTTAACTGATCAAGACGGGTAACTGATCAAGACGGGCAACGGCCGCGCGACGGGCGGTGTCGCGCGAACAGGGATGGGACCCAGCATGGCACGATGGGGGGGAACACGCCTCCGACGAAGCTCGTCGACGGCCACGGTCGGAACCGTGTTGGCCGCCGTCGCGGTGGTGGGGGTGTCGGTGATCGCCTGGCGTCAGGCGACCACCGTGGCGGATCTGCGGGCGACGCTGGAGAAAACCGAACGCGAGGCGGTGGCCTTGCGCGAGCAGGCGGATCTGCTGACCGAGGAGAACGCGGACCTGGCGCAGGCCCTTGATGGATCGCTGGACCTGAACGAGACCATCCAGGATCGGGCCGACGACACCGAGATCGAGCTGGATCGGCTCCGCGCGGCGCTTGAGCGCGTTCGCGCCGAGGCCGACGCGGCGCGCCAGACGCGGCTTCAGGTGCGCGAGGTGCGCGGCACCGCAGACTTTCCCATTGAACGCGCCATGGCCGAGGCCGGCGATACGGTGGCCGGTTTCGCCGCCCGCGAGGGCACGACCGAGGCCGTGGTGCGGGCCTTGAACCCCTGGCTGGACGGGGCCGACTCGCTGTCCGCCTGGCAGACCTTGTGGGTGCCCAAGACGGACCCGTGAAAACGGTTGGCGCCGGCGGGGGGCGTCAGGACGGATCGGGGCCGGGCCAGGCCCAGGCGCCCGACCCGGGTGGACGGCCGGCGCGATGGTCGGCCCACAGCCCGGTGCAGGCGTCGTCCAGTTGGCGGGCGAAGGATTCGGGGTCGAGGCAGGGCAGGGCGGCCACCCGACCGCGCAACGTGGCGCGGATATCCGTCAGGGTAGCGGTGTCCCGGGCCGCCGCGATCGCGCGGGCGACATAGGCGTCGGGCGTGGTCGTGATCCAGTCGGCCAGTCCGGCGCGCGTCAGGTGCGAGACCGCGTGCCGGCCGCACAGCGGCGCGCCGGCCAGGGCCACCACCGGCACCCCCATCCACAGGCTTTCCAGGACCGTGAGGCCGCCCGACCAGGGATCGCTGTCGAGCGCGATGTCGACCCGGGTATAAAGGTCCATCATGCCGGCGCGGTCCCGGCCGCCCTCCAGCCGCACCCGGTTCGGCGGCAGGCCCTGGCGGGTGAGCCGGCGGACCAGGACGTCGCGCAGGCCGGGCCGGTCGAGGGCCCGGGCCTGGATCAGCAGCCGCGCCGACGGCAGGGCCGCCAGGATCCGTCCCCAGCGGGCCAGCAGCGGGTCGTGGAGCTTGTCCAGGCGATTGAACGACCCGAAGGTGACGGCGCCGTGGGGATCCCTCAGGCAGGGCGGCGGGCCGGGGGGTGGCGCGGCGTCCGGAGGCGCGAACAGGTAGGCGCCGTGGGGCAGGCAGACCGGAGACTCGGCGAGGCCGTCGCGGGCCGCGCGGTCCGGTACGTGAAAGCGGTCCGTGAACACCGCGTCCAGGCCGGTCAGGCCGATGCTGGCGAAGACGTCACCCCACAGGGCCTGCACCGGTGCCTGACGCTCGGCCAATGCCTCCAGCGCCTGGGGGAGCGTGGTCGGCGTCACCAGGATCAGAACGTCCGGCGCCAGGGCGGCCAGGGCGGCGCGCAGGGCCGGCGCGGTGCGCGCGGGCACGCCGCGCACGTGGTCGACGGGCAGGTCCGGCGGCAGGGGGGGCGCGGGCTGGTCGGGGGGCGTGGTGTGAAGCACGCTCACCCGGGCGTGTCGCGCCGCCGCCACCGCCGCATGGGCCAGCATCGCCGGCAGGGCCAGGGCCGCCACCTGGGGCCGCGTCAGGTCCCCCAGGTACACCAGATGTCGGGGAGCCTGGGGCAGGGCGGCGGCCTCGGCCGGGTGTGGCGGGCGCCACGCGCCGGTGGCGGGCGCCCAGGCATCGCGTTCGGTCCGCACGGCCTCGGGCGTCAGGCCGGGGGCGTGGTGCAGCACCGACAGCAGGTCGCCCACATGGGCCGGCGCGTGGCGGATGGCGGGGGGGACCGCCAGCATGAGCGCGGCGGCGGCGTCGGCCTCGCCCTCCGACAGGCGCAGCCGCGCCAGCCCCAGGCGCGCCGCCGGCAGGTCCGGGCGCAACTGGAGGGCGCGGGCAAAGGCGGTCTCGGCGCCGGCGCCGTCCCGGTGGCGTTGGGCGATCAGGCCCAGGGTGGTGAGGGCATCGGCATAGGCCGGAGCCAGCGCGAGGGCGAGCGTGGTCTGTCGGGTGGCCTCGGCGGCGCGTCCGGCGCGCAGCGCCAGCAGCGCCCGCGCGTGGCACAGGGTGGGGTCCCGGGCGTCCGGGGGCGCCGCCCGCGACGCGGCCTCGGCGGCCGTCGTGTCGCCGTCGGCCAGCCGCCGCATCACCAGCGCGCCGTGCCCGCGTGGATCGGTGGGGCACCAGCGCGCCCAGGCGGCGGCGATGCGCCCGGCGCCCATCGCATCCCCGTCGGCCTCGGCCCGTGCCAGATCCTGGGCGAACAAGGTCGCCAGTGGCAGGTCGGGGGCCCGGGCCAGCGCCGGGTCCAGGGTCAGCGCGCGGGTGAGCAGGCGCAGTCCGTCGATCGGCCGGCCGCGCGCGCGCACCAGCAGGCCCAGGTTGCGCAGGCTGTTGGCGTGGTGCGGCAACAGGTGGAGGACCCGACGAAAGGCGTCCTCGGCGGCGGCGTGCCGCCCGGCCTGGAGATGGGTGACCGCCGCCATGAACCACTGGCGCGCCGCCGGCTCGCCGGCCGCGCCGGGGGGCACGGGGACTGGGACGGGGACTGGGGATGTGGGGGACGTCACGAACCCTCCCGGTCTGATCGAACCGGCCCACCATACCCGCGCCCGACGTGGCGGGCCAGGGACCCGGGGCTGGCGCGGGAACGGGCGATCGCGGCGGAACGGCCGCCGGTTGCGACGATGGTCCGCGTCCATCCCTGTCCGGCCTTCATCATGCCTCGGGCTCCGGCCGCCAGGCGTCGGGTACATGCACGGGGGCGCCGTCCGCCGGTACGGCGACGACATCGAAGCGCACGCCGTCCGCGCCGTGGTCCGGGTGGGCGGCCAGCCAGGCTTCGGCGGCCGTCGCCAGCCGCCGGCGCTGCGCCGGTGTGACGGCGGCCAGGGCCGCCGCCGCGCTGGGCCGGGCCTTCACCTCCACGAACACCAGCACCGGGCCGTCCTGGGCGATCAGGTCGATCTCGCCCACGCCCCGCCCCCGTTGGCCGGGCGCGCGCCGGGCCAGCACGGTCCAGCCCCGCGCCTCCAGCCATGCCGCCGCGTCGTCCTCGGCGGCGCGGCCGGCGCGGTCGGCCGCCCGGCGGGCGGCGGCGGGGCGCGACCGGCTCATGAGTCCGGCTCCCCGGTGTCCAGGGCCAGGGCCCGGCGATACAGATCGCGCCGGGGCACGCCGGTCTCGGCCGCCACCCGCGCGGCGGCCTCCTTCACGCGCAGGCCCTCGGCCAGGGCGGCGCGCAGGCGGTCGTCCTGGTCGTCCTCGGAGGGCGGGCCGGCGGCGACGTCGCTGGCCGGGGGACCGATGACCAGCACCACCTCGCCCCGGGGCGGACCGGCCTCGGCATAGTGCGCGGCCAGGGCGGGCAGGCGGTCGCGGCGGATCTCCTCGTACAGCTTGGTCAGTTCCCGGCACACGGCGGCGGGGCGGTCCCCCAGGGTCTCGGCCGCCGCCATCAGGGAGGCGGGCAGGCGCCGCGCGCTCTCGAACAGCACCAGGGTGGCCGGGATCGGCGCCAGCTCGGCCAGGAAGCGGCGACGGGCGCCGTCCTTGGACGGCGGAAACCCGGCGAACAGGAAGCGGTCCGAGGGCAGGCCGGAGGCCACCAGGGCCGCCAGCGGCGCCGACGCGCCGGGGATCGGCACCACCGGATACCCGGCCTCGATGACCGCGCCCACCAGCCGGTAGCCCGGGTCGCTCACCAGCGGCGTTCCGGCGTCCGACACCAGGGCGACGGCCTGGCCGTCCGCCAGCCGGGCCAGCACCTGGGGGCGCTGGCGGGCGGCGTTGTGCTCGTGATAGGGCATCAGCGGCGTGGCGATGCCCAGGCGCGCCATCAGGGATCCGGTCACCCGCGTGTCCTCGCAGGCGATCACCGCCGCGCTCCGCAGCACCGACAGCGCCCGTGGGGTGATGTCGCCGGTGTTGCCGATGGGGGTGGCCACCACGTACAGGCCGGGCGGGAGCGGGTTGGCCGCGCCATGTTTACTTGCCGAATCCGGGTCGCTAGGCTGTCGGATCGTCGTCACCCCTGTTGCTGGCGGTGGATCGCGGGCGGCCCGGGGGCGATCCCGGGGCGGCCCGGCGTCGCGAGGTCGCCGTGCCTGAAAATCGCCATGTGCCCATGGCCGGGTGGAGATGGGGGCCGGACTCGGCCCGACGGACCGACCCACGGTCTCGCGCGTGGGCCGTCGGCATGATCGTTTGGCATGAGTGTATCGAGGAGAGCGGCCGGTGAGTCCACGCCCGATGTCGTCGCGCGCGTCCCAGCGCGTGAAATCCCCCGGCGCCCTGGCGGTGCTGGTCGGCCTGGCGGGCCTGCTGCTGGCCGCCTGCGCGCCGGCCGGGTCGCCGATGCCGTCGCGGGGCACCCTGGATCCTCCGGCGCCACGGCTTCAGCCGGCGCCACAGGCCCAGCGCGCGCCCCTGAGCCCGGATCCGAACATGCCCTTGTCCGGCGGGCTGACTCCGTACGGGCAGACCGGATACGGGAGTATTGGCGGTCGCGGTGACATGGTGCGCGTGGGCTTGCTGGTGCCGCTGTCGGGTCCGGCGGCTCCGGTTGGTCAGGGCATCCTGAACGCGGCCCAGATGGCCGCCTTCGATGTCGCCGACGAGCGGTTCGTGCTGCAACCGTACGACACCAGGGGAACGCCGGCCGGCGCGGCGGCGGCCGCGCGCGCGGCCCTCGGCCAGGGTGCCCGGGTGCTGCTGGGACCGGTGTTCAGCGGGGGCACCCGGGCCGCCGCCCCGGTGGCCGCCAGCGCCGGGGTCAACCTGGTGGCGTTCACCACAGATCCCGCCGTGGCCGGCGGCAACGTGTTCGTGATGGGCTTCCTGGTGCGCGAGCAGGTGGCCCGCATGGTGCAGTTCGCCATGGGCGAGGGCCGCACCCGCTTCGGCGCCCTGGCGCCCGACGAGACCTATGGCCGGGTGGCCACCCAGGCGCTCCGCCAGCAGGTGGCGGCGCGCGGCGTCGCCCTGGTGGACAGTCGCGTGTACGCCGCGGACGCGGCCGACGTGCGCGGGCCGGCCCAGGCCCTGCGGGGCGCCGAGGCGATCCTGATCCCCGATACCGGCGACGGCCTGCGCGCCGCCGTCAACGCCCTGGCCTATGTGGACATCGACGCCGACCGGGTGCGCTACATGGGAACCATGTTGTGGGACGACCCGCGCCTGTGGCGGGAAAGCGCGCTGGCCGGCGGCGTGTTTCCGGCGCCGCCGCGCAACACCGTGCAGGGGTTCGCGGCCAAGTACCAGGACGCTTTCGGTACCGCGCCGCCGGACCTGGCCAGCCTGGGGTATGATGCCGTGGCGCTGGCCGCCGTGCTGGCGCGGGTGCCCGGCGGGCCACGGTTCGACCGGGCCATGCTGACCGACGCGGCCGGCTTCAGCGGCGTCGCCGGCATCTTCCGCTTCCGTCCCGACGGGACCGTGGAGCGCGGCCTGTCGGTCATGGAAATCCAGGCCGACGGCAACGTGCTGGAGGTCGCGCCGGCGCCCATCGGCTTCACCGGCGGCAGCGCCGGCTTCTGATGTCCGTCGTCCCCGGATCCGGCGCGCCGGGCCCGGGGACAGACGCAACCCGTTCAGGGGACCATACTCAGGGGACCACACCAGGCATGTACATCGTCACCGGCGGCGCCGGCTTCATCGGGTCCAACATCGTCGCCGCCCTGGAGGATCGGGGCGTCGGCCCCATCGTGGTCTGCGACCGCCTGCGCGCGGGCGCCAAGTGGCGCAACATCGCCGGGCGGGCGGTGCACGACGTGGTGCGGCCGGAGGCCCTGCTGGACTACCTGGACCATCACCGGGGCGCCATTCAGGCCATCATCCACATGGGCGCCATCTCGGCGACCACGGAAACCGACGCCGACCTGATCGTGGAGACCAACTTTCGCCTGTCCCTGGACCTGTGGAAATGGTGCGCCCACCATCACACGCGGCTGATCTACGCCAGTTCCGCCGCCACCTACGGCGACGGCACGGCCGGCTTCGACGACGACTTCTCGGCCGAGGCCCTGGCGCGGCTGCGGCCCTTGAACGCCTACGGCTGGTCCAAGCACCTGTTCGACCGACGGATTCGCGCCGACCTGGACCAGGGGCGGGTGGCGCCGCCGCAGTGGGTGGGGCTCAAGTTCTTCAACGTCTACGGCCCCAACGAGTACCACAAGGGCGGGCAGAGCAGCGTGGTGGCCCAGATCCATCCGGTGGCCGCGCGGGGAGAGGCGTTCTCGCTGTTCCGTTCGCATCGGCCGGACGTTCCCGACGGAGGCCAGACCCGCGATTTCGTATGGGTGGGTGACGTGGTGGACGTGATCCTCTGGCTGCTGGACGCGCCCAAGGTGAGCGGCCTGTTCAACCTGGGCACCGGCCAGGCGCGGAGCTTCCTGGACCTGGCCACGGCGGTCTATCGCGCCCTGGACCAGGACCCCCGACTGACGTGGCGCGACACGCCGGAGGCCATCCGCGACAAGTACCAGTACTTCACCGAGGCCCGCATGGAGCGCCTGCGCGCCGCCGGCTATGATCGTCCCTTCACGTCGCTGGAAGACGGCGTCGGCCGCTATGTGCGCGACTTCCTGAACAACACCGACCATCCGTATCGGTGACGGGGCCTCGCCGGCGCGGCGTCGACCGCCGGACGCCGGGCGGCACGCCGCGCCTCGGCTGGTGCCGTAACCCCACGGCGTTATCCCAGGACGTTACCCTGAAACAATGATCCGAACGCGTTGACAAGGCCCCGTCACCCCGTCAAAATCCCGCCTTTCCGGGCCGTGCGCGACCAGCGTGCGGCTCGTTGGTTTTCCGCCCTCCGGACGTCGTCGTCAGTCGGCCCTTCGGTGGGTGACGAGCAAAGAGAGGGCGGCGGATGACCATGCCGTCGGTGATGCGCAATTACGCCCGGTACGACGTGGCGTTCGAGAGCGGTGACGGCGTCTGGCTGACCACCACGGACGGGCGCCGCGTGCTCGACTTCGGGGCCGGCATCGCCGTCTCGGCCCTGGGTCACGCCCACCCGCGCCTGGTGGCCGCCCTGACCGAGCAGGCGGGCAAGCTGTGGCACACCTCCAACCTGTACCGCGTGCCGGGACAGGAGCGGGTGGCCGATACCCTGGTGGCCGCCACCTTCGCCGATTCGGTGATGTTCTGCAGCACCGGCCTGGAAGCCAACGAGGCGGCGCTGAAAATGGCGCGCAAGGTGTTCCATGACGCCGGCCAGCCCGAGCGGGACCGGTTCGTGGTCACCGAGGGCGCCTTTCACGGGCGGTCGTTCGCCTCCATCGCGGCCGGCGGCAACCCCAAGCACATGACCGGCTTCGGCCAGCCCATGGACGCCTTCGACCGGGTCGCCTTCGGCAATCTGAACGAGACCCGCCAGGCGGTGACCGAGCGCACCTGCGCCGTGCTGCTGGAGCCCGTGCAGGGCGAGGGCGGCATCCGCCCGCCGCCCGACGGGTATCTCCAGGGCCTGCGGGCCATGTGCGACGAATTCGGCCTGCTGCTGATCCTGGACGAGGTCCAGACCGGCATCGGCCGCACCGGCGCCCTGTTCGCGCATCAGCATGCCGGCATCACGCCGGACATCCTGACCGCCGCCAAGGGGCTCGGCGGTGGCTTCCCCGTGGGGGCCGTGCTGGCCACCGAGCGCTGCGCGGCCGCCTTTTCCCCCGGTGTGCACGGCACCACCTTCGGGGGCAACCCCCTGGCCATGGCGGTCGCCGAGGCGGTGCTGTCCGAGGTGCTGGCGCCGGGCTTCCTGGACCGCGTGCGGCGCGTGGGCGCCGACCTGGGCGCGGGCCTCGGGCGGCTGGCGGCGGACTATCCGGGCGTGCTGGACGGCGCGCGCGGCCTTGGCCTGATGTGGGGCCTGACGTGTCGGGTTCCCAACGGCGACCTGATCGCCGCCTGCCTGGACCAGGACCTGCTGCTGGTGCCAGCCGCCGACAACGTGGCGCGCGTTCTGCCGCCGCTGATCATTGACTCCGCCGAGGTGGACACGGCCCTAGAGAGGCTGCGGGCCGCCTGCGAGACACTGGCGATCTGACATGACCATGACCTCCCCCACCCCAGCCGCCGGCGTTCCGCCGAGCGGCGGCCTCCCCCGCCATTTCCTCGACCTGGATCAGGTGGAGGGCGAAACCCTGACCGGGATTCTCGACCTGTCCCGCCGGCTGAAGGCGGGCGGCGCCGAAACGGTGCTGGGCCGTGCCCGTCCCCTGGAAGGCCGTGTTCTGGCCCTGATCTTCGAGAAGAACTCGACCCGAACCCGGGTGTCGTTCGAGGTGGCCATGCGCCAGCTGGGCGGCGACGTGCTGGTGATGGACGCCAGCACGAGCCAGATCGACCGCGGCGAGACCATGGCCGATACCGCCCGCGTGTTGTCGCGCTATGTGGACGCCATCATGTTCCGCACCCGGGAGCCGGAGCGGCTGGCGGAAATGGTCGCGCATGCCACGGTGCCGGTGATCAATGGCCTGACCGACGTGGCCCATCCGTGCCAGTTGATGGCCGATGTCATGACCCTTCAGGAACACAAGGGCGATGACCTGAGCCGGCGGGTGGTGGCCTGGAGCGGGGACGGCAACAACGTCGCCAACACCTGGGTGAAGGCGGCGGCCCGCTTCGGGTTCGAACTGCGGCTGGCCTGTCCCGAGGAGCTGCGCGTGGATCCCGACGTGGTCGGCTGGGCGCGGGCCAGCGGCGCCCGGGTGGTCGAGGGCACCGATCCCGAGGCGCTGGTGGACGGCGTCGACTGCGTGGTGACCGATACCTGGGTGTCCATGGGGGACGAGGAGCGGGAGGTGGCCAACCGCCACAACCTCCTGCGCCGCTATCAGGTCAACGAGGCCCTGATGGCGCGCGCGGCGCCGGACGCGCTGTTCATGCACTGCCTGCCCGCGCATCGGGGCGAGGAGGTGACGGATGCCGTCATCGACGGCCCCCGGTCGGCGGTCTGGGACGAGGCCGAGAACCGCCTCCACGCGCAGAAGGGCATCCTGGCCTGGTGCCTGGGCGCCTGAGCCGACGCCGCGAGACCGTGACGGGACCGGGCCGGCCCCCCGCGACCGATGGGGGAACCGTCGATCGGGCGGGGTCCGCGCGTCGATGGCGGGCCACGTCAACACCGAACGGATAGACCATGACCCCCTGGGACGATTCCATGTACGGGTTCCACCTGGACGGCGGCGCCCTGCGCGGGCGTCTGGTGCGTCTGGGCGCGGCGCTCGACGATCTGCTGGGCTGGCAGGATCAGCCGCCGCTGGTGAAGACGATGCTGGGCGAGATGGCGGTGCTGGCCGCCGCCCTGGCCGGTGGCCTGAAGTACGACGGCGTCTTCACCTTGCAGACCAGCGGTGACGGTCCGGTGTCCACCCTGATGGCCGACGTCACCAGCACCGGCGACGTGCGCGCCGTGGCCCGGGTGGACCGCGACCGCCTGGACGCGGTGCTGCGGGCCGCCGGGCGCGATCCGGACGACGCGTCGTTGGACGGGGTCGGCCTGCGGGCGCTGCTGGGACGGGGCCATCTGGCCTTCACCGTGGACCAGGGACCGGGCACCGAGCGCTACCAGGGCATCACGGCGCTGGTGGACGGTGGCCTGACCGACTGCGTCGCCCACTACTTCGAACAGTCCGAGCAGTTGCCCACGGTGCTGCGGACCGCCGCCCTGCGGACGCCGGGCGCGGATCAGGGCGCCCGGGACGGAGATGGGGAGGGCGGCTGGCGGGCCGGCTGTGTGCTGGTGCAGCGCATGCCGGCGGACGCCGGGGGCCGCGACGATGCCAAGGCGCTGGATGCCTGGGAGACGGCCGGCGTGCTGCTGGGGACCCTGGGCGCCGGTGAACTGCTGGACCCGGCCCTGTCGGTGGACCGTATCGTTCATCGCCTGTTCCACGGCGAGCGCCTGGTGCCTGGCGAGACGCGTCCGCTCCGGTTCGGGTGTCGGTGTTCACGCGAAAAGGTGGAAGCGGTGCTGTCCCAGTTCTCGCCGTCCGACGCGGCGGGCATGCTTCAGGACGATGGGCTTGCGCGGGTGACTTGCCAATTCTGCGGTGCACACTATACCTTTTCGATCCAGGATCTGGATGCCCTGACCGGACAGGGCGACCCGGGACGGTCCGGCGACGGCGACGCGTCGGGTCCGGCCTGAGGGATCTATCTCGTCCGGACGGGGCCAGTCCGGGCTCTGGCGACAGACACGGAGGCAACATCATGGGCGCTGCGACGCGACGGTCCGTGATGCGGGCAACCCTGGGCCTGTGCGGTGTTTCACTGCTGGGGGTGGGAGCCTGCACGCAACCCCCCATGCGACCCACCTTTCCCGACCTTCGCTTTTCCCACAAGCAGCCCTTCCTGTTCCGGGCGCGGCGCGTGGAGGTACAATCCCGGTATCGTCGTCCAGGCGGTCCGCCGCATGTCGAACACCTGTTGCCGCTGGCGCCCGACCGCGCCGCCGGGCTGTGGGCGGAGGATCGCTTGCAGGCCAACGGGGAGGGTGAGGTTCTGGTGCGGTTCACCGTTCACGACGCCAGCGTCGTGGAAAAGCGGCTGACGGTGGAACGTGGCCTGCGCGGCCTGCTGAAGACCGAGCAGGCGCAAAGCTACTACGCCCAACTGGAGGCCACGGTCGAACTGGTGGACGATGTCACCGGCGTGTCGCTGGGCGAGGCCAACGCCAAGGTCTGGCGCAGCCAGACGGTGCCCGAGGACGCCACCATGAACGAGCGTGACGAAACGTGGTTCGCCCTGGTCGAAACCCTGATCGGCGCGTTCGATACCACCATGTCGGCCCGGATCGCCGCCCATCTGGGGGATCACCTGGTCTCGGCGCCGGATGTGGACTGGGGACCGTCGCGCTCGTAGCCGGCGCGAGCGGCCTACCGCGACGGATCGCCCCGGTCCTCGGCGCGCAACTGGGTCAGCGCGCGGGCGTGGGCCTGCATCAGCGCCCGGTCGCTCACGACGCCCGCCAGCATCATGGAGTCCCGGTCCCGCACCACCGACATGTGCGGGTCGCGCAGGTCCTCCAGGCGGCCCAGGGCGTCGTCCAGGGTTTCCGACAACTCCAGGACCGGCGGGTCGGTCATGGCCAGGTCCAGCGCGGTGCGCTCGGCATGCTCCTCGCGGTTGAACAGCGCCTCGGCCACGTCCGTCAGCACAATGGAGCCCAGCAGTCGCCCCGCCGGGTCCACCACGCACAGCGGGCGGCCATCGCTGGCACGGAACGCTTGCGCCACGTCGGCCAGGCTGGCGCCGGCCAGCACCGTGGGCGGATGCCGGTCGATCAGGTCACGGACCCGCACGTCGCGCAGCACGAGCCGCTGCCGGTCGGTGTCCACGTCCAGGCCGCGCCGCGCCAGTTGCCAGTGAAACACCGAGCGGTGCCCGGTCAGGGCCTGGGCCATGGTGGTGGCCATCACCACCGCGATCATCACGGCGATGGTCAGGGCGTAGTTGGCGGTCAGTTCGAAGATGATCAGGCTGGTGGAGATCGGCGCGCCCAGCACCGCCGCCGCCGCCGCCCCCATGCCGGCGATGGCGTAGGCGCCGGCCCCCGAGGACAGGTCCGGAAACACGCCCGAGGCCACCAGGCCGAAGGCGCAGCCGGCCACCGCCCCCAGGGTCAGCGACGGGCTGAACACGCCGCCGCCGAAACCCAGGCCCAGGCACAGGGCCGTGGCCAGCAGCTTGACGAGGGTGATGGCAACGGCGGCATCCAGCAGCAGGTCGCCGTTCAGCGCCTGGTCGGTGACCTCGTAGCCGACGCCCAGGATTTCCGGCCAGTGCAGCGCCAGTCCCCCCACCAGCAGCCCGGCCAGGGCCGGGCGTGCCCAGGACGGGCCGGGCAGGCGCGGCGCCGCGTAGCCGACCGCCATCATGCCGCCCATGAACAGCGCCGCCAGCACGCCGCTTATCAGGCCCAGCACGGCAAAGGCGGGAAACTCAAGGAAACTGGTCAGGATCAGGTCGTCCGGGAGGATGAAGGCCGGCGCGTCGCCGAACCAGAGGCGCGAGATCACGGTGGCGGTCACGCTGGAGATGACCACCGGCGCGAAGGCGCTGGCGGCGTAGTGCCCCACCACCACCTCGTGGGCGAACAGGGCGCCGGCGATGGGGGCGTTGAACGAGGCCGCGACCGCCGCCCCGGCGCCGCAGCCCAGCAGGGTGCGCGATCCGGTGTGGCCAAGGCGGGTCAGGCGGGCGATCGCCGCGCCCAGGGTGGCGCCCAGGTGCACCGCCGGACCCTCGCGGCCCACCGACGCCCCCACGCCCAGCGACACCAGGCTGCCCAGCGCCGCCACCAGCCCGCGGCCCAGCGGCATGCGCCCGCCGCGCAGCATGGCGGCCTCCAGGACATGGGAGACGGTTTCCGGGCGCCCGTCCGGCATCAGCGCCCGGTGCAGCAGGCCCACCGCCAGGCCGCCGACCACCAGCGGCAGGATCACCGCCCACCAGGGCAGGCCGGCGGCGACGGTGGCCAGCTGCGTGTGGTCCTCGGCCCCGAACGACAGGGCCTGGACCAGGGCGATACCCTCGCGGAACAGGATGATCCCGCCCCCGGTCAGCAGCCCGACCAGGATGGCCAGCGCCCCCATGCGCACCGACGTGGCCCGGGCGACGTGGCGCGGATCCAGGCGCGCCAGGCGGCGCATCACCTGGGCGCGCACGCGACGACCGAGAGGTGGGCGGCGGGGGACGGGCGAGGGGTCGGGCGGGGCCATGGGGCGGGCGGTCCGGAGGCGCGAGGCTGGTGGGGCCGAGACGGCATGGCACGGACTCAACCGTAACGGGATGCCCGCTCGTCCTGGCCAGCGTCGAAGGACGGTGTCCGCCCGTGATGCGCCATCCGGACCCCGGGCGTCAACAGGCGGTCATGTCCAGGTCCGATTGCGAGACCACGCGGTTGCGCCCGGTCCGCTTGGCCAGGTAGAGGGCCTTGTCGGCGCGCTGGATCAGAGTGGCCATGGGTTCGGCCAGGGCGAACTCGGACACGCCGATGGACAACGTGATGCGCCCCAACTCCGTGCCCAGGCGGCGGTTGGTGATGCGCCTGTTGGCCACGGTGGTGCGGACGCGATCGCCGATGTCCACCGCTTCCTTGAGCGGCGTGTCGGGGAGAATCACGGCGAACTCCTCGCCGCCGTAGCGGGCCACGACATCGTCGGGACGGACGCAGGTCTCGACCGTGCGGGCCACCAGCTTCAGCACCTGGTCGCCCATCTGGTGGCCGTGGGTGTCGTTGAACTGCTTGAACCGGTCGATGTCCAGCATCAGCAGGCAGAGATGGGTGCCGTGGGTTTCCGCGTCCTCGGCCGCGATGCGCAACACCCGATCGAACATTTTGCGGTTGGCGATGCCGGTCAGGCCGTCCGTGCGGGCTTCCTGCCAAACCTTGTCCAGGTCGTCGTGCAGGCGATGGATTTCCTGGGCCGAGCGGGACAGTTCCGTGCCCATCTTGCGATTGACGCGAATCATCTTCTGGGTCTCGGAGACCAGCACGCCGATGATGTCCTGAACGGACTCATCGTCGGCGCCGTCCACGCGGCCCGACAGGTTGGCCAGCGTCGCGCCATAGGATTCGGTGCCCCGGCTGGCGGCGCCGATCATGAGCAGCAGCTTTTCCAGGGTGTGTTCGATGCGCTCGCCGGCGTCGGCCAGGGTCCGGCTTTCGTCGGATGTTCCGATGAAGCGGTCGTGCAGGCTCTTGCTGATCTCGGGACTGAAATCGGCCCCCAGATCCAGAAGGCGATTGATCTCGCGGCTCAGGTCCGGCAAGCGGTTCGAGTGATGGATGTACCAGACCGTGAAGTTGTTCGGATGGGGCGAGATTCCCAGACGGGCCATGGATTCCATGGCCTGTTGCGCCGCCGCCAGGGCCTGGACCCGGGTCTCCGCGTACTCGATCATGCCGGTGTCCGTCCCCCGTCCTGACCGTGCGTCATAGCCGTCACCGGGATCGGTCCGGTGAGCCCGACAGTCATGGAGCCTCGGTGTGCGGTATGGACGAGTGCCCCCCGACCGCACCTGGACTTTAGCCATACACCATGTTGGAAGGGGACGCCAAGCGTGGTGGTGGATCGGGCAAGGTCTTGGCGCCGACGCCATGGCAAAACCGCGCCCGTTCTTCCGATCGAGGACCGGTGTGTCGTCCCGATGTCTCGGGATGAGGCGTGCGGGCTTTTGACGGCATCGGCCAGGCGGAGCCCCGTCTCCCCGGGGTCAAGGGACACGGACGTGATCAACGGCGACGTGAGCCGGTGGCGGCGACTCCCCGGACAGCGTCGCGGCCTTGAGCCACCCGTGTCTGAGGACATGACCGGCGCCGTCCGGCGGATGAGGCACGCTCACCCGCGGACGGTGTCATACCAACGGTCATTGAGAATGACCGTTGCAGTCCGTGGCCGGTGCCGCCCCGGCACCGCTTTGCGGTGCCAAGATCTGGACCATCCGGGCGCCTGCAAGGCGCCCGGGGGCGGATGAGTCACACTCATCCGCCACTGGTATCAGTTGCACTGACCGATGGACTCCTCGGCGCAGACACGCTGCCCGTCCGTCCAGGTCGCGCCGGACAGGTCGGCGCGCAGCAGGTCGGCCAGATCCAGATTCGCCCCGGACAGGTCGGCGCCCCGCAGGATGGCGCGGAACAGGCGCGCCCGGCGCAGGTCGGTGTCGCGCAGAATGGCCCCCGACAGATCGGCCTTGGTGAAGTCGGCCTCGGCCATGTCGGCGCCGCTGAGGTCGGCGTCGCGCAGGTCGGCGCTGACGAAGCGGGCGCGGAAGCCCTGGGTGTCGCGCAGGTCGGCGCCGTTCAGCACGGCCCGCTGGAAGGAGGTGTCGCGCAGCGTGGCGCCGCGCAGCGTCGCGCCTTCCAGGTTGCGACCGTCGTGGTAGCAGCGCCGCCAGACCACACCCTCGGCCGCCACGTCGGTGCAGGCGGCCAGGGCCGGCGGCACCACGACCAGGAGGCCGAACAGGATCGTCAGGGCAAGGGCGGCGAGGGCGGGGGCGGAACGGCCCGGGTGCGGAGACTGGCTCATGATGGGATCAAGGTAAGGAGTCGCGGGCGCCGGGGGAAGGGGGTGTGTGGTCTCGCGTGACATGGTCCGGCGCGCGCGAGGGGGCGGCGGCGGCCAGAAGGTCCTCGGCCCGGTGGCAGGCCACGCGCCGCTCGCCCGTTCCCGGGCCGGTCAGGGATCGCGCGACCGGCGCCGCGACCGCGCAACGATCCACCGACCAGGGGCAGCGGGCGCGATAGATGCAGCCGCCGATGTCGTCCACGTGTCCCTCGGGCGGGGGCGGGGCGGCCGGGTGATGGCGCCGCCGGGTGCGGCCCTCCCATGCGGCCTCCAGGCGCGGCACGGCGGCCAGCAGCGCCGCCGTGTGCGGATGGGCGGGACGGGCGAGCACGTCCAGGGTCGCCCCGGTCTCCACCACGTGGCCATGCACCATGACCATCACGCGATCCGTCACGTGACGCACGACGTCCAGGTCGTGGCTTATGAACAGGACGGCCAGCCCGCGCCGGCGCCGCAGGTCCAGGATCAGGTTGAGCACCTGGGCCTGAACCGACACGTCCAGGGCGGAGACCGGCTCGTCGGCCACCACCAGGTCGGGGGCGGTGACCAGGGCGCGGGCGATGGCGATGCGCTGGCGTTGGCCGCCCGAGAACTGGTGGGGATAGCGATCCAGCGCGTCGGCCTCCAGCCCGACGGCCGCCAGGGCCTCGGCGGCGCGGACGCGGCGATGATGGCGCGCCACCTCCGGCGCCAGCCCCACCAGGGGCTCGGCGACGATGCGGGCGACGGTCCAGCGGGGGTCCAGGGATCCCATGGGGTCCTGGAACACCATCTGCACCCGGCGGCGCACCTGGCGCAGCGCTGCACCGGTGGCCGCGTTGGGATCGGTGCCGGCGATCCGGACCACGCCGGCGTGGGGGCGCTCCAGCGCCGTGACCAGCCGGGCCAGGGTGGACTTGCCGCAGCCCGACTCGCCCACGACGCCCAGGCTTTCGCCCCGGTCCAGGGTCAGGGAGATATCGCGCACGGCCACGCGCGTCCGGCGGCGCGCCAGGGGGTGCGGCCGGGGCAGGGGATAGCGGTGGGTCAGGGCGTGGGCGTCCAGCAAGGGGGCGGTGTCGCTCATGGCGCGACGCTCCCCGTCGGGTCGGGGCGCTCGTGGGGATGGTGGCAGGCGACCGCCTGGTCCGAGGTGTCGGGGCGCAGGGCAGGCGTCGTCGCGCAGGCGGCATCGGCGCGCGGGCAGCGGTCGGCGAAGGCGCAGCCGGATGGGCGGCGGTCGGGCGCCGGCACCACCCCGGGGATGGCCGCCAGCGGCGCGCCCGGCGCGCCGCGTCCGCGCGGAATGGCGCCCATGAGACCCCGGGTGTAGGGATGGCGGGGCGCCGCCAGCACCCGCGCGGTCGGCCCGGACTCCACCACCCGGCCGGCGTACATGACCGCCAGGCGCGGCGCCGTCTCGGCGATCACGCCCAGGTCGTGGGAGATCATCAGCAGGGCCATGGTCCGTTCGGCCACCAGATCGTTGATCAGGTCCAGGATCAGCGCCTGAGTGGCCACATCGAGCGCCGTGGTGGGCTCGTCGGCGATCAGCAGCTCGGGGCCGCAGGCGACGGCGATGGCGATGACCACCCGCTGCCGCTGACCGCCCGACAACTGGTGAGGATAGAGCCCCGGGGGGAAGCGCCCCGGATCCAGGCCGACCCGGTCGAGCACCGCCCGGGCATGCGCGCGGGCCTGGCGGCGGGTCAGCCCCAGGTGGCGGCGCGGTCCCTCGGCCACCTGGGATCCGATGGTGCGCACCGGATTGAGGGCCGTCATGGGCTCCTGGAAGATCATCGCCAGCCGCCGGCCGCGCAGCCCGCACAGGCGCGGCTCCGATGCCGTGACCAGATCCTCGCCATCAAGCGTGAGGCGCCCGCGTGCCCGCAGGCCCGGCGGCAGCAGGCCCATGGCGGCCAGCGCGGTCATCGACTTGCCACAGCCGCTTTCGCCCACCAGACCCAGGGACTGGCCCCGCTCCAGGGTCAGTGACAGCCCGTCCACCAGGGCCAGCCGGGCGGCGCCGGGGCCGGCGATCTCCACCCGCAGGTCGGTGATGTCCAGGAGGGCCATGGCTCAGGCGTCCTCTCGCGGGCGCCCCAGGCGCGGGTCCAGCCGATCGCGGAGCGCGTCGCCCAGCAGGTTCAGCCCCAGCACCGTGACCACGATCGCCAGTCCGGGCAGCAGCGCCAGGCGCGGCGCCAGGAACAGGAAGGTCTGGGATTCGTTGAGCATGCGCCCCCAACTGATGTCCGGTGGCTGGCTGCCCAGGCCCAGGTAGCTCAACCCGGCCTCGGCCAGGATGGCCAGGGCGACCTGAATGGTACCCTGCACGATCAGCGTGCCGCCGATGTTGGGCAGCACATGGTCCAGGGAGATCCGCACCCGCCCCCGTCCGGCCAGCCGCGCCGCCTGTATGAACGGGCGGGTCCAGATCCCCAGCGCCGCGCCCCGGGTGACGCGGGCGAACACCGGGATGTTGAACAACGCGATGGCCAGGATGGCGTTCACCGCGCCCGGCCCCAGAAGGGCGGTGATCAGAACCGCCGTCAGCAGCACCGGGAAGGCGAAGGCCAGATCGTTGAAGCGCATCACCGCCTCGTCCACCCAGCCGCGCCGGGCGGCCGCCAGCAGGCCCAGTGGCACCCCCAGCCCGGCGCCCAGGCCGACGGCGATGAGCGACACGGCGATGGAGACCCGCGCCCCGGCCATCAGCTGCGACAGCGTGTCGCGGCCGAAGTGATCGGTGCCCAGCGGGTGCGTGGCCGACGGGCCGCGCAGTTTCTCGGCCACGGCCATCACACTGGGGTCGTGCGGTGTCCACACCAGCGACAGCGCCGCCGTCGCCAGCACGGCAAGCGCGACGGCGGCCCCGAACCATCCGGCCGGCCCCAGGCCCCGGCGCCGGTCGCGCCGCTCCGGCGGTTCACGCATCGCGGCCCCCGGCGCCGCCCTGGCGCAGGCGCGGGTCGAGCACGGCGTACGACAGGTCCACCAGGAAGTTGACCACGCCCACGGTGGCCGCCAGCAGCACCACCAGGTCGCGCACGACCACCAGGTCGCGCTGGCCGATGGCCTGGACGATCAGGCGGCCGACTCCGGGCAGCGTGAACACGGTTTCGATGATGATGGTGCCGGCCAGCAGAAAGGAGAACTGGAGGCCCATGATGGTGACCACCGGGATCAGGGCATTGCGCAGGCCATGGCGCCACAGGGCCTCGGCGTGGCTGAGGCCCTTGGCGCGGGCGGTGCGCATGTAGTCCTCGCCCAGCACCTCCAGCACCGCCGATCGGGTCACCCGCGCCAGGATGGCCGCCTGCGGCAGCGCCAGGGCCACGGTGGGCAGCGCCAGCGCCGCCAGCGCCGGTCCCGCGCCGGCCTCCCATCCCGGGAAGCCGCCCGCCGGCAGCCAGCGCAGGCCGACCGCGAACACCAGCACCAGCAGCAGGCCCAGCCAGAAGTTGGGCACGGCCACACCCAGTTGGCTCAGGCCCATGACGGCGGTGTCCGTGGCCCGCCCGCGCCGGGCGGCGGCCAGCACCCCCAGGGGCACGGCCAGCGCGACCGCCAGGGTCAGCGCCATGAGAGCCAGCGGGCCGCTGACCGCCAGTCGGGGGGCCAGCAGGGCGAGCACCGGGACGTCATAGGTCAGGCTGTTGGCCAGGTGGCCGGTCATCAGGCCGCCCACCCAGTCCAGGTACCGCTCCCAGGCGGGTCGGTCGAGGCCCATGCTCGCCCGCAGCGCCGCCAGCGTGTCCTCGCGCGCGCCCGTGCCCAGGATCAGCAGCGCCGGATCGCCGGGCAGCACCTCCAGGACGCAGAAAACCACCAGCGAGGCGGCGAGCAGCGTGATCGCCAGGGCCATTGCCCGCCGGGCCAGGAACCATGCCATGGTCGGGACCGCCTGGAGTGATGGACGCGGACGGGATGTCCGGGACCCCGCCTATTCGGTCCAGGACACGCCGGTGAGGTCATTGGCCTGAATCGGGCTGTTTGTCCAGAGGCCACGCAGGCGCGCGTCCCAGACGCCGGTCTTGGGCAACTGGAACAGGAAGCCGTTGACCGCGTCCTCGGCCAGCAGGCGCTGGGCCCGGCCGTACAGCGCGGCGCGGGCCGCCGTGTCCGTGGTCACCCTCAGGTCGGCCATGACGGCCTCGAAATCGGGGTTTTCGTAGCCGAAGTAGTAGTCGTCGCCGCGTTCGTAGATGTCGATGTCCAGCGGCTCGGTGTGCGAGACGATGGACAGGTCGTAGTCGTGGCCCCGAAACACTTGGTCCAGCCATTGTGCCCACTCGACCGGGATGACCTTGGCGGTGATCCCCACCTCCGCCAGTTGGGCGGCGATGATCTCGCCGCCGCGCCGGGCATAGGACGGCGGTGGCAGGTGGAGGGTCAGGGTCAGTGATCCCGGCGCGATCCCGGCCTCGGCCAGCAGGGCCTTGGCCCGCTCCGGATCATGGGCGGACAGGCTGGTGAGGTCCACGGCGGCCGGGTGGTGCGGGGCGAAGTGGCTGCCGATGGGCGTGCCGTACCCGAACATGGCGCCGTCGATGAGGGCGCGCCGGTCGATGGCGTGGGCGATGGCCCGGCGCACCCGGATGTCGTCGAGAGGCGGCCGGCGATGGTTCATCGCCAGGATGGTCTCGCCCTCGGTGGTGCCCACGGACACGGTGAAGCGCGGATCGGCCTCCAGCGCGGGCAGGCTCTCGGGGGCCGGCATGTTGGGGAAGGCGTCCACGTCGCCGGCCATCAGCCCGGCCACGGCGGCCGCGGGATCGGGGATGAAGCGGACGGTGGCGGCCTTCAGCGCCGGGGCCTCGCCCCAGTAGTCGGGGAAGGCGTCCAGCTCCACGCGGTCGCCCTGGACCCAGCGCACGAACCGGAAGGGCCCGGTGCCGACGGGCGCGGTCCGGTTGGTGTCGGCGCTTTCGGGCGCCACCATCACCGCGTCGCCCCAGCCCAGGTTGAAGGGCAGGAGGGCCTGCGGATGGGACAACGCGACGATCAGGGTGTAGCCGTCCAGGGCGACGGCGCTGTCGATGGCCGCGAACAGGCCCTTCTGGGCGTTGACGCTGTCGGTGTCGATGGCGCGCTGGAGACTGAAGACGGCGTCGTCGGCGGTGAAGGCGGTGCCGTCGTGGAACAGGACGTCCCGGCGCAGATGAAAGGTGTAGACCAGACCGTCGTCGCTGACGTCCCAGCGTTGCGCCAGGCCGGGCAGCACGGTGCCGTCATGGGCGATGCGCGTCAGGCCCTCGAACACATTGGCATAGACCACCTCGTCGATGGCCCCGGCGGCGCCGGCGGTCGGGTCCAGGTGGGGCGGCTCCAGCACCATGCCCAACACGATGCTGTCGGGGGGGGCGGCCCGCGCCGGGCGCGGGTCGGCCAGGGTGGCCGTGACGGTGCAGGCGGCGGCAACGACCAGGGCGACGAGCGCGCTGCCGAGGTTGCGCGCGGTCGGGCGCGACGCGGTCGGACTCATGATTCCCCCCCCCGTACCAGTGCAGGTTTATTGCCGGCGACTGTACGGGCGGCGCGTCGTTACGGCAAGCCGAAGCGCTCCCGATATCCGGTCAGGGTTCCCAGGGTTCTGGCCTCGTAGACGCCCCGGGCGATGGCGCGGGCCACGCAGTCGGCCGCCGCCAGCCCGCAGCGGGCCAGGGTGGCGAGGGGATCACGGCCCGGATCGTTGGCGGTCAGGGGCACGCGGCCGGTGGCCAGCGCGAACACGGTGTCGCCATCCAGGGGCGAGTGCGCCGGACGCAGCGCGCGGGCCAGGCCGTCCTGGGCCATGATCGCGATCCGCCCGGCCTGGGCCTTGGTCAGGCGCAGGTCGGTGGCCACGACCACCAGGGTTGTATTGGCCCGGCTGGGTGGGGCGAAAGCGAAATCGGCGGGGCCGGGCGCGGGGGTGTCCGGCGTGGGCCGGGCGCGGGGCCCCAGTTCGTCGCCCACCGCCCACGGCCAGGCCCAGAAGGCGGGGCCGTCACCCATCAGGGCGCTTCCCTGGCTGTTGACCGCCGCCAGCGCGCCCACGGTGAAGGGCGCGTCGCCGGCTGCGGAACCCGGCATCACCAGCGAGGCTCCACCAAGGCCTCCTTTCAAATCCCCCGACGTGGCGCCGAACCCGGCTCCGGCGTTGCCCAGGGCATGGGCCGGCCCGGCCTCCATGGCGTTTTCGCAGGCCGCCCGGCCCAGCGCGCGGTAGGGCGGGGTGTCTCCCCATGCCTTGTCGCCGCCGTTCTGCAAGTCGAACAGGATCGCGGACGGCACGATGGGCACGATGGCCTGGCCGACCGGGAAGCCGATGCCGCGCGCCGCCAGCCAGGTGGTCACGCCGGCCGCCGCCTCCAGCCCGAAGGCCGAGCCGCCGGACAGCACCAGGGCGTGGATGGCCTCGACCGTGTTGACGGGATCCAGCAGGTCGGTTTCGCGCGTCCCCGGGCCGCCGCCGCGCTGGTCCACGGCCGCCACCGCCGGGGCGTCGGGCAGGACCACGGTGACCCCGGTGCGCGCCGCCGGATCCTCGGCCTGGCCGACACCCAGGCCTGGGACGTCGGTGATGCGGTTGCCGGGTCCGGGCGTGGGCCGGCGATCGGGCGCGGGATCCGATGACCCGATTCGGGATGGGGACATGCACGGTCTCCGATCGTGGCGGGGTGGGCCGAGTCCACGCGATAAGGACACCGGAGGGGGCGCCCGGCAAGGAAAAGCGGCCGACTCCGTGGGGTCCGATCCTTCGGTCCGGCCCGGGCTGTGATGGTCATCGTGGCGCGGTGCTTGAGATCGTGCTCTGTATAATAGAAACTCGCAATTATGTTTCCTGGTTGAATCGTTCTTATGGCGCCATTTTGGTGTATACCATGACACCATATTCTGATCACGAGATGGCGGTATAAGCATGCCTTGGCCCCCCATGCGTGGACACGCGGGCCCACCTGTCTGGATAGCCCGCGATCGCGGTGACATGCAATTTGCGAACACGGATGACCTGTTCACGGCGGCGGGCGCCCTGGATGGGCGGTCCGGAGGGGCGCATCGCGTGTGCGGGCCGGCGGAGGAGCCGTGATGATGGGCCGAGTCAAGACCGTTGGCCCCGGCCCGGACATGGCCATCGCCGGGCCGTCCGTCACAACGGATGCCGTCGGGGTTCGCGGTCCGCTCCGATTGGTTGGCACGGCGTGTGCTTGGTACCCAGCAAGTCCTGGTAAGCGATGGTTTGTCATCCTAGGTCGTGAGTATAAAAGGCCATCGCGAAAGAGGTGCGGCAACACTGGCGCTGACGAGGTCCTGTCGGGCCTGTGACTGTATGCGTGTGTCGTTAGCACCGCCCAATACAGCCTTAAGGAGAAAACAAAGGACAGAGAGGTTCCGGTCAGTGAAGAGACCGTAACGGTTGAGCGAGTCAGGGGGTTGGACTAACCGATAAATCGGTTCTTCAAACCCGGCGCGCCAACCCCGTGCATTAAGTGCTTGCGACTGCCGGTCGCGTTGCGTTCTAAATGAGGATGACGGCTGTACCGGGACCAACCCCAGGACAGCTGTCCCTGAAGCAGGAAGAAGGATATTCCGATATGATGACTACCGAAGAGGTACGTGAAGGACGTCGGCGTCGTGCCGCGTCCATCGATGGTCCCGATCCTATTGATATTCACGTTGGACAGCGTATGCGCCTTCGTCGCACTATGCTGGGCAAGAGTCAGGACCAGATGGCGCGTGCATTGGGCGTCAGCTTCCAGCAGGTGCAGAAGTATGAGCGGGGCACAAACCGCATCAGCGCGAGCCGTTTGTTTGACGTCTCCCGGTTTCTCAATGTGCCCGTCAGCTACTTCTTTGAAGACCTGACCGAGGACGCCGTCGCGGCTCGCGACGAGGAAGTCAAGGTCACCTTCGCCAATGCCAGTGACCCGATCCCGGGGATCGAGGACGATCCCATGAAGCGGACCGAGTCCCTGGAGTTGATCCAGACCTACTGGCGTCTGCCCACCGACACGGTGCGCGGCCGGGTGCTGGAAATGCTCAAGAGCTTGGTGCGCAGCTCCGCCGAGTAACCACCGAACTCCATTATCCCGCTGACCGCCGTGCCCCAGCCAAATCGCTAGGGCACGGCGGCGCGTGGGCCTCCTGTGGGGGGCACTCCCTGGGATACAGCGCCCCTGGGAAAAAAACGGCTGTCGTTCGGTCTTGGAACGCGGCCCGCATGCCGGCCATCCACACCGGATCCGCCGCATCCGTACACAATCCCCCGAAATTCTGATGTCTCTTCCGGCGCGCGCCGCCGTCCCGCGACGTCCGGGATGGTCTGTGAGGCCCCCGTACCCCGATTTTGGGGTGACCGCTCTTCCCCGGACCAGATGTGCGACTCGAGGCGGGGTCAACAGCCTCTAGACCATCAGGCGATCGGCCGGCACATCCAGGCTGGTGCGCAGGTGGCGCAGGATGTCGCGCAACGATACCGGCTTGCGCAGCAGCGCGTCGGCGCGCTGGCGCAGCCCGTCCAGTTCCCGCGACGTGCGCGCCGCCTGGCCGGTGATGATCAGGATGAAGACCCGTCGCGGACCGGCCCGCAGCCGATCGATCAGCCAGTGGCCATCCCGTTCCGGCATGCGCAGATCGGTGATGACCGCGTGGGCCGGGTCGTCCAGGTGAATTTCCAGGGCCTGCTGGCCGTTCAGGGCGACCGTCACCCGATAGCCCACCGCCTCCAGGAAGCCGGCGATTTCGCGCGCCGCTTCCTCTTCATCATCCACCACCAGCACATGGGGGCGTCCCCCGGCGTCGGCGTTTGCGCCGGCCACCGGCGAGGCATCCGGGCCCGGGCCCGTCTCGGCGTGGGGGGCGGTGGTCTCCGGCGGTGCCCGCTCCTGGGCCACCCGGGGCAGGCGGACCTCGAAGGCCACGCCGGCCTCGGCGTTGCGCACGTCGATGGTGCCGCCCATCTCGGTGACGAACCCCAGGCTGATGGACAGGCCGAGTCCGGTGCCGTGGTCGCCGGACTTGGTGGTGAAGAAGGGATCGAAGATGCGGGCCTTCAGGTCGTCCGGAATACGCGGCCCGTTGTTCTCGACCACGATGCGCAGGTGGTCGCCGTCGCTTTCCACGCAGGCGCGCAGGCGTACGCGCGGCGGCTCGCCCTGACGCACGCGGTGGCCTTCCGCCGAGAGCACGGCGTCGTGCGCATTGCGCAGGATGTTGACCAGCACCTGCTCCAGCTGGTGCTGGCGCCCCAGGGCCTGGGTCTCGCCCAGCCGGTCGTCCATGTCCAGGAGGACGTTGTCGTCGCGGAACTGCTTGGAGACCATCGCGCGGGCGGCGCGCATGGCGCGGGTGGCGCTGAACGGCTGGATGGCGCCGGTGTCGCGGCGGCTGAGGCCCTGCATGTAGGAGATGACCTCGAACAGCCGGACCACCTGCTCCTCGATGGCGGCGAAGCCCTGCTCGGCGCGGTCGGGATCGAAGCCCTGGCGCTTGAGCCGTTCCAGCGCGCCCTCGGCCTTCAGGCGGATGATGTTCAGCGGCTGGCTGATCTCGTGGGCCAGGCTGGCCGACATCTCGCCCAGCAGGGTCAGCTTGGCGGTATGGCGGAAACGGGCCTCCATCTCGCGGCGTTCGGTCATGTCCTCGATGATGGCCAGTCCCTGCACGGTCTGGCCGTCGTCGGTGGGCATGACGGCGAAGGTGACCCGGGTCAGGAGGTGGCGATCGCCCCGGCCCCGGAACTCGCGTTCGACCACGTCCACCCAGCCGGGTCGGGGCAGGCCCTCGGCCAGGCGGTGGGCCTCGGTCGGCGTGGTTTCGGGGGCCAGCAGGTCGCGATAGGCCGTGCCGCGCAGCTCATGCGCCGACAGGCCCAGCATGCGTTGCGCCGCCGCGTTGGTTTCCATCACCCGGCCGTCGCGCGACAGCGTCATCATGCCGAAGGGGGCCAGGGTGAAAATATTGCGGAACTTGAGTTCACTGTCGGTGAGCGCGCGCTCGGTCTGCTTGCGCTGCGAGATGTCGATGAAGGTCGTCAGGCAGGTGGGAATGGTGTCGTCGTCGGGGCCATCGTCCTCGCTGGTGGGACGGCTTTGCACCAGGCAGTCCACCTCGTGGCCGTCGCGCCCCAGCACCCGGATTTCGTCGCTGGCGGCCTGACCGGCCATCACCTTGTCCAGGTGGCGCGACAGGGTGGCGTGCGACTCCGGATGGATGAACAGGTGGATCGGCTTGTGTTCCACCTCGGTGCCGTGGTTGACCTGGAACAGCTCGCAGGCGCGACGGTTGGCGCTGGTGACGGCGCGGCGCCCGGCGATCGTGCAATAGCCGATGGGCGCGCCATCGAACAGGGCGGCGTAGCGGACCACCAGGGATTCGTTGATCTCGCGCGCGTGGCGCAGTTCCTCGTTCTGGGCGCGCAGTTCTTCCTGGTGGGTGGCCAGATCCTCCAGCGTGGTCTCCAGCGCGTGGCGCTGGTCCCGGAAGCTGGCCAGTTCCGCCTCGCGGTCGGCGAGCGTCGCCCGGAGCGCCTCCAACTCGGCCCGCATGTCCTGTTCGCTGTTCGACACCACCGGTATCCCCTTGGCCGCGCGGCCGCGCCGCTGTCATCCGGGACGGCCCACCGCAAACGATAGACCATTCCGACCGCCGCGCAAACGGCCCCCCGCCGGCCTGTATGGGTTCAGGCTGCATGGTTCGCGGGCGCGACGGAGGGGGCCGCGCGCGTCGTCAGCGGCCCCCCAGCCCCGACCGCTGGTGGACGAAGGCCGCCACCGCCGCCGCCTGCGCCTGACCGATGTCCAGGCGGATGTGGGTGGAGGTCTCGGTCTTGGCGGCGATGCTACCGGCGAACCGGCCCAGGCCGGGGATGTCCATGGCGAACTCCTGTCCGCGCTCGCCGTCCAGGGTCCGGTCCAGGGTGCCCACGCCGCTGGCCGCCAGATCATGCAACAGGCAAGAGCGATGATCGCCCGAACCCATGTCGACGGTGACCGCCACGTTGACCGTCTGTAGCGCGCTGTCGCGCCGGTCGTCGTCGCTGCCGGCGTGCATGATCCTGGCCAGGGACGCCTGCATCTGCTGGATGCGGTCGCTGACGTCGTCGGCGGCCTGGCGCACCTGCTCGGCGTGGCGGCCGGTGATCCCGGTGCTCCCGGTCACCTCGGCGATGTTGTCGGACGAGTCCTGGGTGCTCCGCGCCGCCTGCTGCGCGTTCTGGCTGATCTCGCCGGTGGACGCGGTCTGCTCCTCGACGGCCGCCGAGACGGCGGTGGTGATTTCGTTCATCTCGCTGATCACCGCGACGATGCCCTGGATGGCGTCCACCGCCTCGCGGGTGGCCGCCTGCATGGTGCCGACCTGGTTGGCGATGTCCTCCGTGGCCTTGGCCGTCTGGTTGGCCAGCACCTTGACCTCGTTGGCCACCACCGCGAAGCCGCGTCCCGCCTCGCCGGCGCGGGCCGCCTCGATGGTCGCGTTCAGCGCCAGCAGGTTGGTCTGTTTGGCGATGTCGCTGATCAGGTTGACCACCTCGCCGATCTGGTTGGCGGCCTTGGCCAGCCCCTGGATGCGGTCGTTGGTGGTTTCGGCTTCCTGGACGGCCCGATGGGCAATGTCCGACGCGCTGGAGACCTGGCGGCTGATCTCGGCGATGGAGGTGGTCATCTCCTCGGCCGCCGCCGCCACGGCGTCGACGCTGGCGGCGGACTCGTGAGACGCGGTCGAGGCGGCGGAGGCGCGCTCCCCGGTCTGGTTCACGGCCTCGTTCATGCGCACCGCCGCGTCACGCATGGTGTCGGCCTGCCGCTGGACGATGGTGATGGCGCTGTTGACCTCCTCGTCCAGGGCATTGGTGAGGGCCATCATCTCGGTCTTCACCTTGCGGGCGTTGCGCCGATGCAGCGCGTCCTGCTCCGCCGCCATCCGCTTCAGCTTGATCCCGTTCTCCTTGAACACCTGCACGGCGTCGGCCATGTCGCCGATCTCGTCCTTGCGGGTCCGGCCGGGGACCTCCACGTCCAGGTCGTCGTGGGCCAGCCGTTCCATGGTCGCTGTCATGGCGCGCAGCGGACGGCTCAGCAGGCGCTGCAAGACGAGGATGATCACCGCCAGAACCAGCAGGGTCGCGAGCGGGTTGACGATGACCTGGATGGAACTGGAGCGGTTCTGCGTCTCCTGCAACGCGTCGACTCGCTGATTGACCTCCTGCGCGTAGGCCTTGGACTTCCGCAACACGGACTCGGCCTGCGCGTCGGCGCTGGCGCGCAGGGCGGCCATTTCGCGGACCTGAGTGGCGTCCAGGTTGGCCAGGCGGGCGGCGGCGTCCTCCTCCGCGGCCAACAGCGCGGCGCGCGAGACGGCGACCTCCAGCACGCCGCGCGGCGTGTCGTCGCGGCCGTGGCAGCTCTGGCAGCCGATGTCGTTGGTCAGCACGGCGTAGGAGTAGAGGGCCGGCTGGGTCTCGCCGGACTCATCGACGATCTCGCCGGGGAGAACCGCGCCCTCGGCGACGTTTTCCAGGGCCCGGCGCAGGGCCTCCCCGCGCTCGCCCTGGAGGGTGTCCTGGGTTTCCTGCGCGTGCGGCTCGAAGAAGTCGGTGCCCAGGCGCTCGTTGACCTCCCGGATGGTGGCGTTGTCGCTGAACGCGCGCTGGCCGTTGATGCGCCACAGGCCGATCGACAGCACGTCGGGGACCTCGGCCAGGGTGTCCATGATGTCCTCGGCGGTGGACGCCTGCCCGCTCATCATGGCCGCCCGGATCATGGTGGTGGCCGATTCCGAGATGCCGGCGTGCACGCCGGCGATGTGGCGGCGCTCGGCCAGGCTTTCGCCCTTGGCGTTGGCGACGGCGGTGGCGTGTTCGGCCTCCAGCAGGGTGACCTGGGTGTCGGTGGTGTCCGAAACGAGCCCGCCGATGAACGCGTCCTTCTCGCTGATAATGCGGCGCACGTCATCCAGCAGGTCCGTGGTCTGGTCGTTGACCATGGACGAGAAGACGGCCACCAGGCCGGTGTTGAACAGGGCGACGAGGGCGACCAGGGTGACGACGGTGGCCGTGATTTTGGCGGCCAGGGATTTCAACAGGGTCATGGAGGACTCCCCCCACCGTTCTTGGTTTGGATCCAGCCCGATGACGACGGTGACGCCGAGCGGCCCGGATCCGGGAGTTGGGTGGACAAAGCAAGGGATACGAGCGAGAGTCGTTGACTGCTCTCGGCCGTGGTTTTCCCCTCAACAAGGGTGAGTATTGTACCAACGGGAAAAATTTAATGAAAGTCCAACAAATGTCTAGGATACCTGCTCGGCCGGTAGACATCGAGAGGCTCAAGCTGGCCGAAATTGATGGTCCGTTGGCATGAGAATTATACTTTGGTAGCAAAAAGAGCCCGATGATTCGATGTCGGACATGGCGATAATCATGATGATATTGATCGATTAATGGCGTTCTCTGCAAAAAATATAACGCTTACTGTTACGTATAAATAATGAACGTAGGTTAATTTTGATCTACACACAGTCACGTGGCGTTCGGCCATGCTCGAACGCCACGTGTTTGCGCGAAATTTTACGGGTTTTTCTGTTTTATTCGCTGGGTGAAATCACGCACACGGCGTTTTCATCCTGCATATGCAAGACAAGGCTTTCGTGGGCAAAGAGTTCACAATGGATTCCGTCCGTGCCCACGTACCCGCACATCAGATCCTGGCCCACCTCCAGACGGCCGACGCGCGGATCGATCAGCGCCGCGCCCCGGATGTTCGCCTTGAAGATGCCTTGTGTGCACAGGCGCCGCAGATGGTTGATCAGCAGCATCTCGCTGTCTGGATAGCGCCGGAACAGCGCGTTATAGAACCTCGGCTCCACGACCAGGGCGTGCGGACCCGGGAATCCGGCCTCATCCAGCCGGGTGGTGGCGGCGATCACGTCTTCCAGGGCGGCGTCGGGGCGCGTCCAGTCACCACCCTCCAGGCGGCAGACGCCGTCGTTCTCCAAAAGCCCGGACAGCCCGAACTCGGGCCGGCCGTAGTACAGGATCTGTTCCTCCAGGCGGGCCACCGCCTCGGCCGCGTCGCCCGCCGGTGACAGGTCCAGCGGCTGGCCCTTGTCCAGGTAGGCGGCGATGCGCCGCAAGGACAGGCGGAAGGTCTTGCGCAGCATGGGCACCGACACGGCGCGTCCCATGACGGCGCCGGCCTCGCCGGGCTCTGGCTGGCGGCAGTAGTCGTCGTTCGACAGTTCGATGGCGGTCAGGCCCGGACCATGCGGGCCGCCAACCTCCAGGAAGCGGCGGACGGTCATCAGGTCCTTGGCGGCGGCGCCGGCCTCGGCGTCGATCAGAGCCCAGATGTCGGCACCGAAGGGCGCCATGGATCGGTTCAGCACGTCCATGATGTCAGTCCTCCCGGCCATCGCGAATGGCGCCGATGGTGAAGCGCCCCGGCGAGGGCGCCGTCGCCGGTCCGCCCTCGCCGTTCGGGGCGGCCTTGCCGGTATCCTCTTCCTCGACCTCGGTGATGGGGGCCTCGGTGAACAGGTAGGTGCGCATGTAGTCGTCCCACTGGGGATCGTTGCGGCGCATCCACTCCAGCACCATGCAGGCGTGTTCCATCTCCTCGCGCATGTTGTGCAGCAGGATGTCGCGCAGGGCGGCGTCCTCGCAGTCGTCGGCGCGCTGGCGGTACCAGTCGACGGCGTCCAGCTCCTCCTTCACGGAGACGATGGCGTGATGTAGGTGCAGCGTCTGACGGGACAGCCGCTCGCGCGGCGCGTGCAATCCCTCGCTGGACATGAGTCGAGACCTCCATGGAGTCCGGGGGGGGAGGGGGAGGCCGATCGCCGGGTCGGGACCGGCCTCCTGGGGGAAGACCCAGGGTGGCGCGGGTTGGGTGCGAAATTCAAGGGGGTGGTATGGCCGCACCCGCGGGGTGGGGACCACTACCCGGGGACCATGGCCCGGGGGGCGCCGGTCAGATGACGCCCTCGGCGCGCAGCGCCGCCCGTTCGGCGTCCGACAGCCCCAGCACCTCCCGAAGCACCGCGTCGGTGTCGGCGCCCAGGGGCGGTCCGGCGCGGTCCACCCGGCCGGGCGTCGCGGACAGGCGCGGCAGGACGTTCGGCAGGGTGACCGGCCCCACGCCCTCGGCCAGCATCTCGATCAGGTTGCCCCGCGCCGCGACGTGCGGATCGGCGAAGATGTCGGCGATGGTGTTGACCGGTCCGCAGGGGACATGGCCCTCGGTGCAGCGGCGGACGATCTCGTCGCGCGGCATCGACCGTGTCCAGGCTTCCACCAGGCCGTCCACGGTGGCCCGCGCGGCCAGCCGCCGGGCCGTGGTGGCGTAGGGCGTGGCCAGGTCGGGGCGCTCCATCACCTCGGTCAGGCGCTCGAACATCTTGTCGCTGGTGCAGGCGATGGCCACCCAGGCCCCGTCCGCGCAGGGAAAGTGCCCGTGGGGGCAGGCGTTGATGGTGCCCGCGCCCTCGCGGCCCCGCACCGTGCCGTCGGCGGCGTGGCGGGGGGCCAGTTCGTCCAGCACCCGGAACACCGACTCGTAGAGGGCGATGTCGATCACCTGGCCCTCGCCGGTGTGCTCGGCGTGGCGCAACGCCATCAGCACGCCCACGGCCCCGAACAGGCCGGACATGTAGTCCCCCAGCGACGTCGACCCCGGCGTGACCGGTGGCCCGTCGGGCATGCCGGCCAGATGGGTGAGGCCGCCGAAGGCATGGGCGATGCGGGCGAAGCCGGGCCGGTCGGCGTAGGGTCCGTCCTGGCCGTAGCCGCTGACCCGCAGCATCACCAGCGCGGGATTGACGGCGCGCAGGTCCTCCCAGCCCAGGCCCCAGCGTTCCAGGGTGCCGGGCCGGAAGTTCTCGCAGACCACCTGGGACCTCCCGGCCAGGGCCTTGAACACCCGGGCGCCGGCCGGTGTGCGCAGGTCCAGGGTCACGGAGCGCTTGTTGCGGGCCTCGCTGAGGAAGGCCAGCGTGTCGCCGCGCGCGGTCGGCGTGCCGAAGCGTCGGAAGGGATCGCCCCCGCCCGGCTGCTCCACCTTGATCACCTCGGCGCCGAACTCGGCCAGGATCGCGGTGGTGAACGGGCCGGCGATGAAGGTCGCGGCGTCCAGGATCCGGATCCCGTCCAGGGGGCGGGGGGCGGCGGTGGCGGGGGGCGGCGGCGGGGGCGATGACATCGGCGGCCGGGGTCCTTCAACGGGAGGGATCGCGCGGCGGGGGCGGCGCGGCCTGAGTCTGACGCCCGTCCCCCGGCGCCGCAAGGGCCGCGCCCCGGGCCCAGCAGTTCTCAGGATGGGGTTGGAGTGTGTCGCACCCGGGTCTGGTGATTGAAGGGACAGGTGAGGAGGGGCGGGCTCAGGGTGGTTGCGGTGGCGGGACTCCGGTTGTGAGGGTGCGCATGAGGGCGGACCAGGACGGGAAGACGAGATAGGCGGTGATGGTCGCCAGATGGGTGAACATCCGGGTGCGGGCGCGGAAGCGCTCGCGGGCCTTCTGCCAGGCGG
>NZ_JACIGK010000016.1 GCF_014197915.1 Roseospira visakhapatnamensis
GCTCCGGAAACGGCGGTTGTTCACTCTTCGTTCTACGCGATTCCGGACCACCTGTCACCACATGATGTGGTCCCGGACTCAAAGGGATAAGCCTCAAATGGAGGCCCTTCGAGGGGTTATTGGGGATGTCGCCAACCTCATTCTCGATGTCGTCACCATCCGAACCAGCCATGGCGTTCGGTCCTCCATGGAGGCCATGCACTTAATTTCGTCCATCCCAACGCGGAAACACGGCTGAAGAGCGATCAGATCTCTTGAACGGTCTCGCGAGAACGGCCACAGTTTTTGCTCTTATCGCCCCGCATGAGATATTCCATGACGTGCAATGACCTCGATTGGGACGCCCTTCGGCAGATTTGGCTAGACGACACCGGCGATGCCTGGCAGGCCGCCTTTGGCAGCGAAATAGGCCTGTCAGAAGCGATCCGGTCCCATCTGATGTCGCGAACCCAGCACGCCGCGACCCAATCGCCTTTGTCCGCTAAAGATTCCGTTTCCAAGCTGGTATCCGGGGCCGATGCCGGTCGCTCCCTGGGAAGAAAGGCAACCGACCGGGCCGCCTTTCTCCGTCTCTGGCGGGGCCTGCCGAGCCAAATGGCGACACCATCGCCGCATTCATCGGACCCAATTCGGCACCAAAGGGATATCAACACCGCACTGGCTGCGGCGGTACAGGCCGGTGACGGGACGGTTGGCCTTCTGACCCTGGCCGCCGGGCCCGTGCAGGGGTTTATTGCGGCGGCGCGCTCTCTTCGCGACCTGTGGACCGGTAGTGCCGTGTTGTCCTGGTTGACGTTCCAGGCGATGCAGCCGGTGATCGACGCTTTGGGACCGACCGCTTCGGTGTTCCCCAGCCTGCGCGGCAATCCGCTGATGGACGTGTGGTTGATTGAGACCGGCATGGTTCCTAATGGCCTGCTGTCACGCCCCTCGGCAGAGGCCCTGATGGCGCCGAGCCTGCCCAACCGGTGTCTCGCGGTCGTGCCGTGGGGCAAGAACGGCACCGATGCGGCAAACCTCGCGCGGGCCTGCGAGGAAGCGGCCAAGGCGGCCATGGACGCGGTAGCCTCCGCCGTCCGGCGCGAGATTGACACCGTCTATGGAACGCGGTTTCCGGGCTGGGATGGGCTCTGGCACGATCAGGTCTCCGAAATGCTGCATGTCCAGGCGATCGCCGTGCCTCTGGACGTGTCCGATGACACACTCAAGTGCCTGTGCGGCTCCAACCCAACCGACCGCTGGTCCGCCGTGACCGATTTGGCAGCGCGCGTCCTAGCGGCGCGGCGCTCGGTGCGACCGGTGCCGGTGCCGAAGACCACACCAGCGGCCGGCGCGGTGCCGAAGTGCACCCTTCTGGGCACATGGGAACAGGTCGGAGGCAAGGACTTCTGGAAGACGGCGCCGAACGGCCTGCGCCTGAAGGGGGTGCGCATCCGCAAGGGAGAGGCATTCTGCGCGCCATCCCTCGTCAAAAGGTTCGCGTTCCCGGCCTTCCTGGATCAGGCGTTGGGGTTGGAACGCGCCGATGCCCGCTTCCCGGACACCGCCACGGTTGCGGCGATGGCGTGGCTGGAAGACGCGGACCTGGACTGGCGACTGCGCGCGGACCGGGGCGACTGGTCGGGCCAGTGGCTGCATTGGAAAACCCCGAAACAGGGCAAGCATGAGGATGACGAGCCCTGTCCGCCTGACGTTTGGGAAGAAATTGGCGCTGCCAGGATCCGCGCGGCGGACCGGAACCTTGGGGTCGCCCCGGCCTATTACGCCATCCTGGCCGCCGACGGCGACCGCATGGGGGACCTGTTGCGCAAGGCCATGGGACCGGCCGAGCACGCCCGAGTATCGGAAGTGCTTGGCCATTTCGCGGTACATAGCGTTCGACCCATTGTCGAAGGTCAGGGCCGGGGGCGCGTCATTTATGCAGGCGGCGATGATGTCCTGGCCGTGCTGCCGGCCCGCCACGCGATGGCCTGCGCAAAAGCGCTAAGGGATACTTTCCATGAGCAAATAGGGGGAACTCTGTCGGTCGGCCTCGCGGTGGTGCATCACAAGGCGGACCTGCGCGAGGCCCTGGACGCTGCGCGTGCCGCTGAAAAGACGGCCAAGGCTTCCGGCCGAGACCGTCTAGCCCTGACCATCCAGCGGCGTTCCGGCGAGCATGCCACCAGCCTGCTATCGTGGCAGGATGCGGATTGGGTGCCCCGGCTGACGACGGCATTCACCGACAGTGCCTCGGATCGCTGGGCCTATCGATTGCGCCAACTCGCGGATCCTCTGGATGGTATGGGCGATCCTGACGCCATGACCGCCGAAATCCGCCGCCAGATCGGCCGCGCGGAGACAAAAGCGCACACGATCCTTGCCTCCGAACTGTCCGCAGCACCGGCCGATCCCGGCTCGTTGATCCGCGATCAGGCCAGAGCCGCCGTCGTGAACGTCTTCAAGACGTTTTGCGCCGGGCATGTCGATGGACAAGGCGTTCCGTTGTCGAAGACACCTCTCAAGGCCTTCGCCATGCTTTGTCAGGCGGCCAGTTTTCTGGCGCGGGCGCGGGATTGAGGGAGAGGCAAACGATGACCATCGATCAAAAGACGCTCACCCTCTTCCTGGATCCGCTGGACGGGCTGTTCTTCCGCGACGGCCGTCCGTTCGGCGCTGGCAACGCCGCCAACAGCGGCCTGCCGATGCCCCAGACCCTGGCCGGAGCGCTGCGCAGCCACCTCATGTCGCGCTTGGGGTGCGATTTTGCGGGTCTTGGCAAAGCCCTGCGTGGCGGCGCGGACCTGAAAACCGCTTTGAGCAATCAGAGCGCGGAGTTGGCGGCCATCGCCGATCTGCGCCTGTCCGGTCCCTGGCTGTTTCGGTCCGATTCCGGAGCGGAGCCGCACGGTGTCGTGTTTCCGGTTCCGGCGGTCTTGCATCGGGAGAAAACGGACCGGGGCGACGGACCGCTGCATCTCCTGCGGCCACTGAAAGACCCGCCGCCGGGCTGGGACCAGACCGCCGCCGCGCCGACCAAGAAAGCCCTTTGGATCAAGACCAACCACCCCACGGAGGCCGTCACCGGGTTCCTGTCGGGCGCGGGTATGGCCGATGTCCTTAACGGCCGGGTGCCGGACAAGGCATCTCTGGTGTCCGCCATGGATCTGTACGACACCGACCGCCGGGTCGGCCTGGTGATCGGCACCGACACAAACGCCGCCGAGGATGGTCAACTTCACACCGCCGGCTTTCTGTGTCTCGCACCAGGCGTGCGTTTTGTCGCCCAGGTAGCGGGACTGACGCCCGCTCTTCGCCGAGTCTTGGAAGACGCACCGGTTCTCGGTTGGGGTGGAGAACGTCGGCAGGCCCAGGTTTCGGTGGAGGACGCGCCCATCCCCGGCCGGCCGGCTCCGCCTGACCTGGCGGATGCCGATGGTGCATGCCTGATTCTGACCACTCCGGCCCCACTGGCCAACGGGTGGCACGGGGCGAACTGGACGCCGGTGGCGGCGGCAGTGCCCGCCCCGGTCGCTGTATCCGGCTGGGATCTGGCACGCAACCAACCCAAACCGACCCGTTTTGCCGCGGCGGCGGGCAGCGTGTTCTTTTTCGACGGCGAAGCCCCCGAGAGCTTGGCCAACGATGTGTGTGACGGCGAGGACCGGCGCCTTGGCTATGGGTGCGTCCTGAGGGGAGTATGGCGGCATGCCTGAGGTCATCGACAGTCTTTACATCCAGGCCCTGACCGGGCTGCACCCGGGATCGGGCACGGCCCTGGGGGTGGTGGACCTGCCGGTACAGCGCGAAAGGCACACCGGATGGCCGGTGATTCCGGCGTCTTCCCTGAAAGGGGTGATGCGCGCCGCCACCCGTCCAGCGAACGGCGCCGGCCGAGATACCTGGATCGTCGTGTTTGGACCGGAGAAGCTGGACGAGGCCGACGACAAACAGGCCTTTGCTGGTGCCCTGGCCCTGACCGATGCCCGCATCCTGGCCTTTCCGGTGCGCTCGCTTCGCGGCGTGTTCGCTTGGGTCACCTGCCCGGCGGTGCTGGAGCGGTTCCGGCGGGACATCGCGCTGATGACCCGACCAACGACTGTCCCGGCAACGGTGACCGTAACCGAGTCCCTGACGCCCGGAACGGTGCTGTGCGCCGAGAATAGCCCGCTGTTGATTGGCGAGACGGGCAAGATGATCCTGGAGGAGTTCGACTTCGAGCGGATGGGCGATCTGGGCGGGTGGGATGATGCCCTCGCGCAGGGGGTGGACCCCGAGGCGTGTGAACGGTTCAAGAAAAACCTCGCCATCCTCCACAACGACGACTTCGGCCACTTCGTGCAGCATGCCACCGAGGTTGTGGCGCGCGTGGGCCTGGATGCGAAGACCAAGACCGTCCGCGACGGGGCTCTGTTCTACGAAGAGGTTCTGCCGCCTGAAACCCTGTTCCACGCCCTGGTGATGGCCGATGCAAGCCGGCGAAAAGACCACCCCATGACGGCCGAGGAGGTTACTGGCTGGCTGCGCGGCACCGTGCGGGATGTGCGGGACGTGATCCAGATCGGCGCCGACGAGACCATTGGGCGCGGCTTCTGCCGCCTCACCTGGCAGGGGGAGGGCGCGTGATGGGGAGAAGGGGCCGAGGCGGGAAATCCCCCTATGCACACCATGGTAAGGCGGCGGTAACACCCGCGGCTCTAACCCCGGATCGGGCCGAAACCGTGCCCCCGATATCTTCGTCCGCGACTCCAGGGGCCGCCCCAGCAAGCGCCGCTAGCGCCGCCACCAGCCGCGCCAGCGATCTCGCCCAGCACCGCGCGAAACACGCCTGGGACACGGTGAAAGCCGCGAAAGCCCTGGACCATTCGACCGAACCCAACAGCGCCAGGCAGGCCGACGACACTCAGGCGGACAAAAAGAAATCCAGTCACGCCAAGGCCTTCGGCGGTCAGGCCAAGAAACTGCCGATGCGTATCCGGGCCGCCGGCCTGGGGCAGGCCCTGGCTTTTGTGCGGGCGAAGGCCAAGCCGGGAACCGAGCAGAAGGTTAACCCCGGCCTGATCCTGTTGCTGGAGCGGCTCGGCGGCTGGGTGCTGCCGCGCCTGGATCCGGCCACGGCGGCGCCCGTCTCCGACGACGCCCTGTTGCGGGCCATCCTGGACAACGACGCCACCTTCCTGCGCCGCGCCACGCTGGAGGCCATGGCCTGGCTGGAATGGGTGAACCGGTTCGCGGAAGCGGAGGATTTGGGCGATGACGACACCCCCGAGCACGGTTGACGCCCACACGGGACCGTACATTCCGAAAACAACCCGCGATTTGCTGGCCCCGGTGCGGGTCGAGCAACGCCATCCGGGCCTGCAACTGGACAAGTTCAGCGCCGGCGGTTCCCAGAAGGACCATCAGGGGCAGGCCGTTCAGGATGTCTGCAAGACGACCGGCGATCATGAAACGTTGGAGTGGGCCATTCAGAGACGGGCGCCGCTGTTGACGGACGCCACCACCGTCACGGCCCGGACCGAGGGGCCCTTCACCCTGCACCTCTCGCGGGCCTCCGCGCTGGAGAACGCCGGGATCTGCCTGCATCCGTTGTACGGTTTCGCCTACCTTCCCGGCAGCGGTTTGAAGGGCATGGCCCGCGCCTGGGCGGAGACGAATGGCGCCTCACAAAAAGAAATCCATGCCGTTTTTGGACGAGTACCGGAGGGCAAGGCGGACAGCAAAGGCGCGGCTGGCGCCGTGGTGTTCCACGATGCCTGGCCGACCGAATGGCCGACCCTGATCCCGGACATCGTTAACAACCATCATCGTGACTACTACGAGGACAAGGCTGGTAAGGTGCCTCCCGGTGACTGGATGGGCCCGGTCCTGGTGCAGTTCCTGGCCGTGGCGCCCGGCACGCCGTTCCTGTTCGCGGTGGGGCCGCGCTCCGAGGGGACCGATCCGGCCCTGGTCACCAAGGCGGTGGAGTGGCTGACGCACGCCCTCGCCCTGCGCGGGGCCGGCGCCAAGACCAACGCCGGCTACGGCACCTTCGTGCCGGTCGATGCCCCCCGCCCGACACCGGATCCGAACCTCTCCTTCACCGTGACCCTGGAACTGACCAGCCCGGCCTTCCTGGCCGGTGCCACCCAGGACGGTAAGGATTGCGACCTGCGCCCCGCCACCCTGCGCGGCCTCTTGCGCTGGTGGTGGCGCACGCTGCATGCGGGGCACATGACCGTTTCAGAACTCAAGCAACGCGAAGCCCTGATCTGGGGTGACACCACACGCGGCGGCGCCGTGCGGGTGACGGTGAGGCCGGAGGGACCGAAAACCTCCCCGTCTCCGTTCGACAAGGACCTCATTCGAAATCGGGAGCGCCTGTCATCGCCGGGCAAGGGACATATCCAGGGCTTGTTCTACGCCAGTTACGGCATGGATGAGACGGTGACGGATCGGGCCACGCGAGCCAAGACCCGACGCCAACGGTTCTGGCTGCCCGCCGGAACACGCTGGTCCGTCACCCTGATAAGCCGCGACACGGGGAAAGACGGCAATCCCGGCACGGCCCTTGATGAGGCGAAGGCCGCCCTGTGGCTTCTGAGCCGGTACGGAGGCGCGGGGTCCAAAGCCCGAAAGGGATTCGGCTCATTTGCCGACATCGAGGACGAAACCGCCAACCGGTTGGTCGAGGCTGCCAAGGTGCGCAAGCCCTCGGTCAAGGAACCGCCCACGCCGGCGCTCGAACAGATGATCGCCGGGGAATGGATCGTGCGCGGCTCGCCCTGGCAGGCCATCGACGCCGCTTGGCATGAGGTCGAACAGTTCGCAAGTGCGCGGAAACACAGCCGGGACAAGGTGGCGCTAGGGCTGCCCCGCCAGATTCACGGTCCCCTCGAAAAAGGCCCACTGAAGCATCAGAACCCGGCGACTTGGCAGCGCCCGGAACACCTGCGCGGCCCAAAGGGCGACCGCCACGCCGCGCCCTATCACCTGCACGTCGGGCGCCGCCTGGATGGAACACCGGTCCTGCGCTTCACCGCCTTCCCCGCCCCCAACCTGCCCGACTCCGACACCAGCCGCGCCATGCTGGAGGCGGTGAGGGACGCGCTGGACGCGGAGTTTGGCGGTGACGTTAGCTCCGGCCCGGCAGGCCGTCCCCGGCATGGCGGGGGTGGGGGCGGCCCACGCTACCCCCGCAAAGGTGAGGTGGACGGAGACCCGGTCCTGGTCCTGAGGGATAACGGGGATACCTATTGCGTGGAATTTCCCTGGGGAGACGTCGAGGACGTCGCCAAGGACGACGTGATGTTGATTTGAGACCGGTTGGTCCCGACGAATGTTTGAGTGGAGGGCCTTGCCGTGCATGAGACTGTGGCGCGCCTTATCAGTTTTGTGGGAACCGGCAACTACCAGCCCGTAACCTATCAGTGGCGCGATGATCCGACAGTGCGGGTCACAACGAACCTGATGACCGATGCCCTGGCCCAGTTGCTAATGCCTGCCGAGGTGGTTTGCCTGGCCACAAGACAGGCCGAGGACAAATGGCGCGCTGACCTGGACCAGAGGATCTCGACGGCAATCGGAATCATGCCCCGTTTCAGCATCATCCCGACCGGACAAACTGAACGGGAACTCTGGGACATATTTGATATCTGCCGAGAGGAACTGTCACCGGCCGCCCAGTCGGGGCCATTCTATCTGGATATCACTCATGGCTTCCGGCATCAGCCCCTGATTGCTGGTGCTGTCTCCGCCTTCCGAACGCTGACGCAGAAACCGCAAGATACCGGTCACAACCCTGTTCACCTCGTCTACGGCGCCTTCGAGGCCAAGGACGAGAACGGCGTCGCCCCAATCTTCGATGTCACCTCGTTTCTGGACATCGTGGACTGGGCGCAGGCCATCATGATGTTTCTGCGCACCGGGCGGGGCACCGATCTGGTCGATCTCACCAAGCAGGCCGACCAGGACATGCGGCCCGGCATGTCATCCGATGGCCTCACGCCGGCTCTTGCGGGTTTGGCCGATCCCTTGAACGCCTTCGCGACCGATCTGGCGACGATCCGGACCGGGTCCTTGCTGCTCGGGTCCGACGGCTCCGACAGTGCGGCCAAAAGGCTCCGGGACGCCATCGACCGCATCGAAACAGGCGGTGTCCGGCAGGCGGCCCTGGCCTCGATCCTGGGCCGTCTGCGGGCCATGGCGGACGAACTGTCCCTTCCCCCCGGAGTCTCTACCTTGGCAGGGCCGGACGCGCACGCGGTCACCGTCAATCTGGCCAGGCGTTACCTGGAGATGGACCGGTACATGGAAGCGGCGACCACTGCGACGGAGGGGCTTACGTCGCTGGCTGGAAAGCCGAACGCAGGCAAACCCGGTCCAGACTTCGGGAAAAGCGCTCGGGACAAGGCCCAGAAACGGGTCAACGCGTATCGCAAGGCTGCTGGCTTCGAAGACAGCGACATTCGCAACGACCTGAGTCATGGCGGGTTCCGAAAAGAACCGTCGGCCGGGCAAGAGATCGCGGATTCGGTCACTCGGTTTGTCGATGCCTTCAGCACCCTGACCGCTGACACACTGTCGGCGGCGGTATCCCCCAATCCCTCCTCCGCGGTCTTCCTCAACATTTCCAACCATCCGCTGACCAACTGGGATCCGGCGCAGACGCAGGCCGCGCAGGCTCTGGCGCCCAATCTCGCCGAATTGGGCTTCCCCGACGTGCCGCCCGACGCGGACGAGGATGACATTTGCACCTTGGTCGACGATCTGGACGCCCGGGTGCTACCCGAAACCACTCACGCCATGGTGCAAGGCGAGTTCACCTTGACCTTCGCGTTGGTCCGGCGCCTTCAGAAACGAAGAATCACCTGCCTCGCGGCCACCACCGAACGCGATGTGGAGACCGAAGCCGATGGCGGTCGGCGCTATCGGTTCACGTTCCGACGCTTCCGGGCCTATGGCAGCCTCGCTTGAGAAGTCGTCACGGCACACCCCAACCGCCGGAAACCACATGCGGCGCGTTCCCTGCTGTGTCCAGGCCGACGTGGCAGCCCACCAACACTCCCGCGCAAGCTCTAGGCACTCGGCGGGCCCAAACTGGACCCATGGCGCGCCGAAACATCCCCCCGCCTGCTTCCCCCATGCTTCCCCCATGCTTCCCCGGGTTTCGCACACGAAAAAGGGCGCCCGTTGGGCGCCCTTCAAAGCGTTGATTTCGCTTTAGAAAACGGGAGCGGGCGATGAGATTCGAACTCACGACCCCAACCTTGGCAAGGCGTTCAGAGCGATACGCTTAGAACCGATCTGATACGACGGGAACCCATATCGCATTGCTATTGGATAACTTTTTAAGCGGGGGTCTACGCCGACATTTCCCTGTACCCACCCGAATGCGCTCTCATCTGCTTACAGTCTGCTTACATTGACCCGGAAATGGCGTAGTGTAAGCAGACGCGCCAGCGGGGATGGCCCGCCGGCCGGGGTGAGAGGCGGACAATGGGTCGGCTGACCAAGCGGGCGGTGGACGCCCTGGAACCGCCGGAAAAGGGACAGGCCTTTCTGTGGGACGGCGAGTTGCGCGGCTTCGGCGTTCGGGTCATCGCGTCGGGCCTGAAGACCTTCGTCGTGCAATACCGCTCGGCGGAGGGGCGTAGCCGGCGCATGACGCTGGGCCGCTTCGGTCCGCTCACCGTTGACCAGGCGCGCGCTCGGGCGCGGGTGACGTTGGGCGCTGTGGCGGCTGGCGATGACCCGGCGGAAGACCGCCAGCGGCAGGGGCGTCCCGTGACGGTGGCCGAGGTCTGCGACTGGTATCTTGCCGAGGCCGAAGCGGGCCGCCTGCTCGGCCGAAGCCACCGGCCCATCAAGCCGTCCACCCTGGCAATGGACCGCAGCCGCATCGAGACGCACATCAAGCCGCTGCTCGGCAGGCGGGCCGTACGCACGCTGACGGTGGGCGACATCGAACGGATGCAGGCCGACATCGCCAGCGGTGCAACCGCGCGTCGGCGCGGGAGCGGACGCGGCGGCGCCACCACCGGCGGGACCGGGGTGGCCGCGCGATCCGTCACCACGTTTCGCGCCCTGCTGGGGCACGCCCGGCGGCACGGCGTCATCAAGAGCAACCCGGCGACGGGAGCGCGGCGGTTCCCGGACAAACACCGCGACCGCCGCCTGTCCCTGGTCGAGATCGGGCGGTTGGGAGTGGCGCTCCGGGACGGGCGGCCGGCCGGCCTTCATCCAACCGGTCTCGCGATGGTGCGCGTCCTGCTGCTGACCGGGTTCCGCATCGGCGAGGCGCGGAGCCTGCAATGGGACTGGATCGATCACGAGCAGGGCTGCGTTCGTTTCCCGGACACCAAGAGCGGGCCGCAGGTGCGGGTCATCGGGCGCCGCGCCCTGGATCTGCTGACACCCCTTCCCGTTCCAGGCGGGTCGCCCTTCGTGTTTCCGGCCGATCAGGGCGACGGTCCGTTCACCGCCGCGCCGGACACGCTTCGGCGGCTGTGTGCCATGACCGGCCTGACCGACGTCACGCCGCATACCCTGCGCCACACCTTCGCCAGCGTGGCCGGCGACCTGGGGTTCTCGGAACTCACCATCGCCGCGCTGCTAGGACACGCCGCGCGCGGGGTCACGCAGGGCTATGTGCACATCGACGCCGCGCAACGCCTCGCGGCCGACAGGGTGGCAGAGGACATCGCGAACAGGTTGGAGCCGTGAACCCCTCCGTCCGACCCTTGCCAGCAGGCCATCGGTCTCGGCCCGGTCAAGGACACGCCGCGCTTCGCGCGGGGACCTTCGGCCCTCCTTGACCGAGCCATCGCCCGATGGCGTTTCGGCTGGCAGGTCGGGACGGAGGGATGGTCGTGGGTCCGGTCGAACAGAGGGATAAACAAGATGGGATCATCTGGCATGGGGTCCGATGCCGGCCGGCGCTTGGTCGCTGGCAACCCCGTTCGTCATCGCAGATTTCACAATTCGAAAAGAAATTCTGGTTTGAATTCAGAAATATACTAGTGTAGGAGAGCGTAAATGAGCGTAGTTGGAAACAGGGTTCGGACGAAGGCAAGATAAAAGAGAGCCTCCGATGTCGTCTATCCTGTCGTCTGCACATCGTTTTTTGGGAGGTTGGCGGTTGGATGTGGAGGCTATCCGAATTACATCGTTGATTCTATTCAGTCTTCGTGGAGGCTCGTAAGAGGCGGCGTGCTTCCCTTGTGACGGCATTTCTTACCCGCTTAGCGCCCCCGCCAAACAGGTTCCCATGTCGATCGGTGTCAGGACTGCAAAGGCCCAGATGGCCAGTACCAAGCCCGCGACCGCGATCCCGGCAAGGATTCCCAGAACCCAGCGGTGCCAGCTCAGTCGGTCCTCGACCTTCTCGTAAAGGTCGGCGAACTGCCGCCGGATGTCCGCATGCTCCTTGTTCATCCGCTCGGTCTGCCGCGACACGTCGTTGGCGATGGTTTCGAGCGTGAGCCACTGATTCCGCAATGCCACGAACAACAACACGGCAAAGATGACGACACCCACGAGCACGGCGAGGTTGCCCAGGGCGACCGCACCGCATCCCGTGGCGGGCTTCATCTGCGTGGCGGCAATGACCGTGGCGACAGGAATGCCCAGCATCTGCCCCTGGATGTCGGTCACCGTTTTGTGGATGCGGGCCACGGTGTCCGCCGCCTCCTTCTCCATCTGGCTCCGGATCCGGTCATACGAGAACGCGGCAGCGAACAGCCGGTAACCGTCCCGCACCCGCGCCTCGAGGTCCTCAAGATGCGCCAGCAGGTGCCGAAACCGGGCCGGGGCCGGATGAGGCGCCATCATTTCCCGTGCCGACCGGGCTAGGATGGATAGCCGCTCGTCTCGGTGCAGATCGGACTGGAACAGCCCGAGCAGGGCTGTCAACGCATCGAGATCCAGCCCTTCGAGGTCACCTTGATGATAGTTCACCGGAACCCGAATCCGACCGCCGTCCAGGAACAGAAGACACTGGTCGTCCCGGTCCAGAAAAGCCGCCTCCGCCAGCACCCCGACCAACTCAAGAACCAGGCCGTACCGGGCGATCAGGGGCGGAGGATGGGCGTCGCTGGCCTCCGATCGGCCGGACACGATGAAATACCGGGGCGGTCGACATATCCGCGCCTTGCGGGTGCGTAGCAGGTCGTCCAGGTCCCGGGCCAGCACTCCGAGTGCGAGGCGCGGTGACTTCATCGCCACGGGCACTACGTCGCCCACCCGTACGTTCGCGATCTCGTGTTCAAGGTGAATGTTGCTGTCCCGGGCTGCCTGATCATCCGACTCGATCCGGGCCAGCGTCGCTAGGATCGCCCCGGTCTCGACCGTCAGGTCGCCGGTGATCTCCGCCGCAGGGTCTGCCCGTTCGGCGTCCGTCGAAACGTGAAACGCCGTTTTTCGGTAGATCGCCAGCAGGTCGTCAAAGGTCAGCCGCTCCATCGGTCTGGTCCCGGTCCGTCCCGACCTCGTCGCGCAACTGGTCGCGCAAGCCCTCGGGGATGTGGCGGATCGTCAGGGTGCCCGCCTCCGCATTGTAGTCGATCTCGCCTTCGTCGAGGGCACTCCGCTCGAACTCCAGAGACCACAGTTGGGTCTTGCCGCGATAGACGGTCAGCGATCGCAACGACCGCCGATCAGGCACGAACGCGCCGGTGATGTTCAGCTCCAGATCGGTTAGGTACTCCAGCAGCGCCGCCGGGTCCGTGGGATGCAGTTCGTTCGCGAAGGCGTCAAGCGTCATCTCCTCGTGCCGCATCGCATAGCGGTCGCCGATCGCCTTGGCGCGCTGGAGCAGATCCGCGCGATCCTCCTGGTTCATGCCCTGCGCAACCGCGAACCGCTTGACCACACCGACGACGTTGCGCGTGTCCTGCGCCGCCTGCACGGTGGTATCGCACCCCAGAAAGCGCTGGAAATACTCCGAGATGTCCCCTCGGCCCTTCAGGAAGTCGACATAGCGATTGCCGCCTGCTCGCCATTTGGTGATGTCCACCCGCCCGGCAAATCGGAAGCCGCCCAGGTCCAGGTAGTTGGTGCGGTTCAACCGGCCACCTGTCAGCCGCGCTCCCACCTTGTCGTTCACGATCGTGACGATCAGGGCCTCCGTCTCCACCTGGCGGAAATGGACGAAGATGACGTAGCCACCGGTCGCGGCCGTCCCCTTGGCGCGATCCACCAGCGTTGCCATCATTCGCGCGGTCAGGCCCCCGAAGTCTTCCGCCGCGCCGGCCATGTAATCTCGCAATTGGCGTTGCGTCGGGTACTGGTCCTCATCGACGGCAAACACGCCGTAGGCCTTGTTGGAGCGTTTCGCGTATTCAGAGGTGAGTTCGTCCACCAGCCAAGCGACGGTGTCCGTGATGTCGTGTTCCGCGTTTACCGGCGCCGCGACAAAGTGCCCGCCTTCCTCCTTCCGCAACGCATGAATAGCGCAGTGATGGATCCGCGTTTCGCTCGGCATTCCGCCCCGTTCTCCCCAACGTGTGACGACATCGCGCGCCTTCTGTGCCCGCCGAGCACGACTCCGGCATGACAACTGAAGCGCTTACTCTTACTGCTGCGGCCCTTTTGGGCGCAAGCCAGAACAACGACGTTAGCATCCTTGGGTGTATGCTGCGGGCTCCCCTCTGTCCCGAAGGAGCGCGTCCCTGGAGGGCCTTGCTCTCAACCCCCTGAAAGACCAAAGAAAACGGGGAGGCGTCTGGCGGAGCCTCCGCAGCGGACATGAGGGTCGCGTCCGGCCTCGGCCCCTGAGGGGCGACCCGACCCGCAAACCTCATGGTTCGACAGGACCCCCGCAAATCGAAAACCCTGCCTTCAATTTTCAAGAACCAAGGCCGACAGGTTATCATTGCAATCCGAAACTCAGCTTTTTAATATGCAAGGATGATAGCGCGCCGAGTCTTCCGGACCATTCACCAGGCCCTGACCCGCCAGGCCGCCGTTGCTTTGATCGGGCCGCGTCAGGTCGGCAAGACGACGCTGGCCCAGGACATTGCCGAAGGAACCGATGCCCTCTATCTCGATCTGGAATCGCGGGCGGACCGGGACAAACTCGCCGACCCGGCTTTGTTTCTCTCAGCCTACGAGGACCGGCTCGTCATCCTCGACGAGATCCACCGTGTCCCTGAGGTGTTCCAGGAACTGCGGGGCCTGATCGACACGGGCCGGCGGAAGGGCAAACGCACCGGACGGTTTCTCATCCTCGGATCGGCCTCCATGGACCTGCTGCGGCAATCCGGAGAGAGCCTCGCGGGTCGGATCGAATACGTCGCGTTGAACCCGTTCGATGTGCTGGAAGCCGCCCCCGATGGCGACGCCCTGCGCCGGCTGTGGGTGCGGGGCGGTTTCCCGGACAGCTTTCTTGCCACCAGCGACGCCGACAGCTTCGCGTTCCGGCAGAATTTCGTCCGAACGTACCTTGAACGCGACGTGCCGCAGTTCGGCCGCCGCGTCCCGGCCGAGACCCTGGAGCGGCTCTGGACCATGCTGGCCCACAATCAGGGAGGGTTGCTCAACGCTTCGCGACTGGCCTCTGGGCTGTCGATCACCGCGCCGACGGTGACCAGCTATATCGACCTCCTTGTGGACCTCCTTCTGGTCCGCCGTTTAACGCCCTTCCACGCCAACGTCGGCAAGCGCCTCACTAAATCGCCGAAGGTCTACGTCCGGGACAGCGGCCTGGTCCACGCCCTGCTGGGCCTTGAGGACTACAACGACCTCGCCGGGCATCCGGTTGTGGGGCCGAGCTGGGAGGGCTTCGTCATCGAAACTCTTTTGGCGGTTGCCCCGCCCCGAACCCGGGCCAGCTTCTACCGCACCGCCGCCGGCGCGGAAATCGACCTGTTGCTGGAGATGCCCGGCAAGGGTGGCCTGTGGGCCATCGAGATCAAGCACGGGCTGTCGGCCAAGCCCACCAAGGGCTTCCACAATGCGCGGGATGATCTGAACCCGGACTGCGCGTTCGTGGTGTCGGTCGGCGAAGAGCGATACCCCATCGCGCACGCTGTCGAGGCGATCGGGCTGAGGGCCATGGCGGACCTGATCGCGGCGCAATAACGGCATCCGGCGTTGGTCGACGCTGTCCGAACCCCGCGCGGCCCAACGACACGCCTCGCGCTCATGCCCAAGACATCGCCCGTCAAGAGGCCTGGACTGGACGGAGGATGCAAGCTCGCTATACCCTCATTCCAGGACGTAGCGCATCCAATCGTGCATCATTCGCGGCCTCGGAGTCCGGCATCATGACCCTTGAAGAGCTGAAAGCGGCCGTCCGGACAGCGGCCGCCCTCCGTCTTGTCCAGACCCTCCAGCCCATCGGCGGGGCGGGCGACAAGGTATTCCCGCCCACCTATGCTGGCGGCATCTACGCCACGGAGACGCGGCGGATCGACGGCGAGGCGATTCCCTGTGTCCTGTTGAACAGCGTCCAGAGCGAAGCCAACGGCCTGGAAGAAGCCCTTCAGGACGCCTTTCTGCCGGACTGGCGGGAATTGAAGGAGACCAGCGACGCGCCGGTGTGCGGTCTTCCGGTTATCGCGGTAAAAGTGAAAGGCTACGACTGGGTGACATCGCTCACCGCGCCCCACCGCATCCACGACGCCATCCTTCGCGACAGCATCGACGAGAACGAAACACCGTTTCGAGACACCGGCGTCGGACAGGCCATCGTCAAGGCGCGGGTCCATGACGCGACGGCCTTCTACAAGCACTGCCCGACCGCCTTGCTGTTCGGCACCTGGGATTCTACGGCGGGCGAAGGTCTCAACTCGGCCAAGATACCGCGCGCCGTTGTCTCCGAAATCATCGGCGTGAACGTGGTCGCCGGTGTCCGCACCGCCAGCCGTGTCGATCCGCTGCGCATCCAGCGTATGGGCTTGACGTTCTATCAAAAAGGGCAATCGGGATGGACGTTTGACGAAAGTGAAGCGGATCGGAAGTATAAGAAAGCGGGAAGCAAACAGGGTAAAACTGAGTGGACTTTGGATATTGATCAGGCTGAAAAGGACAAAAACGGAAAGCCGACGAAGTCCGAGGCCATCGTTGCGGGGGGAAAACCATCGGATATCAACCACGGCAACGTCACACCTGACATAGACCGCTTCAAAAAAGTCCGGAAGAACAAGCTTGATGTGTTGCCAGACATCCTGACGTCGAATCCGGTTCGGCTCAAATACGACGTTGAAGCTTGGGATGGGCACATGGAGAGTCGTTTGGATATCAACAGCCAGACGGCACGTATTCGCGAAAATGTGCCTCGACCCGGTGGCGTCACCATGGACCATGCCCGGCACACCTGGACCCTATCGCTGACCCAACTCCGGCGGCTCCGGTTCCCAGGGTTCCCGCCGCCGGAGGGTCAGAAAAAGGAGGACGTTCGCCCGCGACAGGACGAAGCCGCGCGCACCGTCCTCGCGGCGCTGGCCTTGTATGCACTGGCCCTGCGACAGGACGAGGGGTATTGGTTGCGGTCCCGCTGCGATCTGGTTCCTGAGAAAGGAAACGAAGCCAAACTGGAAATCGTCGGCGGCGCCGGCGGGGATATCCCCCTTGGAGCTGCCGCCAACGTGAAAGCCACCATGCTGGACCCGGCGCTGAAGGAGGCGGAAAGCCTGGGTGTCGAATGGACAAAGACCCTGCTTCGCCTGACCCCATCGCCTCAGTTGAGCCAATTAGTCAAGCTCAGCGACGCCCGGGTTTCCGGACAGGACGAGTCGGACACGGACGCACCCGAAGGCACGGACAACGGGGCGGATGGCGATGCTGGCGCTTCGGATTGAGTTTCTGACCGGCGTCTTCATGGCCACTGACCGTCACGACGCGACCCGGCGCCGGCCGGAATGGCCGCCGCATCCGGATCGGCTGTTTTCGGCGCTGGTGGCGGCGGCCGCCGCCTTGCCGGAGGCGTCTGAAGGCAACTTGCCCGATAGGGCGAAAGACGCTCTCCGATGGCTGGCCGGGCAGTCCTGGACCGACAAGGGAGAGGTGATCGCGCCCCAACTGCACGCCTCCCCGGCGCATCCCCGGGACGCGCCGGACGTGTACATGCCGACCAATCCGCATGAGGACGAGGTTCCGAAATCGCTGACGAAGAAAAACAGCCCAGGGACGGTATCAGAGGAAAGCCGAAAGAAGCTCCAGAAGGTACTGCCAGCGTACCGCACCAGAAAGGCCCTGCCGATCCCGGCGGTCGTTCCCGAAGACCCTGTGGTCACATTCCTCTGGCCGGAGGCCGATCCCCGTGAGCACCGCGACACGCTGGCCGCCATCTGCGCCTGCGTGACCTACCTTGGGCGGTCGCGCAGCCTGGTGCGTGTCACGCTGGACCCGGATCCGCCGCAGCCAACCCATGTGCCCGATCCCGATGGCGCGATCCAGCTTCGTGTTCCGGGTGCCAACCGCCTCAAGGAGCTGAAAGACACGTTTCGCGCAACGCGTCGTCCCGACCCGGCGCCCGTGCAGGGTTACCGATGCGTGGCGGACCCGGCGCCGGCTTCGGGACCAATCCCGTCGTCCTTCGACCGCATGTACATCTTCCGACCCGACCCGCAGGATCCCGCCCTCCCGGCCGTGGCGGCGCCCGCTGCCGCGCGTGCCCTTCGGGCCGGTCTGATGGAGGCCGTCGCGGCGGCGCAAACGGCCAACAATCTCCCTGTTCAGGTGCCGGGGATCGTCAAGGGGGCCAAGGGCGCCCCCATGTGCGCCTTCGTGGCGTTGCCCTTCGTCCACCCCAGGCAACGGCACGCCGACGGGTCCGTCAAGGGCCTGGCCGTCCTGGTCCCGGAGGCTGCCCGGCACGAATACCGAACGCAGGTGGCCCTGGGCCTGGAGTGCCTTGTGTCAACCGGGCTCCGCCTCCCGGGGGTTGGACTCTGGCGCCTGGAAGAAGTGACCGACGATACCCAGGCAATGCGGACCTTGCGGAGCGCGACCTGGCGCGGTCCCTCACGGCAATGGACGACGGCCGTTCCCATGCGGTTCGGCCATGTCCCCAAACCCGGCAACGGGGGTGAGGCGGGCGTCATCCTCGACAGCCTGGGGCGGGCGGGCGTCGCCCCCGACGACGTCCTGGAGATCACCGTGGCCCGGCATTCCCCCTTGCATGGCGCCCCGCCGAGTTGGGCCTTCAAGCCGCGCCGGAATGCCGCCGAAGAAGGACCGCCGACCCCGCGTCTGCGCCATGTCACCGTGCGGTTCGCCCGACCGGTGGACGGCCCCCTGGTGATCGGCGCCGGGCGTTTCCTCGGCCATGGCCTGATGCTCCCCCTGGTGGAGGACTGACGGCATGACGCAGCTACACGCCAGCGATTTCCCGGCGTTCTTCGAGGGCGTCCATGGCTTTCGCCCCTTCCTGTGGCAGAAGCGCTTCGCGCGGGAGGTTTTCAAGACCGGCTTGCCGGACGTCATCCGCGTGCCCACCGCCTGCGGCAAGACGAGCGTTCTGGACGTCGCCCTGTTTCGCCTGGCCCTGGACGCGGATCGGCCGCCGGCCAACCGGCAGGCCCCGCGCCGCCTGTGTTTCGTGATCGACCGGCGGCTGGTGGTGGACGAGGTCAGCGAACATGCCCGGGCCATCCAGGCGGCCTTGGAAAAGAACGCCAACCCCATCACGGCCGCCGTTGCCGCGCGCCTGAAGACCTTGTCGGCCGATGGCGAAACACCGTTGCGCATCGTGCGCCTGCGCGGCGGCGTTTATCGGGATGACGGGTGGGCGGCCGATCCCCTGACGCCCACCATCCTGATCTCGACCGTCGATCAGATCGGCTCCCGCCTGCTGTTCCGGGGCTATGGCGTCAGCCGGCGCAGCCGCCCGCTCCAGGCGGGGCTGCTGGCCTTCGATACCCACCTGATCCTTGACGAGGCCCACCTGTCGGACGCCTTCGCCGAAACTGTGGGGGCGATCCGGCGGTTCAAGGACTGGGCCGAGAAACCGCCGTTGCCAGCGTCGCGCGGCCTTGGCCTGACGCGCATGTCGGCGACGCTGGCTGACAGATCGGATCCCGCAGAGAAACTCTTTGAGCTAACCCAAGCGGAACGTGAAGATGAAAACCTGAAAAACCGTTTGAAGGCCGCAAAGCACGCAAAACTAGTGAAGATCGAAGGCGTCAAGAAGAGTCCGGATAGATTTCGGGACAGCCTTGTCAATCAAGCCAAGGCACTGGCGGGGTTCAAAAAGAAAAAGAACGAACCTTCCGAAGTTGGAATACCGCGCGTCATCGGCGTGGTGGTCAACCGCGTCGCCACCGCCCGACAGGTGTTCGAGGCATTGCGCTCCGCCAGCGCCGGGGAACCGGAACGCGACGCGATCCTGCTGACCGGACGCATTCGCCCGTCCGACCGCGACCGCCTGCTGAAAGACTGGCTGCCGTGGATCAAGGCCAACCGGGAGCAGGACCCGCAGCGCCCCCTCTTCGTGGTGGCGACGCAGACCGTGGAGGTCGGCGCCAACCTGGATTTCGATGCCCTGGTCACCGAGGCCGCCGCGCTGGATGCGCTTCGCCAGCGTTTCGGCCGTCTCGACCGTTTGGGGAAGCGGCACGCACAACACCTGCCGTCGCCGGCGGTCGTCGTCATCCGCAGCGACCAAACATCAGATACATACGATGACCCGATCTACGGCAAGGCCCTTTCAGCAACATGGAAGGATCTGCAATCTATTAGTGAGAGGAAGGTCGTTGACTTCGGTGTCAACGCCCTGGATCAGGCGATTACGAAACAAGAGATTGACATCAACGCCATGGTGGCGCCGGCCCGCGACGCGCCCGTTCTCTTTCCGGCGCATCTGAACGCCTGGGTGCAGACCGATCCCGTGCCGGAACCGGACCCCGACGTTGCCCCGTTCCTGCATGGCGTCGCCGATCGCCCCGCCGACGTTCAGGTGGTCTGGCGCGCCGATTTGACCGAAGCAAACGCGGATCACTGGGGGCGCATCGTCACGCTGATGCCGCCGCGCACACGCGAGGCGATGCCGGTGCCCTTGTCCGAGGTCCGGGCTTGGCTGCGCGGGAACCCGACCGGCGCCGTCGCCGACGTGGAGGGCGTGAGTCAGGCACCGTCTGAACGATCCGACCGGGAATCGCAGCGGGTGTTGCGCTGGCGGGGCAAGGACGACGCCCGGTTCGTCGGCGCCGAAGACCTGCGGCCCGGCGACACCATCGTCGTGCCGGCCACCTACGGCGGGGCCGACGCCTTCGGCTGGACCCCCGGTACACACAAGCCTGTCCCGGATATCGCCGAAGCGTGCCTGCTGGATGCCATCGTCACCACGCCCGCCCACGTCGTGCGCCGGCCCTGGCTGCGTTGGCGCCTGCATCCCGCCCTGCTTCCGAACACGGACGAGGTGACCAAGGCCGCCTTGACGGCGCGGCTTGAGCGCGCCTTGAACACCGTGCGGTCGGGGGCCGTTGATGCCACGGACCGACGGCGGCTGGCTCTTGAGCTTCTGGACGTGATAGCGGGCGCCCATTCGGGCGCCGAGCAGGCCGCCGTCATGGCTTTGCGGGAGGCGGGAACGTCGCTACGGGTGACCCCGTACACCGATGGCCGCGATCCCGATGGCCGCGGGCTGATGGTCAGCGCTCCGGCGACCCGAGACCTTGTCGAGGCTCTGAACAGCGCTGGCAGGTCGGAGACGGACGAGACCGAGGTCGAGGAACCGGAGGCGGACGGCCCCTCCGTCTTTCCCGGGGGCCAAAGCGTCACGCTGGACGACCATACGAAAGCTGTTAGCGGCCAGGCGCGGGCGTTCGCCGAGAAGGCCGGCCTCGACACTCCCTTCACCGAAGCCCTCGCCCTGGCCGGTCGCTGGCACGATGCCGGCAAGGCCGATCCCCGCTTTCAGGCCTGGCTGTACGACAGCGAGATCAATGCCTTCGCCGCCATGTCCAGGGGAGAGCTTCTGGCCAAGTCGGGTCAGGATTCCGCCGACTGGCAGTCGTCTGAACGGTTCGGCTACCCGAAAGGCGCCCGCCACGAGTTTGTGTCTGTGCGGTTGTTCGAGGACGCCGGTCTGGCGGGTGGCGAGGTCGGCGATCTCGCGCGCCTGCTGATCGGCACCCACCACGGCCACGGTCGCGCCTTTCCGCCGGTCGTGGACGACCCCAGCCCGATACGCGTGCGCGTGACGGTCGATGGCAAGACGGTGGAGGCTTGCTCGAGTCACGGGCTTCATCACCTGGACTCCGACTGGATCGACCTGTTCTGGCGCTTGGTGCGGCGCCACGGCTGGTGGGGCCTGGCCTATCTGGAGGCCCTGCTGGTCACCGCCGACCGCACCGTCTCCGCCCGGGAGCAGCGACCCACCGACCCCAACTCCGAGCCGGATGCCGAGGAGCCCGCCGACCCATGACCGACCAAGCCACGACGCTTGAACTGGAATTGACCGGTCTGAAGGGAGACCATCCCCTGGGCTTCCTGGCGGCCTGCGGTGCGCTACGGGTACTGGGACCGTACAGCGGGGTCCGTCTGGGATGGACGGAGAGTCACGGGACCTGGACGGCGGTCCTGCGCGACAGGGTCGCGACCCATACGACGGCCGCCTTCCAGGCGCGAGTCGTCGCTGCCATCGCGCAGGCGGCGGAGACTTTTCTGGATACCTTGACCCTGTTCAAGCTTCCGGACGCGGAGTGCCCACTGGACGCTTTCCGTGACTGTGGGCGCCTCGCACTGAAACGCAGGAGCACGGATCCCGACCGCGCGATGACAATGGTTGATCTGCTGCCGGGATTGGGAACGGACTGTCTGTCGACAAGAAAGGACACGAGAAAGTATAAGGGAAAAATCGTAAATTATAGAACGGATCTTGCGCTGACAAGCGGGAACCAAAATTTCGTCTCCGGGCTACAAAAAATCGCGGTTCGAGTTCGATTCTCACAAGATCAGAAAGCATGTGCCGAAAACCAAGCGCGTATCGCGAAAGCTTTGGTTAAGCCCTGGCGATACGAAGATAGCGAACATTCGCTGGGCTGGGACCCAACCACCCAACGGCTCCATGCCTTGCGTGGCAAGGACCCGTCCCCCGACAAAAAAAACCGGTCCGTCGCCGCCGCCATTTTTCTGGCGTCCCAGGCTCTGCCGCTTTTTCCGTGTTTCGCTGTCGGGGGTTGGCTTCACACGACCGGGTTTCATCATGACGACGAAGGCGATTGGTTTTCCTGGCCGATTTGGCGAGACCCGATCTCCCTCGACGCGCTCCGCACCCTCGTGGCCCACCCGTTCACCAGGAATCTGAAAGAACGCGGGGTCGCTGTCGTCTATCGATGCCACCGATCCCACACGGGCGGCGACAAAGGCGGCTACCACGTCTTCGGTCACCCCACCAAGCGCCCATGGCCTGAGACGTGAAACCGCGTCTTCGCCTGCTTACACAACGCTTACACAGCCCTTCTTACTGGCTCGTATAAGCAAAAACGGCCCCGCAGGGCCGTTCGTAAGCCTCTGAAATATATTCGAAAAACTGGAGCGGGCGATGAGATTCGAACTCACGACCCCAACCTTGGCAAGGTTGTGCTCTACCCCTGAGCTACGCCCGCATAAAACCTCTCGACGGGGGTTACGTCGCGTGTGACCGCGTCGCCGCCGATGGTGTACCCCGGATCCGCCCGCGTGACTGCGTGCCGTGCCGAGGTGCGCGACTATACTCAGCCTCGATCGCTTTGCAAGATGGAATTCGCGGGCTCCCCCAAAAAAACGGACCGGCCGGCCGGAGCCGTGGGCGGTCACCGGCACCGCGCCCCGCCCGCCCGGCTCCGGCGCGCGCCGGGCGCGGGTTCTCTCTTGCCTCACGCGCGCTCGCGGACCATGTATGGGCGCAGCACGGCTCCCGGCCCGGGCGGCACCCGACCGACCACACCGGCACGACCACACCGGCCGCAACAGCCCCTCGCAGGCAGAAACGGACAGCACGATGGCACTCATACTCGACGGCGAAAGCACCACGGTGGGCACCTCGGCCCCGGCCGCCGGGGGCGACCTGATCAAGGATGCCACCACCGAAACCTTCATGACCGATGTCATGGAGGCCTCCCGGCAGGTGCCGGTGGTGGTGGACTTCTGGGCGCCCTGGTGCGGCCCCTGCAAGACCCTGGGTCCGATGCTGGAAAAGCTGGTCCGGCAGATGGGCGGCAAGGTCCGCATGGTCAAGGTCAACGTGGACGAGAACCAGGCCCTGGCCCAGCAACTGCGCGTCCAGTCCATCCCCACGGTCTATGCCTTTCGCGACGGCCAGCCGATCGACGCCTTCCAGGGCGCCTTGCCGGAAAGCCAGATCAAGCAGTTCCTGTCGCATCTGGCCGGGGGCGCCGCCAACCCCATCGATGCCGCCCTGGAGCAGGCCCAGCAGATCCTGGACGACGGCGACGCCGAGGGCGCCCTGGCCCTCTACCAGCAGATCCTGCAGGCGGACCAGAGCAATGCTCCGGCCATCGCCGGCTATCTGCGGGCGCTGATCGCCGCCGGGCGCGGCGCCGACGCCGAACAGATCCTGGCCCAGTTGCCGGCCGACATCCTGGCCGACAAGGCCGTCGCCGCCGTCAAGACCAAGCTGGAGCTGGCGGCCCAGGGCGCCGGCCCTGTGGACGACCTGCGGGCCCGCGTGGCGTCGACGCCCGACGATCTTCAGGCCCGCTTCGACCTGGCCAATGCCCTGTTCGCCGCCGATGACGCCGAGGCGGCGGTGGAGCACCTCCTGGAGGTGTTCCGCCGCGACCGGGACTGGAATGACGACGCCGCCCGCCAGCGCCTGTTCAAGGTGTTCGAGGCACTGGGCCCGACCCACCCGGTCACCCAGTCCGGGCGCCGGCGGCTGTCGGCGCTGGTGTTTTCCTGATCGGGACGTCCGGCGACGGCAACGCCCCGCGCCCGACGGCGTCACAAGACCACGAACAGGCCCGCTCCGACATCAGAGCCCGGAACGAGAAAAGGCATCCCGCATGCTTCGCAGCTTCCAGCCCCGGTTCGAGGATCTGCCCGCCGTGGTGCCCGTGTTCCCCCTGACCGGGGTGCTCCTGCTGCCGGGGGGGAGGCTCCCCCTCAACGTGTTCGAACCTCGATACCTGAACATGATCGAGGACACCCTCGGTCAGGGCCGCATGCTGGCCATGGTGCAGCCGCGCGAGGACTCCGGGGAGGCCCTGGAGGCGGCGCCCGCCCTTTACTCGGTCGCCTGCCTGGGACGCATCGTCTCGTTCGAGGAGGCCCCGGAAGGGCGGCTGCTGATCACCCTGCTGGGCCTCTCCCGGTTTCGCGTGCGCGACGAGGAGCCCCTGGTGCGGGGCTACCGCAGGGTGGGGGCGGACTACAGCGCCTTCGAGAACGATCTGGCCGACCCGGGCGCGGTGACCATCGACCGCGACCGCCTGTTCTCGGTCCTGCAACCGTTCGCCACCCGCCGAGGCCTCAACTTCAACTGGGACCTGATGCGCGAGGTGGAAAGCCGCCCACTGGTCACCGCCCTGGCCATGATCTGCCCGTTCGAGCCCCGCGAGAAGCAGGCCATCCTGGAGGCCGTGACCTTGCAGGAACGCGCCGATCTGCTGCTGGCGCTGCTGGAAATGGGCGCCATCGAAAGCGGCGACAACGGCCGCCAGCGGCAGTAGGATCGCCGCGAGTCCCCGCCCGCCACGGCGGGTCCCCCTCCCTCTCCGCGAGAGCGCCGTGATGACCGACCCTGACGTGCACAGCCACTCCCCCGCCGAGCCTGGCGACGACGACAGCCAGCTTCTGGATCCCAAGCTCCTGGATCTCCTGGTCTGCCCGCTGGGCAAGGGCCCCCTGGAGTACGACCGTGAGAACCGCGAGTTGATCAGCCGGCAGGCCGGGCTGGCCTACCCCATCCGCGACGGCGTGCCGATCATGCTGATCGACGAGGCCCGACGCCTGGACGAGCTGGCCCCCGGCGGCGGCTCCCCGGCGGCATGAGCGCCCCCGCCAGCCCGGGCGCGCCCGACGCTCCGGTGGACATCGCCGTCAGCCGCGCCGACAAGACCCTGACCCTGACCTGGGCGGACGGCACCCGGCATGTGCTGCCGGCGGAGCTGTTGCGGGTGTGCAGCCCCTCGGCCGAGGTCCAGGGGCACCACCCGGACCAGCGCCAGGTGGTGGCGGGACGGCGCCACGTGGGCATCATGGACCTGGAGCCCGTGGGCCGCTATGCCATCCGGATCGTCTTCGACGACCTGCACGACACCGGCATCTATAGCTGGGACCTGCTGCGCGACCTGGGCCAGCGGCGCGACGCCCACTGGACCGCGTATCTCGACGACCTGACGCGCGCCGGCAAGAGCCGGGATCCGTAGAGGCGACCGGTCGATTGACAGGGCGCATGGGCGGGACGGGCCGCGCGCTGCTAGACCATGTGATCGCGACCCCGACGTATTCGCATTCGCAAACTCCGCAAGGCCCATCATGATCGATCCCGAGACGCAGACCGACGCCACCGCCGAACCCGCCGAAACCGGCGACGGCACGCCGCCCCAAGGCCGCCTGGCCGGGCGCATCGCCCTGGTGACCGGGGCCTCGCGCGGCATCGGCCGGGCCGTCGCCCGCCGTTTCGCCGCCGAGGGCGCCCATGTGGTGGCGGTGGCCCGTACCCTGGGCGCCCTGGAGGAGTTGGACGACGAGGTCCGCGCCGAGGGGGGCCGGCCGCTGATGCTGGTGGCCGAGGACCTGACGGACTATGAGAAGATCGACCAGATCGCCGTCGCGCTGGCCAGGCGCTTCGCGCGCCTGGACGTGCTGGTGGGCAACGCCGGCCTGCTGGGGCGCCTGGGGCCGGTGGGGCATATGGACCCGGAGATGTTCCAGCGGGTGCTGGACGTGAACCTGACGGTCAACTGGCGCCTGATCCGGGCCATGGATCCGCTGCTGCGCCAGTCCGAGGCGGGGCGCGCCATGTTCGTCACCTCCAGCGTCGGCCACGAGCCGCGCGCCTACTGGGGGGCCTACGCGATCTCCAAGGCCGGCCTGGAGATGATGGTCGGGGTCTATGCCGCCGAACTGCTCAAGACCAACGTCAAGGTGAACCTCATCAACCCGGGGCGCACCCGCACCGGCATGCGTCGCGAGGCCTATCCGGGCGAGGATCCCGAGACCCTGCCCCTGCCCGAGGCCCATGCCGACGCTTTCGTGCGGCTGGCCACCGCCGACTGCCCGGACCATGGCGCGCTGATCGAGCTTGCCACCCCGGCCTGACCGTCGTTCGGGGTGGCGCGGGGTCCTGAGACCGATGAGTCGGGATCAGGACCGGTGAACCTCAGGCCGGAAGGTGGGCGAGCAGGCGGTCCACGTCCTCCGCCGACGTGTAATGCACCAGGGAGGCCCGCACGACGCCGTCCTCCGGGTCCAGCCCCAGGGCCTGCATGCAACGCCAGGCATAGAAGTGGCCGTGCCGCACCGCCACGCGGTGGCCGCGCAGGTGCTCGGCCACGGCGCGCGAGGACAACCGCCTGTGGGTGAAGGCCACCGTGGGCGAACGGTGCGGCCCGACCGTCGGGGCGCCGATGATCCGCACCGCCGGATGGTCGCGCAACCCCGCCAGCAGGCGGCCGGTCAGGGCGCTCTGGTGGCGCTCGAACAGGGCGAAGAGGGCGGCGACGCGCGCCCGCGCCGACGGCGCGGCCCCGCCGTCATCCTCCTCGCCCTCGCCCCCGACATGGCGGGCATACAGGGCATCCAGATAGTCGGTGACGCCGGCCAGCGCGGCGGTCAGTTCGTGGTTGGGTCCACCCGGATTGACGGTCAGCGCCCCGTGTCCCGCCAGGAACATGTGGTTCTGGTTCTCCAGGCGCGCCATCAGGCTGGGCCGCACCGCCAGCACCCCGACATGCGGCCCGAACACCTTGTAGGCGCTGAAGGCATAGGCGTCGGCGTCCAGCGCCGATCCGTCCACCAGCGCATGGGGCGCATGCGACACCCCGTCCACCACCGCCAGCGCCCCGGCCTCGTGGGCCAGCCGCACAGCCGCCGCCGCGTCGCAGACGGCGCCGGTGATGTTGGACGCCTGGGGCAGGCACACCAGGCGCGTGTTCTCGGTCAGCAGGGCCGTGAGGCCGTCCAGGGACAGCGCGCCGGTCTCCGGATCGAAGCGCCATTCGCGCACCGTGGCGCCCCGCCGGGTCAGGCGCCGCCAGGGCGTGATGTTGGCCTCGTGGTCCAGGTTGGTGACCACCACCTCGTCGCCCGGCTCGATCAACGGCGCCAGGGCGTTGGCCAGGACATGAAGGTTGGTGGAGGTGTCGGCGCCGATCACCAGGGCCTCGGGCGCGACGTTGACCAGCGTGGCCATGGCCCGGACACCCTCGGCCATCATCTCGGTGGCCAGGGCCGAGGCGGGATACGGTGCCCCCGGCTGCACCTTGGCGGCGGTCAGGAAACGCGTCAGCCGGTCGATCACCGCCTGGGGAACGTAGGCCCCGCCGGCGTTCTCGAAAAATGCCCAGTTGGCACACGTTTCGGTGGTGAAGGCCGGAAAGCAGGCACGCACGGCATCAAGGTCAAGCGCGCCGGATATCGGGCCGGCCATGGAACCGGACGTGGGACCGGACGTGGGACCGGACGTGGAACCGGACGTGGAACCGGACGGCGCCGGCTTGGACAGGGACTCGGTCATGACGGCTCCGCGCGGATCGGACCAGGGGGCAACAAGCGGGGGGGGGCGAGCAGGCGACGGTCAGGACTGGGACAGCATGACCAGGGTCAGGAAGCCGCCGACCACCAGCGCCATCAAGCCACCCCGGCCGCGTTCGTCAGCCATCACCTGGCGCAGGGTCCGGCGCAGGAAGCCCCACACACCGCCGGGCGCGGCCAGGCTGGCGACGCGCAACGCCTCCCACGCCTCGGTGACCCGGGTGTTCGGCGGCGGGGCCGTGCGGGCGGCCGCGCGCAACTCGTCCATGAACTCGTCCAGGGGCGACACCCCGTCGGGCCGCCCTCGCGGAAACCGGGTGTTGCGCGGCACCACCACCTGTCCAGTCAGGGCGGGCGTCCTGGTCCCGTCCTCGCCCTTGTCAGGCAGGGCGCGGCGCACCGCCTCCATGGACTCGTCCAGGCGCTTCAGCGGGTTCCCGAAATGGTAGCGCTCCAGTCCCAGGTCCTGGCGCCAGGTGTTCCCGCGCGGGCCACCCACCAGGCGCCCGCCGCGCATCACCGCCTCCAGCACCACGAACCCGGTGGGCAGACGCACCACGTGATCCACCTGGCACAGCACCCCGCGCGCGCCCGGCAGAACCACGTCGTTCAGGGCCGGCAGGCCGGCGCGCCGCAGGGCCCGCGCCACCCGGCGTTGCGCCCCGCCGTGGCGCAGCCAGGGTCCCAGCGTCATGTACAGGCCGGACATCACCAGGGAGATGGCGACCACCCAGACCAAGAGCCACCAAAGAGGTCCCTTCATCGCGTGAAGCAACTCTGGATCCATGACGGCGCGCCACCCTCCCCTCGCCCATAACCGGCCCGACGCCGCCGGTCCCCCGGACCCGCGGCGTGATCTCCAGGACGGACCCGTGTAACTGGCCCCACCGCGCGGTGGGTAGCGCGACTTGACCGCCCGGTCCCATCCTGGCCATTCTTCCGCAGCCAACGGACACTCACGGAGGTCCGATGTCCCTGGATTTAAGCCAGTTCTGCATTCTGGTGGTGGACGATAACCCCCACATGCGCCGCATCGTCAAGGAAATCCTGCGGGCATTGGGTGTCGGAACCATCAAGGACGCCACCGACGGCGCCGATGCCCTGAAGATCATGCGGGTGATCACCCCCGACGTCATCATCGCCGACCTGGACATGAGCCCCCTGGACGGCCTGGAGTTCACCCGCATGGTGCGCACCGGCAAGGACAGCACGAACCGCTACGTGCCGATCATCATGCTGACCGCGCACAGTGAGTCCTTTCGCGTCGTCCAGGCCCGTGACGCCGGCGTCACCGAGTTCCTGGCCAAGCCCATTTCGGTCAAGCGCCTGAGCCTGCGCCTGGAGGCGGTCATCAAACGGCCCCGGGTGTACGTGCGGACGCGCACCTTCTTCGGGCCCGATCGGCGCCGCCGCACCGCCGATCCCCAGCGGCTGCCCCATGGGGAGCGCCGGCGCGGCGGTCCACCGCCGGACGACACCACCGGATCGTCGTGATCCGGAGGGTGTCTGGCGCTCGGCGCTCGGCTTTCGCCCCTCACCCCCCGACCTAGCGCTGGTCCAGCTTCAACTCGATGCGGCGGTTGCGGGCGTGGGCCTGCTCGGACGTCCCCTCGACCTCCGGCCGGTACTCGGCGAAGCCCGCCGCCGCCAGCCGGCTCGGCGGCACGCCCTGGCCGATCAGGAAGCGAACCACCGAAATGGCGCGGGCGGCCGACAGGTCCCAGTTGTCGGCGAAGTCGGCGGTGCGGATGGGACGCGGGTCGGTGTGGCCATCCACCCGCAGCACCCAGTCGATGTCGTCGGGGAACTCCCGCGCGACCTCCAGAAGGGTGCGGGCGAGGTTCTCCAGGCTGGCGCGGCCCTCGGGTCCCAGTTCGGCCTCGCCGACACCGAACAGCACCTCCGACTGGAACACGAAGCGGTCGCCCTCGACCCGCACGCCCTCGCGATCGCCCAGCACCTCCCGCAGGCGGCCGAAGAACTCCGACCGGTAGCGCTGCAACTCCTGCACCTTGCTGGCCAGGGCGGCGTTGAGGCGCTGGCTGAGGTTGGCGATCTGCACCTGCTGGGCCTCCGCCTCCGCCTCCTTGGCGTCCAGCAGGTCGGCCAGCCGGGCCAGTTCGGCCTGCACCGCCTGCAACCGCTGGCTCAGCAACGCCACCTGGGCGCGGGCCTGCTCGGAGACGCGCTGCTCCTCGGCCAGGCTGCCCTGGGTCTCCGCCATCTGGCTGTCCAGGTCGGCGATGCGCGCCTCCAGTTGATCGCGCAAGGCCTCAAGGGCGGCCAGATCCTGGCGCAGGCGCACCAGGTCGGCCAGCCGCGCCTCCAGGGTCTCGCGGTCGGTCCGGACCGTCTCGTTGGCGGCCTCCAGTTCGGCCCTCAGGGCCTCGCGCGCCTCGGTCAACCGGGCGATCCGCTGCTCCAGGCGCGCGAGGTCCGCCAGCCGCGCCTCCAGGGTCTCGCGGTCGGCCTCGATGGTGGTGTAGGCATCGGCCAGGTCCGACGACAGGCGCGCGTTCAGGGCCTCTAGGCGTGCCACCTCCTCGGCCAGGGCCTCGCGGCGCGCCGCCAGATCCTCCAGCGTCCGCGCCCGCGCGGCCGCGTCGGCCTCCAGGGCTTCGATGCGCCGGTCCCGGTCCTCCAGGTCGCGCGCCTGGGCCGCCGCGCGCGCCAGGGCGGCCCGCAGGCGCGCCGCCAGATCCTCGCCGCTGGCCTCCAGCGCGGCCACCTCCTGGCGCCGGCGCTCCAGCAGATCCCGGGCGTCGGCCAGTTCCCCCTCCAGGGTTTCCGAGGCCCGGGCGGCGCCCAGAAGGGATTCCCAGCGGGCATTGGCCGCCTGAAGATCGCCCGACAACTGCGCCACGTCGGCGCGCAACTCGGCATTGGCGCGGCGCTCGATGGACAGCAGGTCCTCGTACTCCGAGACCATGTCGCGCAGGCGGGCCAGCGCGGCGTCGCGGCCGCTCAGCGCCTGTCCCAGGAAGAACTGAGCCAGCACGAAGACCATCAGCACGAACATGACGATGATCAGCAGCGTGGCCAGGACATCGACAAACCCGGGCCAGATGTCCGGTGATCCGCCGCCACGCCGTCGACTGGTGGAAGCCATGAAGCGCGATCCCCGTCTGCGTGAGCGTAAGCGTGAGCGTGAGCGTCCGCGCGCCAGCCCCTATTGAGGCGGGCGCTGGTGCGGATCGGTCATGCCGGCGGCGACGGCGATGGTGCGGGCCAGCATCTTGATCTCGCTGCGCAGGTCCTTGATCATCTGCTCGCGTCCGCCGCTCATGTCGTTGGCGATGTAGGTCACGGCGCCGTCCAGATTGCGCAGATGCCCCAGCGTGGCATCGTCCATGGCGGCGCCGCCCTTGGCCTCGGTGGCGGCGATCAGGCGCTGCATCAGCGGCCGCAGGTCGGCGTGGCTCTCGGCCAGCTTCAGCAGCACCGCCTGCTCGGTGCGCATCTGGTCGGCCAGGGCGGCCAGGGTCTCGGTCATCTGCCGCAACTGGGCCTGGGTGGCGATGCGGCCTTCCTCGCCCCGGGCGATGGTGCGCTGAAGGTCGTCCAGGCTGTCGGCGGTCTGCTCCAGCAGCGCCTGGATATAGGCCGGGACCGAGCCGCCCTCCATGTCGCCCACGCCGCCCCCGGAGGACAGGCGGGTGAGGCCGGCCAGCCACTCCTCCAGGTCGTTCAGGAAGGTGTTCTGAGCCCGGCTGGATTGCAGGTCCAGGAAACCCAGGATCAACGAGCCCGCCAGCCCCAGCAGCGACGACGAGAACGCCGTGCCCATGCCCGACAGCGGCGCCTCCAGCCCGGTCTTCAGGTCGTCGAAGATGGCGCCGGGATCATCGCCGGTGATGGTCAGGTCGCGGATCACCTGGCTGATGGAGCCGACCGTCTCCAGCAAGCCCCAGAAGGTGCCCAGCAGGCCCAGGAAGATGGCCAGGCCGATGAAGTAGCGGGACAGGTCGCGGGCCTCGTCCAGACGCGAGGACAGGCCGTCCATCAGGGAGCGCATGGCCGGCACCGAGATCGAGAAGCGCCCCCGGCCAAGGGACTTCTCCTGATGCTCGGTCAGCATCTGCGCCATGGAGGACAGCAGCGGCGGCGGCGGCTCGGTGGCCAGGCCGATCTCGCCGGCCCGGAACCGCTCCACCCAGGCCACCTCCGGCTCCAGGCGCAGCACCTGACGGAAGTTCAGCCCGATCCCGAACAGCACCACGAAGACGATCAGGCCGTTCAGGGCCGGATTGGCCAGGAACGCCGAGGCCAGCGCCGGGAACAGCAGGCCGCAGACCGCCGCCACGGCGACCACGAACAGAAGCATGCGGATCAGAAATCGGCGCGGCCGACTCATGGACGCCCCTCCAAGTGGGTCTCGCCGATGGCGCGGGCGGGCAGCGACAGGGGCACGGACGCGGCTCCTAGCGTTCCACCGTGATCAGGTCCACCCGGTCGGCGGCCCCGTCTCCGGCCTGGTCGCCCCGGGCGCGCACGTCGATGCGGGCGTTCTCGACGCCCCGGTCGAGCAGGTAGGCCCGGACCTCCAGCGCCCGCGCCAGGGAGGTGCGGCGGGCCTCATTGGGATCGCCCCCGCCGTCGGCGTAGGCGAAGACCTTGACCTTGGTCCGCGCGTTGCCGGCCAGCGTGGCCGCCACGCGGTCAAGCTGAGTCCGGGCATCGTCGGGCAGGGTGTCGGAGTCCGCGTCGAACATCAGGCTGACGGTCCCCCCGGTCGTCACGGGACCATCGCCAGGGACCGGTCGGGCGGCGACCTGAGCCTCCGCCGGGGTCTCCGTGGGGGCCTCTGCGGAGGCGGACGCATCCGCCGCCTCGGGCGCGGAGGGGGCGGCGGGCACCGGCGGCGCGCCGGGCGGCTCCACGGGAGCAACGGCGCGCGGCACGGCCGGCGTCTCGGCGGGGCGGTCCGGCGCGGCGGCCGGAGTCTCCGCCGGCGCGGGCGCGGGCGCGCTCGGCGGCCGGGTCATGGGCGAGCCCGGCAGGGTCATGGGCGGCGGCAGCGGATCGATGCGGCCATCCATCCCGGCCATCAGCCGCGTGGTGCCCGCCGACAAGCGCGTGGATCCCGCCCCGGATCCGATCCCCGCGACGCGGGACGCCGGACGGGGCGGCGCGGCCGGCTTGGGCGTAGCGGCGACGATGGCCGGCGCGGGCACCACCACGGCGATCTCCGGTTCGGGATCGGGGGCCGGCTGCGGCGCGGGCGCGGGCACCGGGGCCGGCGCGGGATCGGGCGCCGACGCGGCCAAGGTCATCGGGGCCTCGGCCGGCTCTTCCGCCGGTTCGTTCTTGGGGGATTCGGCCGCCGGCGGCGGGTCTTCGGTCGCGGCGCGCGTGCTCAGCGGCGCCGGCGCCGACCCGGTCGGCACATCCGGTTCAGGGGGCGGACGGGCGACGGCGACATCGGCAACCTCGGCGGCCTCGGGCGCGGCGGTGGCGGGCGGCGGGGTCGGCGCGGCCGGTGGCGGGTCGGGCATGTCCGGGTCGCCCGGGGGCGGACCGGCGGGAGCGGCGACCGGCGCGACCGGCGTGGGCGTGGGCGTGGAGACGGGCGCGCGCGGCGCGGGCGTGGACGCCACACGCGGCGCGACCGCCGGAGCGGCCATGGGGGCCGGCGCCCGTCCCCCGACGATCACCGGCGGCGCCATGCCCGGCGGCAATGTCAGGCGCGAGCGCGGCATGCCCAAGGGGGGCAATTGCAACGGCATGCCCACGGTGGGCGGCGGCGCATAGCCGCCCGGCTGCGCCACACCGCCGCCCCAGGGCGCGCCCACCGCCTGCGGGCTGGAAAAGGCCGGGTTGATGAGCACGCTGGGCAGCTTGTCCTGGGCGCGCGCCGAACCGGCCGCCGCCCCCGCCACCACGGCCAGGGCGACGGTCAAGGTCAGCGCCGAACACGCCGGGAGGGGTCGTCGCGGGGCACGCATGGGTGGTTCGTGTCCTTTTCCGCTGGCCTCCGGATCAGAGGATCCGTGATCCGATGACCGTGGCCAGACAAGAGTGGCCAAACAACGGCGGCCCAAGAAAGCAGCAGGGCGGGCCGAGTCCCGGTCGATCCAGAGACGATCCGGCCGACCCGTTTGCCCTCAAGCACCGTATATCACCGATGGCGGCAGGGGCAAGACGGCACGAACCGGCCCGCCGACCCGGCCTCGCGCCGGGACACGGTCGCCGCCTGGATGGCGCCATCGGCCTCTGTCAGGGCACCAGTCCCAGGAACCGCCACCACACGTAGTCGATCGGCCACAGCATCACAATGGTCAAGCCCGCCGTGATCAGGCACATGCGCGCCATCTCCCGCGCCGGCAACCCCCCCAGTTGCATGGCCACGATCAGCGGCGGCGCCTGGTAGGGCAGCAGCACCGTGGAAAAGCCGATCACCTGGGTCATGGCCACCGCCTCCAGGGTCCAGCCGGTGGCGGCCGCCACCGGCGGCACCAGGGGGGTCATAACCGGCGGCACGCTGGGCTGGGTCGCCACCATGCCGACCAGGGTGGACAGGACCGACAGCACCCCGAAGGTCCGCGCCGACGCGTCCGGGGCCAGCGGCACCACCGCGAGCACGGCGTCCGAGAGCCAGGCGCCCAAGCCGCTGTGATCGACGATCACCCCCATGCCGACGATGCCGGCCACGTAGAACACGGGCTCGAATCCCATGGATTGGAGCGGGCGGGGCTTGAGCAGCCCGGTCCCGGGAAACAGGCACCAGACGGCGACCAGCAGCCCCACCCAGGCGGCCCCCAGGCCGTGCCACACGTCCGTGGCCCACAGCACCACGGCCACCAGCAGCACGGCCGCCAGGTGGCGCCCGGGACCGGTCAGCCGAGTGTCGTCGTCGTTTTTGTCGGCGGCGGCCGGCGCGCCCTGATCCCGCGCCGGGGTGTCCCGGTACAGCAGGATCAGCACCACCATCAGCAGCCCCACCTTGAGCGCGCCCAGCACCGGAAAGTGCAGCAGCAGATACGCGCCATAACTGGGCGCCGTGCCCAGCAGGGCCTCGACGGTGCCGACGAATACAGTATTGGGCACGTTGGCGGGCAACACCGTGAACGCCGGCAGGAAGGTTCCCAGCACCCCGGCCAGCAGGATCCCCAGCGCGCCCCGGCTGGTCTCGGGGTAGCCCAGGCGCTCGGCCAGGGCGCGCAGGATGGGCAGCATCAGCACCACGCGCCCCATGGCCGAGGGCATGACGACGGTCATCGCCAGACCGAACAACACCACGCCGATGATCACGCGGGGGAAGGCTCCGGCGACCAGCGGCGCGACCAGCCCGGCGAGGCGATCGCCCAGCCCGGTGTGGCGGATGGCCGCCCCGATGACGATCCCGGCGATGGTCAGCCAGACGGCGGACGACGCGAAGCCGGAGAGCGTGACGGCGGGCGGCGCCACCCCGGCGACGATGCACAGGGTCAGGAACACCAGGGCCGTCAGCCACTCGGGCAGGCCGCCGCTCGCCCACAGGCCGATGGCCAGGACCACCACCACGGCCGCCCGGGCCTCGGCCGTGCCGGCGACCCCGGAAAACAACAGCAGGCAGGCCAGGGCGATCGCCCCCAGGGCCAGGCCGTGGCGGGTCGGGCGGACGGACGAACGCCCTAGGATGGCCAGACGGGATCGCATGCAATCCTCTCGTGTGCGCGGCGGTCAATTGACAGGACTATCGCGCCGCGAGAGGAAGAGGACAAATGACGATGTCCTCATGTCGCCAGGTCTGGTCGCACACTCGACACATCGTCTGCACGGCCGGAGCCACGGCGCCGGATCGGCGATTGCCATGTGATGGATGTGACAGTGATTTCGATCCAGGTGGGCTTTCGATCCGGGCGGATGGTGGCGGCTCGTGTCCGTCCGCCGGGATCGAAGAGGCACGGACGGCCCCTCCCATGGAGGGATCAGCGCAGGGCCATGGCCTGGGTCACCAGATCCACGAAAGCCCGGCGGTGCCCATGGGGATCGTCGCCGATGGCGCCGGTGGCCAGGTCCAGCACGTCGCCCAACCCCAGGTCGCCCACCGAGGGGTCACCGCGCAGGATTTGGGCCAGCCCGGCCACGGCCACGGCGAAGCGGGTGTCGTCGTCCTGCCGGGCCAGGGGCGCGCGATCGGCTTCGGTGACCGGGCGCTCCATCAACCGCGAGGCGGTCTCGCCCGGCGCCTTCCAACGGATGCGCAGGTGGGCGATCTCCGCCTCCCGCCCGGCGGCTGGGGCCACCGAACCGGTGTCACCATAGCGCCGCGCCGGCAGTCGCAGGCCGGCCGAGCCGGGCGCGGCGATCTCGTAGATCGCGGTCACGGTGTGGCCATCGCCGATCTCTCCGGCGTCCACGGCGTCGTTGGCGAAATCCTCCTCGCGCAACAGCCGGGTCTCGTAGCCCACCAGCCGGTACTCCGCCACGCGGGCGGGGTTGAACTCCACCTGGACCTTGACGTCGTCGGCGATGGGCTGAAGCTGTGCGTCCAGCTTCTCCACCAGCACCCGGCGCCCCTCCGCCAGGGAGTCCAGATAGGCCGCCATGCCGTTGCCGGCCTGCGCCAGGCGCTGCATGGTGCGATCGTTGTAGTTGCCCCGGCCCACGCCCAGGATGCTCAGATAGACGCCGGTCTCGCGCTTGCGGGCCACAACGTCCTCCAGGCGGCCGTCATCGACCACGCCGAGGTTGAAGTCACCGTCGGTGGCCAGGATGACGCGGTTGATGCCGCCCCGGCGAAAGCTCCGCTCGGCCAGGTCATAGGCCGTGGCGATCCCCTTGGACCCGGCCGTGCCCCCGCCCGACGCCAGATGACCCAGGGCGGTGCAGATGGTTCGTTTGTCGTCGGCCGGGGTCGGCTCCAGCACCACCCGGTCGGCACCGGCGTAGATCACCAGCGAAACGACGTCGCGCCCCTCCAACTGATCCACCAACAGCGCCATGGAGCGCTTGACCAGCCCCAGCCGGTCCGGCCCGCGCATGGAGCCGGAGACGTCGGCCAGCAGGACGATGTTGGCGTCGGGTCGCCGGCTCCGGTCGGGCGACCAGCCGCGAACGCCCACCACCATCACCTCGCGGCCCGCTCCCCAGGGCGAGGGCATGACGTTGACCGAGGGCGCGAAAGGCTCCGCCGCCGTGCGCGGACGCGGATAGGCGTAGTCGAAATAGTTGACCATCTCCTCGACGCGCACGGCGTCGCTGGGCGGCCGCACCCCATCGCGCAGGAACCGGCGCACGACCCCCATGGAGGCCGTGTCCACGTCGGCGGAGAGGGTCGAGACGGGCTGATCGGCGACGCGGACGACCCCGTTCGGGGCCACGTCCGGGAAGCGATCCCGCTCCACGTCGGGCGGATAGAGCGTCGGCACGGAACCGCCGTTCGGGTCGGGGGCCGGGGGCGCGACCGACGGCGCCGGCATGGCCTCCATGACCGCCGGGGGGGGCGCCAGGGGTGGCGCCGCGCCGGTCAGGGCATCGCCGATGGCCCCCACGGCACCGCCCGGGCGCATGCCCTGGCCGGGGCTCCGACGCGGGCGATAGACGCCGTGGTCCTGGCCGATCTCCGCCTCGATGCGCTCGACGATGCTCAGGCAGGTGTCGCCGGCGGGCGCCGGCGGCTCGTCCGGCATGGCCCGCGCAGCACTCGGCATCACCGCGAGACCAGCCACGATGGCGATCGCCACCACCGGCCGCCCGGCCCGCTCCATGGATATCCGCCCCATCTCCGACGATCCCCCTCATGCCCTGGCGAAGCCACGCGGCCGACTGCGGCCGGCCGGCGCGGCGGGTGGTCAGGGGTCAGGACACCTGGGAAAGCCGCCGAATTGATGGCGCCTTCGTGGTCAACCCGGGGTCATCGCCGGGCGCGGACGATCCGTCCTTACGCCATGCGTTCCCCCACCAACCGGATGGTGTGCCCGACCCTGTCGTGGCCGGTGTCGAGGTCGACGCCGGGACCCAGGGCGACCTCACCGTCCTCCAGCAGATCGAAGGCCAGCAAGCCCTCGAAATCAGCCCTCAGGGTGGCCTGATCATAGAGCATGGAGGCGACCGACGGACCGCCGGTGCCGTGGCGACGCTGCTCGGGGTGGAAGGCCTCCAGGATCAGCACGCCGCCCGGCTTCAACGCCCGGGCCATGGCCCGATTGACGGCCGGCCGGGTCTCCGGCGGCAGATGCAGGAAAATGCTGACGACGGCGTCGCAGGCCGCCCGGGGCCAGTCCCACGTGACCAGGTCGGCGCGGGTGGCGCGCAGGCTCACGCCCCGGTCCCGGGCCAGCCGCGCCGCCTTCCGAAGCGCCACGGCCGAGCCGTCGACGGCGTGGACGGTCATCCCCTGTGCCGCCAGCCAGACGCCGTTGCGGCCCTCGCCGTCGGCCACGGCCAGAACCTCCATGCCGCGCGCCAGGCGGTGGCGCTGAGCAACCAGGAAGGCCGATGGCTCCAGGCCGAAAAGATAGCCGGGTGTGTCGTAGCGCTGGTCCCAGGCGGTTTGAGTCATGTCATCCCCTCGGTGATGGGTCACAGTGTACCCTTGTTCGGGCCCGGCGACCGACGCGGGCGGTCATACTTTGTCACCGATTGGATATAGTGGCGTCATCACTCGCGCCCATGGTCGCCGCGTGCGTCCCCATCGCGCCGGCCCGCGCCCTGTACCCCCTCTCCTCCCCGCTCCCCCGGAGACTCGCCTCATGCCTGGTTTCGTCGCCCGCCACTGGCGCAAGACCCTGATCGTGCCGCCCATCGCCCTCGGTGTGGCGCTGATGGTGGGGATGGCCAGCGGCAAGGCCCCGCCGCAGCGCATCGAGGCCGCCGAATCCGCCCGCCCGGCCCGCGTCATCAGCGTTCCCGCGGTGGACCTGCAACCTCGGGCCACGGGTTTCGGCCAGGTCTCGCCGGAGCACGTCTGGCAGGCCGTGGCCCAGGTGGCCGGCCGGGTGATCGAGGTCCACCCCAACCTCAAGCGCGGCGCCATCCTGCCCAAGGGGACGGTGGTGGCGCGCATCGACCCCACCGCCTACGAACTCACCCTGCGGGAGCGCGAGGCGGACTTGCGCGAGCTGGAGGTGCGCGAGGAGAACACCCGGGCCTCCATCGCCATCGAGGAGCGCGCCCTGGCCCTGGCCAGCGCCGAGGTGGACCGGCAGCGCCGCCTGCGCCGCAGCGGCACGGTCGCCCAGACCACCCTGGACCAGGCGGAAAAGACCCTGCTGGCCACCGAACAAAGCCTTCAGAACCTGCGCAACACCCTCAACCTAATCCCCGTCGAGCGAGCGCTGGCCCAGACCCGCCTGGACCAAGCGCGCCTGGACGTGGACTACACCACCATGACCGCCCCCTTCGCCATGCGGGTGTCGAAGGTCGACGTCACGCGGTCCGAATTCGCCACCGTCGGCGCGGTTCTGGCCGAGGCCGACAGCATCGCCGTCGCCGAGGTGGAGGCCCAGCTCACGTTTCAGGAACTGGCGCCGCTCATGCACGACGTCACACCGAGCACCATGCGCGAGGCCGTGAGCGAGGACCGCATCGGCGCCGCGCTGGACGTGGACGCGATGGTCCGCCTGCATGCCGGCGGCGCGGTCACACAGGTGGTGGAATGGCCCGCGCGGCTGGTGCGGGTCTCCGACACCATCGACCCGCAGACCCGCACGATCGGCGTCATCGTCGTCGTCGAGGGCAGCTACCGCACCGCCCGGCCGGGGGTACGTCCGCCGCTGGTGAAGAACATGTTCGTCGAGGTGGAACTGCGCGGCCGCCCGATCCCCAACGTGATCGTGGTGCCGCGCCTGGCTCTGCACGGGGGATACGCCTATGTGCTGGACGACGAGGATCGCCTGGTCAAGCGGCCCGTCCGGGTGCATGCCCTGCAAGACGACCTGGCGGTGATCGCCGAGGGCCTGGCGGAGGGCGACCGCCTGGTGATCTCCGACCTGATCCCCGCCGTCGCCGGCATGCGCATCGACCCGCGCCCGGACAAGGCCGAGCGCGACCGCCTCATCGCCGCCGCCGAGGGCCGGTCAGAGGACACCGCCCCGGACGCCACCCTCGGCATGCCCTCCGGCACGGCGTCCCGACCCGCCCTCCAGGTCGAGCCCGCGGCTGAACCCGACGCCGAGCCCGATGCCGAGCCCGATGCCGAGCCCGACGCCGCGCGCAGGCCGGAGGCCGGCCGATGATCGCCTTCTTCGCCCGTCATCCCACCGCCGCCAACCTGATGATGATCGGCATCCTGGTGCTGGGGCTGTCGGCCCTGCCCAGCCTGCAACGCGCGACCTTCCCCACGCTGGCCCTCGATCAGGTGCAGGTGTCGGTGGTCTATACGGGCGCCACCGCCGAGGAGGTGGAAGACGCCATCTGCCAGCGGCTGGAGGACGCCGTTTCCGGCATCAACGACCTGGAGGAAACCACCTGCGAGGCCACCGAGGGTCTGGGCGCCCTGACCGTGGAAATGCGCGAGGGCGCCGACATCGCCATCTTCGAGGCGGACATCAAGACCGAGGTGGACGCCATCGACAGCTTCCCCGACGACGCCGAGGACCCGGTGGTGCAGACCCTCGGGCGGACCGACTTCGTCGCCTCGGTGGCCATCACCGGGGACATGCCGGCCACGCACCTGAAGGGCTACGCCGAGGAGGTCAAGAACCGCATGAACGAGGCCGGCCTGGGACAGGTGGACATCACCGGCTTCTCCGACCGGCAGATCCGCATCGAGGTGGGCACCGAGACCCTGCGCCGCCACGGGCTCAGCCTCGCCGACATCGCCACCCTGATCCAGCGCCAGAGCCAGGACCGCCCGTCGGGCCGCATCGAGACCCGCACCGGCGAGGTGATCGTGCGCTTCGCCGACGAGCGACGCTCCGTCGCCGCCTTCCAGAACCTGGTGATCGTCGCCGGGTCCCAGGGGGGCGAACTCCGCCTGGGCGACATCGCCACCATCACCGACCGCTTCGAACTGGACGAGGAGAAGGTGCTGTTCAACGGCCAGCGCGCCGCCCTGCTGGACATCACCAAGACCCGCGCCGAGGACACGCTGACGGTCATGGACCGGCTGACGACCTTCCTGGAGGACGAGCGCGCGCGCGCCCCCGGCGGGATCAGCCTGACCGTGACCCGCGACAGCGCCAGCATCGTGCGCGACCGCCTGACCATGCTGCGGGACAACGGCATCCAGGGCCTGGGAATGGTCTTTCTGATGCTGTTCCTGTTCTTTTCGCTGCGCTTCAGCTTCTGGGTGGCCATGGGCCTACCGGTGTCGTTCATGGGCGGCCTGTTCCTGATGAGCGTCCTGGGCCTGACCATCAACATGATCACCATGGTCGGCCTGCTGATCGCCGTCGGCCTGCTGATGGACGACGCCATCGTCATTTCCGAGAACATCGCCCACCACCTGAAACGCGGCAAGGACGCGTACTCCGCCGCCGTCGACGGCGCCCGCGAGGTCATGCCCGGGGTTGTCTCGTCGTTCGTGACGACGGTCTGCATCTTCGGCGCCCTGGCCTTCCTGGGCGGAACCATGGGGCAGATCCTGCGGGCCATGCCCATGGTGCTGCTGCTGGTGCTGGTGGTCAGCCTGGTCGAGGCGTTCCTGATCCTGCCGCACCACCTGGCCCACTCGCTGGAGAAACACAGCGAGAAACCGCTCGCCGGCTGGCGGCGGCGGTTCGAATCCGGGTTTTCCTGGGTGCGCGAGCGCGGCATGGGCCGACTGGTGGACGCGGCCATCGCCTGGCGGTACCTGACGCTGGGCGTACTGCTGCTGCTGTTCCTGGGCAGCCTGTCGCTGATCGCCGGAGGCATGGTGAAGTTCCGCGCCTTCCCGCATGTGGACGGCAACATCGTCCAGGCCGAGATCCTGATGCCCCAGGGAACGCCCCTGGACCGCACCGAGGCCGTGGTCGCGCGCGTCGTCGAGGCCATGGACGAGATGGGGACCCGCCTGTCCGAGGACCTTCCGGAGGCGACGCACGCCGCCATGGCGACCCAGGGCGCGGCCCCGGTGGGCGGCGATCTGATCCGTAACACCATGACCCTGCACGCGGTCAACAGCAGCGCCAATGAAAGCGGCGCCCACGTGGCCACGGTCGGCATCGACCTCGTGGACTCCGACATGCGCCCGGGCCTGCCCTCGACGGTGATCTCGGCCGCCTGGCGAGACGCCGTGGGCGAGGTGCCCGATGCCTTGTCCCTCAAGTTCGGCGAACGCACCATCGGGCCCGGCGGCCAGGACATCGAGATCCGCCTGAGAGGCCATGATCTGGAGGCCCTCAAGGCCGCGTCCCTGGACCTGCGCGAGTGGCTGGAGGGCTACGCCGGCGTGCACGACGTCATGGACGACATGCGTCCGGGCAAGCCCGAGGCCCGCTTGCGTCTGCGCGATGGCGCCAGCGCCCTTGGGATCCGCGCCGACACCGTAGCCCAGCAGATCGCCGCGGCGTTCCAGGGCGTCACCGTGGACGAAATCCAGGTGGGCGACGAGGCCTACGAAATCGACGTGCGCTTCACCGAGGCCGACCGGGACTCCCTGGCCGACCTGGACGGCTTCATGGTCACCACCGAGGCCGGCGAGACCATCCCCCTGCCCAACGTGGCAGTCATCGACAACGCGCGCGGCTGGGCGCGGATCAACCGGGTGGACGGCTGGCGCACCATCACCGTGATCGGCGACGTGGACGACGCCGTCGCCAACGCCTCGCAGATCGTCGCCGACACGCGCGCGACCTTCCTGCCCCGGTTGCTGGAGCGTCATCCCGACGTCCATCCCGACGTCGAGGGCCAGGCGGCGGAAGTGGCCGAGACCATGGGCACCATGCGCCGCAACATGCTGGTCGGCCTGGTGGGCGTGTTCCTGCTGCTGTCCTTCCAGTTCCGCAGCTACGTCGAGCCCATCACCGTCATGGTGGCCATCCCCATGGCGCTGATCGGCGCCATCCTGGGCCACCTGGCCCAGGGCCTGGAGATGTCCATGCCGTCGATGATCGGCCTGGCCTCGCTGGCCGGCGTGGTGGTCAACGATTCCATCCTGCTGGTGATGTTCATCAAGCAGCACCGGCTGAACGGCGGATCCGCGACCGAGGCCGCCGCCCAGGCCGCGCGCGAGCGCTTCCGGCCCATCCTGCTGACGTCATTGACCACCATCATGGGGCTGACCCCGTTGCTGGCCGAGACCAGCTTGCAGGCGCAGGTCATGATCCCGCTGGCCACCAGCCTCGCCTTCGGCCTGACCTCGGCGACGGTGCTGGCCCTGGTGCTGGTGCCGGTGGTCTATGTGATCCTCGACGACCTGGGCCTGACCCGCCGGGTGCGGCCCGAGGATGTGGGCGCGGCGGGGAATCGGGGGGCGGCGGCGGCGGTCACACCCCGGCCTTCCGAAGGATGACCGACAGGTTGTTGGCGGGCATGGCGACGGTCTCGACCAGGATCAGGCCGTGACGGGCGGCCTCGTCCACCACGGCCTCCAGGTCGCGCACCCCCCAGGCGGGATCCTGGCGGCGCAGGCTGGCATCGAAGGCGGCGTTGCTGTCGGCGGTGTGGCGGCCGCCGACGCGGTACGGACCGTAGAGGTACAGAACACCGTCGACGGGCAGCGCCGCGCCGGCCTCGGCCATCAGCGCCCCGGTCACCGCCCACGGGGCGATATGGACAAGATTGATGGCGGCCATGGCCGCCACGCCCTCCACGGCGTTGGCCGGCCAGGGCCGGTCGGAGACGTCCAGCAGGACCGGCGCTTCCACCCGCGCCGGCGCCGCCTCGGCGAGCAGGGTGGCGGCGGCCCGGGCGCTGGGTTCGTCCCCGTCGCTCGGACGCCAGGTCCAGCCCGCAGGCAGCGCCGGCCCGAGGGCGGCCGCGTGCTCGCCGGAGCCGCTGGCCAGTTCCAGCAGCACACCGCCGCCCTCGGGCAGCACCCGCGTCAACACGGCGCGAATCGGATCCCGGTTGCGGGCCGTCGCCGGATAGTGGCGGCGGGCCTCCGGCGGACCGGGCTGGATGCGGGGGGCATGGCGCGTCCCGGGCCGCGTGATCGGGGCGACGGTGGCGGGGCTGGACTCGGATGGGGGCATGGTCGGATGTGTGCTCCTGTGGGATCGCGCGCGGTGGGTTCGAGGCGCCCGGTGACCCTTGGAAATGGGGCGTCCCCGGAGCGGTTTCGAGGGCTTGCGAGTCATCCGCGCCAGTGCTTAAGTGCTGGCGTGCCTTGCGCCCGATTCTTCCCCCTTTTTTTGCGCGCCCCGCAGGTAGGCTCTCCATGCTGGACTCCTTGAAGAAGATCTTGTTCGGCGACGAACAGAAGCCCGACGTGTCCCCGGAACACGAGGTGCAGTTCGCCGTCGCGGTCCTGCTGGCGGAAGCCGCCACCATGGATGGCGCCATCGACGACGCCGAGACCAAGCGCATCCGTGAGTTGCTGGTAACCCACTTCGGCCTGTCCCTGGCCGAGGCCGCTCAACTGATGGGCGAGGCCGACGCCGCCCTGGCCAACCGCGTGGAACTCTACGGTCCGTCTCGCGTGCTGAAAGACGCCCTGGACTATCCGCAGCGTATCGAATTGATCGAGATGTTGTGGGATGTTGTCTATGCTGACGGCGTCGTCCATGACTACGAGGCGAACCTGATGCGCCGCCTGGGCGGCCTGCTCTTCGTCGATGACCAGGACAGCGGTACGGCCCGCAAGCGCGTGCTGGAGCGGCGAGGGCTGGCCTGACCGGGACAGCGACGATGACAACGATCGAACATTGAGACGATCAACGATTTAGACGATTGACCGTTGAGATAAAGCAAACGGCGGCGCGATGGACCGGTCGGCGGTTCCGCGCGTCACTGGACCGACACGATGGAGCTTCGTTCCCATGACCTACGTCGTCACCGAAAACTGCATTAAGTGCAAGTTCCAGGACTGCGTCGAGGTGTGCCCCGTGGACTGCTTCTACGAGGGTGAGAATTTTCTCGTCATCAATCCTGACGAGTGTATCGATTGCGGTGTCTGCGAGCCGGAATGCCCGGCCGAGGCCATCTTTCCGGACTCCGACGACCGCGCCACCGGTTGGCTGGAGATCAATCGGGACTTCTCCGAACAATGGCCGAACATCACCCGCAAGGGCGATCCCCTCGCCGATGCCGACGACTGGAAGGACAAGCCCGGAAAGAAGGACCTGCTGAGCGACAAGCCGGGCGTCGGCACCACCTGAGCGCCCGCGGCGACGGGGCGGTCTCCCCATCGGTCGCCTCTTTCGGTCGCTCCCCCTCCCTCGCAAGGCTCTGCGTCGGGCATCCCGCCCAAGGATCTCCGTCGGGAAAAGGGGCGCCGACGTGCCCCGGTCTCGCGGCCGGCGGCGCCGCGGTGACCCGGCGGGACCCCAGACACGGAACGCTCCGCGGTGCCCCGAAGACGGGACGCCGTGTCCTGGCTTGGGCATACCGCGCCTGCGAGATTCACCTGTGAAATTGTGAACGTTTGTGGTAACACTGTGGGCATCCGTCAGTCCCTTGAGGAGGATCGGGTGGTCTTGTTCGTGCCGGGTGGGGAACCGTCCCGAACGGCATGGCGGCCACGGTTGACAGGGGTATGGGTGCCGGAGTGTGGGGGTCGGGCGTGTCGGACCGGGAACGTCGGTATGGAGGACGTTCGGTCGCGGACACCAAGCCTCGGCGCCCTGGTCCGCGAACCTTGGCTGGTTTGACCTCAGCCGGTGGTGCGCGGGAAGACGGCTTCACGAGACCAGACGCAGACGAGGCGCTCAGGGCCGTGGTGACGGGGTCTTGCGCTCTCCAAAGGTCTTCGGTTCCGCGAACGGAGGCCGGGGAGAGTGTGTCCCTGGGCCGGACGGTCGGTGCCGACGGGACCGTTCGTTCAAGCCTCCGTCCGGCGACCGTGTCCGACAGCCCCGTCCTGCGCGAGCCATGCCCGTCGACCACACTGTCGGCCCGGGTGGGCCGCGTCGGGCACTCCCAGCAGGGGCCTGGACCAACAAGACGAGTGAGACGATGACCAAAAAGGCGGCATTTTCCGTTGGCGATCACGTGGTGTATCCGACCCATGGCGTGGGCCTCATCGGGGGGATCGAGACCCAGACCATCAGCGGCATGGAGTTGGATCTGTACGTCATCGCGTTCGAGCGCAGTCGCATGACCCTGCGCGTGCCCGTGGCCAAGGCCACCCGCTCCGGCCTGCGCAAGCTGTCCAGCAAGCAGGAAATGCAGACCGCGTTGAGCACCCTGAAGGGCCGCGCGCGCGTCAAGCGCACGATGTGGAGTCGCCGCGCCCAGGAGTACGAGCAGAAGATCAACTCCGGCGACCCGGTGTCCATCGCCGAGGTGGTGCGCGACCTGTTCCGCAGCGCCTCCCAGCCGGAGCAGTCCTACTCGGAGCGTCAGATCTACGAGCAGGCCCTGGAGCGTCTGGCCTGCGAACTGGCGGCCATCGAGTCCATCGAGCCCGACGCCGCCTCCCAGAAGGTCGAGAAACTGTTGTCGGCGGCCTGACCCGGGTCGCCCCGCCGTCCGGGCTCGGCCCGCCGCATGCCGCCGCGCCGTTCTCAGACGGCGCGGCTTGTTTTTTGCGCCACGGCCGCCCGGTGTCTCGCCATCCCCCTCGCGTCTCCGATTCGATCCGCATAGCCCTGTTCAGGAACGCCGCGTCATGCCTGCCTCGTCCCGTTCTCACGCTCCCGGCGACGCCGATGCCCTGCGCGCCGCCGCATTCGAAAGCACCGCCTGGCCCTTTCAGGAGGCGCGCCGCCTGCTGACCGACCGCCTCAAGGGCGCGGCCCCGGCCAAGGGCTATGTCCTGTTCGAGACCGGCTACGGCCCGTCCGGCCTGCCGCACATCGGCACCTTCGGCGAGGTGGTGCGCACCACCATGGTGCGGCGCGCCTTCCAGTGCCTGGCGCCGCACATCCCGACACGGCTGTTCGCCTTCTCCGACGACATGGACGGCCTGCGCAAGGTCCCCGACAACATCCCCAACAAGGACATGGTGGCCGAGCATTTGGGCAAGCCGCTCACGCGCATCCCCGACCCGTTCGGCACCCACGAGAGCTTCGGCCATCACAACAACGCCCGGCTGCGGGCGTTCCTGGACTCGTTCGGCTTCGACTACACCTTCCAGTCGGCCACCGAGTGCTACACCTCGGGCGCGTTCGACGAGGCCCTGTTGTCGGTCCTGCGCCATTACGACGCGGTCAAGGACGTGGTGCTGCCGACGCTGGGCGCGGAGCGCCGGGCCACCTACGCGCCGTTCCTGCCGGTGTGCCCGAGGACCGGCCGTGTCCTGCAAGCCCCGGTGCTGGAGACCGCCCCGGACGCCGGCACCCTCGTCTACCAGGCCGAGGACGGGACCAAGGTGGAGACTCCGGTCACTGGCGGCGCCTGCAAGCTGCAATGGAAGGCCGACTGGGGCACGCGCTGGCATGCGCTGGGCGTGGACTACGAGATGTCCGGCAAGGACCTGATCGACAGCGTGCGCCTGTCCAGCCGCATCTGCACCATCCTGGGCAGCACGCCGCCGGTCAGCCTGACCTACGAGCTGTTCCTGGACGACAAGGGACAGAAGATTTCCAAGTCCAAGGGCAACGGCCTCGCCGTCGAGGACTGGCTGAAGTACGCCAACGCGGAAAGCCTGTCCCTGTTCATGTACCAGAAGCCCAAGGCGGCCAAGAAGCTGTACTTCGACGTCATCCCCCGGAACGTGGACGACTATCTGTCGCACCTGGAGGCGTTCGAGAGGCAGGATGCCAAGGGGCGCCTGTCCAACCCGGTCTGGCATATTCACGACGGCCGGCCGCCCCGGGAAGAGGCGCATCTGTCGTTCGGGATCCTGCTGAACCTGGCCGGCGTCTGCCACGCCGAGGATTCGGCCGTCCTGTGGCACTACATCAGCCGCTACGCCCCCGGCGCCACACCGGAAACGGCCCCGATCCTGGACCGGCTGGTCGGCCATGCCCTGGCCTACTACCGTGATTTCGTGTTGCCGGCGAAGCGCTACCGGCCGGCCACGGCGGCCGAGGCGCGGGCGCTGGAGGATCTGCGCGCGGCGCTGGCCGAGGCTCCCCCCGAAGCCGATGCCGAGGGCCTGCAAACCCTCGTCTACGAGGTGGGCAAGCGCCATGGCGACACGGTCGGCGACCTGAAGGGTTGGTTCAAGGCGCTCTACCAGATCCTGCTGGGCCAGGACCAGGGGCCGCGCATGGGCTCGTTCATCGCCCTCTATGGTCGCGCCGAAACCCTGGTCCTGCTCGACCGCGCCATCGCCGGGGAGGATCTGAGCGCAAGCGATGGCCCCTGACCCGCGTCCCCAGCCCCCCGCGCGGTCCCGGGACCGGTGATCGCGCCGCCGCCCCATGACGCGGCGGCCCACGCCGCCTTCATCCGCGGCCAGACCGCCGTGGCCACGGCCCCCCTGGTGCCCGAACTGCGTCTTCACCTGGCGACCGAGGTCACGCCGCTGTGGCAGGCGACCGAGGCGCTGATGCGCGACACCGGCCTGGAGCCGCCGTTCTGGGCCTTCGCCTGGCCCGGCAGCCAGGCCCTGGCGCGCCTGGTGCTGGACCGCCCGGACCTGGTGCGCGGCCGCCGGGTGCTCGACTTCGCCGCCGGATGCGGACTGGCGGGGCTGGCCGCCGCCCGCGCCGGAGCGGCATCGGTCCTCTGCGCCGACGTGGACCCGCTGGCGGTCGCCGCCATCCGCCTGAACGCGGCCCTCAACGGCCTCTCCCCGCGCGTCGCGGTGACCGTGGCGGATCTCCTGGCGGCCGACGGCGTGCCCGCCGAACCCCATGCCCATCTGGGGGACGGGGCCGTGATCCTGGCCGGAGACGTGTGCTACGAGCGCGCGATGGCGGATCGGGTCACCTGCCTCCTGGTCGCCCAGGCCGACGCCGGCGCTCATGTGTTGCTGGCCGATCCTGGCCGTGCTTATCTTCCAGACTCACGACTGAAGGTTGAGGTCCGGCTGAGGGTTCCTACATCTTTGGAGCTGGAGGACCGCGATGTTCGCGAAACCACGGTCTACCGGCTGCGTGCCGGCAGCGATGCGACCTCATCCCAGACGAAGGAGACCCCCTCATGACCGCCGTGCCGCCCCTGCCATCCATCCTCACCGACTACATCCGTGACCGGGGCATCGAGGAGCCCGCGCCGCTCGCCGACCTGCGCCGGGCGACCGAGGCCATGGAAAACGCCAGTTGGGCCAGCAGCGCCGAGCAGGCCGCCCTGCTGGCCTTCCTGGCGCGCCTGGTGGGCGCCCGCAACACCCTGGATATCGGCACATTCACGGGCTACAGCGCCCTGGCGGTGGCCTACGCCCTGCCGCCCGACGGCGAGGTGCACGCCTTCGACACGTCCCCGGACCTCGCGGACTTCGCCCGGCGCCACTGGGACGCCGCCGGCCTGGGCGAGCGCATCCACCTTCATGTCGGCCCCGCCGCCGACAGCCTGGATGCCCTGCTGGCCCAGGACCGCGCCGGGACGTTCGACATGGCCTTCATCGACGCCGACAAGCCGGCCTACCCCGGCTACTTCGAACAGGCGTTGCGGCTGGTGCGGCCGGGCGGGCTGATCGCCCTGGACAACATGCTGTGGCGGGGCAAGGTGACCGATCCCGAGACCACCGACGACAAGGCCGTCGCCCTGCGCGCGCTGACCGACCGGATCCACGCCGACAGCCGGGTCGATGCCTGCCTGGTGCCGATCCGCGACGGCTTGCTGCTCACGCGGGTGCGCTGACCGGCCGCCGGCTCGCGTGCGGGGCTCGGACCTCGGCTCGGCACGCTTCGCTCGCGCGGGGTGATACCAGCGGCGGATGAGTGTGACTCATCCGCCAAGCGATCCCGGCCCACTCCCCCACCCCACCACCCCAAGCATACTGTCGTGGGTAGCCGGGTGGGCCGGCCATCATGAGAATGGTTTGCATTATCGCCCTTCGATGCCTATGATGGGAGGCAGGATCGGAATCATTGGCCTTGAAGGGTGTCCCATGTACGTGTGCAACTGCAAAGGTCTGCGGGAAAATCAGGTCCGGACCTCTATCCAGGCGGGCGCCCACAAGGTGGCCCAAGTCTTTCATGCCTGCGGAGAGAGCCCGCAATGCGCCCGCTGCGTCCATCGGATCGTCACCCTGATCCGCGCGGAAGCGCCGCGCACCCGCCGGGACGACGTGTCCCGTCACGCCTGATCCCGTGACGGGTGGCGCGCCCGCTTCTCCCGGGCAGATTTTGTCGGCGGTCGGTGAGGCGGACCGTTGACGCCCGGCTCCGGTCGAAGCCCTGGCCTTTTTCCCTGACCAGCCCTACCATCGGCCCCCGACGCGGCTTACATGCCGGATCGGACGCGGGTCCGCGCGCGTGCGTCATCGACCTCCCCAGACACGCGAACAGACACTGACTCACACCGACCACCGCCTCGGAGAGACAGGCATGAAGGGTGACAAATCCGTTCTGGACCTGCTGAACACGGTCCTGACCAACGAACTGACGGCCGTCAACCAGTACTTCCTGCATGCCCGCATGCTGAAGAACTGGGGGTTCCTGCGGCTGGCCGACACCGTCCATCACGAGTCCATCGAGGAGATGCAACACGCCGATCTGGTCATCGAGCGTATCCTGCTGCTGGAAGGGCTGCCCAACCTCCAGGATCTGCACACACTCAGCATCGGCGAGACCGTGCCCGAGTGCCTGAAGGCCGACCTGGCGCTGGAACACGGCGCCCACGAAACCCTGGTGACCGGCGTCGCCCTGTGCGAGGCCAAGCAGGACTTCGTCAGTCGGGACCTGCTGCGCGGCATCCTGAGCGATACCGAGGAGCATATCGACTGGCTGGAAACCCAGGTGCACCTGATCGAGCAGGTGGGCGTCGGCGGCTACCTGCAAGAACACATGTTCGGCGGCGAGGGTGACAACGGCGCCGCGTAGGCCGTCCGATCGCGCCGTCTGTCGCGGTCTTTGGCGGATCGCCGGTCCGGGTGCTCAGGGGGCGTGACCCCGCCGCCGGGCCCGGGCCTCGCGGGCGATCCGCAGATACGCGTCCACGTCCACCCCATCGACCTGCTCCGGCTGAAGGAACATCTCCGCATAGGCCGTGTGCACGCCGCCCGAGAGGAACAGCTCGAACAGGTCCGGGTCGATGTGGTCGTCCTGTACCATGAGGGACAGGATGCGCACGCTTTCGTTCAGGGTCTTCGGCTTCTTGTAGGGCCGGTCGGAGGCGGTCAGGGCCTCGAACACGTCGGCGATGGCCATCATGCGCGCCAGCGGCGACATGTCCTCGCCGCGCAGGCCCCGGGGATAACCGGTGCCGTCCATCTTTTCGTGGTGATTGCCGGCGATTTCCGGCACCCGCGCCAGGTGCCGGGGAAAGGGCATCTGGTCCAGCATCCGTTGGGTCACGACGATGTGGTCGTTGATCTTCTGGCGTTCCTCCTCGGCGATGGTGCCGCGACTGATGCACAGGTTGTAGATCTCGCCGAAGTCATAGCCGTCCACCCGATGATCCGGCCGGTTGGACAACAGGGGCTCCACCGCCGGCGGCGGCGGCGGCGGGCATTCGGCCTGGCGGTGGCGCTCCTGCCAGGACAGGCCGGCGGTGCGGTCGAAGTGGCGCACCCACGGACGGTCACCGATGCACCGCACCCGCGCCATGTGCTCCGGCGACATGAACTCGCCACCGATGTTGCAGGTGGCGACGAAGGTGAAGTCATCATCCAGCCGGGCGATCTCGGCGTCGCGGGTGGCGCGGGCCTCGGCCTCGTCGGCGCCCTCGGCCACCGTCCGCCAGTAGGCGATCTCGGCGTCCCGGCGCAGCACCTCGAAGCGGACGCGCACCTCGTGGATGCGGTTGTGGATGATCTCCAGCTTGGTGGCCTTGTCCATCACGTACTCGGGTGTGGTCACCTTGCCGCAGTCGTGCAGATAAGCGGCCACATGCAGTTCGTACCACTCGGCCTCGTCCAGCCCGAACTCGGCATAGGGACCGTCGGTGGCCGAGCAGGCGGCCTCCGCCATCAGCTTGGCGATGGCCGGCACCCGCTCGCAATGGCCGCTGGTGTAGGGGGACTTGGCGTCGATGGCCCCGGCCATGATCTTGATGAGCGCGTCCAGCAGGTCGCGTTGCGCGCGCATCAGGGTCTGGTTGTCCAGCGCGATGGCCGCCTGCGCCGCCAGCGCCTCCACCAGGCTTTCGATCTCGCGGGAGAACGGCACCACGGTGCCGTGCTCGTCCATGGCGTTGATGAGTTGCAGGACGCCGATCACCTCGTCGGTGTGATTGCGCAGCGGAATGGTGAGAAAGGATTGCGACCGGTACCCCGTGCCGGCGTCGAACCGGCGGGTCCCGGAGAAGTCGAACGCCTCGGACTCGTAGGCGTCGGGGATGTTGATGGTGTGCCCCGACAAGGCCGCCGCCGTGCAGACGTTATGGTAGTTGGGCCGGCCGTCCGGCGTTTCCATCCGCAGCAGCGGGAAGGTCACGGGATCGGCGGCGGAGCCCCCCATGGCCAGGTTCAGGCTGTCGTTGCGCAGGATGGCGAAGCGCAAGGCGGTGCCCGCCTCGTCACGCAGGTACAGCGTTCCCCCGTCGGCCCGGCCCAGCGCCTTGGCCTCCAGGAGGATCCGTTCCACCAGGACATCGTGGTCGCGCTCCGCCGCCATGGCCAGACCGGCCTGGATGAGGCGGCTCAAGTGTTCCTCGCGCTCCTGCTCGCGGCTCAGCACGGCGGCAGCGTCGCGGGCGACCGTTCGGGACTCGGACGACGGCATGACGGGCCTCAAGACGGTGCTGTGCCAAGGTCCCGGGATCGACCCCCAAACCGCCGATCCGGGGCAGCAGTTATGTCTTAGGATAGCAGTCTATCGAACGAGGTGGTAAGGAAAAGCCCCGCGTGGCGTGGATGCGGACGATCCCAGGTTGCGCCTCCCGCCGCCGCGCTCCAGCCCTCCGGGAGAGCCGCGATGCCCTTCGAGTCCCTGCGCGATTTCATGGACCACCTGGAGAAGGCCGGCCGGCTGCGGCGGGTGGGGGTGCCGGTCTCGCCGATCCTGGAGATGACCGAGATCCAGACCCGCCTACTGGCCGAGGGCGGTCCGGCGGTGCTGTTCGAGCAGGTGGTGGGCGACGGCGGGCGGCGCTACGACATGCCCATGCTGGTCAACCTGTTCGGCACCGTGGAGCGGGTCGCCTGGGGCATGGACCGCACGCCCGACCAATTGCGCCAGGTGGGCGAGACCCTGGCCTTCCTGAAGCAGCCGGAGCCGCCCGGGGGCTGGCGCCAGGCCATGGAGTTGATGCCGCTCCTGAAGACCGTGCTGGCCATGAAGCCGCGCACGCTGGGCGCGGGCAAGGCGCCCTGCCAGGACGTGGTGCTGACCGGCGGCGACATCGACCTCGGGCGGCTGCCGGTGCAGACCTGCTGGCCCGGAGAGCCGGCGCCGCTGATCACCTGGCCGCTGGTGGTCACCCAGGGACCGCAGGCGGACCGCAAGGGCGGCCGGCGCGAGGACGGCTTCAACCTGGGCATCTACCGCATGCAGGTGACCGGGCGCGACACCACCCTGATGCGCTGGCTGAAGCATCGCGGCGGCGCCCAGCACTATCGCCGCTGGGCCGCCGAGAAGAAGCAGCCCCTGCCCGCCGCCGTCGTCCTGGGCGCCGACCCCGGGACCATCCTGGCGGCGGTGACGCCGGTCCCGGACACCCTGTCGGAATACCAGTTCGCCGGCCTGCTGCGGGGCAGGAAGGTGGACCTGGTGGATTGCAAGACCGTGCCCCTGAAGGTGCCGGCCACCGCCGAGATCGTGCTGGAGGGCCATGTGCTGCTGGACGAGTTCGGCGACGAGGGTCCCTATGGCGACCACACCGGCTATTACAACAGCGTCGAGCCGTTCCCGGTGTTCCGCCTGTCGGCCATCACCATGCGCCGCAAGCCCATCTACCTGTCCACCTTCACCGGCCGGCCGCCGGACGAGCCCAGCGTGCTCGGCGAGGCCCTGAACGAGGTGTTCATCCCGCTGCTCACCCAGCAGTTCCCGGAGATCGTCGACTTCTGGCTGCCGCCGGAGGGCTGCTCCTACCGCATCGCCGTGGTCAGCATGCGCAAGGCGTACCCGGGCCACGCCAAGCGGGTGATGATGGGCGTGTGGTCGTTCCTGCGCCAGTTCATGTACACCAAGTTCGTGATCGTGGTGGACGACGACGTGAACGCCCGCGACTGGAAGGACGTGATGTGGGCCCTGTCCACGCGCATGGACCCGGGCCGCGACATCACGGTGGTCGAGGGCACGCCCATCGACTACCTGGACTTCGCCAGCCCGGAAAGCGGCCTGGGCGGCAAGATCGGCCTGGACGCCACCAACAAATGGCCGCCCGAGACCCATCGCGAGTGGGGCCAGAAGCTGCGCATGGCCGATGACATCATCGACCAGGTCAACCGGCGCTGGGGCGATTACGGCCTGCCGGGCAGCGGCACACCGATCTGGCGGTAGAATGACGCCAAGGGTCCGCCGGGCGACGCGCTCGCCCGCAACACCCGGACCGGGACCGGGAACGGCGTGGGGCGGAACGGCGGGGGACTCGCATTTGAGAAATCGGGGGTAGCGGTCGAGCGTGACATGGAGTCTGTAGGGGGACGTCCTTGCCTCAGGCGGGAGGCCCCATGTCCTGGTTCCTTGAAGCGTTGGGCGACGTCCCCGAGCCACTCTTGGACGATCTCGGGGCCGCCGGCGCGGGCGTCATCGCGATCGACGGCAAGACCCGAACGACCCGTCACTTTCACGTCTCCTCGCGGGAGCTACGGCCCGACGTCTCCATCCGCCGCAAACGCAAGCGATGCGGATGGACCAACGACTTCGCCAGAACCATCATCGGCCCAATGCGATAGCCTTGGTTGCCGCACCTGTTGCCCTTGTCTTCGTGGCGAGATAAAGTACCGCGCCTGCTAGGTATTGGTGTCGCGTGGGGCCTTTTGACCGATGTCTTCGCGGGACACGGGACCAATGGCCCCCAACCACATACGCCGACCACAAACGCCGACCACACAGTCCAGTGCGGCTCAATCCGCAGTTCAGATCCAGGAGAGCGCTCTCATGTCCGATCTCGCGTTGGGACAAGTCGTTGAACTGATCGCCAAGGTCACGAATGACGTTCGCCGCATGGGTGAGCTGAGCACGGAGCAGTCGGAGCAGCTTTTGCGCGTGATCGACGATCTGGCCGCCGGCCTGATGGCGATTCAGGCGGTCACGGCGGTGCAGTTGAAGACCAACCCCGTGGATCCGGATGCGGTCCACGCCTGGCTGACGGACCACATGGATCCCGATGGCGAGGGCACGGACAAGGCCCGCGCCGTGGCCAATATCCTGATGGAGTCGGCGCCGGCCTCGTGATGTCGCGACGCTGACGGCCGTCGGTCAGGACGGCCAGCCGATGAAGCTGCGGTGCGCGGGCGGCACGATGGCCCGGGGGCACGCGGGCGCGGCCGGCAGGGGCGTGTGCGCCGCCCAGGACAGGCGATGGTCGGGCGTGGCGTCCTCGCTGCCCAGGCGCCAGGCCTCGGGAGCGCCGATCATCGCCGCCGGCCCCGCGATGCGCGCCGGATCGCCCAGGCAGGCGATGTCCCCCAGGTGGTTGGCGATGCCCAGGCCCAGCGCCTTGAGCACCGCCTCCTTGCGGGTCCACAGGGTCATGAACAGGGTCTGGCGCGCCGGTCCGCGCGGCAACGCCGCCAGCGCCCGCGCCTCGTCCGGATGGAAGAAGCGTTCGGCCAGGCGCAGCGCCGGCACGGTGCGCACGGTCCATTCGGCGTCCACCCCCAGTTCGGCCCCCGGTGGCCAGTCGCCCACGCTGACCAGGCAGGCGGCCAGTCCGCGCGTGTGGCTGAGGCTGAACCGGGGCCGCGTCGCCTCGGTCAGGGGAAAGGGCGGGCGCGTCATGTCCACATGTGGGCGGCCGCCGGGCTCGGTGCGGAAGTGCCAGTCGAGCGGCTCCCCGCCGTGATACCGCGCCAGCATCAGCCGCAGCAGCGCGCGCGTGGCCGCGCTGGACCAGGCATGCGCCGGATCCCGGAAGCTGCTCACCCGGAACCACTCGTTGGGCGACAGATGCGCCCGCAATGTCTCCAGGGCGGGTCCTCCTCCGTGCTCCGGACGCAGGGTCCACAGGGCCGCCGTCAGCGGCGCCGGGGTCGACTCCGGCTCCGGCCCGGGCCCCGCCCCGGCACCGGACAGGTCACGCGGGGGGCGGTCGAGGATGGGCGTGTCGGACCAGGCATCGGGGGACATGAACGATCGGGCCTTCCGGCGTGAGGGGGACAGGAACGAGACGGCGGGCGGGGCGCGGGGTCACACCCGCCCCGGCGGCCCCAGGTGATCCATCGGATCGACGGGGCGGGCATCGCGGCGGACTTCGAAGTGGAGTTGCGGGCGATCGACCGACCCGGTGCGGCCGGCCCGGGCGATCACCTGGCCGCGCCGGACGGTGTCGCCGCGCCGAACCTCCAGGCGCGAGGCATGCGCGTAGGCGGTCATCCAGCCGTCGGCGTGCTTGATCAGGATCAGGGTGCCGAACCCCTGGATTTCGTTGCCGGCGTAGGCGACGACCCCGGTGTCGGCGGCGCGGACCGGCGTTCCCTCGGGCACGGCGATGTTGATGCCGTCGTTGTGCAGCCCCTGGTCGGAGCCACCGAAGCGGCCGATCACCTCGCCCTGCACCGGCCATTGGAAGCGGTCGCCGGCGCGCGGGGGCGGCGGCGGCACGGGCACCGGGGCGGGCGCCGGACTCACGCCGGCCACCGGCGCGGATGCCGGGCGGGAGGCCGTCTGTCCGGATGGCCGTCGCGGGGGAACCGGCGTTCCGTCCGACGCGATGGCCGGGCTGGCGGCGGGACGCGCGGCGGGCGGTGTTTCCCCGTCGGGTACCCAGGCCGGGATGGGCGCGGCGAGGGGGGCGGGCGCGACCGGCGCGACGAGCGGCGCCAGGGCGACGGCGCCGTCGTTCCGGGGGGCGGGGCGCGGAGGCAGCAACGGCGCGACCCCACCAGTGGCGGCAGGTGGCGCCGGATCCACCGGGATCACCAGCCGCTGCCCGGCCTGGATCCCGTAGGGCGGCGCCAGACCGTTGGCATTGGCGATGGCCGCCACGGAGGGACCGTAGGTCCGCGACAGCCCATAGAGCGTGTCGCCGAACGTCACCGTATGCACCCGCTGCGCCGGCAGGAACAGCCGCTGGCCGGGCTGGACCGCATAGGGGGGGCGCAGATCGTTGGCGACGATGATCGCCCGCATGGGCACACCTTGCCGGCGGGCGATGGCGTAGACACTGTCGCCCGGCGCCACGGTGATCAGGCGCGGCCCGGTGGGGTCGCCCGCCGACCGGGAGGGATGGGGAAACGGCTCGTCGCGCCAGCCGCGATCGCAGGCGGTCGCCACCAGCCCGATCACGAGGGCCAGGAGCAAGGAGGCGGCGCGGCGGCGCGCTGACGTCGCGGTGGACAGCATGAGGCCCACTATACAGGCGCGCGAGGGGCGCGACCAGACGGCCGCGCCCCTCTCTCCCCGACCCAATGGCGATGACGGCGCGTCATCGTCCGGGCTGTCCGCGCGGTGGTCCGGACACGGGCTCAGAACGGGAACAGGATGTCGTAGATCTGCTGGCCGTAGCGCGGTTCGGTCAGGTCGGAGACGGTGCCCCGCCCGCCGTAGGAAATCCGCGCCTCGGCGATCTTGTCCCATTCGATGGTGTTGTCCGAGCGGACGTCCTGGGGCCGGATCACGCCGGTGACCGTCAGTTCCCGCAGTTCGCCATTGACCCGCACCTCCTGGCGCCCGGCGATCACCAGGTTGCCGTTCGGCAGCACCTGCAAGACCACGGCGGCCAGGCGAATGTTGATGGTCTCGGCCCGGGCGATGGCGCCGGTGCCCGTGTGGTCGCTGCTGGAGCCGAAGTTGACCAGGTTCGAGGGGTCGATCTCGTTGGGGAAGATTTCGCTGAACCCGGACTCCAGGCCGAAGAAGTTGGTGACGCCGGCCCCCTCGGTGCCCTCGCGGTCCCGGCTCAACGTGCTGTTCAGGCTGGCGCTCTCGCCCTCGATCGCCACCACCACCGTGAGGATGTCGCCCACCTCGCTGGCCCGCTGGTCCTTGAAGAAGGCGCGCGCGCCCGGCCGCCACAGGCTGTTGGGATTGGGCGTGGCCACCTCGGGCACCGGCATGGGCATGCTGACCGGCTTGTAGTCGCGGCGCAGGGTGGGGTTCTCGACCTCGCTCATGGTCGGGTCGTCGCCCACCTCGGCGAGCCGCTGCATGGTCTTGCAGCCGCTCAGGCCGCCGGCCGCGAGGCCGGCCACGAGCACCAGGACCATCCCGCGCAACAGCGGCCGGGCGGCGGGAACGGGGCGCGCGCAGGCAGGGGTCATCATGGTTCGTCTCCCGGGCACCCGGTGCCCCGTCGTCCCGGATCCGCCCCCGTCCCTTGGGCGCGCGGACGCTCCGGTCATCGTCGTCGTCATCGGCGTTCTCATCGCGCGGCGGCCAGCAACTCGGGGCGCACGGCCACCGTGTTGCGTCCCTGGACCACCGCCAGGAGCTCCTTGTCGGAGACCAGATTGGACACCCGCACCGTCTGGCCCAGCGCGCCGGATTCCAGGGCCCGGCCGCGCGCCGTCACCGTCATGAACGGCGTTTCCACGACCATGGTGACCAGGTCGTTGCGCCGCACCAGGTCGGGCAGGCGCACCTGGTTGGCGCGCACCGGCCGGCCGGCCTGGATGCCGTTGCGGGCCATGTGGCCGACCAGATCGGCCGGGTCGAGCAGGATGTCCGGGCGCAGGTCGGTGTCGCGCACCTCGTCCCAGCGGAGATCATCCTCGGTGATGACCATCTCGCGGCGCATGGGCCGCGCCAGCACCGGCACCTCGACGGCCACATGCACGGACCCGGTCAGGCGCACGGAGCGGGCATTGGGCGCATCGGCCGGAATTTCGAGCAGGGCGTTGAAGCGGCGCGTCCGCTCGTCGTAGTACAGGTCCCGCACCCGCACCCGCGCGGCCTCCGGCGAGCCCACCATGGCGCGCACGTTCAGGGCGTTGAGAACGATGGCCCCGTCCACCGGCATGCCGGCCTGAACAAGCCGCTGGCGCAAGGCCGTCATCACCTCGGGCCGGCCCACCTCGTACCCGCGCCGGGCCACCTCGGCCTGGACGAACCGGCTGACCGGCGTCCAGTTCACGCCGTACTCCGTGGCCAGGGTCTCCAGGTAGCCCGCGTCCAGAAGCAGGCGCTGGCCCGGCTCGGGCGCGTGGGCGACGGGGACCCGCGCGGCCTCCGGCGGCAGGCCCCCGAACACGTCGCCCAGCAGGATCACGTCGCGCTCGATTTCCGTTTCCGGCCGCAGGCTGGCCCGAAGCCCGCTGCCCGGCGCCAAGGTGGCGGCCCGCGCGGGTTGCGCGGGCGGCGCCAGCGCCGCGCGGCGGGTGGCGGCATCCACCAGGGCCTCGGCCAGGGCGACGATGTCCGGCGTGTCGGTCCGCGCGCCGTCCACGGCCGCCGGCGTCGCCGCCGTCTCGTCCACCGGCAGGATCACTTCGGCGGCCCGGGCCGGCGCGGTCGCCGCCAGCAGGCCGGCCAGGGCCAGCGCGGCGGCGCGAGCGGAGATGGTGAGCGACGAACGGATCATCAAGGGGTCCTCCCGCCGGGGTCAAGGCCCGGCCGGCGCGGGTTTGGTCCGGCTACTTCATGCGCGAGACGGTGGACATCATTTCGTCGGACGTGGTGATGACCTTCGAGTTCATCTCATAGGCCCGCTGGGCGCTGATGAGTTCTGTGATCTCGGCCACCACGTTGACGTTGGACGATTCCAGGAAGCCTTGAAGCACGGTCCCGAAGCCGGGCTGTCCCGGATTGTTGGCGGTGGCGTTGCCCGACGCCTCGGTCTCGGTGAACAGATTGTCGCCCATGGGGTTCAGGCCGGCCTCGTTGGGGAAGATGGCCAACTGGATCTGGCCGGCGTTCTGCAAGGCGTTCTGGCCGTCCAGCTTGTAGAGCACCTCGCCCGACTTGTTGACGGTGATGCTGACGGCCTCGTTGGGAATGGCCTGGATGCCCTGAACTTTATAGCCGTCGTGGGTGACCACCTCGCCGTCGGGGCTCAGCTGGAACGAGCCGTCCCGCGTGTAACCGGTCTCGCCCGAGGGCAGGTCGATCTGGAAGTAGCCCTTGCCCTCGATGGCCAGGTCCAGGCTGTTGTTGGTGGACAACATGCTGCCCTGTTCGGTGATCCGGTAGACGGCGGCGGTCTTGACGCCCAGGCCCAGTTGCACGCCCGCCGGCACGATGTCGCCGCTGTCCGAGGAGGTGGAGCCGGCGCGCCGCAGCGTCTGGTAGAGCAGGTCATGAAACTCGGTCCGGCGGCGTGTATAGGCCGTCGTGTTCATGTTGGCGATGTTGTTGGAGACGACCTCGACGTTCTGCTGCTGGGCCAGCATCCCGGTGGCGCCGATATTGAGGGAGCGCATGGTCTCCTCCACCCCTTGTCCTGATGTCTTTCAAATCCTGGCCGTTACGACTGGCTCACGCCGGACAGTGTCTGCATGACACGGCTTTGCCGCTCCCCTTCGGTCTCGATCAGCTTCTGAATGGTCTCATAGGCGCGATGCACCTCGATGAGGCGCGTCATCTCCACCACCGGCTGGACGTTCGCCCCCTCCAAGGTGCCCTGCTCCAGGGTGACCGTCTCCACGTCCTGGGGCTCCTGGTCCTGGGCGTCATACAGACCGGCCTGAACCCGGCGCATGGCCTGGTCGTCCTCGAAATCCACCACCCGCAGCCGCCCGACCGGGCCGGTCTCGGTGGAGACGGCGCCGTCCCGGGCGATGGAGATGGTCTTCTCGTTGGGTGCGATGAACAGGGGCGTCCCCTCGGTGGTCAGCACCGGATGGCCCTGGGTGGTGACGATCATGCCGTCGTTGTCCATCATGAACCGGCCGTTGCGGGTATAGTAGCGGCCGACGTCGGTCTCGACCTCGAAGTAGCCGTCGCCGTTGATGGCCACGTCCAGGGGATTCCCGGTGTTGTCCATGGGGCCCAGGCTGGCGTCGCGATAGGTCCCGAAGTCCGTGGTGTAGGACAGCTTGTCCGGGAAGGCGCTGTCGGCGCTGCGCGAGCGGGCCAGATACTCGGCGAACAGCATGTGCTCGCCCTTGTAGCCCGGCGTGTTCATGTTGGCGATGTTGTTCGCCACCACGTCCATCTTCCGCCACAGGGCGGTCTGTCGGGACAGGGTGATGTATGTCGTGTTTTCCATCGTCGTGCCGGGCCTTGAGACGTGGGCGTTGTCCGTCGTGTCCGCGGCCCCCGACCGGATCGGGATCCGGCCTGACGCGCCCGCGACGCAGACGTCCGGGTCCGGTGATGCAGCTTCCATGCCACAGCGCAATGCTTTGAGAGGGCTGGTTATTTTAGGGAGGCTCGACGGGCGCGCCGGTGCCGGGCGGGCGCCGGTTGCCGGGCAGAACTTGCCGGGCGGTCCTGCCGCTGAACGAATTGTTAAGGACTGCGGACTAGGCTCTACCCTGTGGATGCTGGCGCGGCGGCGACACGGTATCGCGGTCGGACGGCGGACCTCGCCGAGGGGCCGAGGGGCCGTGTCCCGGACGCCCCGGTCCGGCGTGGCCGACGTGCCGTCCGCCCGGCGGCCTGTCCCGGCGGTCCCGTCTCCGATGCTCCCTTTTCTGGCTTCTCCTTGACCGGACACAGTAGCCGATGGCCGATGATCTTGAAGAAGACTTCGACGACGTCGATGGCGACGACAGTTTTGATGAAGAGGGCAAAAAGGGCGGCGGTCGCCGCAAGATGCTCATCATCATCCTGCTGGCGCTGCTGGTGGTCGTCGGCGGCGGCGCCGGGGCCTACTTCACGGGCATGCTCGACCCGGTCCTGGGCGCGTCCTCCGGCGGCGACGAGGCGCATGGCGCCGATGCCGGCGGCGGCGCGGATGACGGGCATGGCGGCCATGGCGGCGGCGGTGGTGGCCATGGCGGTCATGGTGCCGAAGGCGGCGAGGGCGAGGCCGGCGCGCTGGGGCACACCGTGTTCTATGACCTGCCGGAGATGATCGTCGACCTCAACGCCACGGGCGGCCGCAAGGCCCATTTCCTGAAGGTCCGGGTCAGCCTGGAACTGGCCAACCAGGCGGACGTGGCCCGGGTGGAGGCGGTCATGCCCCGGGTCATTGACAACTTCCAGACCTTCCTGCGGGAGTTGCGCGTGGAGGACCTCCAGGGCGCGGCCGGCATCTATCGGGTGCGCGAGGAACTGTTGCGCCGGGTCGCCAACGCGGTGCGCCCGGCCCAGGTCAACGCCGTGCTGTTCAAGGAAATGCTGGTTCAGTAACACCGGGTCCCTGACGGGGCCGGTGCCCCGGCGCCGCCCGGTCCCGCGATGACGAGGCGATCACCATGGCCCCTTCGGACGACGTGCAACGCGAGGTCACCAAGGAGGACGAGGAAGCCCTCATGGCCGAGTGGGCGGCCATGGTCGAAGGCTCCGAGGACGAGGGCGGTGGCGGCAACGCACAGGCGGGCATGGACGGCGAGGGACAACCCGAGGACGCCGAGGCCATGGCCGCCGAGTGGGAGGCCATGCTCGGGGACGGCGGGGGCGGCGGCGCGAGCGAGGTTGTCTCCAGTGCCGCCGGTCGGGGCGAGAGCACCCGGGTCCTGAACCAGGACGAAATCGATAGCCTTCTGGGCTTTGACGAAACCGAGGAAAGCGCCGGCGACAAGTCGGGGATCCAGGCCATCCTCAACAGCGCCCTGGTGTCCTACGAACGCCTGCCCATGCTGGAGGTGGTGTTCGACCGGCTGGTGCGCATGATGTCCACCAGCTTGCGCAATTTCACCTCGGACAATGTCGAGGTCTCGCTGGACAACATCCTGTCGCTGCGCTTCGGGGACTATCTGAACTCGATCCCGCTGCCGGCCATGCTGTCGGTGTTCAAGGCCGAGGAGTGGGACAACTCCGGGTTGCTGACCATCGATTCCTCGATGATCTACTCCATCGTCGACGTGCTGCTGGGCGGGCGCCGGGGCACCGCCGCCATGCGCATCGAGGGCCGGCCGTACACCACCATCGAGCGTAATCTGGTCGAGCGCCTGGTGCATGTCGTCCTGGCCGACCTGTCGGCCGCCTTCGACCCACTGTCGCCGGTGACCTTCCGGTTCGAGCGCCTGGAGACCAACCCGCGGTTCGCCACCATCTCCCGCCCCTCCAACGCCGCCATCGTCGCCAAGCTGCGCATCGACATGGAGGATCGCGGCGGCCGCCTGGAACTGCTGATTCCCTACGCCACGCTGGAACCCGTCCGCGAACTGCTGCTGCAAATGTTCATGGGCGAGAAGTTCGGCCGCGACTCCATCTGGGAGACCCATCTGGCCGAGGAAATCTGGTTCACCGAGGTGGAGATGGAGGCCATCCTGGACGAGGTGGAGTTGCCCTTGCGCTACATCCTGAATCTGGAGGTCGGCTCGCAGATCATGTTCAACGCCACGCCGGACTCGTCCGTGCAGATACGCTGCGGCGACGTCCCCATGTTCGGCGGCCGCATGGGGCGGCGGGGCAACAACATCGCCATTCGCGTGGACCGCCGGGTGCAGCAGAAGTCCCACGAGACCTGACCCGGCCGGACCCGGGGCGCGGCCGAACCCGGCGGGGCCGGTCCGCGCCCGTGATCCTCATCTCCCGGTCTCGTCCCTTGAGCGCGCGCTCACGCCATGCCCGCCCCCATCGGCCGGTCCGGGATGCGCGCGAGACCCGATTGCCGAGGCGGCCATGTCCCTGAGTCTGACCTTGATCCTGGATATCGCCATCATCGCCCTGCTGGTGCCCACCATCATCTATGCCTGGGTCCTGAACAGCCGCCTGGCCGATCTTCGCCGCAACCGCGACGACCTGACGCGCCTCATCGCCAGCTTCAACGAGGCCACCCAACGCGCCGAGGCCGGCGTGCCCCGGCTCCGCAAGGCCGCCGACGAGGCCGGCCGGTCGCTTCAGGACCGGGTGGAAAAGGCGCAGATCCTGCGGGACGACCTGGCCTTCATGGTGGACCGCGCCGAGTCCATGGCGGGCCGCCTGGACTCGCGCTCCCGCGACGCCCGTCCCGCCGCCACCGAGACGCGCGCGCCATCCCGGGGCGGCGCGCGAACGCCCGACCCGGGCGCCGACGCCCGCACCGTGCAGCAGGCCATCGCCGCCGCCAGCCTGCCGCAGCCGCGGTCGCTGACCAACCGGCGGGAGGCCGCGCAGGGCGCCGCGAGCGTGCCGCCACCGCCGCGCGCCGCGTCGGTCTCGGCCCCGCCGGCGGCGCCGGCAACGCCCGCGACGCCGAAAGCGCGGGACGATGACGACTTCTTCATCGAGGACGAGCGCTCGGAAGCGGAGCGGGAGTTGCTGCGCGCCTTGCAGTCGGCCCGCTGACGGTCATCCTGGATGCACGACGGGCGCGGCGCTTTTCCGAATCTTAAGGGTCTTCGTGGTTCACTCGGGAGCGGTCGGGGACCGGCGGCCCACGAGGCACCGGCCAAGCGAAGCGGCCGACGCCGGCACGGGACCACGAGGGTCCCTGTCATCGGCCGTTGCCGCGCCGGCGACCGCCGGCAACATGATGCGCGCGCCCGGGGCGGTGGTCACCGCCGGGCGCGGTTCCCATTGGCGAGGTGAGGCAGAATGGCCCCGGCTACGCGCAAGACACACCGGTCCTCGCCGTCGTTGCCCCGGATCGGCATCCTGCATGCGGTGATCGGTATCGCGTTCTTCATGCTGTCGATCCGGCTTGGGGCCTTGTACGAGGACATCAACGGGTGGTCGGGGCCGGTCTCGCTGGGGCAGTCCCAGGCCCTCGCGCGGGCCGAGACCACCAGCGGCGCAGGGGCCGAGACGCCCGAGAGGGCCCCTCCGGAGAGCGAGCCGGACGGAAGCGCCACGCCCGGCGCCTCGTCGACGCAGCCCGTGCGCGGCGCGCCGGACATGGCGGCCGAGGCGGCGGCCGGCCTGACGCCGCCGGGGTTCACCCAGTCGGAGATCAACCTGTTGCAGCGCCTGGCCGAGCGGCGCGAGGAGCTGGAGGCCCGCGAGCGCGAACTGGGAACGCGCGAGGCGCTGCTTCAGGCGGCCGAGCGGCGCATCGAAGCCCGGGTGGGCGAGCTGCGGGAGCTGGAGACGGTGATCGAGGGCCTGCTGGAAAAACACTCCGAGCAGGAGATGGAACAAATCAACCAACTGGTCAGGATTTATGCTAGCATGAAGCCAAAAGATGCGGCGCGCATCTTCAATGATCTGGACATGCCCATCCTTCTGACCGTGATCGAAAACATGAAGGAACGGAGTTCCGCCGCCATCCTCGCCGAGATGACGCCCGACCGCGCCAAGCAGGTCACGACCGAGCTTGCGCAGCGCCGCGCCTTGCCCGGGAGTTCGGGCATCGGGGATCAGGCCGGCCGGCCGTGATCGGGCACGGGCCGGGGCACCCGGCTTGGTGGAGCCGTGCTGGGGACCCGTGCTGGGGGCCGCGCGGAAAAACAGGGCCGGGCACAGGGCCAAGGAAAAAAAGGAGACTTGCGCCCTTGCGCTGGGTTCCTTTAAGTAGCCTTACAGAGGGGCGTTTGCGTATTCTATAGCCGTGCGACGCCGTGATCGCGATTGGGGAGACAGATGGCCGTTGATAAGGATATGCGCGTCCTGATCGTGGACGACTACAAGACCATGCTCAGGATCATCCGGAACCTGCTGCGCCAACTTGGCTTCAACAATATCGACGAAGCCACCGACGGCAGCCAGGCCCTGCAGATTCTGCGAACCGGGGAACACACCTATGGTCTGGTCATCTCGGACTGGAACATGGAGCCCATGACCGGCTTGCAGCTTTTGCGGGAGGTTCGGGCCGATGCCAAGCTGAAGGCCACGCCGTTCATCATGGTCACGGCGGAATCCAAGTCCGAGAACGTGATCGCCGCCAAGGAGGCCGGGGTCTCCAACTATATCGTCAAGCCCTTCAATGCCGAGACGCTGAAATCCAAGATGGTCAGCGTGCTGGGCGATTTCTGATCGCGCGCGGCACGCCCGGCCCCTCGGACCACCCCGGCACCCCGGCCAGCCCAAGAGGTGCTGCCTTGGTGCACGTCCTTGTGTTCGTGACCCCTCCTCCCCGCGCACCGGCCGCGCGCGGCTGGATGGCCTGACATGGCCTCGACCGCCGATCTGCCCCGCCGTCTGGCGCGCCTTCCGGTAACGCCCGGTTTTCCCGGCACGCGCTTCGCCGCCGGCATGTCCGGGGCCGCCGGCATGCCCGGGGCGGGCGGCGAGGCCCGGGGGGGCGGGATGGTCGGGCGGGCCTCCCTGACCCTGTTTCTGGCGCTCTATCTGCTGCTGCTGGCGTTTTTCATCATGCTCACGGCGTTGTCGAGCCTGGAACGGCAGCGTGCCGAAGCCGTCATGGACAGCCTGACCCTGACCTTCGCGCCGCGCCGTGCCCCCGCCGAGGCCCTGATGCCGCTCGACGATCTGGCCGGGGACCGCCGCGCCGCCGAGGCGTTCATCGCCCTGGTGACCGACTTGTTCCAGTCCGCGGTTCCGGCCGTACGCTTGCACCAGGTGGTGCCGGGGCACGCCGTGGAGGTCCGGATGCGCGCCGAGGCCCTGTTCGAACCCGGCGCGGATACCCTGCGTCCGTCACGACAGTCCTTGCTGGACAGCGTGGTCGCCGCCCTGGCCGGGGCACCGCGCGGCCTGCGGTTCGAGATGGCCGTGATCGCCGAGGTGGTCGAGGCCCGGGACGCCAACGACGTGGCCGTGCTGCCCGCCGACGGGACCCATCTGGCCGTGCGACGCGCCGGCACCTTCGGCCGCTTCATGAACGACCGGGGCGCCGCGCGGGGCAGCGTTCTCGTCGGTCTCGCGCCAGGAGATCCCGACTGGATACGTCTAGTGTTTCGGAGCGTGGACGTGACGCGCTGGGATCCGGACTTTTCGGCGGTGCCGGCCGACGCGGTGGCCATCGACGCCCCCGTCGGCGCCGGTGACGACGAGACGCCGGCGCCCGCGCCGGCGGCCCGTTTCCCGGGTGCCCAAGACGAGGACGCCGATGCTATGATGTCGCCCGCTGGCGATGCCGCGCGTGGGACACCGACGATCGTGCCGTTCGGGGGACCGGACGCGGGATCGTCACCGGACTCCCGGCCGGCTTGGGCGCCGGCGGGAGGCGTTGATGGGGGGGGCGAGGATTCGGGGGCCCCAAACGAGAACAACGGGACCGTCAGGGAGCGGACGGCGCGATGACTGGCGCATATGGCGCATACCCCGATCGCAGTGGATCCGGATGGCCCAGACCGGGCGGTAGTGGTCCCCGCGACCCCCGGCTGGGGTCCCGTGGCGCGCCGCGTTCCGGACCCCGCCAACTCACCCCGACGTACCCCGCGCGGGCGCCCGTGGCGGCCGGCATGACCGGGGGCCGCACGGATCTGGCCTGGATGGTGACCTTCAGCGACCTCGTGGTCCTGATGCTGGCATTCTTCGTGCTCATGTTCGCCATGTCCGCCTTCAAGGCCGAGGCGTTCGAGCGCCTGACCGCGTCCCTGACCGAGACCTTCCGTGGCGCGCCCGCCCTGCGGGGGCCCGACACCCCGGTCACCACGACGCGGGAGGAGCAGGGCGGTCATGACGCCCTGCGCGGCACGCGGCGGCCCCGCGCCCAGGACCTGGGGTACCTGGCCTCGGTCCTGACCGACACCTTCGCCCAGGATCCGCGCTTCGCCGGCACCCTGGTGCAGGGGCTTGACGATCGCCTGGTGATCCTGCTGCCGGCGGACCTTCTGTTCTCCGGCGGCAGCGCCGACATCGCGGCCGGGGCGCGCCCGGTGGTGGCCGACCTCGGCGCGACCCTGTCCAATCTGCGCAACCGGATTGCCGTGGCCGGGCACACCGACCGGCGTCCGGTGTCCCCGGACGGTCCCTTCCCCGGCAACTGGGAACTCTCGCTGGCCCGCGCGGCGGCGGTGGCCAACGGCCTGCGCCGCGCCGGCTACAGCCGCCCGCTGGAGGTCTGGGGGCATGCGGCGACCCGCTTCGGCGCCCTGGCCCAGGTGCCGGACGCCGAGCGCGCGCGGCTCGCCCGCCGGGTGGACATCATCGTTCTGCCCGACCGCGTGGAGGGACCGCCCGCATGATCCGGTCCCCCGCGTGTTCGCGTGCCCTGGCCGCGCTGCTGCTGGTGGCGGTGCTCCTGGTCGCCGGTCCGTCCACGGCGGGCGCCGCCACCGTTTCGGCCACCGCCGGCGACGGCATCGGCCGCATCGTCTTCGACTGGGAGGTGCCGGTCCGCTACACGGTGGAGATGCGCGGCCGCACCCTGGTGGCCCGCTTCGACGCGCCGGTGCCCTCGGGGTCGGCGCTGATCCCGCGCCGCCTGCCCGCCTATGTGGAGACCATCCGCCTGTCCGGGGACCGGCTCCAGGCCATCATGCCGCTCAAGGGCGACTTCGATCTCAGCGCCTACACCCGGGGCAGCGCGGTGGTCATCGAACTGCGCGGCGGACCGCCCCGCGCCGGCGTCCTGGACCCGCCAGCCCGCCCCGTCCGAGCGGCCGCGCCCGCCCGCGATCCCAGCCGCATCCGCGTGCGCACCGGCGCCCATGACGGCTTCCATCGGATCGTGTTCGACTGGACCCGTCCGGTGGGCCACGTCCTCGACCAGTCGGGCGACCAACTGACCCTGCGGTTCGATCGCCCCGTGCCGCTGGCGGTGGACCCCATTCGGGGGGACCTGCCCGAGACCCTGACCCAGGTCAGCCAGCGCGTCACCGCGGAGGGCAGCGAATTCGCGGTGCGCCTGCCCGAGGGGGCCGTTGCCCGCACCTTCGAGGCCGGCCCCAAGGTGGTGCTGGACATCACCGTGCCGGCCGATGCCGAGGCCCCGGAGCCCGAGCCGAGCGCGCCCGGACCGGAGGCGGTCGCCGACCCCGAACCTGAATCCGTGCCCGTGCTGGTGCCCGGGACCGGGCCCGCCACGCCGCCCCTGGCGGTGGCGCCGGCCGTCGAGCCCACGCCGGCGCCGTTCGGCGGGGACGTTCCGACCTTGGACCCGGATCCGGCGCTGGCGGCCGACGCGCGGTCATCCGAACCGGCGGACGAGGGACCCGCCCAGGCCGTGACCACGCCGCCGGCCGACGACGGGCTGACGGCCAGCGAGGCCGAAGCCATGCCGGACCCGCCCGACATCGCAGTGGGGCCGAGCCCGAGCCCCGGTGACGTCATCGGCTCGATCCTGGAGGGTGCCAACCCGGACGCGGTGACCGTTCCCGACCTGGGCGCCGGGATCGACGCGGAAACCGAGGCCGGCGCCCCACCCCGGACCGGCCCCCGGGTGGTCAGCCTCGGCTTTTCCTGGGATCGGCCCACGGCGGCGGCGGTGTTCCGCCGGGCCGGCTATCTCTGGGTGATGTTCGACCGCTTCCAGGAGGTCGACCTGTCGCTGTTGCGGCGCGCCGGGGCGGGGGTGGTGCGCTCGGTGGAGCAGGTGCGCATCGGTCCGAACTCCACCCTGGTGCGCATGGTCACCGCACCCGGCTACAATCCAAGCCTGCGTCGCGATGGCCTGCTGTGGGTCATCGATCTGATGAAACAGCCGTTGCGCCCGGAACGGCCCATCGAGATTCAGGCCCAGCCCCAGTCGCCGGTGGGCGCGCGCCTGCTGATCCCGGTGATCGAGGGGGGCGCGGTGATTCCCGTGATCGACCCCGAACTTGGCGATCAGTTCTTCGCCCTGCCGGTCATTCAGTTGGGCCAGGGCGTCTATCCGGAGCGGGGCTACCCCGACGCCACCCTGCCGGTCACCGCCCAGGGCGTGGTGGTGGTGCCGCACTCCGACCGCATCCGCCTGCTGTCCGGACGCAGTGGCGCCGAGATCTCGGCGGACGGGGGCCTGACGTTGTCTCCGGACAGCGCCCGGCTGCAAAGCCTCGCCTCCCTGAGCGACGGCGCGCCCACCGAGATCTTCAACATTCCCGGCTGGCGCCGCGACGACACCGACCAGACCTTCCATGAGACGTTGCAGGAGCTGCAACGCCAGGCGGCCACGGTCCCGGACAGCCAGCGCGCCAACGCCCGGCTTGATCTGGCGCGGTTCTACTTCGCCAATGGCTACGCGCCCGAGGCCCTGGGCGTGCTGCGGTCGCTGGGGGAAGATGCGCCGGAGATGATCAATACCCCGGCGTTTCGCGCGCTGCGCGGCGCCACCCACTTCCTGATGGGGCGCGACGGCGAGGCCGTGGACGACCTCGGCCACCCGAGCCTGGCCGACGTGGACGAGGCCGCCTTCTGGCGCGCCGCCGCGCAGAGCCGCCTGGGCTCACCCGGATTGCAGGCGGCCACCCTGGAGGCCACCGGCGGCGTGCTCGGCAACTATCCGCCGGACGTGCGTATTCCCCTGGCCCTGGTGGCGGCCAACGCGGCCATCGAGGCCGGCGATGACCTGGCCGCCAACACCTTCCTGGAAGCCGCCCGCGACGAGGCGTTCAACACCACCCACGACGAGGCCGCCCTTCAGTACCTGGAGGGCAAGCGGTTGGCGAGCACCGGGGCCTTCGAGCCGGCCATCGCCGCCTGGCGCGAGGCGGAAATGGGATTCTCGCGCCGCTATGCCGCGCTGGCCACGCGGGACCGGCTGGACATGGAATACCGCCTGAACCAGATCACCGCCGACGAGTTGATCAACGGGCTGGAACTGCTGCGCTTCGCATGGCGCGGCGGTGATTTCGAGTACGAGTTGCTCACCGACCTGGGCGACCTGTACATGGAGGAGAAGCGCTATGGCGATGCCTTGCGCACGCTGCGTCTGGCGGCGTCGTACTTCCAGGACCGGCCGGGAGCCGAGGCGATCACCCGCACCATGCGGGAGACCTTCGATACCCTGTTCCTGCGCGGCGCCGCCAACGACATGTCGCCGCTGACCGCCATCTCCCTGTTCGACGAGTTCCGCGAGTTGACGCCGACCGGAGACCGGGGCGACGAGATCTTCCGCCGCCTGGCCGATCGCCTCGTCTCCGTGGACCTGTTGCCGCAGGCCGCCGGGCTGCTGGAGCGCCAGATCCGGTACCGCCTGCGCGGGCTGGAACGCACCAAGGTCGGGGCCCGGCTGGCGCTGGTCTACCTGTTCAACCGGCAACCGTCGAGCGCCCTGGAGGCGTTGGACAAGACCCGTTATGCCCCCCTGCCGGAGCGGCTGGAGCGGCAGCGGCGCCACCTGCGCGCCCGGGCGCTGGCCGATACCAACGATCCGGTGGCCGCGTTGCGGCTGCTGGAGAACGATCCCAGCGAGGACGCCCGCGTGCTGCGCTCGGAAATCAACTGGCGCACCGAGAACTGGGCCGAGGCCGCCCGGGCGCTGGCCGAACTGGTGCCGCCGCCGCCCACGGGCGACGGGGGCGAGGGGGGCCAGGCTCTGGAGGAGAAGGACGCCTTCCGCCTGATCGACTGGGCGACGGCCCTGACCCTGGCCGGCGACGAAACCGGCGTGTCGCTGCTGCGCCGACGCTACATGAGCAGCTTGGAGGGCACGCCGTTCGAGGATGCCTTTGACCTCGTCACCGCCTCGCCGGAAGACGGCCTGATCGACATCGCCTCGGTGGGTGGCAAGATCCGCCAGGCGGAGCGCTTCCGCGACTACCTGACCGCCTACCGCGACAAGCTGCGCGAGGAGCGCCTGAGCGCCATCAACTGATGGGGGGTGAACGCGGGGGCGGAGGATGGCCCCACTCGACACCCCCGAGGCGTCCCGGCGCGGACGAACCGCGTTCTTCGCCGCACGTCGGATCGGGACGCCCGCGATCTGGCGAAACGCGGGGTCCGCGGGGTGGGGCCGGCCATGCTCACCGGTCTTGATCCTCACGCGTCGGCATCAAGACCATGCGCCGCGTCGCGGGCGCCCGCGCGTCGACCGGTCCTAACCCAGATCGAAGCGCCGGGCGCGATTGAACTCGGCGTCGGCGAGATGATCGGGCACCTCGTCGAGGATGTGGGCCCGCCACCAGGCCCGCAAACGATCCAGAAGCTTGTTCATGGGACTCTACCCTCTTCGTTTCTCGTTGGTCGATCGAGGCGCGGAGGCGGGCATGGCACGATCCCGTGGCGGCGACGCCGCCGGGCCGGCCGGTTTCCCGGTCCACGCCAGGGAGGGCGACGTGTTGGACTCCCTTTTTTTGTCCTCACGGTCATCGAAACGGACCGCCGGAGTCAGAACGCCCTGTCCTGATACCTTTTCTCATGACAGGCCCTGGGTTGACCGCAGACCACGCGTTGCATCCCGACTCGCGTGTCCCGTTCCCAGACTTGGCGGAGGGCGCACCAGGCGCCGGGCCCCGCGCGCGGTCCGTTCTCACGGTCCGCTCTTGTTGTTGTCTGCTCTCTCGGTCGGGCAGGTTGCCCGGAGTCCTCCGTCACCAGACGGAGCCGACGAATCGCATCTCTCTATCTCTCGTCCAGCCCGCATCTCTCGTCCAGCCCGCCCGGTCGTGGGTACGGCCGGCGTGACGTGGACCGACAAACGCCGATCGAGTCGCGGCCATTCTGGCCCCGGTCCCCTGGCCCGGGCTGTCCGCCACGGGCCGAGCACGGAGGGTGAGAGGGCCACACGCGTCCCAAAGCCATCCGTACCCCTAGAGTGTGCGGTGAGGTTTCCGAACAATCAACACGAACATCACTGCGGGTGTTCTGATTGTATCCCGAGGCTGTCGCGCTGGCTCAGCCGTGACATATGGGTGTCGTGACCGGGAGGGCCGGGGCGCGCCGCTTGCCCGGCGCGCGACCGTCAGGACAGTTCGCTTTCGCGGGCGACACGCTCCCGAAGGTCCCGCATGGCGGACAGGGCGTTCAATTCCTCGTCGATGACCGCCATGCTGGCCTTGAGGCGATCGCGCTCCGCCTGGGTGGACTTGCGGCGGGTCTCGCGCATCAGGCTGGCGAGCGCGAACAGTCGCCGCGCCACGCCCTCGGCGTCGTCGAGCGTCTCGCCGGCGCCCTTGATGCGCTGCACCAGGCTGGCGATATCGGCCGCCGTGGTGGCATGCCCGACGAGGATGGGACGCAGGTCCCGGTACTTGTCCGGATTGTCCTGAAGGTAGCGCCGGGTCTCGTTGAGGATGACCGAGACGTGAATCAGCGCCTCGGACACCGGGTGGTCGGGCCAGGTCAGGGCCACGCGGTCGATGGACCGGGCGTGGGCGCGGAAGGTGGCCAGTTCCTCGGCCAGCAACACCGGATCATACCCCGGGACCCGCAGCGTCTCGTCCGGGTCCTTGGCCTTGTCCCGGGTCCGACGCGACGACGACCCGCGCTCGGTCTGGTCCTCGGGCGCCTCGCGGGTGTTCGCGGCGCCGCCGTCCGCGCGCGCGTCCGGGCCATGACCGGCCGATCCGGCGTCCCGGGGAGAGGCCCCGTCGAAGGACGCGTCCCCCGAGCGCCGGCGCATCCATATGCGATCCCACCACGCCAGGCTGTCATCGGCGCGCGCCCGCGCGTCCTCCGCCGCCGCCTCGGCCTCGGCGGCCTTGGGATCGTCGAGATGGGCGAAGGGGGCGCCCTTGCGCCAGAACCACAGCCACTTGCGGGCCAACAGCAGGGATCCCAGGGCGGTCAGGTCCGCCACGGTCGAATCGGCCGCCGCCGCTCCCGTCGGCATGCCCCCGGTGGCCGTGCCCAGGGCCAGCATGACGGCCATCAGTCCCACATAGGTCAGGGCCGCGTTGGCCCGACCGGGATCGCGACCCCGCGTCATCCAGCGCGGCCGTGCCAGGGCGACCAGGGCGCCCAGCGCAAGAGTCAGGAGCCAGGCCCCGAAGAGGCCGACCGGAGCCGCCACGGCCAGGGCGATGACCACCAGACTGACCCCGGACAGGCCCTTCTGCACCCGGGGCATGAGCGGCCCCCGCGTGGGCTTGCCCCGGATGGGGCCGAAGACGCCCCGGAAGGCCGAGAGGCCGCCGACGAGGGCGGTCAGGCTGGTCAGCATGGTGATGACGTCAGGCACGGGCCGGTCCTCAGGTTGGCGCCGATGGGGTCGGCCCACGCGGACCGGGCGTGCCGACGGTCCCCGGAGACGATCCTCCGGGTGGATCCGGTGGCAGTGTCCAAAGGAAGCCGCGTGGGGTCAACGCCGTTCCGCCCAGGTCTATCGCATTTGGCCGATGATGGTTCTGGCGCAGTCGTTGGTCCATCCGCAGCGCTTGCGTTTGCGGCGGATGGAGATGTCGGGCCGTGAGCGCCGGAGGATGTTGAGGGCGCGTTTCCGCGGGACCGCGAGGTTTTCGGGGCCGTGATCCTTGCGGTCTCGCGCCCGGTCTTCGTCGAAGGTCATGTCGAGCACCCGGTGCAGGCCGTTCTCGATCGACCCGTGGGACCGGGCGGCCTTACCGGACGGTATCGGCCGCGCCGGCCACCGCCCGCCGCAACGGCGCGAGATCGAACCCCCAGTCCTGGAAACCGGCCACGACATGGTCCAGGTAGTCCTGTGTGGGAGGGCCGCGCCGGTCATCGACCTTGATGTAGGTCAGCACCGGCGCCGACACGCCCTCGGTGGCGGGCAGGGAGACCAGAGCACACCGATAGCGGCCCTCGCCCACCCCCTCGATCCGGTCCAGCGTGCGCCGGCAGGTCTCCGTGAGACGGTAGAGTGCCGCCCGCACATGGGCGTCGCGATCCGGGACGATGGTGGCCACCCGCTCGAAGCGCAAGGCCCACCCGGGCAGGGTCACGGGCCGCAACGGCCGCGCCGCCGGACAGCGCGCCGCCATGCGGGCGCGGCTGAGGTTCGATCCGTATGCCAGATAGAGCACCGGGCGCGTGTCCTTACGGGGGGGCCGTTGCTTGCCGGCGGCGTGTCCTGGCGGGAGCGGAGGCGCGGACTCGACGCGCCCCTTTGTCGTCCCATGCCTCGCCGAGTATAGTCGGGCGTCGTCACCGACGGAACGCCCCTGGGCCGACCGCCCCCCGTCGCCCCTCCGATCCTCTGGAACCCTCGATGCAGACCCCACCCCGGCCTCGCCCCTCGCCCGGCCCGATCCTTCCCCGCCGCGCCCTGTTGCGGACCGTGGGCCTGGGTGGCCTGGCGCCGCTGCTGGGCCTGACCCGGCCGGCCGCCGCCGCGCCGTCTCCGATCCCGTTCCCCACCAGCCGGGTGGCCGTGGTCACCCACGACGGGCGCCGCTACGTCTTCACGGTGGAGGTGGCCCGCACCCCGACACAGCGGGCGCGCGGCCTGATGTACCGCCGCCGCCTCGCCCCCGATCACGGCATGCTGTTCGATTTCGGCGGCATCGGCGCCCGCGCCATGTGGATGAAGAACACCTATGTGGCGCTGGACATCCTGTTCCTGGAGAACGACGGGCGCATCTGGTCCATCGCCGCCGAGACCACGCCGCTGTCGGAGGCCATTCTTCCCGCTCAGGGTCCCATCCGCGCCGCCCTGGAACTCAACGCCGGCACCTGCCGGCTTCTGGGGATCGAGGTCGGTGACGTGGTCGAACACCCGCTGTTCGGCCATCCGCCGGTGCCGTAGGGCCTGTTGTCATTCCCATTGTTTTCGTCATCGATCACGCCCCGACCGGAGAAAGACCCGCGGACATGAGCAGCCAGAAAGAGAACATGCTTGCCGGAGACCTGTACGACCCCGGCGACCCCGACCTGTGCGAGGAGCGATCCAGGGCCCAGCGCCTGATGCGCGCCTACAATCAGACGATCGTAGACGATGGCCCGGTGCGGACACCGTTGCTGAAGGCCATGCTGGGCGGTATCGGCGCGCACAGCGCCATTCGCGCCCCGATCTACATCGATTACGGATACAACATTTTCGTCGGCGACCATGTGTTCATGAACTATGGCTGCGTGGTCCTCGACGTCTGCCGGATCACGATCGGATCCGGCACGCAGATCGGCCCGGGCGTTCAGATCTACGCGGCCGATCATCCGCGCGATCCGAAGGATCGGGCCGCCGGCCTGGAGATGGGCAAACCGGTCACCATCGGCGCCAACGTCTGGATCGGGGGCCATGCCGTCCTGCTGCCCGGCGTCACGATCGGCGATGATGCCATCATCGGCGCCGGCAGCATCGTCACCCGGGACGTGCCGGCCGGCGTGACGGTCGCGGGCAACCCGGCGAAGCCGACGGGCGTCGGCGCCCCGCGCGCCGCCGGGTAATCCTGCGCCCGCCCGACGAGGCATGACGACGCCCTCATCGTCACGGCAGGCCGGACGGACCAACACGCGGATCGGCGGCCATGCGCCGCCGACCCGCGTTCTCACCGGGGATCATCGGGCCCGGGTTCGGCGGGGACCACCGTCCGCCACGGCCCCAAGACAGCACCCATACGTTACAGCACCCGTGTCGCGGGATCAGCCCCCCGGCGGACCCGGCCGGACCGGACCTCTGTCACCCCCGTGCCGGGGACCCTGGATCACCGGCGTCAACGGCGGCGAAACCAAGATCACGCGGGCACACACGCACCATCGCAAACACCCATGCCACTGTATTCGAGCGCCGTAAAACGGGCGCCTAAAAATCCGAACCCTTGCCTGGCACCTCAACTTAGACGATACTACAAATCAAATTGCCTTACCGGTCACTATATGGTTTTGTGTAACAAAATAATAATTTGTTACAGCCCGGAACCACCACCTATGACCCTCCGGGCAGTTCCCAAGGAGCGTCTCTCGTTCCCCCCCCTTTTCATGGAGACGGCTCGATGGTCGCGACCTTCGGGCAACTCAAGGCCTTCAACGCCGTGGCCCGGGCCGGCAGCCTCACGCGCGCCGCGCATCGCCTGGCGATCAGCCCGCCGGCCATCACCGCGCAGGTGCGCCGGCTGGAGGCCGACCACGACGTTGTGCTGTTCGAACACACCCCCGCCGGCCTCCAACTCACGGCGATCGGGCGGCGCCTGTTTCGCATCACCCAGAACCTGGACGACATGGAGGAAGCCGCCGCCATCCTGCTGGGCGGCGGCGACGATATCGTCCCCCCGGTGGTGCGGCTGTCCACCGCGTCGCCCCAGGTGTTCATGCCCATCGTCGCGGCGTTTCGGCGGACCTACCCGGACGTCGAGGTCGACCTGAAGGTGGGCGGCACCGGGGAAGCGGTTCGCCTGCTGCTGGACCGTGAGGTGGACATCGCCCTGACCCCCGTCGTTCGCGAGGACGACCGGCTGGAAAGCATGATCTTCCTGAACCACCGCCTGACGGCGCTGGTGCCGGCCGACCATCCCCTGTCCCGCCTGGAGTCCGCCACCCTCGCGCAGATCGTCGGCGAACCGCTGATCACCCGCGCCGGCCTGTCCACCACGCAAAAGGTGGTGGACCAGGCGTTCGCCATGCACGGCCTGCGCCAGCGCCCCGTGCTGCGCCTGGAAACCCGGGAAGCGGTCCACGAGGCGGTCGCCAACGGCATCGGCGTGTCCCTGGTGCTGGAACGGGACGTTCCTCCCGACGCCCGCTTCCGGACCCTTCCCCTGGTCGACGTGGACGTCGGCACCAGCGAGCGCGTGGTCTGGCTGCGCAGTCGCCGCGCCCTGGGTCCGGTCCGGGATTTCATCGCGGTCGCCGAGCGCGTGAGCGCGCGCCGGACCGCCGGCGCGGCCTCAACCCACGAACACGATGACCCGGCCCCGCCACTCGTGTAAGCTTATTTACCTGTGGCCTGACTCGCGATCGACCGCGACGGACATCGCCCCTCGGGAGCCTCGTGCGGAACCGGCGGCCCCGCTCGCGTCACCCGGCCCGCGCCCGCCCTTCCACCATGACGAGAGACACCGCGCGTCGCGCGTCCCGCCCATATCCAGCCCATGACCGGCACCATGACGACATCCCTTCGCGACAGACTTCTGGCCCGCACGCGGGATGTCCAACCAGACGCCCGGGGTCCTGACTCCGCCAACATCCTGGCCCGCCCCCTACGACAACGGGTGCTGCTGCCGTTGACGGTCGTGCTGGTGCTGTTGGCGATCGGGTTCGCCGCCGTCCTGGTGGCGGACCAGCGGGCGGCGCTCAACGACGCCAGCGTGCGGGTCCTTCAATCCGTGGTCGGCGACATCGACATGGCGCTGCGGGACCAGAGCGAGACCCTCTCCGGCCTGACGACCCTGATCGTGCGCAACCCGGACATGCGCGCCGCGCTGGCGGCCCGCGACCGCGACCGGCTGCTCGCCGACCATGCCCCGGTCTTCGCCGACCTGAAGGCCCGTCATGGCATCACCCACTTCTACTTCCACGGCCCCGACCGGGTGAACCTGGTGCGGGTCCACACGCCCGACCGCCACGGCGACCGCATCGACCGCTACACGACGCGCACCGCCGCCCATGCCGGACGGGAGGCCGCCGGTATCGAACTGGGGCCGCTGGGCACCTTCACGCTGCGGGTGGTCCGGCCCATCCACAACGACGGCGCCCTGATCGGCTACATCGAACTGGGCATGGAGATCGAGCACATCCTGGCCGATGTCCGCCAGCGCGCCGATGTCGAACTGGCGGTGCTGATCGAGAAGTCGTTCCTGGACCGGGCGGGCTGGGAAACCGGAATGGAGATGCTGAACCGGCCCGCCGACTGGGACCGGTTTCCCGGCCACGCGCTGGTCTATCTCACGCTGCCCGAGTTTCCCCGCGCCTGGGACGACCTCGTCCACCACGACCACGTCCTGGACCGCGCCGTGGTCGGCCGGGGCGTCCATGCCGATCGGGCCTGGCACCTGTTGTCGGCCCCGATCCATGACGCGTCCGGCACGGCGGTCGCTCACCTGTTCGTGATCCGCGACATCACCGCGCCCATGGCCGCCTTCCTGACGCGCCTGGCATGGGTGATCATGGCGACCGTCGGCCTGCTCGGCCTGCTTCTCATCGTCCTTTATGCCATCCTGCGCGCGGCGGACCGGGCCATCCGCGCCCAGCAGGCCGATCTGGCCAGCAGCGAGGAACGCCTGTCGCTGGCGACCCGGTCGGCCGGCATCGGCGTGTGGGACTGGGACGTGCGCACCGATAGCCTGGTGTGGGACGCGCGCATGTTCGCCCTCTACGGCATCAACCCGGACACGTTTGGCGGCACGCGCAGGGCCTGGGCGCGACGCCTGCATCCCGACGACCTGGACCGCGTGGAAGAAGAGATCCGCCAGACCCTGGAGGAGGGCCTGCCCTTCGACACCACGTTCCGCGCCCTCCTGCCCACCGGTGCGGTGCGTCACGTCCGCGCCTCGGCGCGCGTCATCCCCGGCGCCGACGGGACGCCGACACGTCTGATCGGCATCAACTACGATATCTCCGACCGTATCGAGGCGCAGCACAGCCGCGACGCCCTGGCAACCGTGGTCGAGAACGCCGACAACATCGTGGTGGTCAAGGACCTGGACCTGCGGGTGGTGGCCACCAACCAGGCCTTCGCGGACGCCAGCGGTCATGCCCGGGTCGAGGATCTGCTGGGCCGCACCGAGGCCGAAATCTTCAACGTCGATCCGGAGACGGAGCCGGTCCGCACCGCCATGGAGGACGACCGTCGCGCCCAGACCCTGCCCCGGGGCCAGGTGATCGAACGCGAGGGGCCGGTGGTGCATCCCGACGGCTCGGTGCGCCACGTCCTGTCCCGCAAGTATCCGATCTACGATCAGAACGACGGCCTGCTGGGGTCGGGCACCATTGCCGTGGACATCACCGAGCGCCAGCGCCTGGAAACCGAGTTGGCCACCTCCGAGCGGCGCTTCCGCGACATCGTCGGGACCATGTCCGACTGGGTCTGGGAAATGGATATCGACGGCCGCATCACCTACTGCTCGGGCAAGGCCCGGCTGATCCTCGGACACCCGCCAGAGGCGCTGATCGGCCGCCACTTCCGGGATTTCATGGCCGAAGAGAGCGTCCCCGCCTTCACCGAGGCCTTCGCGCGCGCGGTCGCGGAGACATCGCCCATCCGCGACCTGGAAACCTGGACACGCACCCACGACGGCGACCTGGTGTGTCTGGTCTCCAACTGCGTGCCCATTCTGGACGACGAGGGACACCTGCTGGGGTTCCGGGGCACCAACACCGACATCACCCGACGCAAGCGGATGGAGGACACCCTCAAGCTGCGCGACCGCGCGCTGGCGGCGGTGGTCAACGGCATCGTCATCACCAAGGCCGACGGCGACATGCCGGTGGTCTTCTGCAACCCGGCCTTCGAACGGATCACCGGCTTCACCATCGACGAGGCGATGGGACGAAACATGAGCTTCCTGCATCGCGGAGACGAGGACCAGCCGCCGCTGATCGAACTGCGCGCCCTGCTGAAGGGCGGCTTCGCGGACCGCGACAGTTTTCATGGATTGCTGCGCAACTATCGCAAGGACGGCGGCCTGTTCTGGAACCGCCTCAGCGTGGCCCCGGTGCGCGATCACGCGGGCCGCATCACCCATCTGGTGGGCGTGCAGGAGGATGTCTCCGAACACAAGGCGCGGGAGATCGAACTTCAGGAGGCCCGCGAGCAGGCCGACCGGGCCAATCGGGCGAAGTCGGAGTTCCTGGCCAAGATGAGCCATGAACTGCGCACACCGCTGAACGCCGTGATCGGCTTTTCCGACATCATGCAGCGTCAGCTGTTCGGTCCACTCGGCGCCAGCCAGTACCTCGAATACGTGGACTACATCCACGGCAGCGGCGAATACCTCCTGGCGCTCATCAACGACATCCTGGACATGTCCAAGATCGAGGCCGGCCGCATGACCCTCAACGAGGCGCGCGTCGTCCCGGCCGAGGTCGTCGCCGGCGTCCTGGACATCACCCTGCAAAGCGCCGAGCGTCGCGGCGTGTCGCTCGGCGCCGAGGGCCTCGACAAGGCCCCGGACCTGTGGGCGGACGAACGCGCCGTCAAGCAGATGCTGGTGAACCTGGTGTCCAACGCCATCAAGTTCACGCCGCGCGACGGCCGTGTCCGGATCACCGCCGAGCGCACGCCCGACGCGGGACTGGCCCTGGTGGTCGCCGACACCGGCGTGGGCATCGCCGAGACCGAACTGGAACGGGTCCTGGAACCCTTCCGGCAGGCCCAGGCCAACAAGCAGGCCGCCGAACAGGGAACCGGGCTGGGGCTGGCCCTGGTGCGCTCCATGATCGAACTGCACGGCGGCAGCATCGTGCTGGCCAGCCGGGAGCAGCAGGGCACGACGGTCACGCTCCGCTTCCCGGCCGCCCGGGTCCGGCCCCGCGCCTCGGCCGCGTCCGACTCCGACCGCCTGGAAAGCGTCGGCTCGTGACACTCAAGGCAGGGACGCGGCGCGGCGCCGCGCCGCGTGGCGGGCACCCTCCCCCGCCCTACCCCAGACGGGCGGCCAGCAGGCGGACCGCCTCGGTGAAGGCCGTCAAGTCGGTCCAGCGCGCTGCGAAAGGGGTCTGGCGGGTGATCACGGGCGCGCCCCGCGGCTCCGAAGCGGCGCAGCCGTCCACCATCAGGTTGTCGGCCAGGCCGAAGGACTCCACCGCCATGTCCTCCAGGTCCACGGGGGTCCCGTCCTCGCGCTTGGGCAGCCCGCCGCCAATGGCGATGGCCACCCGCTCCACGTAGGGCAGGGCCGTGTTGCTGTAGGCGACCACCGGCCGCCCCAGCCCGCGCATGTAGCCCATCTCCACGGCCGTGCCCACGTCGCCGCTCGGGCTCCGAAAGGGTGTGATGTTGGCGATCATGGCGTCGCAGCGGTCCAGGGCCGCGAAACAGTGCCGGGCGATGGCCAGTCCGCTGTCCGGAGTCGGCGGGGGCTCTCCGGGCGGCACGCCATCCAGGGGAAACACACCCTCCAGCCCGGACTCGGCGCACAGCGCCCGCTTGCGCTCGCCGATCGCGCGCGCGTCGACCCGGAACACCTCGGGTCCCGCCAGATAGATCCTAGGCTGTGGCCGTGTCATGGTTCGTCCGCCCATCCTCTCGACCCGCCCACACAGGGCCCGGCCCTGTCCGCTCGTCACCGGTCGTGTTGCAGCACAGCATAACCAAGCCGGGAGCCCCTCTCAATCGTCGCGACATCCCGCGCGCGCCCAAACGAACCGGCGACGGCACCCCGGAAACGCGGCTTGTCAAGCGCCGCGCCGCCCACTATGGTGCGGTCCTCGTGCCGCAGTAGCTCAGCTGGTAGAGCAACGCATTCGTAATGCGTGGGTCGGGGGTTCGAGTCCCTCCTGCGGCACCAGTTTCCTACGAAACATCCATCCCCTGAGGCGGCGCGGCTTCCGTGAGGGTGTACCCGAGTGACTTGGCGCGCCGCCGCAGGTTCGCCAGGACCCGGCGCCGATGCCGCTCTTCATAGTAGGACGCACCGGGATCTTCGTAGGTCATTCCATGGCGCAACGCGTTGTAGAAGAGGACGACGACCTTTCGTGCCGTGGCGGTGACCGCCTTGGCCTTAACGATCCGGGCCGCGAGGCGCCGATAGAAGGCGCCCAAGGCGGTCTGTGTTCCACCCAAGGCTGTAGCGGCAAGCCGGAGCAAGGCTGCGGCCCGATTGCTGGAGCGGCGGGTCCGCGACGACAGAACCTGTCCGCCTGAAATCTTGTTGCTGGGTGCCAAACAGAGCCAGGACGTGACGTGTTTTGCACTGGGCCAGGCAGAGAGGTCCGTCCCGCATTCCCCGACCAGCTTCAGGGCCAGACTCGGGCCAAGTCCGTGGATCTGGATCAGGTCCACGCCCAGGATCGCGTGAAGCGCTCCCCGGACATCGAACGCCGAAGCGTTCGGCTGCCGTGTGGCGGGGCGGCGGCAGGGTCCCCACCGGCTTGTTCGCCAAGGCCCGCAGCCTCTTGAGGACCGCATCGATACGCGCATCGCAAGCGGCGACCTTGTCCTGGTAGACGTCATACAGGTCCAGGGCTTGCGCCAGCGCGAAAACATGTTCCTCACGGTGGTTGCCGACCAGGGCCGCGCCGATTGTCTCCTCCGACGCGCGGCAGCGCCGGTCGCGGTATGAGGCCAGAACAGCGGGATCGCGTTCCCCGGCAACAATGGCCCGGATGATCCGCATGCCGGTGGCCCCGGTGATGTCGGTGACGACATGGTGGAGTTGGAGGTTCATCTGGGTCAGCGCCTTCTGCATGTGCTGAACATGCGCGGCGGCATAGTCGAGAAGCCGTTCCCGATGACGCAGAAAGGCCCGCAGGGCGGCGAGGTCACCCGTCGGCCGGAAGCTTCCGCGCACCAAGCCGTATTCGTGTAGGCGGCGCAGCCACTGGGCGTCGCTGACGTCCGTTTTGCGGCCGGGGACATGCTTGGCATCGCGGGCGTTCACCAGAACGACCTCGAACCCCTGCTGTTCAAGGATCTCGTAAACGGGGATCCAGGAGACGCCGGTGGACTCCATCGCCACCGTCTTGACACCGCATCGGGCGAACCAGCCGGCAAGACGGTGAAGGTCTCCGGTGAACGTCGCGAACGCCCGCACCGGGTCTGGATCCCGGTCGGGAGGCACGGCCGCCATATGCATGGTGGCTCCGATGTCGATGGCCCCTGCATCCGGGTGGATCGGGGCCAGAGCCCGGGTCTTGCGCGCCGTCTTGCCGCGTGCCATGGCATGTCCTCCGTCTCTTTCAGAGCAGAGAGGGGCTGGGCCACGCGAAAGAAACCATTTTTCTAATCGGGATCACCGCCTGCCCGGGGGAGGGGCGCGGTGTCCCCCCTGGCCCTCCGAACCGTCGGCGTCAGGTTCCTCAGCATGGAGGGCTGGATGCCCAGTTCGGCCGCCATCTGCCCCCCATGAGGGCATGTGGGGCCGGCCGCTGCTCTCCAATAGCGCCACTGATTCCTGCTTGAACTCGTCCGTGAAGGATCGTCGTGTCTTGCTCGTCATTGTCCACCTCTCCGCTCCCGAGGGAGCTTAACGGAGGTGTTCACCGTTTTGGAGCAGGGTCACCGCCTCTGAATCGGTATGAAGACTAATCCAGACCGTCTTGCGCGGTTCCACCGTCTCGTATCGACGGGGCACTCTTCGCCGCAAGTGATAAGTCTTGCCCCTCAGGAGAATGCTCACCGCGCCTCTCCTTGTGCTGCAGTCTGTGCAGCAAAAGGTGTAGCACAGCCGACGGACTGAGGTAAGAAATCAGCGAGGAGCCGAAAGAGTTCTTTATAAAACAAGCGGTTATCGGCTTACAACAACAATAAATTGGCGGAGGGAGAGGGATTCGAACCCTCGATACCGGATTAGGGTATACACACTTTCCAGGCGTGCGCCTTCGACCGCTCGGCCATCCCTCCACATCGCCCGGGGCTTCCCCGGAAGGCGCGGACCTTACCCGAGGCCGTGCGCCGATGCAACCCGAAAGGCATACAGACTCGGCGCTCCCTATGGCGGAAGTTTTGAAATAAAGCCTTGCGATCCTGGCCGTTTAAGAGCAGATTTTGAGTCTCGAAGTTGAGTTTCCTGGGCAGGAGCCTTGGATTCCATGATGTTTTTAAGACTGTTTGGCTGGCTGCTCATGGGCATGGCGTTCATCGCCGCGTCCGCCGAGGCGGTCCTCGCTCTCAACACCGGAACGCAAAGCGGTCTGGTCGCCGGAGAGGTCTGGACCCTGTTGTCGGGTCAGCCGCTGCATGCCTTCACGGCCGATGCCGGAACACCCTGGGTCAGCATCCTCGTCCGGATGGTGATGGACTTGCCTGCGTGGCTGGCCGTCGGCCTCGTCGGCCTGAGCCTGCTGGTGGTCGGCCGCCTGGGGCGCCCCCGGCCCCGCTCTCGCGCCTTCGGCTGACCGCATCCCCGATCCGCGCCGACGATCGTCTGATGGCCTGATGGTCTCTCCCTAATCGATCGGCGCGGCACCGTCGAGGGTCGCCATGAAGTCCCGAATCACCGGCGCGGGCACCATCACCCCGCGCGGCGACGGCCCGTCTTCCGCGTAGCCGATGGACATACCGGCCACGCGCGCCCGCTCCACACCCGCGGGCGCACCGTCCCGCGGCGGGACAAGGCCCCACACGATGGGACCGCCGGACGATCCCTTCGCCCCGGCGCAGGTATGGCGCCACAGCGGCGCGTTCGCCACCCCCAACACCATGCACCGCTCCCGCACCGACAGCCGGCGCGGCCGATCCTCGCCATAGCCGGCCATCACCGCCCACCCATGCAGGCCGCGCCCCTTGGGCGGCGTCCCCTCGGGAAGCATCGGCAGCGGTCGCACGTCGAGCGGGTCGACAAGGCGCAGCAGGGCATAGTCGCCCGCCGGCGGCGCCACGCCGTCGGGGCGCAGGATGGCGGCCACGCGGCCGAGCGCCGCCTGGGACCCCGCCCGATAGCCGGCGGCGAAGGTCACGCTATCGGGTGGCAGGTCCCCCAGCGTCTCGTTGGACACGCAGTGCGCGGCCGTCAGCACCAGGTCGGGGGCGATCAGGGTGCCGGTGCAATGACCGCCGGTGTTGCGCAGGACCCGGCCGATGGCCACCCAGGGCCAGGACACGGCCTGCCCTCGCCCGGTCGCCGCCGCCTCCGGGGCGCCCCGGGCCACGGCGTCATCCTCCGGGCCGGACAGCAGGCCGCCGACCAGGGCGACCCCCCCGGCCCCGGCCAGCGCCAGCAGCCCCACCAGCCCGGCCACGAGGCGGCCGTCCCATCGTCGCTCAGATCCCCAGGTCGGCATCGGTCCAGGCTCCGAAGGCGATGAACGAGGGGTTCAGGAAGTCGGCGCGCTTGGCATAGCCCAGGGGGGCGCCGTCCTCGGTCTCCACCCGGCCGCCGGCGGCCAGCAGCACCGCGTGGGCGGCCGCCGTGTCCCATTCGCAGGTCGGCGCCAGGCGCGGATACAGGTCGGCCGCGCCCTCGGCCAGGCGGCAGAACTTGAGCGAACTGCCGGCGTTGACGCGGCCGGCCACCGGATAGCGGCGCAGGTAGGCATCCATCGCCCCGCCCTCGCCGTGGGAGCGGCTGGCCAGCACCACCAGCCCCTCTGGCCCCGGGTGGCGGCACCGGATCGAGGCATCGCCGTCCGCGTCCAGGCGGCGCGCCGTGCCCGGTCCGTGGCCCAGGTACAGGGTGCCCAGCGCCGGGGCCAGCACCAGCCCCAGCACCGGGCGGCGGCCCACCACCAGGCCGATGTTCACGGTGAACTCGCCGTTGCGCTTAACGAACTCCTTGGTGCCGTCCAGCGGATCGACCAGCCAGAACGGGCCGTCGCCCACCATGGGGATCCGGCCCTCGGCGATGCTTTCCTCGGCGGCCACCGGAATGCCGGGCGTCAGGTCGGCCAGGGCCGCGAGGATGATGGCCTCGGCGCGACCGTCGGCCTCGGTCACGGGCGACTGGTCGCCCTTGGTCATGACCTGGAAATCGGTGTCGTAGATCACCATCACCGCGCGGCCGGCCTCGTGGATCACCGGGACCAGGGCCTCGGCGAGGCGCGCCAGGGCGGCGGCGTCAAGCGGCGGTCGCGTCGTCGTCTCCACCATGCGTGTCCTTGTGTCGCCGCGCGGCCTGGATGGCCTGCCACACGCGCAACGGCGTGGCCGGCATGTCGATGTGGTCGACCCCCAGGGGCGCCAGGGCATCCAGGACGGCGTTCACCACCGCCGGCGTGGCGCCGATGGTGCCGGCCTCGCCCGCGCCCTTCACCCCCAGGGGGTTGGTGCGGCAGGGATAGTCCTCCACGGCCTCGAAGGCAATGGGCGGCAGGTCGTGGGCCCGGGGGAGGGCGTAGTCCTGCAAGGTTCCGGTCAGGAGCTGGCCGCTGTCGGGATCATAGACCACGTGTTCGAACAGCGCCTGTCCGATCCCCTGGACCGCGCCGCCGACAATCTGGCCCTCCAGCAGCAGCGGATTGAGCACCACCCCGACGTCGTCCACGATGGTGTGGCGGACCAGGGCGACGGTCCCCGTCTCCGGGTCGATCTCCACCTCGCACACATGGCAGCCATTGGGATAGGTGGCCTCGGGGGGGCGCCACGCATGGCTGGCGCGCAGGCCCGGCCCGTCGGCTCCGGGCGGCCGGTGGGCCGGGTCATCCACGGCCGCCGCCACCTCGGCCCAGCGCAGCGCCCGGTTGGTGCCCGGGCGGCGGAACAGGCCGGTGTCGGGATCGTGCTCGATGGCGTCGGGGCCGTCGGCCTCCAGCACCCGGGCCGCCACCGCGCAAGCCAGGGCGATCAGCTCGTCCGAGGCCGCCGCCAGCGAGGCCCCGCCCACCGGGATGGAGCGCGACCCGCCCGTCCCCTTGCCGGTGGCGATCTCGTCGGTGTCGCCCTGGCGCACACGGATGGCCTCCAACGGGACCCCCAGGGCATCGGCCACCATCTGGGCATAGGCGGTCTCGTGCCCCTGGCCGGTGGACTGGGTGCCGATCAGCACCGTGACCGTGCCGTCGGCGTCCATCTGAAGGGTGGCGGTCTCATCGCCCCCGCCGCCGCAGGCTTCCACGTAGTAGCTCACGCCGAGACCGCGCAGTCGCCCGGCCCCGGCCGCCGCCGCCCGCCGCGCCGGAAAACCCGCCCGGTCCGCCTTGACGAGGGCCCGGTCGAGGATGGCCGCGAAGCCCCCGGAGTCATAGGTCCGGCCCAGGACCGTCGTCTTCGGCAGCGCCTCGGTAGGGATCAGGTTGCGCCGGCGGATCTCGTCCGGCGGCAGGTCCAGGACGCGCGCGGCCCGGTCCACCAGACGCTCCAGCAGGTACACCGCCTCCGGCCGGCCGGCGCCACGATAGGCGTCGGTGGGGGTGCTGTTGGTCATCACCCCACGGGCGCGCAGGGTGGCGGCGGCAAAATCGTAGGCGCCGACGATCATGGCCGCGCCGGCCCGGGTCGTGATGAAGGCCGCATGCTCGGAGCAATAGGCGCCGAGATTGGCGCGCATGTCGACGCGGATGGCCAGGAACCGTCCCTCGGCATCCAGGGCCAGTTCCGCCCGGGTCAGATGGTCACGCCCATGCAGGTCGGACGCGAAGCCCTCGGCACGCTCTGCGATCCACTTGACAGGACGCCCCACGGCCCTGGCGGCGAACACCACCAGGGCATGCTCGTTCATGACGAACAGACGCATCCCGAAGCCGCCGCCCACATCCGGGCAGATGACGTGAAACCGGTCCTCGGGCACCCGAAACACGGCGCCGGCCAGGGCCTGCCGCAGCCCGTGCGACCCCTGGCTGCCGGTGATCAGGACGTAGCGTCCGGCCTCGGGATCGTAGCGGCCGATGGCCCCACGCGGCTCCAGGGTCGTGGGCGCGAGTCGGGTGTTGACCAGATCCAGGGAGACCACCCGATCCGCCTCGGCGAAGCGGGCCGCCACCGCCTCGGCATCGCCCGTCTGCCAGTCGAACAGCACATTGCCCGGCGCCGCCTCGGAATGCAGCACCGGCGCGCCGGTCGCGAGCGCCGTGGCGATGTCCGGCGCGGCCGCCAGGGGCTCGACGTCGACCACCACCGCCTCGGCCGCGTCGCGCGCCTGGGCCAGGGTCTCGGCCACGACGAAGGCCACCGGCTCGCCCACGAACCGCACCCGGTCCCGGGCCAGGACCGGCCGGACGGGCGGGGTCATGCGGCGCCCGTCCCGGGACGTGACCAGAAACGCGGTGGGCAGGCCCCCCAGGCCGGCGGCGTCCAGGTCGGCGGCCGTGACCACGCCCAGCACGCCGGGCATGGTCCGCGCGGTCTCGACGTCCACGGCGCGCAGCACGCCGTGGGCATGGAGCGAGCGCACCACCACCCCATGGGCCAGATCGGGCATGGTGAGGTCGTCGGTGTACCGGCCCTCCCCCGTGAGGAAGCGCCGGTCCTCGACCCGCCGCACCCCCTGCCCCTTGCCGAAGCGTCCCATCCCGCCTCCCGCCCATGGTGACGATGGCGCCCCCGTGACGGGGGGATACCGTGACCACCATGTGTCCTGGCGCGGGACGCGTCAAACCCAAGGATACGCGGATCGCGCGGAGGCCGCGTGGCGTGGCGTCGGGCGCGACCGGACCGCGGGCCCCGCCGCCCTACGACGATAGAGGAGTCTTCTTGGGCGAAATCATCACCATGAAGGGAATGTCACCATGCCTCAGGCGCAGCGTCCCCATGGCCGTCACCACCCTCAGGTCCCGGTTCTTGAAGGCCGAATAGATCTCGTAGCCGATGTCTTCCCTGGGAAGCTCCACATGGTCGACGTAATCCATGAAGCAGGCAATGAGTTCGGCGCGCGGCCGCTCGAACATGGTTTCATCGGCCTGGAATTCATAGGTCGCGTCCGGCCCGTCGGCCGCGTCGACCATCTGGGCCACATAGGTGATGTCGGCCATGGGTCTGCGTGTTCCCCCGCGCTGGAAAGGGCCTGTCGGATCGCCGCTTCGCAGCGTAGGGCATCGCCCGCGCGACGCCAACGCGCCCGCGCGGCACCGCCGCCGAATTCATGAAAGCGCAACAGGGACACCCCGCGACGGCATCGCGTCGGGTGGTCTCAGGGCGCCGGGACGTTCCGCTCCGGCTCCGGCGGGGGGACATGACCGTCGACCCATGCCAGCAGGCAGTGAAGATGACTGTCGGCGATGCCCAGCTCGTCCAGGTGGTCCACGGTGCTGGCCAGGTAGTCCCGCGCCGTGCCGTTCGGCCCCACGCCCTGGCGAATCAGGCCGATCCGCGCCGACACGTCCAGATCGCCCGCATACTGCGGATGCGCGGGATCGGCCACGAAGGTGTAGCCGCTGACCCGGTGCCCGTCGCCCAGACCCACCGCTCCGAACCGAGGCTGATAGGCGTAGGTGGTCATCTCGCGCTCGAACAGGTACGCCCGCACGCCGGTCCAGGCGGCCCCCGCCACCCGGTAGGCGATGCCCCGGCACGATCCGCCGCGCCGCAGCCCCAGCACCAGGCCCGGCTTGTCCGGCGTGCCCCGGTAGCGGATGGAGCGGACGCACATGTCGCGATGATAGCCGTACAGAAGCGCCGGCCGGCGATCGATGGCGTCGAACCCGGGGCGCCACATCAGCGAGCCATACCCGAACACCCAGACGTCCTCCGGACCGTCGGTCCCCGGCGGGGTGCCGTCGGCCGACACCGATGTCGCGGCGCGAGGGTCGCTGGCCGCCGCAAAGCGGAGCATGGCCGGACGGGGCATGGGCGGAGTCTCCGAGGTCTCTGTCATGGCGCGGGCCGGTTTCCTGGGCATGGTGATCCGGGACGGTGGCGGCCATGGTGGCGACGCCGGTCCAGACTTTCTATAGTAGGCCGAGGACGGGATCCGCCAATAGGGATGATCGGTCCGCGCCCGCTTTCGCGCGAGCGGCGAACGGTCGCCCGACCCGCATGCCGGTCGTGACGCCACCGGGTGCCAGGAGACGAAGCGACCCATCGGCCGGGGCCACCCCCTCCCGCCCCGCATCCACCGGCACGGCGCGGCGCCCCCAGCGGGGACCCGCGCTGGTCGGTTCCAGTATTACCGTCGCCACCGCCAGGAGCGGAGCCGCATGCGCCAACCCCAGTCCGGGTCCTCCCCCGCACGCCAGACGGGCGACCGGACCCGTTCGTCCCGGCGTGGCCGCGACGCCGGTGATCGCCGGTCGGCGGAGTCCACGCCGGACACGCCCGCCAAACGCACCAGGCGGCGCCGCGCGCGGCGCACGCGCCGGTCCCGTCGGCTGCCGTCCAGCACCGGACTGGTGGTGATGGTGATCGCGCTGGCGGCCGCCTACGGCGTCTACTGGATGGTCGTCGCCAACATGGTGCAAAGCGGCATCGAGGCCTGGGCGGCCCAGCAGGAAGCCCAGGGCGTAACGATGTCCTTTCGGTCGGCCCGCGTCGGCGGCTTCCCCGGCACCGTCACGGCGCGCCTGACCGCCGTGTCCACGCAGGCCAGCGTCGCCCATGGCGCGTGGAGCTGGCAGACCCCGTCGCTGGCGGTGGAGGTCAATCCCCTGACCCCGTTCGCCGTGACCCTGGACCTCGGGCTGGCGCCCCATGCGATTCGCATCCCCGTCGGGTCCACGGCGGTGGCCCTGACCGCCATGGCGGAGACCGCGCGGCTGCGCCTTGACTCCTCCAACACGCGGCTGACCAGCGCCGAGTTGACCCTTGAATCGGCGCGCCTGGGCGCCGATGCCCTGGAGGGCGACGCCTACACCCTGGACGCGCTGAGCGCCCGCTTCGATGCCGTCGGTCCCGCCGAGCCCGAGGCCGATGACGTGACGCAGCGGGTCTCCGCGATGCTGTCCGGGCTGTCCGTCCCGGCGGCGGCCCGCCTGCCGTTGGGACGGGACATCGCGGCCGCGCGGCTGGAGGCGCGCGTTCTGGGCCCCCTGCCGCAGGACCGGCCCCTCGACACCGCCCTGGCCGCCTGGCGCGACGATGGCGGGTCGCTGCTGCTGGACATCCTGGAGGTCGACTGGCCGCCGTTGTCGGTGCAGGCGACCGGCCAAGTGGTCCTTGACCACGCCTTGCAGCCCGAAAGCGTCCTCAGGGCCCGCATCGTGGGATTCGTCCCGGCCGTGGACGCCCTGCGGGAAGAGCGTCTGGTGCGGAGCGCCGACGCCACCATGGCCAAGGTGCTGCTCACAAGCCTGGCGCGCCCCGCGCCCGACGGCGACCTCGTCCTGGACCTGGCGGTGGTGATCCGTGACGGGACCCTGTGGGTGGGACCCGTGGCGCTGATGCCGATGCCGCGCATGCCCTGGGGTCCCCCCCGGGGGAGCCTGGGGGACGTGGGCATCCGCCCGGGATTTTCGCTGGATCGCGAGGGCAACGTGGTGCCGAAGTAGCGCGCTCCGCATCGCGCTTGCGTTTGGCGCCGGAAGCTCCTAGGTGTGATCCGTCTCCCCGATGGGGTGGTCGCCCGGGCTGTCCCACGGACGATCCATCGTTTTATCGGCGCGGCGGTGTCGGCTTCGGACCGGGGCCACGACGGAGACACACCGGACCGTCGCACGGGCGACGGGTCCCTGTATCGTGAGCCCCCGATCTCGTGGCCGCCCGCGCGCCGGCCACCCCCACGCGCGGTCAGGCGTTCTGACCGCAGGCACTGCCCAGGTCCCCCATGACCGCTCCTTTCCGTCACGGCCCCAGTTCCACGACCGGCCCCGGGTCCCCTCAGGGTCGCGCCGCCGACGCCGCCACAGAGACCTTCAAGCGGGCCACGGCCTCGTGTCTCCGCGCCCTGGCCGCGTCGACCGACCTGCCGGTCACCTTCGCCCCCGGAACCGCCCATGCCGGCGCGGACGGTGTCCGTCTGCCGCAGCCGACCCGCCGCCTGGATGGCGAGCAAATCACCCGCCTGCGGGCCACCGCCGACGGCCTGGCGATGCGGTTGCGTCATCATGATCGCCAGGTGCATGGCGCCCTGATGCCCACAAGCCCCGAGGCCGCCGACGTCTACAACACGCTGGAGCAGGCGCGGGTCGAGACCCTCGGCGCGCGGCGCCTGGCCGGCGTGTCACGGAACATCGGGCAGGCCCTGGAACAGCGCCTGGTGTCCGACGGCTTCGACCGGGTCTCGCACCCCGACCAGTTGCCGGCGGGCGAGGCCGCGCGGTTGCTGGCCTTTGCCCGCTTCGGCGCCGTCGACCTGGGGCCATCCGGGGCGCGGCTGCTGGACATGGCCCAGCGCCGCCTGGCGTCCGATCCGGCGTTCCTGGACGCCCTGAACGGGTCGCTGACCGATCAGACCGCGTTCTGCCGCAGCGTGCGCCGCTGGATCGATGCCCTGGGTCTGGAGGCATTCGACGACAGCGCGCCGGAGTCCGAGACCGCCGACGGCGACAGCGACCAGGCTCCCGACGAGGGCGGCGACGGCTCCGCCGGCGAGCAGCCACAGGCCGTGTCGGCGGCGGGACCCGACTCGCCTTCGCCGATGGACGCCGGCGACGGCGAGGGGGACAGCGGCGACGAGAACACGGACTCCATCGCCGAGGCCATGCGCCTGGGCCAGGGGACCGAGGAACCGGGCGGGGACTCCGGCCCGCGCCACGACAACGCCGATCCCGGCGATCCCCGCCAGGCGCTGTACCGGGCGTACACGACCCACCATGACCAGGTGGTGGACGCCGCCGACCTGGCCGATCCCGAGGAACTGAACCGCTTGCGGGCGCAGATGGACGGGCAACTCGCCCATCTGCAGGGCGTTGTCGCCCGGCTGGCCAACAGGATGCAACGCCGCCTGATGGCCCAGCAGCAGCGCGCCTGGGCGTTCGACCTGGACGAGGGCCTGCTGGATGCCGCGCGCCTGGCGCGGGTGGTCGCCAATCCCATGACCTCGCTGTCCTACAAGCAGGAAAAGGACACGCGTTTCCGCGACACCGTGGTTTCGCTGCTGATCGACAACTCCGGCTCCATGCGGGGACGCCCCATCAGCGTCGCGGCCCTGAGCGCCGACATCCTGGCCCGCACCCTGGAACGCTGCGCCGTGAAGGTGGAGATCCTCGGGTTCACCACCACCGCCTGGAAGGGCGGCCGGTCGCGCGAAAGCTGGGTGGCCGACGGCAAGCCGCCGCATCCGGGCCGCCTCAACGACCTGCGCCACATCGTCTACAAAAGCGCCGACGCGCCCTGGCGCCGCGCCCGCCTCAACCTGGGGCTGATGCTGCGCGAGGGCATTCTGAAGGAGAACATCGACGGCGAGGCCCTGCTGTGGGCCCATCAGCGCCTGCTGGGCCGACCCGAGGCCCGGCGGATCCTGATGGTGATCTCGGACGGCGCCCCCGTCGACGACTCCACCCTGTCGGTCAACGCCGGAAACTACCTGGAACAGCACCTGCGCGACGTCATCCACATGATCGAGACGCGCTCGACCGTCGAACTGGCCGCCATCGGCATCGGTCACGACGTCACGCGCTACTATCGCCGGGCGGTGACCATCATGGACGCCGAGGACCTGGGAGGTGTGATGATGCGCCAGCTCCTGGAGCTGTTCGAGGACGACCCGAGCGCCCGCACCGCGCTGGCCGACCTGGCATCGCGTCCGCCCACCGCGCCCCCCATCTCCCCGCGCATGCCCACGGGCGTCATCTAGAGTGCTCTGGGGTCGGGTTGAGTCGCCAGGGATTCCCACGGACTCGATTTTATGATTCAACGGACTGACCGTTAGGAGGTCGGTCCGCATGGGAAAACCCTATTCGCGTGATTTGCGAGGGCGCTTCGTGGCGCTGTT
>NZ_JACIGK010000017.1 GCF_014197915.1 Roseospira visakhapatnamensis
CTGAAAGAAGCGCTCGACAAAGTTATGCCAACAGAGTGCAGCAGCTATATGCGGCATTCCGGCTATGGCCCAACTTGATCTCGGATTACTCTAGGCGCGAACGGCGGCGTCGCGCGCCAGGGCCTGGAACGCCTCGAACAGGTCGAAGCGCCGGTCGTGATAGGCGCGCAAGGCCCCCGTCGCCGGTGTGTAGACCGAGGCATTGGAGGACATCGCCGCCATGGCGGCCGGCATGTCCGGGAACGCGCCCGCCGCCACCGCGCCCAGGATCGCCGAGCCCAGGAGCACCGGCTCCTCCGTGGCCGGCGCGGCCACGGGCACGGTGGTGGCATCCGCGAGCATCTGCCGCACGAGGTCACTGCGCCCCGCGCCGCCGCTGATGACGATCGTCTTGATGCGCGCGCCGTTGTCCGCCTGGGTCTGGATGATCTGCCGCAGCCCGTATCCGAGACCGCAGATCCCGGCGACGTAGAGCGCGACCAGGGTGTCCACGTCCGCGTCCATCCCCAGCCCGGCGATCACCGCGCGCGTGTGCGGATCCGCGTGGGGCGCGCGATTGCCCAGGAACTCCGGCACCACGTGCACCCCATCGGCCAGCCGCGCCGCCGCCGCCGTCGATCCCGCCCGCGCCAGGGCGCGATCGGCGAGCCATCCCGGCAGGGACATGTCCGCCGCCGCCGCCGCCGCGCCGGCCTCGCCGGCCGCCGGGTGGAACCGCAACAGTTGCTCGATGGCGGCGCCGGCCGCCGACTGGCCGCCCTCGTTCAGCCAGGCCCCCGGCACCATGGCGGAGTAATAGGGTCCCCAGACACCGGGCACGAAGACCGGATCGGCGGTCGTCGTCATGGTGCAGGAGGAGGTTCCGAAGACATAGGCGAGGTTGTCCTGGGGTCCCCCGCCGCCCTCGGCGCCGACGCTGCCGATCCCGCCGGCATGGGCATCGATCAGGCCGGCGCCGACCCTGGTGCCCGGGGCAAGTCCGAGGTCGGCGGCGGCCTCGGCGGTCAGCCCCGCGCCAAGCGGGGTGCCGGGATCGACCACCTCGGTGCCGATCCGGGTGAACCCCTCGTCGGCGAGCACGCCCAGGCCGACGGCGCGGAAGTAGCTCTCGTCCCAGCGCGCGTCATGACCGAGATAGGTCCACTTGCAGGTGACCGTGCAGATGGAGCGCGCCAGGCTTCCGGTGGCGCGCCAGGTCAGGTAGTCGGTCAGGTCCAGGAACTGCCAGGCGGTCCCGAACACCTCGGGGCGGTTTTCCTTCAGCCACAGCAGCTTGGGCGTCTCCATCTCGGGCGAGATGCGGCCGCCCACATAGTCGAGCACGCGGTGTCCCAGGGCGTTGATGCGCTCGGCCTGGTCGATGGCGCGGTGATCCATCCAGACGATGATGTTGCGGTCCGGATCCTCGCTCGGCCCCACGGGGAGCGGCGCGCCGTTGTCCCCGAGGACGACGAGCGAGCAGGTGGCATCGAAACCCACGCCGGCGACGGCGGCGGGATCGACGCCGGCCTTCCGGATCGCCCCCCGGGCCGCGGCCGAGACGGCGGCCCAGATCTCGGCCGACGATTGCTCCACGATCGACCCCGGCGCGTGATGGACCGTGACGTCGCGCTTGTCGGTGCCCAACAGCGTGCCGGAGGCGTCGAAGACGCCGGCGCGGGCGCTGCTTGTTCCGACATCGATGCCCATGAAGACCTGGGTCACGGATCGTCCTCCCTTTCGTCGCTACGGCGGTTACAGGTCAAGGCCATGAGGCAGGATGGTCAGATCGCGGATGACCACCCCGCGCGGCCGCGTCACCATGAACATCACGCAGTCCGCGACCTCCTTGGCCTCCATCAGGGACTTCGCGGCCAGGGCCTCGTCCATCTTGGCCTTTGGCCAGTCGTCCAGCAATGCGGTGATCACCGGGCCGGGCAAGACCGCGCCCATGCGCACGCCGTGCTCGATGAGCTGGCGGCGGGTGGCATGCACGAACGCCTGCACGGCGAATTTCGAGGCGGTGTAGATCGGCTCCCAGATCACCGGGACCACGCCCGCGACCGACGAGGTGAAGATGATGTCGCCGCTTTTCCGCTCGATCATGTGCGGCAGCACGGCCCGCACCGACCGGAACGCGGCGTTGGTGTTTAGGTCGAGCACCCGGTCCCAGACGTCCGGATCTCCGTCGGCGACCGCGCCGCCGACGTAGGCGCCCGCGTTCACGTGCAGGATGTCGAGACCGCCGGCGAGATCGAGGATGCGGGGCAGCAGGGCCGACACCGCCGCGCCGTCGAGCAGGTCGATCGTCAGCGGGTGCGCCCGCGGTCCCCACGCCTGGCTGAGGTCCCGGAGCGTATCCTCGTCGCGGTCGATCAGGACCACCGTGGCCCCCGCGTCCAGCATGGCCCTGGCACAGGCCAACCCGATGCCGGAGGCCGCGCCCGTCACCGCCGCCGTCTTACCCGTCAGGCTCTCGCCCATCTCCGTGTCCTTTGTTCCGAGATCTCATGAAACGCTGGTCGCGCGCGTCACACGGCGAGGAAGCCGCCGTCGACGGCCAGGACCGAGCCGGTTACCATGGCGGCGTCGTCCCCCAGCACCATGGCGATGGCGCGGGCGACGTCGTCGGGTTCGGCGAACCGCCCGGCTGGATGACGCGCCATCATCGGTTCGCTCTTGGCCGGGTCGCTCCAGGCGTCCACCGCGAGCGCGGTCATCGTCACCGTGGGCGCGACCGCGACCACGCGAATGCCGTGCGGCCCCAGTTCGCGGGCCATGACGCGCGTGGCCCCCTCCAGGCCCGCCTTGGACGCGGCGTAGCAGACGTGGTCCGGGAAGCCGCGATGCCCGGCGATGCTGGTGACGTTGACGATCACACCGCCGCCGCCGGCCGCCACCCGCATGCGGGCGAATTCCTGCGCGCAGACCAGCGCCGCGCGAAGGTTGACGCCCAGCACGGCCTCGTAGCCCGCGTCGGTCATGTCCAGCACGCGTTCCAGCACGTTGATGCCGGCGCAGTTGACGAGGCCGTCGCAGGGACCGGCCTCCCGGATCGCCGCCCGTGCCTGGGCCGGGTCGGCCAGATCGACGACGATGGGGTGCGCGCCGATCTCCGTGCGCAGGTCCTCAAGCCCGTCGGGGGTTCGGCCCAGGGCCACGATCCGGGCGCCACGCTCGGCCAGAAGGTGGGCGGTGGCCCGTCCGATGCCCTTTCCCGCGCCGGTGATGATGATGGATGGTCCCGCGACTCCCATGATGCTCCTCACATGCTCTTCGGGCCGGGTGTGGTGCGCCGCCGCCGCGTCCCGAAGGCTCGCGCGCGGCTGGCGGTGGACGCACCGACCCCTCCGCCGGGCGGCACCGGCCGCGCGGCGGTCTCCAGTCACTGTTGGCGTCAGACCACCGGTCATGGACCATGACCGGTGACGTCCGTGGCCGGTATCAGGCCGTTCCGGGGACCAGCAGGACCTTGACGGCCTCCATGGTCGCGGACCGCTCGAACGCCGCTTCCCAGTCGCCGAGCGCGTATGTGTCGGTGACGATCCCGTCGGAGGTGACCTTGCCCCGGGCCAGCAGGTCGATGGCCACCTCGTAGGCGCGCGGGCCGAGGTGCGCGCCGCGAATGTCGAGTTCCTTGCGGTCGCCGATGATCGACCAGTCGGCGCTCGTCTCCTTGCCGAAGACCGAGAATTCCACGAAACGACCCAGCTTGCGGACCATTTGCAGGCCCTGCGTCACGCCGGCGGGGGCGCCGCTGGCCTCGATGTAGACGTCGCAGCCGTAGCCGTCGGTCAGGTCCTTGACGACCTGGATCGCGTCGTCCCGCGACGGGTTGATGCAGACGTCGGCGCCGTACCGCTTGGCCAGGGCCAGGCGCTCGTCGGACAGGTCGACCGCGACCAGCGTCTTCGGCGTCAGGAGGGCGGCCACCTGCACCATGAACAGGCCGATCGGCCCGGTGCCGGCGATGACCACCACGTCGCGGAAGCCGATGGTGCCGCGCTCCACCGCGTGGATGGCGCAGGCCAGCGGCTCGACGATGGCGGCGTCCTCCAGCGGCAGGTCGGCCGGCATCTTGTGCACGCGCGCGTTGGCCGGATAGATCATGTACTCGGCCATGCCGCCGTCGGCCACGCCGCGCTGGAAGCCGAAGATGTCGTGCCGCTCGCACATCCAGTACTGGCCGTCGCGGCAGTAGCGACAGGTGCCGCAGGGCACGATCTGCTCGGCGATCACCATGTCGCCGACCGCGACGCCGTGGTGTTCTTCCGCGCCCGGGCCGGCGGCCTCGACGAAGCCGAAGAACTCATGGCCGGCGACGACGGGGGCCTTGACCCAGGGGATGTCCCAGAACATGCCGGCGCCCGACCAGCACTTCCGGTCCGACGCGCAGATCCCGCAGGCGCCGACGCGAACCAGCAGTTCCTTGTCCTTTGGCTCCGGCCGCCGGATCGTCTCGATGCGATAATCCTTGGGACCGTGGCAAACGACTGCCGTCATGTCCATGTGAAGAGTCCTTTCCGTTGGACCGTTGGTCATCGATCAGCGCCATTCACGTCCGATGTAGATGGCCAGCAGAATGATGAATCCTTTGATGACGTCCTGGAGGTACGGGTTGATGCCCACCAGGTTCAGGCCGTTGTTCAGAATGCCCAGCAGGATGGCGCCGATCAGGGTGCCGAGGATCAGGCCCCGACCGCCGGCGATCGCGGTGCCGCCCAGAACCACGGCGGCGATGGCGTCCAGTTCGAAGCCGACGCCCGCGTTGGGCTGGCCGCTCATCAGCCGCCCGGTCAGGACCACTGCCGCGAAGGCGGAGGTCAGCCCCGAGATGGCATAGATGGCCAGCTTGATCCGCTGGGTCTTCACGCCCGACAGGCGGGCCGCCGTCTCGTTGCCGCCGATGGCGTAGACGTGGCGGCCGAACGGCGTGCGCTGGAGGAGCACCCAGGCGACGGCGTAGATGATCACCATCAGGATCACCGGGACCGGCACGTCGCCGATGCGGCCGATGCCGAACCAGGAAATCCAGCTGGGAAGGCCGCTGATCGGATAGCCGCCGGAATAGATCAGGCCGAGCCCCCGGGCGATGCCCATGGTCGCCAGGGTGACGATGATCGCCGGCATGCGCCCCCAGGCCACCAGGGCGCCGTTGAACAGCCCGAAGCCGAGCCCCACCAGCAGGCCGCCGGCGAGGCCGACGACGCCCGGCATGCCCATGTGGACGATCAGCCCGGCGCAGATGGTGCCGGCCAGCGCCATGACCGCCCCGACGGACAGGTCGATCCCGCCCGTCAGGATGACGAAGGTCATGCCTACCGCCAGGATGCCGATGATCGAGACCTGCCGCAGGACATTGAAGATATTTGAGATATTGAAGAAGTTCTCGCTGGCGATCCCCATCAGGATCGAGACGACCACCAGGCCGGCCAACGGCAGCACCAGCGGCGACTGCAACACCCGACCGAAACTCAGGCCCGTGTCTTTCGAGGTCTGGACCGTGGCGCTTGCGTTCGTATCATGCGACATTTTCTAGTTTTCCGGTCGTTGCGTAGGTCATGATCTTTTCTGACGTGAGGTCGTCGCCGTCCACTGTGGCGACGATCCCGCCGCCCCGGAACACGCAGACGCGGTCCGACACGCCGAGGACTTCCGGCAATTCGGAGGACACCATGATGATGGCGCAGCCCCGCGCGGTCAGGTCGCGCATGAGCTGATAGATCTCCGCCTTCGCTCCGACGTCGATCCCGCGCGTGGGCTCGTCGAAAATGAGAACCTTCATGTCGTGATTCAGCCAGCGCGCGAGCACTACCTTCTGCTGGTTGCCGCCCGAGAGGGTGTCCATTCGATCCCTGGGGCTGTTGGCCTTCACCCGGACCTGCGTCATGGCGTCCCTGGTGCAGGCAAGTTCCTTCCGCAAATCAATGAAGATCTGGTTCTTGCGGTACTTCCCGTAATTGTTGATGGAGATGTTGGGCAGGATGGCGAAGCTGGTGATCAGGCCCTTCTCCTTGCGGTTCTCCGGTAGGAGCCCGACGCCATGGGCGAGCCCGTCCGCCGGCTCGGAGAACCGCACCGCCTTGCCCTCCAGGGTCATCCGGCAGCGCGCCGCCGGGTGGGCGCCGAGCAGGGCCAGCACCGTTTCGGTGCGCCCCGATCCGACCAGCCCCGCGAACCCCAGGATCTCGCCCTTCCGAAGGGTGAAGGAGGAGACCGGCCCGCCACGCTTGAGCTGGATTTCCGCCACGTCGAGCACCGGGGGCGCCGTGGGGTCGAGGACCGGCTTGGGCGGGAAGTTCTGTTCGATTCGCCGCCCGACCATCATTTCGACCAGGCGGTCGTTGTCCACATCCGCCACGTCGCAGGTGCCGATGTACTCGCCGTCGCGCAGCACCGTGATGCGGTCGCAGATCTGGAAGATCTCTTCCAGGTGGTGCGAGATGAAGACGATGGCGACGTCGTTCCGGCGCAACTCGCGGATGACCTTGAACAGCCGCTCGACCTCCGTGGGCGTGAGCGTCGCCGTCGGCTCGTCCAGGATGAGGATGCGCGCGTCCAGCGACAGCGCCTTGGCGATCTCCACGAACTGCTGTTCGGCCACGGACAGGCTGGCCACGGGCACGGTCAGCGGCAGGTCCACACCCAACCGGTGCAGGATGTCGCGCGCCCGGCGACGCATGGCCTTGCGGTCCAGGAAGCCGAGGCGGGTCCTGATCTCCCGGGCGAGGAACATGTTTTCCACCGCCGACAGGTAGGGAATGAGGCTGAATTCCTGGAAGACGATGCCGATCCCGGCCGCGATGGCTTCGTCGTAATTGGCGAACCGCCGGTCCTCGCCATGGATCCTGATGGTGCCGTCGCTGGCCTTGATGATGCCGCACAGCACCTTCATCAACGTCGACTTTCCGGCGCCGTTCTCGCCCAGCAGGGCATGAACCTCGCCGGCGCGTACGTCGAGATTGACGCCGTGCAGGACTTCGACCTTGCCGAAGCTTTTCCTGATCCCGTTCAGTTCCAGCATGACGCGTCCCGACCGGTTCGAGGGAAAGGCGCCGCCCCCGCGCCAGGCACGGGGGCGGCCAGGACCGCGACCGTTACCAGCCGAAGTCGGCGGCGTTCTTGGAATCGACGACCATCACGTCGATCGGCACCTCCGCCGGCACCACGCGGGCGCCCCACAACTGCGCCAACGCCATGCCGAGGCCGACCCGCACCTGATCGCGCGGGAACTGGGCCGTCGTCTCGATGAACGGCGTGCCCTTGGCGATCGCGTCGACGGCCTCGGGGGCGCCGTCCACCGAGGTCAGCTTGATGTCGCGGCCGGACCCCTGAATCGCCGCCAGCGCGCCCATGGCGCCGCCGTCGTTGACCGAGAAGATGCCCTTGAGGTCGCCGTGCGACTGGATCATATTCTCGACCACGCCGAGGGCGACGGACCGGTCCTGACGGCCGTTCTGGACGTCCACGAGGGTGATGCCGTCGTATTCGTCGAGCGCGGCCTTGCAGCCCTCGACCCGCTCCAGGATCGGAATCACCGGAATGCCGTCCAGGATGGCGACCTCGCCGTCGCCGCCCAGTTCATCGGCCAGGTACTTGCAGGACATGTATCCGGCGTCGCGGTTCTTGGAGCCGACGAAGGTGTCGACCGGGCCGTTGGCGTTGGCGTCCACCGCGACGACGATCACGCCCGCGTCCTTGGCCATCTGGACGGCCGCTTCGATGCCGGCGCTGTCGGTCGGGTTCAGCAGAAGGATGTCGATATCCTGTTGCAGCATGTCTTCGACGTCGGAGAGCTGCTTGGCCACGTCATGGCCGGCGTCGGTGATGACCAGCTCGGCGCCCAGGAAGTCGGCGGCCTCCTTGAGGGCTTCCTGCATCGACACGAAGTAGGGGTTGTTCATCTCCTGGAACGTCATGCCGATCTTCAGGGTGTCGTCGGCCGCCATGGCCGGCGCCGTGGAGGCGGCGAACCCGAGGGCGACGACGGAGACGGTCTTCAAAAGGGTCTTCATGGGAGTCCTCCCGCTGTAGACAGTCGGTCCGGGAAGCCTCGACGGACCCGCCATGTCGGGCGGCCCCGGACGACGGGGTCGCAACATGCCGTGTCGGCCGAGACGGGCCGGACGGGCGTGAAGAATGGCCACACCTCACCCGTTCACGGCGGGCGTGAAACCCGTCGCGCCAACAGGGCGGTGTGTTCGGTCAACGGTTATCCGGTCATGCGCACCAGAGTGTTGGCGGCGAAGGTGACGCGGAACTGTGACGGCGACATCCCTTTCAGTTTCAGGAAGTGACGGTTGAAGTTCGACAGATTCGAGAACCCCACGTCGAAGCAGATGTCAGCGACGCGGAGTTCAGGATCCGACAGGAGCAACTGGCATGCGAGATCGATGCGCAGTTGATTCTTGTAGCGCACGAGTGTTGTCCCGGTGTGCCGTTTGAAGGATCGCGAGAACGCGCTCGGGCTTTGCCGGGTCAGGGCGGCCAGATCGGTCTCGGTCACCGGCGCGGTCAGGTTCTCGCGCAGATAGGATATTGCACGGTTGATTGCGGCATTCTCGGCCTTTCCCATGTTGAGCTGAAAGTTGAGGCTCGCCAGGACCTGCGGTTCCGGCGCGCGAATGAGGGCGTCGACGATGCTGAAAAAAAGCGCCACGCGCTTCACGCCGCGGGCGTCCATCACCTCGCCCATCATTGGTTCGACGACCGCGCTGGTTTCCCTGTCGAACAGCAGGCCCCGCCGGCTGCGCGACAGCAGGGGGCGGAAGGCCGCCATCTCCGGAATGGCGTCCAGGGTGTCGTCGATGAAGGAGTCCGGAAACTGGATGACCTGCGTGCGTCGCGGCTCGACGGTGTTGTGCGGGACGTCGCTGATCCAGTTGTGCGGAAGGTTGGGGCCGGTCATGACAAGCTGGCCGGGAGCGAAGTCCCCGACGTAATCGCCGATGCAGAACTTGCCAGACGTCGACACCAAGAGGTGGATTTCGTATTCGGGATGGTAATGCCAGCGAACCGTGCGAAACGGATAGCCGTGATGCCAGGCGGCGAAGGATTCACCCTTCCGGATGTGGACCAGTTCCAGGTCTGGCTGCACGGACCTTTCCCTTCCATCCCACGCGGGACTCTCACCGCAGTCCCGTATTCCTTCTTATGTTACACTTTAGTTTAACAACAGGAGCCGCGCGGTTTCCACGCCGGCAGCGACCGTTCGCTGATAGTTTTTTAACCGACCCCTGTGAAAAAATGCATATTCTCCCGGGTCGCCGCGGGTCGAGACGCGGCCGCGGGCGGCGGAAGCGGGGCGGCGGCGCGGGGTTGTGTCGTCGAACCCGCCGGGGGAGGGCGGCGCGGACGCGTCCCCCGTGCATCGGCGGCGGGTCGGGCGCGGGATGCGCGCGGCGGATCGCCGCGTGCCTCTCGGTTCGCGATCTCCGCCGCCGTCGAGTCGCAGGCATGGGTCCCGGTCGTCAAAAGCGGCGATGAGGGGTGCTCATCGCCGCCAAGGTCTTGCGTTCGGGGGCGTGGTCGGCCCTCCGTCCGGCGGATGAGTCACCCGCATCCGCCGGCGGTCGTGCTACTGGCGGTCGGCCAGGAGGTCGTCGACATTGTCCTCGGTCACCACGGTCCAGGGGATGTCATAGCGGGCACTCTGGCCATCGGCCCAGTCGAGGTCCCCGGCATACTGGTCCCAGATGATCGATTGCGGTTCGTAGGATTCGCCCAGCACGGCGCGCAGGGCGACGTCGATGCTGCCCTGGATCTGGCCGCGCGCATCCTGCAGGACCGAGGTCATCTCGCCCGCCTTGACGGCGCGCAGGGCGTCGGTCACGCCGTCGATGCCGGCGATGGCGAAGTCGTTGACCTCCAGCCCGGCGGCGCGGATGGCCTCGATGGCGCCCAGGGCCATTTCGTCATTCTGGGCGATGACGCCGTCGATCTGGTCCGGATGGCTGGACAGCCAGTTCTGCATCAGGTCCAGGGCTTCGGCCCGGGACCAGTTGGCCGTCTGCCGCTCCAGGACGGCGACGGCGCCCTCGGGGCATTCGGCGATCGCCTTCTCGTTGCCCTGGCCGCGCTGGATTTCGCCCGATCCGCCTTTCGGTCCCTCGATGATGACGACGTTGCCCGCGCACTCCAGCTGACCGAGGACGGCCTTGGCTTCCAGGTAGCCCCCCTCGACGTCGTCGGACACGACTTCCGAGGTCATCTGGTCGGTGTTCAGGCGCGCGTTGGTGACGATCACCGGAATCCCGGCGTCGTTGGCGTTGGTGACGATGTCGATGTTCGCCTCGTAATCCATCGGATTGACGATGATGGCGTCGTGCAGGGTGTTGATCGCCATCTGGCCCTGGTCGTTCTGGACCGAGGCATCATAGCGCCCGTCGTAGTAGGTCAGCTTGGCCTGACCGGAGACCACGGCGGGATGCTCGCGGCCGTACTGCTCCATGAGCTGCACGAACTCGGCCCGGTTTCCGTACATCAGGACGGCGATCCGCACCGGATCGGTTTCGGCGGCCATGGCGGTGGAGATCGTCAGGGTCGAGGCGAGGGCGATCGTGGACAAAAGAAAGCGTTTCATCGGAGTCTTTCCACCCTTGTGTGGCTGTTCCATCAGGATTGGCACGGGGTCATGGCGACATGCGTCTGCTGTCGATAATGACGGCTATGACGATCAGGGCTCCTTTGATGATCAGTTGGTAGAAGCTTTCGACGCCGAGAATATCCAGTCCGTTGTTCATCACACCGATGATGAGGGCGCCGAAGAACGTGCCGGTCAGTCGACCGACGCCGCCAGCCAGGCTGGCGCCGCCGATGACCACGGCAGCGATGGCATCGAGTTCGTAGGAGGTTCCGGCGGCGGTCTGCGCCGATCCGGTCTTGGCGGTCAGGATGATGCCGGCCAGGCCCGACAGAAAGCCGGCCAGCACATAGACCCACATCAGCACCGCCCGGGTGTTGATGCCCGAGGTGCGGGCGCTCTTCTCGTTGCCGCCGACGGCGTAGACGTAGCGCCCGAACACGGTCTTGTTCAGAATCACCCAGGCCACGGCGAACACCAGGATCAGGATGATCACAGGGACTGGGACGACACCGAACAGCCGTCCGGTTCCGAACCAGCGGAAGTCGGGGCTGAGGGCCGAAATGGGATTGCCGCCCGTGACCGCCATGGTCATGCCGCGCGCCGCCAACAGCATGCCCAGGGTGGCGATGAACGCCTGGATGCGGAAGCGGCTGATGATCCAGCCGTTGACGGCGCCGCAGAGCGCGCCGCCGAGCAGCGCCGCCGTCACCGGCGCGAGCACCATGTAGGTGTCGCTCCAGACCGTGACGCCGGTGTAGCGGGTGGCGAACGAGGCGGCCACCATGCCCGAGAACGCCAGCACCGACCCGACGGACAAGTCGATGCCGGCGGAGATGACGACAAAGGTCATGCCGACGGCCAGGACGCCGTTCACCGAGATCTGATGCAGGATCAGCATCAGGTTGTTCAGGGTGAGGAAGACATTCACCGGCCAGACGCCCTGCATGACCTTGATCTGGCAGACCAGGCTGACGAGCGCGCACAGGCCGAGGAAGGCCAGGACGATTCCATACTTCTGGAGGGAAAACGTGGGCTTGGCGATTGGCGTCGTGCCTGACATGGGGAATGCTCGCTCTTCGCTGGGGCGTCGTGGGGGTCGGATCCGGCCGGGTGCGGGTCAGACGGCCGCCATCATCAGGGCTTTCTGGGTTGTTTCGTCCCGCGGGAACTCGGCGACCGTCCGACCCTGCTTGAGGACCAGGACGCGGTCGCTCATGCCGATGATCTCCTCCAACTCGGACGACACCATCAGCACGGCGCCGCCGTCGGCGGCGAACTCGGAAATGAAGCGGTAGATTTCCTTCTTGGCGCCCACGTCGACGCCCCGGGTCGGCTCGTCGAGCAGCAGCACCTTCGGGGCAACGGCGGTGCAGCGGCCGAACACGACCTTCTGCTGGTTGCCGCCGCTGAGGTTGGACACGATCTGGTCCGGGCTGGGGGTCTTGATGCCCATGCGCTGGATCGAAGCCAGGATGCCGGCCTTCTCGGCGGCCTCGTCGATGAACCCCAGGCGCTGGATGAAGCGGACCTTCGACAGCGACAGGTTGGCCCCCACCGAGGCACACAGCACGAGGCCGCTGCGGGCCCGGTCCTCGGTCACGTAGGAGATGCCGGCCCGCAGGGCCGCGCCCACGGAGCCGGGGCGCTGGGGCATGCCCCCGACGAGGATGTCGCCCTCGTCGGGGGTCTCCAACCCATAGATCGTGTCGAGGAGCTGGCTTCGGCCGGAGCCGACCAGGCCGTAGATGCCGAGAATCTCGCCCGCGTGCAGGGTCAGGTCGACCTTGCTGAACCAGGGCGCCCGGCTGAGGGCGCGGAGCTGAAGGCGCGGGTCCGTGCCGGGCACGTTGTCCTTGACGTACTCGCCGTCGATGGTGCCGCCGATCATGTGCTCGATCAGCCGCTCGCGATGGATGTCGGCGACCCTGCCCGTTGCGACGGTCGCGCCGTCCTTGAACACCGTGAAGGTGTCGGCGATCGTGAAGATCTCCGCCAGCCGATGGGTGACGTAGATGATCCCCTTGCCGGCCGCCGCCAGGTCGCGCAGCACGTCGAACAGGCGCTGGGTGTCGCGCTCGCCGAGGGCCGACGTGGGTTCGTCGAAGATCAGGATGTCGGCGTCCTGGCGCGACAGCGCCTTGGCGATCTCGACGAGTTGCTGGGAGGCGACGCTGAGCGAGCCCAGCATCGCCCGGGGATCGATGTCGAAGCCCAGCCGCGCCAGCAGGTCCTCGGCGTGTCTGTTCAGGGTGGGGAAATCGACGAAGCCGTGGCGCCGGGGGGCCGCGCCCAGAAAGATGTTCTCCGCCACGCTCAGTTGCGGAACGCCGCTCAGTTCCTGCTGGACGATGGCGATGCCGGCGGTCAGGGCCTGATGGGCGTTGGCGAAGCGGACCGGCTGGCCCTCGATCTGGATGTCCCCGCCGTCGGGGCGGGTGAACCCCATGAGGATGCCGAGGATCGTCGACTTGCCGGCGCCGTTGCCGCCGCACAGGGCATGGATCTCGCCGCGCTTCAGCTCCAGATTGCCGTCGGTCAGGGCGTGCACGCTGCCAAAGCTCTTGCGGATGGTCCGCATGGACAGCAGGGGAGCGCTCATCGTCGCCTCCCTCAGATGACGTCGACGCCGTGGATGTCGAGCACCGTCTGGCGGTACCGGGCGAACGCCTCGTCGTAGGCCGGCTTCGCGGCGGCGCGCGGCGCGCAGGTCTTGGTCTCGTCCATCCGCACCGCCTGCCCGGTGAGATCGGTCAGGGCCACCGGGGCGCCCGAAGCCTTGGCCCAGGCCCAATGCGCCTGCAACGCGGCGCCCAGCGCGCCGCCTTCCTCGGTGCGCGGGACCATCACCCGCGATCCCGTGGCGTCGGCGATCATCTGGCGCCATTGCGCGGACTTGGCGCCGCCGCCGATGAGGACGATGCACTCGCGGGGGCGGCCGCGCTGGATCAGGGTCAGGCCGGCCAGCATGCCGAAGGTGACGCCCTCGGTCATGGCGCGCAGCAGGTGGGCCGGCGTCATGTTGACGGTGGTGAGGCCGTGGATGCCGCCCCGGGCGTGCGGCAGATCCGGGGTGCGCTCGCCGTTCAGGAACGGCAGGACCGTGATCCCCCCGGCCCCGGGCGGGCTCTCGGCCAGCGCCTCGTCGATGACGCGGACATCCTTGCCCAGCAGGCTCGCCGCCCGGCTGGTCACGTCGGCGGCGTTCATCATGCAGACCAGCGGCAGCCAGCCGCCGCTGCTGGAGCAGAAGGCGGCCACCCGCCCCTTGGGATCGGTCACGGGCGTGTCGCTGTAGGAATAGGCCGCCGCCGAGGTGCCGATGGACAGCGTCACCACGCCCTCGCGGACGTTGCCCGTGCCGATGGCGCCCATCATGTTGTCGCCGCCACCGGCCGCCACCAGGCAGCCGGTGGACAGGCCCAGCGCCTCGGCGACCTCGCCGCGCAGCGGGCCGACCACGTCGTCCGGCCCCACGAGGTCGGGCAGCGCCCGGGCCAGGTGTCCGCTGCCGCCGTCGATGAGGGCCAGCACGTCCTCGGCCCAGCGGCGCGCGCGGATGTCGAAGAACGCGGTGCCCGAGGCATCGCCGTATTCGGCCACCCGGCGCCCGGTGAGCCAGAAGTTGAGGTAGTCGTGCGGCAGCAGGATCGACCGGAGCCGCGCGAAGGTCTCCGGCTCCGTCTCCTTCAGCCAGGCCAGCTTGGAGACCGTGTAGCCGGTCAGGGGCACGATGCCGAGCGTCGCCTCCCAGGTCTCCGGACCGCCGAGGCGGGCACACAGGGCGGCGTTCTGGTCCGCCGTCTCGGTGTCGTTCCACAGCTTGGCGGGGCGCAGGGGGGTGCCGGCGTCGTCCAGCACCACCAAACCATGCTGCTGGCCGGACACCGCCATGGCGCGGATGTCCGCCCCGGCGACGCCCGAGTCCTGGATCGCCATGCGTGACGCCGCGATCGCCGCCTCGACCCACCAGCGGGGGTCCTGCTCGCGCTTGCCGGACGGGGTTTCGATCAGGGCATGGGCGGCGTGGCCGACGCCACGGATCGTGCCGCCCTCGTCCACGATCACGGTCTTGGTCCCCTGTGTGCCGCAATCCAGTCCCAGAAACATGGTCCTCAATCCTGCGATGTCCGTTGACGTGGTCTCGGGCGGCCGGCGCGATGCCGGATCGGCCCGTCCGGTCTAGGCGTTTGATGGCCCCTTCGCCGGGTCCGAGGAGCGGGGCTCGCCCTTCGGGGGGCGTTCGATCGCGGCCCGGTGCCGCTGGCCGTGACGGCGCAGGCTGCGGAACGCGGTCGGCGAGAGGTCGATGTAGCGCTGAAAGTTGCGGTTGAACGTCGACAAGGTGCCGTAGCCGACGTCATGGGCGATGCCGGTGATGGTGCCGTCTGTTTCGATCAGAAGCTGGCATGCCTTGAAAATCCGCAGGCGATTGATGTACTCGACACATCCGCACCGAATATGGCGTTCGAAGAAACGAGAGAACGTGGATAGCTCCATGTTCTCCATTTCGGCCAGCTCGGAGCAGGTGAATTCGGGGCGGCTTATGTTTTCCGCGATCGTGCGAAGAATGTTTTCAAGGCGCTGGGGGTATTTGCAGCTATAGCTTTTCCATTCGACCGACAGGCTCTGCTTGCCTTCATCGGCGATCAAGCAGTCGACGATATCGAAAAACAGCGCGAGGCGGCGCGGACCGTACTGGTCGACCAGCTCTTCAATCTTGGGGATGACGCTGGCCGAGACCTCGTCGGAGAACAGCAGGCCCGAGGTTCCTTGCGTCAGCAGGTCGCGCAAGGCCGAGCAGTCGGCGAACTGCTCGATACAGCGGCCGGCGAACTCGGCGCTGAACTGCAACACAAGGTCGCGGCCCGGGATGAAGTCGCCCAGGAACTCGTCGTCCGCGTAACCATCGGCGTCGGTGACCCACATGTGGGGCAGGTTCGGCCCCGTCAGGATCAGGTTGCCCGGCTCGAACGGCCCCGTGTAGGTCCCGACGTAGCACAGACCGGAACTGCGCCGGATGGCGTGCAGTTCGTATTCCGGATGATAGTGCCAGCCGGTGAGGTCGGAGGGATACCCATGCCGGTAGGCGCGGACCCCCCGGTCCAGTGGCGCGGCTATGGCTTCCCGCAGCGGTTTCGTGCGCACAATCCCGCCTCCTTCCACGGGACCCGTCCCACGGTCCGGAGAAATGACCATGGACGGGCCGGGCGGATGGTCCCCTCGCGGGTCCCGATCACAGGGAGATTTGCAGCTTCACGTCGTCCGGGCGGTGTTCCGCGGCGCGCCGGAAGGCCGCCACCGAGTCCGCGAAGTCGAACGCGCCGGAGATCAGGGGCTTCAGGTCGATGCGGCCGCTGCCCAGCAGCTTGAGGGCGCGATCCCACACGTTGGCGTAGCGGAAGGTGCCGGTCAGGGCGATTTCCTTGGCCTGAAGGGCGACGACATCCAGCCCGACCGGGGCGGCGGGCATGCCCACCAGGACGATCCGGCCGCCGGGGCACACCAGATCGATCATGGTCTCGTGCGGCTTGGAACTGCCGCTGGCCTCAAGGAAGAGATCGGCGCCGCGCCCGTCCGTGCGCTCGGCGACGACCTTGGCCAGATCCTGGCTGCGGGCGTCAACGGTCGTGACCTCCGGCAGGCGGTCGATCAGGGCGAGCTTCTCGGCGGCGACGTCGCTGACGATGACCTCGGCGCAGCCACCGGCCAGGGCGGCGTGGACCACCATCATGCCGATGGTGCCGGCGCCGGTGACCACGGCGATGTCGCCGGGGCGAATGTTGGCCTTGGCGGCCGCGTGCACGCCGATGGCCAGGGGCTCCACCATGGCGCCCTCGGCGAAGCTGACGCTGTCCGGCAGGCGGTAGGTCAGGGACGCGGGGTGGACCACCGTGGGCGTCAGGCACCCGTGGATGGGCGGCGTGGCCCAGAAGCGGACCGCCGGGTCCAGGTGGTACATGCCGCGCAGGGTTTCCACCGACCTGAAATCGGGGATCCCGGGTTCCATGCAGACCCGGTCCCCGGGCCGCAGGTGGGTGACGTCCGCGCCCACGGCGTCGACGACGCCGGAGGCCTCGTGGCCCAGGATCATGGGCTCCTTGACGACGAAATCGCCAATGCGACCATGTTCATAGTAGTGGACGTCGCTTCCGCATATGCCAACAGATTTTATGGCGACACGGACGTCCTTGGGGCCAGGCTCGGCGCTTCCGGAGACGTCAATGTCTCGGACGGAAATTTCGCCTATACGCTCGAGCACGACGCCTTTTACAAGCATGGAAACCTCCAGCGAAAACCTTGACTAGAGAAACACTTGATTACTGGTTTCCCCATCATCCGCTGATCTTGAACGGGAGCGGCGCGTCACGCTACGCCATATTTCCAATAGTCTGTGCAATATTTTACAGGCCGGCTTGAGGCGGGGCGTCATCCCGGCGGCGTACGCGGTTGAGAGTCCTGGCCGGTAGGCCGGCCGGGGGCATCAACGGCCCATCTCACCGACCGCCGGGGGCGTCCGGACTCGCGCGTGCCGGCGCCGGGGCCGCGCCAAGGGGGCGGGAGCTTCGGGGCGCTTCGGATGGGAGCATGGGCGCGAGCCGCACATGGACCGCCATGGCCCGTCGCGACGACCGTTGGTCTCAGCCCAGGCGAGTCCTGGCCTTCTCGATGATGCGGGCCAGCTTGTCCCGCTTGATGGGTTTCAGCAGGTACCCCTTTGCCCCGGCCTCCAGGGAGTTGAAGAGCAGGCGCTCCTGTCCGTGGGACGTGACCATGATGATGGTGGCATCGGGGAACTCGTTGATGATCATGCGGGTCGCCTCGACGCCATCCATGTCGGGCATGGTGATGTCCATGGTAACCAGATCCGGGGTCAGGTGCCGGTACGACTCGACCGCGCCTTCGCCGGTCCCCGCCGTTCCCACCACCGCGTGCCCGAGGTCGGTCAGGATCGTGGTGATTTTCGTCACCGTGATCAGGGAATCATCGACAACGAGAACGCGAAGGGCGGACATGGTGCTTCCTAAACCTTAGAGTTTATCGGTGCGTCGAGCGGGTCCCGGGCGTCGGCGACGCTGACGTCGAGGACTCCCTTGTCCGTGATCACGCGCATCGTGGCGATGAAAGCGTCACGATTCCGGTGTGCCCATTGGGTGTTGTCCAGCACCACGGGGGGCGACAGGCTGATGGCCATGCCCCCCGACGGCAGGTCTGCGGTTCCCAGGCCGAGCGCCATGTTGACGGCCTCCGCAGCGCAGTCCTCTCGATACGGGCCCACATCGTCCCCGTCCATGATCAGCGGTCCAGTCATGCCCTCGACAAGGCTCTCCAGGAGAGGTTCCTCGAAACTGAAGGCAACCAGGGCGCTCACGGGCGCGCCCAAGGTCGCCAGGACGGTCACGGCGTGCGGACGACGGATGTCCGCTGCGCGGGACGCCACCGTTCCGTCCCGCACCGTGATTCCCGCCTCCTCCGACAGCACCTGGCGGGTGCGTGAGAGGATGGAGTCAAACAGGTGCTGAATCAGGGCATCGCCAAAACCACCTTCAGACGAAAATCCCGGGGCTTTGCGGCCATACATAGAAGCTTCTTCCCTACCGGATTGGCATGCAGTACGCTACCCCCACCGATGAGGAAAGCCGAGTTTGCCCGAGGAACACAAGCGCCAACTGTGCGCCGTGTTCGTGCGTCCTGTGCGCCCCGCCGGCCACCCCGCCTCAGGCCGCGCGCGCGGTCACGCCCAACGCCAACCCATGCTGTTTCAGGAAGTCTTGTCCTTCCTGGTATCCCAGGTGGAACAGACGTTCCAGGTTGGATCGAGACCAGTCGAGGGCCGTGTAATCCCATTCATCCGGAATAGGGAAGTCCAGGGTCAGGGCATTGATTTTCCTGTCCTTGTTCTTTTCATTCTCGTTCCATTCTTTCAGGCGCACGTGAAAGAGTTCCAGGTTGGCCCGGTCCAGGGGAATCAACGCCGAGATGATGGACTGCCCATAGGCATGCCACAGCCCGCGCGGGGGTTGCAGGTACTTGGCGTTTCCGAATGAATTGAAGATGACGAGGTTGTCGACGATCTTGTGATGTTCGTGCATGTATCGCATGACACCCTGGAAGTTGAATGCTTCTTCCGTGGCGCCCTCGATATAGCTTCGTCCATTTTTTTCGGTGGGTGGATAAATGAAGGGAAAGGAGCCACTGGCACCGAAGACCTCAGGCGTGATCTCCGCCTTGGAAAAGACCGCCATTTTGTGATCGGTCAGGTTGTAGGTGTTGAGGTAAATCTCTTCATCGATCGTCCTGAGCTTCTCGAAATCGACGATCTCCGTGATGAACGGCGTGTGGGCGCAAAGCCCCTTGCTCCAGGGCGTGAGCAGGGATGGCGTGGTCAGCGCCCACCACGCCTGGACGAGGTCACTGGCCAGCTTCTGGCCGTTGCTCATCCGAGACTGGTCCATGATGCGGCGATAGCCGGGCGCCTTGGACAGCAGGAACCGATAGGCGTCGGCCAGCTTTCCCTGTTTCTGGAACACCTTGTAGTTCATGGGCAGCACCTTGTAGATCGCATCCGAGATCCCAAGGTTCATGGAATTCCTGAGGGCGCTGGCCCGGTCCGTGCCTTTCGGCGCCACGTAGCTCAGGGCGACGGCGCCGCCACCGCCGGCGCCGGTGATCACATCGAATCGGAAGCCCGCTTCCTCGAAGGCGAGCAAGGCCCCGGTCATGAGGGTGAAGTTCGGCGCGCCACCCCCCAGGACCAGCGCGTTGACGGGCTTCCGCTGCGCTGTCGTATCGTCCATGTCTTCGCCCTCCCATTTCCCGTGACGGTCGTGTTCTCAGGGTCGTGATCCGGCCCCGGTCCTTGATGGTCCGTCGTGACGGCCGCCGGCGTTATCCCTGCGGTGTGGACAGGTCTTGCGCGATCACGCGCTGGATGAAGGCCGCGTCCTCGAAAACAGAATAGTGGGTCCCCTCCCGCATGTGCACGTGAAGGCGGCTGTTGGTGAAGCGGCCCCAGCCCAGCACGTCCTCGCGCGACACATACGGGTCGCCGCGCGAGACGAAGCAGGTGATGGGAATGTCCCAGGGGCGCCCCGGCCGGTAGCGGTACAGGGACGTCATTTCGAACTCGGCGCGCACCGCCGGCAGCATCAGCCGGCGCAACTCCGGGTCATCCAGGAACTCGTCGGAGGCGGCCATGTCGAACTGGCGGATGATGCTGGAGAACACGGCGTCCGGCTGGCGGTAGGGGGGCACCAGGGGCTGATAGTCCTTCAGCCCGGCCAGGTGGCGGGCCAGGCGCCGCTCGAACGGGCCGGCGATCCGCACCCGGTCCGGGGACCGGGTGCCCGAACAGAACAGGTGGCGGGGCTGGGGCCGTCCCGACTCCACCAGCGCCCGCGCCGTCTCGTAGAGGGTCAGGCCGCCCAGGCAATGGCCGAAGAGGGCATAGGGCCGGTCCAGCAGGCCGTCCATGTCGGCGAGAACGCTGGCCACGAAGGTGTCCATGTCCCGGACCGGCGGTTCGTGGATGCGCGACAGGCGTCCGGGCGGTTCCACGGCGAACATCTCGATGGCCGGATCCGTCTGCGGCGCCCAGGTCTGGAAGGCCGCCGAGCCGCCCCCGGCGAAGGGGAAGCAGAACAGGCGAAAGCGCGGGTTTTCCCTTGGGGTGATGGGCATCAGCCAGGCCCCTCGGGCCGGGACGGCGCCGGTCTCACCCACCGATGGCTTGGGGTGGGGCGTGGCCGGCTGTCGGCGCGGGGTGGCGGCGATCGCCGCCTCGTCGGGCGCCCTGTCGCCGCCGCCGCCGCCGTTGCCGGCGGCGTCCAGGCCGCGCAGGTCGGACCAGACCTCGTCGATCACCTGGGCGATGGGGGGACCCTGGATCAACCGCGCGGCGGGAATGCGCACCCCCGTGGCCCCCTCCACGCGATTGATGAGGGTCACGGCCATCAGCGAATCCAGTCCCAGCTCCCGCAAGGGCCGCTCCGGATCGGGCGGCGACCCCATGCCCAGGGTGGCCGCCGCCTGGGCGGTCAGGAAGTCGGTGAGGGCGGCCCGCCGGTCCGCCCGGTCGTCGCCATCCAGGCGCGCGCGCAGGGTGGCCACGTCATCGGCCAGCCCTACCGCGTCCGGGGTCCGGGTGGCCAGTTCCGCATAGTACGGGGGCGGCTTCTGGAACTGGCGCAGAAACAGGGACCAGTCGGTCAGCGCCACCACGGCCTGGGTCATGGGAGCGCCGAAGAGGGCATCGAACGCCTCCCGCCCCAGGGCCGGAGGAAGGTAGGTCATGCCCCGGGCGCGCCAGATGGCCTCGCCCCGCTCGCCCAGGTCCTCGGCGAGCCCGGCCTCGGCCCATGGTCCCCAGTTGATGGACTGCGCGGGCAGGCCCAGGGCCCGCCGGTGGACGGCGAGCGCGTCCAGGCAGGCGTTGCCGGCCGTGTAGTTGGTCTGTCCCGCCGAGCCGATCACCGACAGGACGGACGAGAACAGCACGAACGCCTCCAGGGGCAGGCCGGCGGACTCCCGGTGCAGCCTCCAGGCGGCGTCCAGCTTGGGCGCCAGGGCCTCCCGGAACCGGCTCCAGGTCATGCCCTCGGCCATGCCGTCCCGCAGCACGCCGGCCACGTGGTAGATCCCCCGCACGGGCGGATCCATGGCGCGTAGCTCGGCCATCAGGGCCTTGACGTCGCCAGGGTCGGCGACATCGGCCCGGGCCAGCACCACCGTGGCCCCCAGGGCCTCCAGGCGGGCCGTCACCGCCCCGGCGTTGGCGGCCTCGGCGCCCCGGCGGCTGGCGAGCACCAGGGTGGGGGCGGGACGGTTGCGGGCGATCCACGCGGCCGTCTCCACGCCCAGCGCGCCCAGCCCGCCGGTGACCAGATAGGTTCCCGGCCGGGCCTGGGGCGTTCGGACCGGGGGCGGCTCCGCGCGGACCAGGCGGGCGGCCAGCCGCGCGCCCCCGCGAAATCCCACCTGATCCTCGCCGTCCCCGGCCCGCAGGTGATGGGCCAGCGCGGCGGCGTCCCGCGCCGGATCGCCGCCGGCCTCCAGGTCCACCAGGCCACCCCATGCGGCCGGTGCCTCCAGCGACAGCGAGCGCCCAAGACCCCAGAGCCCGGCCTGGAGCACGTCACAGGGGGCCTGGGCGGGGGCGACCGGCATCGCGCCCCGGGTCACCAGCCAGAGGCGCGGCGGCGTGTCGATGCGGTCGCGCAGGTCGCCGATGGCCTGGGCCCAGGCGAGGGCCGACCCCAGAACCGCGCGCTGCGGGTCCTCGGTGGCCCAGTCGACGGCCGCCACCGGTCCGGAGTCCGGTCCCATCAGGTGGACGACGCCGAGGCGATCCCTGTCCCCGTTGGTGATCGTCTCCAGGAGCGTCCGCGCCGCGTCCCGGTCGCGGGGTACCTCGGCGGTCGCGATCACGCGTGCCGCCGGCCCGAGGGCGCCGGCGAGGGCGCGTCCCAGCCCCTCCCGGTCGCCGCCCAGCACCAGCCAGCGGTTGGGCGTGGTCGCCGGCGTCGCGTCGGTGGCCGGGGGGCAGGCGATCCAGGACGGCCGGTAGAGCCAGCCGCCCCTGTCCGCGCCGGCGGCCTGGAACAGCGCGCGGGGCAGGACCTTGAGCGTCAGGCCCCGGACGGCGGCGACATCGCGCCCCTCCCGGTCGAACACCGCCAAGTCGACGACGGACACGGCGGGGATATGCCCCGGGCGGCGGCGGGCGTGCACCCACAGCTCCCGCGCCTCGGTGGGATGGACCCGCACCCGCTCCAGGGCGACGGGCAGGGCCACCCGGGTCCCCTCGGGGGGCGGCGTGCTGAAGTCGCCGACCCCGTCCAGAACGGCGGGATAGAGGTGCAGGCAGGCGTCCAGCACCGCCGGATGGAGCACGCCGTTGAGGGTGAGCGGCAGGGCGTCGGGGGCGCGGACGCGGGCCAGCGCCTCGCCGTCGCCGCGCCACAGGCTCTGGATGCCCCGGAAGACGGGGCCGTAGCCGAGGCCCAGGCCCCGGAGGATGGCGTAGTAGCGCTCCGCCCGCACCGACTGGCCGCAGCGGCGGCGGGTGGCGTCGGCGTCGAAGCGCCGCCGGTTCGGGCCGTCCGGCGCCGTTTCCAGCGGTCGCAGGACGCCGTCCATGTGGGACCGCCATTGGTCCGCGCCGTGGTCCGCGCCGTCGTCCGGCCCGGCGTGGCGCGCCAGCGGCCGGCTCGCCAGGGTGAAGCGCACCGCGCCTCCGGGGCCGGCGTCCTGCGCCGTCACGGTCAGGGCCAGATGGCCCTCGCGCTCGCCCGCTCCCGCGCCTCCGCCGTCGTCCGGCAGGATCATCGCCTCGGCGTGGGACAGGTCGGCGATCTCCACCGGGGCGTCACCGAAGCGCGCCCGCGCGGCGGCCAGGGCGGCGGCGAGCCCGGCGGTGGTGGGCAGGACCACGGCATCGTGGACCCGGTGGTCGGCCAGCCAGGGCTGGCGCGCCACGCTCCAGAAGGACCGGAAGCGCAGATCCGGCGGCGGCAGCGGCAGCCGGTCCCCGGCCAGGGACCCGGACGATGGTGGCCCGGCCGTCGCGCCGGCCGGCCCGGGCGCCGCCGACAGCGGCAGGCCGTCGGCCCAGAACCGCTCCCGCTGGAAGGCGTAGGTCGGCAGGGAGAGGCGGCGCGCGCCGTGGCCCTGGTTCACCCGCGCCCAGTCGATGGCGTAGCCCCGCCGGTAAAGGGCCGCGACCGTCTCCAGCACCCGGCGGCCGGTGTCCTCGGGCACGTCCAGGGTGGCATGCCAGGCCAGGTCGGCGCCCTCCACCGCGCCCGATCCCAGGGCCAGCAGGCTCCGTCCCGGTCCCAGTTCGATGAAGTCGGTGACCCCCAGGTCGGCCAGGCCACGGACGGCGTCGGCATAGCGCACCACCCCCCGGGCCTGATCCGACCAGTAGGCCGGCTCCGGGGCGGCCTCCAGGCGGGTTCCAGTGGCCGTCGAGATCCAGGGCAGGCGCGGGTCGCCGGCGTCCTCGCCCCGGGCCGCGTCGCGCAGGGCCGCCAGCATGGGATCCATGAGCGGCGAATGGAAGGCGTGGGACACGGTCAGCCGCTTGAAGCCGATGCCCCGGGTTTCCGCCAGGGCCAGGGCGGCGTCCAGGGCGTGCGCCGCGCCCGACAGCACCGTGGCCATCGGCCCGTTGACCGAGGCGATGGCCAGATCCGCCCGCCCCGTGGCGGCCAGCAGGTCGCGCACGTCGGCTTCTCCGGCCAGCAGGGCCGCCATGGCGCCGCCGGCGGGCAGGGCCTGCATCAGCCGCCCCCGGGTGGCGACCAGACGGGCGGCGGCGTCCAGGTCGAGCACCCCGGCCACGCGGGCGGCGGCGATCTCACCGACGCTGTGCCCGACGACGCCGGCCGGCCGCAGGCCCCAGGCGTCCAGCAGGGCCGCCAGGGCGTGTTCCACGGCGAACAGGCAGGGCTGGGTATAGCCGGTCTGGTCGATCAGGGCCGCGTCCGCCTCGGACTCCGGGAACAGGACCGAGGCCAGGGGGCGGTCCAGGTGCGCGTCCAGGGCCGCGGCGGCGGCGTCCAGGGCGTCCCGGAACACCGGTTCGGTCGCATACAGGGCGCGGCCCATGTTGGCCACCTGGGCACCCTGGCCGCTGAACAGGACGCCGAGGGCGCGGTCCGGCCGGGCCGTTCGCGCCGGCGGGCGATCGACGGAGACGCCCTCCAGGCGCGACACCAGATCGTCGATCGAGGACACCACGAAGGCCACGCGCACGTCGAAATGGGCACGCCCCGCGCCCAGGGTGTGGCACAGGTCGCCAAGGTCGACGTCGGGATGCTCCAGCAGCCACGCCCGATGGCGGGCGGCGGTGGCCGCCAGCGCCTCCGGGCTCTTGGCCGACAGCGGGAAGACCCAGGCGGCGCGGCGGGACACGGTCGCTCGCGGGGGCGGCGGCGGCGCCTGTTCCAGGATGGCGGCGGCGTTGGTGCCGCCGATGCCCAGGGTGTTCACCAGCGCCCGGCGCGGCTGCGCGGCGGTCCGTGTCGGGTAGGGCCGGGCCGCCGTGTTGATGACGAAGCCGCCGCCGTCCAGGTCCAGACGCGGATTGGGGCGCCGCAGGTTGATGGTCGGGGGGATCATCCCGTCCCGGAGCGTCAGCGTCGCCTTGATCAGGGAGGCCAGGCCCGCGCTGTGCTCGGCGTGGCCGATGTTGGGCTTCACCGACCCCAGCACCCGGGGGCCGTCCGCGCCCTCCGAGCCCTCCGAGCCCGCCGGCCCCAGGACCATCCGCACCGCCTCGACCTCGTTCGGGTCGCCGATGACGGTGCCCGTGCCGTGGCATTCCACGTAGCCCACGCTGGCCGGATCCACGTCGGCGCGCGCCAGGGCCGCCGCCATCGCCTCGGCCTGACACAGGGCGTTGGTCCCGGCGTAGTTGGCCTTGCGGGCGCCGTCGTTGTTCACCGCGCTGCCCCGCAGGACACCGTGGATGGGGTCGCCGTCGGCCAGCGCCTTGTCGAGCGGCTTGAGCAGCACGGCCGCCACGCCGCTGGCGAAATGGGTTCCGCCCGCCTCGGCGTCGAAGGTGCGGATGTGTCCGTCCGGCGAATGCACCGAGCCCTTCACCGCCCGGTAACCCGACGCCAGGGGCACGCGAATGGTGGAGGCGGCGGCCAGCGCGAGGTCGCACTCGCCGGCGTCCAGGGCCTGGCGCGCGAGGTCCACCAGGACCATCGAGGTGGAGCAGGCGGTCTGCACGTTCAGGCTGGGGCCGGTCAGGTCCAGCTTGAAGGATACCCGCGTACTCGCGAAATCCTTGTCGTTGCCCAGGTGAAGCACGCTGACGGTGTGGCCCCGGGCCTCCGGATGGTGCCCCAGGGCGTTGACCAGATAGTTGGTCACCACGCTGCCGGTCGCCGCGTAGACGCCCACCGGCCCCAAGTGGCGGCCGGGCACGACGCCCGCGTCCTCGAAGGTTTCCCAGGCCACCTCCAGCAGGACGCGAATCTGGGGGTCGGTCAGCCGGGCCTCGTGGGGTGAGTAGCCGAAAAAGCCCGCGTCGAAGTGGTCCGCTTCGGGCACCGGGAAGGCCGCCTTCACATAGTCGGGCGCGGCCACCATCGCGGGATCGTTGCCCGCCTCAAGAAGCTCGGTGTTCGTGAAGCGCGCGAGGGACTCCACGCCGTTCAGCAGGTTGCGCCAGTACGCATGCCGGTCCGTCGCCCCGGGCAGGCGGCAGGCCATGCCGATGATCGCCACGGGGGTCGACGATCGGCCGCGTCCGTGGGAGGTCACCATGCCCCCCCGTCGCCCGAATCGTTCCCCTGGTTCGGCGTCGGGGTCATGTCCCGCAAGCGGTCGCGCGCCCGCTCCATCACGCCCCGGGTGGCCTCAAGTTGATCGATGACCAGGCTCAGGACCCAGAACAGCATCTGAAGCCGGAGCGCCGCGCGCATGGTGCGCTTCTCGCCGCGATCGGCGATCATGGTCATCAGGAAGGGCAGCAGGGCGAACAGCCTTTCCGAGGCGCTGGTCGATGGCGCCGCTTCCTCGCTCGGTCCGCGTCCCGGTCCGTGCTCCCACCGCTCGTGGTTTCCGCGTCCGTCGTCTCCGACCCCGCCGTTCGTGCCCTTCGCCCCGTCCACCATGTGCCCCCGTGCCTGTGCCCCGTGCCCGTGCCTGTCTACACGGGCGTACTCGGCCCCTCGCTTCGTTTCCTGTTGGAAAAAAAGCGTCCCTCCATCGCAATGTTTGTTATGCCATGCTCAAGCGAATTGTGGCAAATTGGAATGGATGATCGTCGCGGCGATTTTTTGCCAAGGATATAGTCACGGTTACTCGGACAGAGCGATGACAATATCTGGAAACAACTTTGTCGTGGGAAAGCTGCTCTCACACGTGAGATAGTGGTATCGTGGCAACGTCTGTGGGCGTTTCCGCCTTTCACAGCGGGCCGCGCGGCTCCAAGGGGGCCAGGGTCCATCGAAATCAGGCGATTTGAACGGGCGATCTGAACAATGGACAATCCGTCGGAGCAGGTGCGCGGCCCGGCGCTGTGGCGAAGTCGGGATTTCGTGCTGTTCCGCGAGGCGGATCCCGATCTGGGCCGAGTGCTGCGCCTCGAAACGCTGCAAGACCACCCCGAACCGGTCGTGCTGAGCCGCATGCACCATGCCCTGGGGCTGGCACCGATTCTCGACCCGGCGTGGGCGACGATTCCCCTGGCCTTTCGCGAGGCGGGGGGACGGGCGTCGCTGGTCTTGGCCGATCCCGGCGGAGTCTTGCTCGGCGAGATCCTGGCGCGGCACGGCGAGGACCGGGACGGCACCGATATGGCGGCCCGGCTGCGTCTGGCGATCGCCCTGGCCCAGGCCCTGGCGCGGCTGCATGCGACGGGCCTGATTCACAAGAATGTCAATCCAGGCGTCTTCCTCGTGGCCCCGGACGACGGCCGGGCCTGGCTGACCGGCTTCACCCTGGCCTCGATGGTGTCGCGCGAGCGTCGGGCGGGGGCCAGGACGGCCACCATCGGCAGCCTTCCCCACGCGTCGCCCGAGCAGACCGGGCGCATGAACCGGTCGGTGGACAGTCGCAGCGACCTCTATGCCCTCGGCGTGGTGCTGTTCGAGCTGTTCACGGGCCGGCTGCCGTTCTCGGCGGAGGACTCCCTGGAATGGGTGCACTGCCATGTCGCCCGGCAACCGCTGACCCCGTTGGATGTCGCGCCCGACCTGCCCGCGATCGTCTCGGACATCATCCTCAAGCTTCTGTCGAAAATGGCGGAAGACCGCTATCAGAGTGCCTCGGGGCTGGCCGCCGACCTGACGGCTTGTCTGGAGTCCCTGACCACCTGTGGCTTCATCCCCCGGTTCGCCCTGGGGGAGCGCGACAATCCCGGGCGCCTGATGGTGCCGGAAACCCTGTACGGCCGGGAACGCCCGCTGTCCGTCCTGACGACCACCCTGGACCGCGTCCGGGAGTCCGGGACGGTGGCGCTGATCCTGGTCGCGGGGTCGTCCGGCGTGGGCAAGTCGGCCCTGATCACCCGCTTCCAGGCCATGGCCCTGGACCGGGGGGCCACGTTCGGGGGCGGCAAGTTCGATCAGCACAAGCGCGACATCCCCTATGTGACCTTCGCCCAGGCCTTCGACTCCCTGGTCCGCCAGGTCCTGTCGGAGGATGACGCGCGGGTCGCCGAGGCGCGGCGCGCCATCCAGAAGGCCGTGGGGCAGAACGGGCGCCTGCTGACCGACCTCATTCCCGTTCTGGAAAGCCTCATCGGTCCGCAGCCGCCGGTGCCGGACCTGCCGGTGAGCGAGGCCCGGGTCCGCTTCCAGTCCGTGTTCGGCCGCTTCATCCAGGTGTTCGCGATCGCCGACCATCCGCTGGTCCTGGCGCTGGACGATCTGCAATGGATCGACTCCGCGTCGCTGCGGATGCTGGAGTACCTGTGCGGTCGCCCGGACCTGGGGCGCCTGCTGATCGTCGGCAGCTACCGCAGCAACGAGACACCGCCATCGCATCCGATGATGCTGGCGCTGGAGACCATCCGGAGCACGGGCACGCCGGTGACCACGGTGGCGTTGGAACCGCTTGCCCAGATGGACCTGGCGCGCATGGTGGCCGACTGCCTGCGCGCGCCGCCGGACCAGGTGGCGCCGCTGCTGGCCCTGGTGCGGGAGAAGACCGGCGGCACCCCCTTCTTCGTCATCCAGTTCCTGGAGGCGCTGGTGGACGACGGCTTGCTGTCGGTCGATCCCCGCTCCTGCGAGTGGCTGTGGGACACGGACAAGATCCGGGGCAAGGGGTTCACCGACAACCTCGTCGATCTGATGACCGCCCGCCTCAACCGGCTGCCCGACGCGGTTCAGGACGAACTGCGGCGGATCGCCTGCCTGGGCAACGCGGTGGACCTGTCCACGCTGGCCCTGGTCCAGGACCGGACCGAGGATGCCGTCCTTGTCGGCGTCTCCCAGGCGTTGCGGGCGGAACTCCTGTACCACGACGCCGGACGGCTGGTGTTTCTCCACGACCGGGTGCGCGAGGCGGCCTATCGCTCCATGCCGGAGACCGAGCGGGTCGCGGCGCACCTGCGGATCGGGCGGATCCTGGCGGACACGCTCTCGCCGGAGGTGTTGGAAAGCGAGATCTTCGACGTCATCCACCACTGGAACCAAGCCCGTGACCAGATCACCGATCCCGGCGAGCGGGACCGCCTCTGCGATCTGAACATGACGGCCGGGCGGCGGGCCCGGGCCTCGACCGCGCATGCGTCGGCGCTCGTCTATTTCCGTCTGGCCCGGGACCTGCTGCCCGCGGACTCCTGGTCGGTGGCGCCCGCGCGTACCTTCGACCTGCTCCTGGATCTGGCGGAGAGCGAATCCCTGGCGGGCCATCACGACGAGGCGGACGCCCTGTTCACCCGGCTTCTGGAGCGGGCGCCCTCGTCGGATCAGGCGGTTCGGGTCTGGCGTCTGCGATTCCGCCTGTTCATGGTGGCGGGCAAGGTGGTCGAGGCGCTGACCGTGGCCATCGACGCCCTGGCCCAGTTCGGCCTGACCTGCCCCGAGACGCCGGAGGCGATGGAGGCGGCCCTGGCGCGGGAGCGGGCGGACCTGCGCGCCACCGTGGACCGGATCGGGCTGGAGGCGCTGCGGAATCAGCCCGACTGCGACGATCCCCAGACCCGCAACCTGCTCGGCCTGATCGCCGACGCCATCCCCGTCGTCTTCCACGTCAAGCCGCCGCTGTATCCCTACCTCGGCCTGAAGGGGATCAACCTGTCCCTGCGGCACGGCGCGACCGGGGAATCCTGCGCGGCCTTCAGCGGCTACGGTGTCTGGCTCATGGCCTCGTTCGAGGATATTCCCGCCGCCGTCGCCTTTTCCGAGGCCGCCTTGCGTCTCGCGGAACGGTCCGACGCCGCGCCGTTGCTGGGGGCCACCCAGTTCCGGCACGGCTACTTCGTCGCGCTCTGGCGCCGCCCCCTGGCCGACTGCCTGCGCATCCTGGATGATTCGTTCCGATCTTGCATCGAGACGGGTGACTGGATCTACGCGGCCAGCGCCGCCAGCACATCCGGGTGGTATTGCGTCGAGCAGGGGTTGCCACTGTCCGTTTATGCCGAGCGGCTGGACCGCTTCGCCTCGTTCGTGGACTCGACCCGCATTCCCTGGGCGACCAGCCTGTTGCGCCTGCAAACCCTGATGCTGGCCACCCTGCGCGGGGAGGACGGGGATCCCGGGGGCGAGGGGGGCGGGGACCGGGTCACGACCCTCGAAGCGGACACGCGCGCCACCCTGGAGGCCACGGGCCACACCCACGCCCTGGCGGTCTATCATGCCATGAAGCAAGTCCAGTTGTTCATGCTGGGGCATGTCGACCGGTCGCTGGACCAGGCCGACATCGCGGCCGGCATGAGCGTCAAGCTGGTGTCGTCGCTGGCGCTGTTCACGCATGTCTTCTATGCCGCGATGGCCATGGCCTGCCTGCGTGACGAGGCACCCGCCGAACGCTGGGCGACGCTCGCGCCCCGGTTCGACGGACACCGGCGTCAGCTAAGGCGCTGGGCCGAAAACTGCCCCGAGAGCTTCCGGGCCCACCATCTGCTGGTCGAGGCGGAAGCCGCGCACGTCGAGGCGCGGGACATGGACGCCCTGTCCCTTTACGAGCAGGCCATCGCCGCCGCCCGCGAGACCGGGCGCCTGCCCGTGGAGGGCATCGCCTGCGAACGGGCCGGGCGGCTCGCCCGCGAGATCGGGCTGGGCACCGCCGCAGGGGCTTACATGCGGGATGCCCGCTATGCCTTCGAGCGCTGGGGCGCCGTCGCCAAGGTTCGGCACCTGGACCGGACCCATCCCGGGCTGGCGGACGCGGCCTGGGACGATGGCCGGGCCAGCGATCAGATCGGCGTCGGCGACCTGGACCTCGCGGCGGTCATCAAGGCGCAGCAGGCCGTCTCCGGGCAGATCGTCCTGTCCAAGCTGGTGGAGGCCCTGCTGCGCATCGTCGTCGAGCACGCCGGCGCGGACCGGGGCCTGCTGCTGATGCGGCAGACCGACACCTTCCTGGTGGCCGCCGAGGCCACGGTCGGGGACGGGGGCATCACCGTGGCCTCCGGCTCGCGGCCGGTGGACGACGACGCGCTTGCCATGACGGTGTTTCACTACGTGGCCCGCACCCGGGAACGGGTCCTGGTGGACAACGCCGCCGAGCCGGGCATCGTCGGCACCGAAGGTTACGCGGCGCGGACGGGGGTCCGGTCCATCGTTTGCCTGCCGGTCATGACCCGGGGCGAGATGACGACCATCCTGTATCTGGAGAATCGCCTGGCCGCCAACGCCTTCACGCGAAACCGCGTAGCCGTGCTGGACATGCTGATCTCCCAGGCGTCCATCTCGCTGGAAAACGCCACCCTGTACGCGGACATGGAGGATCGCGTCCGCGCGCGGACGCGGGACCTCGTCCAGTCGCTGGACCTGGTCCGGACCAAGGGCGAGCAGGTGGGCATCCTGCTCGACAACTCCGACCAGGGTTTCCTGTCCTGCGACCGCAGCCTGATCGTGGATGTCGAATACAGCCGGGCGTGCGAGACGATGCTCGACACCATGCCGGCCGGACAGCGGATCGACCAGTTGCTCTGGGCCGACACGCCGGCGAGCGCCGACCTGATCCGCGACGTCATCCCCACGGTGCTGGACGACATCGATCCGCTGCGGGCGGAAATGATGATCGGCCTTCTGCCCTCGGAGATCGTCCGCCGGGACCGGATCCTGGAGGCCCAGTACAAGGTGCTGGAAAACCGGCACATGATGCTGGTGTTGACGGACGTCACGGCGGAGCGCCGGCTGCGCGAGCGGGTCAGCGAGGAACGCCGGCACCTGGAGATGATCGTCGCGGCGGTGACGGAAGGCCACGAGTTCTTCGAGACCGTCGCCTCGGTCCGGGCCTTCGCGCGCGAGGGCCTGGAGGCGCTCCTTGCCTCGGGCGCCGCGCCGGAGACCGTGGTGCGCGACATCTACCGCGAGGTGCATACCCTCAAGGGCATGCTGAACCAGTTCAGCTTCTCGGCCACGCCCCGGGCGCTGCACGCCCTGGAGGACACGCTGACCCTGTTGCGCGACGGCGAGACGCCGCCGGGCCTGGCGGCCGTCGCCGAGGCCGTCCGCGCCGTGCCCTGCGCCGACCTGCTGGACCGGGACCTGGACGTGATCCGCCAGGTGCTGGGCGAGGAGTTCCTGGCGGCCGGCAAGCGGGTGATGCTGACCCAGGATCAGGTGCGGCGCCTGAAGCGGCTGGCCGCCGACCTGCTGGCGGGCCGGGTGGTCAACGTGGCCGCCGGGGAGATCCGGACCCTGCTGCTGGAGGTGGGCGCGCTGGGCAAGGTGTCGGTGAAGCAGGCGCTGGCCGGCTTCGCGCCCCTGGTCCAGCGCCTGGCCGAGCGCGACGACAAGGACGTCGAGCCGCTGGAGGTCCTGGGCGCCGACCTGCTGGTGGAGCCGGACCGCTTCAGTCCGTTCCTGCGCTCGCTGGGGCATGTGGTCCGCAACGCCGTTACCCACGGCATCGAGCCACCCCAGGAACGCCTGCGCAGGGCGAAGGCCGCGGCGGGCCGGGTGACCTGCGTGGTGCTGGACCAGGGGGAGACGATTCGCATCGAGATCGCGGATGACGGCGGCGGCATCGACCCCGAGGCCCTGAGACGGCGGGCCGCCTTCCTGTTCGGCCCCCGGACGGTGCGGGATCTGTCGAGCCAGGGGGTGATGGACCTGCTGTTTCTCGACGGTCTCTCCACACGGGAGGTGGCCAATGACGTCGCCGGCCGGGGCGTGGGCATGGCGGCGGTCCGCCACGCGGTGCGCGGGCTGGGCGGGGACATCCAGGTGGACACCGAACCGGGCCGGGGGACCCGGTTCATTTTCACCGTGCGCAATGCCGGCGGCGAGGGGCCGGAATGATGATGATGGCGCCGGTGATGCCGCTTTCGACCCTCATGTCCTCGATCCTGCGACGGACGCGCCGGATCCTGCTCGCCACGGCGGCGATCAACATCGATGCCGTGGAACGCTTCGACGGTGATGTGTCGGCGCTGGATTTGCACGACATCACGGCGGTCGGCGGGTTCGGCGAGCCGATCGGCGTTCGCGCCGCCTTCAGTTTCGACAATTCCCTGCTGAGGGCTCTGTATGGCCGGTTCACGGCCGACATCCCGGTCCCACGGGGACAGGAGGACCTGTTCTGCCGGGATACCGCGGCCGAGATCGCCAACATGATTCTGGGCACCTCGTCCGGCGATTTTCCCGAGGTGGGGCGGTCCATTGCCATGACCCCCGTCATCGTCCTGACGGAAGACCGGCATATCGATCGCCGCCACCACGCGGTTTTCGGCACCATGCGGGTGCGCGCGCCCAGCGGGCGCCTGGACGTCCACCTGTTGCGTCCCAGGGAGCTTTTCGACAACAGGCTGAATCAACTGGTTGTTTAGCGTCCGCCCGGCCTGTCCGGGGGGCGCCGGGCGGGGCATCCCCGGTCCCGGACCGGGACACGGGCGATGACAGGGAGGGGGAGTGATGTCTCTGGCAGGCAGACGGGCCATGGTCGTGGACGATTCCGTGATCGCCGCGAGCAAGCTGCGCGTGGCCCTGGAATCCCTTGGGCACACGGTGGTGGGCAGCGCGGCAAGCGGCGCGGATGCTCCGGCGCTGTATCGGGATCTGCGTCCGGACTTCGTGACCATGGATATCGTCATGCCCGACATGGACGGTGTTCAGGCAACCCGCGAGATTCTGTCGGAGTTCCCCGATGCCGTGGTCATCATGGTGACATCTCTTGGGCAGGAAAGAATGGTTATGGACGCCCTCAAGGCGGGGGCGTTAGGCTATATCGTCAAGCCGATCAAGGCTGAGGCGATCAGTTCGACGTTGGACAGGCTGACAAGTCGATTCGAAAACAGATGATTTACGTCGACGCGTCCGATTCACTTGACCCGTGGGACTCCTGGATGGCCGCCCAGGACGCCATCCCGTTTCCTGTTTATGTTGTCCACGCGGATACCCTGAAGTTGCTCGCGGTGAACACCGCGATGCGCAAGCGCTCCGGGTCGGTCGTGGGGGGGCTTTGCTACAAGGAGATCTACGGGCAGGATGTCCCGTGCATGCATTGTCCTCTGGTGGAGATGATGGCCAAAAAGGACATGAGCCGGCGCAAGATGGTGTTCGAACTGTTCAATGAGGCCGATGACCGCTGGTACCAGATGGAGGAGACCCTGATACCCTGGCACGACGGGACCGTGGCCAAGTACTCCATCGCCGTCGACGTCACCGCCCTGAAGGAAACCCAGAACGCCCTTGTGGAGGCCCACGCGGAACTGGCCCTGACCAGCCGTCAACTGGAACGCCTCGCCATCACCGACCAACTCACCGGCTTGAGCAACCGCCGTCGCCTGGACGACACCTTGACGTCCGAGGTCCAGCGGGCGGAACGCTACGGGACGACGCTCTCGGCGATCATCTGTGACGTGGACCGGTTCAAGGACATCAATGATCTCCACGGCCATCAGGTGGGAGACGCCGTCCTGACCGAGATGGCCCAGGTGCTGAAGGACAATGTGCGGCACCTGGATACCGTGGGGCGCTGGGGTGGCGAGGAATTCGCCATCATTTGCCCGGAAACCGCCGAGGATGGCGCCCTCACCCTGGCCGAGAAGCTGCGCGGCACCATCGCCGGGCACGACCTTTCGGTCGCGGGGCGCAAGACCATGTCCTTTGGCGTGGCCACCTTCCGGCCCGGGGAAACGGTCACGGACTTGATCCGCCGCGCCGACAAGGCGTTGTATCGCGCCAAGGAGAAGGGGCGGAATCGGGTCGAGACCTGAGTCTCGCGACCGGCCCGTCGTGAATGATCGCGCACCCGCGCCCGCGCTCCGACCCCCGCACGATCGTCGCCCGCCCTTGCCCGCGCGCCCTTGGGCGGGGTACCCATGCGGCCTGGATCCTGAGGCGTCCCCGGGGCGCCCTGTCTGTCTCGCGAGAGGTGCCCCCATGACCACCCTGGTGACCGGTGCCACCGGCTTCGTCGGTGCCGCCGTGACCCGTGCCCTGCTGGCGCGGGGCGAGGCGGTGCGCTGCCTGGCCCGCTCCGGCGGCGACCGGCGCAACCTTGACGGCCTGGACGTGGAGGTCGCCGAGGGCGACCTGACCGATCCGGCCTCGCTGCGCGCCGCCGCCCGGGGCTGCGACGCCCTCTATCACGTGGCCGCCGACTACCGGCTGTGGATCCCGGACCCGCCGGCCATGGACCGGGTCAACGTGGACGGCTCGCGGGCCGTCATCCGCGCGGCCCTGGAGGCCGGGGCACGGCGCGCGGTCTACACCAGTTCGGTGGCCGTGCTGCGCTCCCATGCCGACGGCACGCCCGCCGACGAGGACACCCCGACCACCGAGGCCGACATGATCGGCGCCTACAAGCGCTCCAAATACCGGGCCGAGGCCGCCGTCGCCGCCCTGGTGCGCGACGAGGGCGCGCCGGTGGTGATCGTCAATCCCTCCACCCCCATCGGCCCGCGCGACGTCAAGCCCACGCCCACCGGCCGGGTGATCGTCGAGGCCGCCGCCGGGCGCATGCCGGCCTATGTGGACACCGGCCTGAACGTGGCCCATGTGGACGACGTGGCCGCCGGCCACCTGCTGGCCTTCGACAGGGGGGCCGTGGGCGCGCGCTACATCCTGGGGGGCGAAGACCTGACGCTGGCCCGGATCCTGGCCGAGGTGGCGGCCCTGGTGGGACGCCGCCCGCCCACGGTCCGCCTGCCGCACGACCTGATCCTGCCCTTTGCGCGGGTGGCCGAGGGGATCGCGCGCGTCACCGGCAAGGAACCCTTCGCCACCGTGGACGGCCTGCGCATGGCCAAGAAGCGCATGTTCTTCTCCAGCGCCAAGGCCGCGCGGGACCTAGGCTACGCCTGGCGCCCCGCGCGCGCGGCCCTGGCCGACGCCGTGGCCTGGTTCCAAGACAACGGATATGTCCGATGACCGTCGCCGGCCTGATCGCGGCCTGGGTCGAGGGGGTGCGCCGCCGCCCGTGGCTGGTGGTGTCCGTGGCCCTGGTGCTGACCGCGGTGTCGCTGTGGCTCGCCGTCACGCGGATCGGTGTGTCCACCGATACCTCGGCGATGCTCGACCCGGACCTGCCGTTCCAGCGGCAGGACCGGGCGCTGAAGGCCGCGTTCCCGCAGTTGGGCGGCGAACTGGCGGTGGTGATCGATGCCCGCACCGGCGCCCAGGCCGAGGCGGCGGCGGCCGATCTGGCGACCGCCCTGGCCCCGCGCGCCGACCTGTTCGCGGCGGTGGAGGACCTGGCCGGCGATCCCTTCTTCCGGCGCAATGGCCTGCTGTTCCTGGACCTGGACACCCTGTACGACCTGTCCGATACCCTGGCCGAGGCGCAACCCTTCCTGGGCGCCCTGTGGCCCGACCCGTCGCTGCGGGGGCTGGCCGGGCTGATGGATACCGCCGCCGATGCCCTGGCCGGCGGGGACGCGGCGCCGTCCCTGGCGCCGGGTGGCGGGCTGGCCCTGGGACCGGTGCTGGACCGCATGGCCACCGTGGCCGAGGCGCGTTTGGAGGGTGACGCGGCGGCGCGCCTGGACTGGCAGGCGCTGATGCGCGGCCGGGCCACGCCCGACCCCTCGGACGCCCGGCGTATCGTGCTCGCCAAGCCGACCCTGGACCTGGAGGCGCTATCGCCGGCCGGCGCCGCCATGACGGCCGTGCGGGCCACCGCCCAGGATCTGGGCCTGACGCCGGATGCCGGCGTGACGGTGCGCCTGACCGGCGCGGCGGCCATGGAGACCGAGGAACTGAAGAGCGTCCAGACCGGCATGGACGTGGCCGGGGCGATCACCTTCGTCGCCGTGGTCAGCCTGTTGATCATCGGCCTGCGCTCGCCGCGCCTGATCCTGGCCACCGTCGCCACCCTGGTTGTCGGCCTGTGCTGGACCGCCGGCCTGGCCGCCGTCACCGTGGGCACGCTCAACATGATCTCGGTGGCCTTCGCGGTGCTGTTCATCGGCTTGTCGGTGGACTTCGGCATCCATGTCGCGCTGCGCTATCGGGAGGGCCGGGATCGGGGCGCCGACAACGCCGCCGCTCTGGCCGAGGCCGCCCGGGGCGTGGGGCCGGCCCTGGTGCTGTGCGCCGTGGCGGCGGCCATCGCCTTCCTGTCGTTCCTGCCCACCGACTACCGGGGGCTGGCGCAACTGGGGCTGATCTCGGGCATGGGCATGGGTGTGGCCTTCGTCGCCAACCTGACCTTGCCGCCGGCGATCCTGGCGTTGCTGCCGGCCCGCCCCGGCGGCGGCGGGCGCGATGGGGCGGCGCGGGCGCTGGTCGGGCGTATCGAGGCCGGCGCGCGGGCACGGGCGCGGGCGGTGGCCCTGGGGGCGCTGGTCCTGGCCGTGGGGGCCGCCGCGCTGGTCCCGGCGGCGCGCTTCGACTTCGATCCCCTGAACCTGCGCGACCCGGACACGGAGTCCGTGGCCACCGTGCTGGACCTGCTGGACGATCCCCAGGTGACGCCCTACACCCTGGACGTCCTGGCCGCCGACCTGGACGCCGCCGAGGCGCTGGCCGACCGGATGGCCGCCCTGCCGGAGGTGGCCGGCGCCATCACCGCCCGCGACCTGGTGCCGGCGGAGCAGGAGGAGAAGCTGTTCGTCATCGGCGACATGGCGCTGTTCCTGGGGGCATCGCTGGCGCAGGACACGCGGGCACCGCCGGACGTGCCGGCCCTGCGCGCCGCCGCCGTGACCCTGGGCGAGGCGCTGGCGCGTCTGGCCGGGGCGCCGGGCGCCGACTCCGAGACCCGCGCCGCCGCCGACCGCTTCGCCGCCGTGCTGGCGCGCGCCGATCAGGCCGACGCGCTGGCCGGGGTGGACCGGGCGCTGACCGCCGACCTGCCCCCGGTGCTGGACCGGTTGCGGGACTCGCTGACCGCCGGGCCGGTGACCCTGGCGGACCTGCCGGCCTCGCTGCGCGACCGTTACCTGGCGCCGGACGGACGCGCCCGGGTCGAGGCGCGCTCGGCCCTGGACGTACGCGATCCGGACCAACTGGCGCGCTTCGTGGACGCGGTGCGCGCCGAGGTGCCCGAGGCGACCGGCTCCCCCGTGCTGATCCGCGAGTCCGGGCGGACCGTGCTGCGGGCCTTCGCCGAGGCCGCCGCCCTGGCCTTGCTGGGGATCACGGTGCTGTTGGCCGTCACCTTGCGGCGGGTTCGCGACGTGCTGCTGGTGTACGCGCCGCTGACCCTGGCGGCGCTGCTGACCGTGGCCACGGCGGCCGTCCTCGGCCTGCCGTTCAACTTCGCCAACGTGATCGTGCTGCCGCTGCTGTTCGGCCTGGGGGTGGCCAGCGCCATTCACCTGGTGAAACGGGAACGGGACGAGACCACCGTCGCCGACGCCATGGCCAGCAGCACGCCTCGCGCGGTGGTGTTCAGCGCCCTCACCACCATCGGCTCGTTCGGTTCCATCGCCGCGTCCAGCCACCCCGGCACGGCCAGCATGGGGGTGCTGCTGACCATCGCCATCGGCCTGACGCTGGTGTGCACGCTGGGGGTGCTGCCGGCGCTGCTGGCGTTGTGGCCCAGCCGAAAGGGGATTTCGAAAGCCGGTCGATGACCCTATATCGCGGTCTGGTGTCGGGGGTGGGCGAGGGACCGCTTTTCGGGTCTGGCGTCGTGCCACGGCGCGGTCGCCCCGCCCCCGGTCCATATCCGAAGAGACAGGAGTTGTTATGCAGAGCGTACCCTTCGCCAATGGCGATACCATGCCTCAACTCGGCCTGGGGACCTGGAAGGCCGATCCCGGCGTGGTCGGCGCGGCGGTGACCGAGGCGCTGCGCCTGGGTTATCGTCACATCGACTGCGCCCGCATCTACGGCAACGAGGCCGAGGTCGGACGGGCCCTGGCCGACGCGTTTCGAGGCGGCCTCAAGCGCGACGACGTCTGGATCACCTCGAAGCTCTGGAACGACGCGCACGCCCCGGACGATGTCCGGCCGGCGCTGGAGCGCACCCTCGCCGACCTGGGCCTGGACCACCTGGACCTGTACCTGATCCATTGGCCGATCGCCCATAAGCCGGGCGTGACCATGCCCCAGACCGGCGAAGACTATGTCCATCCCGACGACCTGCCGCTGTCCACAACCTGGGCGGCCATGGAGACCCTGGTGGACGCCGGCCTGACCCGTCACATCGGCGTCAGCAATTGCAGCGTGCCGCGCCTGCGGGCGCTCGTGGACGGTGCCCGGCGCGCGCCCGAGGTCAACCAGATCGAACTCCATCCCTACCTCCAGCAGCCGGCCATGATGGCCTACTGTCGCCAGGCGGGGGTGCACCTGACCGCCTACTCGCCGCTGGGATCCAGCGACCGTCCGGCCCACTTGCGGGGCGCGGCGGAACCGGTGCTGCTTCAGGATCCGACCGTCGCCGCCGTCGCCACCCGGCATGGCGCGACACCCGCACAAGTGCTGCTGGCCTGGGCGCTGCGCCGGGGCACCTCGGTGATTCCCAAGTCCGTGAACCCGGCCCGGCTGGCCCAGAACCTGGCGGCGGCCGATCTCGTGCTCGGCGACGAGGACGTCGCGGCCCTGGCCGCGCTGGACCGGCAGTACCGGTACGTTTCCGGATCTTTCTGGGTCCTGCCCGGCGGACCGCATACGCTGGAGACGCTGTGGGGCGACGCGTAGGATCCGTCGCTCCCTCCCGACCTCCCCCTTGTCAGGGGGAGGGCTGGGGCGGGGCGTCGGTTTCCGTGTCCGTGTCGGCGTCGGCGCCGTGCGCGGCCTCCCGCTCCAGCACCGCGACGAAAAAGCCGTCGGTGTCCTGGTCGGCGGGGGACAGGCGGATCGCCGTCGCGCCCTCGGGCATGGGGCAGGGATCGGACAGACCGGCCTCGGCCCAGACCTGGACGGCGGGCACGGGATGGTACGCCCGGCCGGCCTCGGTCTCCAGGAAGGCCGCGATGCGGTCCTCGTTCTCCTCGCGCAGCAGCGAGCAGGTGACATAGACCAGCCGCCCGCCCCCCGGCTTGACCAGTCGGGCGGCGCGGACCAGCAACGCCGACTGTTCCGTGGTCAGCGCCGCGAGGGTGTCCTCGCCCAGCCGCCAGCGGGCATCCGGATTGCGCCGCCAGGTGCCGCTGCCGCCGCAGGGCGCATCGATCAGCACGCGGTCGAAGGTCCGGGACTGGCGTTTCAGCCAGCGGCGCCCGGGCGTGTCGAGGACCCGGACGGTCACGTTCTGGACGCCCGCGCGGCGCATGCGGGTGCGGGCGCGGTCCAGGCGCCCCTGGGAGATATCGCAGGCCACCAGCCGGCCCTGGTTGCCCATGGCGCCGGCCAGCGCCAGGGTCTTGCCGCCGGCCCCGGCGCACAGGTCGCAGACGGCCATGCCGGGGGCGGCGCCCACCAGGGCGGCGGCCAGTTGGGAACCGGCGTCCTGCACCTCCACAAGCCCCTCGCGGAAGGCGCGGGTGGCGGCCAGGTTGACCCGGCCGCCGACGCGCAGCGCCAGGGGGGCCAGGGGGCCGGGCTCGGGCGTGATGCTCTCCTCGGCCAGGGCGGCCAGGGCGGTGTCGTGATCGGCCTTCAGGGCATTGACGCGCAGATCCAGCGGCGCCTCGGTGTTGAGGGCCGTCACCACCCGGCGCCAGTCCTCGCCCAGCGCCGCGCGCAGCCGGGGCAGGATCCAGTCCGGCAGTTCGAGGCGCGCGGCCTCGGGCATCTCCGGCGGCGCCAGGGGCTGGCCCGACAGGCGCCGGGCCAGATCCCGTTCGGTCGGGGTCAAGACATCCGGATCATGGCCGTGGCCGGTGAACAGCGCCTTCAGCGCCGCCGGGTCCAGCCCGTCGGTCAGCATCAGGTCGGCGATCAGCCGCTCGCGCGGCGATCCGTCGCCGGTCCACCAGCCCAGGCGGGCATGGCGGCGCAGCAGGCCATAGACCCGCTCGGTCACCGCCCGCCGGTCGCCCCCCCCCATGTAGCGCCGGGCGCGCATGAATCCTTGTACCACGCCATCGGCGGGGCGCGGGGTGTCGGCGATCTCGGTCAGCAGGTCGATGGCGGCCTGCAGGCGGGCGGCGGGAGTCATGAGAGTGTCCTGAGCAACCTCGAACCAATCCCCGCGCCGGACCCATCGATCGGTCCGGCGCGAGCCGGCGCGACGGCGCCGGCGCCGCGAAGCGGCGGAGCGCCGTCACCCTGACGGGGCGGGGTGACGGCGCGACGAGGACGGTCAGCCTTCTACTCCACGCGGACGTCCACCGCCAGCTTTTCCACGGGGGCCGGATCACCGGTGAGGCCGGCCTTGGCCAGGAAGGCGCCGAAGGTGGCATAGCGCGGCCCGTCCAGTGCCGCCGGGCGCAGGGCGAAGCGGGGCAGGGTGTCGAACCAGGCGCGGCGGTTCAGGTCGTCGTCCAGGTCCGGGTGCGCGGCGACGAACAGGTCCCAGCTTTCCCGGGGGTGGTTGATCAGGTACTGGGTCGCCAGTTCCAGGGCCGCCATGAAGCCGTCGAGGCGCGGGTCGTCCGTCTTGTCGGCGTGGGCGACGATGACCAGTTCGTCATAGGGCGGCACGCCGTGCTCCTCGGGATAGAACGCCCGGCCCGGATGGCCCTCGATCTCCAGCTGGGTGAGTTCGAAGTTGCGATAGCCGCCGACGATGGCGTCCACCTGCCCCGACACCAGCGCCGGGGAGAGGCCGAAGCCCACGTTGATCTGCTCCACGTCATCGAGGCTCAGGCCCACCGTCTCCAGCATGGTCCCCAGCACGCCGTCCTCGAAGCCGCTGACCGAGAAGCCCACGCGCTTGCCCTTCAGGTCCTCCAGCGCGTGGATGTCGCCGTCGGCGCGCACGATCACCGTGTCCAGGGGCGTGGCCACCAGGGTGCACACCCGCAGCAGCGGCAGGCCCTGGTCCACATGCATGTGCAACTGCGGCTGATAGGTGACGGCCAGGTCCACCCGGCCGGCGGCCACCAGCTTGGGCGGATCGCTGGGATCGGCGGGGGCCATCATCTCCACGTCCAGGCCCTGGGCGGCGAAGAAGCCCTTCTCCTGGGCCACGATCAGGGGCGCGTGGTCCGGGTTGACGAACCAGTCCAGCAGCAGGGTGACCCGGTCCGGCGCGGCGGCGGCGGCTTTGGCGGCGGCGACATCGGCGTCGTCGGCGGCCCGGGCCGGCGCGGCAATGACGGCGAGGCCAAGCGCGGTGGCGGCGAGGCGGTGTCCAAGGCGGGTGAGCATGGCGGCGAGTTCCTCCGTGTGGGTGGGGATAGGGCCGGGTCAGGCGTTGCTTTCCGCCTGCCAGGGGACCATGCGGCGGGTCAGGGCGTTGACCAGCGCGTACAGAGCCACCGCGAAGGCGGCCAACAGGAACAGCGCGGCGAAAACCACATCGATCTGCATGCGGGCGTTGGCGTGCAGCATCAGGAAACCGAGCCCGGCGCTGGAGCCCACCCACTCGCCCACCACGGCGCCGATGGGCGCGACGGCGGCGGCCACCCGAAGGCCGCTCGCCAGGGCGGGCAGGGCGGCCGGAAGGCGGATGTGCCAGAGCATGGCCCCTCGGCCGGCGCCCATCACCCGGGCCATGTCCAGCCAGGCGGGGTCGGTGCGGCGCAGGCCGTCCAGGAAGGCGGTGGTGACCGGGAAGTAGATGATGAGCACCGCCATCACGACCTTGGACGACAGCCCGTACCCCAGCCACAGCACCAGCAGCGGGGCCAGCGCGAACACCGGGATCGCCTGGCTGATGACCAGCAGCGGCAGCAGCCAGCGGCGCGCCGGTGCCCACATCACCAGCACCAGCGCGGATAGCATGCCGAGCGCGACCCCGAAACCGAAGCCCAGCAGGATCTCGCCGAAGGTGATCAGGGCGTGATGGGCCAGGCGGTCGGCGCGGTCGATGGCCGTGGTCAGGGTGTCCAGCGGCGCGGGCAGCAGGTAGGCGCGTTCGCCGGCGACGTGGAAGGCGATCTGCCAGAGCGCCAGCAGTCCGGCCAGGGTGATGACGGGGCGGAGGACGCGCATCATGGGGCGCCGCCCCCGGTGTCTCCGACGCCATCCCCCGCGCCATCCCCCGCGCCATCCCCCGCGCCGTGGGCCGCGCCGGTCAGGCGGCGCAGCAGGTCGGCCTGCAAGGCCAGCAGCGCCGGGTCGGCGGGATCGCGCGGCGGCGGGCCGGCGGGCTCCAGGGGGGCGTCCAGGGTGGCCGGGCGGCCATGCAGCACATGCACCCGGTGGCCCAGGCGCAGCGCCTCCAGCGGATCGTGGGTCACCAGCAGCACCGTGCGCCCGGTCAGCAAGTGGGCCGTCAGATCCTGAAGGCGCAGGCGGGTCAGCGCGTCCAGCGCCGAGAACGGCTCGTCCATCAGGATCAGCGGCCGGTCCTCCATCAGCGCCCGCGCCAGGGCGACCCGCTGGCGCATGCCCCCGGACAGGGCCGCTGGGCGGTCCGCCAGACGGTCACCCAGGCCGACGCGCGCCAGCAGGGCGCGGGCGGCGGCGCGGGTTTCCTCGGTCAGGGTGCCGCGCAGGCGGGCGCCCAGGGTGGCGTTGTCGAGCACGCTGGCCCACGGCAGCAGCGAGTCCCGCTGCGCCATGTGGGCGACGCGTCCGGTGAGCGGGCGGCCGTCGTCGGTGGTGATGGTGGCCTGGGCGTGGGCGCCGTCCTCCAGCCCCGCCAGCAGCCGCAGCAGGGTGGACTTGCCGACGCCGCTGGGACCCAGCAGGGCGGTGACCCGGCCGGCCGGCAGGGTCAGCGACAAGCCGTCGAACAGCGGCTGGCCGTCATACGCCAGCCGCGCGCCGGTCATGGTCACGCCGAGACCGGCGGCCGGCGTGGAAAGCGGATCAAGGGGGGAGTCCACGCGGGGTGGACGAGAAAACACGGTCACGACGCCTCACCAATCCCTCCGCCGGTGTGACCCGGATCAGGTTCAAGGGGTCGCTTCCCATCGGGACGGGGCCGCGCGCGGCGGGACCTGTCGGAACCGGAAACCTCTCAGCCGGATCGCCGGCTCCCCCTGGTGTCTCTGGCGTGAGAATGCGGGGGGCGGCGCATCCGGTCAAGGGGCCGCGTGCCCGCTTTGCGGTTGTTTCGGCATCGGGCGTGAACCGACGTTGGATGGCGTGGGCATGGGGCCGGCCGCCATGCGGCGCGCGATGGTCTGCCGGCGGCCCGATGCCGGCTCGACTTTTTTGATACGCTTGGGTCTTTCTGGTATACGACCGTTTCGAGAGGGGCCGTATCGGACGGACCACCCCGTGGCGGGGACCTCGACGAGCGTGGGGAGTGCCGACAGAATGGAGGCCGGTGGAGCCAAGCCTCATATCGTGCGGGCCTTCGATACCGATCTGGCGGCCCTGGACGACACCCTGGTCAAGATGGGGGATCACGTCGGCACGCAGATCCGGGACGCGCTGGCGGCCCTGGTGGCCCGCGATCCGGCGGGCGCGGCGGCGGTGGATCGCGCGGACGCCGCCGTGGATGCCCTGGAACAACTTTTGAACGAACAGGCGGTCCGCCTGTTGGCGTTGCGGCAACCCAAGGCGGACGACCTGCGGGCCGTGGTGACGGCGTTGCGGGCGGCCACCATGCTGGAGCGGGCCGGTGACTACGCGGCCGGCGCGGCCCGTCGGGGGGTGGCCGATCTGGCGCAGCCCCCGGGGCAGAGCATGGCGGCCGTGCGGCGCATCGGCGAGCGGGTGTCCGACCTGCTGGCGCAGGCCGTGCGGGCTTATCTGGACCAGGATGTCGAGGCGGCGCTCGCCGTCTGGCACGGCGATGTGGAGATCGATTCCCTCCACTCCAGCCTGTTTCGCGAACTGCTGACCTACATGCTGGAGGACCCGCGCGACATCGGCGTGTGCAGCCACCTTCTGTTCGTGGCCAAGAACCTGGAACGCATCGGCGATCAGGCCACCAACATCGCCGAGTTGGCGCACTATCGCGTGACCGGGACCACGCCGGACGGCGGTCGGCCCAAGGACGACCTGGCCACCTTCGCCACCGCCGAGGGCCGCGACGGCGCGGACGCCCCGGATCGGGGGTCCCCGTCCTGACGCGGGCGCTTGGGGCCGCGCCCCGATGACGGTCGCCCCCTGAAACCGAAAGGACCGCCACCCCGGAACGGCGTGACGGTCCAAACGGACCAGGCTGCGGGGGGACGGCGGCTCGTCGTGTCCCGGTAACGGCGACGACCGACCGGTCCCACCCGGATCAGATGCCCGAGGGTCAGGAGGCGGCGGTCTTGCGCGCCTTCGGGGCGGCCTCGGCCTTCTCCATCATCTTCTTCATTTCCTCGAGGGTTTCCGAGAAGCGCTTGTTCAGCAGCTCGAACACCTCGTTGTTGGACTTGGCCATCAGCTCGGACATCTCGCGCATATTGGAGATCATGCGCTCGAACGCCTGCTTGGCCATCTCGGTGTGGCGAGCCATCGCATCCTGCGGGTCCTTCATGTCGCCGAAGGACTGCGCCGACTTGGCGTACTCTTCCATGCTCTGGCGCAGCAGTTCGGCTTGCCGCTGCATCACCGCCTGCATGCCCTCGAACGCCAGCTTGTTGGCGTGGGTCAGGGCCTCAACGTTCTTCTTCTGGCTCTCCAGGATGGCGTCCAGATCGAGACCCGGCACCTTCAGGTCGGCCAGGTACTTGGTGAAATCCATGTCGAAAAAGGTTTCCGGCTTGGCCATGGTCCATCTCCAGTTCAGGCGCGGGAAGGAGGTCCGGATGCACCGAAACGACCGGTGCTTGTTTCGTCACCCTATGCGGACCGTACCGACCTGTCAACGGAAAATTTGTGCAGTGCACAAAATCGTCATACGGAGGTATGAATGCCGTGTGTACACGCTGGGCGCGTGCTCGTCAAGCGGGTGACGGATCGTCTCCGGCGGCCGGGGCCGAGGCGGTGTCCTCGTCGCGCCGACCCCGTGAGCCACAGCACGCGCCGCCGCGTCCGGGGGTCACCCGGCACAGGGTGTTGACCACGCTTTCGGCGCGATCCAGGGCCTTGTCCAGGTCGGACATGGTGACGGACATGTCGGCGCTGTCGTCCTTGACCCAGGTGCGCATGGTGGTCAGGTAGACGGCCGCCAGCCCCTTGCGCGCGGCCAGTCCGCGAAACCCGTCGGCGGGCAGGCCGGCCGCTTCCAGCGCCAAACCCATCGAATGGTAGACGCCCTGCATCGAGACGACGAACGTAAACGGGTCGGTGGGCAACTCGCGCATGATGGCGGCCAGGCCCGGACGCAGCGGCGTCAAGGCGTCATAACGGCGCATCAGCATGTCGAACAGGCGGTCGCGCGGGCTGTCGGACTCGGTGAAGCCCAACGCCTCGTCCAGCATGGCGGCATCGACCCGATGCCCCATCGCGCGCAGCACGTCGTTGCGCGAGCCGTGCACGCGCAGCGCCTCGTTCAGGGGCACGCCGGCCCGCTCGGCGATGGCGGCCATGGTCAGCCGCCGCCAGCCCGACTCTCCAGCCAGCGCCAGGGCCGCGTCGATCAGGCGATCGGACACGCCGGCCATGGGCGTCTCGGACCCGGGGATGTCATGGTTGTCCATGGGGCGCCTTCCGTCTTTGCGTGTGTCAGGAGTGATCAGGGGACCGGGACCGGGACCGGGACCGGGACGCGGGGGCGTGGTCCGCGCGAACGCCGTCGCGCACTCGACCGGCCGGCCGGGCCGGACTCCGGACCCCGTTCCCTGCGGATTTGGGGGCGCCGGTCCGGTGATGCAAGCCGAACCGGGTGAATTCGCGTGTCGGGCGCGCGGACACGGCCCGGCACCCGCCCGTCATCGCCGGCTGTCCCGCCCACGGGGGCTGGCGACGCGCGCCGGTTCCGGGCATCGGTGGTTCGCCCGTCTCAAGCAGGGCCGGTCTCAGGTGATGGTGCTTACAGCGTGGCGGGAAGCTGGCTCATGCGGCCCAGCAGGTACTCCAGGTCGTCGGATTCGAACTCGACCCCCAGGTCGCCGTACTGGGTCAGGATGCGTTCGATCATGCGCCGGCTGAAGCGCTCGCGATCCTTTTCCAGGCCGTCGAAATCGGTCTGCTGGAAGACGTCGACGGCCGCCTTGACGGCCGGGAACGTGCTGTTCGGCAGGCCGGCCTTCTCGAAGATGCCGCGCAGGCCCAGGTGGCCGGAATCATGGATCAGGGTGCGCGCGTTGAGGATCGGCACGCCGCTCAGCTCCGCCATGGCGCATTCCAGGAACGGCACGTCGCCCATGCAGCCGGCGCGGACGATGATCGACGGCGTCAGCCGGCCCGACTGGCGCAACTGGCGCACCAGGCGCATCACGCTGTCCTCGGACGATCCGGTCGACAGGCCGATGGTGGCGCGCTCGCGGGAGTGCAGCACCAGTTCGGTGGCGATCTCGGCGGACATGTCGGTGCGCTGCAGCAACTGGTCGCGCAGGGTTTCCGACACCTTGTTCACCAGCTTCTCGGCGATGGTGATCGGCAGTTCGTCACGGTTGATGAGCACGCCCTGGACCGCCTCGCTGTCGCCGAAGCGATCGACGATGCGCAGCATGGAGTCCTCGCTCAGCGCCGCGCCCTTGTTGCCGGCCAGCACGGCGACCGCGCCCTCGGCGCCCTCATGGGCCAGCGCGTCGGCGACCTCGGCCTGCACCACCTTGCGTCGCGCGATGGCCGTCTGCTTGGTCTCGTCCCGGCTGCGCACGATCTCGATGAGGTCATCCATGCTCAGGACCTCGGAGAACTCCAGCATCGGCAGGGCGACGATATCCACGTCATGGGCCAGGGTCTGGGCCAGGTCGTGCGGGATCAGGGGGTTGTCCTTCAGGTTCTCGGACAGCGCCTGGCGGACGCGCACCGCCGCGTCCCGCGCCATCAGCCGCAGGATTTCCTCGGCCATATGGCGTTCCGCGTCGGTCAGGTTGGTGTCGTCAAACTGACGGGCCAGCTTCTCCGCCGTCGTGGCCCGGGTATCGTCCGAGGGATCGGACAACAACCGGTTGACGTCCTCGATCGACAGGTGATCTTCGGTCATATCGTGATTCCGCTGTTTTCGCGCATGACGCGCGGGCGATCGGGCCCTCCGGCGCGGTCCCGGACCCTGGCTGGCCCGACCATTCTCCCTGCCCCGCCGGACACCCAACCTGAACCCGGGCGTCCGCGCCCGTCTGTGACGCCCGACAACCCCTCTTCCCGAACCGTAATCCGAGACGCTGGCTTTGTATAGATGGTGGCGGTCCGTCGGGGTCGGTTTTGGTGTGCGCGGCGATGGCGCGCGATCATGCCGCGATCAATCGGACCATGGGTTGGCGCGGGCCTCGGTTTCACAGAACATCTCGACCTGCCAGTCCATCTCCGGTGGACCCAGGCGGAATTCGCCGGCGTCGTCCGGCAACAAGACCTCGTTCGGCGGGATGTTCGCCAGCCAGCGCTGCAGGGTCACCGCCTGCGCGGCGTCGAGGCCGGCTTTCCAGGCCATGGAGACGACGCCCTTGATGCTGGCCGCCTTGACGGTGGCGGCCACGGCGAACGGGGAAATGCCGGCCATGGCGCCGATCAGGGCCGTGGTCTCGATCCGGTCGCCGGCGGCCATGGCGGCGTCCAGCAGCGCGATCGGATCACCGCCGTCCTTGATGCGGTTCACCACGTGGTCGTGGACGTCGCGCAGCGTGTCGCGCCAGTTGGGGCCGTGGTCGAGCAGCGCGCCGGTCAGCCCGTCGTCTCCCAGGCGCCGGCGCACCGCGTCGGCCACCGCCACGGCGGCCTCCGGGTCCAGGTCGCGCCGCAGGATCAGGGCGCGCACCAGCGTGTCGGATACGAACAGGGCCAGCCGCCGGGCCGCCTCGCGATGCAGGCGCGGCCGATGCACCAGGGGATTGTGCCATTCCGGGTGTTGCGTGGCACGGGTGATCAGCGTGTCCAAGGTCTCCTCGCGGATCTGAGCGCCCTGGTTGGCCAGCATGTCGGTGATGGCCAAGGCATCGTCGGTGGCGGCGATGGCGTCGGTGACGGGTGTGTTCAGGCCGGCGCGCCGGGCGATGGCCGACAGCTTGGCCGAGACCGGCCGCACCCGGATGATCTCCAGCAGGTCGGTGTCGTTGAGCACCGGACTGAAGGTCAGCACCGGCGTGGCGACCGCCACCTCCACGTCGCGGGCCAGGCGCTTGATGACCGCCGCCGGCGCGCCGACCACATGCTTGAGGGCTTCGGACAACAGCGCGCGCACGCGTGGGATCTGGTCCTGGGCCAGGTGCGTCAGGACCTCGTCGACGATGTGGCGCACGCGGGTCCTTTCGTCGTCGGACAGGCCCGGGGCGAGCGCCGCGATGCGCTGCACCAGCGTCAGGCGCACGTCCACGTCGCTGTCCTGGGTCAGCAGCAGGAACGCCTTGAGGGGCGTGGACACGTTGTCGGCGATGGCCCGGCGCACCTCGGGGTCCTGATCCTCGGCCAGGAAGTACAGCACCTCCGGCACCAGGTCGGTGCGGCGCGCCAGCGTGCGGCGCACGGCCGGATCGGGGTCGGCCGCCAGCGCGCGGGCTTCGGCGTAGGAGAGCGGCGGTGCGTTGGCCTCCCCGACCAGTCGCCGCAACAGATCGGTCATGGGGCCTCCCTGTCGCCGGACGGCGTGTCCTCGGTGGTTTCGGGCGGGAGGGCGGCGGGCGGGGCCACGCCCAGGCGTCCCTTGCCGCGTTGCTTGGCGCCGTACATGGCGGCGTCGGCGCGGGCGGTGAGGGCTTGCAGGGTCTCGGGGTGGGAGGGATCGAAGACGGCCAGGCCGATGGACAGGGTGAGCGGGCCGTCCGGGGCGCCGCTGTAGTCCAGCAGCCGCTCGCCGGCCGTCAGCAGGTCCTCGGCCTTGCGCATCGCCGCGGCCGTGTCGGCGTCCTCCAGCCAGAGGGCGAATTCGTCGCCGCCCAGGCGCGCGACCAGGTCGGTCGGCCGTGTGTTGGAGGACAGGATCTCGCCCACCACCACCAGGGCCTCGTCCCCCCGGAAGTGCCCGTGCAGGTCGTTGACCATCTTGAAGTTGTCCAGATCCACGTACAGCAGCGAAGCATTGCGGTTGGTTCGCTCCAGGCGCTTGTGGCGTCGTTCGATGTCCTCGAAGAAGGCGCGGCGGTTGAGCAGCCCGGTGAGGCTATCGGTGCGCGACATGGCGATGATGGTCTCGTGACGGGTGATCTGTTCGTTGGCGATGCCCACCTGGTTGGCCACATCCTGGATCAGCAGCCGATCGTCCTCGCTCCAGGCGCCACGGTCGGCATGGCGCCACAGGGCCACGGCGCCGTTGAGCATCTGCCGGTGGCTGGTGGCGGCGACCAAGACGATCTGATCACCGACGCGCGTATCCCAGGGGGGGGTGCCCACGTCCAGGGTGTCCAGGATGCCGCTCAGGCGCGACGGCTCGCTCGGCGACCCGAAGTGTCCCCCCAGCATAAGGCCGTCCCGGTCTTCCGGGCACAGGGGCGGGCGGCGCAGGATGTGGCAGGTGGCGGCGCCCAGGCCGCGCGCCAGCGCCTCGGCCGCCACGTTCAGCATGTTCTCTAGGTTGAGCTCATCGCGGAAGGTGCGGACAACGTGGGCGCGCACCTGCTCTCGATTGCGCGCCCGGTTCAGCGCGCGCTCCCGGTCGCGCTGGTCGGTGATGTCCCGGCAGATGCCGCGCGCGCCGGCCCAGGCCCCGGTCTCGTCGAACACCGGCATCGCCGAGGTCAAAAGGCAGACCAGACGGCCGTTGCGGCGGCGCGCCCACATCTCCACGTCCTGGACCCGCTGCCGGGTGACGAAAACGGCGCCGCCCGCGCGGACCTCGGACGGGTCCAGCAGGTCGACGGGGTCGGTGTTCACCAAGGCGCGGGCCTCGTGCCCCACCGCCCCGGCCGGCGAGACGAACGTGAAGCGGCCATGGGAGCCGGTTTCCCAGGTGAAGTCACTGGACAGTTCAACGAAGTCCTTGTAGCGCGTGCGGCTGTCCGCGAGGGCGCTGCGCAACGTGACCTCCAGCGATGTGTTGCGGCCCAGGGCCACCACGTGCCGGCCGTCGCGGGCCGGCAGCAGGATCAGGTCCAGCGTGGAGGCGGCCTCGCCATCGTGAAGCTGCACCGTGCGGGTGGCCGGCGTGGCGCGCGCCAGGCAATCGCGCAGCACCGGGGTCAGGTCGTCCGGGCCCTCGGCCGCGAACAGGCCGCGCAGGCGTTCGCCGTCCCCGTTGCACAGGACCACGGCGCCGTCCCGGGTGACCACCGCCGCCGGGCCGACGTGCGCCAGCAGGGTGTCGAAGCCGACAGCCCCTGACAGCGGTTCCGGCGGCGCGGTGGCCTCCGGCCGGCCGCCTGCGGCCTGTGCTGCGGTGTCCGTGCTCACCCGTGCCCCCCGGGGTCCCGAATCCTGCGAGAAACGTTACGATCCGCCGCGCGTCGGCGTCCAGCGTCGCGCCAGGCCCGACGCGCGGGGACGGTGCGACCCGCGAGCGGGGTCCCTGGCCGTCTCCGGCGTCACGCCTCAGGGGACCGAGGGTCCTTGAGAAGGGCCGGCCACGGGCTCCAGCGGCCATTTCCAGGACCCGCCGCCATGTAGAGTATCAGAGCGGGCTACTCGGGTCGACATTCCGAGACCCCGATCCGCCCGGGCCGGTGACGGTCGCGGACGGTGCCGAAATCCAGCGCAGGGTGATCGAGTCGGTGTTTTTGTGCGGCGCGATGCCCATTGTGCCGCTGGAGAATGGCGCAGCAGCGTCCGGTAACGCCCCATGTCGTCATGACATTTCCGAAACGAAAACGACGGTTTGACAAGCCCCAATTTCAGACCATATGAGTCTAGTAACAGCCGGATCTGGTTCACCGGGTCCGCGAAACGCTTCCCACGTTGGCGCGGATGGGAAGCCGCAATCCGGTCCTTGCGAAGGCGGCTCCCCATGGGGGCGCGGGGCGAGGGCCTGGAACGGGAGGAGGGACCAAGCATGGCGCGCATCGGCCAGTTGAAGCGCATCGGGACGGCCTGGGACACAGGACCCTCCCAGAAGGTCCGCACAATCAAGCCGGCGATCATTCCGGGGTCGGTTCAGGCCGTTGCAAGCGGCCTGCGGGCGGATCCCGCCCGTCTCTGGGACGGCACCCGGGAACCATCCCTGGATGACGTGTTCGCCGACCCCATGGTCTGGAAGGTGATGGACCGGGATGGTCTGACCCTCCAGGACCTGACCACCGTGGTGCGGTGCACCCGGGAACGACTGGCGGCGCTCGACGTCTGAACGCCGCGCGAGTTCGGTGTTGTCCGTTCCCGACGAACGACACACGACGGCCACAATCGGAGGCACCATAGGGATCGTAAGGCAAGGGAGCGGCGACGCTGTCTTGACTCTGGAAACCGGGTCTTGCGACTTCGGCCAGGGGGTCACCCGTGGTGACCAGGTTACGCGACGGCCTGACCCCCTGGCGTGAAATGCCCGTCCTGGCTTGGTGTCCGCCCGTCCCGCCCATTGCCACTCCCGGTGGCCACTCCCGGTGGTTCGCCCCGATGCCGTCATTGTCCTTGGATGTCCCAACCCCCATGTGACCCAAGGCGCCGTCACGCCGGCCCGCGCCGGTCCCGGCCCAGCGCGCGCGTCTTCCCAAGACATGCCTTCGGGCGTTTCACGACCCTTTGCCTCCATCGTTGCGATATCCCATGCATCTCACTGTGACTCGTGTCGGCGACACCGCCCCGGACCGTGGCGTGGTCGTCATCCTTCATGGTCTGTTCGGCAGTGGCCGCAACTGGAGCGCCATCGCCAAGAGGCTCGCGCGCGACGGCTGGGGCGTGGTCATGCCGGACCTGCGCAACCACGGTCAGTCGCCGTGGGATGCCACCATGACCTACCCGGCCATGGCCGAGGACCTGCGGATCCTGCTGGACGACGTGAGCCCGGCCCGCCCGGCGGTGGTCATCGGCCACAGCATGGGCGGCAAGGCGGCGATGCGGCTCGCCCTGGAAAGCCCGGAGCGCCTGGGCGCCCTGGTGGTGGTGGACGTGGCCCCCGTGGCCTACCGCCACGACCTGCGGGATCTGGCCGAGGCCATGCGCGCCCTGCCGCTGCGCGGACTGCGCCGCCGGGCGGAGGCCGATGCCGCGCTGGCCGACGCGGTGCCGGAGGCGGCCGTGCGCGCCTTCCTGCTTCAGAACCTGGACCTGCCCGACGACGGCCCGCCACGCTGGCGGCCCAACCTCGACGGGCTCATCGACGGCATGCCGGACATCACCGGGTGGCCGCCGCCGCCGGCCGGGGCACGCTACGACGGTCCGACCCTGGTGCTGTCCGGCGCGGCGTCGGACTATGTGCGCCCGGCCCATGCCGAGGTCTTCTCGGCCCTGTTCCCCGGCGTTCGCGCGGAAACCGTGGACGGCGCCGGGCACTGGGTCCATGCCGAACGCCCCGAGGCGTTCCTGACCGCCGTCGGTCGGTTCCTGGAGACGGTTTCGCTCCCGCCGGCGTGATGGCGGGACCCTGACAAAAAGAAGAAGGACAAGACGGATGTTTGGATTGGAGCTTGGTCTGTTCGGCCTGCTGAGTCTGGTGCTGTTCCTGTGGGCGGCCATTCATGTCCTGGGCAGCACGGCGTCGCCCCTGGGCAAGGCGCTATGGGTCGCGGTGCTGCTGTTCCTGCCGTTGCTCGGATTCCTCCTGTGGCTCTTCCTGGGGCCGCGCTCCGCCCGCTGAGCCCGCCGCGCCGGCCCCACGCGGGCCGGACCCCCGGGGCTCCGGATCCTCGGACTCCGCCAGCACCTGCTTGACCGTCTCCGCCAGGCGCTTGAGGCTGAACGGCTTGGACAGGAAGCGGATGTTGGGCTGTTCCAGGATGTCGCCGCGCGCCATGTCCTCGGAGTAGCCGGAGATCATGATCACCCGCAGGTCGGGCCGTTCCACCCGCGCCAGCCGTGCCAGGGTGGCGCCGTCCATGCCCGGCATCACCATGTCGGTGATCAGCAGCGCGAGCCCCCGGGTGTCGCGCAGCAGGTCGAGCGCGCCCTCGCCCGAATGCGCCTCCAGCACCGCGTAGCCCTTGTTGCGCAAGGCCCGCGCGGCGAAGATGCGCACCGCGTCCTCGTCTTCCACCAGCAGGATGGTTTCGGCGCCGGACAGGTCCTGGACCTCCTCGACGGGTCCCGAGCCGCCCGCGCGCGGCGGGGCCGGTGCCGATGCCGACGTGGCGGGCGCGGTCCCCTGGCCGCCCCCGGCCAGCGGATCGGTGGCCATCGCCGTGGCGGTTCCCATGCCCATGCCGGCCGCCGCGCCGGCGCCCGTGTCGGGGCGGGGCTCGCGCGCCTCGGGAGCCGAGGAGTCCAGGGCCGCCGCCAGCTTGCCGGCCTCGGCCGCGTCCTCCGTCGCCGCGCCGTTGGAGACCGCGCGCGGCAGGTGAATGGTGAAGCAGGTGCCCCGTCCGACGGCGGACTCCACGGCGATGAAGCCGCCGGTCTGGCGCAGGATGCCGTACACCGTGGAGAGTCCCAGACCTGTCCCGGCGCCCACGGCGGAGCCGTGCTTGGTGGTGAAGAAGGGTTCGAAGATGCGCGCCAGCGCGGAGTCGTCGATCCCCTTGCCGGTGTCGCGGACGTCGATCACCACGTAGGTGCCGGCGGGCATGGTTTCCGCGCCGCGCTCCACCGGGTCGGCGAGGGCGGCCAGGCGCGTGCTGATGGTCAGGGTGCCGCCCCCGGGCATGGCGTCGCGGGCGTTGACGGCGAGGTTGATGATGACCTGGTCGAACTGGCCCGGATCGACGCGCACGGTGTCCACGTCGCGGCCGTGCACCAGTTGCAGATCGATGGTCTCGCCCAGCAGGCGCCGCAGCAGGTGGGAGAGTTCGGACAGCGCCGCCCCCACGTCCAGCAGGCGCGGTTGCAGGGGCTGGCGCCGGGAGAAGGCGAGCAACTGCCGGACCAGATTGGCGGCGCGATTGGCGTTCTGGCGGATCTGCATGATGTCGGCGAACGACGGGTCGCCGGCGCCGTGCCGTTGAAGGAGCAGGTCCGAAAAGCCGATCATGGCCGTCAGAAGATTGTTGAAGTCGTGGGCGACGCCGCCCGCCAGTTGGCCCATGGCCTGAATCTTCTGGGCCTGGGCGAACTGCCGTTCCAGGCTGCGCTGTTCGGTGGTGTCGATCAGGTGGGCGACCACGCCCTCGACCACGGCGGCGGGGCCGGGCCGTGACTCCGTCCGGGATCCGTCCCGGGTGCCGCTGTCGCGGCCGCCCATCGGTCCCAGGTACAGGTCGGCGGTGACCCGCCCGTCGGGTCCCCCGGCCTCGGCGCTCCGCCCGGACGTCGTGGGGGCCAGGGTCACGTCCAGCCGCACGCCCCCGGTCACCGCGCCCGACAGCACCTGGTCCATGGCCCGGGCCACCATGGCGCGATCGACGTCGGCGAGCAGCGCCACCAGGGACTGGTCCACCAGATCCTTGCGGCGCTGTCCCAGCAGCGTTTCCAGCGCGCGGTTGCAGTCCGTCAGGCGGCCCTCCGGGTCGGTCAGGGCGATCCCCACCGGGGCGCCGTCGAACAGCCAGCGGAAGCGGCGGTCCCAGCGCCAGGACCCGCCCTCGGCGGCGCCGGGGCTTCCCGCCGCCGGGGCCTCCACGGCATCGCGCAACACCACGGCGCGGGTCAGCAGCGCGCCATCGTCGTCGTAGGTCGCCTGGCTGACGACGGCGGTGAACGCCTGTCCACCAGCCGAGAGGAAGCGCAACTCGCCCCGCCAGTCCCCGTCCTCCAGGGGGGGCGGACCGCCGTCGATCAGCGTCGAGAGCGAGGTTCCGGCCAGATCCTCGGGGGCGCGGTTGAGCCAGCGCGCCATGCGCTGGTTGACGAAGCGCAACCGCCCCTCGGCGTCGGCCGTGTACAGGCCGACCGGCAGGAAATAGAGGAAATCGGACAGCGCCTCGCGTTCCCGGGTCAGGACCTCGTCGATGGCCCGGCGCGCCGTGATGTCCGTCGCCACCCACAGGCGCAGGCCCCGGTCGGGGCCGGTGCCCGCGTCGCCGCACCCCGGGGGACGCACCGAGATCTCCCACCACTCCGGCTCGGCCAGGGCCGGCGGCGCGCTGTCTTCGCCGGCCGCCGGCGCGTGGAGCGGGCGGAGGGGCACGGCCAGGGTCTCCGCGTACCCGCTGTCGGCGGCGGCGCGCAGCCGGTCCAGCGGGCCGATCCCGGTTTCCGCGCCGGCCAGGGTGCTCATGGTGTCGTGGCGCGTGGCCATGTCGGCCAGCGGATCGAGGCCCGGCCACAGGCGCGCCCCCGCCACGTTGACGAACAGGACCCGCCCGCTCTGGTCGGCCAACAGGTGAGCCTCGGTCTCGTCGCGCAGGGCCAGGGCCAGGGCGCGGCCCCGGGTGGCGATCTCGCGAGACCGGGTCAGGCGCCGCGCCATGCTCACCAGGGCCACCAGGCCGAGCGTCACGCCCAGGCCGGCCAGGGCCGGCACGGCCTCCTCGCTCAGGGGCAAATAGGGCGCCACCGCCGGATGGTCCCCGACCAGCGCCAGCAGCATCGCGACGTGCCCGGCCCCCAACAGCCAGGGGGCCGGTTCCCTAATGAAGCGTCTTCTTGAGGCGCATGACATAGCCGATGACCTCGGCCACCGCCTGATAGTGTTCGGGCGGGATTTCCTGATCCAGGTCAACGCTGGCATGAAGCGCGCGCGCCAACGGCGGGTTTTCGACGATGGGGACCTCGTGTTCCTCGGCCAGCGCCCGGATGCGCTTGGCCAGGTGGTCCTGCCCCTTGGCGACCAGCCGCGGGGCGCTCATGGTCTCCATCTTGTAGCTCAGGGCGACGGCGACATGGGTCGGGTTGGTGATCACCACGTCGGCCTCGGGCACCGCCTGCATCATGCGTTGACGGCTGCGGTCCACGCGCAGCTGCTGGATGCGGCGCTTGACCAGCGGGTCGCCCTCCATGTTCTTGTGTTCGTCCTTGACCTCCTGTTTGGTCATCTTCAGGTCTTCTTGATATTTGTGGCGCGTGTAGATCACATCCAGCAGCGTGATGATGACCATCACCAGAACCACGCCCACCAGCAGAATGACCAGCGCGGTATGGAACTCGTCCAGGGTGACCAGAATGTCCTGATCGACCAGATGGTGCGGGGCCTCGATGACCGGCAACAGGACGATACCGGCGATGACGGCCACCAGGGCGATCTTGAAGATCCCCTTGACCGCCTCCAGCACCTGCTTGATCGAGAACATGCGCTTGAGGCCGGAGATCGGGCTGATTTTCTCCATCTTTGGTTGCAGGGGCTTGGTGGTGAACAACAGGCCCACCTGACTCAACTGGCCGACGAGCCCCATGAGGATGAACAGGAGCAGCGGCAGCGTCAGGTAGGGCGCCAGGGTCGTGACGATGTTCACCAGCCCGAGGGACATGGCCTCGGGCTCCAGGCGCAGGCGCGCCGCCTGGGCCAGGAACTGGGCCAGGTGCGCGGCGATGCGGTCCGCCGCCCAGGGCATCATCGTGGCCACGAAGATCACCGCGCCGAGCAGCATGGTGAAATGGGACACCTCGCGCGAATTGGCGACGTTGCCCTCCTCGCGGGCATCGGCCAGGCGCTTTTGGGTGGGATCCTCGGTTTTCGATGCCTTGTCTTCTTCGGCCATCGCCTCGGTCCGGTGTGCGGTCCGTCGCGGCGCGCGCGGCGCGCCGGGGGGACGGACGGGTCCTCAGAGAGTCATGAACGCGATCAGGCCGGCCTCGTAGTACCGAAGAAACGTCAGCATCAACGCGGGAAGAGTAACGAACAAAATGCCCAGCCCGACCAGGATCTGCAAGGGCAAGCCCACGAAAAACACGTTCATCTGCGGCATCAGGCGCGCCATGATTCCCAGGGACACAAAGAAAATCAGGTTGAACAGCAAGAACGGCGCCGCCAATTGCCAGCCAATCCGGAATGATCCCGACAGCAACGTGGTCAGGTACGCCACCAGGTCTCCCATCTCGGGCAACTGGCCCGGCGGGATCAGGCGGTAGCTGTCCACCACCGCCTCGATCATCAGGTGGTGAAGGTCCAGGAAGAAGATCAGCACCGTCGCCAGCAGGGTCAGGAACGTCAGCACCATGGCGCCGCTTTGCGAGGTCGTGGGGTCGAAGGCGCGGGCGTTCATCAACCCGCTGGCGAAGCCGATGGCCGTGCCGCCCAGATGCAGGGCGGCGTGCAGGGCCTGCATCACCATGGCGACGAAGGCGCCGATCAGCACCTCGGAGACCACCAGCAGCGCCAGCGCCCCGCCGCGCGGCTGTTCGGCGGGCAGTGATGAGGCCACCAGCGGGGTGATCACCAGCGCCAGGGTGAGGGCGAGGGCCAGCCGGACCTGGGTGTTCAGGTAGGCGACGCTGAAGGCCGGCATCAGCAGCACCGCCATGCCCAGCCGGGTGAAGACCAGGAGGTAGGCGAACACGCCGTACCCGACGATGGTGGACAGCATGGTCCGCGCTCCCCTGGTCGGACGGACGGGCGCGGGCGGCCGGGGCCGCCACGCGAGACACGCCTCACGGCAGGCCGATGATGATGTCCATGATCCGGTTCATGAGTTCCGTCATCTTGCCGATCATGAACGGCAGGAAGAACAGCAACGAGACGAACACCGCCAGGATCTTGGGCACGAAGACCAGGGTCATTTCCTGGATCTGGGTCAGGGTCTGGAACACCGAGATGGTCAGCCCCACCACCAGACCGGTCAGCAGCACCGGCGCCGTCACCACCACCATGGTCAGGATGCCGTCCCGCGCGACATCAAGGATTTGGGTTTCGTCCATGGTGGCTCTTACAGTCGCTGCGCTAGAAACAATGTTTTGTGCAGCGACGTTTGCATTCAAGAGGGAATCCCTTGAATGCGTCGCTGCACTAGAGCGGCATCCGCAGGATGGTCTGGTAGGCGTTCACCATGCGGTCGCGGACCGAGACCATGGTCTGCAACGTCACCTCGGCGTTGTTGACGGCCATCATCACGTCGCGGAGGTCGGCCTTGCCCTCCAGCGCCCGCATGCTCATGCGCTCGCCGACGCGGTTGGTGTCCACGGTGGTGCGCACCGCCTGCTTGACCATGGCGGCGAAGCTGGAGTCGCCCCCGTCGGCGCCGGCGTTGCCGGCCTCGGGCAGGATGTCGCCCGGGGCGCGGGCGGCCGCCTTGTAGGCGGCAACGGCGTTGGAGAAGGAGACGTCGGTCATCGGGGCTTCCTTGGTCCCTGGTGTCTTAACTCCCTGGTATCATGGCGCCCGACACGGAGACTCGGGCCCGGCACCAGACGACGGAACGGCAGGTCGTCCCCCCGATCCGGGTGCGAACGCGGATGCGAGGGGGGAGGCCATGGCCATGACGCGCCTTACCGGATCAACTCCAGGGTGCGCTTGGACATCTCCCGGGCGGCGCCGATGACGGTCATGTTGGCTTCGTAGGACCGCTGGGCCTCGCGCATGTCCATCACCTCGATCAGCGGGTTGACGTTGGGCGTCTGGACATAGCCGTCGGCGTCCGCCGCCGGATGCGAGGGGTCGTGCCGCTTCGGGAAGGGGCTCATGTCGTCGAACACCCGATGCACGGTCACCGTGTCGGTGCCCAACTGGCGGTCCATCTCGTTGCGGAAGCTGATGAGCTGGCGCCGGTAGGGCTGTTCGCCCGGCGTCTGCCCCACCGAATCCACGTTGGCCAGGTTCTGGGCGATCACGCGCAGACGTTCGGCCTGGGCCTTCATCGCCGCGACGGCGACACGCTGGGTCTTGCTGAGTTCATCCATCTCCGGTCGTCCCGTCCGGTGGCGCGTGTCCGCCGCCCTGCGTCCGAGGGCGCGGCGATCCACCGTTCCCTCCGTGTGCCCTTCTCCCTCGGTCGTCACGTCGTCCCGCCCTCAAACCGGTCCGCGGTCACGGTCCCGGCGGTCCGCCCGCCTACTGCTGCTTGCCGAGCGCGATCGTCAGCAGTTTGATGTGCTTCTCGAACACGTTGGCGGCCAGCATGTAGCGCGAGCGTGTCTCGCCCACCTTCTGCATCTGTTCCTCCAGCACCACCTGGTTGCCGTCCAGCGAGGTCTCGTACGGGCGCCGGTCGGTGCGGGCGTCGAACGTACCGCGTCCGTCCAGGGTGCCGGGCTGGTGGTCGGGGTGGGTCATGGTGGTGCGCACCGGCTGCGCCGCCTGGGTGGCCAGGCGCGCGAAGTCCGGGGCCTCGATGTCCTTGGCGCGGTAGTCCGGGGTGTCGATGTTGCCGAGGTTCTCCGCCAGCACGCGTTGGCGCTCCGCCGCCCACTGCATGCGCGTCTGGGCCATCTGGAACAGCGGCATCTTGCTCAGGTCCATGATCCGGTCCCCAGGGTCGGGTGAGGCGGTGGGTCGAAGAAGCGGCGGTCGATCCGGCACACGGCGGCCGTCACCCATACGACCACGGGAACCATGATTCCGCCGACGCGTTTAACATTCGGTAAAGCGCGCGGTCCAGCATCCCGCGCGGGCCGCGCTTAACCGACTCTTCATGGCTCTCATGGCATCACTCTAAGGATCCCTGGCCGTCACGACGGATGACGCCGATCATGGCTTGCTTCTCACCGTCCGGCGGCGCGCGCGACGGGTCGCGGCCCGGACCAGACGAGACCCGCGACGCCTCCGCCGCCGGCACCGAGACCGTGGCCGTGGCCCTGGGGTACGACCCGGAGGCGGGCCGCGCGCCCACGGTGCTGGCCAAGGGCCGGGGCGGTATCGCCGAGCAGATTGTCGCCCTGGCCTTCGCCAACGACATCAAGGTGCGCGAGGACGCGGACCTCGTCCAGATTTTGGCCGCCATTGACCTGGACAGTGAAATCCCCCTGGAAGCGCTGGCGGCCGTCGCCGAGATCCTGAGCTATGTCTATCGCGCCAACGGCCGCCTGGCCCTGGACGCTCCACCCGGCCCGGGAGAGGAGGGGGTGGACGAGGACGACGCGGCGGTGTTCCGGCGTTCGTTGCGGGTGGCGCTGGGTGAGGACGACGCCGTCGACGAGGACGAGTCGCCCGGCGCCGAGGGGCATCATCGGGAGGGAGCATGATCACGCCAGACCCACCCCAGTCGGTCCCCCCGCCCTCGCCGGAGGACCTGTCCGACGCCTTGAAGAAGCTGTTGAGCGTGGTCACCACCGCCCACCGGCTGATTCAGGACCGCCAGGCCGTGGACCTCACGGGCCTGGACCGGCAGGTCGCGGACCTGTGCGAAGGCATCGCCGCGCTGCCGGCCGCCCAGGCGCGGGCCTTCGCGCCGTCCCTGGAAACGCTGGTGGCGGCGCTGGACGGCCTGGAAACGGCGAGCCGCGACTTCATGGAGGCCCGGGCCTGGCTGTGGCGAGGTCCCGCCGGCATCACGCCCATGCGGCGGTTCACCGACGCGCCGCCGGCCGGCGTGGTTTCCTCGGCCTATACCAGCGCCGGCCGCGCGGCGGCGGCGCCCGGCGATTCCGGGGACCCCGCCGCCCCGGATCATCCGCCGGCCGACGAGACCCCTTCGGAGGAGTCCCCCACGGAGGATCCCCCGCCAAAGGGTCTCAGGAGGTCGTCCGACTCAAACCGCTGACCGTTTTTCGGGTCGTGCCCAGGGCGCGCGCCCCTCATCCCGAGGAGCCGCCTTGACCGCTTCGGCACCAGAGTATACGGTTCCGTATATTCAATCGACGCCGGAGACACGCCCCGTCATGATGGACACCACCACACCCACCGACGAGTCGGGCTTCGGTCCCATCGATACGCCGACCTTCGTGCCCGTCGATCCCGACTTCGCCACGCGCATCCGCGACAGCTTCGTCCGCCAGTCGTTCATGGCCACCCTGGGGGTTCGCCTGGGGACGGTCGCGCCCGGGCGCTGTGACCTGCTGCTGCCCTATCGCGCCGACCTGTGCCAGCAGAACGGGTTCCTCCACGCCGGGGTGACCGCCGCCCTGGCGGACAGCGCCGCCGGATACGCGGCCTACTCGCTCATGCCGGCGGACAGCGACGTGCTCAGCATCGAGTTCAAGCACAACCTCCTGGCGCCGGCGGTGGGCGAGCGTTTCCTGGCGCGGGCCGAGGTGCAACGGGCGGGGCGGACCATCGTGGTGGTGCAGGCCACGGTGTTCGCCGAGGCGGACGGCCGGCGCAAGGCCGTGGCGCTGATGCAGGCAACCATGATGCGCATGGCGGTTGCGTCCGGGTAAGATCAACCGGTCATTGAGAATGGCCGTTGCAGTCCGTGGTCGGCCCGCATCCCCGCCATGCACCCGACAGCATGAAGACCATGACGCGGCGGCGGCCGGATATGGCACACTGTCATCGTTCGGTCGTAAGGGTGTTTTGTAATTGTGGACTTTCACGTTATGCTATCTCAGGTGGGGCTCTGGTGCCATGAGGTGAGGCAGAGGGGGGGATCCACCGGCCTCTGTCGGGATCGACGATGCACACCATTCATGATGTGGGACCGCGACATGAGCATGCGGACGGGGCGCGCCTGAGCGCGCCGCCGTCGATGCGGGTGGACGGCGTGACGAAACGCGGTGTGTCGGTCCAAATCAAAGCGGTGCTGGTCTCCACCGTTCTTCTGGGGGTGGCCCTGGGCATCGTTACGCTGGTGCTGCTCCTGGGGGTCGCGCCCCAGGTCGCGGCGCTGGACCGGATGCGCGCGGCGGATCGCCTCCACCAGGTTGTCGCGGCTCTGGACCGGGAGATGGTGGCGCTCGACGGGCTGGTCGCGGACCGGGCGGCGCGACCCCGCGGTGGCGTCGATGGCGCGCCCCAGGGGCTTCCCTCATCGCTGGTGGCGGCCGGCATCGCCGCCTTGGCGGTCGCCGATGCCGAGGGCGCGAGGGCCTGGGACGGCACGGGCGGCCCCCCCGTCGGTGTCCCCATCGGCGGTGCGGCCGGGGACGCCCCGTCGTGGCCGGGCGGCGACCCGCTGGAGGCCCTGCGCGCGCTGGTCGCCGAGGGGGACGGCGCGGCTGTGCGCGGGCTGATCGGCACGGCGCGCGGCCCGATGATGGTGGCGCGGTGGCCGCTGACGGCCGGAGAGGCCGGGGCCGCGTCCGGCGGCGCGCTGGCCATGGGGCGATGGCTGTCCGACGTCGTCGGCGCGGCGACCCCCGCCCGGTCCGGGCTGACCGTCACCCTGCGACCGGCCGTGGGCACGGATCCGCCCGCCGGCGGCCCGGCGGCGTCGACGGCGCGTGACGGGCACGGTGGGTCCGGCACCGACATCACCGTCGTGCCGGGGCCTACCCCGGACACCCTGCGGGCCGTCGCGGTCCTGGACGACGTCTCCGGCGCGCCCCTGGCTCTCCTGCGGGCGGAGATCCCGAAGCAAGTGACGCCGATCGGCTGGCGGGCGCTCGGGATCGGGCTGGCCGTCATGGCCGGCGCGAGCCTGCTGGCGATCCTGGCCAGTCTGGCCGTGGTGCGGCGCATGGTGCTGACGCCCCTTGTGGATCTGGCCACGCACATCCGCGCGGTGACCAGCACCGGCGATCTGACCGACAGCCTGATCGAAACCGGTCGCCGGGATGAACTGGGCGATCTGGCCAACGCCATCAACGGCATGCGGCACCGCGTGGTCCGGCTGGCCTACTTCGATACCCTCACGGGACTGCCGAACCGGCGTCTGCTGGAAGACCGGGCGGACCAGTTGCTGCGCATCGCCCATCGCTCCGACCAGAAGGTCGCCCTTCTGTTCCTGGACCTGGACGGCTTCAAGGCCGTCAACGACGCCAAGGGGCATGGCGCCGGCGATTCCCTGTTGCAGGCCGTGGCCCGGGGGCTGAAGCAGATGGTGCGCGAGTCGGACACCGTCGGGCGCCTGGGCGGCGACGAGTTCGTGGTCGTCATGCACAATCCCGCCGGCCGCGCCCAGGTGGAGGATCTGGCCGACCGTGTCCTGGAGCGCTTCCGCCAGCCGTTCCAGACCAGCGTGGGCAAGGTGTTCGTCGGCGTGAGCATCGGCATCGCCCTCTATCCCGACGACGGCACCGATCTGCATGGCCTGCTGGGCAAGGCCGACGCCGCCATGTACCAGGCCAAGACGGCGGGCGGCGGCCGGTCCGCCTTCCTGAACGGCGACCAGCATCGCCAGGCGGCCGACTCCATGGACATGACCCAAGCCTTTCGCGAGGCGATCTTCGCCGATCAACTGCGGCTGGTCTACCAGCCCCAGGTGGACCTGGAGTCCGGGTCCCAGGTGCGCCACGAAGCCCTGATCCGCTGGGTCCATCCGCAGCGTGGCACCATTCGCGCCGAGGAGTTCATTCACCTGGCCGACTCCGGCACCCTGTTCGCGCGGCTCGACGCCTGGGTGCTGCGCACCGCCTGCGAGGCCCTGGCGCGGGGGCGCGGCGACGGGGCGGCGCTGAGTGTCGTGGCGGTCAATCTCAGCACCCGGCACCTGATCGGCCAGGACCTCGTCGGCCTGGTGCGCGACGCCCTGGGCCGGCACGACCTGTCGCCCCGGGGCCTGGTGCTGGAACTGTCCGCCAACAGCGTCGATCCCAGCCAGGACGAGGCGATGCGGACCTTGACGGACCTGCGCGCCCTGGGCGTGGGCATCGCCATCGACGGCTTCGGCGCCGGGCGGGTGGCGCTGGGCGACCTGCGGCGCGTGCCCGCCACCATCCTCAAGATCAACAGGGGCTTGGTGCGCGACGCGCCCAGGCAGGACGCCTCGGTGGCCATCATCCGGGCGCTGGTGTCCCTGGGCCACGACCTGGACATGGAGGTGGTGGCCGACGGCGTGGAGACGGAGGCTCAGCTAGCGGTCGTGCGCGCCTGCGGGTGCCGGGTGGCGCAAGGGTATCTGCTGGGCGTGGCGAGTTGAGGCGCACGCGGCCCCGGGCCGCCGGCACGAGACCGGCGGCGGACGTGTGCGAGCCCTTGATGTTGGCCGGGTCCGTGTGGTCCGCGTGTCCGTGGACCGCGAAGACCCTCCCTCGGCGCAGGGGAGCGTCATGGATCATCCATCCGACCTCGGAGCCGTGGCCATGCCCTGGGGGATTTGCCCTGGGGGATTTGCCAAGTGGGCGCGGATGCGATAGGGGAGAAGGTGAGCGGGCGGACCCCCGCGCCTCTCCATGACGATGCGAGCCCCCCCGTGATCACGCCCGATCAGTTTCGCCAGCGCCGCAAGAACGACCTCCGGTCCCTGCCGCCCGGCATCGCGCCGTGGATCGCGCCGGGGGGCGACGATCAGGCGGCGGTGGACGTGGAGGCGCTGGATCTGGCCCGCTGGCTGGTGGATCCGGCGCATACGCCCGCGCCGCTGTACGCCAGCGCCGACCCGGCGCGCGCCGCTCAGAGCCACGCCGTCACCCGGCTGGTGCTGGAAAGCCTGGTCCGCGACGGCCTGCTGGAGACGCTGCCGGACGGGCCGCTGCCGGTCGACATCCGCAACGCCGAGGACTATCGGTTCCAGGATCTGTATCCCCGGCCGCCCCGCTGGACCACGCGCCGGCTGCTGGATTTCCATCCCGGGTGCGGGCGCCAGGTGAACATCTGGTGCCAGGAGGTGCCGGGCCTCGTGTACTGCGCCCTGGAGTCGGACGAGGCCGCCTATGTGGCCCAGGCCGACTACTTCCAGCGCTCCAGCGTCCTGCCCCTGCATGATTACATGGCCGAGGCGCGCGATTTCGCGATCAACGAGCGTTCCGGCATCTACCACCTGCCCACCTGGCGGTTCGATCTGCTGCCGCCCGGCTTTTTCGACATGATCGTCTGCGTCGATGTGCTGCCGCGCCTGTCGCCGCGCCTGCTGCGCCACATGCTGCCGCTGTTCCACCGCTGCCTGGCCACCGGCGGGGGGCTCTATGTGCGCGATACGGCCGACGCGCCGCTGCACCAGGATCTGGACCGCACCCTGACCCAGTTGGGGTTCGTGCTGGAGTTCCGTCCCTATCTGTTTCCGGGCGAGGACATCCACGGCCTGCCGCGCCTGTGGCGCAAGGCCGATCCCCGCCGGCCGGCGCCCGGCCGTCCGGTCGGCGCGTGACGGGGGCGGGGCCGCGCCGAGCCCGGAGTCCCGTCCCGACCCGGTGAGGCCGACCCATGGAAATGCATCAGGTCCGCTACTTCCTGGCGCTGGCCGACTGCCTGAACTTCACGCGCGCCGCCGAGATCTGCAATGTCTCCCAGCCGGCGCTGACCAAGGCCATCCGCAAGCTGGAGGAGGAACTGGGGGGCCAGCTGTTCCGCCGCGAACGGACCCTCACGCACCTCACCGACCTGGGCCTTCTGATGAAGCCGCACCTGGAGGCGGTCATGGCGGCCAGCAGTGCCGCCCGCGTCGAGGCGCGGAGCTTCCAGCGGCTGGAGAAGGCGCCGCTGACCCTGGGGGTCATGTGCACCATCGGGCCGCGCCGGCTGATCGGCTTCTTTCAGAGCCTGGAACAGGAGATCCCCACCATCGAGGTCAGCCTCCGCGAGGGGCCGGGCGACTACATCCTCGACCATATGCTCCAGGGCGCGCTGGATCTGGCGTTGCTGGCCCTGCCACGGTACCCGGAACGACTGGACGTCCGCGCGCTGTACGGCGAGCGCTACGTGGTGGGGTTCGGGGCTCGCCACCGCTTCGCCGACCTGGATCAGGTGCCGCTGCGGGCCCTGGACGGCGAGGACTATCTCAATCGCGCGAACTGCGAGTATCCCGAGTACATGGCCGCCCTGCATCCCGAGACCGAGGACCTGGCGCTTCGCGTGCGTTATGAAAGCGAGCGCGAGGACTGGATCCAGGCCATGATCCTGGCCGGCATGGGCTGCGCGGTGATGCCCGAGTTCCTGCCCATCATGCCGGGCATCCACACCCGGCCGCTGGTGGAGCCCAGCGTTCGGCGCACCATCAGCCTGGTGAGCGTGGCCGGGCGCCGGTTCTCGCCGCCGGTGCGCGCCGTCGTTGCCCTGGCCGAGCGGTTCGACTGGACGAACGCCGGCGACTGACGCACGATCCCGCCCCCCCTGCCACTCTTCAGAGCCCGGCCGACCATGCGCGTGGATCTGTTCGACTTCGACCTGCCCAAGGCCCGTATCGCGTCCCGCCCGGTGGACCCCCGCGACGCCGCCCGCCTGCTGTGCGTGGGCGCCGGTGGGGGCCTGACCGACCGGGGCGTCCGGGATCTGCCCGACCTGCTGGATCCCGGGGACCTGCTGGTGCTCAACGACACCCGCGTGATCCCCGCGCGGCTGTTCGGGCGTGTCGGGGCGGGGACGGTCGAACTGATGCTGCACCGGCGGGTGGCGGACGACACCTGGGATGCCTTCGCCCGGCCGGCCCGCAAGCTGCGCCCGGGGGTGGCGGTGGACCTCGCCGAGGATGGCTTCCGGGCCGTGTGCGTCGCCAAGGGAGAGGGCGGGCAGGTCACCGTGCGCTTCGACCGGGGGGGCGGGGCGCTGGTGGCGGCGCTGGAGGCACACGGCCACGTGCCCCTGCCGCCCTACATCAAACGGCCGGACGACGCGCGCGACCGGTCCGACTACCAGACCGTCTACGCCCGCGCGGAGGGGGCCGTGGCCGCGCCCACCGCCGGGCTGCACCTGACGGAGGACCTGTTGGCCGCGCTGGACGCGCGCGGGGTGGCGCGGACGACCGTGACCCTGCACGTGGGCGCGGGAACGTTCCTGCCGGTCAAGGCGGACGACACCGACGACCATGTCATGCACCGCGAGGACGGCACGGTGAGCGCCGCCGCCGCCGCCGCCGTCGCCGAGACCCGGGCACGCGGCGGGCGCGTCGTCGCCGTGGGCACCACCGCGCTCCGCCTGCTGGAAAGCGCCGTCGCGCCCGACGGCACGCTGCGGCCGTTCCAGGGGGGAACCGCGCTGTTCATCACGCCGGGCTACCGGTTCCGGGTGGTGGACCGGCTGCTGACCAACTTCCACCTGCCGCGCAGCACCCTGTTCATGCTGGTCTCGGCGTTCGCGGGCCTGGAGACCATGCGCGCCGCCTATGCCCATGCCATCGCCGACGGCTACCGGTTCTACAGCTACGGTGACGCCAGCCTGCTTGACAGGGCATCGCAAGGCGCGGTCGATTCTTGACGGATTTGGTCGGACAGGGGACCCTGCCGCCTGGATCGGGCGGGAGCGCCAAGGCCGTCACGACCGAAAACCCGGACCACCAGACCCGGGACCGTCGATTGGGGAAAGGAACACGTCCATGACACGTTTTGCATCCGTGTTGGCTCTCGCCGCCACCCTGGCCGCCGCGCCGCTGGCCTCCACGCCGGCCCTGGCCGACGAGATCGAGGATTCGATCGCCGCCGCGCTGGAGGCGTACCGGGCCGGGGACACCAACCTCGCCAAGGAGGAACTGGACTACGCCGGTCAACTCCTGTCGCAGATGAAGGCCGAGGGGCTGTCCGCCTTCCTGCCCGACCCCATGGACGGCTGGACGCGCGAGGACGGGGATACCCAGGCCCTGGGCGCGGCCATGATGGGCGGCGGCCTGACCGCCAATGCCGCCTACGCGCGCGGCGGCGAGCGGGTGGAGATCAACCTGATGGCCGACAACCCCATGGTCAACGCCATGGCCGGCATGTTCGCCAACACCACCATGATGGGCGCCATGGGATCGCTGAAGCGCATCAACGGACAGAAGGTCGTGCTGACCAACGACGGCGAGATCCAGGCGCTGATCAACAACCGGATCCTGGTGCAGGTCTCCGGCTCCGCCGCCGTCGAGGACAAGGAGGCCTATTTCGCGGCCATCGACATGGACGGCCTGAAGGCGTTCTGAGGGCCGGTCGGCGGCTCGGACACCGACGGCGGGACCCCAAGGGGGCCGGGCGCGCGCGGATCACGACGCGTCCCGGTGCCGCCCCCCACCGGCCAGGAAGTCGGCGTAGGTCCTCTCCAGCCCCTCGCGCAGGGACACCCGGGGCCGCCAGCCCAGGGCGCGCAGCCGCGTGCTGTCCAGCAGCTTGCGGGGGGACCCGTCGGGGCGGGTGGTGTCGAACACCAGGCGCCCGTCGTAACCGATCACCTCGGCCAGCGCGCGGGCGAAGGCGCCGATGCTGACCTCCACACCGGTGCCGACGTTGATCGTCCGTTCGCCGGCATAGCGTTGCAGCAGGAACACGCAGGCGTCGGCCAGGTCGTCCACGAACAGGAACTCGCGCAACGGCCGGCCGGTGCCCCAGACCGTGACGGTCTCGGCGCCGGACACCTTGGCCTCGTGGAGGCGCCGCAGCAGGGCGGCGGGCGCGTGGCTGTCGGTGGGGTGGTACGAGTCGCCGGGGCCGTACAGGTTGGTCGGTGTCACCGAGATGAAGTTGTGCCCGTGCTGGCGCCGGTGTGCCTGGCAGAGCATCAGGCCGGCGATCTTGGCGACGGCGTACCACTGCGAGGTGGGTTCCAGGGGGCCGGTCATCAGGCCGTCCTCGGTCATCGGCTGGCGAGCCGCCCGGGGATAGACGCACGACGACCCCAGGAACAGCAGCTTGCGCACGCACTGGCTGGCGCTGGCGTCGATGACGTTCCGGGCGATGGCCAGGTTGTCGGACAGGAAGTCGGCGGGCCGGCTGTCGTTGGCGTGGATGCCGCCCACCCGGGCTGCGGCCAGGATCACCGCGTCGGGGCGTTCGTGCTCCAGCCACTGCTCCACCTCGGCCTGGCGGGTAAGGTCCAGGTGACGGCGCTCGGCCGTGAGCACGGTGCAGTCCTCGGTCGCCAGGCGGCGCACCAGGGCGGCGCCCACCATGCCGCGATGCCCGGCCACCCAGATGCGCGCTCCGGCGAACGGGAACAGGATGGGGGCGCGTCTGGGCGAGTCGGCGGTGATCATGCCGGCACAGTGGGGGCCCGGGCCTCGGGGGTCAAGCGAGGCCGGGACGGAGCCCCGAGGGTGGCACGGACACCGGCCTCTCGAACGGGGCGTGCCATCGCCCGGCGCCCCGTCCCGTCGCCGCCGGGGATGGCGGAGCGTTGAGACAAACAGGACTGCCTACATTTTAGGCGCGCCTTCATCGGTGATTGATTCAGAGGCATAACCGACGCATCATGGTGCGGCGCACACGTTTGCTGGGAGCGACGCCCATGTCTGTCCAGACCTCGGTCCCCCTGACATCCCCGCCCACGGTGGCGGCGACGGGCCTCGGCCGGGCCGGCGCGGGTGCCTCCGCCGCCGCCTTGCCCATGCTGACGCTCTATGAGATCAGCAAGTTGCTGTCGGCGTCCCTGGATCGTGACGCCACCCTGCGGGATGTCCTGAACGTGCTGTCATCGTACCTGGAGATGCGGCGGGGGGCGATCGCGCTCGGCGACGATGACGACTCCCTAGCGCTGACGGCGGTCACCGGCCAGTCACTGGACGGGGCGCGCCGGACGGAGGGCGGCTATCCCCTGACGGTGGCCCGCGAGGTGTATCGCTCCAACATGCCGCTGGTGGTGGGCCGCATGACCGCCGACCCGCGCTTCGCCGCCTATGCCCCGACGGCCGGCGGGGACGCGGCGCCGGAGCGCGTCGCCTTCCTGTGCGTGCCCATCCGCGCCGGCGACGCGGTCCTGGGCACCCTGTCGGTGGAACGCGCCGGGCCCGGCGGTGTCGATGACGACCTGCGGGTGCTGGCCATGGTGGGCAACCTGATCGGCCAGACCGTGCGCCTGCACCGGCTGGTGGCCGCCGACCGCCAGACCCTGCTGGCCGATCAGGCCCGCCGCGAGAAGCTGGCCCGGGCCGAACGCGCCGTGGGCGGGCGCACGCCGCGCTTCCGCGAGATCATCGGCCGCAGCCCGGCCATGGTCGGCGTGCTCGACCAGGTGCGCCACGTGGCCCGCACCCGCGCCCCGGTGATGCTGCGCGGCGAAAGCGGCACCGGCAAGGAGATGATCGCCCGCGCCATCCACCAGGTCAGCCCGCGCGCCGACAAGCCCTTCGTCTGCGTCAACTGCGCCGCGTTGCCTGATACGCTGCTGGAGTCGGAGCTGTTCGGCCACGACAAGGGCGCCTTCACCGGCGCCGCCGGCGAGCGCAAGGGCCGCTTCGAGATGGCCGACGGCGGCACCCTGTTCCTGGACGAGATCGGCGAGATCTCCCCCGCCTTTCAGGCCAAGCTGTTGCGGGTGTTGCAGGAGGGGCAGTTCGAGCGGCTGGGATCGTCCCGCACCCGCAAGGTGGACGTGCGGATGATCGCCGCGACCAACCGGAACCTGGAGGAGGCGGTCTCCAAGGGCGGCTTCCGCGCCGACCTCTACTATCGCATCAACGTCGTAACCCTCGTGTTGCCGCCCCTGCGCGACCGCCGCGAGGACATCGAGCCCCTGGCCCGCCACTTCCTGGACCGCTTCAACGAGGAGAACGGCGAAAGCCTGGTGTTCTCGCCGAATGCCCTCGACCTGCTGCGCGGCTGTGCCTTTCCCGGCAACGTGCGGGAGCTGGAGAACTGCATCACCCGCGTGGCCACCATGGTGCGGGGCGCCGTGATCGGCGTGGAGGACTTCGCCTGCCGCGAGGCCGGCTGCCTGTCGTCGGTGCTGTGGCGCGAGACCGAGGGGTCGACCCAGGCCATCGGCGGCATGGGCGCCGTGCCCGCCGTGAGACCGCGCGCGCCCGCCCTGGCCTCCGCCAGCGGTTGCGGGGCCTGTGACGGCGGGTCGTCCTCCTGCGGGTCCCCCCCGGACCAACGCGGCGACGACGCGCCCTCCGCCATGGCGACCATGACCGGGGGCGGTGCCAGCGGCCGCCTGCCCGACCGCGAGCGTTTGGTCCTGGCCATGGAGAAAACCGGCTGGGTGCAGGCCAAGGCGGCGCGCCTGCTGGGCCTGACGCCGCGCCAGGTGGGTTACGCGCTCCGCAAGCACGACATCCCCATCAAGCGGCTGTAGGAGGGGGGGATGCCTGTCACGGCGACCGAAAGGGATTGACGATCCGAACGCGTCCGAGGACCACAAGGCCGTCATGCATGTCCTCGGACCACAGGGTGTCGCAGTCGGCCAGAACGGCCGCCGCGACGATCATCGCGTCGAACGGTGACAGGCAATGGCGTTCAGCCAACCACAGGCCGAGATCGTGCGTTTCGACGGTGACAGGAACGACCGTCAGGCTCTCGCGGAGGACCGAGAGCCACGCGGTGATGTCGGGCCATTCCATGGCCCGTTTGCGCCGGGGCACGTTGGCCGCCTCGTTCAGCACCTGCACGCTGATGGTGCCGCCCGCGACGATCAAGCGGCGGGCACGACCTGCTTTCTCGGGATCCGAGGCCAGTGTGTACACCAAGACGTTCGTGTCCAGGAACTCACCGGGCATTGGCCTCGTCACGATCGAACGAAAAATCCGCCGGCAGGCGGCCCTCGAAGGCTTTCAGGCGCGTCAGCAGGGTCTCGGGGTCCGGATTGCGCATCACGTGCCAGTCGGTCCGGTCGCTGGCGTGGATGCGGACCTCATCGCCTTCCTTCAGGTTCAGGGATTCGGTCACGGACGCCGGGATGCGAACCGCAAGGCTGTTGCCCCAGCGGGCGATGCGCATCGTCTTCTCCTCAGATTAGGATAAACATTTTGGATTATGTATATCCTAGTGCAGCGACGCATTCAAGGGGTTCCCCCTTGAATGCGTCGCTGCACAAAACATTGTTTCTCGTGCACTTTCGATCCAGACAAAAGAATGTGGACTGCATCTTTTGTCTGGATCAGTGCACTAAGTAACGCGGGGACGTCAACGTCCCCGCCCGGATCGGCCGACCGCGATCCGCGCGGGGCCGATCGCGGTCCAAGGGTCACCCCAGCCCGCGCACGGCCTCCAGCACGGCCTCGGCGTGGCCGGGGACCTTGACCTTGGGCCAGACGTGGCGCACCACGCCGGCGCCGTCGATCAGCACCGTGGTCCGCTCGATCCCCATGTAGGTCTTGCCGTACATGCTTTTTTCCTTCCACACGCCATAGCGTTCGCAGACGTCGCCGTCGGCGTCGGAGGCCAGCGTGAAGGGCAGGTCGTACTTGGCCTTGAACGTGTCGTGCTTGGTCACCGGATCCTTGGAGACGCCGACGATGACGGCGCCGGCGGCCTCGAAATCGCCCAGGGCGTTCTTGAAGGCCACCGCTTCCTTGGTGCAGCCCGAGGTGTCGTCCTTGGGATAGAAGTACAGCACCACCGCTTTTCCGGCGAGGTCCGACAGCGACACGTGGCCGCCCCCGTCGGTGGGCAGCGAAACATCGGGGGCCGGCTGGCCGACGGCGAGGGTCATGGGGTGTCCTCCGTTGCAAGGGGCTCCAGGGCGGCCCGGGCCGGGGCCTGGATGAGCTGGTCATACAGGGACCGCACCCGCGCCGCCTCCGCGTCCATGCGGCGCAGCAGGCCGTCGAAGTCCGCGCAGCCCTCGCAGCAGGCGGGCAGGCGGGCCTTCAACCCGGCGGGCAGGTCGTCCTCGTTTGGTACGCCGTCCATGGAATGGCGGATCATGCCTTGCAGCGTCAGCCAGAACCGATGCGCGCCGCTGAGAAAGGCGGCGTCGTCGGCCGGCAACAGGCCGGCCGCGCCCACCCGGCGCAGGCTTTCGGCGGTGTTGGGCACGGCGATCTCGGGATGGTCGTGGGCGTGGCGCAGTTGCAGATATTGCGCGATGAACTCCACGTCCACCAGGCCGCCGCGCACATGCTTGATGTTCCAGGGGTTGGCGTCGCCGCGCTCGGTCTCCATGCGGGCGCGCATCTCGGCCACCTCGCGGGCCAGGCGGGCCGGATCGCGCGGGCGGCGCACGGTCTCGGCGATCACCGCCCGCACCCGGTCGGCCAGGTCCGGCGGCCCGGCCACCACGCGCGCGCGGGTCAGCGCCTGATGCTCCCAGGTCCAGGCGGCCTCCGCCTGGTAGCGACGGAACGACGCCAGGCTGGTGGCCAGCGGACCCTTGTTGCCCGAGGGCCGCAACCGCATGTCCACCTCGTACAAGCGCCCCTGGGCCGTCATGGCGGTGATGGCGTTGACGAAGCGCTGCACCAGCCGGGTGAAGTAGGCGGTGATCGACAGGGGCTTGGGACCGTCGGAGTACTCGGCGGTCTCGGGGGCGTCCTCGGGGGTGTCATAGACGATGATCAGGTCCAGGTCCGAGGTGGGGGTCATCTCCCGCCCGCCCAGCTTGCCCAGCGCGATGACCGCCAGGGCGGCGCCGGGGACCTCGCCGTGGGTCTGGGCGAAGGCCGCGCGGACCCGGTCCAGCAAGGCGCAGAGGACCACGTCGGCGACATCCGACAGCGCCCGCCCGGCGTCCCCGGGGGCCTGCGCGCCGCGCAGCGTCTGCACCCCCACCTGGAAGCGCTGGTCGTTGGTCCAGCGCCGACAGATGTCGAGCACGTCCTCGAACACCCGGGCGTCCTGCAACGCTCCCTCCAGGCCGGCGCGCATCGCCTCCGGCGCCGGCCGCCCGTCCAGGAAATCGGGCTCCAGCACCGCGTCCAGCAGGCGCGGATTGCGCGCCAGGTGGTCGGCCAGGCGCGGCGCGTCGCCCATGATCTCGGCCACCAGGGCCATCAGCCCGGGATTGGCCGCGAACAGGGCGAACAGTTGCGCGCCCGTCGGCAGGTGGCCGAGAAAGCTGTCGAAGCGCAGCAGCGCGGCGTCCGGATGGACGGTCTCGGCCAGGGCGCGGACCAGGGTGGGCATCAGTTCGGTGAGGCGCTCGCGCGCCCGGGTGCCGTGCAGGGCCCGGTAGCGCCCGTGGTGCCAGCCGCGAATGGTGGCGGCCACCATGGGCGCGTCGGCGAAGCCCAGGTCGGCGAGGGTGCGCAGCGTCTCCGGATCGTCCTCGCCGCCGGTGAACACCAGGTTGCCGCCGTCGTCGGCCAGGGTGGGGGCGTCCTCGAACAGGTCGGCGTAGTGGTCCTGGACGGTCATCAGGGTCGCCTTCAGAGACAGGGCGAAGTCCTTGATGCCCTCGTGCCCCAGGAACATGGCCAGGCCGCGCAGTTTGTCCTTGTCCGTGGGCAGGGTCTGGGTCTGCTCGTCGTCGATCATCTGCAACCGGTGCTCGACCCGCCGCAGATGCGCGTAGCTGGCCACCAGGTCGTCGCGCACCGCCGGCGTGACCAGCCCGCGCGCGGTCAGCGCGTCCAGCGCCGCCAGTGTACCCCGATCGCGCAGGCGTGGATCGCGTCCCCCCCAGATGAGCTGCTGGGTCTGGGCGAAGAACTCCACCTCGCGGATGCCGCCCCGCCCGACCTTGACGTTGTGGCCCTCCACCGCCACCACGGCGTGGCCGCGCTGGGCGTGGATCTGGCGCTTGATGGAATGGATGTCCTGGATGGCGTTGAAATCCAGCGACCGGCGCCAGACGAAGGGGCGGATGATCTCCAGGAACCGCGCCCCGGCCTCCCGGTCGCCGGCCACCGGGCGGGCCTTGATCATGGCCGCCCGCTCCCAGTTCTGGCCCAGGCTCTCGTAGTAGAGTTCGGCGGCCTCGGTGGACAGGGCCAGCGGCGTGGAGCCGGGATCGGGCCGCAGCCGCAGGTCCACGCGGAACACGTAGCCGTCGCCGGTGCGCTCGTCCATCATGCGCACCAGGTCGCGGGTCAGGCGCACCATGGCCTCGCGCGCCGAGTGCCGGCCGCGGTAGTCGAGGCACGCCTCGTCGAACAGCACGATGAGGTCGATGTCCGACGAGTAGTTGAGCTCCCCCGCCCCCAGCTTGCCCATGCCCAGGATGAACAGGCCGCAGTCCCGCGTCGGCGTGTCCGGATGCGGCAGGATCAGGTCGCCCTTGGCGTGCAGGCGGCGCAGCAGCGTCGCGCAGCAGAGGTCCAGCGTCTGTTCCGCCAGCGCCGACAGGGCGCCCGTGACCCGCTCCAGCGGCCACAGGTCGAGGATGTCGGCCACCGCCGTGGTCAGCGCCACCCGCCGCTTGGCCACCCGAAGGGCGCGCATGACCGGCGCCAGATCGGGGCCGGCGTGCGGCATGGCGTCGGCGGCGGCGTGCAGGTCCTCCAGGGCGGCGGCGAAGGCGGCGTCCGGTCCGGTCTCCGCCAGCCGGCACATCCAGGCCGGTTCGCGCAACACGCAGGCGGTCAGGAACGGGCTGTTGCCGAACAGGCCGTCCAGCAGCGCGCGGCCGGGACCGTCCTCCGCCGCGAGGGCCCGGATCGCCGCCGCGAGGGCCGCGTCGTCGGTGTGATCGGCGGCCTCCAGCCAGCGCTCCAGGCCCCGGGCCGCGCGCGCCGGATCGGCGGGGCACGGCGCGGAACCGGGAAGCGCCTCCAGGGTCGCCGGGGCTTCTGCGAGTGTCATATCATCTCCATAATCGCCCGGACACATGACGCGGCACGCCGCCATCGTGGCGGGTTCCGATCGCGGTTCTAGAAGACCGCTCGTCGTCCTCAGGGTCAAGGTGGAGCGCCGGTGCACGGTCACGCGTTACAGGCGGCGTTGCGGGCGCTCGGGCTGATGTTCGCCGCCGCCCTGGTGGTGGTCGTGGTGGTCGCCTGGACGCTCGCGCGGGGGCCGGTCGCCGTGCCCATGCTGCGTCCCGTGATCGAGCGGGCGCTGGACCGCGTCCTGGCCACCGCCGACCTGCCGCTGGCCGCGAAGGTGGACGGCGTGGTGCTGACCTGGCGCGCCGAGGAGGCGACGGCGGGCGGGGTGTCGGCGGGGCTGGAAGTGGACCTGCTCGACACCCGCCTGACCGACGGCGACGGTCGCGTGGTGGCCAACCTGGGCACCGTGGCCGTGGACCTGGATCCGGCGGCCCTTGTGCTCGGCCGGGTAGAGCTGGCGGCGCTGACCCTGGTGGGGCCGACGCTGAACCTGGAGCGCGCGCCGAACGGGCGCGTGGCGCTGGATGTGGCCGGATTTGGTGGTGGGGCGCGCGCGACACCGACGGCGCCGGCCGCCCCCGCCGATCCCGATGCGGTGCGGGCCGAGGCGCTGGAGACCTGGGCGCTCCTGGCCGACATGGGGTTCGCCGTGCGCGACGCGCGGCTGTCGTTGACCGACCGCGTCGAGGACCGCGTCTGGTCGCTGGACGCCGATCGCCTGCGCCTGCGCCGCCAGGGCGAGGCGCTGATGGTCGAGGGCTCGCTGAGCCTGACCGGCGCTGACGCGGCGGCGCCGACAGCCACCATCGACGTGGCGCTGCGCCATCAGCCGGGCGAGGATCTGGCGTCGCTGATCCTGATCCTGCGGGACCTGGAGCCGGCCCGCCACCTGGCGCGATATCCGGGACTGGCGGCCCTGGGCGGTTGGGACCAGCCGTTGTCCGGCACCCTGGCCATCGACCTGGATCTGGCGGTGCTGGCCACCCTGGCCGCCGGCCGGGGCGATGCCGTTTCGCCGGGCGCGCCATTGCGGTTCGCGCGACTGGTCCTGAGCGGCGGCGCCGGCTGGGCACGTCTGCCGCCGCCGGTGGATCGCGCCTATGCCGTGCGCGCGCTGGACCTGGAGGCGACGCTGTCGGCCGGCGCCCGCGCGCTGGAGGTGAGCCGCCTGACCGTGGGCCTAGACGGCGCCACGGTGGCCGCGACGGCGCGCGCCGAGGGGATCGTCGAAGGACCGCCCCGGTTGGCGGTGAACCTGGCGCTGTCGCCGATGGGGGTGCCGGAACTGCTGACCCTGTGGCCGTCGGGCGTGGCCCATGGCGCCTGGTCCTGGATCGCCGACAACCTGTCCGGGGGCGATCCCGGGCGTGGCGAGACGGGGCGTGGCGAGACGGGGCGTGGCGAGACGGGGAGCGGCGACGGTGCCAGGAGCGGGCTGGCGGGGAGTCGCTTCTCGGTGGACCTGGCCGGCCCCGACTGGGCGTCGATCGCGGTCACCGACCTTTCGGGCGAGGCCACCGCCGCCGGCCTGACCGTGCGCTATCTGGGCGAGCTGCCGGTGGCCACCGACGCGTCCGGTCGGCTGCGCTTCAGTCTGGACGCCATCACCATCGACGGCCTCAGGGGCCGGGTGGGGGCCCTGGCGGTCCGGGAGGGGCGGATCACCTTCACGGACTTCGACGCCCCGGTCGAGCGCGCGGCGATGACCTTCCAGATCGAGGGACCGTTGTCCTCGGCCCTGGCGCTGATCGATCACCAGCCGCTCGGCTACGCCAGCCAGGTGGGCCTTGATCCGGCCCGCGCGGCGGGCGATGTGGACACCACCCTGACGGTGGCGCTGCCCCTGCTCAAGGACGTGGCCCTGGAGGACGTGGCGATCGGCGTCGCGGCCGAGGCCACCGGCGTCGGCCTGCCCGACGTGGCGCTTGGCCAGGATCTGACGGACGGCGACCTGAGCCTGACCCTGGACAACGCCGGCCTGGACGTGACCGGGCGGGCGCGCCTGGGGGGGGTGGCCGCCAGCCTGGACTGGCGCGAGAATTTCACGGCCGGGGCGGCGTTCGACCGGCGCTATGTGGTGCGCGGCCGGGCGGACACGGCGGCACGGGCGCGCTTCGGCCTGGACGGTCCACCGTTCGCGCCGCCCTGGCTGGACGGACCGGTGGACGTCGACCTGACCTACACCGAGATCGCGGGACAGCCCGGCGTTCTCCAGGCGCGGGTGGACCTGACGCCGGCCACCATGGCCATGCCCGACCTGGATTGGGTCAAGCCGGCGGGCGAGGAGGGCACCGTCTCGATCGAGGGGCGCTTCGGCGACCACGCCATGACGGTGGGCTTCGATCTGTTCGCCGTTCCGGGGCAGGCGACGGTGACCGGAGAGGCGCGTCTCGACGGGGCCGGAGAGCGTCTGCGCGGCCTGACCCTGTCGCGGGTCCGCCTGGGACGCACCGAGGCGCGCGCGGAGATCGTCGCGCCCGCGTCGGCGGGCGCGCCCTGGCGGGTGGGCCTGACCGGGGCGGCGCTGGATGCGACGGTCCTGCTGTCCGACGACGACGCGGAGGAAGCCGGGGCCGGGACTTCCGGGGGTGGACCGGCGGCGCCGGTCGTGACCGCCCAGGGTGACGCGGAAGACGAGGCCCCGGGTCCGCCCCTGGACGTCAGCCTGGATGTCGAGCGGCTGCTGTTGTCCGACAACATCACCCTGCACGCGGCCCGGGTCGGCCTGACGCGCGATGGCGCGGGCGTCTGGCGAAAGGCGCGGGTGGATGGGCGCATCCAGGGCGGCCCGCCGGTGAGCCTGCGGCTGGACCCGGGCGCGGACGGCCTGCGCCGCTTCACCCTGACCGCCGACGATGCCGGGGCGGTGGCCCGCGCCCTGGACATCACCCGCAGCCTGCGGGGCGGCCGCATGACCCTGACCGGCACCCTGGACGAGGCCGGGGTGGCGCGCGGCCGGCTGGAGGCCGCGAACGTGTTCCTGACCAAGGTGCCGGTGCTGGTGCGGCTCCTGGCCGTCGCCTCGCTGACCGGTATCCTGGAGGAGTTGCAGGGCGAGGGGCTGTCGCTGTCCACGCTGGTGGTGCCGTTCACCTATGCCGATCCGCGCCTGACGCTGAACGCGGCGCGGGCCAATGGCCCGTCGCTGGGCCTGACGGCCAACGGGACCCTCGACCTGGACGCCGAGACCATGGACCTGGAGGGCGTGGTGGTGCCCGCCTACCTGGTCAACAGCCTGCTTGGCCGGATCCCGGTGGTGGGGAACCTGCTGGTGGGCGAAAAGGGGGGCGGCGTGTTCGCCGTCGACTACAGCGCCGAGGGACCGATGGACGACCCGCGCATCGCCGTCAACCCGCTCACCCTGCTGACCCCGGGCATCCTGCGCGAGGTCTTCGGCGTGATCCCCGATGGCGTGGACGAGGGGGGCGTGGACGAGGGGGGCGTCGAAGAAGACGAGGCACAGCCCCCGCGTTCGTTCGAGCGCGGCCTGGACTGAAGCCGGCAAGTTCTGCCGCCCCGCCCTGGAGACGCGCGCCGCAGGGCCTGAAGAATCTGCCGCCACCCCGCGCCGCCGGGCCGGATCCGGCCCTGCCCCGGCCCCCGGGTGACCGCCGAACACAAGAGGTTTGGCGCCCATGGCGGGGGGCGGCGCGGCCCCGTTGCCCCGTCTGGCCCGCCCCTTGCTTTCCCTCCGGCACGGATCCGTCCGTTCGCCCGCCGGGGTGCTCCGTCCAGAGCGCCCGCCGGGCGGTCCCAGCAGCCGATGGGGTGGTCCCATGGACGTCAATGTGGTGTCGAACAGCCCGGTTCTTCCGGTTTCCGCGAAGACCGGCGACTCCGCCCGCCAGGGCACCCAGGCCGGGGATCTGTTCGCCAGCATGCTCCGGCGCACCAGCGAGGGCACCGATCCTTTGTCGCTGCTGGGCGCGAGCGACGCGCTGTTCCGTTCCTCGTCCTCCGTGGAGGATGACGCCCCGGCGCCTCGGGAGGACACGCGCGCGGTGGACGACGACGACCGCGCGGCGGCCCCGGACGAGGACCGCGCGGCGGCGACCGGCGCGGAGGACGAGGCCGACGCCGTCGAGTCCCGCGAGCCGGCCGCCGACGACGGGGCCGCGCCCGTGGACGAGACGCCGGCCGACCCGCAGGGGGGCGCGGGCGCCGGTGCCGACGCCTCCGCCGATGGCACGGCGTCCCAGGGCACGCCCGACGCCGCGGCGATCGCCGCCGCCGCTCAGGCGCACGCCGCCCAGGCCGCCGCGACCCAGGGCCAGCAGGCCGGCGGTGCGACCCCGGCGACCCCCACGACCAAGGTCGCCACCGTCGACGGTGCCGCCCGGGCACAGGCCGCCGCCACTCCGACTGGCACCACCGGGGGCGATGCCGGCACCGGCACGGGCGGGCAGGCGCTGGCGGGCGGGGCGTCGGGACGCGCCGCCGCCACCACGGGCGGTGAACCGGCCGTGACGTCCTCCGGGCAGGGCGCCAGCGGATCCCAGGGTGGGGCCGCCGGTACCGCTCGGCAAGCGCAGGCCGGCGCGGCCAATCCCGCCGCCGACGCCGGCGCGCGCGCCGCCGCCCAGGCCGAGCGGTTGGCGACCACCGTCAAGCCCGACACCGACATGACGGTCAAGGTCACCGTGCGCGAGGGTGCCGCCCAGGCGAGCCGGGGTCAGGCACCGTCGGGGACCGCCGAGGGGCAGGCGGCCGGCGCGCGGGCCGCCGCGCAGACGCCGACGCAAGCCGCCAGCACCGAACCCACGGGCGCCGCCGCCCTGCGCCAGCAGGCGCTGGCCGCGCTTCGCCAGTCCCAGGGTGACGGCCCGATGTCCCAGGGGGACATGGGCCGGACCACCGGGCCGGGCGCCAAGCCGGGGATCGCCGCGATGAACGCCGCCGCCGCCGAAGCGCGTGCCGAGGCCCGCGCCCAACTGTCGCCGGGTCAGGCCCAGGCGCCGACATCACCGCAGGGCGTGGCCGAGGGCGACGCCGGACCGGCGACTCGCGCCGCCGCGCAGGGCGCGCAGGGCACGGGCGCGGTCACGCCGCCGGTCGGCCTGGAGCGATCCGGCGATCCGCGTCCGGCGCTGCCCGCCGGGGACCGCTTTGGGACCTCGACACCGGCGCGCGCCGGGGCCGGCGGACCGGCCCCGGCCGGTGCGCGCGGCACCCAGGGGCAGGCGCAGGGGCACGCCGGGGGTAACGCGGGCGGTGGCGCGGGGGCCGCGACCGGCGGGACCCCGTCGTCCGCGCCCGTCGCCCCGGGCGATGCCGGGCAGGCCCCGGGCGGCGGCTTCGCCGACCAGCTGTCCCGCGCCGGCCAGGGCAGCGCGGCCGAGCAGGCCCGCTCCGAGCCGCAGACCCGCAAGGTGGTCGAGCAACTGCGCGTGACCATCAGCAAGGCCGCCAACCGGGGCCTGGACCGCGTCTCCATCCAGCTTCATCCCGAGAAGCTGGGCCGCGTGGACGTGCGCCTGGACTTCGGGTCCGACGGCCGTGTCTCCGCCCAGGTGACGGTCGAGCGGCCGGAGACCCTGGAGATGCTGCAACGCGACGGGCGGGGCCTGGAGCGCGCGCTTCAGGACGCCGGCCTGAAGACCGATCCGGGCGGTGTTACCTTTGCCCTGCGCGGTGACGGGGGCGGCGGCGCCGCCAACGCCCAGGACCGGCGGGGCCAGTCCGGCCGTGCCGGAGACTCGCAGACCCCGGGCGGCGGGCAGGACCCGGGCCAGGAGATCGGGGACCCCGACGCCGTGGCCATGGAAGCGGCCCGCGCGCGGGGTGGCGTCAACGTCAAGGTTTAGGGGAGTCCACCGATGGTCGATCCCGTCGCCACCAGCGGTCTTGTCGGCGATGCCACGTCAGAGTCGGGCCAGTCGCGTAACAAGCTGGCCAATGACCTGGACAGCTTCTTGACCCTGCTGACCACGCAGCTCAAGGCCCAGGATCCGCTGTCGCCCATGGACTCCACCGAGTTCACCAACCAGCTTGTGTTGTTTGCCCAGGTCGAGCAACAGATCAACCAGAACGAAAACCTGGAATCCCTGCTGAAGTCGACGGTCAAGACCCAGCAGGCCATGGCCATCAACTTCCTCGACAGCTACGTCGAGGTGGAGGCCAACAAGGTCATGCTGCTGGACAGCAAGGCGGTGTTTACCTATGGCCTGTCCGGGGACGCCAAGAGCGTCAAGGTCCTGGTCAAGGACGCGGACGGCGCCGTTGTGCGCACCTTCGAGGGCAACCCGACCCAGGGTCTGCACAAGATCACCTGGGACGGCACCGACAAGGACGGCAAGACCGTCGACGACGGGGTCTATGTGCTGGAGGTCAGCGCCACGGCGCGCGACGACGCCAAGGACGAGTTGAAGACCTGGACCACCTCGCTCGGCAAGGTCACCGGCGTGGCCTCGGACGGCAACGCGACCTACCTGGCCATCGGCGACCTGTCGGTGGACCTGGACAAGGTGCTGGGCGTGTTCAACGAGCTGCCGCTGGATGACGTGGGGGGCGGCGACGACATCGGCGATGGCGATGGCGGTGACGGGACCGACACCGCCGGCGACGGAACGGGCGATGGATCGGGCGACGGGGACGGTACCCCGGACGAGACGGAGACCACCTGACGGGACTCCGTCCCGGCGCCCCAACGCGATGATGCGATGACGAGATGAAGACCGGCCCGCCGGACCGCTGTCCCGGGCGCCCTTGAAGGAGAAGACCAATGTCGCTGTACGGAGCTTTGTTCTCGGGCGTGTCGGGGCTGCAATCCCAGTCCAGCGCCATGGGCGCCATCTCGGACAACGTCGCGAACGTCAACACGGTCGGCTACAAGGGCACGTCCGTGAACTTCAAGACGCTGGTCACCGCCCAGGTCTCGTTGACCCAGTATTCCCCGGGCGGCGTGCAGTCGGCGCCGCGCACCAACGTGGACATCCAGGGCCTGTTGCAGGCGACCACCTCGTCCACCGACTTCGGGCTGTCCGGCCAGGGCTTCTTCGTCGTGTCCGACCGGGCGACGGACCCCTCCGGCTACGCCTACAGCCGCGCGGGATCGTTCAAGATCGACAAGGACGGCTACCTGCAGAACGCGGCGGGCTACTACCTGCAGGGCTGGCCGCTGGAAACCTGGGACGGTACCGATACCGCCTCGACGGTGAGCTACAACAACGACACCTACATGAAGGCGTACCGCAACGCCAACGGCGATCTGTTCTATATCAACGACAACGCCGTCGACAGCATCAACATGCGGCCGTTGAACCTGAACACCATCGGCGGCACGGCGCGGGCCACGTCCACCTTGTCGGTTGGCGCCAACCTGCCCGCCGATGCCAACATCGGCACCACCGAGAAGACCAACGCGCTGATCTTCGACAGCCTGGGCAACTCGCACAACCTGCTCTACACCTGGACCAAGCGCGACCAGAACACCTGGGACGTAGCGGCCATGCCGCCCGAGGGCAGCGAAAGCGTCAATATCAAGGCCCAGGACGGGAGCACCTATTACTCCGCCGGACGCATCGACTTCACGGATTTGCCGGAGCATGTCGCTGGCGGTCAAACCATGGATATTGACATCAACGGTGTGACTGTCACGTATACGTTTACTGCGTCCTCCGGCACCGCCGGAGATCCCGTGGACACGGTTACGACCAGCACCGGTCTTACTGTCGCCCAGACGTTCACATCTCTGTCGGAGATGCTGGATGATCTGGCGGGCATGATCGAGGCGGACTTTCGCGATGGGGCATCCACACTGTATACGGCCCCTCCTGGAACTGTGGCGACGGTGACTGGCAAGTCGTCACCCAGTAACTGGGTCGACCGCGTCGCGGGTGAGAATGCCATCCTGTTGCGGCAATTTGACAACACGCAGGACATTCGGGTGGATGCTTCTGGTCTGACTGTCAGCGCTGGTGCGGATCCTGCGGTCATTCAGAATACGGTCTTTACGATATCTCAGTTGACGCCCGCTGCCGTTTGGCCTCCGACGACGGGGAACTGGCAGGGTTCATGGATCGGCGAACCTGACACCACGGCCGCGACCAACAACACCACCGACCCCAATACGACCAGCGCCGTGACTTTCAATGGTGACGGTACCCCCGCTACGTTCTTCGGATACACCGAGACGGACGAGAACGATCCGCGTTCCAGTATCGAACTGGACTGGGCCAACGGCGCCCTCAACATGGATGGGGGGGACGTCAGCAGTGGCGGGTCTCCGGCCGTCACCCAATTCTGGGGCAACTACAACACCAAGGACGGCCTGCAACAATTGTCCGGCGATTATCAGCTCAACTACATCAGCCAGAACGGCAACCGTTTCGGCAACTTCGCGGGCATCTCGGTGTCCGAGAACGGCATCGTCACCGCCCTGTTCGACAACGGCGTGCAGGCGCCCATCTTCATGATCCCGGTGGCCACCTTCGTGAACCCCAACGGCATGAACCCGCTGACCGGCAACGTCTTCCAGCAGACCGACAACTCGGGCCTGCCGACGGTGCGCGAGGCCGGCTCGGCCGGCGCGGCCTCGGTGGCCCAGGCGGCCCTGGAAGCCTCCACCGTGGACCTGGGCCAGGAGTTCACCACCATGATCACCACCCAGCGCGCCTACTCGGCGGCGGCGAAGATCATCACCACCTCCGACGACATGTTGGAGGAACTGATCCGCATCAAGCGGTAGACGGTGATCCGGCGCGGCCCCCGCCGCGCCGGGCGTTGACTTCTCTTCTCAAGGGCCGCCTCGCCCCCGGACAGCGTTCGGGGGCGTTCTTTATGGGTCATCGCGGAAGAGCGGGCCGACCGGTCCGGCTGTCACGCGGTCTCGGCGCGCGGGCCAATCTCTGCCATACTTCTGGCGGAGCATCCGTCAGCCCCGCGAGGTCACGGAGGGGCGAGCCAGGGAGATCGTGTCATGCCCAAGCCGCTTGCCCGCCCCACCCCCGGTTCCGCCGCCATGTCCGCGCCCAGGTCGGTCGCGGCCGTCGCGGCGGTGCTGATGCTGCTGGCCGGCCTGCTGGGCGGAGTCGTTCCCGGAGCCACGGCCTGGGCGAACGACCTGCCGGCGATGCACTCCCCGCTGGTCACGCACCTCGACACCCTGGATCCCCTGCGCGACCTGTCCCGGGACGCCCGGGCCTTCGTCCGCGACCTGCGGGACCGGACCGAGGGCAACGAGGACTGGGATGACCGGAACGCCGCCCTGACCCGCGCGCGCGAGGCCGCCGAGGCCGAGGACCGCCGGGGCGCCATCGCCGCCCTGGAGGACTACATGGACGCCGGCGGCGACGACGACGCCGACCGCTGGCGGTGGCTGGCGCGCCTGTACCTGGGGGCCGACCCGGCGGACCGGCGCGGGCACATGGCCGCCTGGACCGCCTGGGTGGCGGCCGACGGCGACCAGGACCGCCACGAGGCCCTGGCCCTGATGGCCCGGGTGGCCGCCGACGTGGAGGAGGCCGACATCGCCGTGGCACTGTACCAGGCGGCGCTGGCCTTCGGCGATGATGCCGAACTGCGGGCCGACCTGGACCGGGCGGCCGGGGGTCGGCCGGTTCCGGTGGCGGTGCGCGGCCGGATCGAGCGCGACGTGCCGGAACTCTGCGTGGCCTTCACCCGGGATCCGGTCGGCGACGGCTCCGTCCGCTACGCCGACTTCGTGGGGCTGGCCCCGGCCGACGAGGTGGTCGCCCGCGCCGACGGCGACGCCCTCTGCCTGTCCGGCTTCGGTCATGGCGTCGACGTGGCCGTGACCCTGCGCCAGGGGCTGCCGCTGGCCGATGGCGCCCGGCTGGCCGACACCGTCGCCTGGTCGGTGACCATCCCGAATCGCGAGGCCCGCATCGCCTTCGTCGGTGACGCCCATGTGCTGCCGGCCCGGGGCGGTCAGGGGGTGCCGGTGCAGACGGTGAACGTGGAGCGCATGGCGCTCGAGATCTACCGGGTGCCGTTCCGGGGCCTGGCCGAGGGCCTGCGCGAGAACACCCTGTTCTCCGACCTGCGCGGCTGGGACCTCTCGCGGCTGCGCGACGAGGCCGGGGTGCGGGTGTGGTCGGGCGAGATGGATCTCGCCGCCGTGCCCAACCGGCAGCAAAGCGCCGCCGTGCCCTTCGCCGAGGCGGTGCCCGATCCGGAGCCCGGGCTGTACGCCGTGGTGGCCACCATCGCCGCCCGCGAGGCCGAGCACTGGCGCGAGCGCCCCACCCAGTGGGTGATGGTCACCGATATCGGCTTGCAGACCTTCCATGGGGATCGGGAGATGGTGGTCTCGGCGCGCTCGCTGGAGACCGCCGGACCGCTGGAGGGTGTGTCCGTGGACCTGATCGCCCGCGACAACGCCGTGCTGGGCCGCGCCGTCACCAATGCCGAGGGGCTGGCGCGCCTGCCGGCGGGCCTGTTGCGCGGGCGGGGCGGGGCCTCGCCCAGTCACCTCGTCGCGCGCACGGCCGATGGCGCCGACCATGCCGTCCTGGACCTGGGCCGGCCGGCCCTGGACCTGTCCGACCGGGGCGTGGGCGGGCGCGTCGCGCCGGGTCCGCTGGACGCCTTCCTGTACCTGGAGCGCGGCATCTACCGCCCCGGCGAGACCATCCACGCCATGGCCCTGCTGCGCGACGACCGCGCCCGGGCGGTCCCCGACGTGCCCCTGACCGTGAAGGTGACCCGCCCCGACGGCGTGGAGGTGCGGCGCCTGGTGGTGACGCCGGACTCCGGCGGCGGGGCGGTCCTCGCCATCCCCACCAGCGACGCCGCGCGCACCGGCGCCTGGACCCTGACCGCCCACGTGGAACCCGACGGACCGGCCGTGGGGCAGGTGAGCGTGCAGATCGAGGACTTCGTGCCCGCGCGCATGGAAGTCCTGCTGGACACGCCCGAGGACGCCCGGCTGCGCCCGGGCGGCACGGTGCCGGTGGGGGTGGAGGCGCGCTACCTCTACGGCGCGCCCGGCGCCGGGCTGGCCGCCGAGGCCGAGATGCTGTTGACCCGGGACGAGCGGCCCTTTGGCGACGCCCATGCCGACTATCGCTTCGGCCTGGCCACCGAGACCTTCGAGGCTCAACGCGCCGACCTGACCCTCGCCGACACCGACGACCAGGGCAAAAGCCGGGTCGAGGCGGCCCTGGAGACCGTGCCCGACACCAGCCAGCCGTTGCGCGCGCTGGTGCGGGTCACCGTGCTGGAGCCGGGCGGCCGGCCCACCAACCGCGCCGTGTCCGTGCCGGTTCGCCTGACCGAGACGCTGGTGGGGCTGGATCCCCTGTTCGAGGGCGGCATGGTCGACGAGGGCGGCGATGCCCGCTATCGGGTGCTGGCCGTGGACGCCGCCGGCCGGCCGTTGCCGGGCCGGGGGCTTCGGATGATCCAGTATGCCGAGGACTGGGACTACCAGTGGTACAACGACGGCGAGGGCTGGCGCTATCGGGCCACGGTGCGCGACCGCCGGATCGAGGCCCGCGACCTGACCACCGGCGCGGACGGCACCGTGGAGGTCGCCATGCCGGTGGATGGGGGCCGCTATCGTATCGAGGTCGCCGACCTGGACAGCGGTGCCGTCTCCAGCCAGCGGTTCCGCGCCGGCTGGCGGACCGCCGCGCCCGGGACCCAGGACACGCCGGACACCCTGCGCCTGACCAGCGCGCGGGACACCTATGCCGTGGGCGAGGAGGCCCGCATCGCCCTGGATCCGCCCTTCGCCGGCGAGGCCCTGGTGACCGTCGCCGCCCAGGACGTGCTCTATACCACCACCGTTTCGGTGCCCGAGGACGGCGCCGAGGTGCGGGTGCCGGTCACCGAGGACTGGGGGCCGGGCGCCTATGTGCTGGTCAGCCTGCTCCGGCCGGGCACGGATACCGAACGCGGCCCGGGCCGGGCCGTCGGCGCCCACTGGGTGGCCGTGGACATGGCCGCGCGCACGCTCGACGTCACCCTGGACACCCCGGAGACCATCCGCCCGCGCGGGCCGCTGGCCATCCCGCTGTCGGTGGCCCACGCCGGCCCCGACACCCGGGTGACCGTCGCCGTGGTGGACGAGGGGATCCTTCAACTGACCGGCTTCGCGACACCCCGGCCGGACCGCGTGTTCCTGGGCAAGCGCCGGTTGGGGGTGGAGATGCGCGACGCCTACGGCGCGCTCATCGACGGCCGCGACGCCACCCCGGGTCGCCTGCGCGCCGGGGGCGATGCCGCCGGCCGGCACGCGCCCGGCCTGCCGGACAAGACGGTCCAGCCGCTGGCCTTCTTCTCCGGCCCCATTGCCCTGGACCGGGACGGCCGGGCCACCGTGACCGTGGACATTCCCGCCTTCAACGGCCGGGTGCGGGTGATGGCGGCGGCCTACGACACCCGGGGCGTCGGCCATGGCGAGGCCGAGGTGACCGTTCGCGACCGCATGGTCACCCTGGTGACGCTGCCGCGCTTCCTGGCGCCGGAGGACCGCGCCGCCGTGCGTGTCACCCTGGACAATGTGGACGGCCCGGCGGGGGACTGGGCCGTGCGCCTGGAGGGCCGGGGCGGCGTGGCCATCGCCTCCAACGCCGGCGCCACCCTGCCCATCGCGGCCGGCGGCCGCGCCACCCATGTGACCACGGTGAAGGGGGGACGGATCGGCGGCGGCGGCCTGACGCTGACGGTGACGGCGCCCGACGGCGAGGTCCTCACGCAGGACTGGGGCCTGTCGGTGCGGCCGGCGGCCACCCGCGAGACCCGCGCGCTCGCCAGCCGCCTCGCGCCGGGCCAGAGCCTGACCCTGGAAGCCGACGTCCTGGACGGCTTCGCGCCCGAGACCGCCGGTCTCACCGCCAGCCTGTCGTCGGTGCCCAACCTGGGGGTGGCCGGGCTGCTGCGCGACCTGGACCGCTACCCTTACGGTTGCGTGGAGCAGACCGTCAGCCGCGCGCTGCCGCTGCTGGTGCTGTCCGACGTGGCCGCCGCCGCCGGCGTGACCGACGCGGATGATCCCGCGCGGCTGACCGCGCGCGTGGATCGGGCCATCGCCCGGGTGATCGGCATGCAGCGGGGCGACGGCGGGTTCAGCCTGTGGGGTGGGGGCGAGCGCCGCGAATGGCTGTCCGCCTACGCCACCGAGTTCCTGGTGCGGGCCCGCGAGGCCGGTCATCGGGTGCCGCCATTCGCCCTCGACCGCGCGCTGCGGTTCCTGGACGACACGGTGGTCGGGCTGGAGTACCCCGACGAGGCCCTGCCGGCGCGCGCCTACGCATTCTACGTGCTGGCGCTGGCCGGAGAGGTGGACCCGGGGGCGCTGCGCTACGTCCACGACGTCGCCCTGAACCGCATGCCGGCGCCGCTGGCCCGCGCCCATCTGGGCGCCGCCCTGGCCATGATCGGCGACGCCACCCGCGCCGACTCGGCCTTCGATGCCGCCCTGGCGCCGATGCTGCATCTGTCCAGCCTCGCCGACGGCGCGGAGGACGGGGACCGGTCGCCCCGGGATCCCTACGGCTCGGCCCTGCGGGACGCGGCGGCCACGGTGGCCCTGATGGTCGAGGCCAACGACAGCGACGCGTTCGGGGCGGCCGAGGCCCTGGCGGACGCGCGCCTGGGCCGGCGGTATCTGAGTACCCAGGAACAGGCGCGCCTGCTGCTGGCCGCCCATGCCCTGCAAGAGACCCAGGGGCCGTTGTCGGTGGCCGTGACCGGCACATCACCGCATCCGCTGTCACCGGGCGAGGTCTTGCTGGTGCCGGGTCTGGACCAGGTGGCCGCCGGGGTCACCCTCGCCAACACCGGCGACGCCGTCGTCAATCTGGTGGTGCAGGGCGACGGCATCCCGGTGACGCCGCCGGCGGCGCTGTCCAACGGGCTGACGGTGACGCGGGCCTTCTACGACCTGGACGGCCGGCGGGTGGATCCGCAGCGGGTCGACCAGAGCGACCTTCTGGTGGCACTGGTCTCCGGCGAGGCGCTGGACCCGGCGGTCCTGGGCGAGGACCGCACCCACCACGCGCTGGTGGTGGACCTGCTGCCGGCCGGCCTGGTGCTGGAGAACGCCGCCGTGGGCGACGGCCGCTCCACCGCCGGGATGGACTGGCTGCCGGAGCTGACCCCCACCGAGCATGCCGAGATCCGCGACGACCGCTTCGTCGCCTCGGTGTCGCTCAGCCGCGAGCGGCCGGCCTTCACCATCGCCTACCTGGCGCGGGCGGTGACCCCGGGCGTGTTCACCCTGCCGGGCGTGTTCGTCGAGTCGATGTACCGGCCGGATTTGCGCGCCCGGGCGCGGGCGGGCCAGATGATCGTCGCGCCGCGGTGAGGGACCGGCGCGGGATGGGGTGGAGGGCCGTCGCGGGCTAGAGTGCTCTGGGGTCGGGTTGAGTCGCCAGGGATTCCCATGGGATCGATTTTATGATTCAACGGACTGACCGTTAGGAGGTCGGTCCGCA
>NZ_JACIGK010000018.1 GCF_014197915.1 Roseospira visakhapatnamensis
CGCCGCGATTTGCTCTTCAAGCCACCTCACCCAGAGGGTGAATCACATCCCGAGTCCCGTGTCCAAGCCTTTCAGCTCAAAATGAGAACTGCTGCTCCGTCCCGACCTGCCAGCCGCCAAGTCATCGGGCGGAGGCCCGGTCAAGAATGGCCGCAGGCCACCGCGCGCAGCGCGGCGTGTTCTTGACGGGGCCGGATCCGATGACAGGCTGGCCAAGGTCGGACGGATGTATTGGCCGTTCCCGGTTGGCGGAACGGCAGGCATTCTTCGGCCGGTATGTTGGTGCCCAAGCTGAGCGGTGGCCCCATCCGCGTCTTCAATTCCACATGAAATGCCGAAGAACCAAATAATCTTGACAAGGTTACTCTGCCTGAATTGAGCGACAAAAATGAGAGCAGAAACCGCTTTGGTTCAGATTCGGTCGTACAATTACCTAAACCTACGGCTCTCCTTGTTGTTTCTGGCGGGCACGCGGGGCGAACCGTGACCGCTTCCACGTCTCGAGATCCTGGCGTCGCCAATAGCGCCGCCGCGAAATGAGGACCGGCTCCGGAAACTCGAGATCCGGTCGGTGCAGCCAGCGCCACAGGGTCATGTCGCTGATGCCGCCCAATTCGGCGCGGACGACGCGAGCCGGCACCAGTGCGGTGTCGGACAAAGGGGATGGGACGTCCTTCATGGGTCCTCTCTGATCGCGGTCACGAGGGATGACTTGGCTGATCATGAGGGGCCGCGTGCGAAACGGACACCTCCCCTTGCTACGCCGCATCCGCCCAGGTGTGCGCCCCTGGGCATTTGATCAGGACACAAGATCCGTTGCGCGGATCGGGTCGAGAGGTGGCGTGGAAGCCGCAGCGGCGGGCCTCTCCACCAGGGTCAGAACATGGCTCGCCCAGAGGCTCAGGGCCTCGCGGCGTTCCGTCAGGTATTCCGCGTGGTTGTAGACACCGGCGATACCGCCCCGCGCACCGCTGACGTGGTTCAGGGTGGCTTCGATCACATGGGGCGCGACACCGAGGGCATGCAGACCCGTCGCCACCGTGTGGCGGAGGCTGTGCCAGACCCACGGCGGCAGAGGCGGCAGGCCGTCGGCGGCCCGGGCTGCGGCGATCACCGCCCCTGCAGTATCTGTCGGTGACGTATACCGAGCGCCTGACCGACGCCGGTGTGAAACCGTCCGTCGGCAGCGTCGGCGACAGCACCGACAACGCCCTGGCCGAGACCCTCAATGGCCTCTACAAGGCCGAGGTCATCAATCCGCGCGACCCCTGGTCCGGCGTCGAGACCGTTGAGTTCGCCACCCTGCGATGGGAGGACTGGTTCAACCATCGGTGTCTACTGGGACCGATCGGAAACAGCCCGCCCGCCGAGGCCGAAGCCCGCTATCATGAGACCCTCCGGGAGACCACGATGGCGGCGGAGCACTCACACCAACCGGCCTCCGCCAAACCCGGGGCGGTTCAGTACCACGGGTCCCGACCCCGTCGGGCGGGTCACCGATTGGCGATGGACTCCTCGGCCTGGGTCACCAGATCGCGGACTCGGCCGTTTCAGAGCCCCTGCCCCCCCGTCACCGTGGACAGCAGCAGACGGAGCAGGGGGACGTGGTCCAGGCGCGCGCCGGCGGCGAACGGATCGTGGTCATGCCGCGCCAGCACCCGGGCCAGATGCCGCCCATGAATGGCCTGGCGCAGCAGCGGCCGGGCACGGCGATCCAGGCGGTCGCGCCGGGCGCCGGCTACCGTCAGCTCTGCCAAGGCCAACGCCGTCAGGGCCGCCACGCCGGCGCGAATGCCGACCCTGTCGCGATCGGCGCCGTTCAGCACCGCGTCGGCCGACACCCCGGCCCGCGCCAGGGCATCCAGTGGCAGCCGCACGCGTCCGCGCCGCAGCAGCACCGGGGTCGCCCGCGCCACGCCCAGGAGCAGCCAGGCGGTGCCCACATGGCGCAGCGCGGCGCGGGTCTCCCCATCCGACGGCATCACGCCCAACAGCAACCCGGCCAGATCCCACACCGAACCGCCGATGGCCCCGGCATGACGGCGGGCGGCGGCGCCATCGGCCGGCGGATCGGCGCCCAACGCCTCGCTCCAGCCATCCAGCAGGGAGTCCAGGAGCCGCCGACGCTCCCCCACGCTCGCCGCGTCGGGCGTCGCCAAGACCTCCCGGACCAGGGCCTCGGCCACCGGATTGCCGCTGGTGGCCGCCGCCTCCGGGTCGGCGGCGGCGATCACGTCGCGCCAGTAGCGCAACCGCATGGCGCCCAACAGCGGCTCGCTGACCGTCTCCGGAATCCGTGCCGCCTCCACGTTCAGGGCCAGCAGGGCGAACAGCGCCTCGCGCCGCGCGGGGGGCGCCATCATCACCAGCACGAAGCGATCGGGGTCCGCCTGCCGGACCACGGTCGCGGGGGGCGACAACCGTACCTGCGCCGTCCTGTCGATCATCGCCACGTGCCCGCGCCGATGCCCCTGGATCCCAGTCCGCCTGGAACCATCCACACCCGCGCGCGTTCATTTGAACAGGTCCACGCTTCACATCGAACCGGGACGGTCCTATGTACCGTGTGGCCCGGGCCAATCGTACTCTGACGTTCCTTCTTCACGACGAGGGTAATCATGGCGTTCGAACTTCCCCCCCTTCCCTACGACAAGACCGCCCTGGAGCCGCATATGTCGGCCCAGACGCTGGACTTTCATCACGGCAAGCACCACCAGACCTACGTCACCAACCTGAACAACCTGACCAAGGACTCCCCCATGGCCGACATGGCTCTGGAAGAGGTGATCCTGAAGGCCTGGTCCGACAAGAACACCGGCGTGTTCAACAACGCCGCGCAGGTCTGGAACCACACGTTCTTCTGGCATGGCATGAAGCCCGGCGGCGGCGGCGCTCCCACCGGCGCCATCGCCGAGCGCATCACCGCCGCCTTCGGCTCCTTCGACACGTTCAAGGACGAGTTCAAGTCGGCCGGCGCCACACAGTTCGGGTCGGGTTGGGCCTGGCTGGTACTGGACAAGGGCGACTTGAAGATCACCAAGACGCCCAACGCCGAGACACCCATGGTGCATGGCCAGACGGCGCTGCTGACCTGCGATGTGTGGGAGCATGCCTACTACCTGGACTTCCAGAACCGTCGGCCGGACTTCCTGACGACATTTCTGGATCACCTTGTGAACTGGGACTTCGTCAACGAGACCCTGGCCAAGGCCGCCTGACCGGCGGTGTCCATGGCGATCATCGTCGTTTGAACGGACAGGCTTGTCCCCGTGTTTCAGGTCGGCCCACGATGGAGCGTCTTGCGCATCACGCAAACCCCACCATCGTGTGGCCGCCGGAACCAGGAGATGAACCGGTGACCAGAAACGGGACCCCACGCGGGTCCCGTTGTCCGTTGGGGCGGCCGGGTGCGAACGCGGCGTTCCTCGTCACCGGGTGAGGGTCTAGAGCGCCGTCAGGGCCGCCGCGACGCGACGGTCCTCGACCAGCAGGACGTTCCAGGTGCGGCACCCGGCGCCGGTGTCCATGGGCTCGGGTACAATGCCGTGGTCCCGCAACACGCGACGCAGATCTGGCGGCACCTGAGTCATGGTCGCCCCGCAGCCGATGATCAGGATCTCGACCGCGTCGGCGACCGCCAGCACCGGGGCCAGACCCTCGGCGGTGAGGTCGCCGGACCACGGGACGATCTGGTCCGGCAGCAGGATCAGCGAGCCGGCATGCTGACGGCCCTGGATCCGGAACGCGCCGTCACCATACGCCTGGATCAGCGGCCGGTCGGCGGCCACCAGCGGGGTGATCTCCATCGGCTTCTCCGCACAAAAGACCGTCACGTGGGAACGCGAGCCCCCGGATCAACCCTCTCCCAAAATGCCCGCGTCAGCGTCGGGCGCCGCGACTGCCGCGTCCCTTGGGCTTACGCTTGCCCGCATTCCCAGCACGAGTGGTCGCGGACCGCGCCCCTGTGCCGCCGGACGGCGCCGAATCATCGCCGTCGTCCGCCTCGGGCTCGGGGGACGGGACGAAGCCGTCCGCCCCCTCGATCATCGGCGCGGCCGGCGTGTCGCTCCCGGAGGCCGCGCCCCCCGTCGCCTCCTCCTTCTCCGAGTCCTCGCCGGCGATCGCCTCCCGGCGGAGATCGAAGTAGACCAGGATCGGCACCGCGACATAGATCGTGGAGTAGGTGCCGATGATGATGCCGAAGGCCAACGCGGCACTGAAGTTGCGCAGCACCTCGCCACCGAAGGCCAGAAGCGCCACGACCGCCACCAGGGTCGTGATCGAGGTCAGAATGGTGCGCGACAAGGTCCTGTTGAGCGCCAGGTTGAGCAGATCCACGAGCGGCATGCGCTTGTACTTACGCAGTTTCTCGCGAACCCGGTCGTACACCACGACGGTATCGTTGATGGAGTATCCGGCCAGGGTCAGCAGCGCGGCCACCGTGGTCAGGTCGAATTCCAGACGCAGGACCGAGAACACCCCCAGCGTCACCACCACATCGTGGATCAGCGCCACCATGGCACCGATGGCGAACTGCCATTCAAAGCGGAACCAGATGTAGAGCACGATCGCCAGGATCGACAGCGACACCGCCCAGATGCCGGCCTCGATCAGTTCGCCCCCGACCTTGGGACCGACCAGTTCGACCCGGCGATAGTCCACGCCGGCATCCAGGACGCCCTGGATGGCCTCCAGCGCGGCGTTCTCCTGTTCCTCGGTGGTGTCGTCGGGCTGCTGCACGCGGATCATCACGTCCCGTGCGTCGTCGCCGATGTGGGTCAGCGACACGGCCCCCAGGCCCAGTGTATTGAGCCGGGCGCGCAGGTCGGCCATGTCCGGCTCCTCGGGCATCCGCGCTTCCACGAGGATGCCGCCGGAGAAGTCGATGCCGAAGTTCAGGTGCTGCACCGCCAGGGATGTGATCGCCCCCAGCACCAGCACCACGGACAGGATCAGCGCCGGCACGCGGCGCTTCATGAAGTCGATTTTGGTGTCGACCGGAATCAGATTGATCAGCGCGGGCATGGAGGGTGGTCCTCAGATCGGCAGAGCCTTGGCGCGGCTGCGACGCAGCCAGACGACGACCATCAGGCGGGTGACCATGACGGCGGTGAACATGGAGGCCAGGACGCCGATGCTCAGCGTCACCGCGAAGCCCTTGACCGGACCGGACCCGAAGTAGAACAGCAGCGCGGCGGCCACCAGGGTGGTCACATTGGCGTCCACGATGGCCTTGAAGGCTTGCCGGAAGCCGGTCTCGATGCAGTTCATCAAGGTGCGTCCGTTGCGGGCTTCCTCGCGCATGCGCTCGAAGATCAGCACGTTGGCGTCCACGGCCATGCCCATGGTGAGCACAATGCCGGCGATACCCGGCAGGGTCAGGGTGGCGCCCAGCAGGCTCAGGGCGCCCAGCAGCAGGAACAGGTTGAGCACCAGGGCCACCACCGCCATGGCGCCGAACAGGCCGTAGGTGGCCAACATAAAGACGATCACCAGCAGCAGCCCGAGCAGGCTGGCCAGCGCGCCGGCCTCGATGGAATCGGCCCCCAGGCCCGGTCCCACGGTGCGTTCCTCCAACACCGTCAGCGGCGCCGGCAGGGCACCCGCGCGCAGCAGCAGCGCCAGATCCTGGGTCTCCTGAACCGAGAAGCTGCCCGAGATGATGCCCGAGCCGCCCAGGATGGGTTCGCGAATGACCGGGGCGCTGATGACGGCGCCGTCGAGAACGATGGCCAGGTTCTGACCCACGGCGCCCTGGGTGACGCGCCCGAAGCGCTGGCCGCCGGCCGTGTCGAAGCGGAAGCTGACGACGGGCTGGTTGTCCTGGAAGTTGGGCTGGGCATCCACCAGGCGGTCGCCCGATACCTCGACCCGCTTGCGCACCGCGTAGCGGGGCGGACCGTCCGTGTTGTTCTCGGCCGCCGGCAGCACGGTGGTGCCCGGCGGCATCTGACCGGCGGCCAGATCCTCGGGCGAGACGCGCTCATCCAGCAGATGGAAGTTCAGCTTGGCGGTGCGGCCGATCAGCGCCTTGATGCGCTGCGGGTCGTCCACGCCGGGCAGTTCGACGATGATCCGGGAGTCGCCCTGACGCTGGATGGTGGGCTCGCGGGTGCCGGTCTCATCCACGCGGCGGCGCACGATCTCGATGGACTGCTCGACGGCCTGGGTGCGGCGCTCGATCAGCGCCTGCTCCTGGAAGGTCAGCGAGAAGCGTCCCTCGGCCCCCTCGGTCAGATCGGTTCCGCCGCTGTCCAGGCCCCGCAGCAGGCGCGCGGCCTCGGTGCGTTGCCCCGCGTCGGGAATGGTGACGACGGCGGCGCCGGCCTCCACCCCCAACCCCACATAGCGAATACGGGCCTCGCGCAGTTCGGCGCGGGCGCTCTCGACCAGCGCCTCCAGTTGCTCGCGCACCACGGCGTCGGTTTCGACCTCAAGCAGCAGGTACGACCCGCCCTGAAGGTCCAGGCCCAGGGTCACAGGTTGCCACCAGGAAGGCAGACCGTCGGCCTGACCGCGCAGCGCATTGGGCACGGAGAAGAAGAGCCCGGCCAGGCAAATGGCCAGGATCAGCCCGATTTTCCACTTAGCGAAGTACAGCATGGAGAACCCTTGTCATGAGCAGCCGACGGAGACCTCCGGTCAGGGGTCCAGACGTCTTGGGGAGGAGTCGGCCCCCAGGCCCGGCCCCACAATGCGTTCCTCCAGAACCCTCGGCGGCGCCGACAGGGCACCCGCCCGCAGCAGCAGCGCCAGGTCCTGGGCTTCCTGGGCCGAGAAGTCGCCCGAGACAATGCCTTGACCGCCCAGGATGGGCTCGCGAATGACCGGGGCGCTGATCACGGCGCCGTTCAGGACGACGGCAAGGCGCTTGCCGACGTTCGTTCGCGTCACCGCGCCGAACCGTGCGCGTCCCGCCTCGCCAAAACGAAGGGCGACAGCTTGTCGCGGACCCAGCGACCGCGCCCATATGTCAACACACCGGCATCGACGATCGTGTCACCCGAAATCGCCGCCGTCCGGCACACGGCAGAGCGGGATGGGGTGTCGAGACCGGCGTCCGACAGACGGGGCTCAGCGCGCCTTGTTACCGGAGAACAGGCCCTTGAGCTTCTCGGCGCCGCCGCCCTTGCCGGATCCCTGTCCGCCACCGTTGCCGCCGCCGTCGGCATCGTCGTTGTCGGCCTCCCCCTTGTGGGGCTTGCCACCGGACACCGGCTCGGTCTTCGACAGCACGTTGGCGATCATGTCGCGCATCACCCGCACGCGGACGCCGTCGGCGATTTCCACCTGAAGCTCGCTGTCGGTGGCCACCTTGGTGACGGTACCGATCAGGCCGCCGTTGGTGACCACCCGGTCGCCGCGCCGGACGGCCTCCAGCATGGCCTTGTGCTCCTTCATCCGCCGCTGCTGCGGCCGGATGAGCAGGAAGTAGAAGATCACGAAGATCAGAATCAGGGGCAGAAAGGCGCCCAGGCTTTCGGTGAAGCCGCCGGGCTGGGCGGCGGCCTGGGCATAAGCGGGGCTGATGAGCATCCGCGCTCTCCTTGCATGGGGGCGGGGGCGACGGATGGCCGATCCGACCGACGGATCGATCCGATCAAGCCCCCAGGGTGATCGGTGGCGGGACTATAGCGGCCCGCGCCCCCGATGCAAACGCGACGACACCAGATCGCGCCCCTGAGCCGGTGGCCTTGCTCCGGTGGCTCCGATTGCCGGCGCCGGGCGCCGTGGTAAGGTGCGCGTCCTTTGTCCGTCAACAGCGAAAAGACCCGCACCGCCATGGCCGACCTGGAGCACATCGCCCACAGCCTCGCCCGCATCGCCGACAGCCTGGAGCGGCTGGCGCCGCCCCCGCCGCCGGTCACGGACATGACGACGGCCGATGCCTTCGTCTGGCACGCCGATCCGGCGTGGCTGGAGCCGGTGCCCGTGGTCAACCGGGTGCCCCTGGACCTGCTCCAGGGCATTGACCGCCAGATCGCCGTGCTGACGGAGAACACGCGCCGCTTCGCCCATGGCCTGCCGGCCAACAACGCGCTGCTGTGGGGGGCGCGCGGCACCGGGAAAAGCTCCCTGGTCAAGGCCGTGCACGCCGCCGTGGCCATCGAGACTCCAGAGGCACGGCTGGCCCTGGTGGAGATCCATCGCGAGGACATTCCCACCCTGCCCCGCCTGCTGGCGCGGCTGCGGACCTGCGGCCGCCGGTGCCTGCTGTTCTGCGACGACCTGTCGTTCGACGGGGACGACACCAGCTACAAGTCGCTCAAGGCGCTGCTGGAGGGCGGCATCGAGGGACGCCCCGACACGGTGCTGTTCTACGCCACCTCCAACCGCCGTCACCTGCTGGCCCGTGAGATGGTGGAGAACGAACAGTCCACGGCGCTGCATGCCGGCGAGGCGGTGGAGGAAAAGGTTTCCCTGTCCGATCGCTTCGGCCTGTGGCTCGGCTTTCACAACGTGGATCAGGCCACGTTCCTGGAGATCGTGCGCGCCTATGCCCGGCGGCACGGCCTGACCATCGACGACGACACCCTGCGGACCGAGGCGCTGCAGTGGGCGACGACGCGCGGCAGCCGCTCCGGCCGCGTCGCCTGGCAGTTCATTCAGGACCTGGCCGGGCGCCTGGGACAGCGCCTGACGTAAACGCCCGCGCCAGGGGCGGCCCTCATCATGTCGACGGCCGCATGAAGGTCCACACCGCCCGCGCCCCCGGTTCGTTCAGGGCCGCGCGCAACGCCGCCACGGCCCGGGGATCGAATCGACGCCCGCTGTCGGCCTGCAACGCCTGTTCCACCTCCGCCAGGGTGAGACCCGGACGGAAGGCACGCGGGCTCACCAGGGCGACGAAACTGTTGGCCAGGGCCGTGGCCTGCGCGGTGGGCAGGATCTCCGCCCCCGACAGGCCGCGCGGACGGCCGCTGCCGTCCACCCACTCGTTGATCTGTCGCAGGGTTTCCAGGACAGGACCTTCGAACTCGATGTCCCGCAGGATCTCCGGGCCGCTGTCCATGGCCGCGCGCACCTGGGCCATTTCCTCGGCGGTCAACGGACCGGTCTTGGTCAGCAGGGCGCGCGGCACGCGAATCTTGCCGATGTTCACCAGACGCGCCGCCTGATGGGTGGTTTCCACCATCGAGGGGTCCAGCCCCATGTGCTCGGCGATGATCCGCGCCGTCAGGGCCACGTCGCGCGACTGGTTGGCCGAGTCGGGATCGCGTTCATCCACCAGGCCGACCAGGGCGTCGATCAGGCGGTCGGTGTTGCGTTCGCGGCGGCGCCGCTCCCGGACCAGCGTGCTCAGGTCCTCCACCGTGGTCAGGACCCGCTGGGGCTCCCCCGGCAGCGAGTCGAGCGGCAGGGCGTGCGTGCGCCACACCTGCTCGGCGCCGTGCTCGTCGGCGAACACCAGGGTGTCGGAGCGCGGCTTGCCGGTGTCCAGCACCGCGCGACCGATGGCGTCGAAGGCCGCGCCCTTGTCCTCGCCCAGGACCCTCGTCACGAAGCGGCCGGGCATGTCCGCCCGAGACTGCCCCACCAGGTCGGCGGCGGCACGGTTCACAAAGGTGATGGGGCCGTCGGGCTCGCTCACGAACACCGGATTCGGCTGCGCGTTCAGGACCGTGTCCATGAAGATGGACAGCGACTGGTGGCGGTCGGCGGTGCGGCGGAGCATGTCGGCCGCGCGGCGCACCCGTTCCGACGAGCAGAACCGCCAGGCCGCCACCAACGCCATGCCGATGGCGACCAGATACACCGTCATCGCGGCGATGAGCACGCGCCAGCGGGTGGTGCCGGCGGCCATCGCCTCGCTCCGATCCACCGAGTGCACCAGGACCCAGGGCGTGTCCGGCAGCGGTCGGCTGACGGCGATCACCCGACGGCCGCTGTGGTCCAGCCCTTCATGGGATGTCCCGGGCGCCGCCAGCGCCCGGGACTCCACCGAGCCGATCCCCCGGCCATCGGGGCCGGGGTTGGACACCACGCGCGCTTCCTCCTTGGCCGAGAGGATCCGGATCCAGTCCTCCCGCGTGCGGATCAGGGTGGTGCGCTCCGACGACCAGGCGGTCGGACGGCCACGGATCAGTTTCATCAGGTCCACGGCCCGCGCCGGCCCCAGATGGACCTCGGCCGGCGCGTCGTCCATCCACGACCGCACGGCGGCCAGACGCTCGTCGGCCACGATGTCCAGGCGCTCCTGGGTCAGGCGCAGGTCGCGGTTGCGCTCCGTCACGGCGAACACGATCACGCCGGCCAGGCCCACGGTCATCAACGCGAGGATGATCATCAGCGCCACCAGGCGCTGGTGTCGACCCAGGCGGTTGGCCGTATCGTAAGGGTCGGGCGACCCGTTCTCGCCCAGAACTCGCATCCATCTTTCCCCCGCTGCTGTCGCCCCGCCCGGGGGGGGCGACCATCCCGGTTCCGTGATCGAGTCGCAATCCCGATCCTGTCTGATACCAGCGGCGGATGAGTGGGACTCATCCGCCGGGCGGCACCGGCCACAGACTGCAACGGTCATTCTCAATGACCGTTGGCATGACACGCACCCTTCGCCGGCACGCTGATCGCCCCAAGGTCAGCGTTGTCCTCGTCCCGAGTCCAGCCCCACATGTCCATCGTCCGGTTTTGCGAACGAAAGACGCGGTCTCGGGCGATCTCCCGGCGCCCGTCCGGACCGTCGGAAGACCCGCACCATGATGAGGTCAGACTCCGCGTCAGACTACCGCATAGAGTGTCTTCGCTGTAAACCGAACGAAGACCTGGGCCATGTCGAGACGACCGTCACGGTGCCGTCGTGACGAGCGGAGCCCAGGCAAGACTGTGGCAAAGCGCGCATGCCCAAAAGACCCGGGATTCTCCATGGAGAGTCCATGGTCGCCCAAGGCGGTCACGTCACGGGCGCGCAGGATCGTAAACTTGACATCAATTTTACGCTCTATAGAGTCAAAAAAGTCGGCTGTTACCACTTGCTGGTGTCCGTGGTGCATGGTCAGATGCGTCGGAAACGGGATGCCTTTTCCAATGAATAGAGGTTTTTATATATAGAACAGGTTATTAGAGCGATGTATTAAGATACGATATGAACCCGTGATGGGGGAGCGTCCGGCGCAATCCGAGAGCGCCCGGCTCGCCTCAGGAAGGCCCCGCCCCGGCACGCGAGATCGCGTTCGGGTCGCCTTCAGGACGAACCGACGCTCATCCGGCCAGCTTGGCGGACCGATAGAAGCATCAGGGAACCGACGGAAGCGCAAGGAACCGAGGGAACAGACGACACGGGATCCGACCCACACCACCCGGCTGGAGTGCGCGTCATGATGGAGACCCCGACTCGCCATGACCGGATGATGGCGCCTCCCTCCCAGCGGCGTCCGGCCTTTGGCCGGCGTCTGTGCGGATCGCGCGAGACCCGGACTCAGGCCAAAACCAGGGCCGAAGCCAAGCACGAGGTGCGCACCTTCGCCCGGACCCTGGCCGAGGCCAGCCAGCGGGAGCACCGCGCCCGCCGCATGGCACGCCTGATCACCCTTGGCGCCGTGGCCATTGCCATCGCCCTGGGCGGTCCCGCCGTTCAAACCCTGGTGAAGACGCTCCAAGCCCAGAAGGACGGGTTCACCGTCGAGGCGGTGGCCGGCTTCGTTACCGCCGCCGGGGGACTGAACCCGCGCGACGATCGGGCGCACTGACATCGGCGAACCCTGGTCATGGACCGCGGGCGTCCCGCCCCCCACTCCCCCGCCCGGCCCATCCTCACGGTGCCGTGCCTTGGCCGGCCGCCACGACACGCCGATCGTGTTCCCGATTGGCGGCGGACCACGGCATGGTGTACATGTCGCGGGCATCATGATCCGACCGTACCCGTGCCGCCGAGGGGGCCATGCCCGACACATCCGCGCTCCGAAACCCCGTTTTCGTGGCCGTCGATACCCTTGACCTGGCCGAGGCCCGGGCGTGGTCCGCCGCCCTCACGGGCGTGGTCGGCGGCATCAAGCTCGGCCTGACGTTCTTTTCCGCGCACGGCGCGGCGGGTGTCCGCGCGGTGATGGGGGTGGATGCCCCGCCCCTGTTCCTGGACCTGAAGTTCCACGACATCCCCAACACCGTCGCCGGCGCGGTGCGCGCGGTGGCCCCCCTGGCGCCCGCCATCATCAACGTGCACGCGACCGGTGGCCGGGCGATGATGCGGGCGGCCCTGGACGCGGCCGGCGACGAGGCCGCCCGCCTCCATCTGCCGACCCCCAAGGTGATCGCCGTGACGGTGCTGACCAGCCTGGACGACCCGGACCTGGAAGCGACCGGGGTCGCGCCGCCGGTGCTCTCCCAGGTGCGCCGCCTGGCCGCGCTGAGCGTCGACGCCGGCCTGGACGGCGTGGTCTGTTCGCCGCGCGAGGTGGCCGTCCTGCGCGCCGACCTGGGCACCGCCCCCCTGCTGGTGACCCCCGGCGTGCGCCCCGACACCGCCCTCGCCCAGGATCAGAAACGGATCACCACGCCCGCCCAGGCGCTCCGATCCGGCGCCTCCCACCTGGTCATCGGTCGTCCCATCACCGGGGCCGCCGATCCCGCCGACGCGGCGCGCCGCATCCTCGCCGATCTCGAGTCGCGGCCCTAATCGACACCCCAAGCAAGGACCGCCCACCATGACCGCGGATCGTCCGCCCGTGGAGATCAAGATTTGCGGCCTGACGGACGTAGAAGCCGTGGACGCCGCCGTCGCCGCCGGCGCCGACTGGCTGGGCGCGGTGTTCTTCCCGCCCTCGCCCCGCTCGGTGGACGCCGCCTGGGCCGCCGAGATGTTCGATGCCCTGCCGGACGACGTCGGCACGGTGGGGTTGTTCGTGGATCCCGACGATGCCGTCCTGGACGCGGTGCTGAACCATGTGCGGCTGGATCTGATCCAGCTTCATGGGCGGGAAACGCCGGCCCGGGTGGACAGCATCCGCCTGGACTTCGGACGGCCGGTCATGAAGGCCGTCGGTGTCGCCGGGACCATGGACCTGGACACGGCCATGCTCTATGCCGATCATGCCGACCGGCTGCTTCTGGATGCCAAGCCACCGCCCGGCGCCGACCGGCCGGGCGGGCATGCCATGCCGTTCGATTGGTCGGTCTTGGGCGAATGGCGGGCGCCCCTGCCCTGGATGCTGGCCGGTGGCTTGACTCCGGACACGGTCACCGAAGCCCTCCGTGTCACCGGTGCGCCCGGCGTGGACGTCTCCTCGGGCGTCGAACGCACCCGGGGCGTCAAGGATCCTCTCTTGATCGACCGCTTCTGCGCCGCCGTGCGCGCCGCGGAGGGACGTTGACCGCCATGCAGAGACCATCTTACCGTGAGCATCCTCACCGCGAGCTTCTCTTGCGGGAGCTGCACGCCCGCCCCTCGGAGCCGCTCCAGGCGCCGCTGCGCCTCAGCCAGATGGCGGTGCTGTCCGGGGAGAAGCCCGAGCATGTCGACGGCGACCGGGAGCATCTGGCGCGCCTGTGCGCCCGCAAGGGGGGCTCGGCGCCGGCCGAGGACGCCAAGCACCATGTGACGTCCTTCGGGGGCCTGTTCCTGAAATGGGAGCGGCATACGGAGTTCTGCAGCTACACCTTCTATCGCCGGGCACATTTCAACGCCCCCTTCGCCGACCCGGTCATCGAGGAGGTGCCCCAGGACTGGCTTGCGGACCTGCCTGGCCTGGTGCTGTCGGCGCTGCACATCGCCATCCTGCCCCGTGATCTGGAGATGCCGGACGTCGAGGACATCTCGCTCCGCCATTTCGAGGGCAATCCGGTGGTGGGCAACCTGGTGGCCGGGGGCAAGGCCCGGGTGTGGGCGGACTTCCGCATGCACACCGACCACTTCACCCGCTTCCTGGTGCAGGACAACGGCCTCGACCGGCGCCATGCCGGCCGCACGGTCCAGCGCCTGATCGAAATGAACACGTACCGCGCGCTGGCCTTGATGGCCTTGCCCATCGCCCAGGAGATCAGCCCGCGCCTGCGGACCATCGACGAGGGGTTGGCGGACATCAGCGCCCGCATGGCCGACACCGATGATCAGACCTCCGACGCGGACCTGCTGGGCCGCCTGTCCCAGTTGTCCGCCGACATCGAGAGCCTGGCGGCCCGCACCAGCTACCGCTTCGCCGCCACCCGGGCCTACTACGGCCTGGTCCAGCAACGCCTCCAGGATCTGCGGATGAGCCGCATGGACGGCCTGTTGACCCTGGACGGCTTCCTGGCCCGGCGCCTGGGTCCGGCCATGGCGACCTGCGAGTCCGCCGCCGAGCGCCAGGAAGCGCTGGCGCAGCGCGCGACCCGCGTGGGCAGCCTGTTGCGCGCCCGGGTCGAGGTGGGGCTGGAACACCAGAACCGCGACCTCCTGGACAGCATGAACGAGCGCGCCAAGGTGCAGCTCAAGCTTCAGGAAACGGTCGAAGGACTGTCGGTGGTGGCGATCAGCTACTACGCCATCGGCCTGGCCGGATACGTCTTCAAGGCCGCCGAGAAGTCCATCAGCCTGTTCGACGCCACGGTGGCCACGGGCATCACCGCCCCCCTCATCGTCGCCCTGGTGTGGTACGGCCTGCGCCGGGCCAAGCGCGCGGTCGTGACCCGGCGATCCTAGTGCACTGATCCAGACAAAAGACGCAGTCCGCATTCTTATATCTGGATCGAAAGCGCACTAAAGACAATGTGTTATGCAGCGACATTTGCATTCAAGGGGAATCCCTTGACGGTATCACCCGTCGCACAACATTTTGTGGGTGGGGATTATGTGGGTAAGGGCACACCACCGCGCCCACGCCGCTATCGACCAACCGTCAATCGGTCAAAATACAGTATCATCAAGGCGTTGCGCGTTGATCCGGATAATTGACGGAAGCGTGCGTGTCGACGGTGCGTGACGGAGTTCCGTGCGGTGCCCCAAAGGCGCACGCCATGCGCGTTTTACATTGCAGGAATGCGGGCGCCTTCCTACCACGATGTTCCCGGGTATACTAGATAGTACCATAGAAAATTTAAAACAGGGGTGTGTCTGTTGTCAGAAAAACACCCTATGCCTGTTGTCTCTCAGGCCGCCATGGGTCCGACCGGCAGACGGACGGTTGAGCGTCGTAAGCCTGCCATGTCTCCGCACATCAAGGAGGGAGAGGACATGTGGCCCCATCTCAAAGACGCCAATGCCGCGCCGTCCTCCGGTGCGGCCTCGGCCGACGGTGCCGTTCCGAACCAGCCGGTCACACCACCACCGGCACAGGACGGTCCCTCGCCCGCCGTCACGGCACCCGCCGCCAATGACGATGATCACCCGACGCCGGCCGCCGAACGGAAAGGCCAACGGTGGTGGCTCCGCCTGCCCCATCGGCTGATGGGCGCCATCCTGGCCTGGCGGGAGCGGCAAATCCTCAAGGAGGACCTTCGCGCGCTGGATCGGCACCAACTGGCCGACATTGGTCTCACCCCGGAGGACATCCCGGCCGTCGTCGACGGCCGTTACCGGCGCCACGGCGACGGGCCGTCGTAACGGCGTGTCATGGCGCGGTATCCCGGCACGACGCGGCCGGGCGGTCAGGCTCCGATGGCCAACACCTCCTGCTCGACCTGGGCACGGCGGCCATCCAGTCCGGCATGCCCGAACAGCTCGGCCGCATGCCGCAGGGATTTGAGCGCCCGCTTCGGCGTGGTGCGGGCCTCCAGGCGTCCCGCCTCCAGCAAGGCTTCCGCCTCGCCGGCGAGGTTTCCGGCCTCCCCGTTCAGGCGCGCGGCCTGGATGAACGCCTGACGGGCATCGTCCAGGTCCCCCATGGCCTTCAGCACGCGGCCGATGTCCATGCGGGTAGCGGCCTCGTCAAGATGATCTCCATTCATGGTGTACAGGTCCACGGCCCGCTCCAGCGCGGCGTGGGCGTCGTCCAGGCGTCCGGCCTCCCGCAGGACGGCGGCCATGGCCGACAGGGCGGTCGCCTCATGCAGGCCGTGTCCGGCCTCCTCGTACAGGCGGCGGGCACGGTCCAGGCTTTCCAACGCCCGGTCGCCCCGTCCGGCCTCCAGGTCCATGCGGCCGATACGCATGCGCGCGCGGGCCTCGGCGAACAGGTTGCCGGCGGCGGTCGCGCGGCTCAACGCCGCCGACGCATGCTCCCTGGCGGCGCGCGTTTCCCCGAGGAGATGCAGGGCCTCGGACACCGAGACCTCGGCCGCGGCCCGGTCGCTGTCGTCGGCGTCATCGGTGAACAACGCCAGGGCCTCCAGGAAGGCATCCCGCGCCCGTGCCGTGCGCCCCTGACACAGGTCCAGATCGCCGCGCCGCATCAGCGCCATGGCCTCGCCGTCCCGGTCTCCCGCTTTCTGGAAGAAGTAGCGGGCGCGGGCAAATGCCTCAAGCGCCTGCTGAAACTCGGATCGGGCAACGTGGCGTTCGGCCTCCAGCAACGCCTGATCGGCCTGAGTCTTGGGCATGCTCCACCCTCCCTCGTGCGAGCGGTCCCGGACTCAGCCGGCGATTCCGCCCGCCCCCCGATGATTGGCCGCGAAACCGGCCATGGACCGACGTGACGGTCTCATGACGCCCACTGTATGACCGTCAGGCACACGCGACAATGAAAACTCGATCGGCGTCGCTCTACCCTTTTATCGGGCTCATCATGAATCGACGCTCTTTTGGGTTTTTCTCGTTGACCTTCGGTCGTGACCCGAGGGACAGTTCGTTTCGAAAGCGGTCCATAGGCCGGATGGCAACCACTCAAGGGTGGCGCGCGCCGCCCGGTTCACCCCATCCCCGACCGGCCCGCTGGATCCAGGCAAACGACCCTTCGGAGGATAGTCCATGACCAAGCGTTTCGTTGCGACCCTCGCCGGTTGCATGATGTTGGCCATCGCCCCAGCCTTCGCTGGCGAGCCGGGACCGACGCTGCTGGCCGCGAATCCGGGAGTATCCCTGGGGACCGGCCTGAACGGCGCCGCCGCGCCGATGTCCTCGGGCGGAACTCTCCTGATCAGCGACACCAAGGAGATGGCCTGCGAAACCGACGCCGACTGCGCCTCGGCCGGCGATCACATGAAGTGCGACCATAACGTCTGCGTAAAGGCGGAGTAGCGGGACGGGGTGCCTCCCATGCCCCTCTCCGCGCCTTTTGTTCGCGGATCGAAAAGACTCGCGGATTGAAAAGAAACGCCCGCCCGATCCGTCAGGGATCGGGCGGGCGTTTCTGACGACTGTAGCCACACACACCACACACACGGTGTCGGGCATGCGCGGCTGATCCTGGCGTGAACCAGAGGGGGGCGGACCCCACCCCCCTTCCGTCCAGACAAAGCCCTACAGGCGGGCCTTGGCGGCCGCGACCATGGCCTCGGCGGTGATGCCGAAGTGCTGGTAGAGCTGAGGCGCGGGGGCCGAGGCCCCGAAGCCGTCCATGCCGACGAAAGCGCCGTTGTCGCCGATCCAGCGCTCCCAGCCCATGCCGCAGGCCGCTTCCACGGCCACCCGCACGGTGCCGGTGCCCAGCACGCTTTCCCGGTAGGTTTCGTCCTGCTTGGCGAACAGCTCCCAGCAGGGCATGGAAACGACGGCGGTGGGAATGCCCTCGCCCTGCAGGGTGTCGCGCGCGGTCATGGCCAGCATCACCTCCGACCCGGTGGCCATCAGGGTCACCCGGCGATCGCCGCCCTCGGCCTCGGCCAGCACATAGGCGCCCCGGGCGCTCGGCATGTCCTCGGTCGCGGCCTTGCGCAGCGTCGGCAGGCCCTGGCGGCTGAGGGCAAGCAGGCTGGGGCCGGTGTCGTTTTGCAGCGCCAGCGCCCAGCACTCGGCGGTCTCCACGGCGTCGGCCGGACGGAACACCGCGACGTTGGGCATGGCGCGCAGCGACGCCAGATGCTCGACGGGCTGGTGGGTCGGGCCATCCTCGCCCAGACCGATGGAGTCGTGGGTCAGCACGTGGATGACCCGCGTTCCCATCAGCGCCGCCAGACGGATCGCCGGCCGGCAGTAATCGGCGAACACCAGGAAGGTCCCGCCATAGGGAATGAACCCGCCATGCAGGGCCAAGCCGTTCATGGCCGCGCCCATGCCATGCTCGCGCACGCCGTAGTGGATGTAGTTGCCGGCATAGTCGCCCGGCTTCACCGGAGTCATGCCGCCGGCGCGGGTGTTGTTGGAGCCGGTCAGGTCGGCTGACCCGCCGATCATGGCCGGGTTGGCGGGCACCAGCGCCTCAAGCGCCTTCTGGGAGGCCACCCGGCTGGCGAGGGTCGGCGCGTCGGCGATCAGTCCGGCGATATGCGCCTTGAGGGCGGTGTCCCATCCCTCGGGCAGGTCGCCGGACAGCGTGGACAGGAAGGTCTCGCGCAGGGCCGCGTCGGCCCCCTCCAGGCGGTTCCGCCAGGCGGCATGCTCGTCCGCGCCCCGGGCACCGGCGGCCCGCCAGGCGGCCAGGGCACGCTCGGGCAGTTCGAACGGCCCATGGGTCCAGCCCAGGGCTTCTCGGGTGGCGGTCAGTTCGTCGTCGCCCAGCGGCGCGCCATGGGTGGCGGCGGTGCCCTGCTTGGTGGGCGCGCCAAAGCCGATCACGGTCTTGCAGGCGATCAGGGTCGGCCGGTCGGTCTCGCGCGCGGCGGCGATGGCGGCGGCGATGGCCTCCGGGTCATGGCCGTCCACGCGGCCGGTCTCCCAGCCGCTGGCCTCGAAGCGGGCCAGGTGATCGTCGGAGGTGGACAGGTCGGTGGCGCCGTCGATGGAAATGCTGTTGTCGTCCCACAGCACGATCAGCTTGCCCAGTTTCAGGTGCCCGGCCATGGAGATGGCCTCCTGGCTGATGCCCTCCATCAGGCAGCCGTCACCGGCGATCACATAGGTGTAGTGATCCACCAGGGTGTCGCCGTAACGGGCGGCGGCCATGCGCTCGCCAAGGGCCATGCCGACGGAGGTGGCGATGCCCTGCCCCAGCGGTCCCGTGGTCACCTCGATGCCCGGGGCATGGCCGTACTCGGGATGGCCGGCGGTCTTGCTGCCAAGCTGCCGGAAATTGCGCAGGTCGTCCATGTCCATGCCGGGCATGCCCGTCAGGTAGGACAGGGCATAGATCAGCATGGACCCGTGGCCGGCGGAGAGCACGAAGCGGTCGCGATCGGGCCAGGCCGGGTCGGCGGCGTCGAACTTCAGGAACCGCGTGTACAGCACGGTGGCCACGTCGGCCATGCCCATGGGCATGCCGGGGTGCCCCGACTTGGCGGCCTGAACCGCGTCGGCGGCCAGGAAGCGGATGCAGTTGGCCATCTCGGTATGAGGGGCGATGGTGGCGGCGGCCGCGGGCGTGCTCTGGTGGGTCATGGGTGTATCCTCGTTCTGCGCGGGAGCCTTCCCGGGGCGCCCCGCCTCCTCAATCTGGTCCAAGACATCCTGGGGCGGGTCCGACCAGGTGGCGGATCCCGTCCCCGGTGGGAGTAGACCTAAATCGCGTGAATGCCCAGCGCGGCCTTCACCATGTGATAGGCGATCAGAAGCTGGGTGAGGGCCAGGGGATGGCTCACCACCTGATTGTTGTTGGCGTCCGTGAATTCGCCCACATTGGCGCGCAAGTGGCTGGCCTCGGGAATGAGGTCCCACAGCAGGTTTTCCAGCGCCTTGGCCCGCTGGTCGGTGATGGACCCGGTGATCCCCAGGACGTCGACGGGCTTGCCGTCGTGGTCACGGGCCAGATCCAGGCTCAACTCGTTCTTGGCGCCGGCATCCACCAGCGGCGCCAGGTTGGGATGCGGCAGCGTCGGCCGCAGAATGTGGCGCACATCCAGACGGGCTCCGCTTTCCGCCGACTGGCCCTCGGGCCGCTTGAACTGGATGACGATGTCGGCGAACACCCGCTGCGGGTGGATGAAGGCCGGGCTGTCCTCCCGGCGCTTCTCCAGCGAGGCCAGGACCTGGTCGCGGGTGTAGCCGCGCTTGGCGGTGTCGCGCTGGATCTTCCATTCGACACGCAGGTCCTGGTCCGGCTCCAGGTAGATCTTGACGTCGTAGCAATCGCGCATGGCCCGGGTGGTGTAGCCCAAAAGGCCCTCGACGATGATGTAGGGCTTGGGCAACACGTACTGGGGCTGCACCAGATCGCCGACCTCGTGACTGTAGACCGGCTTGAGGATCGGCTTGCCCTGCCGCAGCAGGCCCAGGTGCTGTTCCAGGATGTCCAGGTAGTTGGACCTGGGGTCCAGCGCCGACAGGCCGTTTTCGGCCCGCTGGGCGCGGGAGAAGCGGTGGTAGTCGTCGGTGCAGATGGTGGCCACGCGATCCTCGCCCAGGATACGCGCCACGCCCGTCGCCAGGGTGGTCTTACCGCTGGCCGAATCACCGACCACGCCGAGGATGATAGGGCGATCAAAGCGCTTCAGGGGCATGACGGAAAGGTCCTTCCAAGTGCCGTGATGGTCCAAGTCGGTGGTCGTGCCATGATCCGAGCCAGGCACGCGGGGGGCGGGGGCCGGGTCAGCCCTGGTTGCCATGACCCAGGGGGCGCCAGTTGACCAGCGTCTGCCGTTCGCCGCTGTCCCCGGAGACCATCAGCGTCTCCAGGCGCTCGTGGGTGCTGGTGCGCTGCACGCCGCCCACCAGCAGGCCCGAGGTGATTCCGGTGGCACAGAAGAAGACCTTCTGGGATTTGATCATCTGATCCATTGCGTACCAGCGCTCGGTGTTGAGTCCCGCTTTTTGCACCGCGATCTGCTCGGTGGGCAACTGCGGATCCAGTCGGCCCATGAACTCACCGCCCAGCGCGCGCACGGCGCAGGCGGACATGATGCCCTCGGGCGTACCGCCAGTGCCCATCAGGCAGTCGATGCCCGACTCAGGAATGGCGGCCATCAACGCGCCGGCCACGTCGCCCGCCGGGTACAGGGCGACGCGCGCGCCGGCTTGGTGGATCCGCTCCACCAGACCCCGGTGGCGCGGCTTCTCCAGAACGTAGACGGTCAACTCGCCGATCGGCTTGTCGAGGACCTGGGCAAGCGCCGTCAGGCGCCGTTCCACCGACCAGGTGGGGTCGATCTTGCCCCGGGCGGCCGGCGGCACGACCAGTTTTTCCATATAGAACGCCGGCCCCGGATCCATCATGGTGCCGCGCGGCGCGACCGCGATCACCGCCAGGGCGTTGGTCATGCCGTTGGCCAGATAGGAGGTGCCCTCCACGGGATCCACGGCGATGTCCAGTTGCATGTCGTCCGGGGCTTGGCCCAGCCGCTCGCCGCTATACAGGGCCGGCGCCTCGTCCTTCTCGCCCTCGCCGATGACCACCACGCCGTCGATGGCCAGTTGGTTGAGCTGGGCGCGCATGGCGTCCACGGCGGCACCGTCGCCATCCTCCTTGCGGCCGCGGCCGATCCAGTCATAGGCGGCGCTCGCGGCCGCCTCGGTGACACTACGCAGGGCGTACAGGAACAGGGGCGCGCTGCCCCCGGTCATGCTCATCATGGCCGGTCATCTCCTCCCGGTGTTGCCTCTTGGACCCGGTTCGTTCGATGTCCAGGACGGTACCGGTCCGGCCATGACCCTGAAACGCCCGCCGGAGGGGGACCATAATCTCTTTGGGGGGATTCAGCCCCACCCGAACGGGTAGGGTCTGTCATCGGCGGCGCGCGGGATTGGCCTGGGCCGACGGCGGAGTCACCCGTGCCCTAGGACTCGGCCAGGAACGCGGCCACCGCCCCGGCCCGATTGGAGACGTCGAGCTTGCCGAAGACGTTCTTCAGATGGAACTTGACGGTATGCACCGAGATGCCGAAATGCCGCGCGATGTCGGCGTTGGACTGGCCCTCCGCCAGGCAGGCCAGCAACTCGCGCTCCCGGGCGGTCAGGGCGTCCAGGGGCGAGGCCGGGCGCGCCTGCTGCATGCGGGCCACGTCGGTGTAGGGGAAGGTCATGTGTCCGCGCGCCACCGTGTCGATGGCCGCCAGCAGCCTTTCGGGACTCTCGGACTTGCAGCAGAAGCCCGCGCCCCCCAGGTCCATGACGCGGCGCGGGATGGCCGGGTCGGGATCGCCGGTGTACACCAGCACGCGCGGCGCGTCCGTCCGCTCCTGCAACGCCTTCAGCACCGCCGCGCCATCCATGTACGGCATGACCCAACCGATCACCCCCACCCGAAAGGTCAGCTTGTCCAGCGCCCGCATGAACAACTCGCCATCCTCGGCCGTCCCCAGGAGGTTGAACCGGGAGTCATGGCCGAGCAAGGTTTTCATGGCCATGCGGACAAGCGGGCTCTTGTCGGCCACGAAGACATCGATCAGCGGGCGCGCACGCGTTTCCATGCTGGTCGGTTCACTCCCCCAATGGCCGTTCGGCGCCGGTCGCGGATGGCGTCGCGTGTGACGGCCCGATGACCGCAGGGTACGGTCAGCCCGGTCGTTCCGCCAAGATCAATGTCAACCGCATGGAGAAAGCCTCCCCATGAAATATCTGCACACCATGGTCCGGGTCACCGATCTGGATGCCGCCTTGGCGTTCTATGTGGACGCCCTGGGCCTGCGCGAGACCCGCCGCACGGAGTCCCCGCAAGGCCGGTTCACCCTCATCTACCTGGGCGCCGACGAGAACCCCGAGGCCGAGATCGAATTGACCCACAACTGGGATCCGGAGGAGCTGTCGGGCGGCCGCGCGTTCGGCCACCTGGCGTTCCGGGTGGATGACATCTACGCCGCTTGCCAGCGCTTCGTGGACAAGAGAGTGACCATCAACCGCCCGCCCCGCGACGGCCATATGGCCTTCGTGCGCTCGCCCGAGGGCATTTCCATCGAGCTGTTGCAGGCGGGTGATCCCCTGCCCCCGGCCGAACCCTGGGCCTCGATGCCCAACACGGGCACCTGGTAGGCGCCCGGATGTCCCATTCCCGGTCGCGGTGTCCCCGGGCTCACCGGGCCGCGACCTTGAACGGACGGTCGAAGAGGTCACGCCCGCGACAAGAGAGTCGAGGGTCCCGATCGCGATCCGGCGGCGCGCGTCCGCGTCCGGGACGATCCACAGGACCCCCATCGGCTGGTCGGAAACTCAAGGACCGGAGAAAATATCGGGGAACCTCGGGCCGGATCCCGTGTTCGGCGGACGACTCAGAACGACAGCCGCAGACCGATGGACATGCCGTGGTTGGTCGCCTCGCCGGCATCGCCGCCGACTCCGGTGCCGCCGAGTCCCATCCGCGCGCCGAGCCCCGGATCCAGTGGGCCGGTGGTCTCCTGGCCGATATAGCGATAGGCGAAGTCCAGCGTAATCCCGCTGCTCACCGCGTAGTTGGACCCCAGGGTCGCCCCCCAGGTCATGCCATGGGCGGTGGTCTGCTCCGTCACGGGCAGGCCGATCCGGGCGGGGGACTCGCCACCCGCGACCGCATGCACGCCCCCCACGGACACGTCGGCGCCCAGGAAGGGCCGCACGCCCCCAAGCTCAAGCCCCATGAGCGCATTGACGTCCAACAAGGCGGAGAGGCTGCCGCTGAGCCGCTGACCAAAACCCGCCGGCGCCATGGACGCCGCGCTCTCCGGTCCCACCCCCAGGGGTGACGACCAGGTCAGGCCACCATCCCCACCAATGCCGATGGCCTCCAGACCCAGGCCGGCGCCGAGGTGAAGCCAGCCCTCATGTCCATAGTGGACGCCGAGTCCCAGCATGCCGGGCTCGCGGTCCAGACCCCCGCCCCGGCTGAGACAGGCGCTCAGTGGCCGCTCGGCCGCGCCCAGTCCAAGACAGGGCGCGGCAAACCCGGCCGCCCCACCCGTGGTTCCGTCCAGCGGCGAGACAAAAGTCAGGCCGCGCCCGATCCCCGGCCCCTCGCCCGCCAGCGCCGGTTCCGGCACGCCCGCGCCGACGGCGAGTCCGTCCGCCGCCCAGGCCGGAGCCAGGTCGAGGACGCCCACGACCGCCAGACATCCGGCCAGGACAAGGCCTGGCCCGACGCCCGCGCGCGCCGCCGAGACAGCCGTCGCAACTTTGGAACGAGATACCATGGAACGACCCTCTCGGCCGCCCCCATCGAAAGGCGGCCCTCGGCGGCAGTCTAGCACCATCCCGATGGTATCGTGATGCGGTTAACGAAACCCTGAGGAGACCGCAGCGACGGGCAGCGCCCGGGCACACCGGCCCTTGCCCGGGCACCATGGGATCGGTCATCGTGGTCGCCCAACAGGCCCCGGTCCAGGCACCGTCTCATCATGTCGTCTCCGTTCGCCTCTCCCGACCCTCTGGATGATCTGGCGGTACTGCGCTGGTACGACGTCGCCGGCGTGGACGAGTGCACGGGCGAGGCCCCGGTGGATCGTTTCGCCGCCGACGCCCAGCGGCGCGCCGAGCGGCAGGCCGCGTCGTCCCGCCCTCGGCAGCCCCCGGAGTCGGTGCCCGCCGAACGCGGGCGGGATCGACGCCCGGTCACGGCTCCCGCGTCTCCGCCGGAACGGCCCCCGTCGCACGGCGCGGTCGATAGCCAGGGCGGCGGGGCGGCGGCGCTGGCCTCCCGGGCCGCGTCGCTGGACGACCTGCGCGCGGCGCTGGAGGCGTTCGACGGCTGCCCGCTGAAAATCACGGCCACCAACACGGTGTTCGGCGACGGCGCCCCGGACGCCGCGCTGATGGTGGTCGGTGAGGCTCCGGGCGCGGAAGAGGACCGGCAGGGGCGGCCCTTCTGCGGTGTCAGCGGCCGGTTGCTCGACGACATGCTGGCGTCCATCGGCTTCGACCGCACCACCGCCTACATCACCAACGTCGTGCCCTGGCGCCCCCCCGGCAACCGCAAGCCGACGCCCGCCGAGGTCTCGGTCTGCCTGCCGTTCATCGAACGCCATGTGGCCCTGGTGGCGCCCCAGGTGCTGTTGCTGGTGGGCGGCCTCGCCGCCTCCAGCCTGTTGGGCACCACCCAGGGGATCACCCGCCTGCGGGGACGCTGGGAGACGCGACAGGTGGGACAGCACGCCATCGCCGCCATGCCGACGTTCCATCCCGCCTATCTGCTGCGCAACCCCGAGGCCAAGCGGCTGTCGTGGCGCGACCTGCTGGCGGTGCAGGAGCGGCTGACCGGTCTTGCCGGCGCAACAAGCGGTCGGGAATGACCGGGCGTCACAGGATGAACTTCGACAGATCCCCGGACTTGGCCAGCGGCGAGACCCGCTCGGTCACCAGATCGGCGTCGACGACGATGGTCTCGCCACCGCGGTCGGAGGCGGTGAAGGAAATCTCCTCCAGCAGCCGTTCCAGCACCGTGTGCAACCGCCGGGCACCAATGTTCTCGACGTTCGCGTTGATCTCGGCGGCCAGATCGGCGACGGCGTCGATGGCCTCGTCGGTGAACTCCAGGGTCACCCCCTCGGTGCCCATCAGCGCCTTGTACTGCTTGATCAGGCTGGCCTCCGGCTCGGTCAGAATGCGCACGAAGTCGCTGCGGTCCAGGGCCTTCAACTCGACGCGAATGGGCAGGCGACCCTGCAACTCCGGCAGCAGGTCCGAGGGCTTGGACAGGTGGAACGCCCCCGAGGCGATGAACAGCACGTGATCGGTGCGCACGGCGCCGTACTTGGTGGACACGGACGTGCCCTCGATCAGAGGCAGCAGGTCGCGCTGCACGCCCTCGCGGGAGACATCGGCGCTGCCCCGGGACTCGCTGCGCCCGGCGATCTTGTCCAGTTCGTCCAGGAAGACGATGCCGTCGTTCTCGACCGAGGCGATCGCTTCCTTCACCACCTGGTCCTCGTCCAGGAGGTTGTCGGCCTCCTCGCGCACCAGAACCTCGTAGCTGTCCTCGACCGTCATGCGGCGCCGCTTGGTGCGCCCGCCGAGCGCCTTCCCGAAGATATCGCCCAGGTTCAGCATGCCCATCTGCTGGCCCGGCATGCCCGGGATATCGAGCGTCGGCATGGACATGCCGCCGGTGTCGCGCACGTCGATGTCCACTTCCTTGTCGGCCAGCCGGCCCTCGCGCAGCATCTTGCGGAAGTTCTGGCGCGTGCCGTCCTTGGCCGTCGATCCCACCAGCGCATCGAGCACGCGATCCTCGGCGGCAACCTCGGCCTTCGAATGCACACGCTTGCGCAGGCGCTCCCGGGTGTCGGCGATGGCGATCTCCACCAGGTCGCGGATGATGCTCTCGACATCGCGGCCCACGTAGCCCACCTCGGTGAACTTGGTGGCCTCCACCTTCATGAACGGCGCCTCGGCCAGGCGCGCGAGGCGGCGGGAGATCTCGGTCTTGCCGACACCGGTGGGGCCGATCATCAGGATGTTCTTGGGAAGCACCTCCTCGCGCAGCCCCTCGGGCAACTGGCGGCGGCGCCAGCGGTTGCGCAGGGCGATGGCCACCGAGCGCTTGGCCTCGGCCTGGCCGACGATGTAGCGGTCGAGTTCAGAGACGATCTCGCGGGGACTGAAGGCAGACATGGCGGTTTCCGAAGCAGCGGACGAACAGGGCGGCGGGACGACGAAGGCGCGGCCTTCGGGTCGGTGTCGGATCACTGTGTGCGGGACCCGTGCGGGATGGGACGGGACGGCGCCGCTCAGGCGCCCGCGTCGAGGGTTTCGACGACCACCGCGTGGTTGGTGTAGACGCAGATGTCGGCGGCGATGGCCATGGCCTTGCGGGCGATGGCCTCGGCATCCATGTCGTCCCGGTCGGCCAGCGCGCGGGCGGCGGCCAGGGCGAAGGACCCGCCCGACCCGATGGCGATCATGCCGTCCTCCGGCTCCAGGACATCACCGTTGCCGGTCAACACCAGGGACACGTCCTTGTCCACGACGGCCATCATGGCTTCCAGGCGGCGCAGGTAGCGATCGGTGCGCCAGTCCTTGGCCATCTCCACGCAGGCGCGGGTCAGTTGGCCCGGGTACTTTTCCAGTTGCCCCTCCAGACGCTCGAACAGCGCGAAGGCATCCGCCGTGGCTCCCGCGAAGCCCGCCAGCACCGAGCCGCCGGACAGCGTGCGGACCTTGCGGGCGTTGGACTTCATCACCGTCTGGCCGAAACTGACCTGGCCGTCCCCGGCCACCACCACGGTTCCGTTCTTGCGCACGGACAGGATGGTGGTGCCATGCCATTGTATCGGATCATGGGGGGTCGAGCCGGTCATCGCGGAGCCTCTTGGGTCTGGGTCGGGGTGATACGGGCCGAAGACCACAAGACATGGGGGGCAATCCCGCCCCGGGTCAAGAGACGATCGACCGGCGCCGGACGCGCGCGGGCGGCCGGGGTCAGGCCGGTCCCGCGCCTGTCGCCGCCGCCCCGAGCCTCGGCGCGGCCAGCCCATCCAGGACGATACCCCAGAGTCGAATGTCCGTATCGAGTGTGAATTTGCCCCTGGCGCACGCGAGAACGCGTGATGCTCAGGGCATGATCAGGCCGAGCGCGATGGCCCGGCTGACGGCGTGAGTGCGGTTGGTGGCGCTCAGCTTGCGACCGGCGTTGGCCAGGTGAAAATTCACCGCCGAGATGGAAATGCCCATGTGCTGCCCCAGTTCCCGGGTGGTCAGGCCCCGCGCGCTCAGGGTCAGCACCTCGCCCTCGCGGTTGGTCAGGCTGGGGGGCGCGGTGTCGGTATCGCTGTCCGCCAGGCGCAGCAGGCGGTCATGGGCATGGCTCGCGGCCAGGACCAGGCAGGCGCCGTCCGCCCGCAGCACCGCCCGAAAGGCCGCCGCGTCCTTGCGCGACAGCAGCAGGAGGCCGGTCGGCCCGCGTCTCGACACCGACCCGCTCCGAGGCAGGGGCAACACCAGGGCCGCCCGGAATCCGTGCTCGGCCAGGATCCGGTCGAGGCCCGGAGATCCGATGACCGGCGCCGAGGCGGCCGGCCTCAGATCGACCAGATCCGGCCGTCGCCGGACCAGCAATGGCCCCAGGCTCTCGCCAATGCCCCCGGCGTCCGCGTTCGCGCACCACCGCGCCGCCGCCCCGTCCAGCGAGTCCAGAATCCGGATCGTTGCGGACCCGTTGCACAGGCGCGTCGGCGCCGCGGCATGAACCACGCCGTCCACGTGACGGTCGGCGAAGAAGGCGACCACCCCGGTCCACAGCCCTTCCAATGTGTCCGCCGACTCCAATTCATCCAGAAAGGAGTCCAGCCCCTCGTCGCACAACATTGATGACTCCAGGAAAGGTCTCCACTCGGGCCGCCCGGCGCCGCCCGCGCTTCGATCCCGAAGAAAAACGACCACCGTGCGACGCAGCCCGCGAACGCATGGCGTTTGTCGTTAAATTTATCCTTTCCTGAAATGTCGATACAACTCGTCCGAAAGTCATACTCCTGAATGACACGCAATGCCCCCTATTCTCCGGCCGTCTCCCTGCGAAAAAGCGACTCCGGCGCGGGCACCCCTGCAAAAAGGTCTAGGGCCACGGACCCGGGCGCAGTGGCACGCATGCTCACACCCGACCATGACGAGTCGCGCGTGTGCCTTGAAAACGGGAGCAAAACAAGGATCGGTGCCCGGGCGCGCCACGGCGGCGGCAACCATCTGGCGCGACGCAAAAACCGCGCGCGGACCGTCGATATCCCGGTCTGATCGACGGCGTCAGGCGTCGGCTACCTGAACGAGTCCCTCGACCTCCACCGGCACGCCCAGAGGCAACGAGGCGCACCCCACGGCCGCGCGGGCATGACGGCCGGCGTCGCCGAACACCTCGACCATCAGATCGGAGGCCCCGTTGGCCACCTTGGCATGGTCGGTGAAGGTGGCGGTGGCGGCCACGAACACCCCCAGCCGGACCACGCGCGCGACCCGGTCCAGGTCGCCATCGCAAGCGGCGCGGATCTGCGCCACCAGATTGATGGCGCATTGCCGGGCGGCCGCCTGCCCCTGCTCCACCGTCAGCCCGTCGCCCAGAAGGCCGGTGAAGGCCGGCGCGCCGTCGACCACCGGGATCTGACCGGACACGACAACCAAAGCACCCGTCCGCACGAACGGCACGTAGTTGGCCACCGGCGCCGCCGCGTCGGGCAGGGTCACGCCCAGGTCGGCCAGCCGCGCCTCGATCCGTCCGGACATCATTTTCCTCCCCGCGTGCGCATCCCGTGTGCTAGGTGGTGCCGGCGTGAGCCGGGCCGCCGACGGCCCGCATGGTTCGATCTACAGTCTTGGGGATGCGTCCATCGTGAGCAAGCTCTCTCTGCCCAAGGACCGGATCAAGGTCCTTCTCCTGGAGAACGTGCACGCCAACGCGGTGTCGTTCCTGCGCCGGCAGGGCTACACGACCATCGACGCCCGGGGCGCGGCGCTGTCGGGGGATGACCTGAAGGCGGCGATCGCCGACGTCCACATGCTGGGCATCCGCTCGCGCACCCAGGTCACGGCCGAGGTGCTGGCGGCGGCGGACAAGCTGATGGCCATCGGCTGCTTTTCCATCGGCACCGACCAGGTGGACCTGGACGCCGCCCGCCACCGGGGCATCCCGGTGTTCAACGCGCCGTACTCCAACACCCGCTCGGTGGCCGAACTGGTGCTGGCCGAGATCATCTGCCTGCTGCGTGGCCTGATGGAGAAGTCCTGGGCCGCGCACGAGGGCGCCTGGATGAAAACCGCCGACGGCAGCCACGAGGCGCGCGGCAAGACCCTGGGCATCGTCGGCTACGGCCACATCGGCTCGCAGCTCTCGGTGCTGGCCGAGGCGTTGGGCATGCGGGTGATCTATCACGACATCGTCGAGAAGCTGGCCATCGGCAACGCCAGCCCCGCCGGCGACCTGGACACGGTGCTTCGCGAGGCCGATGTGGTCAGCCTGCATGTGCCCTCCACGGCCGAGACCCGCGACATGATCGGCGCCCGCGAACTGGGGCTGATGAAGCCGGGGAGCCACCTGATCAACGCCGCGCGCGGCGAGGTGGTGGACATCGAGGCGCTGGCCCAGGCGCTGCGCGACGGCCATCTGGCGGGCGCCGCCGTGGACGTGTTCCCCAAGGAACCGGGCGGCGCCAACGAGGAGTTCCGGTCACCCCTGCGCGGCCTGCGCAGCGTCATCCTGAGCCCACACGTGGGCGGCTCGACCCTGGAGGCCCAGGCGAACATCGGCACCGAGGTCGCCGAGAAGCTGGTGAAGTACTCGGACAACGGCTCCACCGCCGGGGCCGTCAACTTCGTCGAGGTCACCCTGCCGCAGCAGGCCGATTGCAGCCGCTTCCTGCACATCCACCGCAACGAGCCGGGCGTGTTGTCGGCCATCAACGGCATCTTCACCGACCGGGGCATGAACATCGCCGGCGAGTACCTGCGCACGGATGGCGAGATCGGCTACGTCGTGGTGGACGTGGCCGCCGAGATCGAGGCCGGCATGGGCATCCGCAAGGCGCTGGCGGCCGTCCCGGGCACGATCCGCACCCGCTTCCTGATCTAGTGTTGATGTCCCGGGGCCGTTTCGCCGTCGTGGAGACGCCCCCACTTCTCGCTCGTGTTCGGAGCCCGCCCCCATGCTCGACGTCACCACCTGGCTGACCTTCGTCGCCGCCTCCACCCTGCTGGTGGTGGTGCCCGGCCCCACCGTCACCGTCATCATCGCCAACAGCCTGCGCACCGGGCCGACCTCCGGCCTGATGAACGTGGCCGGCACCCAGGCCGGCCTGTTGCTGATGGTGGGCGTGCTCGCCGCCGGGCTGAGCACCATCGTCGCCTCCGCCGGCCTGGTGTTCGAGGTCCTGCGCATCCTGGGCGCCGCCTACCTGATCTGGCTGGGAATCAAGATGTGGCGCTCCGACGGCCGCCTGGGGGACGCCGCCGCCGGCCCGGCGCGGTCCCGCACGCGCTACTTCTGGCAGGGTTTCCTGGTGATCTGGTCCAACCCCAAGGCGCTGGTGTTCTTCGGCGCCTTCATCCCGCAGTTCGTGACCCCGGGCGCCAACACGGCGCTTCAGGTGGTGCTGCTGGGCCTGACCTTCATGGCCATCGCGGCGGCGCTGGACGGCGCCTACGCGGTGGCGGCGGGCAAGACCGGGGCATTGCTGTCCCGGCGCAACATCCGCTGGCTGGAGCGTCTCTCGGGCAGCTTCCTCATCGGCGGCGGGATCTGGCTGGCGCTGACCCGACGGCCGGCCTGACGCGGTCGGCTTGCCGGTTTCGCGCGGCAAACGCCTTGATCACGCCCCATGCCGCCCGCACTATCTTGATCGGATGTACAGAATACCCGTGGGAGGAGTGCATACATGCGTGGTGGCGGCTCGACGACCCCGATGATCCGAGGGATGGCGCTGGCGGTGATGGCCGCCACCTGGATCGCGACCGGCCCGATCGCGCGCGCGGATCCCGAGCCCACCCACGCCATCGCCATGCACGGGGAGCCCAAGTACGGGCCGGACTTCGCGCATTTCGACTACGTGAATCCGGACGCGCCCAAGGGCGGGCATTTGCGGCTGGCCTGGGTGGGGGGCTTCGACAGCCTCAACCCCTTCATCATCAAGGGGCGCCCGCCCCTGGGGATCGGTCTGATGTACGATACCCTGATGACGGCCTCGGCCGACGAACCGTTCAGCCACTACGCCCTGGTCGCCGAAGGCATCGAGACTCCGGAGGACCGCTCCTGGGTCATCTTCCACCTGAATCCGAATGCCCGCTTCCACGACGACCACCCCATGACGGCCGAGGACGTGCTGTTCAGCCTGGATATCCTGCGCACGCAAGGGGCACCCCTCTATCGGGTCTACTACGCCGACGTCGATCAGGCCGAGGCGCTGGACGACCACACCGTCAAGTTCACCTTCTCCACCGACATGAACCGGGAACTACCCTTGGTCCTGGGCCAGTTGCCGGTGCTGCCGAAGCATGACTGGGACGGCCGGGACTTCACCGAGACCACCCTGGAACCGCCCCTGGGCAGCGGATCCTATCGCATCGCCGACTTCGAGGCCGGCCGCTTCATCCGCTACGAGCGGGTCAAGGACTACTGGGCCGCCGACCTGCCGACCCAGGTCGGCCTCTATAATTTCGACACCATCCAGTACGACTACTACCGGGACGCCACCGTCGCGGTGGAGGCCCTGAAGGCCGGCGAGTACGACTACCGCAAGGAGCACATCGCCAAGACCTGGGCCACGGCCTATCAGGGAGAGGATCTTGACGCGGGCCGGCTGATCAAGCGCGCGTTCGAAAACAACCAGGTGGCTCCGACCCAGGGCTTCGTCATGAACATGCGCCGGCCGCCGTTCAACGATCCGGCGGTGCGCGAGGCGGTGGCCTACGCCTTTGATTTCCAGTGGGCCAATCAGAACCTGTTCTACGGATCCTACGTCCGCACCCGCAGCAACTTCGACAACAGCGAGTTGGCCGCCACCGGCGTGCCGGAGGGCGCCGAACTGGCGCTGCTGGAGCCGTTCCGCGACCAGGTGCCGCCGCGTCTGTTCACCGAGGAGTACAATCCGCCGGACACCGAGGCCCCGGGCGAGATCCGCGCCAACCTGCGCAAGGGTCTCCAAATCCTGCGGGACGCCGGCTGGGCCCTCCAGGACGGCGTCATGACCCACGGCGAGACCGGCGCGCGCCTGGAGTTCGAGATCCTGTTGCGTCAGCCGTCCGTCGAGCGCCTCGCCCTGCCCTACGTCCAGAACCTGGAACGCCTGGGCGCCAAGGCCACCGTGCGGATCGTGGACACGGCGCAGTTCATGAACCGGGTCAACACCTTCGACTTCGAGATGGTGTCGGCGATCTGGCTCCAATCCGACAGCCCCGGCAACGAGCAGCGCGACTTCTGGAGCAGCGCAACCGCCACCGTGGAGGGCAGCCGCAACCTCGCCGGCGTGTCGAGCCCGGTGGTTGACGCCCTGATCGAGGAGGTCATCCGCGCCGACAGCCGCGAGGACCTGGTGACCGCCGTCCGCGCCCTGGACCGCGTGCTGCAGTGGACCTTCTATCTGGTCCCTCACTATCACGAGGAGGACGACCGGCTGGTGTTCTGGAACCGCTTCGGCATGCCGGAGAACACGGCGCCCAGCGGCCCCGCCATCCTGCGATGGTGGATCGACCCGGAGAAGGACGCCGCCCTGCGGGCGGCCGGCGTGCTGACCGATCGCTGAGCCAGATCCATGCTCGCCTACATCGTCCGCCGTCTCGCGCTGATTCCGCTCACCCTGGTGGGGATCATCACCCTCAACTTCTTCATCGTCCAGATCGCGCCCGGCGGTCCGGTCGAACAGATGCTGGCCCAGATCCAGGGAACGGCGGGGGATGCCACAGCGCGTATCTCCGGCAACACGGGGGGGGAAGCGGGCGGAGGCGGCGGCGGCGACGGGAACGGCGCCTATCAGGGCGCGCGCGGGCTGGATCCCGCCTTCATCGCCGAGATCGAGAAGCAGTTCGGTTTCGACAAGCCCCTTCACGAGCGCTACATCACCATGCTGGTGAACTACGCCACGTTCGATCTGGGCGAGAGCTACTACCGCAGCACCGGCGTGCTGGCGCTGATCTGGGAAAAGATGCCGGTTTCGGTGTCGCTGGGGGTGTGGTCCACGCTGATCATCTATCTGGTGTCCATCCCGCTGGGCATCGCCAAGGCGGTGCGCGACGGCAGCCGTTTCGACATCGTCACCAGTTGGGCGGTGATCATCGGCTACGCGGTGCCCGGGTTCCTGTTCGCCATCCTGCTGATCGTGCTGTTCGCGGGCGGCCGCTACTTCGACCTGTTCCCGCTGCGTGGGCTTGTCTCGGACAACTGGGCGGACCTGTCCTGGCCGCACCGTGTCCTCGACTACCTCTGGCACCTGACCCTGCCGGTCACCGCCATCGTCATCGGCGGCTTCGCCAGCCTGACCATGTTGACCAAGAACGCCTTCCTGGACGAGGTCAACAAGCAGTACGTGGTCACCGCGCGCGCCAAGGGGCTGACCGAGCGCGCGATCCTCTACGGGCATGTGTTCCGCAACGCCATGCTGCTGGTGGTGGCCGGTTTCCCGGCGGCACTGATCGGCATGCTGTTCACCGGATCGCTGCTGATCGAGGTGATCTTCAGCCTGGACGGCCTGGGCCTGCTGGGCTTCGAGGCCGTCATCAATCGCGACTACCCGGTGATGTTCGGCACGCTCTATGTCTTCACGCTGCTGGGTCTGGTGCTCAACCTGATCTCGGATTTGACCTATCACGTCATCGATCCACGCATCGACTTCGAAAGCCGGGAGGTATGATGCGAGCCCGTCACGCGACCCAGCCGCCGCCGTCCCCGGGAGGCGCCCGGCCCGTGCCATCCGACAGGACCACGAGCCCGCCGATCGGTCGGATCCGGTCAGGCTCCTCCCCCACGCCACGCCGGCGATTGGGCGGGCCTTGGACATCGCACGTGACGGTTCAGAGTGGATGGAACGGGTCTATGAGCGCATGAACGACAGTGGTGTGCTTTCCGCCTCCGACAGCGGTGTCGCCGACACCCGACCGCCCCCGCGGGACCGGTTGGGGCCGCTCTGGCGCCGGCGGCTGGCCAATTTCCGCGCCAACCGGCGGGGCGTCTGGTCGCTCTGGATCTTCCTGGTGCTGTTCGTCGTCAGCCTGTTCGCGGAACTGATCGCCAACGACCGCCCCCTGCTCGTCTGGTACGATGGCGCGCCCTATGTGCCCGTCCTCGCGGACTATCCCGAAACCACCTTCGGCGGCGACTTCCCCACCCTGACCGTCTACCGCGACCCCTTCGTGGCCGGCCTGATCGCAGACAAGGGCTTCATGGTCTGGCCGCCGGTGCGCTTCTCTTACCAGACCGTCAACCAGGATCTGCCGGTTCCGGCACCCGCCCCGCCCAGCGCCGAGAACTGGCTGGGCACCGATGACCAGGGCCGAGACGTGTTCGCCCGGCTGCTGTACGGCTTCCGGCTGTCGGTGCTGTTCGGGCTCACGCTCACGCTGGTCTCGTCGGTGATCGGCGTCGCCGCCGGCGCGGTCCAGGGCTACTTCGGCGGCACGCTGGACCTGCTCCTCCAGCGATTCATCGAGATCTGGTCGGGCCTGCCGCAGCTGTTCATCCTGATCATCGTCTCCAGCGTCTTGATTCCCGGGTTCTGGACCCTGCTCGTCGTGCTGATGCTGTTTTCCTGGACCGCGCTGGTGGGCGTGGTGCGCGCCGAGTTCCTGCGCGCGCGCAACTTCGATTACGTGCGCGCCGCCCGCGCGCTGGGCATGTCCGACGCCGGGATCATGGTCAAGCACGTGCTGCCCAACGCCATGGTGGCCACACTCACCTTCCTGCCGTTCATCCTGGCCGGGTCCCTGGTGGCGCTGACTTCGCTGGACTTCCTGGGGCTGGGGTTGCCGCCGGGCGCGCCCTCGCTGGGTGAGTTGCTGCGCCAGGGCAAGGACAACCTCCAGGCCCCATGGCTGGGCATCACCAGTTTCATGGTCATCGCCGTCACCCTCACCCTGCTGGTGTTCGTCGGCGAGGCCGTTCGCGATGCCTTCGACCCGCGCAAGGGGGTCCTGTGATGACGGACGACGTGGTCCTGGAGGTCCGCGACCTGGCCGTCACCTTCGGCCGGGGGCCGCGCGCGGTGGAGGCCGTGCGCGGCGTGTCGTTCTCCATCCGGCGCGGCGAGACCCTGGCCCTGGTGGGCGAAAGCGGGTCCGGCAAGTCGGTCACCGCCCTGTCGGTGCTCCGCCTGTTGCCCTATCCCCGCGCCCATCACCCGTCCGGCTCCATCATGCTCGCCGGGCAAGAGATGCTGACGGCCCCGGACGCGCTGCTGCGTCAGGCGCGGGGCGACACGGCCTCGATGATCTTCCAGGAGCCCATGACCTCCCTCAATCCCCTGCAGGCCATCGGCAAGCAGGTGGGAGAGGTGGTGACGCTGCATAAGGGCCTGACCGGCGCCGCGCTGCGGGCGCGGGTGATCGAACTGCTCACCCTGGTGGGCCTGCCCGAGGCCGAGCGCCGCCTGGGCGCGCTGCCCCACGAGTTGTCCGGCGGCCAGCGTCAGCGCGTCATGATCGCCATGGCGCTGGCCAACGAACCCGACCTGCTGATCGCCGACGAGCCCACGACGGCGCTGGACGTGACCATCCAGGCCCAAATTCTCGACCTGCTGGCGGACCTGCGGGATCGCTTCGGCATGGCGGTGCTGTTCATCACCCACGACCTCGGCATCGTGCGCCGCGTCGCCGATCGGGTGTGCGTGATGAAGGCCGGCGAGATCGTCGAGGCCGGACCGGTCGCCGACCTGTTCGACCACCCCACGCATCCCTACACCCGGGCGCTGATGGACGCCCAACCCCAGGGCGCGGTTCGGCCGCCGCCCGGGGACGCCGCGCCGGTGATCGCCACCACCGGCCTGAAGGTCCACTTCCCCATCCGCAAGGGCGTGATCCGCCACACGGTCGGCCACGTCAAGGCGGTGGACGGCGTTACCCTGACCGTTCACGAGGGCCACACCCTGGGCGTGGTGGGCGAGAGCGGATCGGGCAAGACCACCCTGGGGCTGGCACTGTTGCGGCTGATCTCCTCGGTCGGACCGGTGACCTTCCAGGGCGGCCGCGTCGACGGGATGTCCTGGCGCGCCATGCGCCCCTTGCGCCGGCAGATGCAGGTGGTGTTTCAGGATCCCTACGGGTCGCTCAGCCCGCGCCTGTCCATCGGCCAGATCGTCGGCGAGGGGCTGGCCGTGCACCGCATCGGCGCCGACGCGGCCGCGCGCGAGGCCATGGTCATCGACGCCCTGCGCGAGGTGGGCCTGGATCCGGAGACCCGCCACCGCTACCCGCACGAGTTCTCCGGCGGCCAGCGCCAGCGCGTGGCCATCGCCCGGGCGCTGGCGCTCAAGCCTCGCTTCCTGGTGCTGGACGAGCCCACCAGCGCCCTTGATGTCTCGGTGCAGGCGCAGATCGTGGACCTGCTGCGCGACATCCAGGACCGCCACCGGCTGGCCTACCTGTTCATCAGTCACGACCTGCGGGTGGTGCGCGCGCTGGCCGATGACATCCTGGTGATGAAGGATGGCGTGGTGGTCGAGGCCGGCCCCGCCGCCCGGGTTCTGGATGCGCCGGAAACGCCCTACACGCGAGCGCTGATGGCCGCCGCCTTCAACCTGGAGGTCCGGGACAATGGGCGGACGGAGAGCGGGACGGGGGGCGGGACGGGGGGCGGCTGACGCCCCCCTCCTCTGGCCCCTTACCGCCCGGCCATCATGGCCGGCACATCGTCCTCGACGGAGGCGATGGGGCGAAGGCCGAAAGTCTCCACCAGGGTCGTGGTGACCGCCGGCGACAGGAAGCCCGGCAGGGTCGGCCCCAGGCGGATCCCCTTGACGCCCAGCGACAGCAAGGCCAGCAGGACGGCCACCGCCTTCTGCTCGTACCAGGCGATGTCATAGGAGATGGGCAGGTCGTTGATGTCGGCGGCGCCCATCACCTCCTTGAGCGCCAGGGCGACCTTCACCAGGGAGTAGGAATCGTTGCACTGTCCGGCATCCAGAACCCGGGGAATGCCGCCGATCTCCCCCAGATCCAGCTTGTTGTAGCGGTACTTCGCGCAGCCGGCGGTCAGGATCACGGCGTTCTCGGGCAGGGCGCGCGCGACCTCGGTGTAGTACGCCCGGTCGCGGCGGCGCCCGTCGCACCCGGCCATGACCACGAACCGACGGATGGCGCCGGACGACACCGCGTCCACGACCGTGTCGGCCAGGGCCAGAACCTGGGCATGCCCGAAGCCGGCGGTCACGGTCCCGGTCTCGATCGCCGTCGGCGGCGCGCAGGCGCGCGCCTGGGCGATCAGGGCGGAGAAGTCCTTGGTGCCATCGTCCGGTCGATCCGCCACATGGACCGCGCCGGGATAGCCCACGGCGCCCGTCGTGTAGAGGCGGGACAGATAGGTGTTGTCTCGACGCGGCGGGACCAGGCAGTTGGTGGTCAGAAGGATGGGGCCGTTGAAGGACTCGAACTCGCTGGTCTGCTGCCACCAGGCGCCCCCGTAGTTGCCCACCAGATGGGGATGGCGGCGGAAGGCGGGGTAGGCATGCGCCGGCAGCATCTCGCCGTGGGTGTACACGTCGATACCGGTGCCGGCGGTCTGCGCCAGCAGGTCCTCCAGATCCTTCAGGTCATGACCACTGACCAGGATGCCCGGATTGGCGCCGACACCGATGTTGATCCGCGTCATCTCGGGATGGCCGTAGGCGGTCGTGTGCGCCTCGTCCAACGCCGCCATGGCGCTCACGGCGACGGCGCCCGCGCGCATGACCAGATCGACCATGGCATCGCGCGACAGATCCCGGGTGGTGGACGCCAGCGCCTCGACGATGAAGGTATCAACCTCCCGGTCTTCCCGGCCGAGGGCGGCGGCATGGGCCGCGTAGGCGGCGATCCCCTTGACGCCGATCACCAGCAGCTCCCGCAGGGAGCGGACATCCTCGTCCACGGTCGACAGGATGCCGACCGCCTGACCCTTGGCCACGAACGCGGCGCGCGGACCGCGCCATGTGGCGGCCTCCGGGGCATCGACACGTGGCGCCATGCCGGGCGCCATGCCGGGCGCCATGCCGGCCGCCAGACGGTCGCGGCGGTCCAGGGCATCCTCGATCAGCGCCTCGAAGCGGTCGTTCAACCAGTTCACGTTGGTGATGGTCGCGAACAGGGCCTCACGCAGGAAGGCGTCATGAGACCGGTCGGGTGTCCCCCGCGCCGCCAGTTGATCCAGGTGCCACGCCAGCCCGCGCAGGCTGAACAGCAGCAGATCCTGAAGGCTTGCCGTCTCCTCGGGCTTGCCGCACACCCCCTTGACCGTGCAGCCCGACCGCGACGACGTTTCTTCACACTGGAAGCAGAACATGACCCCTAATCCCTTCCCTGACCGTTTCGACGTTCTCCAACGGATCCGCTAAATCCGCATTTGATGTGCCAAAATAGGTCGTCAAAATCAGTATTGTAAATGCCTATTTTGTCCGGACGGACACGCCCTGGGCGTTCGATTTCGGGGACACGGAGAACGTCGCGCCGTCCGGCCGGGAGTCTCCTGTCTCGGGAGATCCGTCGGCTCGCCACGCTCGCTCGGATCGAAGACATGCCATACTGTCCACACAGCCTTCATCCCGAACGTCCCAAGGGGGCGGAGGGGTGTCCACCGGTGACGCGCGCCGCGGTCGGCCTGGCGAAGCCCATCCCGACGCCATCCTAACGCCTATGGGTAACGCTCCCATGCGTCTGACCACCTTTACCGACTTCGGACTGCGAACCCTGATGCGTCTGGCCGGGGAGCCGGACCGCCTGTTCACCACCGACGAAGTGGCGCGGGAGTTCCGCATTTCCCGTCATCACCTGACCAAGGTCGTGCGCAATCTGGCGCAGGCCGGGTTCATCGTGACCCGGCGCGGCGTGGGCGGCGGGTTTCAACTTGCGCGCCCGGCATCGGCCATATCCCTGGGAGAGGTGGCGCGCGCCCTGGAAGGGCACCATGCCTTGGTGGAGTGCTTCGATCCCGACGGCGGCGCCTGCACCCTGACGCCCGGCTGTCGCCTCAAGGGACGGCTGGCGGCGGCGCGCGAAGCCTTTTTCCTTGAACTGGACGCGACCCGCCTGATCGACTGCGCCTATCCGCCGCCCCGGCCGCAGGCGGATCCCTGACCCAAGGACGGGCCGGATCCGCGCGGTCCCGGTTTCCCCGCGCCACGGGACGCACTCGGCCTTTGCCCCGTCCACCGGCAAGGGTAAGCTACGCGCGGTTGCCCCCCGCCTACCCGTCTGCCCCCTGGCTCGCCGCCGTGATCCAGCCGGGTATCGCCGATGTCGTCCGCCGCCGGGAGCGGGGTGCGTCCCCCCTCCTCCTGTTGATCGCCAAGCCGGAACCCCAGTCTCATGAGTTCAGCCTCCCTCGATACATCCCCGCCGGTTCGCGCCCTCCTGGACGGACCGTTCTGGTTCATCCGCCACGGTCAGAGCACCACCAACGCCGAGGATCTGGTCGCCGGCTGGCTGGACGCGCCGTTGACCGACCTGGGGCATGCCCAGGCCGCCGAAGCGGCCGACGCCCTGGCCGCCCTGCCGCTGGCGAGCGTCGTCGTCACCGGCCTCATCCGCACCCACCAGACCGCCGCGCCCCTGATCGAGCGCCTGGGCGCGCGCCTGACGCCGATCATCGAGCCCGGCCTGAATGAACGGAACTGGGGGGACCTGGAGGGCAAGACCCTGGATCTGCGGCCCGGCACCTTCTACGACCCGCCGGGCGGCGAGACCTGGGACGAGTTCGCGGACCGCATCTGGGCGGCGGCGGCGGCGCTGCGCGTGCCGGCGCCCGCCCTGGTGGTCGGCCATTCGGGCACGTTCCGGGCCCTGCTCTACAAGCTGGGATTCGGCAAGGTGAAGCCGGCGGTGGGCAACGCGGCGCCGGTGCGCTTCGTGCCGATCGATCCACCACCGGACGGACGGCCGCCATGGCGCTTGGAAGACCTGGACGGCACGCCGATCCCGATCAAGCCGGTCAAGGACTCCGCCGCATGACAGACGCCCACGAAGCCGGGTCGCTTTGGCGGCGGCTGGCCACCCTGCCACCGCCGCTGGCGACCCTGGTGGCCCTGGGCGCGATGATCCTGCTGTCCAGGACGGGTCCCGGACCGCTCCTGACGCCCTGGCCCTGGACCATCGCCGGCATGGCCTTGATGGGCCTGGGCCTGATCCTCGGCGCCGCCGCCACCCTGACGTTCATGCGGGCCGGGGCGACGCCGCGCCTGTTTCACGGCGGATCGCGCCTCGTCGAGGCCGGACCGTTCCGGCTGACCCGCAACCCCATGTACCTCAGCCTGGTGATCACGCTCGTCGGCACGGCCCTGGTGATGGGCCATCTGACTCCGTGGCTGGGACCGGTGGCGCTGGCCCTGTGGCTGGACCGGATGTTCGTCCCGCGCGAGGAAGCGGTTCTGGCGGCGCACTTCGGCGCCGACTGGGACGCTTACCGGCGTCGCGTCCGCCGCTGGATCTGACCGCCGCCCCGAACACCACCCAGGCCGCCGCCGAGGGCCCGCCAGGCCCCCAGGCCCCATGCCGGGGTGGCCTCATGCGGCGGCGTCCGCCGGCCGCAGGCAGGCGAGCGCCGTCAGGTCGTCGCTCAACGGCCGCGACACCTTGGCGAAGAAGGGCTCCAGGAAGCGCGCCAGGGTGAACCCCTCGCCCTGCGCCACCGCCGACTCCGACAGCAACCGGCGCACGCCCTGCTTGCCCAGGTCGTCGCCGGTCTCCCGGCCACACTCCAGCAGGGCATCGCTGTACAAGAACAACAGCGAGCCCCGTGGGAAGGGCGCCGTGCGGGTGTCGTAGTCCACCCCCGACATCACGCCCAGCGGCAGCCCGGCCCCCAGGCCGGCGGTCACCGTGCCATCGGCCAGGGACACGAACAGCGGCGACGGCGCGGCGGCGGCGGCGTAGGTCAGGCAGTCGGCCTCCAGGTCCACCACGCCATACAGGGCGGTGGCGTACTGACCGGTGGACAGCAACCCCGACAGCCGGTTGTTCAGGCGCGTCAGGAACACCCCCGGCTGGTCCATGCCATCCACCATGTCTTCCAGCAGAGTGTGCAGGCGGAAGGTGTTGAGCGCGGCCGACACCCCATGGCCCGAGAAATCGACCATCCACAGCGCGATTCGGTGCTCGTCCAGCCCCCGCAGGCCGAACAGGTCGCCCCCCAGCTCCGACGAGGTCTCGAAATGGCTGTCCAGGCGCACCTGGAACCGCGCCTGGAGGTCGGTCAGCAGTTGTGGCGGCGGCAACAGATCCTGCTGCATCTCCCGCGCCGCCGTCAGGTCCTGGGCCAGGCGCGCCTTGAACGCCTCCAGGTCCTGGCGCGTGTCGCGCAGACGCGCATGCATGGCCGACAGGCGCATGTCGTTGGAGACACCCTCGGACAGATCGCCCAGCGAAACCGGCGCGGTCGTCTCGCCGGCCGTCTCGTCCTTGACCGGCGCGCGGCCAACCATGACCGTGGCCACCACCTGATTGCCCCGGCCCCGATACTCCAGCGCGTCGAAGCTCAGGTCGTGGGCCAGCGCGATCCCGCGTCCGTGGGTATCGAACACCCGCGTCGGGTCCATCTCCATGTAGCGCTGCCAGTCGAACCCCTCTCCCTCGTCGGTGATGGTCACCATCAGTCGGTCGGCATGGCGTTCGAAGGCCACCTCCACCAGCTTGGCCCGGTACTCCGGCCGGGCGAGGCGGTCGACCATCTCCTGCTCCATGCGCCGCTCTTTCAAGAGCACCGATTTCTCGTCATAGGTGATGCCGAGGTTGCCATGCTCGACCGCGTTGATCATCAGTTCCGACAGGCCGATGACCGCGCGCTGGGGATGGGGCATGGCCGACGCCAGGATCACCGACAGGTCGCGGCCCTCGCGCACGGTGCGGAACCGAAAGGTCCCCTCATGCATCAAGCCCAGGCCCTGCGTGCGCTGGTCGACGTCGCGCTGAAGGCTCCGGTATCGGGCGTAGTCCGCCACCGCCGAGGCGGTCACCGACAGCAGCACGGCGGGCTCGAACGGCTTGGTCAGGTAGTAGTACACCCCGGCCTTGATGCCCTCGATGATCTCCTGCTGGCTGTCGGCGGCGGTCTGCATGATGACCGGCAGGGCCTGAAGGGTGGGGGATGCCTTGATCCGCGCCAGCACCTCCATGCCGTCCATGTTCGGCATGCGCCGGTCGAGGAGAACCACGTCGAACCGCTGGCCCTCGCGCGACAGGATGTCCCAACCCTCGACACCGTCATGGGCCACCGCCGTCTCGTAGCCCATGGCTTCCAGTTGCCCGACCAGGAGGCGGCGGTTCAGGGCGTTGTCCTCGACGATCAAGGCGCGGGTGGCGGCCATCCGGTGGGTGTCCCTCTCGATTTCGGAGCGACGCGAGCCGACCGTCGCGGGCGACGGCACACGCGCCCGGCGCGGTCACGAACGGACCGCTGGCAATGGCGCGGGGCGGGGCAGACATCAGGCCCCGCCCTTTCCTCTCGACGGTGTCGGACATGACAATGGAAGACGCGGCCCGTTGACACGCGGCCCGGCGACACGAGCCCCGACCGGTACCGCGCCAGAGCCCCCCAGGGAGGCCGGACGCCCCCCAGACGTCTCCGGGGCGGCAGTCCCGGGCACCCGGACCGCACAGTCCGGACTCGGGCATCTCCGCCGGCCGAGGGGATCAGGGGGCGTGCTGAATGCTGAACAGGGTATCGAATCGGGCCAGTTCCAGAATCTCCCGCACGGATCCCTTAGGATTGGCCAGGATGACCTTGGCGCGCGCCTTCTCCGCCTGTTCGCGTAGCGTGAGCAGAAGGCCCAGCCCGGCCGAGTCCATATAGGTGAGGTCCTTGAAGTCCACCTCGATCATGCGCGCTCCGGATCCCACAACCTGCATCACCACGCGCTCGAACGCCGCCCGGTCGGCGTCAACCAACTGATCCGACAGGACCAAAACGGCTTTGTCGAGTTCGTTCCTGATTTCGTGCTTCACCGATCCATCTCCTTGGTCCTTGGCACAGGCCCCCACGCGGCAAGTCTCCGCGACCGTCGCCGGCCGATCAAGCCCGCTTGCTCACGAAGTTGTGGAAGGCTCGCACCTCGGCCTCGCTCATGTCCAGACGGATGTGCGTGCTCGCCGCCGTCTGGGCCACCACGACGCCGGACAGGTGCCCGATGCCCGGGATGTCGATGCCGAAGGTCTGACCCCGGTCGGCGGTCAGGGAGCGGTCCAGGGTGCCGACGCCGCTGGCCGCCACGTCCTGCAACAGGCAGGCGCGCCGCTGCCCGTCGCCCAGATCCACCGTCACGGCCAGGTTCAGGGTGCGCAGCGCGTTGGCCTCGCGGTCCGCCGCGCTGCCGGCGCGGATGATCCGCTCCAGGGCATCCTGCATGTGCTGGACCCGTTCCCGGACCTCTTCCGCCGATTGCCGCACGTCGCTCGCGTGCCGGCCCGTCGTCTCCGCTCGTCCCGACACCGCCGCGATGTTGTCGGACGCCTCCTGGGTGCTGTGCGCCGCCTGCTGGGCGTTCTGGCTGATCTCCCGGGTGGCGGCCGTCTGTTCCTCCACCGCCGCCGACACCCCGGTCGTGATCTCGTTGATCTCGCCGATCACCGTCACGATCCCCTGGATCGCCTCCACCGCCTCGCGGGTCGCCGCCTGCATGCCGCCGATCTGCTCGGCGATGTCGTCGGTGGCCTTGGCCGTCTGGGTGGCCAGGGTCTTGACCTCGTTGGCCACCACCGCGAAGCCCTTGCCGGCCTCGCCGGCGCGCGCCGCCTCGATCGTCGCATTGAGCGCCAGAAGATTGGTCTGCTTGGCGATGTCGCTGATCAGGTTGACCACCACGCCGATCTTGTCGGCCGCCTCGGCCAAACCCTGGATTCGTGTGTTGGTGCCCTCCGCCTGACGCGCCGCCCGGTGGGCGATGTCCGAGGCTCCGGACACCTGGCGGCTGATCTCGCCGATGGAACTGGACATCTCCTCGGCCGCCGCCGCCACGGCGTCCACGCTGGCGGAGGACTCCTGGGATGCCGCCGAGGCCGCGCCGGCCCCCTGCTCGGTGTGGTCGATGGCGTCCGTCATCTCCACCGACGCGTCATGCATGGCCTCGGTCTGCTGCTGGACGATGGCGATGGCGCTGCGCACCTCCTCGTCCAGCGCGTTGGTCAGCGCGAACATCTCGGTCTGGACCCGCCGCGCGTTGCGGCGGTGGGCGGCTTCCTGCTCGGCCTGCAGGGCCTCGATCTTGCGGCTGTTCTCCTTGAACACCTCGACCGCCGAGGCCATCGCCCCGATCTCGTCGCGACGATCCATCCCGGGGGTTTCCACCGAAAGGTCGCCCTTGGCCAGACGTCCCATCGCGGTGGTCATGGCCACGATCGGATTGCTGACCTGTCGCCCGGAGAACCAGGCCAACGCCACCGCGACACCCGCCACGACCACGGTCAGGGTCAGCAGTTTCCAGGTGATGTCGTTGACGTCCGCCAGGGCCGCCGCGCTGGGAATGTTGGTGACCACCGTCCACGTCGTGTCGGTGTGACCGATCTTCAGTGGCGACACGACGCGCAGCACCGGGATCCCGTCGATGCTGGTCGCCCGTTCGTCGATGTAGGATCGGCCGCCGTCGATGGCCGCCAGGACCGCGTCGCCAAAGCCGGCCTCGGCGGCCTTTCGCCCCACCACCTCCGGACTCCGGTCCGCCAGGATCGTACCGTTCTCGGTCACCAGCGTGACCCAGCCGGCGTCCATCGGCCGAATGGCCGCCAGGTCACGCTGGATGGACGCCAGCGCCACGTCCACGCCGGCGACTCCGACCACCTGGCCGCCATGATGGATCGGCACGGCCAGCGTGGTGATGAGAACCTCTTTCCCGCCGACGGGATACAGGTAGGGCTCGAGAATGGTCTCCCGGTTGCTGTTGCGCGGAATCAGGTAATAGTCGCCGGCTCCCGGCGTTTCGTAGTCCAGCAAAATGTCGCGCGCGATCGTTCCGTCGCTTCGGTACCAGTACTCCAGGAAACGGCCGGTGGCGTCATGGCCTTCGGTATCGGCGAAGGCGGCGTCACGCCCGTCCAGGGCATCGGGCTCCCAACCCGTCCACACCCCCAGCAACTCCTCATGCCCCTCCAGCAAGGCACGCTGGACGCTGGAGTACTGGCGACGATCGGTCACCTCGCCAGCGCGCATCGCCTCCAGGACGAGGGCATTGTCGCGGGCCACGGTAAAGGCGTCCTCCAGGTCGCGCTGGACGGTGTTGGCGGCGACGTCGGCCGCCTGGTTCGTGATTCTCATGGCGCCGTCGTGCAAGGCGGCGCGTACGAGGTAGAGGGCGGTCCCCGTCGCCAGAACCAGCGCCACCACGACCATGCCCGCGGCCACCACGCTGATCTGCGCCTTCAATCCCAGCTTTGTCATGAAGAAATCGCCCCTGATTGCTGTTCGGATCACGTCGGGAGACACCAAGGCGAGCGTCTCCACCGAACCGTGGTCCGGCATCCTACGATCCGAACGAGGTTCCGGACGGGTCCCTGACGCGGACCGCGCGATGTTCGGACTCGACTCTTCCTGGCTCGCCATGCTGCCTGGCGACTCCGTTCGACCGGGGCATCACAACTTATATGAGCGCTTTATAATAGGTTCGCCTCTTCGGATCACGCTCTGGATCCCGACAAACAAAACCGTTGCGTCGCCACGGCACTCAGTCCGAAGCGTACATGACTGAAAATCAGAGGCCAACACGGAAGGGTGTTACAAAAAGATACCCGGACTCACCAAATACAGAGATCTATATCAGGACCTTTTCGCTTTCTAATACAGAAGCCGCGATCACGCGGCCACTCCTGACCGACGTCTTTGCTCGTTCCTAAAAGAACGGGGAAGAAATTCAACTCTCAGTTATGGATATCGGGCCGCATCCTGTTCGAGTCCGGTCGCGAGGACAGGCGACAGCGGCCCGACCCGGCGACCGGGTCCGACTCGCCAGCGTCCGGCGCCGGAGACCGTGCCGGACGCGCGCCTCCGCCGCCGGTTACCGGCTCACGCCCCGCTGGCGCACGAAGGATTCAAAGGCGCGCACCTCGGCCTCGCTCATGTCCAGGCGAATGTGGGTGGCCGCCTCGGTCTGGGCCACCACCATGCCGGACAAGGAGCCCATGCCCGGGATGTCGATGCCGAAGGTCTGGCCCCGCTCGGCGGTCAGGGAGCGGTCCAGGGTGCCCACGCCACCCGGGGCCACGTCCTGCAACAGGCAGGCACGCCGCTGCCCGTCGCCCAGATCCACCGTCACCGCCAGATTCAGGGTGCGCAGCGCATTGGCCTCGCGGTCCTCGGCGCTGCCCGCGCGGACGATCCGTTCCAAGGACTCTTGCATCTGCTGGACCCGTTCCCGGACCTCCTTCGCCGACTGCCGCACGTCGCCGGCGTGCCGGCCCGTCGTTTCCGCGCTGCCCGACACCGCCGCGATGTTGTCGGACGCCTCCTGGGTGCTGTGCGCGGCCTGCTGGGCATTCTGGCTGATCTCGCCGGTCGCCGCCGTCTGTTCCTCCACCGCCGCCGACACCGCCGTGGTGATCTCGTTGATCTCCCGAATCACCGAGACAATGCCCTGGATCGCCTCCACCGCGTCCCGTGTCGCCGCCTGCATGCCGCCGATCTGCTCGGCGATGTCGTCGGTGGCCTTGGCCGTCTGGGTGGCCAGGGTCTTGACCTCGTTGGCCACCACCGCGAAGCCCTTGCCGGCCTCGCCGGCGCGCGCCGCCTCGATCGTCGCATTGAGCGCCAGAAGATTGGTCTGCTTGGCGATGTCGCTGATCAGGTTGACCACCTCGCCGATCTTGTCGGCCGCCTCGGCCAGGCCCTGGATGCGGTCGTTGGTGCCTTCCGCCTGACGCGCCGCCCGGTGGGCGATGTCCGAGGCGCCGGACACCTGGCGGCTGATCTCGCTGATGGAGCTGGCCATCTCCTCGGCCGCCGCCGCCACGGCGTCCACGCTGGCCGAGGACTCCTGGGACGCCGACGAGGCCGCGCCGGCCCCTGTCTCGGTGTGTTGCACGGCCGAGGCCATCTCCACGGCGGCGCCATGCATGGCCTCGGTCTGCTGCTGGACGATGGCGATGGCGCTGCGCACCTCCTCGTCCAGCGCGTTGGTCAGCGCGAACATCTCGGTCCTGACGCGTCGCGCGTTGCGGCGGTGGGCGGCCTCCTGCTCGGCCTGGAGGGCCTCGATCTTGCGGCTGTTTTCCTTGAACACCTGCACGGCGTTGGCCATGCCGCCGATCTCGTCGCCCCGCTCCGTGCTGGGAACGGACACCGATACGTCGCCCTCGGCCAGTCGGCTCATGGCCGCCTGCAACGTGGACACCGGCCGGGTCACGATGCCGCGCAGGAGAATGTGAAGCAGGGCCATCAAGCCCACCACGATGCCGACCGCGACCCCCGCCACGGTCAGGGCCGAGGCGGTGGCCTGGGCCTTGATCAGGGCACGGCTCCAGCCCACGACCAGGGTGCCCACCTGGACGGCATCCTTGCCGTAGACGATCGGCGCGGCGACCAGCACATGACTGCCGATGTCCGTGACCGTGAGGTCGTCCCGGGAGGAGGCCCCTCCCTCCGCGATCGGCGCCGCGTCCAGTCGGTCGGACTCGTAACGCGCCACCGTCGTCCCATCACGGTCGATCACCCTCAGCGAGGCAATGCTGGACCCGTCCCGGGATGTCTGCGGCGTGAAGATCTGCTCCAGGGCCGTGGACTGGTTGAACTTGACCGCCGCCCCCATTTGCAACGCCATCAGTTCAGTGATTTCCCGCGCGGCGTCATCGGACAACTCGATCATCGCGCTTTTTTGGGCGCTGGCCGCGAATATGATCAAGGCGCCCAGCAATACAATGATGGAAGCCGTGACGGCGGACGTGATCTTGTAACCGATGGTCCACCGTCTGCTGAGTCTGCCAGGCGCCTTCTTTGAAAAGCCGGACCCCGCTGTCGCCTCGTCCCGTAACGGAATACCGCTGTCAGCCCCAAAACGATTGGCGTATGCCATGATCAAGATCTCCTCGCCCGACAACGCCCCGCGCGCAGTCCTGTTATCCGGACTCTTCGGGACGTCGCCCGGCCTCCCTCTCGGAGGCCCCGTGGCGCCGGTCTCGTGCCGCCGAGTCGACGACGGCCCCCTCTGGCGCCCGGACCACCCCACGCACGGCCACGGGCGGCTGGCCATGGGCCATTCCACCACACCCTGGCGCGGCTAACGGGGAGCCTGAACGGACGCCCACGTGGGGACCGTCACCGCCGGCTCTACTCGATGACCGTTGCCGTGCTCAACATCTGGAAGGGGACTTCCACGCCCAGGCGTTGCGCCGTGGTCATGTTGAGGTAGAGGATCGGATTATCGTCCGTCCCCACCGGAATATCGGCGATGGGCGTCTTGTCGATCACGACCTGGACCAGGCGATCGGCCAGCATCCTGCCGAGCTTGTGGTCGTCGGCCACGAAACCGGCCAGGACTCCCTCCTCGACCGGCCTGCCTGTATACGCGAAGACCGGCGTGTCGCCGGCCGCGTCGACGGCCGCGGCCCCCTCGTCCATGGTCAGCTGGGTGTTCCCCAGCACGATCGCCGAATAATCCTCGGCCTTGCTGGAGATGGTCTCGCGCAGCGTCTCGACGGATGTCGCGAAGGCCACGTCGCAGGTCAGGCCGAGGGTGTCGCAGGCTTCCATCGTGCCGGCCTGATCGACCAGACCGCCGGGGTGTCCCTCCTGCACGACCAGCAACATGGATGTCGCCTCGGGCAGGATGGTGACGTAGCTCTGCAACGGCACATCATGGGGAATGAAGTACGTGACGCCGGTGATGTTGCCCTCCGGCGCGTCCATGTTCTGGATCACGCCCAGGGACGGCGGATGGTTGCCGCCGCCGATCAGGGTCGGAATGCCGGGCGGACGCTCGGTCAGAAGAAGGCTGCCGTTGGAGCGCAGCACGACCATGGCATCCTTGTTGGCCTCGAAGTCATCGACGGCCGCCCGCAGGGCCGCCTTGTCGTCGAGGGGCCCCCGGATATCCAGGTCGACGTCCGGCGCCACCTCCGCCATGCGCTCCTTGAAGCCGGCCACCACCCTGTTGGTCATGCCCGAGTCCCCTTGCCAGGTGACCCCGACATCAACCGCCCAGACCGGGTTGGCGGTCGCCATCGTCATCAGTGCGGCCAGCCCGCACGTCGCCAAGAACAGTCGTTTCATGAACGGATCCCTCCACGTTTCATCCGCCGCCGACGGCCATGAAGGCTGGCCGTTGGGAGGCTTCGCACTGCGGTCGCCCCCCCGACACGCGATCACCACGCCCGCCTGGATCTCGGCATCCCTTGGCCCGCGCGCGGACGCGGAACCGGGACCAAGCAAACCGACCGGCTCGCGCCTATCCCCAGGTGCTCGTGAGACTCGCGTTCACGGATTTGTGCAGACGTGATGTTCCGCGAAACCCGTTTTTTGTGCCCGTTTCAATTAATGAGACCGACACGTTTAGATTCGGTTAAAGTCATGGTTTTTACAGGTGACGAACGCCCTTAGTGGGAGCTTCATCCCATTTATGGAAGTATTTTATTGTATACAACTAAAAATTTTATACAGTCACGAAAACTTGATGTCACATACGCCCAGGCACCGGCCCCCTGGCACACGATTAGGCCCCGACGCCCACGCACCGGCTCAACCACGCCTTTCTCCGCTCCGCGCCGCCGAACACAGGCGCGCCGCCCGGGCCGTCCCATGATCGCCCCCGCTCACACCCATGGGTATCGCGAGTCCGTTTCCTTTGTCAGGTGGCGGTTGGGATCGTATATTCCGGGCTTCGATCAAAGACCCCGGCGCCGCGACGCGCCATCCTGTCACATCCCTGCCTGTCACACACACGTCGCCGGATGGCGTTTCACCACTGTCTGGTCATCCCCACGCTCGCACTCGGCTTCGGCCCTGGCGCCGCGCGGCACACGAAAACCACGGTGAGGATCATGTCGGTCTGGACCCTCGACGATATCCCCTGGGATGCGTTCGACCCGACGCGCGTGGACGCGGAGATGCTCCGCATCATCAAGGCCGCCGCGTTGACGGAACGCAACAGCGCCCAGTATGCCCTGTATCTGCGGAACGTATTCCACGACGATCCGGCCTTCGGCGCCGCGGTGGATCTGTGGGCGGAAGAGGAAACCCGCCATGGCGACGCCCTGGGCCGCTGGGCCGAACGGGCCGACCCCGGTTTCGACTTCCAGGCCACCTTCCGGCGCTTCGTCGAGGGCTATGTGATCCCCACCGACGTCTCGCAGTCGGTGCGCGGCTCCCGGACCGGGGAGATGGTCGCCCGCTGCATCGTCGAAACCGGCACCAGCAGCTTCTATTCGGCGCTTCGCGACGCCGCCGAGGAACCGGTGCTGAAGGACATCTGCCGGCGCATCGCCGGCGACGAGTTCCGCCATTACAAGCTGTTCTACACCACCCTCCAGACCACGCTCGCCCGCGAGAACGTCTCGCGGGGACGCCGTCTGCTGGTGGCCCTGTCGCGCATGCAGGAAACCGAGGACGACGAACTCGCCTTCGCCTACCATTGCGCCAACACCCCCGACCGCCCCTATGATCGCGCCACCAGCGCCCGCGCCTACGCCGCGCGGGCCTTCTCGCGCTACCGCCTGACGCATGTCGAACGCGGCAGCGCCATGGCGTTGAAGGCCGCCGGCCTGAATCCCCAGGGCCGGCTGGGGCGGCTGGCCAGCGGTGCCCTGTGGCGCTACCTCCGCTTCCGCCTGTGGCGCATGGCCGACGAGGTGCGCGCCGGTCGGGCCCGGCCGGGGCACTCCATGGCCGCGTGAGCGAGCGTCGCGCCCGCGATCACCGCCGGTCCAGGACCCAGTCGTAGACCACCCAGTCGGTGCGAACTCCAACGCGGTCGTAAAGGGCCTGGGCGGCGGTGTTGGACGCCCCGGTGCGCCAGTACAGTTTGACCCAGCCGGCCTGGCGCCCGAACGCGGCGCAGGCGTGGAGAAGCGCCCCGGCCACGCCCCGGCGGCGGGCCTCCGGATGCACGAACAGATCCTCCAGGTAGCCCACCGGCGCGATGGACCATGTGCCCGGATGCTCCAGCAGGGTGGCGAAGCCGACCACCCGGCCCCGGTCCCCACCAACCGGCCGACTTTCCGCCACCAGGCAGCGCAGCGCCGGAAGCGTCGTGTCCAGGCAGCGCCGCCAGGTCTCGGCCGTCACGTCATCGGCCACCGCCACGTCATAGAACTCGCAGTAGCCGCGCCACAGCGCCCGCCACTGCGGCCAGTCTCCGGCGGCGGCCATGCGCACAAGCGGGGCGGGGTGGTCCGGGCGGGCGATCATGGCCGAGCATCCTTCCGGCAAAGAAACGACCTCGGATCAGGACGCGGCGACGCCATCGGCCGACACCCCGGTCAGGATCGCCACCACGGACAGGTTGTCCGGCGCCCCTGCGTCCAGCACAGCGCGACGCACGGCCTCGACAATGGCCCGGACCCGCGCGCCGTCGTCGTCGCCACTGGCCAGGCCCGCCCGCAGCACCGACGCCAGGGCGCCGTCCGACAGCACACCACAGACCCCGTCGCTGCACAGCAGGAACAAGTCGCCGGGCCGCACCGGATGGCGGGTCTGCTCCAGCACCAGGTCGTCGACCGCGCCCACCGCGCGGGTCAGGGCATGCCGGGCCGGATGCGCCGCCGCCGCCGCCGGGCTCAGGACACCGGCGTCGATCATGTCCTGAACCACCGTATGGTCGCGCGTCAGGCACTCCAGACCCTCGTCCCGCAACCGATAGGCCCGGCTGTCCCCCGCCCACAGGCACAGGGCATGGCGGTCGCGCAGCAGCAGCGCCACCACGGTTGAACCCGGCGGCCGCAGCCCTCCCGCGCGCGCCGCCCGGGCCAGCAACTGCCTGTGGCTCGCGCCCAGCGCCTGTCCGCAGGCCTGCAAAACGTCGCGCGGGGTACCCGGGGGATCGTCGGCCACCGTCGCAAGGCCCCTCACCACCGACCGGCTGGCGAGCGCGCCCTCGGCGTGGCCTCCCATGCCGTCGGCCACCGCCCACAGGCCCGCATCGGACCGGTCGAGCACCGCGTCCTGGTTCTCCGCCCGCATCAGGCCCACGTCGGTCAGCGCCGCCGAGGTCACCGGCAGACCCAGGCCGACCCCGCCCCCGATCCGACCCGGGGTCCCTTCCGGCGCGCGATCCTGGTCCCCGCGCACCGGGCCGTCCTGCTGGTCGTCGTTGGCGGTCACGTCACCCTCCCCCGGCTCCCGTCGTCCTCACAGCGCATCCGGACACCGGAACCGCCGCAGCGGTGCCAGGTCGAAGGGATCGGCGCCCCCTCCGGTGCGCAGGGCATAGACCACCTGACGCGGACCGACGGCGAAGAAGGCGAAGTACAGGTCGTCGCGTCCCTCGGCGGGCGCCACCTCGGCCCAGTCCAGCAGCCGCTGGAAGGCCCAGGGTCCTTCCGCGACCAGGGTGGACCGACCGGCGCCGTCGGGCAAGCCGGGACCGAGGCTCAGGCTGGCCCGGGGGGTCTCCGCCGGCCACAGCATGGGCACGCTCTGCACCGGGCCGTGCCGATACACCAGCGTCTGCCCCTGGATGTCGAGCCGCGCGGTCTGGGCACGGGCGTCCAGTTCCACCGGCGTGATCTCGAACCGGATCAGCGGCTTGGGCTCGGCGGTCGGAAACAGGCGGTCGCGGATGGCGGCGGCGCGCTGAAACACCCGGGGGCTGTCGGCGGCCAGCCCCAGGCTGGCGCCCTTGACCGCCCGCCAGGCCCACGGCTCCACGGTGGTGTCCACGAACGGCGCCAGGTTGGTGTTGAAAAAGGCGTCCAGGGTGCCGCCGGGACCGAACAGGGCGCCGAAGTCCTCCAGGGCCATGTCGGCGCGGGCCTCCGGATCGGCGGGATAGCGTCCCCGCAGGGTCCCGGCGCAGGCCGGCAGCACCTCGGCGCGCCACAGGGCGTTGAGACGCTGGCTGACGGTGCCGCTGGTGACCGCCTGGGCGGCCTCGGCGACCTCGCGGGCCAGGCGCGACGCGGGGGTCGGCAGTTGCCCGGCGAGCGCCAGCATGCGCGCCACCGGCGTCGGTCCCTGGTCCACGGACGTCATCTGGGACAGCAGCGCCTGCCCCTGGTCGGGCGCCAGGGCGGCCCGGTTGAACTGGTCGTACATGGCCTTGAAGCCCTCGGTGAGGGCTTCGATGGGCGCGGCGGACCCCTCCCCCGGGGCGGTCACCAGCCGGTGCAGGTCGGCGAAGCGGTCATTGATCACCTGCCCCGGCGGGGGCGGCGCCGCCGCGCCACCACCCCCCAGCGCGGCCACCGCGCCCGCCAGCCGCGACGACGTCACCCGCTGCACCATGGACCCGGCCTGCCCCGGCAGCGCGCCGGCCACGTCGGCGGCGGCACCTGCGTCCATGCCCTCCGGCCCGGGGACCAGCGTGGTCTCGACCGCCGCCGCCTGGAGGAACAGCTTGAGCGGGGAGCGCGCATCCCCCAGCGCGTTGAGCACGTCCAGCGCCTGATCGACGGTCGCGAACGGCATCACCGAGACGTCGGCGAGCAGGCGATCCCAGCGGTCGCCGTAGTCGGCCAGGAGAAGCGCCAGGATATCGTCGGACAGGCGGGTCTTGGCGCCCGGGCGCTCGGCGGGGCCGATGGTCTCGCCCATCACCCAGGCGTCGTCCAGCACCGCGTCCGCCACCACGCCCACCGACGGCTTCACGGTCGTGTGGTAGCCGTCATAGGTGTACCGGCCCGGCAGGCCAGCGGCCAGCGGGTGCCCGGAGGCCCGTACCAGCGCCCGGGAGGCCAGCGGGCCGGCGGCCTCGTCCACCCGCCACGTCGGCAGGGCCTGGACCGCCGGAAGCTCCATCAGCAACGCGTGGCCGCGCTGAGCCGGGGTGTGCGCCGCCAGATCCAGGCGTGTCCTGATGATCAGCGCGTCGTCCAGGTCCACCTGGGGGAACGGCGCCGCGACCAGATCGGCCACGGTCTCGGGCAGCGCCGGGCGCAGGTCGGCCTGTTCGGCGGCCGGGTACAGGCGCCGCGCGTCGAGCTGGTACCACTGGGCGAGCGTCGCCGCGTCCAGGGGGCCTTGCCGACCCAGCATCAGGTACACCTTGAGGGCCGCGAACCGGTAGTCCGGCTGGCTGGTGGCGGCGCGGATCTGGCCTTCCAGGCGACGCAGCAGGCGCGGCAGCAGCAGGGTTTCCAGGCCGGCGCGATAGGCGCGCACGGCGGCGTCCTCCAGGGCCGCGTCGCGCGACAGGCCCACGTCCAGGCGCAGCGGGATCCAGCGCCCGGACCGTTCGGTCCAGCCGACGGGCGCGTCCCGCAAGACGGTCAGCGCCGCCAGGGCATCGGCCACGCGGGCGTCGGTCACCTGACGGCCCGGCATGTCCTCGGTTTGGGTCGCCACGCGGTCGGCGGTGTCCTCCATGCGCGCCAGCAGATGACCGGTGCTCAGGCTGGCGCGCACCATCCAGGCGGCCAGCAACGCGCCCACCAGCGCCACGGCGGCGATGACGCCCACCTCCCAACGGCGCTGGCGACGCTCGCGCCCCCGGTCCAGGCCGGCGAGACGGGCCTCGCCGAGCATCACGCGGCGCACCAGGGCGGACAGGAAGTAGCCGCGCCGCCGCCCGCCCAGTGTTCTCGCCTCCCCCGCCGAGAAGCGCGCGTCCAGCCCGAACAGGCTGGACAGGCGGGGCATCAGGCGGTCCTCGGTGGGACCCGCCTGGGTGGCGCTGGCCAAATAGAACCCGCGAAGCAGCGCCCGGTCCTCGAACCGGTTGGGGGCGAAGGTTTCCTCAAGAAACCCCACCACCACCGGCCGCAACGTCGCCAGTTGCGCCGGAAAGCCCATCACCAGCCCGCGCCAGCGGGCGTCCGGTTCCCGGTGCATGCGTTCGATCAGGCGCTCGTTCAACCGCCGCAGCAGGCCATCGAACGCCGGTCCCACGCCGCCCACCACGCCCGCGCCACCGCGCCCGTCGTCGGCCGGCAGGGTATGGCCCCACACCTGCCCACGGTCCTCCGGCCCCAGGGTGTCGAAGAACGCCTCGAATCCCGCTAGCCGGTCCAGGTGGGTGAACACCACATAGACCGGCACCCGCAGGCCGAACCGCGCGTCCATCTCGGCCAGGCGCTGACGCAGGCCAAGCGCCGCCTCGCGCCGGTCGACCTCGCCCAGGGCCGCCAGCGCCAGCGGATCCAGGGTCACGATGACCCCGTTCAGCGGCTGGCGCGGGCGGGCGCCCTTCAGCAGGTCCAGAAACCCGCGCCATACGGCAGCGTCCACCGCCGGGTCGCGGTGCTGGGTCAGGGTGTGCCCGGCGGGATCGATGAACACCGCCCGGTCGGTCAGCCACCAGTCCACGGTCTCGGTCGGCACGGCGGCGCCATCGGCGCCCAGGCCGCCGGCCCGCGCGGTGCGCCCGACCCGCCCGGCGTGAGGCAGCGGCACGCCGGCGCCCTTCAGCAGCGTGGTCTTGCCGGCGCCCGGCGGTCCCAGCAGCAGGTACCAGGGCACCACGTAGGCGTGCCCCCGGGTGAGGCGATCGAACAGGCGATCGCTCCAGGGGCGCAGGAAGCGGGCGCGACGCAGGATGCCCAGCGCCCGATCCCGGGTGAAGCGCACCAGGTAAAGCTCGTTCTCGGCCTCCGGCGGCACTGGGTCCTCGCCATCGGCCGCGCCGCCCTCGTCGTCCCCGCCGCCGGGCGCCGTCGCCGCCTCCTCGGCGCCCGAGCCGGACCCGGCCGCCGCCGCGCTCGCCCGGCGGGACTGGACCACCAGGTTGATCAGCCCCCACAGCACCAGGATGCCCATGGCGACCGCCACGCGCACGAACGCGGAGGCGAACGGCTTGACCTCCGCCACCGAGACCAGCGGCCCGAAGAACCAGACGCCGAGTCCCAGCGCCACCGCCAGCAGCAGCGTCAGGAACCAGAGCGAGATCAGCGCCCGGCCGATGGCCTTGAGCACACCCATCACCGCACCCCCCCGGGGCCGAGGATCAGGCGGGCGCGGTCCTCCAGCGCCGGGGTGAGGACCATGGGCGGCGGCCCCAGGGCCAGGAACGCGGCGGCATGGCGCAGCAGGGCGCGCCGCTTCGCCTCGGCCTCCGCCGAGGCGCCGGGCAGCGCGCGCGTGGCCAGGGACTCCAGCCAGCGCCACACCACCTCGCCGTCGAAGGCGCGCCGGTCGCCTAGCATCAGGTAGGCGGTCATGGCCACGCGCCGGCCGGCGTCGGCGGGATCGCCGGGCGCGGCCAGTTGGCGTTCCAGCGCCAGCAGCAGGCGCGGACCCAGCAGGCGGAGCAGGGCCCGGTCATAGGTTGTCCCCGCGGCTTCATGGACCGCGTGACCCTGGTAGAGTCCCAGGGTCAGCGTCCACGACGACGGACCGCCCCCCCGCGCCGGCCCCAGGGGCATTTCCCGCAGCATGTCCAGGGGCGGCAGGATGGCGGCGAAGTCGGTATCGCTCACGCCACTAATGGCCAGGCCGTGGATCTGCTCGCGCAGGGTGGTGGCGTCCGCCTCGGCCCGGTCCAGCAGCGCATGGTTGCCCAAAAGGCTCTTGCCCCACAGCGCCACGCCCAGGCCCATCACCAACAGCCCGGCAAGCATGGCCAGGCGGTTGCGCATCACCCGCGTCCGGCGGCGCCCGGCCGAGCCGGCGACCAGTCCGGCCTCGCCGAGGATCACGCCGCCCAGGGCGCGCGCCAGGAACCACCCCCGCTCGGGGTCGTGCACACGATCGACGGCCGGATCGGCGCCCGCCTCCATGGACGGCGCGTCGAGCGAGAAGCGGCGCGCCAGCAGGGGACCCAGGCGATCGACCGCCGCGCCGCCGACACCGCCGGAGACCAGATGGACGCTCCGTGGCAACAGGCTTTCCTGCCAGCCGCCGCCCCGGAACAGGGCCTCCATCATGTGGGACAGCGGCCCGCGCAGGCTGGCCACCTGCACCGGAAAGGCCCAGATGGCCGCGCCCTGGCGCATGCCGGGATCCTGGTGCAGGCGTTCCAGCAGGCGGGCGTTGAGACGACGCACCAGACCGTCCAGGCCGGCCGGGACCGCGACCAGCGCGGTCTCCTCCCGGCCGGGCCCGGCCAGCGGCAGGGAGAACCCCCACACCTGGTCACGCTCCTGCCCGCCCAGGGTCTCGAAGCTGGCGTGGAAGCCGGCCAGGCGGTCGGCCTGGGTCAGCCAGACATGAATGGGCAGTCGCTGACCGGTGACCTGATAGACGGTCTCCAGGCGCTGACGCAGCAGGCGCGCGGCGGCCTCGCGCCGCTCGCGGGTGCTGGCCGCCAGCCATGGCAACGGCACCGCCAGGATCACGGCGTTGAGCGGCAGCGCCGGGCGCTCGTCCCGCACGCGTTGCACCAGGGCGCGCCACAGGCGGGCGCCGGCGCGCGCCTGTCGATCCGGCGCGTCGGGGTCCTCGGCCTCGGCCGGATCGGTCGCCAGCGCGCCGCCGGTATCGACCAGAACCGCCCGGTCGCCAAGCCACACGCAGGCGCCCAGGGTGCGGCCGGCCGCGTCCTGACGGCCACCACGCAGATCCTCGTCCGGATAGGCCAGACCGGCGCGGGCCACCGCCCGGGTCTTGCCGGCGGCGGGCGGCCCCATCACCAGGATCCACGGCAGGCGATAGGGCGAGCCCCGGCCGCCGGTGGTGGTGCTCCGGCGCAGCAGTTGGTGCGCCCGGGCCAGATCCCGGCGCAGCCAGGACACAAGCCGCCCGCGCGCCCGCATCGGCGTGTCCGCCGGATCGAGTGCGGGGCCATCCACCACACGCGGTTGGACGCGGGCGGTCCGGCCAGGAGGCGGAGAGCGATCCGGCCCCGGGCGATCCTCGGGCGATGCCCGCAGGCCCGGGTCGGCGGCGGCGGCCGGCTCCGTGCCCGGCTGGCCACTGGGATGGGGCGGCCGGCGGCGGCGGCGATCATCGGGCGCGGATCCCGTGCTGAGTCCCATGACCGCGCCCCCGCCTAGCCGCCGCGACCGCCGGCGGCGGGGGCCGCGCCGGGCTGGTCCTGGTACACGGGCGTCGGCAGGCGCTCCGGACCGGGCCGTCCCGGTGACGCACCCGGGTTCGGCCCGCTTCCTCCGGCCGCGCCGCCGGACGGCGCGCCCGGGGCCGTCGCCGCCGCGCCGGGACGCGTGTTGATCGCGCCGCCGGCCACCTCCGCCGGCACCACGATCTCGATGCGGCGGTTGCGGGCGCGTCCCTCTCGGGTATCGTTCCCGGCCAGGGGATCGCGATCGGCGGCTCCCTCGGCGCGCAACCGCGTGGGATCGCCGATCACACCCCGGAGCACCTCGACGACAGAGGCGGCGCGGGCCAGCGACAGCTCGAAATTGCTGGGGAAGCGGGCGGTGCGGATCGGCTGGCTGTCGGTGTGGCCGACCACCACGACGGCGCCGCGCTCCGGCGCCAGGGCCTCGCCGATGCGCCGCAGCAGGGGCAGGTCGCGCAGTTGCACGGTGGCGGTGGCCGAGGCGAAGGTGCCGCCCCCCAGCAGGCGGATGGTGACGGTCCCGGCACCCCGCGCCAGTTCGATCTGGCGGGCCGCGATCTCCGGCGCCAGGAACGCCGACAGCCGCTCATACAGGCCCGGGCCGACAGGCGGCGTCGGCACCGGCAGCGGTGTGGGCGCGACCTCCGGCCGCAGGATGGATGGCGGCCCGACCGGCACGGACTCGATCAGGTCGCGGGTCACCACCTCGGTCCGCGCGGTCAGGGTGGCGCTCAGCACCATGTAGAGAATGCCCAGGCTGACCGCCACGATGGCCGCCACCAGAACGGGCACCAGGCGGGAGGGCGGCGGCCTGTGCGCCATGTCCAGGCCGCGCCACTGGGGGGACAGGGCGCGGTCGAAGTCGCCGCGCACCTGGCGCAGGGTACGGAACAGGTTGTCCCGCACCTCCGCCAGGTCGGACTGGCCCTGGGGCATCACCCGGTACTTGCCCACGAAGCCCAGGGCTAGGCACACGGCCATCAGCTCCAGCACGTCCAGATTGTTTCCGGGCCGCGCCAGCAGATGGTCGAGGATGTCGAAGAAGCGTTCACCGCCCCAGGTCTCGCTGTAGATGGTGCTGACCAGGCTGCGCCCCGCCCAGCCGCTGGCCGCGCCCCATTCGGTGGACAGGATCAGGTCGTCCACCGTGGCGCAAATCGCGTAGCGGGCCATGCGCACGTCCTCCGGCGCCAGGCCGGCGCCCAGAGACGCCTGATCGAAGCGCCGCACCTCGGCGATGGCGCGCTCGCGCAGGCCGTCCAGGTCGGCCACCCCGGGACCATCGCGCAGCCGCGCCGCCAGCGCCAGCAACGCGGTGGCGTTGCCCAGCAGGGGGTTGAGGCCGGCCGCCGCGAGGGTGCCCTCGTCGACGGCTTCGTCATCGCCATGCCGTCCCGGCACGAAGGCCCGGCGCGGCCCGTCGGTCTCGGCGCGCGGCGAAGCCGCCGGCGACGGCGCCGACGTGAACGGCCCGGGCTGGCCGGCGGCGGCCGCGAACAGAGTCGATTCGGCATGCTCCGGAGGTCCCACGCGCGACCCGGGCTCCGGTTGGGCGGGCGATGGCGCCGACGCCGACGTCGGGGGGGACGGCGGCGGCGCAGGAGGGGGAGGCGCAGGAGGGGGGGGCGACGGCGAGGAGGACGGATGCGACAGGGTCGCGCCACCGGGCTCGTCCCAGTCGTCGCCGATGGCGCCCGCTCCTGCGGGGGGCGGCGGACGCGGCGCGACCGGTGAAGGAGGCGGCGGAGGCGGGGGGGGCGACGGCGGGGGGGGAGTCCCAGGGGGCGACACGGGCGAGGCCGCGCCCGCGCCCACAGTGGTGCCACGGGCCGTTTCCATGGCCGCCATCAGGGCCGCCATGTGCGCCTGCCCGCCGCCGGACGGCAACGCCACCGTCGCATCGGGATCAACCGCCGCCGCGTCACCACGCCCCGCGTCGCCCGGCGGTGCGCCAGCGGCGCCCGGCGTCCCGCCCGCGAAGGGATCGGGACGGCGGTCCCGGCGCTGGAAGACGGTGCCGTCCGCGTCGGTGTCGTCGCCAAAGGGATCGTCGGCGCTCATGCCCGGGTCAGTCTCCCTTGTCGTGCCCGTATCGTGCGGTCCCGCCGGTCTCCGCGAGGGACCGGGACTTCACGGTGCGCGGCCGGCCCGCTCATCCCCGGATGGCCCAAAGCTCCATCTGGATGCCCGGGAAATCGCCGGCCAGGTGGATGGCCACCCCACCGGACGTGGCGAGGGCCTTCCACAGCGGATTGTTGCGTTCCAGGTCGAAGTAGGTGGTGCCGGCGATGTACGGCAACTGGCGCGGCGCCACCGGCAGCGGTCGCACGGCGATGCCCGGCAGGGCCACGTTCACCAGTTCCCGGATGCGTTCCACCGGACCGATCTTGACCTGCGCGGGAAAGGCGCGCCGCAGGTTCTCGGCCGGCATCTCGGCGCGCGCCGCCAGCACGAACTGGGCCCCCCCCAGCAGCGACCGGTCGGCGATGACGCCCACGCGGATGCCGTACTTGCGCAGTTGCAGCGGGATGGGCACCGCCGTCTGTTCCAGCACCGCCGACAGATACTTGCGCAGTTCGGCCATGACCGGGGTCAGGCTGCCGCGAATGTCCTCGTGACGATAGACCGGGAACGCCGGCGGCCGCCGCCCCGGGGCGGCGAAGGTGGCCAGTTCCCCGGTGAGGCGCAGCATCTCGCGGAAGAAGTCCTCCGGATGCAGGCGGGTTGCCTGGGACAGCGCGGCGAGCAGCGGCGCCGCGCGATTCAGGCAGGCCAGCATCATGAAGTCGGCGATGTCGCCCACACCCCGCGCGCCGGCACCCGCGCCGCCACCGCCCAGCCGCTGGGCCAGGGCCTCGCAGCGGCTGTGCACCAGCCCCTGCGCCTCGTCGCGGAAGCCCGCCAGGGCCGGCGCGGCGGCGCAGTCCAGCACCGGCGGGATATAGCGATCGTCCAGCACCACCCGGCGGTCGGCGCGCACCTCGATCACCCGGGCGACTCCGAGGCAGATGAGACCGGCGCGCTCGGCCGTCTCGGTCACCAGACGCAGGCGCGGCCGCGCGACCGTCATCGGCGTGACGGTCTGCGCGGTGCCGGCGCTGTCCACCACCTCCACCTCCTGGGGCCGGTAGCGGGCGACGGTCTCGGAATCGGCGCCCTCCGCCACCTCGACGCCCCCCGGCTGGCGCGCCGGGAGGGCGAGGAAAATCTCCTGGTTGCGATTGCTCTCCGGAAGGTCCAGGGGGGTCGGATGATCGGCGTCCTCGGGGATGGAGAACGGCGTGCCATCGGGCAGGACGCCGCGCGCCCGGGTCAGCGCGAAGCGGCCATTGGCCAGCAGATCCCGATTGACCTGCGCATCCAGCAGGCCCCAGCCGTGGGCGCGCAAGCCCTCGGCGACACCGCGCACCACGCGTTCGGTGTTGCGGTCCGCCTGCTGGAAATGCTGCGGCCGAAGGAACATGCCTTCCGACCAGACCACCCGATTATCGGTCGCCATGCCTGCTCTCCCTTGCCCCGGCCGGCCAGCCTCGCGCGCCCGACCGGTGCGGCCAAGGCCGGCGCAGTATAGCAAGCCCGCCGCGCCAGCGACCACGACCGAGGGGACTCCCCTGCCCTTGCCCCCCAGAAGACCGAACCAACCGCCCGGCGCGCGTCAGAAGAAGTCCCGCTGCAGGGTCTTCAGGTCGTCTCCCGTATCCGGCGCATCGGCCGCCGCGCGCCCGGCATCGATGGCGGTCTTGGCGTCGTCCGCGCCGACGTCCGGAATCTTGGGATCGTCGTCGGCATTGGGATTGATGCCGCCCGCCTTCGGCATGTCGGTGGGGCGCTCGGGCGTCCAGTACTGCCCCCACTGGCCGCTGACCTCGACCTTCAGGGACTCAAGAACCACCCGTACCTGGGCATCCCGATCCCCGGGCAGGGGCGTGATCGCCCGCCACTGGGCCTCGTCGTACTTGCGGTATCCGGCGGTCACGCCGACGTGCGTGGCCTCGGCATCGCGCGCGGCGGCGATGCTCTGCACGCCGGCCGGCTGGAGGATCAGTTCCCGGCGGCCGAGGGCGGTGCCGCCCAGGGTCTCGGCATCCTTTTCGTAAAGCTGGAAGAAGTCGGCCTGCGAGAAAGGGTCCGGCGCGTTGAGCTGGTAAATGCGCACCACGACCGGCGACGGACGTCCATTCAGGTCCGGATTCACCAGGGGCGACGCGGTGACCACCACCTCCAGGCGGGCGTCGCCGGGCGGCGGCATGGGGACTTCCACGGCCGGTGGCGGCGGTGGCTCGGGCGGAGGCTCGTCATCGCCCCCGAACAACCCGCAGCCGGCCAGGGGGATCAGCGCCGCCGCCACCCCGGCACGCGCCACGCTCCGCCACGCGTCCCCGGCGTCCGGGGAACGGTGAGCAGGCGGCCCCGGGGACGCGGGATGAAGCCGGCGATGCTTAAACCGTCGCATGCGCGTATCGCCACAAACTATTGTATTGTAATATATAGCAGTCCTTTGATCGACTGTACAAGCGGCTTCGCGCGGCAGCCGTGCGGACGCAGTGTGGCCCAAGGCCCGACGCGGTGCGGTGAGGAGTCTGGTTTCCGAGTCAGACGCGCGCCGGTGGTCAGTGTAGACCGCGTGCTTGAGCGGGCACCGGTCTCGACCTTGAACAACGCCAAGCCATCATGAGAACGGCTCGTGCGCCCTCGCGTCGCGGGTGGAGCGGCACGTGTCCGGATCGTCGCCAACGTCCCCTCTTTCGGCGCGTCGCCCGAAGGCGTATCTGTGGGATGGTCGGGCCCCGGGTAAGGACGACCGACCTCTTCAGCCCCAACCCCTTCCGACAGAGTGGGAGACAGCGGCCATGGTCCGTCTGGTCATCAACGGGTCCGCGCAGAACGTGGCGGTGGACGAAGACATGCCGCTGCTGTGGGTGCTGCGCGACACCCTGGGCCTCACCGGCACCAAGTACGGGTGTGGCCTGTCGCAATGTGGCGCCTGCACGGTGCATGTGAACGGCCGGGCCGTGCGCGCCTGCCAGACCTTCGCCGCCGACCTGGACGGCGCCACGATCACCACCATCGAGGGGTTGGCGGGGCCCGTGGCCGACGCGGTAAGGACCGCGTGGATCGACCTCAACGTGGTGCAGTGCGGCTACTGCCAGTCCGGACAGATCATGCAGGCGACCGCCCTGCTGGCCCGCACGCCCCGGCCCACCGACAAGGAAATCGACGCGGCCATGTCGGGGATCCTGTGTCGATGCGGCACCTACGGCCGCATCCGCGCCGCCATCCACGCCGCCGCCACCACCCTGGGGGGCTGAGACCATGACGCATCTGTTCGAGCGCCTGTCCGCCGCCGCGCGCCCCTTGGCGTCGCGCCCCACCACGTCGCCGGCCCCCACCCGGCGGGACGTCCTGCGGATCGTGGGGGGGGCCGGGGCCGGCCTGACCATCGCCCTGGCGCTGCCCGGCGCCGCCCCCACCGCCGCCCTGGCGGCCGAGGAAGCTGATGACGGCAAAACCTTCGCCCCCAACGCCTTCGTGCGGGTGACGCCCGACAACACCGTCACCGTGGTGATCAAGCACCTGGAGATGGGCCAGGGCGTGTACACCGGTCTGGCGACCCTGGTGGCCGAGGAAATGGATGCCGCCTGGGAGCAGGTGCGCTGCGAACATGCCCCGGCGGATGCCGACCTTTACAACAACCTCTTCTGGGGGGCGGTCCAGGGCACGGGGGGCAGCACGTCGCTCGCCAACGCGTTCCTGCAGATGCGCCGCGCCGGCGCCATGGCGCGGGGCCTGCTGCGCCGGGCCGCCGCCGACGCCTGGGGCGTCGGGGTGGACGCGGTGGACACCGCCGCCGGGCAGTTGATTCATCCCGAGACGGGCGAGCGGGTCCCCTATGGGCAGATGACCGCGCGGGCGGCGCGCCTGCGGCCGCCCAGTCCGGAGTCGGTGCCGTTGAAGGACCCCGAGGACTTCACCCTCATCGGCCGGGCCGATCTGCGCCGCAAGGACGCGCCGGAGAAGGTCGAGGGCCGCGCCATCTTCGGCAGCGACGTGGCGTTCAACGGACTGCTCACGGCCCTGGTGCTGCGGCCGCCCCGGTTCGGGGGCACCCTCAAGACCCTGGACGCCAGTGCCGCCCAGGCCATGCGGGGCGTGCGGGCCGTGTTCGCCATTCCGCGCGGGGTCGCGGTGGTGGCCGACGGTTTCTGGCAGGCGCGCAAGGCCCGCATGGCCCTCAAGGTGGAGTGGGACGAGTCCGACGCCGTGCGCGTCGGCTCCAAGGCCCTATGGGACGAGTACCGGGACCTGGCCGACACACCGGGGCAGACGTTCCGGGACGACGGCGACGTCCACGCGGCGCTGGCCAAGGCCGCGTCGTCGGTGGTCGAGGCCACCTACACCGTGCCCTACATGGCCCACGCGCCCATGGAACCGTTGAGCGCGGTCGCCCTCAGGACCGCCAGCGGCATCGAGGTGCGGGCCGGTTCCCAGGTCCCCACGCTCGACGCGCTGGCCATCGCCGAGGCCGCCGGCGTGCGTCCGGACCAGGTAACGCTGCACACCCTGTATGCCGGCGGCAGCTTCGGCCGCCGCGCCACGCCCGACGGCGACGTGGTCGCCGAAGTGGCCGCCATCGCCCGGGGGTTGTTCGAGCGCGGCATCGCGGCGCCGGTCAAGCTGGTGTGGACGCGCGAGGACGATATTCGCGGCGGGCGCTACCGCCCCATGGCGCTGCACCGCCTGCGCGGCGCCCTGGACGAGGCCCGGCGCCCGCTGGCCTGGCATCAGCGCGTGGTGACCCAGTCGATCCTCAAGGGCACGCCGTTTGAATCCGTGCTGATCAAGGACGGCATCGACGGCACCTCCGTGGAGGGCGTCATCGACCTCCCCTACGCCATCCCCAACATGCTCGGCGACCTGCACGGCCCCGACCCGGGCGTGCCGGTGCTGTGGTGGCGCGCGGTGGGGCACTCCCACACCGCCTTTGCCGTGGAGTCCTTCGTGGACGAGTTGGCGCATGCCGCCGGCGCCGACCCCCTGGTCTGGCGCATGGACCTGCTGGCCGATCACCCGCGCCTGCTGGGTGTCCTGATGCTGGCCGCCAACAAGGCCAACTGGAGCACACCCCTGGACGCTGGCCGGGGACGCGGCGTCGCCGTCCACGCCTCGTTCGGCAGCTTCGTCGCCCATGTGGCCGAGGTCACTGTCTCGGCCTCGGGCGTCACCGTGGACCGGCTGGTGTGCGCCGTGGACTGCGGCCTTCCCGTCAATCCGGACGTGATCCGCGCGCAGATCGAGGGCGGCACCTGTTTCGGCCTGTCGGCCGCCCTGCGCGGGCGCGTCACCCTGGACGACACCGGCAAGGTGGTGCAATCCAACTTCCATGACTTCGAGGTGCTGCGCTTCCCCTCGCTGCCCCCCATCGAGGTGCATATCGTGCCCTCGGCCGAGCCGCCCTCGGGAGTCGGCGAACCGGGCGTGCCCACGGTGGCGCCGGCCGTGGCCAACGCCATCTTCGCGGCCAGCGGCAAGCGCTTGCGCGACCTGCCCCTGAAACTGGGGTGAGCGGGCGGGCGCGGGCGCCGCGACGGCCCGCTCTCGGGGGGCCGGCCGAACGCGTGGCGATCCTGTTCGCCGCCCAGTTCACCGCCGTCGGGGTGCTGCTGCCCTTCTGGCCCGCGTGGCTGGAGGGGCGCGGGCTGCTGGCTGTCGAGATCGGCGTCATCATGGCCGCCAGCCAATGGGCGAAGGTGCTGGTCCATCCCGTGGTCGGCAGCTGGGTGGACCGCCATCACCAGCGTCGGCGGGCCATCGTCGCGCTGGCGGTGGGCAGTTGGCTTGGCTTCGCCGCGCTGATGCCGCTGTCCGGATTCTGGCCGCTCCTGGTGCTCAGCCTGCCGGCCTCGGCCTGCATGGCGGCCATGATGCCGCTGTCGGAGACCGTGGCCCTGTCGGTCACGCGAACCCGGGGCGCCGACTATGGGCGCATGCGTCTGTGGGGGTCCCTGACCTTCATCCTCGCCGCCGTGGGCGCCGGGGTGGCGCTGGAGCGCTGGCCGCTGGCCGTGGTGTTCCCGGCCATGCTCCTGGCGGCGCTGGGGGCCACCGTATGGGCGGCGTCCCGGCTGCCGGGCGACGACGATCCGCCGGCCCAGGCGGGCCGCCGCGCGCGCGGCCCGGGACAGGGCCTGGGCCGCCTTCTGGGCGAACCGCGATTCCTGCTGTTCCTGGGGTGCGCCGGCCTGGCGCAGGCGTCCCATGCCCCCTACTACGGATTCTCCACCCTGCACTGGCGCGCGGCCGGCCTGTCGGACACCACCATCGGCTTGCTGTGGGCCATCGGCGTCCTGGTGGAAATCGGACTGTTCGCCGTCGGCGCCCGGATGCTGGCGCGCCTGGGCGCCGTTGGCCTGCTGATGAGTGCCGGCCTGGGCGGCGTGCTGCGCTGGACCGTGCTCGCGCTGACGGTCCATCCGGCGGCCCTGTTCGCGGTGCAGGGCCTGCATGGCCTGACCTTCGCGGCGGCGCATCTGGGGGCCATGCACTTCATCGCCCAGGCGGTGCCGTCCGGCTACGCCGTGCGTGCCCAGGGCCTGTATTCGGCGCTGTCCATGGGGGCGTTCCTGGGTGTGGCGATGCTGGCCTCGGGATGGCTGTATGCCCGGGTGGAGGGCCTCGCCTTCCTGCTGGCCACCGGCCTGTGCGTGGCGTCGGTGGGACTGGCGGGGGTGCTGGCCGTGCGCTGGCGCGGAGGCCCCCTCTGGGACGCGGATGCCCCGGGTGACGCGGCACCCGCCCGCCCCTGACCGGGGACACCGGCGAGGCCGCCGAAAAGCGTTCCCAACCCGGGCCGTGTGCTATACGGTGCGCGCCTTTCCCGCTCCCCCCTTGTTCTTGTCCGCACGAGGTTCGGAATACCGGCATGACGACCGAGTCCGCAGCCGTCCCGCCGCCAAAGGTGGGCATCATCATGGGCAGTCAGTCCGACTGGCCCATCATGCGTCACGCCGCCGAGACCCTGGCGGCCCTGGGCGTCCCGCACGAGACCCGCATCGTCTCCGCCCATCGCACGCCGCATCGCCTGGTCGATTACGCGACCACGGCCCGCGAGCGCGGCCTGATGGCGGTGATCGCCGGTGCCGGCGGCGCCGCTCACCTACCGGGCATGTGCGCGTCCATGACGCCGCTGCCGGTGTTCGGCGTGCCGGTGGAAAGCAAGGCGCTGAAAGGCATGGACAGCCTGTTGTCGATCGTGCAGATGCCGGCCGGCGTGCCGGTCGGAACCCTGGCCATCGGTCGCGCCGGCGCCGTCAACGCCGGCCTGCTGGCGGCGGCCGTGGTGGCCCTGAGCGACGCCAGGGTGGCCGAGGCGCTGGACGCGTGGCGGGCACACCAGACCGCCGCCGTCGCCGAGGTGCCGGTGGATCATCCGGAGACCCGGACGGCATGACGGTGATCGCTCCCGGATCGACGATCGGGATCGTCGGTGGCGGGCAACTGGGGCGCATGACCGCCCTGGCGGCCGCGCGGCTGGGCTACGACTGCCAGATCCTGACGCCCGAGGTCGACAGCCCGGCGGCCCGCGTCGCCGCCGGCGCCATCGTCGCCCCCTACGACGATCCGGCGGCGCTGACCGCCTTCGCCGACGCCGTCGATGTCGTCACCTTCGAGTTCGAGAACGTCCCCGCCCCCGCCGTCGCCTGGCTGGCCGAGCGCCGCCCGGTGCGGCCCGGCTGGCGGGTTCTGGAGACCGCCCAGGACCGCATTCTGGAAAAGACCTTCCTCAACGACACGGGCATCGGCACCGCGCCCTGGCGGCCCGTCCACGGCCCCGACGACCTGCGCGCCGCCCTGGCCGAGTTGGGCACGCCCGCCATCCTCAAGACGACGCGGCTGGGCTACGACGGCAAGGGCCAGGGGCGCGTGACCGCCGCCGACGATCCCGCCGCCGCCTGGGAGTCGTTGCGCACCGACGCGGCCATCCTGGAGGGCGTCGTGGACTTCGCCATGGAGGTCGCCGTGATCGTGGCGCGCGGCCCCGATGGGGTCACCGTGGTCTATGATCCGGTGCGCACGGTGCACGCCCACCACATCCTGGACACCGTGGAAGCGCCGGCCCCCCTGCCCGCCCCCCTGCTGGACCAGGCCCGCGCCCTGGCCCGGCGGGCGGCGGAGGCCCTCGATCTGGTCGGCCTGCTGGCCCTGGAGCTGTTCGTTACCCGCGACGGCCGCCTGCTGGCCAACGAGATGGCACCCCGCCCGCACAACTCTGGCCACTGGTCGCAGGACGGCTGCGTGACCGATCAGTTCGAGCAGCACGTCCGCGCCGTGTGCGGCCTGCCCCTGGGGCCGGTGGCACTGCGTGGCCGCTCGGTCCGGATGAAGAACCTGCTGGGCGACGACGCGGCGACCTGGGCGGCGCTGCTGGCCGACCCGGCGGCGAAGCTGCACCTTTACGGCAAGCGCGAGGCCCGCGCCGGCCGCAAGATGGGGCATGTCACCTGGGTGGAGACGTGACCTCGCCGGAGTCGTTTCCGGACCGCTCCCTCACCGCGCCCGGAACCGGGGGCGCGGCGCCCGACCCAGACCCTCGGCCAGGGAGCGCAGGCCGTTGAGTGGATTGGGCACGCGCGCCAGGCGTGCCTCCACCGCCCGGCGGGTCTTGAGCAGGCGGGCCACGCCGGCCAGCCGCCGGTCGAGGAAGCCCCAGGTCTCGACGCACTCCTCCGACGAGTCGTCCAGCCAGTACAGCAGCGTCGCGGAATAGATTCCCGCCAGTTGCAGGCGCTTGGTGTAGAAGTTGAAGTCGGTGGCGGTATCCCCCGCCGCCCACCAGATGGTGTCCACCGTGCGGTAGGTGCAGCGGATCGAGGTCGGGGCATGGCCCGGCAGCGACAGCAGGGCCACGCCGCGCCGCACCGCCTCGCGGTCCATGTCCCAGTGCTGGAGCCGCAGGCGGATGGCCAGGGCCACCCGCTCGGGCAGGCGCAGGCCCTCCGTGTCCGCCTCGTCCAGGGCGGCCTCCATGCGCCGGTCGGCCAGATCGCACCAGTGCGCCACGGCCTGCACCGGCCCCTTGGGGAAGGCGCGGTCGGCCTGCTCGGCGTCGAAGTCCGCGTCGCGGGCGGCGGCGCGCAGGCTTTTCATGGTCCAGCCGTCGAAGGCCACGTGCATCAGGGCGGTGTCCACCAGGACATCGCGGATGGCCGTCATGGAGTCCAGCGGCGGGGAGTCGACCGCCGCCGCCTCGATGACAGCCTCCGTCTCGGCCTCGGTGTCATTGTCGGTGTGGGCGTGCGGCCCCGGGGCCTGTGGGTCGGTGCGGGGCGCGGTGTCGTCGCTGGTCATCGGCTCTGCCTCCTCGGCGTATGGCGGGGGCATCGCGGGGATACCCGAGTCGTGTCGTGGGCCTACGAGTTCCGATTGGTGGCGGATGAGTGTGACTCATCCGCCGACCTGCACCGGCCCGCTCCCCCACCCGGCCACTCCAAGCATACTCCCGTGGGTGGCCGGATGGGGGAGTGGGCCGGTCACGGGCTTCAACGGTTGAAGCGCGACACTTGAGTTTGCAGTAGCTGCCATTTGAACTTGCAGCACTCGATATCATGGGTGGGCGCCTTCTGGAAGCGGGCTCAGGGGGCTCTCAGGGGTGGTCTGAGGGGTCTCTGAGAGGCGACGGCGGATGATTTCAACGTAGCGCGGATCGGCATCGGAGAGCCATGCCCGGCGACCGGTGGCCAGGGCGGCCAGGCCCATGGCGCCAGAGCCGGCGAAGGGGTCGGCCAGTGCGCCGCCCTCGGGCACCAACGCCTCGATCAGGGGTGCGAGAAGGTCCTGCGGTTTTTCCGTCGGATGGTGTCGCCGGTGCGGTGGGACGCGTTTGGCGGGGATGACGTTGCCGATGGTCCGGGGGCCACGCACGGCCGGCCCGGGCTTCGTCAACCACAAGATCACCTCGTGGCGGGGCCGGATACCCGTGTTCCCCTGGCCCTGGGACAGCTTGTCCCAGATGACCTGACCGCGCCAGCGATAGCCGGCCGACTCCAGGGCTGGGCCAAGGCCGGCGACCATCCTCCAATCACAGAACACGGCCAGCGATCCGCCGGGGACCAGCGCCCGGCCGGCGGTCAGGGCCACGGTGCGCATCAGCCAGCACAGGCCCCAGGTGGTCATGGCGTCGCCGCCGAACCATCCGGCGGCCGCCCCGCCCTGGGTCATGCCCCGGCTGCCCTGGCGGGCGGCCTCGGTGGCGCCGCCGGCGCAATAGGGCGGGTCGGTGATGACGGCGTGCAGGCTTTCAGGGGGCAGGCTGCCCAGGGCGGCCAGGGCATCGGCGCGAGCGATGCTCATGGCACCAAGGCGGGTCCAGTCGGGCATGGAGCCTCTCCATCGGCCGGGCGCTCCGGGGCGCGCGGGGGTGGGGACTCGACGGCCCTCTGGACGGTGATCGCCCCGCAGCGGGGGCACTTGATGCTGATAGCACCCTGGCGGAGGTCGAGCAATTCCGCGAGTTTGCGGTCGCATCGGCCGCACCGCATTGACAGTACCGGTTCGGACATGACGACTCCCCAGGCCCCGGCCGGGGCCGGCGGGCCGCGCTCCATGGCGGCCGCGTGGACGTGGGGGAGGTGCTGTCTCCCGGCTTGGGGCGCGCAAACGCCCCGGCCCCCGCCGTACCGGCGGGGTGTCAACGGTCGCGCGCGGAATGGACAGGCGCGCGCGAAAGGTGTGTGGCAGGATCGGCGGGCATTCCACCCCTGGGAGAGACCGCCATGCCCCGACGCATCCCGACCCTGGCCGCCGCCGTGCTGGCCCTGACCCTGACCGCCTGCGGGGACGACCCGCAGAGCATCACCGACCTCAATCCGGACTTCACGGTGACCGAGGAAGCGGTCGACGGGGGCACCGTCCTGGTGGTTGGGACGACCAGTGCCGGTTTTAGCCCGTACATGGATGTCGTCGACCTGGGCGTGGATATGGAGCGGATCGGGCGCTTCATCGCCGCTCATCCGGACAAGCATCCAGGCGTGACCAGCGTCCGGCTGGAGGTGACGACCCCCACCCAGAATAGGCTTGGCCACGCGGGCAAGACGCGGAGCATGAACCTGGTCATGGACCGGACGACGATCGCCAAAATCAACTACGAGAACATGACCACCTGGGGGATGCTGAACCTGACGACGCCGACGGTGCTGCATCCCGTGGGCCGCCAGTTGATCGCCGGCTACTGCGAGGACGACACCGCCATGGAATACTCGCCGGATTTCTGCCTGGCCGTGCTGTTGTCGCCGCGCTGACCCCGTCATGCGCCAGCGGCCTCGACGATGGCGGCGGCATCGGCGGGGGCACCATCCGCATAGACCACCTGGATCCCATCTTCGTCCTCGACCACGCGCCAGCCGGGCACGGCGGCGGCGCCCGGCGAGGTGGTCGCGGCGCCGGTGGCGATGGTGGGCGGTGGCGGGGTCTCGGCTTCCACCTCGGTCCGAAAGCCTGAGGTGTCCAGGGTGTGGGTGACGCTCTTCAGGCTCCAGCGGCCGTCGGCGGGGCCGAAGCCCGACAGCGTGATGTCGCCGCCGGCGCCCAGGGTCGGCCGGCCCTCCAGGGACAGGCGCAGGGTGGACCCGCCCCGGCCGCTGTCCTGGGCGGCGCCGGTGGCCCGGGCGCGGGCCTGGTCGGGGGTCGCGGCGCCATGGCGGACTTCCACCGGCGGGCCGTCGCCGCCGCCCTCGACCACCTCCCAGACCGTCTCGGCCGTGTCCAGATCGTGGTAAGGCGCGGCCACGGACGACGCGGCCTCGCGGTCCTGCACCGTCACCCACCAGGTCGTGGCCTCGTCCTCTCGGATGGTGGCGGCGAGCGGCCGGCCGCTGCCGGCGCTGGTGCCGGCGCCGACGGGGGAGACCACCAGGCGGCCGTCGGCCACCTTGACGCTGGCGCCGGCGGCGCGGGCGTGGCGGGCGACCAGGTGCAGGTCCGATTCGGCCGACTGATCCACATGACCCACGACCAGGCCAGCCAGCGCCGACGCCACCACCGGGGTCAGGCCGTTGTCGGCCGCCACCCGCGCCACCAGGTCGCCCAGGGTGGGCGCCTCTAGCGAGCGCGTCCTGGGCGCGCGCAGCGGCCCGCGCAGGTCGGCGGCGCGGCCCCGGAGGGCGAGGGCCAGGCCGGCGGCCTCGTTGCCGTACTGCACCTCGTCCACCACGAAGCCCGGCATGTCCACCAGGCCGGTTTCCTTCCACCCCAGGGCCAGGCGGATGACCGCACCCCGGCGCGGCAGGGCAATCGCCCGGTCGCGCCAGTCCAGGCGCAGCTCCAGCTCGTCGCTGTCCGCGTCCAGATGATCCGTGACCGACAGGGACAGCAGCAGGGGGCGCACGGTGGCGGAGATGTCGGCGCCGCCCACGGTCAGGCGCCAGTCCGGGGTCCATTGGGGGCGGTCGCGGGGGCCGGCGCTCATGGCCTCAGTCCCACAGCTTGACGACGGCGACGGTCGGCGTCGCAGTCGGCGGGTCCGGCAGGCGCACCCGCGTCCCGGTGGGCAGCACCACGCCGAGGTCGGCCAGGCCGGGGTTCAGGTCCAGGGCGGCGGCCACATTCTCCGCTGTTTCCTGCCCATAAACGCGGCGGCAGATCAAGTCCAGGGTGTCGCCCTGCTGGGCGCGCAGTTCGATCATCGCGGCTCACCCCCGTAGCTCACGATCACCAGGCGGAAGTCGATCTTGCGGGCCAGGGACCGCCAAGTGGGGCCGGAGCGCGTTTCCTCGACCTCGGTGATGCACCACCAGCCCCAGACCTCGCCGAGGCCGGACACCAGCATCAGCGGTTCGCCGACGCTGGCCGCGTCGCGCATCAGGGCCACCTGGCGCCAGCCCTGTCCGTCGGGATACAGGGTGGCGTCGTGGGGATAGATGATGCCCGGCAGGGTGATCTCCTGGCGCCCCGGCCCCAGCCATTGCTGGGCGGGCATGGTGGCCAGGCGATCCTGCTGGACCCACCGATACTCGGCATGGAGCCGCAGGGTCTGGTAGGCGGCGGTGGGGACGCTGAAGACGTAGTCGCCCAACTGCATCAAGACGTCACTGGAGGTCATGCAGCGCCCCCCGTTGCCGGCGCTCCAGCTCCCGCGTCACGGCGGCGACGATCGCATTGATGTCGCTGCCGGGCGGTACGGTCACGGACACGACGGTGCTGTTGTCCACGTTGTTGGTGGTCGGGCCGGCCTCGGCCGGGATCACCGGTTGTGGGCCACCCACCGCCGGCGCCGGGCCGGTGGCGGGCACGGCGGGGATCAGCGGCAGGTCTGTCCGTCCCGCCTCCGCCAGGGCGGCCATGGCCCGCCCGGTTTCCGCCAGACCGGTTCCGGTGGCGGCGGTGTCACCGCCCTGCCGGCGGCCCCAGTCGGCGACGACCTGCCAGTCGGGCGGCGTGTCCGGTGCCGGTGCCGTAATCGACGCCACGGTCGGCGCCGGGAACGCGGCCAGGCCCGTGGCGCCGGCGGGGACGGCGGCGCTCATGGCGCCGGCGACGGTGGCGGCGGCGACCGACCCGGGCAGGATCAGGCGGCCGCGCTGGTCGCGGGCCGGACGGGGCGCGGACGCCTGGTCGTCGTCACTGTCGTCGTCGCCCTCGCCCAGCCCCAGCCCCTCGCGGACGAACGCGGGCAGCATGCCTGTCAGGTCCTTGATCTTCTGGTCCAGCCAGTCGGTGAGGCTTTTCCAGCCCTCGGCGAACCCCTTGCCGATGGAGTCCATCCACTGCCGGCCGACCTCCGCCAGGTCGATCCCGAACAGCCACTTGATCAGGCCGTCCCAGCCTTCCAGGACCACGCTCCAGGGGTTGAACTCGGCCACCAGGGCCATGACGCCCTGGATCAGACCTTCATCGAACGCAGCTTTCACACGGTCCACCTTGCCCTGGAACCACGCGCCGATCTTGTCCCAGTTCCGGTAGATCGCGAACGCCGCGCCAGCCAGCAACAACGCCAGCGCCGCCACCCAGCCGATGGGCGTGGTCATCAGCGCCGCGCCCATGAGCCTGAAACCGCCGGCCACGAGCGGCCCGGCCCGGGCGACGGCGCGGAGCGCGCTTCCAATGCGCCTGAAACCACCGGCCACGAGCGGCCCGGCCCGGCCGACCCCGCGCAGGATGGTCCCCAGGCCCAGCAGCCGGATCCCCAGCACGCTGGCGGAGAAGCGCAGGATGGCGAAGGGCACGATGACGGCGCCCACGGCGGTCAGCAGCCCACCCACGCCAACGGCGCCGGCGGCGGCATAGGCGGCCAGCTTGCCCAGGGTGGCGGTGAGCTTGGGGTTTGCCTTGGTCCAATCGGTGATCCGGTTGACGACACCGGTCAGACGCTGGGCGATGGTGCCGAGCGCTGTCAGCATGGCGCGCCCGGCGGCGTCGCGCAGCCCCCCCATGGCGATGGTCAGCGCTTTTACTTGCTCTCCGGTGGTCCCCATCATGGTGTTGAACTTGTCGTCCACCACGCCGTCGGCGCCGAGCGCCTCCGCCCGGATCCGGCGGAACTCGTTCATGTTGGCCAGCATCGGGGCCAGGAAGTTCAGGACCTGCATGTCCCCGAACAGTTCGCCCAACTGGAATTTCTGGGCCAGCGCCTCGGCCGCCGCCCGGGGATCGGCGCCGGCGGCCACGGCCTGCGATATCTCCTGTTCCAGGTCCGCGCCTGTCGCCTTCGCAATTTGGGTTATCAGGGCGTCGAAGGGATTGTCCCCTCGGGCGACGGCCTCTCCGAGGGCGGCCTTGATGTCGATGCCGAACTTGGCGAAGTTGCGAACGGTCTCCGGCGCCGTGGCCTTCTGCAGGAAGTTGGCGAGGTTGTTGGCGGCCTCATCGGGCGAGGACGCCCCTTTCACGGCCACTTGCAGGGCCGCCGACAAGGTGCCGATGGCCTGCGTGCCCGTCAGGCCCAGAGCCCGGGCGCTGGCCGTGAGTTGGGGAAACGTCCGCGCCATGTCGCGCAGTTCGAACCCACCCAGATCACCGGCCCTGGCCATGATGTCATGGGCCTTGGCCATGTCCCGCGCGGCAACCTTCAGGGTGTCCATGGCGGCGAACGTCAAGGCGCCCATGTCCGCGATGTCGGCCCCGGTCCCCGTGGCGGATATGCCGACACGCGTCAGGGCGGCCAGCGCCTCGGTCGGGTCCAGGCCCTTGCCGATCAGAAAGCCCAGCGCATCCCTGAGGGCCATGGCGTCCTGATTGGTCTGTCTGGCGATGGCGGCGACGCGCGCCTGCATGGCCCGCATGTCTTCTTCGTCCACGCCAGCGACCATGCGCAGCGATGTCCAGGCGTGATCCGCCTTCATGGCGGGCTGCGCCAACCCCAGCCCCATGCGCCCGGCGTGCTGGACGGCATAGCCGCTGGCGCCGACGCCGGCGCCGACCATCGTGGCCTTGGCCAGACGGTCCCGCGCCCGCGCCAGGGCCTCGGTGCGGCGCTGGAGCGCGGCGGCGCGTTCGGCCTGGCGGGCCATGGCCTCGGTGGCCTCGCGGGTCTGCCGGGTAACCTGGCGCTGGCTGTCGGCCAGGCGGCCGGCGGACAGGCCGGCCTCGCGCATCGACCGCCGGGCGTGCTCGGTGCGCGAGGCCAGGGTGCGGTGGCCGTCGGCGGTGCGGCGGGCGGCGGTGCGCGCGGTATCGAAGGCGGTTTCGAGCCGTTCGATGTCCCGGCCCGTCCCGCGCAGTTCGGCCCGCAGGGCCTCCGCCTTCTGTTCGGCCTCCCGGAACGCGGCCTGAAGCTGTTCGGACGGCGCCTCGGCCGCGCGCATCTCCCGGCCGAGGCGCTCCACCTCGACCTCGGCCTCGCGCAGACCGGTTTCCAGGGTCCCGGCCCGCCGCCGGGCCTGGGCCAGCTCCCGCCCCAGGCCCTCGGCGCGCGCCTTGGCGGTGGTCATGGCCGTGCCGGCCTGATCCAGCCGCTCCTTGAGCTGGCGGAACGCCGTGATGGTGCCCTGCTGCTGCTTCAGGCGCCCCAGGGACCCCGAGACGTCCCGCGCCTGGCGCCCGAAGCCCTGCATGGCCCGGCCGATGCCCCGCAGGGGGGCGGTGGCCCGGTCCATGAGCCGGATCGTCATCGCCAGGTTCAGGTCGGTCATGAGGTTTGCCCTTGTTTTTTATCGCCCCGGTTCGGCCTTCGGCCTCACGGGGCTCCGCCGCTTCGCGGCGTCGGCGCGGTCGCGCCGGTTTGGGTATGCGAAGGCAACCTGGGTGCGCCTCTCCGGCGCGACCGCGCCGGCGGGCCGAAGGCCCGGAGCCGCGCGAGGTCCGGAGGACCGAGTTGCGGCGATAAGGCAAAAACGCCTCACCCCTTCACCCACACCACGGGGACCGGCCAACTCCGCCGCTCGACCGCCCGCGCCCGCCAGTCCAGGGTCTCCCACAGGGTCAGGCGCTCCAGGTCCGACAGCGGCCAGCCCCACAGGGCGGCGACGTCGGCCATCAGGTCCTGGATGTGCTCGATGGCGCCGTCGTCTCCGCTTCCGTCTCCGCCGCCAGGCCGTCGAGGTCCATGCCCAGGGCCTGGCTGGCGTCGGCGAAAAAAACGCTGACGGCCCCGGCGATCGCCAGGGTGTCGGCGAGGCCCAGGGCCTGCCAGGCGTCCGGCGGCAGGCGCGGGCGATGCACCCGGGCGGCCACATCCATGAGTGGCCCCATCCTGCTTTGCGCCAGGTCCACCAGGGACAGGGTGTAGAGGTCGGGGTTGAGCGGCTCCCGGAACCACAGGGTCCGGACGGTGCCCATGCCCTCGACGTCCACGGGCACCGGCAGGTCACAGCGGCGGGTGTGGCGGTCGTCGGGCGGCGCGTCGTCCCTGGGCGTGGAGGGCGCGGCGGGGGTCGCGGTCTTGTCAGCCATGGTCACTTACTCCAGTCCCAGGTTGCGGCGGCGGGCGGCGAGCACGTCCACGCCGCCAATGCCACGCACGCCGTTGATCACGTCGATCTCGATCACCTCGGACCCGGCGATCTCGGCGCGGTAATAGGCCAGCGTCATGGTCAGCTTGCAGGTGTTGGCGTCGCCCGGCTTCCAGCCGCCGGGATCGACCTCGGTCACCATGCCGCGTGCGGCCAGCAGAACGGGTTCCTCGGCCAGGCCGTGCCCCTGCGACCCGCGCAGGGTGACGGCGACCTCATGGCCCTCCGACAGGCCCCACTGGCGCCACAGGGCGGCGTCGTACTCGCCGACACTGGCCTCCAGCGACAGCTTCTCCTGGCCCATGTCGATGTCGAGCGGCGCGTCCATGTCGCCGGCGCGGTATTCCTCGGCCTTGATGGTCAGCTTCGGTGGGGTCAGTTCGTCCACCCGACCGGCGTATCCGTGGCCGTCCACGAACAGGGTGAACGCCTTCAGCTTCTTGGCGATCGTCGCCATGGTGATTCCTCCTGTCATCCGGCGCGCCCTGGCACCGCTTCGCGGTGCCGCTCTGAATGCCCTTGGGGGCCGGCGCCGCGAATGCGGCGGAGGCCCGAAGGGCCGATAAAAAAGTCAAGCGGCTTCACGGATCACGGCGTCCACCAACTCCGTGTAGTAACCATCCTCGCGATGGGCGCGGAACGTCAGGCGCTCCATGGGCGCCGGCGGCTCGATGTCGAAGTCGAGGGTGAGGTGCCCGGCCATCAGGCGGTCGGGCGTGTTCAACTCGGGGTCGAGCCAGCAGCGCCCGCCCAAAATCGCGCCACGGGCCTTCAGGGAGCGGAGGTAGGCGTTGACGCTCTCCTGGACGTCCAGGACGAGTTGCGGCGACAGCGGCCGGTCCATGGCCCAGACGAAGGCGGCCTCGACGGCGTCGTAGACCATGTCCGCCGTGCGGCGCACGCTGAGGAACGCCCACAGCGGATCCTCGGAGCACGTGCGGTTGCCCCACAAACGGAACCCCTCGCGCCGGATCACCGTGGTCACCTCGCGTTCGTTGAGCCAGTTGGCCTCGCTGTGGACGTCGCCCACGGCCCAGCCCACCGGCCGGCTGGTGCCGATGATGCCGTTCAGGACTTGGTTGGACGGCGACCACCAGAAGCCGCGCTCGTTGTCCATGCGGGCGATCACGCCGGCGACCCGGGCGCTGGCCGGCTGATCCACCGCGCCGTCGATGTCGGTGTCCCAGACCTGGACGTAGGGATCGGTGATGAACACGCGCGGACTGCCCCAGTCCTTGCGGGCCTCGGCGGCGGCCTCAAGGGTGGTGTTCGGCCCGTCCGCCAGGATCACGGCCCGCAGGCTGACGGCGATGCCCAGCAGCTCCGCCACCACCGGGTTGGCCACGGTGCCGACCTGGGCGGTGGCCGTGGCCCCCGTGCCGTCGCCGGCGATGGTCACCGTGGGCGCGGCGGTGTAGCCGATGCCCGGCCGGGTGAGGGTGATCCCGGTCACCGCGCCGTCGGTGATGACCGCCGTGCCCTGGGCGCCGGTGCCGGTGGTGTCGCCGGCGGCCGGCGTGATCGTGACCGTCGTGGTGGCCGCGTCGTAGCCGGTACCGCCGGCGTCCACGGCGATGGCCGAGACCCCCGTGGGCCGGATGCCGGTATAGCCTGGGGCGATCAGGATGCGCGGTTGCGTGTCGACGACGCTGCGGGCGGCCCTGAAGGCATGCACCCCGGTCAACAGGGTCTGGTCACCGACCATGGCGCTCAGGGTCGCGGCCTGGTCCTGGCCCTCGGTCACCCGCACCAACACGATGGTCGCGCCCCCCTGGTCCCAGATGGCGTCCACGGCGTCCTTGAGGGTGCCGGCGCCCAGCTTGGCGGCCCTGCGCTGCTGTGACGGCAGCAGCAACACGGGCGTGTCCAACGGGAAGGTCGCGGCGTCGGCGTCGGGCGCGGTGCCGATCAGGCCGATGATGGCGCTGGCCGGCGTGCGGATCGGCCGGATGCCATCATCGACCTCGATGACCTCCGGACCGTGATAGAACGCTTCCGTCATGGCTCAGGTCTCCTCGGTGCCCGGCCAGCCGTGGCCGATGTGGGTGTCGTGGGTGGTGATGATGTCGGTGGCGGTGGCGTCGGGGTCGGCGGCGGCGGCCTGGATGGCCGCGCGGATCTCGGCCTCGCGGGCGAAGCAGGCGGCGACGTGGGCCAGCACCGCCTGGCCGGCGGCGATCAGGCCGGGCAGGTCCAAGTCGACGAAGCCGTCGGCCGTTTTCCAGACGGTCGAGAAGGTGCCCGGGCCGTGGGTGGCCTCGTGGGCCTGGGCGCCGACGACGGCGCCGGTGATGCTTTGCCGGCCCTCCGTATCCGTGTGGTAGCGGTGGCCGTCGTGCATCACGCCGGCGGTCTGGCGGGTCCAGCGCTCGGCGGCGACGCGGGCGGCGGCCTGGGCGACCAGGGCGTCCAGGCTGTCGGGCTCCACGCCCTGGCCGTCGTCGGTGACGCGCCAGCCGTGGGTGCGGACCCAGGGCCGCAGGGCCTCCGGGACCGACACCCAGGTGATGGAGGGGTGGTAGGCGCCGGCGGGGTCGTGACGGATCAGCTCGGCCACGCGGCCGTTGTCGTCGATGCGTGCCCACATGCTCTCAGGCATGGGTGATCTCCTCTTTGGTTTGCGCGCGGGGGTCCCGAGGGGCGGTCTCGTGCGGCGCGGGGGTGTACAGGGCCGGGTCCCACCACAGCGTCCGCCCGTCCGGGTGCTCGGACACGGCGAGGATGGCGATGCGTTCGAGGGAGTGGCCGGTCAGGATGTGGACGGCGCGCAGAGCCTCATCCTGGGCGGTGTGGAGGCCGTCGGCGTCCACCACGGCCTCGCCGCGCGCGGCCGTGGGGGTGCGGTATGTGACGCAATAGTCGGCCATGGCTCAGGCCGCGTGGTCGGGGTAGCTGCGCCCCGGCCCCCAGATGACGCGCACGGCGCCTGACCCGCCGGCCCCGGCAACGCTAGCGGCGTGGGCGTCACCGCCGCCGCCCCCAAAATCCCCCCCGTTGCCGCCTATGCCGCCGGTGTTGCCGGGGCTGGGGGAGCCTTTACCTCCATCCTGACCACCGCTTCCACCACCACCACCAGGGCCGCCGAGGGCATTGGCGGACTTCCCTGCACCGTTGCTGCCACGGCCTTGCAACCCAACGCCGCCACCGCCGCCGGCACCAGAGCCGTTGTCGATGCCACCACCACCGCCACCGCCGCCGCCCTGGCCGCCGGAGCCCAGTCCACCTAAGCCGCTGTCGCTTCCCCTACCTCCGTCACCTTCGTAACCACCGGCGCCACCGCCACCGCTGCGTCCTTCGCCGCCGGCGCCACCGCCGTCAGCGCCGGCGAGAGGTTGTCCTGGTGCAGGGGGGGAGACCCCACCGCGACTGCCCCCAGTGACGCTGAGAAATGATCCAAACGACGACGTGCCTCCGGACCCATCTGCCTGTCGGCCCCCTACGACAACAGTGATCGCCTGTCCTGGCGCGACGGTGGTGGCGTTCCGCCATCCGGTCCCACCACCGGAGCCGGCATGGCTGCCGCCGCCTGACGCATCGCCCCCACCGCCGACACACACCACCGACACCTCGGTCACCCCATCGGGCACCGTCCAGGCGTGCGAGCCCGGCGAGGTGAACAGTGCCTCCCCGCTCGGCGCCTCGGTCGCGCAGGCGACGGCCGTCGCCCAGGCCGTCCACCCGGTGGTGGCGCCGCGCTGGCGGGCGGTGAGGCGCACGGCGGTGAGCGCCGGCAGGGCGGACGGCAGGGTGTGCGACGTCAGGTCGGAGACCTCGCCGCTGTCGTAGAGCGTCGTCAGGCCGTCGGCCGAGGTGACGCGGTATTGTGACGCCACATGCGCCTCGCCGCCGCCGGGGAACGCAAAGGCGCTCAGGGTGATGGTCGGGCGGAGCGGGATGGTCGCGCCGGCCGCCGGGCTGGTGATGACCGGCGCGTCGCCGGCATTGGCGGTGCGGAAGGCGCGCGTGGTGGACCAGCCGCCCGCCCCCAGCGCCGTGCCCTCGTGGCGGACGCGCAGGTGGTGGAGGGTGTCCCGCGCCAGGGCCTGGCCGGCGTCCAGGGTGTGCTCGGTGACGGCGCCGAGGGTCGCGTCGACCACCGGCGTCGAGAACGCCGCGTCGGTGGCGATCTGGATGCGGGTGGCGGCGTGGGTGTCCTCGCCGCCGACGACGGCGAAGGCCGAGGTGGTGATGGTGGGCGTCAGGGAGACGCCGGTCGCGCCCTCGGCGGGCGTCGAGATCGTGGGGGTGCTCACGTAGGTGAAGGTCGACGCACAGGAGAACCCGGCCGGCTCCGAGCGCAGCGACCACTGGCCCTCGGCGTCCCGGTGGCGGGCGTCCCACCAGTAGCGGCCGTCCGTCGCCAGCACGCCGGCGGGCAGGGTGACCTGCGCGCCCGCCGCCCCCAGGGTGGCGGTGTGGATGACGGTGGTCATCAGCGGATCGGTGGCGACGCGCACCTCCAGGTCCGCCTGGACGACGCCGTAGAGGGAGTAGTAGGCCGAGGTCTCCAACAGCGGCGTCTCGGACACATCCACGGCGCCCTCGGCCGGGGCCACGGCCACGGGCCGGCGCACCAGGTCGCGCACCGCGTCGGGCGGCGGCAGGGCCAGGATGTGGTCGACGCGGATGGGCGCGCCCGAGGGGCCGGTGGTGGCGGTCAGGCGGAAGGCCACCACGCCGCCGGTCGGCACCTGGTACTCCAGGTCCACGCGGTCCTCGGCGTCGGGGGCGGCGGTGCTGGTCGCGAGCGGGCAGTCCGTCCAGGCGCCGCCGGTGGCCGCGTCGCGGACGGCGAGCGCGAGGGTGCCGTCGCCGGCATCGCGGCGGATCAGGACCCGGCCGGTGTCGTCGTAACGCAGCACGCGGACGGGGCGCGCATACAGCACGCCGCCGTCCTGGGCCAGGGCGTGGCCGGCGCGCACGTCCCACGATGTGCGGGCGAGCGTGCCGGTGGCGTCGCGGGAGCGGGCGAGCGTGGCGGTGGCGCGCAGCCGCTGGGCGGACAGGACCTCGGCGACCTCCACCACCTCGGTCGACCCGTCGGCGTCGCGGATCACATAGGCATCGCCGACGCGCAGACCGGCGGTGGACTCCACGTCCACGCTCTCGTCGCCGGCCACCGTCTGGACGATGGCGCGGGGGTCGATGTCGCGCCAGACATAGGGGTGGTCGCTGAACAGCTCGAAGTCCGCCATCTCGCCGGACCACAGCCCGAAGGCGCGGCCGACGCTGATCGATCCCGCCACCTCGACGGTGTTCAGCCGGGCCTCGTGGTCGGCGCGGGCGGCGGCGAGGGTGTCGGTTTTCGCCTTCAGGAACTCGGTCCGCTCGGCCAACTCCCGGTGTGGCCGGTTGTCCACGCCATCCAGGCCGCCGACCACCGGTTCGCCTTCTTCCAGCACATGGACATCCGGGAACCCGGGATCGGTCACTTTGGGAATGCTCGCCATCGTCAGTGCTCCAGCGCAAACCAGTCGCCCAGGGTCATGTCGGGCGCCTTTTCGATGGCCGAGGCCCGGGCCTTGCGGGCCACCATCAGGCCATCGGTGGTGAACAGGCCGATCTCGCGGATCAGCAGGCCGTTGGCCTCGGACATTGCCAGGGACCAGCGGAAGCGCAGGACCCTCGGGTTGGCCGGGTCAACCTCGACGGTGTCGATGTCCTTCAGGACGGCGTCGGCGGACAGGGCGGTATCGTCTTCCGCGTCCGCCGTCCCGTCGGAGCCGAACCCGACCCGGGTGATGCGCGCCGTCAGGTCTCCCTGTTGCAGTCGCGCGAGGCTCTGGTAGTAGCCGTGCGTGATCATGCGGGCGCCCTCTCGATCGTCAGGCCGTGCCGGTGGCGGCCGCCCCGCCGCGCGCCGTCCCCGTAGCACCGGCCGCCGTCGCGGCGCGGCCCGTGGCCGATGCGGCTGAAGGAGCCGTCGCGCGGCAGCAGCCGGCGGATGACAACGGGGGCCGGTGTGACGGTCACCATGGGCCGCCCCCGGACCGCCCGGCCGTCGAAGCGCAGGCGCCCGTCGCGCGGCAAGACTGGTGGCCGGACATGGGTGCCCGTGAGACCGACCCGCACGGGCAGGCTCGGGATCAGGTGGCCCTCGTGGTAGCGGATGGTCTCGGTGATCAGCGGCACGCCCCGGCGGGCGCTGCCGTCGTAGGCAATGGCGCCGCCGCGATCGGGCAGGCGCGCGCCGCCGCGCCGGAACCGCCCGTCACGCACGCCCTGTCGGCCACGCAGGTCCAGGCGCACGGCCAGGGCCAGGTGATCCAGATCCGGGCGGGCCTTGACCACATGCACGTTGGCCCGGAAGCCGAGGGCATGCAGGTGGGACCGCGCGTTCTTCGCGCGCGCGATCACCGCCCGGATCCGTGCCACCTGGACGGCGTCCAGGCCGGCCTCGTTGCCCAGGTCGGCCCAGATCTGGAACAGCGCCCAGCGGCGGTCGCCCGCGTAGGTATGGCGGCCGTCGCGCCGGGCTTCCCCGTCGTGGCGCAGCGCCGGCAGGCCCTCGACCACCTCGGCGTCGGCCAGGCCGACGGCCTGAAGCCCAAGCTGGATGGCCGCCGGGGTGCCCTTGATCCTGTGCAAACGCGGCGCGGCGGCGATGACGGCGCGGCGCTGGGCCTCGGTCAGGGTGGCCGACCAGGTGTCGACGCTGCGTTCCCAGGCGAGCCACGGCAGGAGGTGCGCGGGGCAGGTCGCCGGGTCCTTGAGGGCGCGGATCGGGCTCAGGTCCACGTGCTCGATCCGGGCCAGGACCTGGTCGAGCGCCCGCTCGAGGCCGCTGGCATTGGGGGGCATCAAGGGTGTGACGTCAGGCCCCATCGTGTCAGACATGGCCCCCTCCCACCGTCACGCTGGAGGACGTGCACCAGGGCGCCTGGTGATCCTCGGCGGCGATGGCCTGGGCCTCGGTCAGGTCGACCGAGCGCACGCCCTCGACATGCAGCGCGGCGTAGAGCGCCGACAGGCTGACCGTGCCGCCCAGGCGGTGGGCGGCGGCCACGGTCGCGGCCAGGCGGCCGGCGGCGGTGGCGCGCACCACCTCCGGGTCCGGGCCATCGGCGATGGTCAGGACGGCGGCGACGCCGTAGGGGATCACCTCGGCCGACTGGACGGCCACGGTGTCGGTCAGGGGCCGCACGTCGTCGGCATTGACCTTGGCCTCGACGGCCGCCACCAGGTCGGCCGGCGCCGAACCGTCGCCCTCGGCCGACAGCACCGTGACCGCCACGGTGCCCGGGACCGGGCTGGTGACCGAGACGTCCCGCACGCGCGGGTCCGCCGACAGGGCGTGATAGACGTAGGCGCCGGTGGGGCCGGCGGTGGAAAGGGCCTCCCACGCCAGTTGCGCCCGCGCCCGCAGGCTGTCGTCGGCCTCGCCCTCCTGGCGCGCCGTGCCCATGGCGGCGGCGATGTGGTCCAGGGTGGTGCCGCCGGCATGGGCCAGCATGAGCGACCGCGCCCCGTCGTTGAAGGCCGCGACCTTGAGGGCGGTGCGATAGGCGACGGTCTCCGTCAACTTCATCACCGGCTCGCTTTCCAGGGCGGCGGAGAACTCCGGATAGCGCGCGCTGAACTCATCCAGCAGCACCGACAGTTCGGCTTCGAAGTCCACCGCCTGAAGGACGTCAGGCGCCAGCAGCCGCGCCAGGTCGATCGCATCGAACCGGCTCATGACGCGCCCCCGGCGGGCACCTGGACCACGGCCTGTTCACCCGTCTCGGTCAGGTGGCCGATCAGGGTGATCAGCACCCCGCCGCCGGCGCCGGCCTGGTCGAGCCGCAGGCGCGACAGGCGATAGCGCGGCTCCCACCGCTCCAGCGCCTGGGCCACGGCGCTGGTTATCGCCACCAGGGTCGGCTGGCCAATGGGCGCATCGATCAGGTCCGGCACCCGCGATCCGTACGCACGGCGCATCACCCGACTGCCGATCGGCGTCAGGATGATGTCGGCGACGGACTGGCCCAGGTGCTCCATCCCGCCCAGCGCCCGGCCCGTGGTGGCGGAGGTGCCGATCATGGCGGGATCACGCCTCCGCCGGTTTGGTGGTGGCCTTGGACCGGCGCGGTCGTGCCGGCTTGGCGGTGTCGACAGGTGCCCCCGCCACGAGAGCGCCGGTGCGCAGGTGCGCGTCCGCCTGGCGCGGATGCAGTTCGACGGTGGAGCCGGGCCGATGCATCCGGCCCAGGATGGCCAGGGGCTGGCCGGTGGCGACGGTGTAGGTCTGGCGCTCGGTCATGGCGGACCTCAGTGGGTGTGATGGTTGGTGTTGCCGCTGTCGTCGATGATGGTGCCGCTGGCGTGAATCGAGCCTTTGACGGTCACGTCGCCGGCGATCTCCACGCCGGCGGCGGAGACCGTCAGGCGGACGCCGCCCACGGTCAGGGTGATGGCCTCGGGCGTCAGCTTCAGTTCGGCGTCGCCGGACACCACGGTGGCGCTGCCGCCGCTGGCGGATAGGTCGAGCCGGTGGGCATGGGCGGCGCGGTCGTACTCCTGGATCGTGCCGTCCTGGAACACGGTGCGGCGCAGGTCGGCGCGATCGCCCGGCGCCGGGTGGCGGGCCTGGTAGATCCCGGGCACCACCACGGCCTGGGCGAGGTCGCCGGAGGGCGCCAGCACCAGCACCTGTTCGCCGGGCTCCGGCGCGGCCCAGTCGCGGTCCGGACCGGCGCGACCCGCCGTCCAGGGCAACCAGGCGGTGACGTTGCCGCCGGCCTGGACCTTGATCCGCGCCGCGCCCGGATCGAGCGCGACCACGCGGCCCAGGCGGACCGTGTTGGCGATGCGGCGGTTAGCCTCCGCCTGGCCGAAGCCCCGGCCGCCGGCGAGCGCGTCAGCCATCAACGCCTCCCCAGCGCACGGCCTCGTCGCCGGGACCGCGTGCCGCCACGGTGGCCAGGGTGCCCGGCCAGTCGGCGAAGTTCGACGTGCCCAGGCGGATGGCCTGCCGCCACTCGAGGCCCCACAGCACCACGCCGCGCCCCCGGGTGGAGGCGTAGAGGTTCTGGGCACGGAGGGTGCGGGCCTCAACGGGATGCGTGTCGTCCCGCCCCCAGACCTGGCCCGGCAGGTGGGTGATCAGCGTGCCCACCAGGCCGGCGGCCAGCACGTCGCGGTCGGCGCGGCCGCGATCGGTGGCGACCACGAAGGCGCCCAGGCGCAGGGTGTGGTCGGCGGTGCCGTCGCCCGCCTCGGCGCCGGGGCCGATGCCCAGCGGGGCGACGAGGATGGCCGGGGCGTCGGCGCCGTGGCGCTCCAGTTCGGCGGCATCGAACCGTCCCGCGTGGCGTTTGCACTGGCGCAGGCCGGCGCCGAAGTGCGCCTTAAGGCCGGCCACGACGGCGTCCAGAAGGCCGTTGAGGGGATCGGTCATTCGATCTTGCTCCGCACGAAGTCCTCAATCGCCGACAGCAGGTCCACCTCGTCCTCGGACGACAGACCCAGGTACGGGCGCTCGGGGATGGCCATCCCCACCGGCTCGCCGCCGAACTGGTGGATGGCGGCGTAGACCAGGGGCGAGCCCACCAGCGCCGTGTCGCCGCTGACGACGGTCTGCAGGCTGTCGATCAGGTGACCCTCGGACATCAGCAGCGACTGGTTCTCGTGCCGGGTCGCGGCGTACTTCTCGCTCCATTCCGGCCAGGGCGTACCGGCCGGGTCTTCCTTGTCCTCGGCGATGCGCCGGCGCGCCGCGCTCTCGGCCACGCCGCCCATGATCTCCAGCGCCTCGCGCCGGTCGGCGGCCCCGAAGCCCGACAGGGCCGCCAACACGGGTTGCAGACCGTCCATGGTCATCTCAGCGGCGACCCCGACCATTCCTTAAACCCCTCTCAAAGTGTTGCGGGTCATCAGGCGCGGCGGACCGGCCATGACCACCGGCCGGGGTGGCTCGCCCGGGGCGGCGCCGGGCACGGCCTCGGGCGGCAGGGCGGCCCGGCCTGCGGCCAGGTCGCGCAACAGCGCGTCGGCGCGCTCGGCGCGGTCCTTGATATCGCCAACCAGGTCAGAGGGATTGGTGCACAGGAGGCGCGCGGCCAGGTCCACCGCCGCCCGGCGCAGGATGTCCGGGACCGCCGCCAGCGGCAGGGCGTAGCGCGGCGCCAGATAGGCGTCGATCAGTCCGGCGGCCTCATCCAGCGCCGCCATCACCGCCGTTTCGTCGGCGGCGCCATCGAAGTCACGATCGGCCACCCGGTCGAGCCAGTCCTGGCCGTGGGTGAGGATCAGGTCGGTGGATGTCGCGTACGTCACTGTGATACTCCCCGCGCCACCCGGCCCCGCAGGGGCCGGCCGGGCCGACTGGCCCGGCGCCGCGAAGCGGCGGAGGCCCGCGCGACCCGAAGGGGCGCGCTGGGCCGATCAAAAACAAAAACTCACTTCCCGGGCGGCTTTCCGGCCTCCTTCGGAGGCGCCTTGGTCGGCGGCTCCTTCTCCACATGCCCCCGCCGCTCGTGGTGCGCGGCCTGGGCCGGGGTCAGCTCGACGGTGTCGCCGGGGTGGTAGCGCCGGCCGTTGTGGCGGATGCACACCTTGGCGACGCGCCGGACGGTCTGTTCAGTCATGGATCAGGTCTCCGGTCAGCTCGTCGCCACAGTGTCTTCAAGGAAGAAACCGGCGTGCTTGGCGATCACCAGCTCTCGCACCGTCTCGCCGACGCGCAGCAACTCCCCGCCCCGCAGGCCCATATCCACGGTCTTCGTGCCGGCGATCCGCGTGCCGAACTGGGCGGTCAACCCCCAGGTCATACCGCCGGCCTCGGGCGACGCGGTCGGGTCGATGAACAGGCCGGCCACATGCGGCCCCCACAGGTACGCCAGCTCCAGCGCCTGGCCGGGCCGATTGATGTTCGCGCGCGACTGCCCGACCACGATCTTCTGGACTTCCAGGAGGTCCGCGAGTTGCTGGCGCGAGATCACCCCTTCTTCGACAAGCTGCCCCCTCACGGCCTGGATCAACTTCGGATGACGCCGTGTCCGTGTCCAAGCCATCTCCCCGAACACCAGCGTGTTCGGCCGGATCAGGCAGGACGACAGCATGTCCAGCAGCGTGCCCAGGGGATCACTGTTGGTGTAGTCCGAGAACTGGTCGGTGCCGGACAGCACGGCCGCCAGGCCGTTGGCATAGCTGCCGGCGCTGAACACCGTTCCCGCCACCCGCTGTTCGCGATCCAGGGTGACGACGTTGGTCGCCACTTCCGTCCGCTGGCCGCGCGGGTCGAACCCGCTCCGCTCGGCCTCGCGGATGGTGTCGTTGTCCAGCGGAACAGCGAGACCGAAGTCCTCGCACGAGCCGTCGTGTTCCTCGCCCCGGATCTCCATCGTCCGGACCTGCGACCGCCGGCCCACCCGCGTATCGGGGATCGTGTAGGACTGTTCGATGGGGTAGCTGGTCCACTTGAACTTCAGGCCACTGACCGGTCGGCGCGGCATCACCTCGTCGGCGATCAGCGTATGCGCCGGATTGCTGTAGGCGATGGCGATCGCCGTTTGTGTGGCGTCTTCCGTGTATTGGGACTGGTCATCGGCCATGGGGATCATGCTCCGTCAGAAGTGTCAGGCGCCCTGCATCAGGCCGGGCACGACCAGGATACGGGTCAGGGCGTCGGTGGCACCGGCCTCCAGCGCGATCCCGACGATGCGGGCGTTGGCGCCGGCCGCCGGGGCGGCCAGCACCGCCTTGCCGTCGCTGGCGCTGGTCAGCGGATCGCCAAAGGCGAAGGCCCCGCCGGCGGTGACCGGCTGGACGCTGCTCAACATCACGTCCACCGGCTTGCCGGCCGCCTCGGCGCCGCGCGGGCCGGTGACGCCGATCAGCGTGTCCGTCGGCGCGCCGGCCTGCGCGATCTGGCCGTCGGTCCCGGTGGCGGCGACGATGCGATGGGGGTTGATGGGCGCGGAGGACGTGAAAGAAAGCGTCAGACCGAGATCCATGGATCAGCCCCCCATCACGTGCGCGACGGCGTCGGACGTCGAGACGGTGATGCCCTTGCCGCGCATCTCGGCCTGGTACGCCTGGGCGCGCTGCGCGGCCGCCTGGGGCGTGATCCCGCCGGCGCCAGCCGGGCGCGAGGGCATGGTCACGGGCTTGGTGATGTCCGCCTTCTGGGCGCTCGCCACCCAGGACCGGAACTTCTCCAGGCCGCCCTCGGCCTTGCACGCGAGGCGGTGATAGTCGGCGTCGGCCGGCGGGACCTTGCCGCCCTGCACGGCCGCCTGGATTTCGGCCTCGATCACCGCCTC
>NZ_JACIGK010000019.1 GCF_014197915.1 Roseospira visakhapatnamensis
TCCGGGCTGCCGTAGAAGCGGTCTCCCATCAGCACCGGCTTGACCCCGTCCGGCAACCAGGCGGCGACGCGCTCCAGCAGGACCTTCTGCTCGGCAAAGCCAAGCGCCCCGCTCGTCTTGCGCACAATCCACGTCAGCGGAAGCGCCCGCTCCCCCAGCCGCACCGCCACCATCAGCATCTCGTGGCGATGCAGCCGTGTCGCCTGGCTCTGGTCGATGATCACGATCGGTTGAACGCCCCCCGCGCTCGACCGCTCCAGAACCTCGCGGGCATACGGCGCCATGACCTCGGCGGGATCGATCAGGCCGAGGCAGGCGAGACCGGGCAGCAGGACCGGCTCCTGCGGGGAGGATTTCGGGCCGCTCAGCCAGGAGAGATCGGTGCTGACCACAGCCTTGCGGACCTCGACGCGACCATGATCGGCGTCCGTGGTCTCGGCCGCCGGCAGGTCAGCCGCCACATCGGGCGCGGCGAATGACCCGGCGACCATCTCGTGCTCGGCGACGTCAGTAGGCCCGTTCCACGCTGAAGTCGACGATGCCGACCAGGACGTCCTTGGCGTCACCATCCGGGAAAACGTCCAAGGCGCGCCGCGCCGCCTCGGCGTACTCGTGGGCGCGCCGGACCGTCGCCGCCAGCGATCCGTGCTTGAGCAGCAGGTCCATGGCCTGGGCGAGATCGGCCTCGCCGTCCTCGTCGCTGAACGCCTGCTCTTCCAGGCAGCGCACCCAGAAGGCCCGCTCCGTCTCGTCGGCCCGGGCAATGGCATGGATCACCGGCAGCGTCAGCTTGCCGTCGCGGAAGTCGTCGCCGATGGCCTTGCCCAGGTCGGCCTCGCGCGCCGAATAGTCCAGGAAGTCGTCGGCGATCTGGAAGGCGACGCCGAGGTTCCGGCCATAGGCCTCCAGGGCATCCTTCTCGGCCTCGGGGCGGTCGGCGACCACCGCGCCGACGCGTGTGGACGCGGCGAACAGGGCGGCGGTCTTGGCGCCCACGACCTCAAGATACGCCTGCTCGGTGGTCGAGATGTCGTTGGCGGTCAGGAGCTGGTGGATCTCGCCCTCGGCGATCACGCCGGACGCCCGCGACAGGATGGCCATCACCTCCAGCGACCCGTCCTCGACCATCAACTCAAACGACCGCGAGAACAGGAAGTCACCCACCAGAACGCTCGGCTTGTTGCCCCACAAGGCATTGGCCGTGTCGCGCCCACGCCGCTTGTTGCTTTCGTCGACCACGTCATCATGCAGCAGCGTGGCGGTGTGCATGAATTCGATGGAGGCCGCGAGCCTGACGTGGCGGTCACCCTCATAGGCGCACAGCTTGGCCGCCCCCAGCATCAGCAAGGGCCGCAACCGCTTGCCGCCGGCCGCGACCAGGTGGCCGGCCATCTGGGGAATCAGGGCGACCGGGCTGTGCATGCGATCGACGATGGTCTGGTTGACGCGCACGAGGTCGCCTCCCACCAGGTCCAGCAGGGCATCCAGGGCCGCCTTTCCAGACGACGGCGCGGTCCCTCGGTCGGCGCCCGGGGCAGGGATGTTCGAGGCATTCACGGCGGTGACCACGGTGGCGGGCTCTCGCAAGCGGCGGGGAACAGGAGCCAGGGGGGATGCCCCGGCACGGCGACGGGAGCATAGGAGCGCGCTTGGATCCGGGTCAAGCGCCATCGCCGCGCGTGCCGGACCCCAACTTTTGGCAACCAGTCCGCCCTGTGAACACGCAAGACCACCCGGACTTTTGGCGGTGTCGGTCCCCGGCCTGACGGACCCGTCCGCGCGACCGCCCCCCCTGTCTTCCGGGCACCGTCGCCCCGGGGTCCGGCCTCGTCGCCCGATGCCCCCCGGAGACCGGCGGACGCGGGCTGGACCCGTGCCGCCGCGCCCCTTACTTTAGAGGCCTCGAATGTTCGAATCCCTCACGGGACCACCCCCGTTCCCGGCGTCGCGCGCCCGCGACGCCCCACGACCAAAGGAGAGGATATCCATGTATAAGGACTGGCCCGCCTACACCAAGACCCTGTCCGGCGCGATGCAGGGTGCCCGCGAAGGCATCCCCGACACCTGGGCCGCGTTCTCCAAGCTGGCGGCGGAATCCACCAAGACCGGCGCCCTGGACCCCAAAACCAAGGAACTGACCGCCATCGGCATCGCCATCGCCGTCCGCTGCGACGGCTGCATCGCCTTCCACGTGCGCGCCGCGGTGCGTCATGGCGCCACGCGGGACGAAATGCTGGAGACCATCGGCATGGCCATCTACATGGGGGGCGGCCCGGCCTCCATCTACGGGTCCCTGGCCCTGGAAGCCTACGACCAGTTCGTGGCCGCCAAGAAGGGCTGACACGCGGGTCTCGACTCCTACGGTCCTCTCACGGCGGTCCAAGGCCGCGCGCCGGACATCGGAGCCGATGAGGACACCGACACCTCCACGACTGTGATGTGTGTTCGGACGTGACGGTCCTTGTCCCCGCCGGAGCGGACGGCGCCCTGGGCGGTCACGTCCGGTCCCGATGCGGCGGACCGGGACCGCCCGTCCGCCCGCCGGCATCGCCCCCCGCCCCCACCGCCGCCGTCCCTGCCCCTTGGCGCCGCCTCTCCACCTCCCTATGATTGCCAAACCTCGCGCGGTCCCCAGGCGCCTCCCTCGGGCACGCCCCTTGGCGCTCCCTCCTGGACGACCCGCGCGCGGAGCCTGACGGGTGCGTCGATCCACCGTCGGGAACCTCTTCCTCCGGCTCGGGGATGACAGGGATCTTGCTGTTCGCGGTCGCGGCTGACGTTCACATGTGGATCACGTTGGCGCTCACCACGATCGTGGTGGTGCTGTACGTGACCGAATGGGTATCCCTGGAAATGACATCGCTGGGCACCCTGGCGGTGCTCCTGGTGTTGTTCCAACTGTTCCCGGCGATCGACGCCGCGACCGGCGAACGGCTGGTCACGGCGGCCGACCTGCTGGCGGGCTTCTCCAATCCGGCGCTGTTGACGGTGCTGGCGCTGCTGGTGGTGGGCGAGGGCCTGATCCGCGCCGGCGCCCTGGACAGCGTCGCCGAATGGGCGACGCATCCCCGGCTGTCGGCCTGGGTCTCCGTCCTGGTCATCATCGTGCTGGTGGCGGTGCTGTCGGCGTTCCTGAACAACACGCCGGTGGTGGTGATCTTCATCCCCATCCTTCAGGCCATGGCGGTGCGCCTGAACGTCAATGCCAGCCGGGTGATGATGCCGCTCAGCTACGCCGCCATCCTGGGCGGCATGACCACCCTGATCGGCTCATCCACCAACCTGCTGGTCTCCAGCGCCTTGATCGACCTGGGCCTGGAGCCCCTGTCGTTCTTCGAGATCACGCCCGCCGGCCTGCTGATGGCCGGTCTCGGCCTGTGCTACGTGATCCTGGTGCTGCCCCGGGTGCTGCCGGAACGGGCCGGCATGGCCAGCCGCATGACCCACCACGGCAAGCAGTTCATCTCCCAGATCGTGGTGCCCTCGGACTCCCATCTGGTGGGCGAGAAGGCCGTGGCCGGCGCCTTCAAGTCGCTGCCGGACATCACCGTGCGCATGATCCAGCGCGGCGAGCACGCCGAGTTGCCGCCCTTTGACGACTATGCCGTCAAGCCCGGCGACACCCTGGTGATCGCCGCCACCCGCGCCGCCCTGACCGAGATCTCCAGCCGTCACCCGGGCCTGCTGCATCCGCCGCGACGGCTGGGCGTGGACCGCGCCCGCGACCGCCTGCGCGACGGCGACACGGACACCGGCGACGCCAACGCCAACGCGCGCCGCGAGAAGGATCGCGACAAGGACCGCGACGGCGGCAAGGACCTCCAGGACCAGGAGGTCCTGGTGGAGACCATGGTCACCCCCTCGTCCCGCCTGATCGGCGCCAATCTCCAGCAACTGGGGTTTCGCCAGCGCTACCGCTGCCTGGTGATCGGCATCCAGCGCCGCGCCCGCATGATTCGCGCCAGCATGACGCAGATCCGCCTGGAGGCCGGCGACAACCTGCTCATCCAGGGGCGCTGGGCCGATACCGAGGCCCTGGGTCGCGAGCGTGACCTGGTGGTGCTGTCGGGCACCACCGGCGTGCTGCCCCGGCGCCACAACGCCGGCCTGGCCGCCGGCATCTTCATCACCGCCGTCGGCCTGGCCGCGCTCGGCATCGTGCCCATCGTGGTCGCCGCCATCGTCGCCGCCGTCTTGATGATCGCCGTGCAGGCCGTCAACCTGCGTCAGGCCACCCGTGCCCTGGACCGCAAGATCCTGCTGGTGGTGGTGGCCGCGCTGGCGCTGGGACAGGCGCTGGAAAACACCGGCGCCGCCGCCGTCGTCGCCAACACCGCCCTCGGCCTGTTCCAGGACCTGGGGCCGGCGGTGATCCTGTCCCTGTTCTTCCTGATCGTGGCCGGCTTCACCAACGTGCTGACCAACAACGCCACCGCCGTCCTGTTCACGCCGGTGGGAATCAACCTGGCCGCCGAACTGGGCGTGGACCCGCACGTCTTCGCCATCACCACGGTGCTGGCCGCCAACTGCTCGTTCGCCTCGCCGGTGGGCTACCAGACCAACCTGTTGATCATGGGACCGGGGCACTACACCTTCAGCGACTACACCCGCGCCGGCCTGCCACTGCTGCTGCTGGTGTGGGTGGCCTTCAGCCTGTTCGCGCCCTGGTACTGGAGCCTTTAGCCGCGTCGGACCGGGTCACCCCCCTGGCCTCCACCTCCGCGACACGATATCGTTGACGCCTCGGATCTGTCGCCGTGATCCGCGACACGGGCGGATAGCCCCGCCCTTCCCCTGATCAGGAGGCCGCCATGGATACCCTGGACACCTTCGGCAAGGCCGTGCTCATCACCGTGCTGCTGGCCAAAGTGTTCATGGCCTTTCAAACCGGCGGGCCGGCGATTTAGCCGGCCGGCCGCCCGTCCCGTCGATCTGCCCCGCGGAGTCGCCTCATGCCCCAGTTTCAGCGGACCAACCTGGGAATCCTGGCCGCCCTGGCCGTTGCCGGCGTCCTGGTGTTCACGGTCACGGGCGGGCCGCGCGATCGCGCCACCGCCGGGATCACGCCAACCGCGACAGCGACCACCGCACACACCCCGGCCGGCGCGGTGGTCGCCACATCGGCCATGGTGGCGGCCGCCAACCCGTTGGCCGCCGAGGCGGGCCGGGTCGTGCTGGCCGCCGGCGGCTCCGCCGCCGACGCCGCCGTGGCGGTGCAGATGATGCTGAACCTGGTGGAGCCGCAGTCCTCGGGCATCGGCGGCGGCGCCTTCGCCGTGATCTGGGATCCGGCCGAGGGTCGCCTCACCACGCTGGACGGGCGCGAGACAGCCCCGATGGCCGCCGACGACACCTATTGGCTGGACGAGGACGGCGCGCCGCTCGCCTGGTGGGACGCCGTGGTCGGGGGCCGCTCGGTCGGCGTGCCCGGCACCCTCAAGCTGCTGGAGACCCTGCACGCGCATCACGGCCGGCTGGCCTGGCCCGACCTTTTGAAGCCGGCCATCGAGACGGCCGAGACGGGCTTCGCCATGTCACCCCGCCTCGCGGCCAGCATCGCCGCCGCCCAGGACAAGAAACTCGACCTGTTCGAGGCGACCCGGGCCTACTTCTTCAACGCCGACGGCACCCCCAAGACCGCCGGAACGGTGCTGCGCAACCCGGTGTTCGCCGACACCCTGCGCCTGATCGGTCGTCACGGCTCGGCACCGTTCTACGAGGGCGAGATCGCCGCCGACATCGTCGCCGCCGTCCGCACCAACATCAACCCGGGCATCCTGACGCCGGAGGATCTGGCCGCCTACACGGTGGTGGAGCGCGCGCCCGTCTGCGTGCCCTACCGCGCCTACGAGGTCTGCGGCATGGGACCGCCCTCGTCCGGCGCCCTGACCGTGGGGCAGATCCTGGGTATGCTGGCGGGCTTCGACATGCCCGGCCTCGGCCCCTCACCCGAGGCATGGCACCTCTACGCCGAGGCCGCCAAGCTGGCCTACGCCGACCGCGCGCTGTACATGGCGGATTCGGACTTCGTCGCCATGCCCACCCGGGGGCTGGTGGATCCGGCCTATCTGGCCGACCGCGCGACGCTGATCGATCCGGCGGCGGCCATGGCCACCCCGGCCGAGGCCGGCACGCCGCCCTGGGACGAGGCCGCCCGTCTGGCGCCCGACACCCAGCCGGAACGCCCCGGCACCAGCCATTTCGTGATCGTCGATGCCGATGGCCTGATGATCTCCATGACCACCACCATCGAAACCGGCTTCGGCAGCCGGGTGATGACGCGCGGCTTCCTGCTCAACAACGAACTGACCGACTTCTCCCGCGCGCCCGAGGCCGGGGACGGCACCCCCATCGCCAACCGGGTGGAGGGCGGCAAACGGCCCCGGTCCTCCATGTCGCCGACCATCGTGTTCCGGGATGGGACACCGGTGCTGCTGATCGGCTCGCCGGGGGGCTCGCGCATCATCCACTACGTGGCCAACGCCCTGGTGGCCATCCTGGACTGGGGGATGGACCCGCAGGCGGCGCTGGACATGGGCCACGTGGTCAACCGCAACGGGCCCACCGAGCTTGAGGAGGGCACCGAGGCCGAGACCCTGGCCGGCGCGCTCAGCGCCCTGGGCCACGAGATCACGGTTCGCCCCCATGTTTCGGGTCTGCATGCCATCCAGATCCGGGACGGCCGCCTGATCGGCGCCGCCGATCCACGCCGGGAGGGCGTGGCACTCGGGGAGTAGAGGACCGAGGGGCGTGGACCGGTGCCGCTGGTATCACACCACCGCCAGCACCAGCAGGCGCGCGCCGGCGACCAGCAGGCCGGCGCGCACCAGGCGGCGGAACATGGCCTCGTCCACCCGCCGGCGCACCGCCCGGCCCAGCGGATAGGTCCCCAGCAGCACCGCCGCCAGGGGCACCGAGGCCACCAGCAACGGCCCCGTCAGCACCGCCACGGCGCCGAAGGCCGCCAGCGTCATGACGTTGGTCAGGCTCCACAAGGTACCGATGGCCGCCACGTAGGTCCCCTTGTCCAGGCGCAGCGCCGTCATGTAGGCAACGATGGGCGGGCCGAAGATGGTGGTGGTCCCGGCCAGCAGCCCGGCCACCGCCCCCACCAGGGCGCCGGTCACCCGCTCCTGGCGGGGCCGCAGGCGCAGGCGCGGCACCCGGTCGCCCATCAGCGAAAAGGCCACGACCACAAGCCCCAGCACGGCCAGGATGGCGCGCGTGGGCACGCTGGCCAGGATCAGCGCGCCGACCACCAGACCGACCCCCTTGGCGGCCAGCAGCGGCCAGAAGCGCGCCAGGATGGCGCCAACCCGGCCGCCCTCTCTCATCATGATCAGGTTGCCCGCCAGCGCCGGCAGCACCGTGAGCGCGATGGCCTCCTTGACCGGCAGCACCAGGGTCAGCACCGACAGCGTGACGATGGGCACGCCGAAGCCGATCGCCCCCTTGATGACCCCGGCCAGGGCGAAGGCCAGCACCATCACGCCCCAGTGCATCGGGGCATAGTCCGGCCAGGGGACGTCCATCACGACGGTCATCCTCGGATCAGGGGCCATCCGTGTCATGGCCCTCTTGCAACCTTCTATCCCGATCCCCTACCGTATCCGGGTGCGCATGGCCAGCCGACGCATGGCGGGGACGGCCCCGGACGCCGTGATCGCGTGGTCACGCCTGGAGTTTGTTTGCCATGGTCCTCGGGCGTTGGCCCGGGGTCATGGTTCTGGACCAGGGGCGGCGCCGGCTTCGCGCCCACCGAAAGACCGGCGTAATCACGACGGTGGCAGGCCCGGCCTGGAGTCCACGACACCCATGACCCCCGATCGCATCTCGCGGACCGCCCGTATCCTGGTGGTGGATGACGAGCCGGCGAACGTGACGCTGTTGCGCGCGGTGCTGACCAGCGCCGGCTACACCGCCTTGCGATGCTGCACCGACCCCCGCGAGGCGGTGCGCCTGCACCAGGAAGACCGGTTCGACCTGATCCTGCTCGACATCCGCATGCCGGGCATGGACGGGTTCATGGTCATGGAGACGCTGGCCCCGCTGCACAAGGACGACTTCCTGCCGGTCATCGTGCTGACCGCCCATGACGACCGGGAGACGCGGCGGCGCGCCCTGTCGCTCGGGGCCCGCGACTTCGTGACCAAACCGTTCTCCATGGACGAGGTCTTGCTCCGCGTGCGCAACCAGCTTGAGGTGCGCGCCCTGCACCAGTCCCTGGAGGAGCGGGTGCGGGCGCGCACGCAAGACCTGATGCTGGCGCAGCACGAGGTGCTCCGCCGCCTGGGCCGCGCCGGCGAGTACCGGGACAACGAGACCGGCGCCCACGTCATGCGCATGGCGCACAGTTGCCGGTTGCTGGCCCTGGCCGCCGGGCTGGGCCAGACCCACGCCGAGAACATCTTCCAGGCCAGCCAGATGCACGACATCGGCAAGATCGGCGTGCCCGACTCAGTACTGCTGAAGCCCGGCCGCCTCAGTGGTGACGAGTGGGAGATCATGAAACGCCACGTGGCCATCAGTGGCGAGATCCTGGCCGAGCCCACCTCCGAACTGCTGAAGCTGGCGCGGGTCATCGCCCTGACCCACCACGAGCGCTATGACGGCTCGGGCTACCCGGAAGGGCTGGTCGGCGACGCCATCCCCATCGAGGGGCGCATCGCCACCATCTGCGACATCTTCGACGCCCTGACCTCGGTCCGCCCCTACAAGGCAGCGTGGTCCGCGCCGGACGCCATGGCCTTTCTCCGCGAGCACGCGGGCGACATGCTCGACCCCACCCTGGTCGCCCTGTTCGAACAGATCCTGCCGCAGGTGCTGGCCTTGCGCGAGCTGTTCTCGGACTGATGACCGAGTCCCCGGCCCCGTCCACACAGCCCACCCCGGACTCCCCCGGCGCCGGTATCGCCGCGCGCGCCGACCGGCTGGCGTCCGCGCGGATCGACCGGCCCCTGCGCCTGATCACCTGGAACGTGAACTCCCTCCGCCGCCGTCTGGACCAGGTGTTGCGGCTGCTGGAGGAGCAAACGCCGGACCTGCTGTGCCTGCAGGAAACCAAGGTCATCGACGCCCTGTTTCCGGCGGCGGCGCTGGCCGACGCGGGCTATCCCCACCAGGCCGTGCATGGCATGCCCGGCTACAATGGCGTCGCCGTGGTGTCCCGCTGGCCGCTGGAGGGCATCCGGACGCAGGCCGTGCGCGGCCGGGCCGACGCCCGGTTGGTGCTGGCCTGGGTACCGGCCTTCGAGGTGGACGTGCATTGCCTCTACGTCCCGGCCGGGGGCGACGTGCCCGATCCGGACACCAATCCCCGCTTCGCCGACAAGCTGGCCTTCCTGGACGACCTGGCCGAGTGGTACGCGGGCTGGTTCGGCCGCATCGACCGCATCATCCTGTGCGGCGATCTGAACGTGGCCCCCCTGGAGCGGGACGTCTGGGACCATCGCCGCCTGTCGCGGGTGGTCACGCATACCCCGGTGGAGATCGCTCACCTGGCGCGGTTGCGCTCCAGCTTGTTGTGGGCCGACGCGGTGCGCGATCTGGCGGACCCGGACACGCCGGTGTTCACGTGGTGGAGCTATCGCACGGCCGACTGGCGCCACGCCAACAAGGGCCGCCGCCTGGACCACGTCTGGGTGACGCCGCCGCTGTCCCCGGCGATCGCCGGATTCGAGGTGTTGTCGGAAACCCGCGACTGGCGCCCGCCGTCGGACCACGCGCCGCTTCGGGTGACCCTCGATCTGACGCGCGCGGGCGTCGCGCCGGAGCGGTCCGGAAAGACGGCCCTCAGTCCTCGTTGAAACGCCGCAGCAGGTCGGCGATATGCTGGCCGTCGGGCTGCCCCAGGATCCGGTGCGCCAGGTGGGTCGCCGTGCCCACGTCGAGTCGCCGCACGCACTGCTTGACCCCCGGCAGGGCGTAGGTGGCCATCGACAGTTCCCGCAGCCCGAGGCCCACCAGCAGGGCCGTCAGCCCCGGATCACCGGCCATCTCTCCACAGACCGAAACCGGGATCCCGGCCGCCTGGGCCGCGCCGGTCGCGAAGTGCATCAGCCGGAGCACGGCCGGGTGCAGCGGATCGTAAAGATGCGCCACCGACTCGTCGGTGCGGTCGATGGCCAGGGCGTATTGCGTCAGGTCGTTGGTGCCGATGGCGAAGAACTCGGCCTCCCGGGCCAGGGCATCGGCCGACAAGGCGGCGGCCGGGACCTCGATCATCACCCCTAGCGGCGGCAGCGGATCGGGCAGCGGCCGGTTCGCGCGCCGGAACGACGTCACCACCTCGGACAACACCGCGCGGGCATCCCTCAGTTCGTGGATCGTGCTGACCATGGGCAGCAGAATGCGCACCGGCCCCAGCACCCCCGCCCGCAGGATGGCGGCGAACTGCGTGTACAGCAGGTCCCGGCGGGTCAACGACAGCCGCACGGCCCGCAAACCCAGGGCCGGATTGGCGCTGGGCTTGAGCTTCAGGGCATGGCCCAGCTTCTCGCCCCCCAGATCCAGCGTGCGGATGGTCACCGGCCGGCCGTCCATGTGCCGCACCAGATCACAGAAGGCGTTGGCCTGTTCGTCCTCGCCCGGCAGCGAGTCGCGGTTCATGAACAGGAATTCGGAGCGCACCAGGCCGATCCCCTCGGCGCCCACGTGATGCACGGAGTCCACCTCCGAGGGCAGTTCCACGTTGGCCTGGAGGTGCACCGCGACGCCGTCGCGACTGATCGACGGCACGGTGCGCAGACGCAACAGGTTGCGGCGTCCGCGCAGGAACGTGGCGCGGCGCGCCCGGTACCGGGCCAGGGTGTCCTCGTCGGGATTGAGGATGACGACGCCCTCGGCGCCGTCCACCACCACCGGGTCGCCGGCGCGGGCATGGTCCAGGATGGCCCCGGCGGCCACCACCGCCGGCAGCCCCAGCGACCGGGCCATGATGGCCGTGTGGCTCTCGCGCGCGCCGAGGGCCGTGACCAGGCCACCCACGAGGCGCGGATTGAGCAGCGCGGTATCGGCGGGGCTCAGTTCCTCGGCGATGATGACCGACCCCCGGGGCGCCCCGGAGAGCCCCTGCGGCCCGGGACGCTGCGTCAGGTTGCGGATCAGGCGGCGCCCGACCTCGCGGATATCGCCGACGCGGGCCGCGAGGTAGTCGTCTTCCATGGCCGAGAACGCGGCGATCAGCTCGGCCATTTCCGCGCGCACCGCCGCCTCGGCGTTGACCCGCTGGTCCAGGATGCGCTGGTCCACCCCGCGCAGCAGGCGGGACCCGCTCAGCATGCGCTCGTAGGCGTCCAGGATGCAGCTCAGTTCCTCGCCGGCCACCCCGGGCAGTTGGCGCGCCCGATTGCCCAGCGCGCGCAATTGCTTGGTCGCGCGATCGGCGGCGGTGGCGAAGCGGAGTCGCTCGTGCTCCACCAACCCGCTGTGGATGCGGTATTCGGGAATCGGCGCGAGGCCGACGTCATGCAGATAGACCACGCCGATGCCGACGCCCGGACCGACGGCCACGCCACGCAGCCGCGCCATCTCCGGGCGGGGCGGGGGCTCGTCGCCACCGTCGCCCCCTCCCCCGGCGCCGCCGCCACGACCGCCGCCAGGGACGGCGGCCTCCTCGGCGCCGGCCGGATGGGGCGAGTCCGCCGCCGTCCTGCGTGTCCTAGCTCTCATCGAACCCCGCGGCGATCAGCGTGGTCAGCGCCGCCAGGGCGTCCCGCGCCTGACGGCCGTCGCAAACGATGCGGATGCATGACCCCTGACCGGCGGCCAGCATCATCAGTCCCATGATGGAATGGCCGGACACCTCCTGGCCACGGTTAAACACCGTGACGGTGGCCTCGAACACCTCGGCGGTGCGCACGAAGCGGGCCGCCGCGCGCGCATGCAGGCCCCGCTGGTTGACGATTTCGCATGTGGCCGCGACGGGACCGTCGGCGGAGTCGGCCGCCCCGTCATCCCCCTCACCAGGACTGGCGTCCGCCATGGTGCTCCCGTGCTGTTGTCCAGACATGAATTTGTCCCCCACCCAACCGACCGGGCCCCCACGGGGCCCTCCTTGGCGTCCAACCGGCCCACCGGACACACTCCGGGCGGCATGCCGTGTGGAATCGAGCCACATCATTTTACGGTTTTCGTGGCTTTCCAGACGGGCCTCCGGCCCCGGACACCCGGACGTCTCTAGTCTTGCGTGAGAAGACGGGAAGCCACGTTAATATACTTGCGCCCCGCCAGCTGCGCGCTGGTCACGGCTTCCGCCAGGGGTTCGGTGGTCCGCACCGATGCCAGCTTGATGAGCATGGGCAGGTTGACGCCGGCGATCACCTCGACGCTGGCCCGGTTCATGATGGAGATGGCCAGGTTGGACGGCGTGCCCCCGAACATGTCGGTCAGCACGATCACCCCGAGACCGGACTCCACGCGCCGCACCGCCTCGACGATGTCCTTGCGCCGCTGTTCCATGTCGTCGTCAGGGCCGATGCAGATGGTCGCCACGTTCTGCTGATGTCCGACCACGTGTTCCAACGCCGCCAGCATCTCCTCGGCCAACCGGCCGTGGGTCACCAGAACCATGCCAATCATGCGCACCCGTCCCCAATCATGGACCGCCTACCGGCCGGCCCTTACGCCTAAACCCGTCCCCCGCGGTCCAGATCGCGGTGGCGCACGGTGGCCCGAACACCGTGTTCGTTCAACCACACCCCCAACCGGTCCGCCACCCGCACCGACCTGTGCCGTCCGCCCGTACAGCCGACGGCCAACGTCAGATAGCTTTTGCCCTCGCGGTGCTGACGCGGCAACACCACCTCCAGAAGCCCCGTCAGGCGCGCCCAGAACCGAGGAAAATCCTCGTCGGCCTCCACGTAGGCCGCCACTCCGGGATCCTGTCCGCTCAGGGGCCTTAACTCCGGCTCATAGTGAGGATTACGCAGGAAACGCGCGTCGAACACAAGATCGGCCTCGCGGGGCAGACCATGCCGGAAACCGAATGACACCACATTGACCAGCGTATGCTCGGCCCCCCCGGCCAGACCCAGGTGGTCCTCCAGCCGCTGCTTCAACTCGCCCAGGGTCCAGTGCGCGGTGTCGACGACCACGTCGGCGCGCTCCCGCAGGTGCCGCATGCGCTCGCGTTCCAGGGACAGGCCATCGCTCAGGGGCCGGTCCAGGGCCAGGGGATGGCGCCGCCGCGTCTCCGTGAACCGCTGGCGCAGGATGTCGTCGTCGCAATCCAGGAACACCAGCCGCACATCCAGCCCCGGGTGGGCGCGCAACTGCTCCAGGATACCCGTCAGGCGATCAACGGCGAATCCCCGGGTCCGCACATCGATGACCACCGCCAGCGGCCGATCCAGCGCGCCACCGGCGACCATGCCGTCGAGCAGGGCCAGCGGCAGATTGTCCACGGCCTCGTAGCCCAGATCCTGCAACGCGGCCAGCGCCGAGGACTTGCCGGCGCCGGACATGCCGGTCAGCACCACGAGTCGTTGCATGGCCGCGCCCGTCGGCGCAGTCGGAAGCGTCTCGTCGTGGGTTGACGAAGACACGATGGCCGGCCCCCCTCCGCCGGTGATCTGAAGAAGACGCACCGCCACGGCATGTCCGCCATCCGGGTCAAGGTCATGGCGGATATCCCGGGCCGGACGCTCGGCTGCGGCAGACAGTCCGCCCTCCAGGAACCTCAGCCGTCACCGGCGGCCCCCCGCGTCGCCCTCAATGGGCGGCGATTATAGCCCCGGCGGCGACGGCGGCGGCAAGCCGAACCTTGGCCGGCGCGCTGGCGGCGAAGGGCCACAGGACGAAACGCCGAAGCGGCGTTGCCGGTGCGCCACAGTGCGCGATCCCCTCGCGCATGGGATGAACCCAGACGGGCGCGGGCACACGCGTCTCCGCCTCCGGTCCGTCCACCAGATCGACCACCGCGACCAGCGGCGCGCGCGCCACCCAGCGCCCGGTGTCCAGGGTGAGAATGCCCACCCCGCGCACCTCCAGCAGCCCGCGCAGGGTGGCCGGGCCGGCGGCATACAGACGGTCGGTGTCGGCGTCCTGCGTCACGATCACCCGGTCGTCCGCCACCAGGCGCGCGCCCGGGGCCTCCAGCAGGCGCAAGGCAAGGTCCGACTTGCCGGATCCGGGCGCCCCCCTGAGCAGCACCCCGCCCTCCGCCAGGGCGACGCAGGTGGCATGGATACTGCGCGGTTCGGACATCGGCATGGGTGTCTGGTCCCCGTGGTCCCGGGGTCATGGTCCCGAGTTGGTATTCGTCAGTTTGCGACGGGACGGGCCAGGCGCATAATCCCCCTCCTTCTCCGTCCCTCGCCCCGTCGGGCCGCCGGCCGGCCGCTGCGGCCCGCGCGCCCCACGCGCCTTCATAGCACCCCAGAGATCATGATTTCAGCCCTCTTCGCCGTCATCGCCCCGGTGTTCCTGATCGCCGGCATCGGCTACACATGGGTTCGGCTCGGCTGGCCCTTCGACACCGACATGGTCGCCCGCCTGTCGACCACCGTGGGCGTGCCCTTCCTGGTCCTGCATGTCATGACCCGCGTGGACCTGGCGGGCGCCGCGCTGGCCACCATGGCGCTGTCGGCCGTGCTGGCCGTGCTCATCATGGGAGCCGCCGGGCTGGTGCTGCTGCGGCTGGCGCGGCTGCCCCTGCCGCCCTACCTGCCCGCCCTGACCTTCGGCAACGCCGGCAACATGGGCCTGCCGCTGTGCCTGTTCGCGTTCGGCGAGCCGGGCCTGGCGCTGGCCGTCGCCTTTTTCGTGGTCACCGCGATCCTGAACTTCACCCTGGGCGTGGCGGTGGCCTCCGGGCGGTTCGCGCTACGCGCGCTGGCACGCACGCCGGTGATCTGGGCGCTGGCCGTCGCGCTGGGACTGAAGGCCACCGACATCCCCCTGCCCGCGTTCCTGGCCAACACGGTGCAGCTTCTGGCCGGGTTCACGATTCCGATGATGCTTCTCGCCCTGGGCGCGGCCCTGGCCAACCTGCGCCCCGGCGGCCTGACGCGGGCCGCCGCCCTGTCCGCCTTCAAGCTGGGGGTGGGCCTGGGCGCCGGACTGCTGGTGGTCTGGGCGCTGGGCCTGACCGGTGCCGTCCGGGGGGTGGTGCTGATCGAGGCCGCCATGCCGGTGGCCGTGTTCAACTACCTGTTCGCGGAACGCTACGGCAACCGGCCGGAGGAGGTGGCCGGCATGGTGTTGATCTCCAGCCTGATGATCCTGGGGCTGCTGCCCGGCATTCTCTGGCTGGCCTGGGACGGCATGCCGCCGCCGCTTTAGGGACAGGCCGCCGGGGCATGCCGAGTCGCCGGGACCCAAGAGGGCCGGCCTCGTCGCGCCAGCCCGCCCGTGACGGCGGGGCTTACATTACGGAGCATGAGACCCAATCTTTCCCGACGGGGTCCTTGGCCTCCAGAGTCGGGACCGGGCCTCGCGACGCTGCGCAACAGACGGGATCAGGTGATGGGGCGACCCCGGGAGTTCGATGAGGCCCAGGCCCTGGAGCGGGCCATGGATGCCTTCTGGCGGCACGGCTACGCCGGAACGTCGTTGCCCGACCTGCTGACCGCCATGGACATCGGCCGCTCCAGTTTCTACGAGACCTTCGGCAGCAAGCGCGCGGCTTTCGAGGCCGCGCTGGAGCTTTACGACGCCCGCGTGACGGGGCGCGTGCGCGATGCCCTGAACGCGCCCGGTCCCGTGCGCGCGGTGGTCGAGGGGGTGCTGTCCGAGCTGGTGACACGGGCCCTGTCCGGCGAGGTCCGCGGCTGCATGGTGGGCAACACGGCGGTGGAACTGGCGCCCCACGACCCCGCGATCCGCGCCCGCCTGGCGGCCAGCATGGCGGGGGTCGAGGACGCCTTCGCCAAGCGCCTGACCATCGCCCGCGATGCCGGCGAACTGGCCCCCGAGACCGATCCCCGCGCCCTGGCGCGCACCTTCCTCTCGGTGATTCACGGCGTGCGGGTCGTCGCCAAGGCGCGACCCGAGAAAGAGGTTCTGGAGGACATCACCCGCACGGCGCTGGGGATGCTGGGGACGGATCCGACCGGACGAACCGACCCGCCCCCGGCACATTCGCCGTTTCCCTGACCGACCCGCCTGTGGCAGAACTCCGGCGGTGATGGGTCGGTCGAGGATCGGGCATCGGCCCTTGTCACGCCTCGCGCGACCGACCACATCCGCCCTACCCGGCCGCCGATCGCCCCGCCGCCGATCGCCCCCGCCGCGCCGCGTCGGTTTGCTGGCCCGATGTGCTCGTATGCCTCTGACCTGAATCTGGAAACCCACTCCATGGACGACCGTCTTTCCTCCGCCCCCGCCGCGTCGACCGTCGCGGCGGCGCAGTTGGCTCTTGGCTTCGGCATCGCCTTCGAGGACCTGTACGACAAGACGGGTCTGGGCCGGGTGGACGCGGCCTTCCTGGAACACCTGCGTGGCGCCGATCCCGCCCTGACGGAGCAGTTGATCGACGCCCGCCGGGATCCCGACGCGCTGGACGCCAAGGCCGAGTCCGCGCTGATCCTGGCCGCGGCGCCCCATCTTCAGGACTTCCTGGGCCTGCTGTTCGGCATCGGCGCCGAGATCCGCGCCAAGGCCACGGAGCACCATGACCTCGCCGTGCTGTTCGCCTGCAAGCGGTTGTTCGTGCAGCGCCTCGCCTTCAAGAAGATCAAGCCCGACGCGGCCGCCACCCTGGACGGCCCGGCGCTGGAGGCCGACCTGTCGGCCCACCTTGGCGGCCCGGTGACCGAACACCGGTTCGCGGATCAGGTCATGGCCTGGATGGAGGACGAGGCGGCCCATGCCGACGCCCTGGACCTGGCCCGCCGCTACGCCGCCTGGGCCGGCCTGACGCCCGCCGGACACGCCCGGTTCCCGGACGGCGTGCTGTTCCGCCAGCCGGGCAAGAACGATCCCATGGCGCTGATCCCGCTGGCGACCGACGACGCCGGCCCCCTGCCCCGGGTGCGGCTGCCCCAGGATCACCTGCGCCGCCGCGAGGGCTTCGACCTCACCGATCCGGGCGCCGATCTGGTCCACGGGCTGGACGAGGCGCATTACTGCATCTTCTGCCACCACCAGGACAACGACGCCTGCTCCCACGGGCTGAAGGACCGCAAGACCGGCGCCATCCAGGTCAACGCCCTGGGCCGCGAGACTCTGGGCTGTCCGCTGGAGGAAAAGATCAGTGAGATGAACGAGGCCGAGACCAGGGGCGTCTTCGTGGGCGCGCTCGGCATCGTCACCATCGACAACCCGCTGTGCGCCGGCACCGGCCACCGCATCTGCAACGACTGCATGGTCGCCTGCATCTACCAGAACCAGAAGCGCGACCCGGTGAACATCCCCCAGGCCGAGACCCGGGTGCTGAAGGATGTGCTGGCGTTGCCCTGGGGCTTCGAGGTCTACAGCCTGCTCACCCGCTGGAACCCGTTGAACCTGCGCCGGCCGCTACCGCGCCCGGACACGGGCAAGCGGGTGCTGGTGGTCGGGCTGGGGCCGGCCGGGTACTCGCTGGCCCATCACCTGATGAACGACGGCCACGACGTGGTGGCCATCGACGGCCTGAAGATCGAGCCCATGAACCCGTCCGTGTCGGGCGTGGACATCGTCGGCCACCGGGTTCCCTTCCAGCCCGTGCACGATATCGAGGTCCTGCGCGAGCCCCTGGGCAGCCGCGTCATGGGCGGGTTCGGCGGGGTGGCCGAGTACGGCATCACCGTGCGCTGGGACAAGAACTTCCTGACCCTCATCCGCCTGCTGCTGGAACGGCGGGCGGAGTTCGCCATGATCGGCGGCGTGCGCTACGGCAGCGCCTTGGCGCCCGAGGATGCCTTCGCCCTCGGCTTCGACCACGTCGCCCTGTGCATGGGTGCCGGCAAGCCCACCCTGGTGCCCATGGAGAACGGCCTGGCCCGGGGCGTGCGGCAGGCGTCCGACTTCCTGATGGCCTTGCAACTCACCGGCGCGGCGCGGTCGGACAGCGTCGCCAACCTCCAGGTGCGCCTGCCGGTGGTGGTGATCGGCGGCGGCCTGACCGCCGTGGATGCCTGCACCGAGGCCCTGGCCTACTACCCGATCCAGGTGGAAAAGCTGCTGGCGCGCCACGACATCCTGGTAGCCGAACGCGGCGAGGACGCCGTGCGCGCCGCCTGGACCGAGGAAGACCGCGCCATCGTCGACGAGATGCTGGGCCACGCCCGGGCCATCCGCGCCGAGCGCGCGGCGGCCGTGATCGAGGGCCGCGCCCCGCGCATCCGGGAACTGCTGGACGCCTGGGGCGGCTCGGGCATCGTCTACCGCCGCCGCCTGACCGACTCCCCGGCCTACCGCAACAACCACGAGGAGGTGGACAAGGCCCTTCAGGAAGGCATCTTCATCGCCGAACTGTGGAGCCCGGTCCGTGTCGACCTGGACCGCTTCGGCCATGCGGAAGCCCTGCTGCTGGAACACCGGGAGACGGGCGAGCAGCGCACCATCCCGGCGCGCACCATCATCGTCGCGGCGGGCACCGTGCCCAACACCACCCTCGCCCGCGAGTATCCCGGGTCGTTCGCCCTGGACGGCCGGTTCTTCCAGGCGGTGAACGAGGACGGCCAGCCGGTCAGCCCGGAGCGGCGCTCCAAGCCGGTCAACGCCGACGTTCTGATGGCCGTCCACGAGGACGGCACCTCCATGAGCTTCCTGGGCGACCTGCATCCGTCCTTCGCCGGCAACGTGGTGACGGCCTTCGGCTCGGCCTTGCGGGCCTATCCGGTCATCAGCCGCGCCCTGGCCCGCCGCCCGGCCGTCCGGCGGGACTCCCGCGACGCCCTGTTCGCGCGCCTCAACGCCGACCTGCGCCCGACGGTACACACGGTGCGGCGCCTGACGCCGACCATCGTCGAGGTGGTGGTCAAGGCGCCGCTCGCCGCGCGCCGCTTCCAGCCCGGCCAGTTCTATCGCCTGCAGAACTTCGAGCGGCTGGCCCCGCGCGTCGACGGGACCCTTCTGGCCATGGAGGGGCTGGCGCTGACCGGCGCCTGGGTGGACCGCGACGCCGGCCTGCTGTCGATGATCGTGCTGGAGATGGGGGGATCCTCCGACCTGTGCGCGCTGCTCAAGCCCGGCGAGCCGGTGGTGGTGATGGGCCCGACCGGCACCCCCACCGAGACCCCCGCCGACGAAACCGTCCTGCTGGTGGGCGGCGGGCTGGGCAACGCCGTGCTGTTCTCCATCGGCAAGGCGTTGCGGGAGGCGGGGTCCAGGGTTCTGTACTTCGCGGGCTACAAGGCGCTCCGCGACCGCTTCAAGGTCGCCGAGATCCACGAGGCCGCCGACGCCATCGTCTGGTGCTGCGACGAGGCGCCGGGCTTTGTCCCCGAACGCCCGCAGGACCGGACCTTCGTGGGGAACATCGTGCAGGCCATGGTCGCCTACGGCAACGGCATGCTGGGCGAGACCACGCTGTCGCTGGGCGACGTGGACCGGGTGATCGTCATCGGCTCCGACCGCATGATGCAGGCCGTGGGCCGGGCGCGCCACGAGGTGCTGGCCCCGGTGCTCAAGGCCGCGCACACCGGCATCGCCTCGATCAACAGCCCCATGCAATGCATGATGAAGGAAATCTGTGCCCAGTGCCTGCAACCGCATGTGGACCCCAAGACCGGCACGCCGTCGGTGGTGTTCACCTGCTTCAATCAGGACCAGGACCTGGACACCGTGGACTTCGCCGCGCTGCATGAGCGTCTGGGTCAGAACGCCGCGCAGGAAAAGCTGACCAAGGCCTGGATCGACCATTGCCTGCGCACGCTGGGCGCGCGGGGCGTGGCCGCCGAGTAGTCCCGTCCGACGGCCAACCATGACAGTGTGTGTCGGACGGACGGCGCCACGGCGCCGGCGCCGCGATATGGCGTATGCCTTTATTCCATTGGCGGATGAGTGTTACTCATCCGTCCTGGGACGCGATGCAGGCGCCCCAACTCACAAGGACGGGCACCACGACGCGGAGCCTGGACCGTATCGGTCATGGTCGATGACCGTTGGTATGATGTCCGTGCCTCCGACGGTTTCGGGGTACGGATGTCCAGAACGACCCCGCCGAGGCCGGGCACCGTCGGCCGGCGGACGCGGGGCTCTTGACGGGCGTGGGCCTCGGGCCGCCATACCGGTATGGCTCGACCGACCCTGTATCGCGCGCCCGGTGTCTCAAGCCAGGGGGGTTCCGTTCCCATGCGACACCCGTTGCGTTCCATCCCGACGCTGGCCATCGTTCGGTGGGTCGGCGTCATCGCGGTCATGGCTGTGGGCCTGGCCGGTCCCCTCACCCGGGCGCACGCCCAGGACTCGAGCGCCCGCGTGCTTGTCGGCGACATCACCACCACCGGGCGGATCGGCGAGCCGGCCCTGTCCTACCAGCGGGGTCGAGACCTCGCCCTGGGCTTCATTTCCATGGCCGGGGGCGTCATGGGCCACCGTCCGATCGAGGTGGTGAGCATTGATCCGCAGGGCGATCCGGCGGCGGCGGCCCGGGCGGTGGAAGACCTGAAGGACCAGGGCGCGGTGCTGTTCATGGGCGGCATGGTGGCCGACGTCACCCTCGCCGCCGCCCGCGCCGCCGGCGACACGCCGTTCCTGGCGGTCGACGCCCGCCTGCCCTCCGCCATGGTCGAGCAACAGCCCAACCTGTTCCAGCTCGGCCCCTCCGCCGAGGCCCTGGGGCGCGCCCTGGCCTCCGAGGTGGCCGCCAGCCCGGCGACCCACTGGGGCGTGGTGGCCCAGGACGACTACTTCGGGCGGGCGCTGGCCCATGCCTTCTGGAATGCCCTGACCCGCGCGCGCCCCGACATCACCCTGGCCATGGAGCACTACGTGCCCACCCTGTCCGGCGATGTCGGCCCCGCGCTCGACGCGATGCGCGCCGGTCAGCCGCATGGCCTGCTGGTGGGCCTGCGCGACGGCGACCTCGTGGCCTTCGTCGAGGGCGCCACCGCCCAGGGCCTGCTGGGGAGCCTGGTGGTGGCGGCCCCGCAGATGGGCAGCGCCGACCTGATGGCGGCGCTGCGCGGGCGGGTGCCGCAAGGCTGGGTGACCACCGGCTACCCCTGCTGCGCCTTCGGCGGCCAGCCGCACCGGTCCTTCGTGCGCAGCTACGAGCGCTCCTACCCCCAGGCGGGCATGCCCACCCTGGGTGCCCTCTACGGCTATACGGCGATGACCACCCTGGCCACGGCCCTGGAGCGCGCCTGGTCGGACGACCCTGGCGACATCGCCGAGGAACTGCGCCGCATGACCATGACGACGCCGGTGGCCACCATCCGCTTCGACGGCGCCACGCGACAGTCGAGCCTGCCGCTGTGGGTCGGCGGCCTCGCCGCCGACGGCCGGGGCGAGGGCAGCTTCACCGATGGACGGCGCCTGAACCCCGTCACCCTGACCCGCGAGGGCCGCTGACGCGCCGGCCCCGCTCGAGGAGAGAGCCCCCATGACCGAGCCCGCCGCCCCCAAGCCCCCCCTCGAAACTCCCGCCGAAGCCGCCGAGTCTTCCGAAAGCACCGATGACCGCCACGCGGCCAAGATGCGCAAGAAGAAGGCCGCGCGCGATCGCATGATGGCCGGCAAGGACGGCCAGAAGGGGGTGTTGCTGGTCCACACCGGTCCGGGCAAGGGCAAGACCACGGCGTCCCTGGGGATGGTGCTGCGCTGCATCGGCCACGGCATGCCGGTGGGCATCGTCCAGTTCATCAAGGGGGCCATGGACACGGCCGAGCGCCGGGTGCTGGAGGGGTTTCCCGATCTGGTCACCATTCGCGCCATGGGCGAGGGCTTCACCTGGGAAACCCAGGACCGCGCCCGGGACGTCGCCGCCGCCGAGCAGGCGTGGGACGTGGCACGCGGCATGCTCGCCGACCCCAAATTCGCCATGGTCGTGCTTGATGAACTGAACGTGGTGTTGCGATATGGCTACCTGCCGCTCGACCGCGTGCTGGAGGCCATCGCCGATCGGCCGCCGATGCAGCATGTGGTGGTCACCGGCCGCAACGCCGCCGAGCCCATGATCGAGGCCGCCGACCTGGTGACCGAGATGAAGCTCGTCAAGCATCCCTTCCGCAGCGGCGTGAAAGGCCAGAAGGGCCTGGAGTACTGATCCCGGCGGCGGACGACACGGACTCGCTCGCCCCGCGGCACCAGCCCGCGCCACTCGCCCCCGTTCGCTCGTGTTGGCCCTTGTCCGGCGCCTGTCGCCGTCGAACCGCAGGAGACCCGCCCTTGGTCCTCGCCAGGACACGCCGTTCCCGTCCCGCGACGTCCGCCGTCGCGCTCGCCGCCGTCCTGACCCTGGCCGGCGCCGCACCCGCCCTGTCGCAAACCTCGGGAACGGGCACGCCCGTCCCCCTGGTCCCGCCCCCCAACCAGAGCTGGGGACCGGCCCCCGGAGAAGCTCAGGGAGAAGCTCAGGGAGAAGCCCAGGGAGGGCTGCGGCCCGACGAACGTCAGGGCACCGCGCCCGGAGCCTGGACGCCCGCCCCAACGCCGGAGCCGACGCCCGCGCCGGCCGCCACCCCGAACACCACGCACCTGCCCGAGCCCGGCGTGCCGTCCATGCCGCCGCCCCGGGTCGTGACCGGCCCCGGGTCCGGCGCCGCCGCCAGTCCCGCCGCCGGTCCCACCGTCAGCCACGGCAGCACCGATCCGCAATGGGTCGAGGCCCTGGCCGAAGCCCGTGGCACCGTCGCCGACGCCACGGCGACGGTCAGCCGGTTGCGCACCGACAGCGGCTTCAAGGTGGAGCTCAACGACCTGCTGACCCGGGCGCGGGCGGTCCTGATCGTGCCCAGCTTCTTCAAGGCCGGGTTCGTGGTGGGCGGCGCCTACGGATCGGCGGTTCTGCTGGTGCGCGACGACCAGGGCTCGTTCTCCGACCCCTCGTTCCACACCGTCAGCGCCGGCAGCGTCGGCCTCCAGATCGGCGCCCAGGAGAACGAACTGATCCTGCTGATCATGACCGAAGCGGGCCTTCAGGCGCTGCTGCGCGACCGCTTCAAGCTGGAGGCCGGGGCCAGCCTGACGTTCGGGACCATCGGCGGCGGGCTGTCCACCGGCAGCACCACCGACATCAACCAGGACATCATCGCCTTTTCGCACAGTCGCGGCCTGTTCGGCGGCGGGGCGCTGGAAGGCGCGGCCATCGAACCCCGGCAGGACCGCAACACCGCGTTCTACGACTCGCCGCAGGCCACGCCCGAGGCCATCGTGCTGGAGCGGCGCTTCACCAATCCCGCCTCCGAGCCCCTGAAGGACGCCTTGCTGGCGACGTTCTGACACCAACGGTCATTGAGAGTGACCGTTGCAGTCCGTGGCCGGCCCACTCCCCCACCCGACCACCCCAAGTACACTGCCGTGGGTGGCCGGGTGGGGGAGTGGGCCGGGGCCGCCCTGGCACCGCTTTGCGGTGCCAAGATCTGGACCATCCGGGCGCCTGCAAGGCGCCCGGGAGCGGATGAGTCACACTCATCCGCTCCGCCGTTCCTCGCGTTCCGACAGGTGATCCGTGGCGCCGTCCAATCCCGATCCCGAGGTGAGCGTCCTTGTGGTGTCCCATGACAGTGCCGCCCTGGCGACACGGGCCCTGGACCACCTGGCGGCGCAGACCTGGACGGCGTTCGAGGTCGTGGTGGTGGAAAACGGCCCGGGCGGGGCCGCCTGGGCGCGGGCTCAGGCGGCGACGCGGCCGTTTCCCGTGACGGTGCTGGAGCCCGGCCACAACCTGGGCTTCGCCGCCGGCAACAACCTCGCCGCCCGGCACGCGCGCGGCCGCTGGCTGGCGTTGCTCAACCCCGATGCCTTTCCCGAACCCGGCTGGCTGGCGGCGCTGATGGCCGCCGCCCGGCGCTTTCCGTCGGGCACGGCCTTCGGTTCGGTCCAGGTGGACGCCGCCGACCCCGCGCGGCTGGACGGCATCGGCGATTGCTGGTGCCCGGCCGGACTCGCCTGGCGTGGCGGCTACAAGGGGGACCGCGCGACCCTGGCGCCCGCGACCGATCTGGGGGTGTTCGGCCCCTGCGCCGCCGCCGCCCTGTGGGCGCGGACCGATTTCGAGGCCCTGGGCGGCTTCGAGGACCGCTTCTTCTGCTATGGCGAGGACGTGGACCTCGCCCTGCGGCACCGGTTGCGAGGCGGGTGCTGCGTGACCGTTGCCGCCGCCATCGTCCGCCACCTGGGCAGCGGCACCACGTCGCGCCACGGGGCGTTCGGCATCTATCACGATCGGCGCAACATGCTGTGGGTGTTCACGCGCACCACCCCGACCGCCTGGCTCCTGCCGCTGCTGCCCCTGCATGCGCTGGGGCATCTGGCCATGCTGGCCCGCGCCGCGCGTCACGGCGCGGCCGGCGCGGCCTGGCGCGGGCTGCGCGACGGCCTCGCCGGCCTTTGGGGCCCCACCGGCGTGCTCGCCCAGCGCCGGGCGATCCAGCGCACGCGCCGTGTGCCCCTGGGGACCCTGGCGCGCGCGCTGACCTGGAACCCGGCACGGCTGCTGACCCGTGCGCCCAAGCACTGGCCTCCGGCGAGCGAGGGCACCGCGCATGACTGAGCCCTGGCCGACCCCGCCAGCGCCCGCGCCGGCGCCGGCGCTGCGATGCCCGGACGCGTCCCTGCACCCGACCCTCGGGACGGTGGCGGCGGTGGTGGTCACCTACCATGCCGACGCCGCCGGCATCGGTGACCGGCTGGCCCGGCTGGCCGCGCAGGTGGACGCGGTGGTGGTGGTGGATAACGGCTCCGGCCCCGACACCGTGGCCGCGTTGCGGGCGGCGGCGGAGGCCCTGCCGGCGGTCTCGCTGGTTCTCAATCCCGACAACCAGGGGCTGGCGGCGGCCCAGAACCAGGGCATGGCGGCGGCGCTGGCGGCCGGCTTCGCCTGGCTGCTGCTGATGGATGACGACAGCACCCCGGCGCCGGACATGGTGGCCGCGCTGGCGCGGGTGGAGGCGGCGCACCCGGGCGCCTTCGGCCTGCTGGCGCCACGCCTGCGCTATCCCGACAGTGGGCGCGTGCCCGGTTTCCTCACCGCCCATGGACGCGGCCTGTGGCCGCGCAAGCGACCGGCTCCCGAGTCCGGGATCCTGGCGGACCCGGTGTTCGTCATCGCCTCGGGCTCGCTGATCCGCGCCGAGGCGGTCCGCGCCGTGGGGCCGATGCGCGCCGATTTCTTTATCGACTATCTGGACGTGGAGTACTGCTTCCGCCTGACGGCCGCCGGTGTCCGGCTGGCGGTGGTGGGCGACGCGGTGCTCGATCACGCGCTGGGCCGCCAGACCGCGCACCGGGTGCTGGGGCGCACCGTGTGGTGCAGCAACCACGCGCCGTTCCGCTGCCGCGCCATGGCCCGCAACCGCCTGCGGCTATGGCGCGCCTGGGGGCGCCGTCACCCGGGCTGGATGGCGCAGGACTTGCTGGCCCTGGTGGTCCAGCTCTGGCGGGTGCTGGCGCTGGAGGACGACGGCCGCGCCAAGGCGACGGCGATCCTGCGCGGCCTGCGCGAGGGCCTGGCCTCCCCCCCGGCGTCCGCAGCCAGGTAAGGCGGCCCCCGCCTCAGGTGTCCGGCGTCGCGGTCCGGGCGATGCGCGCCAGGGCATCCAGGTCCACCACACCGGCCACGGTATCGGCCAGGGCGTCCAGGGCGGACTCGACCCGGGCCTCGAAGGCCGATCCCTCGGCGCGGCCCGGCCGCAGCAGCGCCAGCAGCGCCCGGCGCGTCTCGTCCCGGTGCAGCAGGCCATGCAGGTAGCAGCCCAGCACCCGGCCGTCATGGCTGGCCGCGCCCACGGCCGCCAGCCCCGCCGGCCCGGCCGGCCAGGGACGGCCCGTGTCCGGCCCCTCGGTGACGCCCATGTGCATCTCGTAGCCCAACGGACCCTCGCGCAGGGTCTTGCGCCGGCCGATGGTCGTCTCGACGTCCAGCAACCCCAGCCCGGGTGCCTCGCCGGGTGGTCCCTCGATGCCCTCGGGGTCGCGCACCACGCGGCCGAGCATCTGGTAGCCGGCGCACAGGCCCAGCACCGCCCCGCCGCGCCGCCAGTGGGCCATCAGGTCGATGTCCCAGCCCTGCGTCCGGAGGAACGCGAGATCCGCCAGCGTCGCCTTGGACCCTGGCAGAATCACGAGGTCCAGATCCCCCGGCAGCGCCCGCCCCGGGGCGACGAAGGTCAGCGACACGTCCGGCTCGGCGGACAGCGGGTCGAGATCGTCGAAGTTGGCGATGCGCGACAGACGAAGGACACCCACCTTGACCGGCCGCTCGGCCGCCGGCCCGGCGGTCGCCGGACGCTCCAGGGCCACGGCGTCCTCGGCCGGCAGATCGGCGGCGCGCGCGACCCAGGGGACGATGCCCAGGCAGGGCAGACCGGTACGGTCGCGCAAGATGTCCACCGCCGGGGTGAACAGGCTGGGATCGCCCCGGAACTTGTTGATGACGTAGCCCTTCAGAAGCGCCCGGTCCTCGGCTGGCAACAACGCCCAGGTGCCCACCAGCGAGCCGATCACGCCGCCCCGGTCGATATCGCCCACCAGCACCACCGGCGTTCCGGTGGCCACGGCGAAGCCCATGTTGGCGATGTCGCCGGCCCGCAAGTTCACTTCGCTGGCGCTGCCCGCGCCCTCCACCACGACGATGTCGGCCTCGGCGCGCAACCGGGCGAAGCTGTCCAGCACCGCCGGCAACAGGGTCGGCTTAAGCCCCTGGTAGTCCCGGGCGCCGGCATTGCCCCGCACCCGGCCCTGCACCACCACCTGGCTGCCCACGTCGGTCTGGGGCTTGAGCAGCACCGGGTTCATGTGCACGGACGGCGCCACCCCGCAGGCGCGCGCCTGCAAGGCCTGGGCGCGGCCGATCTCGCCACCCTCCCGGGTGACGGCGGCATTGTTGGACATGTTCTGCGGCTTGAACGGGCGCACGGTCAGGCCCCGCCGGGTCAACGCCCGGGCCAGCCCGGCCACCAGCAGCGACTTTCCCACGTCGGAGCCGGTGCCTTGCAGCATCAGCGCGGCGGCGGGGCGTCGCCCGCGAAGGTCTTCGAGGGTCATGGGGTGGCATCATGCCCGCGTGACGCGGGATTGCAACGGGCCTGTTGCCGGCGACGGCACGGGACACCGGGGGCACGCCGGACCCGCCCTGTGATCCCGGTCGCAAACCACCCCGGGGCGGACGTGGTATGGACCGTCGTTTGACCCGCCGCGACCGGCGAGCAACAATACCTGGACTTTCCTTCGGGTCGTCCGGCGCGCCACCCACGCAAAGCGCCGCGCCCACCCTCCCTGACCGGTTGCCCGACAACGGACCCCCATGCCCGATCCTCTCGCCTCCGCGCGGACGCGCACCCCGGCCTCCACCACCTCGGCGCCGTCGTCCCGCGCGCTGCTCGTGGAGGGCCTGCGCCGGCACAAGGCGGGACAGGTCCGCGAGGCGCTGGCGCTCTATCGGCGGGCCGTCATCCTGGATCCCGGACTCACCGATGGCTGGCACATGCTGGGCGCCGCGTCGTTGCAGCAAGGCGACGCGGAGGCGGCGCTCGCACCGCTGGAGCGCAGCCGCCATCTGGCACCGCGCGACGCCTTGCTTCAGGCCAATCTGGCCCACGCGTGGCGCGCGCTGGGATGTCATGCCGAGGCCGCCGCCGCCCTGGCGACGGCCATCGCGCTGGACCCGGCGCGCGCCGAACCCTGGCAGGACCTGGGGCTGATGGCCGCCGAACGGGGCCTGCGTCACGACGCCGAACGGTGCCTGGCCCATGCCGCCCATCTGCGTCCCGAGCCCGGCGCCCTGGTCCGCCACGCCAACGCCCTGCTGGCGCTGGGGCGACGCGACCGGGCCGAGAACCGCCTGGGTATCGCCCTGCGCCTGACCCCGGATCACCTGGGGGCACGCCTGGCCCGGGCCGGAGCCCGCCGGGCGCTGGGCGATATCGATGGCGCGCTCGCCGATGCCCGCGCGGCGGTGGCGCTGAGCCCCAACGCGCCCGGCCCGGCCGGCGCCCTCGGCACCGCGCATCTTCACGGCGGACGGCTGCCCGAGGCCATTCGCTGGCGGGGCCGCGCCGCCCGGCTGGCCCCGGCGAAGGGAACCTCCTGGCTGGACCTGGGACAGGCCGCCATCGCCGTGGGCCCGGGCGAGTCGGCGGCCACGGCCCTGAAACGCGCGGTGGCCGCCGATCCGGCCCTGCCGGCCGCCTACGACGCGTTGGCCGAGGTCCGCCGGCGCCAGGGCCAGTGGGCGGCGGCCCGGCGGCTGCTCGACTGGCGGCTGCGGCTGGCGCCGGACCCGGCGGTCAGCCTGCGCCGCGCCCTGCACCTGCCCGTCATGCCTGAGTCCGAGGCCGCCCTGGACGCCGCCCACGAGCGCCTGCTGGCCGACCTGGACGCGCTGGAGACCGACGCGACCCCGCGCGGTCCGAACGCCGATCCCCTGGCCGCGCTGGCCGTCTCGCCCGATGCCCTGGAGGGCCACGGCCGGGACACCGCCGCCGTCATGAGCCGCGTGGCCCAGGTGGCGCGCGGCCTGTGTCCCGGGCTGACGCATACGGCGCGCCTGGCGGCCGCGCCTCTGGCCGATGCCCCGTTGCGTCTGGTCGTGCTGCTGCCGCCCGAGGACCCCGCGCCCCAGGACAGCCTGGCCCCCCTGGCGGCCCGCCTGAGCCCGGATCTGGCGGCACGCCCCGACCTGTCGGTCACCGTGCTGCGCCCGCCGGGCGCGCCCTCGATCATCGCCACGGACCCGGCGTCGGCGGCCGGCGCGACCACGCCGCTGCCCGCCGACCTGGACCAGGCCCGGGCGATGATCGCCGACCTGCGGCCCGACGGCCTGCTGGCGGTCGACCCGATGGCGTCGCCGTTGACGTGGGCGCTGGTGTTCGGGCGCCTGGCGCCGGTGCAGGCCATGATCCTCGGCCGCCCGGCCACCAGCGGCATCGCCACCCTGGACTATGTGCTGACCGCCGCCGCGTGGCACGACGCCGAGGCCCAGCGGCGGCACACGGAACGGCTCATCCGCCTGCGGGGCCTGCCCCTGCGCCTGCCGTCGGCCCCGCCCCATGCCAGCCTCCGCCGCGCCGACCTGGGCCTGCCCCCCCCGGGCGAGGCGCGCCTGTATCTGGCGCTCGCCGATCCGGGACGGTTCCCCCCCCTCCATGACCGGGCCTGGGTCGACTTGCTGCGACGGGACACCCGCGGGGTCCTGATGCTGCCCGGGGGGCCGCACCGATCGCTGGCCCAAAGGCTGCTGGACCGCTGGCGGCGCCTTGAGGGCGGACCGGCCGTCCTGGACCGGGTGCGGGTGCTGCCGTCGCTGCGCCGGCCGCACCTGCTGGGCGTGGCCCGCCTGGCCGATGCCGTGCTGGACGCCCCCGGGGCGGGAGCGGGCGCCACGGTGATGGAAGCGATGACCCTGGGCGTGCCGGCCGTCACCTTGGCCGGGTCGCCGCCGGGCACGGGCGTCGTCGCCGGGCTGTACCGGCACTGGGGCATCACCGACCTCGTGGCCCGCGATCCCGTGCATTTCGTCAACCTGGCGCTGCGGCTCGCCCGGCACGAGGACTGGCGGCGCGAGATCGGCGCCCGGCTGGCCCAGGCCGCCCTGGATCCGGACGCGGGCGCGGCCGTCGCCGCCGAGATCGCCCTGTTCTTCCGCGTCGCCCGCGAGGCCGCCGCCGAGGGGCGTCGTCTGACCGCCTGGCCCGGCGACGATGCCTAGCGCACTTTCGATCCGTCCGGACCACCGCGCGGCCGACGCGCGCGGTTGCCAGGATGTCCGGCCCGGCCCATATTCCCGGCATCGTCGCGCCCCCGGGCGCGCAAACATGACGCCATGCGAACCCCAGCACCGACGGAAGGAGACCCATCATGTCGAACGGCGGACCGAAGATTCTCGACGATCTCGGCCGTGTCGCCGGGGGCGCCCTGGGGGCGCTGGGCGGACTGCGCAGCGAGATCGAGGAACTGGTGCGGCAGCGCGTGGAGCGGACCGCCCACGATCTGAATCTGGTCACCCGCGAGGAATTCGAGGCCGTGCACGAGATGGCCGCCGAGGCCCGCGCGGAAAACGAGCGCCTGGCCGCCCGCCTCGCCGCCCTGGAAGCCGCCCGGGACAACACGTGATCGTCCCCCATGTCACAGGCCATGTCAGGGGCCGTGTCGCGGACCCCGAGGTCCGGTCACGCGCCATGACGAAGCCCCCCTCGCGCGGCCGGCAAGACCCCGATCGAACCGGGGAATAGGCCGTTTGCTCGACTTGCATCCACCCCCTGAACCCTGCTAACCGGAGGCCACGGGTGGGCATGGCGTGTCACGATCGTTTCACGCCGCCCGCCCAGACCCGGACCTTGCACTCACGCGGGTCCTTTGACATGGTGTTCTGGTGGCCGGAGTAAGCAGTGGACCCCATATGTTGACGTCGGTCCGTTGGTGCGCGGTCGTCCGTGGGGCCGCGATACCACCGAGGACGATGGCGCGGATGATGAACCGTGGCGGTCCCATCCCGGACCTCAGGCCAAGGCGAATCGGCGACCAAAGGGTACGGCCCTCGCCGTCGCAGCGCGCGCGCGACCGCAGCAACCCCGTCCACCATGGGAGGGCGCGATGACCATCACGGCGATCCGGGCCGATTCGAAGACCGCCAACCCGCTCGACCTCATCGAACAGTTCCTGTCGGTCAAGGAGTGGGTGTTCGACCGTCGCGGCGAGGACGAGATGGTCGTGGAGGTTCCCAGCCAATGGTGCAACCTGGGTCTGTTCCTGGCCTGGTCCGAGGAACTGGGCGCCCTGCACCTGTCCTGTGCCTTCGACATGCGCGTGCCGGAAGGACGCCGCGCCGCCGTCTTCGAGTTGCTCGCGCACCTGAACGAACGCATGTGGCTGGGCCATTTCGCGCTGTGGACCGAGGAAGGCGCGCCCATGTTCCGCCACACCGTGCTGTTGGGCGAGCGCCGCATCGCCGCCGACGAGGCGCGGGAGTTGATGGACATCGCCATCGGCGAGTGCGACCGCTTCTATCCCGCCTTCCAGTTCGTCATCTGGGGCGGCAAGAGCCCCGCCGAGGCCATCGCCGCCGCGCTTCTGGATACCGCCGGCGAGGCATGAGACCATGACCGTTCCACCCGTGACGTCGTCGCCAGAGACGCCCCCGGAGGTGCTCCCCACGGCGCCCCCCTCCGAGACCGGCACGCCGGACGGCGCGCTCGACCGCGCGGCCCTGGGCGCGGCCCGCGTGTGGCTGGTGGGCGCCGGCAAGATGGGCGGCGCCCTGCTGACCGGGTGGTTGCGGCGCGGCCTGCCGCCGGCCCACCTCACCGTCATCGATCCGGCCGCGCCGACGCCGGCCGGGGGCGTGCGGGGGGTGCCCGACACCGCCGCGCTGGCCGACGCCCCGGCGCCCGACGTGGTGGTGCTGGCCGTCAAGCCCCAGCTCATGGATCAGGTCCTGCCCGCCTACCGGTCCCTGGGCGGCACGGCCACGGTGTTCCTGTCGGTGGCCGCCGGCAAGCGCATCGCCAGCGTCGAACGGATCCTGGGGCCGGAAACCCCGGTGGTGCGAACCATCCCCAACACCCCCGCCGCCGTGCATCGCGGCATGACCGTGGCCTGCGCCAACGACCGGGTGACCCCGCTGGGACGGGCGCTGTGCGAGGCGCTGTTGCGCGCCGTCGGGGACGTCGCCTGGGTCGAGGACGAAGATCTGATCGACGCCGTCACCGCCGTTTCCGGCAGCGGCCCGGCCTATGTCTTCCTGCTGGCCGAGTGCCTGGCCGAGGCCGGCGCCCAGGCGGGCCTGCCGCCCGGCCTGGCGGCCCGCCTGGCGCGGGCCACCGTCGCCGGAGCCGGCGCCCTAATGGACCACGCCACCGAGGATCCGGCGACCCTGCGGCGCAATGTGACCAGCCCGAACGGCACCACGGCCGCCGCCCTGTCCGTTCTGATGGACGAGACGCGGGGATTGCCGCCCCTGATGACGGACGCCGTCGCGGCCGCCACACAGCGGTCGCGCGCCCTGGCCGGGTAACGGAGTCTCCGCCGGGGACGGCGTCCGAGGCGTCTTGCGGACCGCCGCGACCGAGGGCCGGTGACGGCGTCTACGCGGCGACCTCGAAAAAAACGCATCGCAAGAGAAAGTCCCGATTTCTTTCGCGGACATCTCCTCGCGCCGCTGCCGTGAGCCCTGGGACCCGCACCCTATGAAGCGTAGGTTCGGGGGGCCTAACACACCATGTTGTGGGTGGAACCGCGCTCCCACGGTTCCGGCACCGCCCACACCGCAAAGCAGATCAAGGCTCCTCGAGGATTAAGGTGTGATGGTCGCCACAAACATCAAGGCAAACGGGTGGTAACCTCAGGAGCGTGCACGGATGGAGTCGGTTTTGGTTTCCGTTGGCACAAAGGTGTGGTTTACTTTTCATTAAATTGATCATTCATGCGCTCGGGTAGCGCTTGCACAGTCCTTGCCGGGCTCGATCGGGAGAGTCTCGCGGGAGATCCGCCGCAGAAGCGGCGGTCACTTGTGCGGGAGTGACGGAGAAGACGTCATGACTGTTTCTGGGTTGCCTCAATCGACCGCGCCGGTCTTACCCATCGATCCCGCCACGGCGGGACGCGGTGTCGGCGCGCGTCGCTCCCTTCTCGACCAGGGCGCCAGCGGAGCGGCGGGTCTCGCGTCGTTCCGACGTCTTGATCTGACGACCCAGACGCCTCCGCCCCCAACGCCGGCCGCCCAGACGCCGACACCGTCCACCGTCGGACGGACGGGCCCGGAGGCCCGCCCACGGCCCGACATCGCGGCGGGAGACCGACCCCGCGAGGACCGGGCGAGCCCCGACGCCCGCGAGGCGGCGACGGCGGCGCCCGGCACGACCCAGGGATCGAGCGGCCGGGGATCCAGCCTGCTGGACACCCTGCGGACGGGCCGCGTCTCGCTGCTGTCCGGTGCTCTCGGTTTCCTCGCGCAGTTGTTCGGCCAGAAGGCCGGCGCCGCCGCGCCGACGGCCGGGGCGGGCCGCGCGGACGCCGGCACCGCGACCACCCAGGCCGCCGATGTGTCCCGGGCCGTCTCGGCCGTCACAGACGACGGCGCCACCGACGCCGCCGAACGGATACCCCCGCCCTCGCGACTGGAAACCCGGACCGGCGTGGGAACCTACGACCTTGTGAACCGGCTGGTCGGTGCCTCCAGCGATACCCGCCGCGACGGCCGGATCGAACTCACGCTGTCCCTGCCGTTCGGACCGGTCTCCACGTCCATCGATCAGGTCGCCTGACATCCGCACCGGACGAGCATGACTCCGCCGGCCATCGCCGGGTCCGATGCCTCAGACTCACGGACAGACACCGCGCCTCTCGTCTCTCGCCGGTGGCTCTCCTCACGGCGGCGCCGGCATCGCGCCGGTCGCCCGACACCCGACGTCCGATCCGCTGTCGGGCGGTGCCGGGATCTTGCGCCCCCGCACGGAAGCGGCTACGCCAGGGCCATGACACACGATCCCGAGTCCATCGCCCGTCCCATCGACCGCCTTCTGGCCATCATGGCGCGCCTGCGCGATCCCCAGGGCGGGTGCCCCTGGGATGTGGAGCAGACCTTCGCCACCGTCGCCCCGCACACCATCGAGGAAGCCTATGAAGTCGCCGACGCCATCGAGCGCGACGACATGGCCGACCTGCGGGACGAGTTGGGCGATCTGCTTCTTCAGGTCGTGTTCCACGCCCGCATGGCCGAGGAAGCCGCCCTGTTCGACTTCGACGCCGTGGCGACGGCCATCGCCGACAAGCTGGTCCGGCGTCACCCCCATGTGTTCGACGCCGATGGGGTCGGCACCGTCAGCGTGATCGACGCGGCCGAACAGACGGAGTCCTGGGAAGCACAGAAAACCCGCGAGCGTGCCGAGAAGGCCCATCACGGCGTCCTTGACGGCCTGACCGTGGGCCTTCCGGCGACCACCCGCGCGCAGAAGATGGGAAACAGGGTGGCCCGTGTCGGCTTCGACTGGCCCGACCCCACCCGCCTGCTGGACAAGGTGCAGGAAGAACTGGACGAGGTGCGGGCCGAGGTCAACGCCGGCGCCGGGCAGGCGCGACTGGTCGACGAGGTCGGCGACCTGATGTTTACCTGCGTCCAGCTCGCCCGTAAGCTGAATGTGGATGCGGAGTCGGCACTCCGCCACACCAACAGAAAGTTCGAACGCCGGTTTCGCTATCTGGAAGAGCGACTGGACGCCGCCGGCCGCGACACCGACGACGCCTCCCTGGAGGAGATGGAACAGCTATGGCAACAGGCCAAGACGGTGGTCGGCTAGAGCAAATCCCGAGCGATCCGAACCGGATCGCGACGACGATTTGCTTGAATATCAGAGTGATAGAGCATGGTGCGTGAGCCCAGGATCACGCACCATGCGCTCACGGCCCCGCGCGGACGTCCCGGACCTGCACGATGGGGCCGCCGGGCGCGCGCGTGGTGGCGGATCCTCGTCACCGGACTGATCCTTCTGCCGCTGGTCGCCAGTTGCTACGTCCCCGACGACTTCCTGGTCGAGGTTCGCGTCAACCGCCAGGGCGATTTCGGCATCACCTACTCCGGCACCCTGACCTGGGCGCCGTTGTGGGCCGACATCCGCAAGGGGGCGCTGTCGCCCGACGAGATCGCCGAGAAGGTGGAGAACATCCGGCGCGACCTGGAACGCTATCCGGAGTTCAGCACGGTAGAACACGAGGGCGCGGGGCGCTTCCGCGTGTTCTACGAAACCACCGGACACGTGGACGGCGACGAAAGCTTCTACTTCCTGCGCGGTAATGCCCGCATCATCGCCATCCTGTCGCGCGAGGACGGCTTGCTCGTGGTGCGCACCCACGCCATCACCGACGACAACCGCCAGCGGCTCCAGGCCGTCGGCATGGACATGCGCGGCAAGATGCGGGTGGCCACCGACCGTCCGGTGCTGAGCCACAACGCCCAGGCCCGGGCCGACGGCCCGCAGGGCTTCGTCTATTACGACTGGGTGATCCGCAGCCTGAACGACCCGGCCCCGCGCATCGTCATGGCGCGATAGGCATCCATGGCACGACAGGCGGGCATGGCTCGACAGGCGGACATCATCGGGCCGCCCGCGCACCGCCGCGTCCTCCACGGCCCCCAGGCGGCACGCATCCCAGACCCTTGGCCGACCCGTGATCCTACGCCGCGTCGTCGTCCTTGCTGGAGCGGCTGGAGGAGTTCACGTAGGCCACGGCCGCGTGTTCCGGACAGTAGGGCTTGGTGGGGATGGCCGGCTTGCCGCAGAAGTGGAAGCCGGGCTCCTTCGGGTCGCCCACGGGCCAGCGGCAGGTGTGCGCCGACAGGTCGATCACCGAACTGATGCGGCTGTCCTGTTTGGGTTGCTTCTGCTTGACCCGCTTGATCGGCGATGGACGGCCCTTCAGCCCCAGCCGGTGCGCCTTGCCCACCACCGCGTTCTTGGAGACGCCCAGCGCCTTGCCGATCTCACCCGTGGTCAGGCCCTCGCTCCACAGCCGTCTCAGGTCCTGCACCCGTTCATCGGTCCAAACGACACTCATACCGCACCTTTCTTGCCGCGGCGCCCGCGAAGCAGGCGCGCCCTGACCATCGGCGCCACCGGCGCCGTCGGCACCACGGCCCGCGCCGATGATGCCGGACACCATCACAAGGGGCGCGTCTCTCACGCGGCTCGCCACGTGGGCCGAGTCGCCGGGACACCGCCAACCGGATAAGGGTCTCAGAATAACATCGCCCGGCGACTTCGCCCAATGCCAACGTCGGGGCCGGATGTCGGGGCGTGTCCCCCGCATGCCCCGGGACTCCCACGATCCGCAGACTCGGGAATGACCCCAAAAAAAAGGGGCCGCGCTTTAGCACGGCCCAAGTTTAGGGAGGAAACGTCCAAGATACACAACACGGCTTCGCGGAGCGAAGGGACCCCGTGCTGCAGTGCAAAAGATGGCCGATGACCGGCCTCCTGTAAAGCACCAAATTCAAAATGCCTCAGAGCGTTGCGAAAATGCCGCATCGCACCATCATACACCGTGTCCGTCATCCCGCGAATCCAGAACGGGTTCCTTGCCCGACACGCCCACTGTGACAATCAGCACAACCCCTGCTCGGGCCGGCCCAGCTTCACCCGTGCTCTTCGAGTCCCTGGTTTCCTGGACGGTCAAACCAATGTATCCAGAGGACCATTCCTTGCGGATCGCCGCATTGCGGATTCGCAACGCGATGTCCGCCGGGACTGGGTCACACAGAGTCACGGTCCCGCGTGCGGATCGGTCGCTTGGGGACGGGGACAGAATGGGGGCGCGACATGGCGCTGATCGAATGGAAAGAGCGGATGAGCGTGGGGGTCGAGGCCCTCGACAACGATCACCGCAAGCTGATCGGGCTGCTGAACCAGCTGCATGACGTCATGCGGAGTGAGCGGTCGGACGAAACGCCCTCGCAAATCGTGCGAGAGCTGGTGAAATACACGGAATACCACTTCGATTGCGAGGAACGGTTGATGCGGCTGAGCCGCTATCCGGACTATGAAGCACACGTGCGCATTCATCGCGACCTGAAGCGGCGCCTTGTCAGCTTTGAACAGAAGCTCCTGTCCGTCCCCGAGTCGGAGGCCTTGATCCTGCCGCTGTTCGACTTCCTGTCGGACTGGCTGATGCGCCACATCCTGCGCGAGGACATGAAGTACCGCCCCTACCTGACGCGCGCCACGCCCACCGCGTCGGCCCCAACCACGGACACCCCGGCGAAGGACACTCCGGCGAAGGACACCAAGGACACGACGGCGCCGCCGCCAACCGCGCCGTCCACGAGCCCCTGAGGTCCGGTCGAAACGGCCTATTCGGCGTCGGACTGTCGCTCCGGCGCCGCCGCCTGGACCGCCGGCAGGGCCTGACAGGCGGCATCGATGCGCAGGATCGTGTCCAGGCCGGACAGATCGCAGCCGAAGCGACGGGCGTTGTAGAGCTGCGGCACCAGGCAGCAATCGGCCACCGTCGGCGTATCGCCGTGGCAGAATCGGCCGGTCTCGGGCGCGTCCGCCAGCAGTCGCTCCACGCTCCGCAATCCGTCTTCCACCCAATGCCGGTTCCACCGTCCCAGGGCCTCGTCATCCATCGCCAGGGGCCCCGTCAGGTACTGCCGCACGCGCAGGTTCTGGAGCGGGTGGATCTCGCAGGCGATGGCCTGGGCGAGGGCCCGCACCCGCGCCCGTCCCAGGGCATCGGCCGGCAGCAGGGGGGGATCCGGATACGTCTCCTCCAGGTACTCGATGATCGCCAGCGACTGGATCACCAGGCCGCCGCCGTCGAGGTCGAGCACCGGCACCAGCCCTTGCGGATGGCGTGCCAGATGGGCGGCGCCGCGATGCTCGCCGCCGTTCCGCGCCAGATGCACCGGCACCATCTCGCAGGACAACGCCTTCAGGGTCAGGGCCATGCGCACCCGCATCGCCGCCGAGGACCGCCAGTAGGTATACAGCTTCATGATGTCCGTCGATGTTCAGAGGTCGGGTCCGGGAGGTCGGGCGGCTCGGGCGGGTGCCGGTCCCGCAGCGCGGCGACAACCGTCTCCAGCACGTCCCGACCGACGACCCGGATCACACTGAGGCCGAGCACCTGGACGCGGACCCAGTCGTCCATGTCCCGCGCGTCCAGCGAGGCGATCAGCCGCGCCAGCGCCTGCTGCTGCTCCGGATCGACATCCTCGGCGATCGCCAGGCAATACACCACCACGGTCCGGCTGACCGTCTGAAAGTCGAGGCCCTCCAGAAGCCGCCGGACGATGGCCGCCCGCGCCACGGCCTCGCGGCCGGCGTGGGCGTCTCGGTCGCTCTCGTCGGGTTCGGTCGCGTCGGGCGACAGGCCGGCCTTGAGATTGGTCACGGCCTTGTCGAGCACATCCCGGCCGACAATGTTCATGAGAACCAAGCCCAGGGTCTGCACCTTGATGGTGTCGTCGACATCGTCGTTCCGCAGGCTCTGAAGCGCCTTGGCGATCGCGTGCTGCTCCGCCGGGCCGACGTTCTGCATCAGCGCGAAACAGTGCGGCGCCAGACCCAGGCGTGCCTTGTCGAAGTCGAGCCCGTCCATAACCCGCGCGATGTAGACCGAGCGCCGCACGGCAAGAAGCCGGTCCACCGCCCGATCGGCCGCGCCACTGATCGCCTGCAACACGAAGCTGGGTCCGACGGGCACGTCGACGTCGTTGGCCCGCAGGGTCAGCAGGGAGCTTCGCAGGAACGCCATGGCGGACAGGCCGGCGATCAGAACGTTCGCGGCCCGGCCCGGAATGTCGGTACCGGCCGACAACTCCGGCGGCAGCCAGCGCGTGAGGACGAACAACGCCATCAGCGACGCCACGGCGTTGACCGAGACGTACAGCGCCGCCGGAATGTTGCGAAGCGCCGCCAGCGGCGCCGCCCGATAGCGCCCGACCAGTTCGGCCACCCCAACCAGGGCACCGAGGACCGCCACCGCGATCCACTCCCATAACGCCGGGTCCGGTGCGGTCTCCATGCGATCCCTCCCGCGCTCCCGCGTTACCGTCCGTCGTCGGCCAGCGCCAGCAGGCGTTGTCCGGCCTCGGTCAGGTCGAACAGGCGGGTCCCGTCCGGCCCCTCGCCGTCGCGCACCGTACCCAGGAACACCTGCCCCTTCAGGGTCTCCAGCAGGTCCGACGGCCCCAGTCCCGTGGCGGTCGCCAGCGCCGGCGCGTCTCGGTGCCCCGCCTGGAGGGCCCGCAGAACCAGGGTGGCGGGATCGGCGCCATGCGCCGCCGGCCGCCCGGCCCCCGCGCCGCGTGGCCCGTCCCCCGCAAGCCCCGCCCCCTTTAGGAACGCATCGACGGCCGGCGCGCGTGTCCCGGCGACCTTCGACAGCGTCCGAGGGTCGAGCCCGCCGGGGGACTCCCGCGCCATCAGGTCGCGCGTGGTCTCCAGGAAGGTTCCGAAGTAGTCGAAGTTCCGCATGGGCGTCGTCCCGGGCAAGGTGGACGGCGGACGGTCCGGTCCATCCCGCACGCCCTCACGATACGGCGCGAGTCCGGGACCCGCAATGCTTCAGCCGCCCCGCTCAGGCGCGATCGTAGCGCGCCACCCGCTGGTCGATGGCCCCGAAGATCGACGCCCCCGCGCCGTCCTCCATGGTGATCCGCACCCGGTCGCCGAAGCGCAGGAACGACGTCGCCGGCTGACCGTCGCGGATGGTCTCGATCATGCGCACCTCGGCGAGGCAGGAGTAGCCGACGCCGCCGTCGGCCAGGGCCGAGCCGTGACCGGTGCCCTGCCGGTTGGATACCGTCCCCGAGCCGATGATGGTCCCCGCCCCCAGTGGCCGGGTCCGGGCCGCGTGGGCGATCAGGCGCGGAAACCCGAAGGTCATGTCCCGGCCGGCATCCGGCATCCCGAAGGGCACGCCGTTGATGAACGACAGCAGCCGGCCATGCAGACGGGCGCCGTCCCAGGCATCCCCCAGGTCGTCCGGCGTCACCGCCACCGGCGAAAAGGCGCTGGACGGCTTGGACTGGAAGAAGCCGAAGCCCTTGGCCAGTTCCCCAGGGATCAGGCCGCGCAGCGACACGTCGTTGACCAGCATCACCAGCGCGACATGCCCGGCCGCGTCGGCCTCGGACACGCCCATGGGCACGTCATCGGTGACCACGGCGATCTCGCCCTCGAAATCGATGCCCCAGGGGGCGTCATCGGCCAGCACGATGTCGTCGCACGGCCCCAGGAAGGCGTCGGAGCCCCCCTGGTACATCAGCGGATCGGTCCAGATGCTGTCCGGAACGTCCGCGCCGCGCGCCCGGCGCACCAGTTCGACGTGGTTCACGTAGGCCGAGCCGTCGGCCCACTGGTAGGCCCGCGGCAACGGCGCGGCGCAGGCGGCGGGATCGAACGGCCGGGCGTCGGCCACCGCGCCGGCCTCCAGCGCCACGGCCACCTCGGCCAGACGCGGCGCACAGGCCGACCAGTCGTCCAGCGCCGCCTGCAGGGTCGGCGCGATCGCCGGCACCGGCACGCACCGGCTCAGGTCGCGGGACACGATCACCAGGCGGCCATCGCGCCCATGCTTGAGGGAGGCGAGTTTCATGGCGGTCCCGCTCCGTTGAAGAGTAGAGAGGCAGGAATCACCTGGTATTGGTCTTCCAGGAGTCGGCATAGCCCGTCCACTCCACGCCGGCGGGCAGGTCGCCGACCTCCAGGACATCGCGGGTGTCGATCATCACGGCGACCTCGTCGGTTTCCTTGCGCGCATGCCGCATGGCGGTCTGATAGGCGCCGGGATGGGGACCGTGGGGGAAACCGGCCGGGTGGAAGGTGCTCATGCCCGGATGGATGTTGTCGCGCGAGAAGAACTGACCCCGGTGATAGAAGATCACCTCGTCATAGTCGTCGTTGGAATGGTAGTAGGGCAGCTTCAACGCGCCGGGATCGCTTTCGATCGGGCGCGGGCAGAAGGTGCAGATCACCACGCGATCCGCCAGCCACGTGGTATGGGCCGAGGGCGGCACGTGATAGCGATGGCTCATCAGGGGGCGGATGTCGCGCCAGTTCAGGCGCACCGGCGCCAGGTCGCCGTGCCAGCCCACCGCGTCCAGGGGATTGAACGGATGCACGAGGGTGGTCAGTTCGTTCCGGCGCTTGACCACGGTGTGCCATTCGGCCTCGTCCTGCTGATCCAGGAACGCCGCGTCGATCGCCGGCACGTCCAGCACGGCGGGATCGAAGATCGCCTGGCGTCCCACCGGCCCCTTGAGCGGCAGGCCGAAGGCATCGTTGGTCGCCTCGACCAGCAGCACCATGGCCGACCCGTCCCAGGACACGCGCCAGGCGGTGCCACGCGGCAGCACCACGTAGTCGCCCTCCCGCACGGCCAGGTGCCCGTAGTCGCAGAACAGGTGACCGCCGCCCTCATGGATGAACAGCACCTGGTCGCCGTCGGTGTTGCGCACCAGGTGGTCCATGGCCCCGTCGGTCCGCCACAGGCGGATTTGGGTGTGGGCGTTGTGCAGGATCACCGGCGCGGCGAAGGGACTGGGACCGGCGGGCTCCAAGCGGGTCAGGTCGAAGGCGCGCGGGCGCAGGGGGCCGTCGAAACGGTTCCAGCCGGTGGGCGGATGGCGATGGTGGAACTGGGTGGCCGGGCCGAAGAACCCCTCGCGCCCGGCCTCGCGTTCGTAGGTGCCCTCGGGCAAGTCGCAATGGGCCTGGCGGCTGGCCCGGCCCTCGACGCGCGAAACGGGAATCCAGGATTTCATGGGGACGCGTCCTCTCCGAATACCGTGGGCTGGTCGTCCAGCCGCGTGGCCAAGCCGGCCGACGGTGCGCGATCATCGTCTCGGACGCAAGAATAGTTTCACATGAAACCATTTCCAAGACAAAATCGTTGGTGTTCCTCCCCCGCCCCATGACCGGCCCTCAACTGCCAGGACCCCCGATGACGACTCAGGATCCCATACCGCCCGATGCCCCGCACCCGCGCTGCGACGCCTGCGCGACCGGCCAGCCGGCCCCGACCGCCCCCGACCCGCCATCGGGCGCGGCTGGGACCACGGACGGAGAGGACGCGGGCGCGGCCCGGGTGCTGCGCCTGGAAACCTTCCTGCCCTATCGCCTGTCGGTGCTGGCCAACACCATCAGCCACGCGGTGGCCCTGGCCTACCGGGACCGCTTCGGACTCGGCGTGGCCGAATGGCGGGTGATGGCCACGCTCGGCGAGCGTTCGGCCGCCCCTCCCTCCCCGGCCGAGACCCCGCCGTGCGCGAACACCGTGGCGGCGCGCACGGCCATGGACAAGGTGCAGGTCAGCCGGGCCATCGCCCGCATGATCACCGCCGGACTGGTGTCGCGCGCGCCCGACCCGCACGACCGGCGCCGCGCCATCCTGTCCCTGACGCCGGAGGGACGGGCGATCTATGAGCGGATCGTGCCCGCCGCCCTGGACTACGAGCAGCGCCTCATGGCGTTGCTGACGGACTCGGAGCGGGCCTGCCTGTCGCGTCTAATCGACAAGCTGATGACCAACGCCCGCTCGGTGGAGGGCGCGACACCGGCGGACCTCACCCCCCCTCGGTGACCGACAGCGTCCGCTTGCGCAGCATCACCCGCATGGCATCCACCGCCCGGGGCGTGCGCAGGATATCCTCCACGGACGCGCCCTCGGCCTCCAGGCGCTCGCCCAGGCGGGTAAAGGCGAACTCCAGGCTTTGCAGGACGAAGCGCGCCCGGGTCCAGCCGATGGCCGCGTGTCCGTCGGTGAAGGCGGTGAACGCGTGCTCGTTGAAGGCGCGCACGTTGGCCGGATCCGCCCAGGCCCCATGAGACAGGTCGTAGGGCACCAGCAGTTCCAGCGCCCCGTCCTCGGCCAGCAACGCCAGACAGGTGGTCATCAAGCCCGTCAGGTCGCGTGCCCGCGCCGGCACCCAGGGCGCCAGGATACGCCGGAAGCCGCCCGCCAGCAGCGCCACCGCGCCGAAGCGCTCGGTCTCGAACACCTGCCCGACGATGCCCGGATCGCAGGGGTCGGCCAGCATGTCGGGCGACGCCGCCCCGACCGGGGTCGAGACTCCGGGCCAGTCAAGGTTGATGGCCTCCTCGACCGGGTCGCGCCCGCCGTTCAGGTTCAGCACCGCCGGCGTCCCGCCCGGCACCGACACCGCCGGCTTGGCGCCCCCCGTCGGCCGTGCCCAACCGCTCGGCCCGGGACCGACAAAGCGGCGCTCGCCACCGGTTCCCGCCTCGCGCAGGGACTCCGGCAGGCGCGCCAGGGCCCGCTTGAGGATGGTCGCCGCGTCCCGCCGCCGCACGGCGTCGAAGCCCCGCAGTTCCAGGGCATTGCGGCCGTCGATATCGGTGTTGAGGCGCTGGCAGGCGCGCGCCAGTTCGGCGAAGGCGGCGATGCGCACCCCGCCGCGCAGGATTTCATCGGCCTCCAGGTCCAGCGTCGGCTCGGCGATCACCGCCTTGCGGTTGGCCAGAAGGTAGAGCAGGCGGGTCGGCTCCGGCGCCTGGTCCTTGAGGGGCGGCAGTTCCAGCACCGCGCGCGCCCGCGCCACCAGGGCGTCGCGCTTGTGGCCGTGGACCTCGGCGACGTGGCGCACCTCCAGGCCCTTGGCCTCCAGGTCGGCCAGCAGACGCCAGCGCGCCCGGTCCATGCCGCCGATGAACAGCAGGCCGATGTCCTGGGCCCGGGCCGGCGGCACGCGTCCCAGGGCCGGCACCCAGCCCGGCGGCACGTGCGACAGGCCCTCGGCGCGGCTGGTGGCCTGAGCCAGGGAATCCAGAGACGCGCGGCTGACGTCCCACACCGGATTGCGGACCAGCAGGCGCGCATAGTCCGGGTGGGTCGCGGCGATACCACCGACGGGGATGGGCACGGCGTTGTAAACCACCACCTCCGGCGGCAGCGCCGCCAGGTCCGGTCCCGGCAGAAGGTGTCCGCCGATCAACACGGTCAGCGCCCGCGGGTCCGTGCCCCCCGTGACCCGGTCGACGGCGTGGCCCAGTTCGCGCAGCCCCTCGACCACGATCAGGGTCAGGTCGTCCAGCGCCGCCACGCCCGACACACCCGGCGGACGGGCCTGGAGGACACGGATGGTGCGACGCTGGGACATCGGCGGGGCGCCTCTCGGGCGAAAGGGATGGGGAAAGCGGAGGCCAACCGTAGCGAACGCCCGGTGGGGTCACAAGGTCACATGGGAGGGCGGGGAACGCGGAGAGTCGCGCCCTTCCCTTTCGCCGCCGGTGGAGTCATGGTCCGGGCACCCTGCCCACCCCCGCGATCCCCGAGGCTCCCATGATCACCGCTTCGCCCACACCCGACCCGTCCCTCGGCCTCGCCGGCCTGCGCGTGCTGGTGACCGGCGGGACCACCGGCATCGGCGGCGGAATCACGCGCGCCCTGGCGGCGACGGGCGCCCGGGTGGCCGCGCAGTATCACGACGGCGCCGAGACCGCCCGCGCGCTGACGGCCGAGACCGGCGACGCCGTCACGACCCGCGCCGCCGACCTGACCGCCGCCGGTCAGCCGGCCGCCGTGGTCGCCTGGGCGGTCGACGCCCTGGGCGGGCTGGACGCGGTCGTGAACAACGCCGGCGGCATGGTGGGCCGCATGCCGTTCGAAGCCATCGACGACACTTTCCTGGATCGCGTCTTCGACCTGAACGTCCGCCAGGCGGTCAAGGTCACGCAAGCCGCCCTGCCCGCCCTGACGGACAGCGCGCACGCCTCCGTGCTGTTCCTGGGGTCCATCAGCGCCCGCACCGGGGGGAGCCCGGGCTCGTCGATGTACAGCGCCTGCAAGGCGTTCCTGTCCACCCTGACGCGATCCTTGGCGCGCGAACTATCGCCACGCGGCATCCGTGTCAACGCCTTGTCGCCGGGCACCGTCGACACCGCCTTTCATCAGCGGCACTCGACACCGCAAAAGCTGGAGAGCACGCGCGCGAGCATTCCCCTGGGCCGCCTGGGCACGCCGGCCGACTGCGCCGGCCCGGCGTTGACCCTGCTTTCACCGACGCTGGGCGGATACGTGACGGGCCAGGTGGTGGAGGTCAACGGTGGTCAACTCATGGCGTGAGCCGCCACGGCGCCCTCCGCGCGCCGCCAGACCAGGCCAAACCGCGAGGCAAACCCCGGGCTATCGTCGCCCGGGCTATCGTCCCCGGAGCCGGCCATCGCGCGCGGCCCGGGCATCCTCAGGTATTGGCCACCCGCAACAACCGGCGATCGTCCTCGCGCAAAAGCTGATCGACCGTCTTGTGGTAGTCTTCCCAAGTATCGCAGAACTCTCCGATCGCCTGCACAAGGCATTCCTCGGAGGACCGTCCCGTTCGCTCCGCCAGGGACGTCAACCTGTCCAACAGAGCCTGCGGTACATTGGCGGTCATGGGCACAGTATGGGTCACGACGAAAACACCTCCTTGTTGCGAAATGGCCCCCATGCCGACCCCTGACCGACGACGATCGGGTGCGCGGTCCCCCTCCGCGCGGGCTGTCGCCCTCCGTCACCCTGGTCCCCGCGAGGTCTTGGTCCGGCCTCGATCGGAGTCCCGCCTGCCGCGACTGTTATGCCCGGAGTCGGGATGGAATGGAAAGAGGTCATGACCAAATACAGCGTGTTTTCGTGCAGGGCCAGATATGGTTTATTGTCCTGGGGTGCGGGTCCCAATATCTGGAATCTCCTTGTCAGTGTCGACCATCACTCCATCGCATTTTAAGTATATCGAAGGGAATATGAGGGGGGCGATTCGCGCCGCGCATCCCTCGCGAGGAATCGCGCGGCGGACGGTGACGGACGACTCTTCACCAATTCGTGGCGCATCGCGTCCTTATTGGATGATGGGAGCGGGCGGCTCGTCCATCAAGGGGCCGGCGCGCGGTCCCGCCAGCGCCTGGCCATGATATGCCTCATGCGCGCTTGACGTCCTGGAGACTGGAACCCATGGCGAGTCGGGGGGACCGCAATAGCGGTAGCGGAGGACGGCGCGCCGGACCCAAGGCCGGCGCCCGAGGGTCCGGCCGCGCCGCGGCGACCGGAACCCGCTCAGCCAAACGCGCGCCAAAGACACGCACGCCCCGGGGCAAGGCCCGGCCCCAGGGCGCCCCCCCCGCGCGCCCTCCGAAAAAACCGGCATCCGGGGCCGGCGCGACGCGGCGCCGGCGACGGTCGCCCCCGCCGCGGTCCCGGGCGCGCGCGTCCCGCCGCTCACCGTGGCTGCGCGCGCTCGCGCTCGGTCTGGTGGTGGTCATCTGGTCGGCCGTGGTCCTGGCCGGCGTGATCGGCTGGTACGCCTACGACCTCCCGAATGTGCAGGAAGCCGCCGCCCGCCCGCGCCCGGCCAGCATGGTCGTCCAGGCCGTGGATGGGACGCCCCTCGCCGCCGTCGGCCCGATCCATGGCGATCCGGTCTCGGTCGCGACACTGCCCCCGATCCTGGTACGGGCCGTGCTGGCCACCGAGGACCGGCGCTTCCACCACCATTTTGGCGTCGATCCCATCGGGGTCACCCGTGCCATCATCGTCAATGTGACCCAGGGGCGGTTCGTCCAGGGCGGCAGCACCATCACCCAGCAGGTGGCGAAGAACCTGTTCCTGACCCACGCCCGCACCTTACGCCGCAAGGTCCAAGAGGTGCTGCTGGCACTGTGGCTGGAGCACACCTTCACCAAGGAGCAGATTCTCGACCTGTACCTGAACCGGGTCTACCTGGGGGCCGGCACCTATGGCATGGACGCGGCCGCGCGGCGCTACTTCCGGCGCCCGGCCACGCAGGTCACCCCCTATCAGGCGGCGGTGCTGGCCGGCCTGATGAAGGCCCCCTCACGCCTCAACCCGGCCACCAGCCCCGACCGCGCCCACGCCCGCGCCCGCGAGGTGCTGGGCAACCTGGTGGAGACCGGCGACCTGGACGCCGCCCAGGCCGCGCGCATCGCCCGCGAGGGCCGGTCCGACCTGGCGCTGGCCCGGGGGCGGGGCAGCGGCGGGCGCTACTTCGCGGGCTGGGTGATGGACCGCGTGGACGGTCATGTGGGCACGCCGGGCCGTGACCTGGTGGTGGAGACGACGTTGCGACCGGCCGTCCAGCACGCCGCCGAGCAAGCCCTGTCCACGGTGCTGGAACGCGAGGGACGGGCGCGCGGGGCCACCCAGGGCGCCGTGGTGGTTCTGGATCCGGGAGGCGCGGTGCTGGCCATGGTCGGCGGGCGCGACTTCCGCGCCAGCCAGTTCAACCGCGCCGCCCAGGCACGGCGGCAACCGGGATCGGCCTTCAAGCCGGTCGTCTTCCTGGCCGGCCTGGAAGCCGGCCTGCGACCCGACACCGTGATCCCCGACGCACCGGTCCGTGTGCGCGGCTGGGCGCCCGAGAACCACGATGGCCGGTTCCGGGGGCCGATCAGCCTGACCGAGGCCCTGGCGCACTCGGTGAACACTGTCGCCGTGCGCGTCGCCGAGACCGCCGGCCGCGCCCGGGTGGCGCGCGTGGCCCGGCGCCTGGGCCTGACCGAGGTGGACACCGAGGATCCCTCCCTGGCCCTGGGCACCACCGAGGTCTCGCCCCTGAACCTGACGGCGGCCTATGCCGCCATCGCCAACGGCGGCACGGCGGCCTTCCCCCACGGCATCACCCGGATCCTGGATCGCGAGGGACGCGTGCTCTACCGCCGCCAGGCGTCCGGGACGCCCCCCCGGGTGATGGCGCCCGGGCATGCAGCGGACCTGCGCGCCATGCTGCGGGCCGTGGTCACCGGCGGCACCGGGCGCGCCGCCCAGCCTCGGGGACCCGGCCTGATCGCCGCCGGCAAGACCGGAACCACCCAGGCGTTCCGCGATGCCTGGTTCGTGGGCTTCGTTCAGGACACCACGGACGGCGGCCTCGCCGTGGCCGGGGTGTGGATGGGCGACGACCGCGCGCGCGCCATGGACGGCGTCACCGGCGGCACGCTGCCGGCGGCCGTGTTCAAGGCGCTGTTCGAGTCCTGGCGGCCGTGAGGGGAGCGTTGGGCGCTACTCCGCCGTCCGCGCCGCCTTCTCGGTCAGACCGGAGGTGCCGAAGCGGCGCGCCAGTTCGGCCCACACGCGGTCGGGCGCCACGCCCGCCTCGGCCCACAGCACGCTCAGGTGATACAGCAGGTCGGCGCTTTCCGTGACCACGTGGTCCGGCCCCTCGGCCAGGGCGGCGACGATGGTTTCGGTCGCCTCCTCGCCGAACTTCTGGCAGATCTTGCCGCGCCCCTTGGCGAACAGCTTGGCGGTGTAGGAGTCCGACGGGTCGGCGCCCTTGCGGGCCGTGACCACCTCGTACAAGCGATCCAGCACCCGGGCATCGGGGGCGGGCGCGGTCGCCTCAGGCGCGGTCATGGCATTCCTCGCGCACGGCGATGCCGTCGGCGCGCATGTGCGCCTTGGCCTCGGCGATGGAGTGCTCGCCGAAATGGAAGATGGATGCCGCCAGCACGGCGGTCGCGTGGCCGTCGCGAATGCCCTCGACCAGATGGTCCAGGGTGCCCACGCCCCCCGAGGCGATCACGGGCACGGTGACCGCGTCGGCCACCGCGCGGGTCAGCGGAATGTCGAAGCCGGCCCGGGTGCCGTCGCGGTCCATGCTGGTGAGCAGGATCTCGCCCGCGCCCAGGTCCACCATGCGCCGCGCCCAGCCGATGGCCTCGATGCCGGTCGGCTCGCGTCCGCCGTGGGTGAAGATCTCGAAGCGGTCGTCGCCCACCCGCTTGGCGTCCACGGCCACCACGATGCACTGGGATCCGAACTTCTCGGCGGCCTGGCGCACGAAGTCGGGATCGCGCACCGCCGCCGTGTTGATCGATACCTTGTCGGCCCCGGCCAGCAACAGGGTCCGCACATCCTCGACCGTGCGCACCCCGCCACCCACCGTCAGGGGCATGAAGCAGCGCTCGGCGGTGCGGGCGACCACGTCATAGAGGGTATCCCGGTTGTCGCTGCTGGCGGTGATGTCCAGGAAGCACAGTTCGTCGGCCCCGGCGGCGTCGTAGACCGCCGCCTGCTCGACGGGGTCGCCCGCGTCGCGCAGGTTGACGAAGTTGACCCCCTTGACCACGCGGCCGTCCTTGACGTCCAGGCAGGGGATGACGCGCATCTTCAGCATGGCGCGGACTCCTCGGGGACGCTCAGGACCGCCAGCGCCTGCGCGAGGTCGATGCGACCATCGTACAGGGCCCGGCCGCTGATCAGGCCGACGATGCCGCTGCGGCGGTGATTGGCGACGGCGCGCACGTCCTCCAGCGAGGCAATGCCGCCGGACAGGATCACCGGCGTGGTCAGGCGCCCGGCGATGGCCGCCGTGGCCTTGAGGTTGGGTCCCTTGAGGACGCCGTCGCGGTCGATATCCGTATGGATGATGGCGGCGACCCCGGCGTCCTCGAACCGCAGCGCCAAATCGAGAGCCGTGACCTCCGAGGTGGTCGCCCAGCCCTCCACCGCCACCCGGCCGTCGCGGGCGTCGATGCCCACGGCGACACGGCCCGGAAAGTCCCGACAGGCGCGCCGCACCAGGTCGGGATCGGTCAGGGCGACGGTGCCCAGGATGACGCGCGCCACGCCCTTGTCGAGCCAGAAGGCGACGGTCTCCAGGGAGCGGATGCCGCCCCCCAGTTGCACCGGCACGCCGCCGGCCGCCGCGAGGATGCCCTCGACCGCCGCCTCGTTCACCGGCCGGCCGGCGAAGGCGCCGTTGAGGTCCACCACATGCAGCCAGCGGCAGCCGGCCTCCACGAACACCCGGGCCTGGTCGCCCGGCCGGTCGTTGAACACGGTGGCCTGGTCCATGTCGCCGCGCAGCAGGCGCACGCACTGGCCGTCCTTCAGGTCGATGGCGGGAAACAGAATCATGGGCTCAGGGCGTCCAGCGCAAGAAGTTCGTGATCAGGCGCAGGCCGGTGGCCTGGCTCTTTTCGGGATGGAACTGGGTGCCGGCCAGGTTGTCGCGCCCCACCATGGCGGTGACCGTGCCACCGTAGGACACGGTGGCCAGGGCGTGGGCCGGGTCGTTCAGCGCGACGTGATAGGAGTGCACGAAGTAGGCGTGCTGCCCCGGATGGAGGCCGGCGAGAAGGGGATGCGCCGGAGCCTCCAGCGCGAGGTCGTTCCAGCCCATGTGCGGGACCTTGAGGGCCGGGTCGGCGGGCCGGACCGGCACGACCACGCCGTCGATCCAGCCCAGTCCGGGATGGCGGCCGTGTTCCCGGCCCTCGCGCGCCATCAACTGCATGCCGACGCAGATGCCCAGGAACGGCCGCGCGGTGACCATGACCGCCTCGGCCAGCGCCTCCCTCATACCGTCCACGGCGTCCAGGCCACGCTTGCAGTCGGCGAAGGCGCCGACCCCGGGCAGGACCACGCGATCCGCCTGGATCACCTCGTCCGGCCGATCGGTGACCCGGATCCGGGCGTCCAGGTGAGCCTCGGCGGCCGCGCGCTCGAACGCCTTGGCGGCGGAGCGCAGATTGCCGGAGCCGTAGTCGATGATGGCGACGAGCATGGGATCCTCGGTACGGGGGGCGGTCTCCAGGTCTGGACCACGAACGAGCGTCGGTGACGTCGGCCCCCATCGACTGTGGGCCGGAGGCGGCATGCACGCCATCACGGACATGGCGGGCACGACAGGACAGCGCGTGGCATCAGACGCGCCCCGGTCGGCGGGACCCGCGCCGCCCCTGACGCCGCCACAAGACACGACACCTTCTAGCAGGATGGGCCCGCGGGAGAAAGGGGCTCCACCCAAGGCACCAGGGCGTTCGCCTTTGGAGACGGCCCGTTCGGTCCCCGCCCGCGTCCCCGCGAACCGCGTCACCAGGACGACACACCCCACCCCGGCCCTCCCCGTGCCGGCTATCATGGTCACACTTCTTTTTCCCGTTGGCAGCTTACGTCCAAGGTAAAGCGGGGGCTGCCGCCCCCGACCCCCGCTTGGGAGGAGACCCCCCAAGCCCTCCTTTTTTTCTTTTCTAGAAAAAACTGGGGGTCTGGGGGCTGTTCCCCAGGTAAAAACCGGGCATAGCCCGGTTCTACTTCGATGACCCAAATTAGCATTGAGATAAAGATGTGTGAATCTGGTAGCCCCATGGAATGGGGGAGGTTGGGAGGGGGGTCCTGGAGGGGCGCACGCCCAACCGGCGGGATCAGATCCAAAGGCGATCACCCCGCCCAAGGCACGCTCGCGGGATGGATCCTGGGCGCCGGGCCCCTCGACCCATCCGAAGGGGTCTGGCCAGCGAGTCCGCAAACCGGCATACTCGCTCGAAGAATAACTATTGGTTGAAATCTAGAAATGCTAATTTCCCTATATGCGCGCCTAGATTGCCGACGTGACCAGATCCGCGTGCCCTCGCTCCTGTGGTCCCGCATCGCCCGGACGGCGGTGGTGGTGGCCGCGCCGCTGCTGGCGACCGCCTGCGGGGCCGCCCCGCCGCTGCACGATGTCCCCCCGTCGCCGCCTGTCCCGCCGCTGTCGGCGGCGCAGCGGGAGGCGGTCGGCGTGATGGCCCTGGGCCGCGTCACCCACTCGGCGGACCTTGGCGCCAGCCTGGGCGGCTATCGGGTGGACTCCTTCTGCGCGGGACCGATCTCCGGCGTGGCCGCCCGGGTCAGCGACACCGACATCGCCGCGCGCTTCCGCGCGAGCTTCGCCCGGGTCATGGGCGACCGGCTGGGGTTCCGCGTCGCCGACGCCTCCGACGATCTGTTCCGCAGGGTGAGCGCCGGAGCCAAGGCCGAGTTCCTGGTGGCCGCGCGCATCGAGAACCTGCGCCTTTCGCTGTGCCGCCAGGTCAACCTCATCGGCCGCCAGATCGGCCTGAGTGGCGAGGCCACCGCGCGGATCGTCTGGCAGATGCTGGACCAGAAGACCGACCGCCTGGTCTATGACGGCGAGACCCTCGCCCGGGGCGAGCAGGCGTCGCCGGCGCTGGTGCGCATCGAGGACGTGCTGCTCAACCGGCTGTTCGAGGACGCCCTGGTCCGGCTGGCCGCCGACAACCGCTTCCGGCGCGCCGTGGTCAGCGGCGTCCCGCGCGCCGACGCGTTGCGGCGGACCGAGGTCTCGACCGGCCCCTGGGGCACCGGACCCGGTCCGCAACCCGGCGTGTCCCCCGCGGCCTGGAGCCCGGGGGCGGCCGCCGCCTCGGGACTGCTGACCCTGACCGGACCGGCCCCGTACACACGCCCCTTCGCGGTCAACGCCGAGCGGATCCGGGCCGCGACCGTCACCGTCCTGGGCATGCAGGGGCACGGGAGCGGCTTTTTCGTGAGCCCCGACGGATGGGCGCTAACCAACGCGCACGTGGTCGACCAGGGCGACGTGGTCCGCGTGCGTCTGGTGGACGGACGCGAACTCTGGGCGCGCGTGGCGCGCCGCCATCCGATCCGCGACGTGGCCCTGTTGCGCGTCGTCGGACAGGGCCTGGCGGCCGTGCCGATCCGCCCTACCCTGGCGCGTGTGTCCGAGACCACCTATGCCGTCGGCACCCCCGTGGACCGGGACCTGGGGCAGACCGTCAGCCAGGGCATTATCAGTGCCTGGCGGCCGGGCGACCGCCACGGCATGGATGTCTATCAGGCGACGACACCGATACACAGCGGCAACAGCGGCGGCCCGCTGGTCGACGCCTGGGGCAACGTGGTGGCTATCACCGTCTCCACCATTCGCGGTGGCGGCGCCATGGGGTCCAGCCTCAGCTTTTTCATCCCCGTGCACGACGCGTTGCGCCACCTGGGCGTGGTCATCCAGCCGGCCCCGGCGGCGCCCCAGCCGCCCGCCTTCATGCCCCACCCGATGCCGCCCGCGATGGCGTCTCCGATGGTGCCCTCAATGGGGCTTCCGATGACCACCCCGATGCCGCCCGGCTTCGGGGGCATGACGGCACACCCGGGTCCGGCCGCCACGCCGCCCTGGTCCGCGCCGGGCACGCGGCGCGGCGCACCATCGATCTCAACGCCACCCCCCCTTGACCCCCGCGTCGCGCCCGTCGACGCACCGGCTTCGCTATCCATCCCCCCACCGCCCGGCGGCGCCCCCCTTGAGGCCCCGCCCCCGCCCGCCGCCACCGTGCCGGACCGGGTCACCCCCGGCCGCGTGCCCCTGTTGTGATCCCGATGTCCCCGTGGTCCCGGCCGCCCTACAGCGAGCCCCCCAGGACCCCCTTGGTCGAGGGCACGGCGTCGTCCTTGCGCGGATCGATCTCCACGGCGTGCCGCAAGGCCCGCGCCAGCCCCTTGAAACAACTTTCGGCAATATGATGCGCGTTCCCGCCATACTGAGTATCCACGTGCAGTGTGATCCCCCCGGTCTGGGCGAACGCCTGGAACCACTCCTTGAAGAGCTCCGTGTCAAAGTCACCAATTTTCGGTTGTGGAAAGTCGACACGCCATACCAAATACGGCCTGTTGGACAAATCCAGGGCCACCCGAGTCAAGGTCTCGTCCATGGGAATCAGCGCATGGCCGTAACGTCGGATGCCCATTCTGTCGCCCAAAGCCTGAGATATCACGTTGCCGAGGGCCAAAGCCGAGTCTTCGGTGGTGTGGTGAAAGTCGATATGAGTGTCGCCTTCGGCGCGTATCCTAAGATCGATCAGACTATGCCGCGCAAGCTGCTCCAGCATGTGGTCGAGAAACCCGATTCCAGTCGACACATCGTAGTGCCCACTTCCGTCGAGATTGACCGAAACGCAAATCCGGGTTTCTTTGGTGACACGTTCGAGTCTGGCTTGGCGCATGCTTTGTTTCCGTGCTGCTTCGGGCCTCATCGCCCGATGTTGGTCAGTCGTGTTAGCAAGACGTGAGCACAACCGCCAGAACTCTTAACAAGAGGGCGGCGTCCACACTGGGCGCGACCCGCCCGCCAGCACATTAACCCAAAGGGTGATGCCCACACAGGGCGTGGCCATGAAGCGAGACCAAGAACACAATGCGACTCTCGCGATTATCGATGACGTCTGCACGGATCGGAGGATGTTCACGCCGTGGTGGACGACTGCCCTCTATAGGGCTTGAAGATAGAAGAGCACAAGACAAACCGTGCTTGGGTGAGACTTGGACGGGCGAGGAGAGGACGAAAACGTGACCGAACAGATGAACGACGACGCAGCCGGTCGCAAGGGAGCACCAGACCCGGTGGACGTCTACGTGGGCAGGCGACTTCGCAAGCAACGCACCTTGTTAAAGTTGAGCCAGGAACAGCTCGCGCGTGCCGTCGGCGTCACCTTCCAGCAGATTCAGAAGTATGAACGCGGCTCCAATCGCATCAGCGCCAGCCGCCTCTATGACATCGCCAAGGTTCTGGGGGTCCCCATCAACTTCTTCTTCGACCATATCGAGGACGAGATCGACGGTCGCCCGGAGGCACACATCGACGGCCTGGCGGAACCGCCGTCGCCCACCTATGCCCAGTCGGACCTGACGCGGAGCGAGACGCTCGACCTCGTCGCCGCGTACTGGAAGCTGCCCACCGACGACATCCGCCGCAAGGCCCTCGCCCTGTTGCGTTCCATGTCCGGGTTGAAGGACAAGAAGGGGGAACCGATCCCCGACGCGCCGGAGACCACGGACTCCGGCAACGACGACGAAGGCTAGACACGGCATGCCCGACGCTTCCCAGACCGATCGCGACGACCGGCGCGGGCCGCATGTGATCATGGAACGCTGGGACCCCGTGCCAGGCTCCCCGCTGGGCCCGCTGTCCCTGGTCAGCGATGGCGACTCCTTGCTGGCCGTGGACTTCGCCCCCTTCGACACCCGCCTGAAGGACCTGTTGGCGCGCCATCACGGGGCGGTCACGACCCACCCGGGGCGGATCCCGGAGCCCATCCGCACCGCCCTGGCGGCCTGGTTCGCCGGCGATCTGGCGGCGCTGGACGCCGTGCCCACCCGCACCGGCGGCACGCCGTTCCAGCGCGCCGTGTGGGATGGCCTGCGCGCGATTCCGCCCGGCGAGACCGAAAGCTACGGAACCCTGGCCGCGCGCCTGGGCCGGTCAGGCGCGGCCCGCGCCGTGGGGCGGGCCAACGCGCTCAACCCCCTTGCCATCGTCGTGCCCTGCCATCGCGTGGTGGGGGCCGGCGGCACGCTCACGGGCTACGCCGGCGGGCTGGACCGTAAACGCTGGCTTTTGGACCACGAGGCCCGGCATCGGCGGCGATGACGGACGCCCCCGCGACGCCGTCACCGCTCCTGAAGCGCCCGGCGGGCGTCGGCGAAAGCACCCGGGGCCAGCGTCCGGGTGATGTCGGAGACGGCCACCGTCCCGATCTCGCCGGCCGGATAGTATGTCGAGAACGCCCGCACCAGCCGCCAGTCGCCCGGCAACCCCGGCGCCTCGCCCGGACCGGCCAACACCTCCACCAGGATGCGCACCGACCCCAGCCAGGTCTCGGCCACGTCGCCGGTCGTCAGCGCCGTCTGCCAGGGCTTGGGATCCGAGTCCCGCCGCTGGCTCGCCTCGGTTACCCAGGCCAGGGATGTCCTGTCGGACGCGGTTCGATCCGGGGATGCCTCCCCCCGGGCAGGATCGGGCTCGTCCAGGCGGGGGCCGGAAGACCGGGGGACTCGATGGCGGTCCATGGCATCATCCTCCTGCATGGCGGGATCCGGGCCTGACCGGGGGCCGTGCCCGACCTCCCGTCACCGCGTCGGCCCTCCATCATGCCCGCGCGACGCCCCATCGCGCCACCCGGCACTGTCCATGCGCATTCGCAACCCTGCCGACCGGATGCCGTTTTTTCTTGCCTCCGTCAGCCCCCGGGACCACCCTCATTTGACGTGGACCGTCAGCCGTCCCACCTGGATCGGCGCACCGGCCCCCTGGTCGCTCGGCCTTGACTCCCCCGGACGACCTCCCTAAAGTCCGCAGGGTTAATGGGCCGGACGCCTTCACGGAGTCCGGTTCGTGTTGTTTCTGGGGCGAGCGACACGGGGACAAGACCACGCTCAACGGCTGCGTGGTAAGCCATGTCGGGGGTGAACGGTCGTGGTCGATCATGCCCCCACGTGACGCGGCGCCAACGGTTCAACACGAGGGACCGCACTGTGGGGGAAGGCCCCCTTGGCGTGTGAGGCCCCGTCGTGGGAGAAACGCCCGCCCCGGGGACAAGCCCCGCTGCCGGCGCATAAGGCTGGAACCGGCCACGTTCGTTTTGACGCTTGGGACACATCGAACTCACGGCGATAGGCACGATTTAGCGCGCGGGGACAGCGCCCCGACGCCCCCGAAGAGCGCCGGGTAGGACACAGATACCCGCGCGGACCGCCCGCCCCGATACCGTGGGACGGCGGTTCGGCTGGACTGGGACCCGGTCTCCGTTTGGCCCGCGAGTCGGGCTCCGGCCGCAAGGACCCGGATCCGGCTCCGGTGTGACCCCGGGATCAACCCGGGGCGCGTCTCCGTCCCAACCGTGACGGCGTTTTCCGAAAGGCAAGCGATGGACATCTCCGACCTGATCACGCCGGACGGCGTTATCTGCCCTCTCAAGGTGACCAGCAAGAAGCAGGCCCTACAGGCTCTCGCGAAACGGGCGGCTGTCGTGACCGGCCTTGATGACCGGGTCATCTTCGACACCCTGCTGGAGCGGGAGCGCCTGGGCTCCACCGGCGTGGGCAATGGCATTGCCATCCCGCACGGTCGCCTGGTCGGCCTGTCGCGCCTGCATGGCGTGTTCGCCTGTCTGGCGCGACCGATCCACTTCGATGCCGTGGACGACCAGCCCGTGGACCTGATGTTCCTGTTGCTGGCCCCGGAGCTGGCCGGCGCCGATCACCTGAAGGCCCTGGCCCGGGTGTCCCGCCTGCTGCGCGACCGCGCCATGTGCGAGAAACTGCGCGGCGCCGACGGTCCGGACGGCGTGTATGGCCTGCTGACCTCCCAACGCGCCAGCCAGGCGGCCTGACCTCCCCCCCGATCACCCCCAGACCGCGGACGCGCGCCTGTGCGGGACGGCCCTCAACAAGGGTTTGACCCCCAGGCGCGCATCGGCTATGCACCGGGGTTCCATTCCCGGACAGGCGGTCTTTCCTCCGCCCGATCCCGTCTCAAGCAAGCGGGATCGCGCCGCGTCCATGGCTCCCGGGACACCAATCGGCCGAATGGCCTCCGGCGCGCAACGGCGCCGGCACACAACAACCTCTATGAAGGTGTCCGTTCATGAGCAAGCGCCTGACCTCCAAGTACAAGATCGACCGCCGCCTGGGTGTCAACCTGTGGGGACGGCCCAAGAGCCCCATCAATCGACGGGAATATGGCCCCGGTCAGCATGGCCAGCGTCGCCGCAAGCCGTCCGACTTCGGCGTGCAGTTGGCCGCCAAGCAGAAGCTGAAGGGCTATTACGGCGAAATCTCGGAAAAGCAGTTCCGGCGCATCTATGAAGAGGCCACGCGACGCAAGGGCGACACGTCCGAGAACCTCATCGGCCTGCTGGAATCCCGCCTGCTGGCGGCCGTCTACCGACTGAAGTTCGTACCCACCGTGTTCGCCGCCCGGCAGGTCATCAACCACGGCCATATCCTGGTGAACGGCCGCGTTGTGACCATTCCGTCCTATCACCTCCGCGAAGGCGATGTGATCGAGGTCAAGGAGAAGTCGCGGCAAATGATGCTGATCATGGAAAGCATCGGTCTGCCCGAACGCGATGTTCCCGACTACTTCGAGGTCGATCCCTCGGGCATGAAGGGCACCTTCGTGCGCGCGCCCAAGCTGCAGGACGTGCCCTACCCGGTCCAAATGGAACCGAACCTAGTCATCGAGTTCTACAGCCGCTAAAGCGGATACGCCCCTCGTCCAGGCGACAACACCGGACGGAGTGAGCGCGTCAAGGCACGCGTGCTCCGGTCCCGGTCCCTGCAACGAGACGACGTCCGCATGAGGCACGGCACGGGCCGACGGGTGTGAACCCTTCGGCCCGTTTGCTTAGAGCGTGTTGCGTGATTTTAGAATCACCCAAAACGCTCTACGTTTTTGTTTTTAAAGCAAATCGTCGTCGCGATCCGGTTCGGATCGCTCGGGATTTGCCCTAGCGGATGGCCAGTTGCTCCCGACCGGTCAGGATGTAGCTCTCGACGCAGGGCACTCCGACACCCAGGGGCACGGGCACCCCGATCGCCAGGGCGGGCAGCAGCGCCTCGCAGGTTTCCGGCGCCGGCATGGCCATCACCGGGCCGCCGGCGGCGGGCTCCAGCACATAGGCCCGCAGGCAGGGCGCGGCGCCCACCGGCACTGGCGTCCCGACCGCCAGATCGATCAGCGCGGCGTCGCACACCGCGGCCCGCGCCAGCGTCGGCGCGGCGAACCCAAAGGTCACCGGGAGACGGTACACCGCCTTCATCGCGGCGGCGCGGTCGGACGTGGCATCCGATTCAAGGCAGGGCGCGGCGACCGGAGACGCCATCCCCACCAGAATGCCGACGACCACGACACCGACGGTCAGGGGTGTGAAAATGGAGGACATGGCACGACCCTCCCGCTGGAGGCGGGGTCTGCCGGCACCAGCCGGACCGCCGGTCCGGCATCTCCGCCCATCGCGTTCAAGTATAGCAGAAATGGGCGCCACCACCACGTCCGTGCGCGAGCCAAGCCCACGCCAGGGTTGGGTCAATCGTCAGGTCATGCGCGAGCATTCCCCGGCAAGCCCTTGACGCGAAGGGCCGGGAGTGCCCTCGACACACCCTCGGACTCGCCTTATTCCAGGCGCGCGCGGGCCAGCGCCCGGGCCTCGTCCGCCACCCGATCAGCGGATGCGTCCGGCCCGACATCCAGACTCCGCAGCGACGCGGCCGAGATCACGGCCACACCCCATGCCTCGGCGCGCGCCGCCACGGCCGCGCGCACGGCCGCCGGCACCGACTCGGCCAGCGCCAGGACCAGGTGCATCCCCGCCGGATGGGCCGGTCCCCAGTCATCCAGCACCGCCAGGGCCAGGCCGACGGCGGCGCCACAATCCACGGCCAGCATCATCGGCACCGCCGCGCTCGCCCCACCCGGGACATCGGCCAGCGCGTCCCGCACCGCGCGAGGCCAGCCGGGTCCCAGGCTTTCCACCGCCCCGCGCGGCCCGGTCACCGGCAGCGGACCGGCCGCGCGCGGCCAGACGTCGCGCGCGGCCCGCGCCTGAACCGGGCCATGCACCCGCAGCCACAGCGTGGGGATCGTGTTGAGATCCATGGCGGACCCCGACGATGACAGGTTGGAAGCGCGCCCCATTGACGAGGGTCTCCGGCCGCCCTATTCTCAGTCGTATTCACAGAAAGCTATAATAGGCGCCTGAATTCGATAAGAAAAATGGTCACTTCACACGTTCGGTCAGGTGCGGGAAACGGTACGGCCGGCGACGGCAGGAAGGAAGGCACGCGGTGCAGCGGGTTGAGTCGGCTCTTCAGGCCCTGGGCAAGGCCATCGATCGGCTGGATACGGCCCTGGACACCCATGCCAATCAACTGGTTGAGGCCGCCGAGTCCCAGGCGCGGCTGGACCAGCATGTCGCCGGACTGCGGGGAGAGTACGACTCCCTGCGGGGGGAATATGCTCAATTGAGACAGGTGGTCACCGAGGTGAACGGGCGCCTCGACGGCACCGTGTCGCGCTTGCGCGCGTTGCTGGAGGAGTAACTCGGCCATGGCTCAAGTATCCCTGACCATCAACGGCCGCGACTACCGGATCCGGTGCGATCCCGGAGAGGAAGACCGCGTCCGCGCCCTGGGAACCATCCTGGACGCCAAGGCGCATGTCCTGGCCGGCCGTCTGGGCCATGTGAGCGAGGGCCTGCTGATGGTCATGGTCGGCCTGACCCTGGCCGACGACCTGGCCGAGGTCACCCGCGACCGGGACGAGATCCGCGCGCGCCTGGAGGCCGTCGGCGACGCCGCAGATCAGGCCGAGGCCCAGGAACGACTGCGCCATGACGCCGACGACCGCGCCGCCCAGGTGATCGAATCCATGGCCCGGCGCATCGAGGGCCTTGCGGAGCGCCTGGAGCGCCCCTAGACTCCGGGGGTGAGGCTGCCCGGTGCGTCAGGCACGCACACTCCCGGGGGCGATAGTTCAAATATGGGAGCTGTCCCTGACGGGACCCTGGTCCCGCCACACGGTGCCCACTTCGTTGCCGCGGCCCATGTGGAGGTCGCACCGCCAACGGCCAGGGTGGCTTCACACTTCATCACGGTGGTTCAGGACGGCGCGCGGTCTGGGGCGCGGAGTCCGGTCCTGGGTCCCAGCGGTCCGGGTCCGGGACCGACCACATCGAGACCGCCGTGCCCCATCCGGAAACCACCGCCGACATCGACGCCGCCGCCCTCGCCAGCATCGCCGAGCGCAAAGCCGCCCTTCGCGCACGCCTGCTGGCACGTCGCCGGGCCATCCCGGCGGAGGCGGCGGAGGCGGCAGCCCGGGCCGTCCGCGACGGCCTGATGCGCGCCACCATGCCGCCCCCCGGGGCCGTCGTCGCCGGCTACTGGCCCATCCGGGGCGAACTGGATCCGCGCCCGTCGCTGCACGCCCTGGCCGCGCGCGGCCATGTCCTCGCCCTGCCACGAACGCCCCCACCCGGCGCCGCGCCCCGGCTGACCTTCCATGTCTGGGACGGCACGGCCGGCTCCCTCGCGCCTGGCCCCTTCGCGACCCGTCACCCGCCCGGGACCGCGCCGGCGGTCACCCCCGACTGGCTGCTGGTGCCCCTGGTGGGGTTTGACCGCACGGGCGCCCGCCTCGGCTACGGCGGCGGCTACTACGACCGGTGCCTGCGCCCCGCCTCGGGCGGGCCGGCCCCGGTGGCCATCGGCCTCGCCTACGCCTGCCAGGAGGTCGGGGCGGACGACGGCGGCCTGCCGGTGGCCCCCCACGACGTGCGCCTGCGGGCCATCGTCACCGAACGCACCCTGATCCAGCCTGTAGCGGGAGATCCTTGACCATGCGCGTGCTTTACCTGGGCGACATCGTCGGACGCAGCGGGCGCGACGCGGTCTGCGCGCGGCTGCCGGACCTGCGCGCCAGCCTGACCGCCGACATGGTGGTGGCCTGTGGCGAGAACGCCGCCCACGGCTTCGGCATCACCGCGCGCATCTGCCAGGATCTCTACGACGCCGGCGTGGACGTGATCACCACCGGCAACCACGCCTGGGACCAGCGCGAGATCATTTCCCACATCGGCGGCGATCCGCGCCTGCTGCGCCCCGCCAACTACCCCCCCGGCACGCCGGGCCACACCCGCGCCCTGGTCACCGATGGCCGCGGCCGGCGGCTGCTGGTGGTGCAGGTGATGGGCCGCCTGTTCATGGACCCCCTGGACGACCCCTTCGCCGTGGTGCTGCGCGAGATCGCCACCGCCCCCCTGGGCGGCCCGCCCGGGCGCGGCGCCGACGTCATCCTGGTGGACATGCACGCCGAAGCCACCAGCGAGAAGATGGCCATGGCCCATCATCTGGACGGCAAGGTCTCGATGGTGCTGGGCAGCCACACCCATGTGCCCACCGCCGACGGCCAGATCCTGCCCGGGGGCACGGCCTGCCAGACCGACGCCGGCATGTGCGGCGACTATGACTCGGTGATCGGCATGATCAAGGAGCCGGCCACCCTGCGCTTCACCCGCAAGATGCCCACCGAGCGGCTCCAGCCGGCCGGCGGTCCGGCCACGATCTGCGGGGTGCTGATCGAGACCGACGACACCACCGGCCTGGCGACACGCATCCAGCCCCTGCGGGTCGGGGGACGCCTGGCCGAGACGAGTCCGGCGGTGTGACGGGCCAGCCCATGGTGCCGGCCCGCCCTGCCCCGGCGCGAGACGGTTACGCGAATTCCAGGATGACCTGGTCTACCGAAAGGTTGTCGCCCGGCTGAGCGCGCAGCGTCCCCACCGTGCCGTCGCGCTCGGCCTTGAGGACGTTCTCCATCTTCATGGCCTCGACCACCGCCAGCGGCTCGCCGGCCTTGACGTCCTGGCCCGCCTCGACGGCCAGCGAGACCAGCAGCCCCGGCATGGGCGACAGCAGATACTTCGACAGATCCGGCGGCTGCTTCTTGGGCATCAGCGCCGCGAAGCCGGCCGCCAGCGGCGTCATGACCACGGCGCGATCCGTGGCGCCGGCATGGAACAGGCGGTAGCCGACGCCCTCGCGGTCGATCTGCACGCACTCCGGATGGCCGTTGATCTCGCAGCGGAACAGCGACTGGCCCAGGCGCCAGTTGGTGCGCACCACCATCGGCTCGTCGTCGACCACCACGCGGAAGCCCTCGTCCATGGGCGTCACCGTCACCGGGTGGTTGGTGTCGCCCAGGCGCACCACCCAGTCGCCGCGCACCGTCTTCTCGTGGCCCGGCATCTGGCCGCTGATGCGGGCGTCGCGCTCCACGTTCTTGCGGTGCACGCAGGCGGCCACCGTCACCAGGATGGTCGGGTCCTCCGGCGGCAAGTCGCGAAGATGGAAGCCGTCTGGGTACTCCTCGGCGATGAAGCCGGTGGTCAGGTCACCCCGCACGAAGCGGTCCTTGCCCATGACCGAGGCCAGGAACGGAATATTGTGCGACACGCCGCGAATGTAGAAGGCGTCCAGGGCGCGGCGCATGTGGCGGATGGCCAGGTCGCGGGTGCCCCCCCAGGCGATCAGCTTGGCGACCATGGGGTCGTAGTACATGCTGATCTCGCCGCCCTCCATCACGCCGGTGTCGACGCGGATCAGGCCGTCTTCCTCGTCGGGCGCCACGAAGCGGGTCAACCGGCCGATCGACGGCATGAAGTTCCGGAAGGGATCCTCGGCGTAGATGCGGCTTTCGACCGCCCAGCCCCTGAAGCGCACATCGTCCTGGGCCAGGGTCAGCGGCTCCCCGGCGGCGATGCGGATCATCCATTCCACCAGATCCTGGCCGGTGATCATCTCGGTCACCGGATGTTCCACCTGAAGGCGGGTGTTCATCTCCAGGAAGTAGAAGTTCTGGTGGGCGTCGACGATGAACTCGACGGTACCGGCGCTCTTGTAGTCCACCGCCTTGGCCAGGGCGACGGCCTGGGCGCCCATCTCGGCGCGCACCTCGGGGGTGAGGAAGGGCGACGGGGCCTCCTCGATCACCTTCTGATGACGCCGCTGGATGGAGCACTCGCGCTCGCCCAGGTGGATGCAGTGGGAGCCGTCGGACAGCACCTGGATTTCGATGTGGCGCGGCTGCTCCACGAACTTCTCGATGAACACCCGGTCATCGGCGAAGCTGGAGCGCGCCTCGTTGGTGGCCGACAGAAAGCCCTCGCGGGCGCTGTCGGCATCGTGCGCCACGCGCATCCCCTTGCCGCCGCCGCCGGCCGACGCCTTGATCATCACCGGGAAGCCGATGTCCTCGGCGATGCGCACCGCCTCATCAGGGTCCTTGATGACCCCCATGTATCCGGGGACGGTGTTGACGCCGGCGTCCTTGGCCAGCTTCTTGGACTCGATCTTGTCGCCCATGGCCTCGATGGCGCGGGCCTCGGGGCCGATGAAGGCGATGCCGGCCTCGGACAGGGCGATCTGAAACGCCTTGTTCTCCGACAGGAAGCCGTAGCCGGGGTGCACGGCCTCGGCGCCGGTGTCCTTGCAGGCCTGGACGATGCGCTCGATGACCAGGTAGCTCTCCGCCGAGGGGGCGGGACCGATGGCGACCCGCTCGTCGGCCATCAGGGTGTGCAAGGCGTCGCCGTCGGCGTCGGAATGCACGGCCACCGTCTGGATGCCCATGCGGCGCGCCGTCTTGATGACGCGGCAGGCGATTTCGCCACGGTTGGCGATGAGAATCTTCTTGAACATGGCGGTCCCTGGTGCAGGCAGGTTTGAAGGGCGGAGGCGGAACGGTCGGCGACGGTCCTACAGCGGGATGTTGCCGTGTTTGCGCCAGGGGTTCTTGACGTCCTTGTTCCGCAGCATCGCCAGGCCCTTGCACACGCGCTTGCGCGTGTTGCGCGGCAGGATCACGTCGTCGATGAAGCCGCGCGCGCCCGCCACGAAGGGATTGGCGAACAGCGTGCGGTACTCCTCGGTGCGCTGGGCGATCTTCTCGGGGTCGTCCAGGTCCTTGCGGAAGATGATCTCCACCGCGCCCTTCGGACCCATCACGGCGATCTCGGCCGAGGGCCAGGCGTAGCTCAGGTCGCCGCGCAGGTGCTTCGACGCCATCACCACGTAGGCACCGCCGTAGGCCTTGCGGGTGATCACCGTGATCTTGGGCACCGTGGCCTCGGCATAGGCATAGAGCAGCTTGGCGCCGTGCTTGATGATGCCGCCGTATTCCTGCGACACCCCCGGCAGGAAGCCCGGCACGTCCACGAAGGTGATGATGGGGATGTTGAACGCATCGCAGAAGCGCACGAAGCGGGCCCCCTTGCGGGCGCTGTCGATGTCCAGGCAGCCCGCCAGCACCATCGGCTGGTTGGCGACGATGCCCACCGTGCGGCCTTCCATGCGGGCGAAGCCGGTGATGATGTTGCCGGCGTAGCGGGGCGCGATCTCGAAGAACTCGTGCTCGTCCACGACCTTCTCGATCAGCTCCTTCATGTCGTAGGGCTTGTTGGGATTGTCGGGGATCAGCGTATCCAGCGCGTGCTCCACCCGGTCGTGCGGATCCTCGGTGGGCTTGATCGGCGGCGCCTCGCCGTTGTTGGCCGGCAGGAAGTCCATGAAGCGACGCAGGTTGAGCAGCGCCTCCACATCGTTCGCGAACGACAGGTCGGCCACGCCCGAGGTTCCCGTGTGGGTCAGCGCCCCGCCCAGTTCCTCGGCCGTCACCTGCTCGTGGGTCACCGTCTTCACCACGTCCGGGCCGGTGACGAACATGTTGGAGCTGTCCTCCACCATGAAGATGAAGTCGGTCATGGCCGGCGAGTAGACGGCGCCACCGGCGCACGGCCCCATGATCATCGAGATCTGCGGCACCACCCCCGACGCATTGACGTTGCGCTGAAACACCTCGGCGTAGCCGGCAAGGCTGTCGACCCCTTCCTGGATGCGCGCGCCGCCCGAATCGTTCAGGCCGATCACCGGCGCGCCCACCTTGGTCGCCTGGTCCATGATCTTGCAGATCTTCTCGGCGTGGGCCATGGACAGCGAGCCGCCGAACACCGTGAAGTCCTGGCAGAACACGAAGACCAGCCGGCCGTTGATGGTGCCATGCCCGGTGACCACGCCGTCGCCCGGCACCCGGCTTTCGCCCATGCCGAACTCGGCGCAGCGATGCTCCACGAACATGTCCCATTCCTCGAACGAGTCCGGGTCGAGCAACAGGTTGATGCGCTCCCGCGCCGTCAGCTTGCCCCGTGCGTGCTGGGCGTCGATTCGCCGTTGTCCACCGCCCAGGCGGGCCTGGACGCGCTTGGCATCGAGCTGGCGGATGATGTTCTGCATGTCTCGGAGGTCCCCGTGGTGGCCTCGCGCCGTCCCTCGCATGGCTGCGGACCGACCGCGCCGAGTGTGTTTGAGGGCGACGAGGGATGATTCTGTGTGGGCGCGAGCGGCGTGATGGATGGTTCAATCCATACCTACTGTGCGGCGCAGAGAGTGACAATGCGGCGCAACATGAAAAAACGCAAGACCGTTATCCAAAATGCCCCTACCACGCCATTCTGTTTCGCGCACGACTTCGGGCGCCGGTATCGCGCCTGCCTTTCGGGGATGAGACGCCGGGGCACCCCCATGACGCGTTCGCGCACGCGAAACAATCCAGGTTGGCCCGGTCCATCCGGATCGCTGACGGATTCATCGCCCTTCGGACCCCATGTTCACGGAGTGTGCTGTGGACGACCCCCGGGTCGCCTCGCTTATACTGCCCGCCGCCGCCATCGAAAGGGACGCCGAGATGCCGATCAACAAACAGGCCGTCGAGGAACTGGAACGTCGCCGCCAGGCCACCGAGGCCGGCGGCGGTCGCAAGAAAATCGAGGCCCGCCACGCCAAGGGTCTCTGGACGGCCCGGGAGCGTCTGGCTCACCTGTTCACCGAAGGCACGTTCCAGGAGTACGGCCAGCACGCCCAGCACGAAAGCCGCCAGTTCGGCATGGAGGGCAAGGACCTTCCGGGCGACGCGGTGGTCACCGGCGTGGGCTACGTGGACGGCCGGCCGGTCGCCTCCTTCAGCCAGGACTTCACCGTCGCCGGCGGGTCCCTCGGCACCATGCACGCCGAGAAGATCAGCATGATCATGGACCAGGCCGAGATCGGCGGCATTCCGGTGGTCGGCTTCAACGACTCCGGCGGCGCACGCATCCAGGAAGGGGTGATGGCCCTGTCCGGGTACGGCCAGGTGTTCAACCGTAACGTCCGCCTGTCGGGCGTGGTTCCGCAGATCGCCGTCATCTCCGGCCCCTGCGCCGGGGGCGCCGCCTACTCGCCGGCCCTGATGGACTTCATCATCATGATCCGCGAGGGCGCGGAGATGTTCATCTGCGGTCCGGAGGTGATTCGCGGCGTGACCGGGCAGGCCACCACCAAGGCCGAGATCGGCAGCGCCGACGTCCACGCCAGCGTCTCGGGCAACATTCATTTCGTGGCGGAGAACGAGGAGGACGCGGTCGGGATCGTCCGGCGCCTGCTGTCCTACCTGCCGTCCAACAACATGAGCGAGCCGCCGCATCACATCGAGCCGGAACTGGATCTGGCCGAAGACCCGGCGATGAACGACATCCTGCCGGACTCGGGCAAGAGTCCGTTCGACGTCAAGGACGTGATCACCGGCCTGTCGGACCCCGACAGCTTCCTGGAGGTGCAGCGCGACTTCGCCAAGAACATCGTCGTCGGCTTCGGGCGAATCGCCGGCATGGTGGTGGGCTACATCGCCAACCAGCCGAAGGAGCTGGCCGGCTGCCTGGACATCGACGCCAGCGACAAGGGCTCGCGCTTCATTCGCTTCTGCAATGCCTTCGGCGTTCCCATCATCAATCTGGTGGACGTGCCCGGCTTCCTGCCCGGCGTGCGCCAGGAACGCGGCGGCATCATCCGCCACGGCGCCAAGATGCTGTTCTCCTACGGTGCCGCCACGGTGCCCAAGATCACCATCATCATGCGCAAGGCCTACGGCGGCGCCTACCTGGCGATGTGCAGCCGTGACATGGGCGCTGACCTGGTGCTCGCCTGGCCGACCGCCGAGATCGCCGTGATGGGCGCCGACGGGGCCGTGAACATCCTGTATCGCGGTGACCTGGACAAGGCCGACGATCGCGTCGCCCGCTCCCGGGAGCTGGCCGACGAGTACCGCGCGCATTTCGCCTCTCCGTACATCTCGGCCGGCAAGCTGTTCATTCACGACGTGATCACCCCGTCCGAGACCCGCGCCCGCGTGGCCCTGGCGCTGCGCACGCTGCTGTCCAAGCGCGAGACCCGGCCGCCGAAGAAGCACGGCAACATCCCGCTCTAACCCCCCGCGGTCGTGCCGGCCCCCGCCCCAGGCGGGGTCCGCCGCGCGGGTTCCACTTTCGCGCATCCGCCGACCGCCCGGCCGGCGGCTCGCGCATCCCAGGGAGGACCTAGCATGCTCGAGGGTTTGAAGATCCTCTTGGTCGGCATCCTCGTGGTGATGGCGGTCCTCATTATGTTGTGGGTCTCCTGTGCCGTGATCGGCCTGGCCTTCAAGGCCGCCGAGGCCATGAAGGCCCGCGCCCGGGACCGGCGGACCACCGAGGCCGCCCAGCCATCCGCGCTGCCTCCGCAGGCGGCACCGGCGACGTCGGCGGGGGCGGTGCCGGCCCATCATCTGGCGGCCATCGCCGCCGCCGCGGCGGCGGTCCTGGACCGTCCTGTGCGCGTCCTGCGCGTGCAGGTCCCCCCGCTGCAATCATCCCAGTGGACCAACCAGGGACGTCTGGACACCTTTCAGTCCCACCGCCTGCAAGGCGACTGGGGCGGTGTCGTGCCCGGCCTGACCCAGGACCAGATTCAATCACGTTGACTCTCTCACGCGGGGAACCTGACCTCATGAAGACTCTGCGCATTACGGTGGACGGCACGGCCTACGACGTGACCGTCGAAGTCCTCGACGACGGCGGCGCGGCCCCGACCCGTCCGGCCGCGCCCGCCACCCCGGCCGCGCCCGCCGCGCCCCGTCCGGTCGCGGCACCGGCCGCCGCGCCGGCCCCGGCCCCCGCCGCCGCGCCGGCCGCCGCCGCCGGATCCGGCGACGTGGTCAGCCCGCTGGCCGGCACCGTGGTTTCCGTCGACGTCAAGGTGGGCGATGCCGTCGCCGCCGGCCAGCAGCTGGTCGTGCTGGAAGCCATGAAGATGAACACACCCATCCAGGCACCGCGCGCGGGCACCGTCTCCGCCGTGTCCGCCCAGGCCGGCGAGAGCGTGGCCGAGGGCCAGGTGCTGTTGTCCCTCTCGTAAGCCGAGCCCGAGACGACACGCGGGACCGGACCAACCGAAGGGAGAGCGGCGTTCATGGAAACCTTCACCCACCTGTTCGACCTGACCGGCATCGGCGACGTCACCTGGCGGATGGCCGTCATGTGGTGCGTGGTGGCCGGTCTGATGTACCTGGCGGTCTACAAGAAGTTCGAGCCGCTGTTGCTGGTGCCCATCGCTTTCGGGGCGCTGCTCGCCAACCTGCCCGCCGAGGGACTGGTCAACGTGCCCGTCGGTGATCATCCGGGCGGATTGTTCTATTACATCCAGCAGGGCGTGCACCTGGAGATCTTCCCACCCCTGATCTTCCTGGGCGTGGGCGCGCTGACCGACTTCGGCCCCCTGATCGCCAACCCCCGCACCCTTCTCCTGGGCGCGGCGGCCCAGTTCGGCGTGTTCGCAACCTTCATGGGAGCGGTGGCCATCGGCTTCACCAGTCAGGAAGCGGCCGCCATCGGCATCATCGGCGGCGCCGACGGACCGACGTCGATTTTCCTGGCCAACAAGCTCGCCCCGGAGCTGCTGGCCCCCATCGCCGTGGCCGCCTACAGCTACATGGCGCTGGTGCCGCTGTTGCAGCCGCCGGTCATGCGCGCCCTGACCACCGAGAAGGAGCGCAAGATCCGCATGAGTTCGCTGCGTCCCGTCTCGCGACTGGAAAAGCTGATCTTCGCCCTGGTGGTCACCGTGCTGGTCATCCTGCTGGTGCCGGCGGCGGCGGCCCTGATCGGCATGCTCATGCTGGGCAACTTCTTGCGCGAATGCGGCGTGACCGAGCGTCTGAGCAAGGCGGCGCAGAACGAGGTCATCAACGCCGTGACCATCTTCCTGGGCGCCAGCGTCGGCATCACCATGACCGGCGAGCGGTTCCTCCAGGCCGAGACGCTGAAGATCCTGGCGCTGGGCGTGGTGGCCTTCGGCATCGCCACCGCCACCGGCGTGCTGATGGCCAAGCTGATGAACCTGTTCATCCGCGACAACAAGATCAACCCGCTGATCGGCTCCGCCGGCGTGTCGGCCGTGCCCATGGCGGCACGCGTCTCGCAGGTGGAAGGCCAGCGGGCCGACCCCGGTAACTTCCTGCTCATGCACGCCATGGGGCCGAATGTCGCGGGCGTGATCGGCACCGCCGTCGCCGCCGGGTACTTCATCGCCACCTTCGCGCCCTGATCCAGGGGGCTTCAGGACCCGTGGCGGATGGGCGAGGCTCATCCGCCCGGTCGGCGACCGGCGAGACAGCAAAAACCCCGGGCGGTCCGTGACAGGACCCACCCGGGGTTTTCCGTCTCCACCCCTTATACCAGTGGCGGATGAGTGTGACTCATCCGCCGAGCGGCACCGGCCCGCTCCCCCTCCCGGCCACCCCAAGTATACTGCCGTGGGTGGCCGGGAGGGGGAGCGGGCCGGCCACGGACTGCAACGGTCATTCTCAATGACCGTTGGTATAACAGCGCCACGAAGCGCCCTCGCAAATCACGCGAATAGGGTTTTCCCATGCGGACCGACCTCCTAAAGGTCAGTCCGTTGAATCATAAAATCGATCCCATGGGAATCCCTGGCGACTCAACCCGACCCCAGAGCACTCTAGAGCATGGTGCGTGAGTCTGGACTCACGGACCATGCTCTATGATTCTGATATTGAAGCATATCGTCGTCGCGATCCGGTTCGGATCGCTCGGGATTTGCTCTAGCGCCGTGGCGCGCCCCGGCCGCCGCTCAGGCCGCCGAGGTGGAGGCGCTGGCGGTCAGGGTGTTGGTGCGGCCGACGGCGCGGTCGTAGGCGTCGATCAGGGTGCGGGTCACCGCCCCCGGTGTGAACGACAGGTCGTCGATCCCGCCCACCGGGGTCACCTCGGCCGCCGTCCCGGTGAGAAACACCTCGGTGGCCCGGGCCATCTCCTCGGGCAGGATGACGCGTTCCACGACATCAATCCCCGCCTCCCGGGCCAGGCCGATGACCGTGCGCCGCGTGATGCCGTCCAGGAAGCAATCCGGGATGGGCGTGTGCAGCTTGCCGTCCGGCATCAGGAAGAAGATATTGGCCCCGGTGGCCTCGGCCACCTGGCCCCGCCAGTCCAGCATCAGGGCGTCGTGGAAGCCGGCCTGTTCGGCCTTGTGCTTGGACAGCGTGCAGATCATGTAGAGCCCCGCCGCCTTGGCATGGACCGGCGCGCAGCGCGGGTCCGGCCGGCGCCAGTCCGAGGTCGTCAGCCGGATCCCGGCCATGCGGGCCTCGGGCGAGAAGTAGGACGGCCACTCCCAGGCGGCGATGGCGAGGTTGATGCGGTTGTGCTGGGCGGACACACCCATCATCTCCGACCCGCGCCAGGCCACCGGGCGCACGTATCCGTCCGTGATGCCGTTGGCGGCCAGCACCGCGTCATGGGCGGCGTTGATCGCCTCCACGGTGTAGGGAATCTGGAAGCCCATGAGGCGCGCCGACTCGTGCAGGCGCTCGGTATGCTCGGTCAGCTTGAAGACGGTGCCGTTGTAGACCCGTTCGCCTTCGAACACGCTGGAGGCATAATGCAGCCCATGGGTCAGCACATGCACCTTGGAGTCCCGCCAGGGAATCAGGTCGCCGTTGTACCAGATGACGCCGTCGCGGTCGTCGAAGGGACGTTGTGCCATGGTCTGCCGCCTCCCGGAGATTGAAAATGTCCTACATCCGAGTGTCTGGCGTAACATCGTGAGGACAATATGTCAACAACACTGACTTATTATCGCCCCCGGAGGGGGCGCATGCCTGTCATCGACCCGAGGCATGGGAGGCCGCCGGAGGGCGGCGCCGACCGGACCGCCGCCCCCGGGGGTGCCGCCCCATGAGCGACCCGCGCCCCAGCGCGAACCCCCTGTTCCTGCGGGAAGAGGAGTTGCGCCAGGCCATCGAGATGCTGTTCTTCGCCTACCGCGACTTCACCGGCGAGGCCGACGCCATGCTCGCCCGGCACGGGTTCGGGCGCGCACATCACCGCGTCATCTACTTCGTCGGCCGCCATCCCATGATCTCGGTCAGCGACTTGCTGAGCATCCTTCGCATCACCAAGCAAAGCCTGTCGCGGGTCCTGGGCCAGCTTGTCCGTGACGGGTTCATCGTGCAACATCGCGGCACCGCCGACGGCCGCCAGCGGCTGCTGGAGCTGACCGACAAGGGCACGGCCATCGAACAGCAGCTCACGGAGGCCCAACGCCAGCGCATCGCCACCGCCTATCGCCGCGCCGGCGGCGACGCGGTGCAGGGCTTTCGCGCCGTGCTGCTGGGCATCATGGACCCGACCGTTCGCGCCCGCTTCCTGGGCAACGCCCCCCCCGGCGACGAGGGATCGCCATGACCGCCCCCGAGCCCACCGGGATGCTGGACCTGGAGAGCCGCCCCCACATCCTGGTGGTGGACGACGACGAACGCCTGCGGGCCTTGCTCACCCGCTATCTCACCGACAACGGCTGCCTGGTGAGCGCCGCCGCCGACGCCGCCGAGGCCCGCGCCCATTTGGCGGCGCTGACCTTCGACCTGCTCGTCGTGGACGTCATGATGCCCGAGGAGGACGGCCTGTCCCTGACCCGGACCCTGCGCCAGTCGAGCGGCGTGCCGATCCTCATGCTCACGGCCATGGGCGATCCCGAGGCCCGCATCCGGGGGCTGGAGGCCGGCGCCGACGACTACCTGCCCAAGCCCTTCGAGCCGCGCGAACTGTTGCTGCGCATCACCGGCATCCTGCGCCGGGTGGGCGAGCGCTCGCCGGCCGATGCGCCGCAGCCGGCCGGCGCCAACGCGCCCACGGCGCTATGCTTCGGGCCGCTCCGCCTGGACCTCACCCGCGAGGAACTGTCCCGCGACGACGAGCCGCTGCGCCTGACCACCGCCGAACGGCAGTTGCTGATGGTGCTGGCCCGGCAGGCCGGCGAGACGGTCAGCCGCGAGGACCTGGCGGACCGGACCGGCACCGCCGCCACGCCCCGCGCGGTGGACGTGCACGTCACCCGGCTGCGGCGCAAACTGGAACCCGATCCGCGCCGGCCGCGCTACCTCCAGACCGTGCGCGGGCGCGGCTACCTGCTGCGACCGGATTGACCCACGCCCCCCACCCGGGACACCGCCCCCGTGATACCGCCGACCTACCCGTTCACCCTGCTCAAGCGCATGCTGCCGCGCGGCCTGCTGGCGCGCTCCCTGCTCATCATCGTCATTCCCCTGGTGCTGTTGCAGGTCATCACCACCTACGTCTTCTTCGACCGACACTGGGACGTGGTGTCGCGCCGCCTGAACTCGGCGGTGGCCTCGGAGATCGGCCTCGTCGCCCGCCTTATCGAGACCTACCCCGACGAGGGCCTCCAGGCCTGGGCCTTCAGCATCGCCCGCATGTCCCAGTCGCTGACCTTCACCTTCTCGCCCGGCGAGGGGATGCCGCCCATCGCGCCGTCCGACAGCGACCCCATCGAACGGGCGCTGACCCGCCAGTTGGGCCCCTACCTGCCCCACCCCTTCGTGGTCGACGGCCGCCCCGGAGACACGCACCTGACCGTCTACATGCAGACGCCGCGCGGGATTCTGGAGGTCGACCTTCCCAAGAAGCGCCTGTTCACCGAGTCCATCTTCCTGTTCATGTTCTGGATCGTGGCGACGTCGCTGATCCTGTTCGGCGTGGCCACCATCTTCATGCGCAACCAGGTGCGGCCGATGCTGCGCCTGGCGCGCGCCGCCGACGCCTTCGGCAAGGGCCGCGAGGCCGCCGAGGTGCGCATCGAGGGCGCCACCGAGGTGCGCAAGGCCAGCCGTGCCTTCAAGGCCATGCGGGAGCGCATCAAGCGTCAGATCGACCAGCGCACGGCCATGCTGGCCGGCGTGTCGCACGACCTGCGCACCCCCCTGACCCGCATGAAGCTGCAACTGGCCCTGCTGGACGGCGCCAGGAAAACCGAGGACGCCGAGGACGCCAAGGGCATCGAGGATCTGCGCGCCGACGTCGCCGAGATGGAGTGCATGATCGACGCCTACCTGGACTTCGTGCGCGGCTCCGGCACCGAAACCGCCATCGAGGCCGATCTGGCCGCCACGGTGAACGACGTGGTCGGTCGTCATCGCCGGGGCGGCGGACAGGTGACCTTGTCGGCGGACAAGCCCATCATCCTGCCGCTCAAACGCCAGGCGTTCGAACGGGCCTTCGGGAACATCCTGGGCAACGCCTTGCGTCATGGCCACCAGGCCTGGGTCCGGGCCGGCGTCCGGCACGACCAGGTCGAGATCCTGGTCGACGACGACGGCCCCGGCATTCCCAAGGCCAGGCGCGAGGAGGTCTTCAAGGCGTTCTACCGCCTGGAAAGCTCGCGCAACCCCGGCACCGGCGGCATGGGGTTGGGCCTGACCATCGCCCGCGACCTGGTGCGGGGGATGGGCGGCGACGTCATCCTGACCGACAGCCCGCGCGGCGGCCTGCGGGTCAGGATGGTCCTGCCCTTGTGACGACTACAGCCTGTCGCGGATCCGGTGCAGCATCATCGCCGCGACCAGCAGCGGCGTGCGCAGCCGTGCCCCGCCGGGGAACGGCCGATGGGGAATGCGCGCCATCAGGTCGAAGCGCTCCTCCTGGCCGGCCACCACCTCGGCCATCAACGCGCCGGCCAGGCTGGTCAGGCCCACGCCGTGACCCGAGAAACCCTGCGCGAACAGCACCCGGCGCCCCAGGCGCCCGACGTGCGGCAGCCTGTTGACGGTGATGGCCACGTATCCGCCCCAGGCGAAATCCACGCGCACATCGGCCAGGCTCGGGAACACCGTCAGCATGGTCCGGCGCATGGCATCGGCGACGCTGGGCGGATCCATCCGGGAATAGCTGACCCGCCCCCCGAACAGCATGCGGTGGTCGGCGGACCGGCGGAAGTAGTTCAGCACGAAGTTGCAGTCGCTGACGGCCTCGTTGCCGGGGATCAGCGCCCGCGCGCGGACCTCTCCCAGGGGTTCGGTGGCGACGATGTAGGTGCCCACCGGCATGATGCGGCGGCCGATGGCCGGCACCCGCCGCCACAGGTAGGCATTGCCCGCCAGCAGCAGCCAGCGCGCTCGCACCACGCCGCCGGGCGTGCGCACCTCGACGCCGTTGGCCGTCTCCGTGTAGGACGTCATCGGCGCGCCCTCGTGCAGCACCGCTCCCGCCGCCTCGGCCGCCGCCGCCAGGCCCAGGGTGTAGTTGAGCGGGTGCAGATGACCGCCCCCGGGGTCGTACAGGGCGCCGACATAGGCGTCGCTGGCCACGCGATCGCGCGTCTGCACACGGTCCCACAACGCCAACCCAGGATACCCGAGGGCCGTCCAGTCCTCGGCCATGGCCTCCAGCTCGCGCACCTGGCGCGCCTTCACGGCCACGTCGATGTGCCCGGGCGCGAAGTCGCAGGCGAGTCCGTGACGGGCGATGCGATCCTTGACCAGCGACACCGCCTCCACGCCCAGGTCCCAGTAGGCTTGCGCCTTCGCCGGCGACAGATGGGCGCGCACCGACCGCATGTCGCCGCCGAACCCGGCGATCAACTGGCCGCCGCTGCGTCCCGAGGCGCCGAAGCCGATCCCGTGCTCTTCCAGCAGGCGCACCGACAGGCCACGCTCGGCCAGGTGCAGCGCCGCCGCGCACCCGGTCATGCCGCCCCCGACCACGACCACGTCGGCGCGGGTGTCGCCCCACGCGGGCGCACGGGACGGCGCGTCGATCGCGCTTTCGGTGTAGTAGGACCGAGGCAGATCGCCTTTCGGGGACACGGTAGGGGACACGGTAGGGGGCGCGGTCGGCATGGGCACTCCTGGGCGGCGACGTCCGGCCCCTGTCTTAGGTCACCCGCGCCGCCCCGTCCAGGGAGCGGCGCCGCCCCCCGGCCCGGGCGGCCCGGACCGCGCCGGGCCATTTTGGCTTGTGGCGGTCCGGTGCCGGTGGTAAACAGGGCGCGATTGTCGAAATCTGCCCATAACACCTTGTTTTTGTTGCTCTGGCGCGCATCACATCGCCTCCAGAGATGCCTCCCTGGCTCCCCCGGACCGAACAGGTTTTTCATGGCCGAGATCATCGTGCACGACGGCGACCTGCCCGCCGACGTTTCCTTCGGCACCCAGGTGGCCGTGGACACCGAAACCATGGGCCTCAACCTGACGCGGGACCGGCTGTGCCTCGTGCAGCTCTCGGCCGGCGACGGTGTCTGTCACCTGGTCCGTATCCAGCCCGACCGGCCGGCGCCGGTGTTGTGCACGCTGATGGCGGACACAACGGTCCTGAAGTTGTTTCACTTCGGCCGCTTCGACATCGCCATCATGCTGCGCCGCCTGGGCGTCCTTGCCCAACCCGTGTACTGCACCAAGCTGGCCTCGAAGCTGTGTCGCACCAATTCCGACGCGCATGGCCTGAGCGCCTTGTGCAAGCTGATGCTGGGCGTGGACATGTCCAAGCAGCAACAGACGTCCGACTGGGGCGCCGAGACCTTGAGCCAGGAGCAACTGGAGTACGCCGCCAGTGACGTCCTCTATCTGCATGCCCTGAAGGCGCAGTTCGACGCCTTGCTGGCGCGCGAGGGTCGGACGGCCCTGGCCGAGGCGTGTTTCGCGTTCCTGCCCCATCGCGCGGCCCTGGATGTGGCCGGGTGGAGCGAGACCGACATTTTCGCCCACTCGTAGGGACGGACGCGAACCAAGGGGCGCGGGCCGCCTCGTCGCCGTCGCGTGGCGGGACAGGCGCGCATGCCGGTCGACGCAGCCTGTGCGCCGTGCCGCGGCCTCCCCACCCTCAGCGGGGACACCAGCGGACCCGCATCGGACCGGAGGTCGCCATGGGGACGGACACACCGCGAGCCCTGACCGCGCGCGAGTGGGCCGCCCTGGCCCGCGCCATCGACCGGACCGACCCGGAAGCGTGCCGCGCGCTGGACCAACTGGCCCGGCATCATGGCCTCACCCTGGACGACCTGGACACCATGGCCGGTGCGGCGCGGCCGCCGGTCGCCGTGCCGGTCGTCGTGGTCCCGCCCCCACCGGAGCCCCCACCCGCCCTGGCGCTGGAGGCCGACCTGGCGCTGGAGCCGGACCTTGCCTATCCGGACGCATCGGACCCGGCCCCGCACTGGGAGGTGATCGCCGACCGGGAGGACCTGCGCATCGCCACCGCCCAGATGGGACTGGACTCCAATGTGGTGCGCCCCACGGCCGATGGGTCGGACGACGAGGCCATGGTCTCGCATCCCTCCGTCTTCTGCCCGGACGGGCCGATGTTCCTGGGGGTGCTCGCCGTTCTCGTGCGCCGGGGCGCCCTGTTCCGCCTCTATCAGGCGCGGCGAACGGAGGACGGGGCGGCCGAGACGGTGCAGGTCCGCCTGTTTCCCGAACCGGGCTCGGAGACCATGGAGATCCTGACCCTGTTTCACCCGGAGACGGCCCGCACGGTCAAGAACCTGAGCACGCGGGTCGCCGACGCCATGCGCCTGCTTCAGACCGAAAGCCCGTCGTGAGGGGGCTTGAGGGGGCGTGAGGGCGGCGGCCGCCGCCCTCCCCGGGGTCAGGCGGCCTGGGTGCCGCCCACCGTCAGCCGGTCCACCAGCAGCGTCGGTTGCCCGACGCCCACCGGCACGCCCTGCCCTTCCTTGCCGCAGGTGCCAACCCCCGGATCCAGCCGAAGGTCGTTGCCGATCATGGACACGCGCGTCATGACCTCCGGGCCGTTGCCGATCAGGGTGGCGCCCTTGACCGCCGGGCCGACCTTGCCGTCCTCGATCAGGTAGGCTTCCGAGGCGGAAAAGACGAACTTGCCGGAGGTGATGTCCACCTGACCGCCGCCGAAATTGACGGCGTACAGGCCCTTTTTCACCGACCGCAGGATCTCCGCCGGGTCCCTGTCGCCGGCCTCCATGATCGTGTTGGTCATGCGCGGCAGCACCGGATGGGCGTGCGACTGGCGCCGGCCGTTGCCCGTGGGCGCCACGCCCATCAGGCGGGCGTTCATGCGATCCTGCATGTAGCCCTTGAGAATACCGTCCTCGATCAACACCGTCCGCCCCGTGGGCGTGCCCTCGTCGTCCACCGACAGGGACCCCCGGCGATCGAGCATGGTGCCGTCATCCACCACCGTGACCCCGGGCGCGGCCACCCGGTCGCCCAGGCACCCCGAGAACGCCGAGGTCTTCTTGCGATTGAAGTCGCCTTCCAGGCCGTGCCCCACCGCCTCGTGCAACAGGATGCCCGGCCATCCCGGCCCCAGCACCACCGGCATCTCGCCGGCCGGGGCGTCGACGCTGTCCAGATTCACCAGGGCCTGGCGCAGCGCCTCGTCCACCGCCCCCTTCCACGCGTCCTCCGATACGAAGGCATCGTAGGACAGGCGTCCGCCGCTGCCATGGCTGCCGCTTTCCATGCGGTCGCCCTGGCCCACCACCACCGCCACGTTGACCCTGACCAGCGGGCGGATATCGGCCACCGTCTCGCCCCCGGGACGCAGGATCACCACCGCCTGCCACGACGCCGTCAGGCTGGCCATCACCTGGACAACACGGGGATCCCTGGCCCGCGCATAGGTGTCGATGGACGACAGGATGGCCACCTTGCGATCCATGGGCAGGCCGTCGATGGGGTTATCTGTCCCATACAGGTGACGGTTGGTGCGCTGGGGCGGCAGGGCCAGGGACCCGCCGGTTCCCAGGCGCACGGCCTTGACGGTCTCGGCGGCGCGGGCGATGGCCTGCTCGTCCAGCAGGCTGGCGTGGGCGAAGCCGACGGTCTCGCCCACCTCCGCGTGCAGCCCGAACCCCTGCGAGGTATCGAAGGCAGCGCTGCGGATCCGCCCGTCGTCCAGCGCGAAGCTCTCCGACTGCCGGTACTCCAGGAACAGCGCGCCATCATCGCAGCCGGTCAGCGCGTCATCCACCAGGGCGGTCACCCGGTCACGGTCGAGACCGGCGCGATCGAAGAACAGGGCCTCGGCCTGGGCATCATGGGGCATCGGAACACTCCGCAAGGATAACGGGACGGGACGGCGCCACGGCGTGGGCACACCCTAACAGATCTGGAGGGCGGGGTAAGCGTCAAGCCCTGGCGGTGGCCGCCGCCACACGCGCGCGGTCGATCATCCGACGTTTCACGGGATCCGGCGGCTGACCTTTCCCCGAGAAGGCTTATCCCCCTGTTTCAGGTTGGCACACCATGCGGCGCATGCCTTGTGCAAGGAACACCGATATCATGCGGTCGCCGGAACCAGGGGGATAAGCCGGTCCCCGAGAAAGTGGACCCCGGGTTATGACGAGGAAATCTCCGCTTCACGGCGAAGGCGGGACGGCATCGGCCCGGCCACCATCCGATCCAAACGCGGACCGTGACCGCTATTGGCGCACGGGCGTGTGAATGTGGCGCGCTGAGGGAACCGAAGGGGTCTCCGTTGCCGTGGCGTTCGGCAATCCATCGCCGTGGCGCTTGACTTATCCACTCCTTGCGTTGTGGATCGGCGCGCATGAGTATTCTGGTTTCCATCGGGGCACATGCCTGCATGGATCGCAAGACCGGCGGTTGGTCGGGGGAGAGCATGACCTATAGCGCGTTTTTCAAAACGGCCTTTCGGAGAACCAGCACACCCGATGCCTGGCAAGCGGCCCTGGCAGACAGGCCCTTTTGGTCGGACGTCCCGGCCGATACGCCCACGTGGCCAGACGCCCTGATCGCGCCAACCGGTCTGGGTAAGACTGCTGGCGTGGTTCTCGCGTGGGCGTGGCGCCATGCCCAGGGCGATCCGGACGTGCCGCGCCGTCTCGTCTACTGCCTGCCCATGCGCACCCTGGTCGAGCAGACGGCGGACGCGACGAAGCGTTGGATGACAGAGCTTGCCGAGTTTCCCGGTCTGCCGCGATGCGAGGACGTCCACATCCTGATGGGCGGCGCGGACGAGCCACCGTGGTACCGGGACCCAGATCAGCCCGCCATTCTGATCGGTACCCAGGACATGCTGGTTAGCCGGGCGCTGATGCGCGGCTATGCCATGAGCCGCTTCCGTTGGCCGGTGGATTTCGCCCTTCTGCACACCGACGCCCTGTGGGTGTTCGACGAGGTGCAGGCCATGGGCGCGGCGCGGCCGACCTCGACCCAGTTGGAGGCGTTCCGGCGAACCATGGGCGGCACGCGGCCGGCGCGCAGCCTGTGGGTGTCGGCGACGCTCGACCCCGCTTGGCTGAACAGCGTCGATTTCCGGGACACGCCGGCGGTCTGGCACGTGCCGGACGATTTCCCGGAGGACACCGGCGACGCCCGGATCCAGGCCATCGTCTCGGCGCGCAAGGCGGTGACCCGAGTCGAGACGCCGCCGCCCAGCCAAAAGAAGGACGAAGCGAAGGCGTATACGCAAGCCCTGGCCCAGACCGTGCAGGACCACCATCAACCCGGCCATCCCACTTTGGTCATCGTCAACACCGTGGCCCGCGCCCAGGCGGTTCACGCGGCACTGTCGGCCAGGTCGGGACCGGAAACCCTGTTGATCCACTCGCGGTTCCGGCCGGCGGAACGAGCGGCCAAGGCCAAGGCGCTGCCCGCGCCGGGCGCTCCGAAGGACCTCATCATCGTCGCCACCCAGGCCATCGAGGCCGGCGTGGACCTGTCCGCCGCCGTCATGGTGACGGAACTGGCGCCGTGGGCCTCTCTGGTGCAGCGCTTCGGCCGCGTCAACCGGCGCGGCGAGTACAGTGCCGACGGCGGCGCCCCGGTGGTCTGGATCGATGTCCTGGCCGACTCCGACGACAAGGAAGCCGCATCCCGCGCCGCGCCCTATGAGGTAAGGGACCTGGAAGAGACCCGCGACCGGCTGGCTGGTCTGACCGATGCCGCGCCGTCGGCCCTCGGGGACCCCGGCGACCCGACGCCGGTGCGCCGCGTGCTACGCCGCAAGGACCTGATCGAACTGTTCGACACCGACCCGGACCTGACCGGCTTCGACGTGGACATCTCGCCGTATGTCCGCGACGCCGAGGACACCGACGTGCGCGTGTTCTGGCGCGAGAACCTCGACAGCACGCTGGAGGATCAGCCATCCCCGACGCGCGATGAGCTGTGCGCGATTCCGATCGGGCAACGGACGACGGACTGGCTCAAGGCCCTCCGGAAAAAGGACAAACTGCCGCAGGCGGCGCGCCGGGCGTGGTGCATCGATCCGCAAGGCCGAGGGGGGCGTTCCCGAAGCGACAAGGACACCGACCGCCGGCCGACGTGGCGATCGCTGGACAGTGATCCCTGGCCCGGGCTCGTGCTGATGCTCGACTCCCGGGCGGGCGGATACGATCCGGACAGCGGCTTCAACCCGGACAGCGCGACACCGGTTCCGGTGGTGGCGCAACCGGCCGCGCCGGACACCGGCGCCGAGACCGCCGACGATGACCAGGACAGCCGCAAGGATCACGCGGTGCCGCTGACCGCGCACCTGGGCCATGTCGCCGCCGAGGCCGAGGCGCTGTGCGCGGCGCTGGGCGTGACCGGCGCGGAGCGCGATGCGGTGGTCACCGCCGCGCGCTGGCACGACGTCGGCAAGGCGCACGCCGACTTTCAGGCCCGGCTAGGCGACGCCGACCCGGCGATCCTTCTGGCCAAGGCGGCGGCCTACCATCGGGATAAGGGGCGCGCCTATTTCCGCCATGAACTGGCCTCCGCGTTGGCGTTCCTGGCCCACCACGGATGGGCGCGCGAGGCCGATCTGCCCGCCTATCTGATCGCCGCCCACCACGGCAAGGTGCGGCTGTCGCTGCGCGCCCTGCCCAAGGAACAGCCGGCACCGGAAGGCCGCCGCTTCGCCCGGGGCGTGTGGGAAGGCGATCCCCTGCCGGCCGTGGACCTGGATAACGGCACGGCTTCGCCGGAGAGGACGCTGGTTCTCTCGGTCATGGACCTGGGCCGGGACGAGGTGACCGGCGCAAGCTGGACCGAACGCACCCGCGCCCTGCTGGACCGCTACGGGCCGTTCCAACTGGCATGGCTGGAGGCGCTGGTGCGCCTCGCCGACTGGCGCGCGTCGGAAAACGAGCAGACGGCGGCCCGCCACCATGACCCGATGGGGGGCTCCGATGACTGACACACCCACGGCAACCGTGCATCAGCATCGCCTGGAGGGCTGCACGCCGACCCCCCTGGCCGGCTACCTGAAGGCGCTGGGCGTGCTGCGCCTGCTCTCCACGCCCGAAAACAGCGTGACGGGCACGGCCGCCGACCCGACCGCGCGCGGTTTCTGGCGAAACGAGGCCTTCCACCTGGAAAGCCGCCTGGACCGCGAGGCCCTGACCCGCTTCTTCCTGGAGGACTACGCCCCCTCGCCCATCGTGGCACCGTGGAATGCGGACAGTGGGTTTTATGGTGCCGCCGGAAAGACGAAGGCGACGACTCAGGTTGCAACGCTCGCGACTGCACAAGCCGGACGCTTAAAGATCCTGGCCCGAAGCATCCGCGCGATGCAGAGCATTCTGTCTGAACTTCAATACACGGAAGCTCCATCGAAGCAAAGAAAGGTAAGTTTTATTGAGAGAGTGCGCACAGAAGCAGAGAATGGGTTGGTGTCTTGGCTCGATGCGGGGATTGTTGCACTAGGGGATAACTTTGATGCTGCGGCTGTTTTAGGAAGCGGCGGAAACGATGGTCGATTGGATTATTCCAGCACATTTCATCGCAGCCTTCTGCAACTTTTTGAAGCAGAATCAGGTTCTGCCACCGACACGGCGGAAACATGTCTCGACGTGGCTCTGATGGGCGCCAACCGGGCCGCGCGGTCCCGAACAGGACTGAGCCAGTTCTCGCCCGGACGGCTTGTCGCGCCCAATGCCGGCACGGGATTTTCCGGCGATAGCGGCGAGGACCCCTGGTCTGTCACTCTACTGATCGAGGGCGCGCTAACTCTGGCCGGCACCGCGTCTCGTCATGGCGAGGCCCACCGACCGCGTGGCAGCTTCCCGTTCACGGTCTCGCATCGGGGGGCGGGGTCCGGCGCCGTTGTCCTGGCGGATGAGGACTCCAACCGCGCGCGGGAGATCTGGCTGCCCCTGTGGACCCGGCCCGCGCTGTACGCCGAATTGCGCGCTCTGTTCGCGGAGGGCCGCGCCCACATCGGTGAGCGCGCCGCGCGGGATGGCCTGTCCTTCGCGCGCGCGGTGGCGAGTATGGGCGTCAATCGGGGCATCGACTCGTTCGAGCGCGTCGGCTTCGAGGCACGTTACGGCAACATGTTCATCACCGCGCCCCTGGGCCGTTTTTACGCGCCCCGGCCGGGGCAGACGTCCGACGACCTCATCGCCGATCTGGATCGGGGCGAATGGCTGTCGCGGGTGCGATCCATGGCGCGCGGCGGCACCGCGCCGGCTCGGGCTAAGACGGCCGTCCGCCGTCTGGAGGACGCGCTGTTCCTGATGACCTCGGCCAATCGGCGCAAGGATGGCGCCCGTGCCGCCCTGATGGCGCTGGGCGAGGTCGTGGACTGGATGACCCACAGCAAGGAGGCGCGGGAGACGCTGTCGCCGCCGCCCCGCCTTCGCGCCGATTGGGTGTGGGAGGCCGATGACGGCTCCGCCGAATTCCGCGTCGCCGCCGCGCTGGCCAGCCTGGGGTGGGGCGACGGGAGCGATCCCGATGCGCCGCGTAGAAAGGCGACGGCAGATCCCGAAGACGCTGATCCGCCGACCGACTCCGCGCCCGCGCATCCACCAGACGATGGGATCGACGCCGGGGGCGACGGCGACGAACAGGACGATCGCTCGCCCTGGCCACGATGGCAGAAACAGGCCAATCGCCTTCTGCCCCTGGCCGGGCAACTCGTGCCGCTGAACCTGGGCAGCGTGTATGCCGACCGGCGGCAGTGGTACGACGCGAAATCGCCCCCCACCGACCCAACCGGGAAACGCTACCCCAGCACCGAGCCCCTGGCCGTGTGGGGCGCGGGCGGGCTCGCCCGCAACATGGTCGCGGTGCTGGAACGCCGCCTGATCGAGCAGGCCATGCGTGGGCTGGAGGACAAGCCCCTGGCCGCCGCCGCACCGGCGCGACTGGAAGATGTCCTCTGGTTCCTGTCCGGGGCGTTCGACGACGCGCGGTGCGCCCGCCTGCTGGCCGGGCTGGTGTGGGCCAAACCGACACACTTGAAGCGGGTTGAGCGTCCACCCGAATCGCTGGCCTTCGCTTACGCCGCGCTCAAACCCCTGTTCACGCCGAACGCGACCCTGCGGGCGGAAAAGATCCTGCCCGAGGGCGCCCGCCTGCCGGTGCCGCCCGGCCTGATCGCGCGCCTGCGCACCAACCGGACCGACCCGGCCATCCGCGCGGCGCTGGCGCGGGCGCGCGCCTCCGGGCTGGCCTCGCCGTTCGATCCCGCCCGCATGGGCGATACCAAGACCCTGTTCGGCGCCGGCCTGGAGGGCGACCGGCTGGCCGCCGCCCTGCTGATTCCCATCAGCCCGACGGCCCTGAAGAAACTAATCGCGGTCGCCTACGAAGACCCCAAGGACGACGAAACCCCTCCCACCGAACCGGCCCCATCCGAGGAGACCACCGATGCCGCTTGATTTCTCCGCCCTGGAAAACGAATCCCGTCTACTGATCGAGGTGCCGTTACGGCCCGTGCAGGGCACCCGTTTCCAGCCCACCGGCTTTCCCAACCTGGGGGCCGCCGTCTACAGCCATCCCGACGGCGAGGGACAGGTTGTGTTGGTGGAAAGCGCGCAGAGCATGGCCAACCGCCTGGAGGCCGTCTGCTGGGACGAGGTCGCGGACGACTGGGTGGCGCCGCTGAAGGGCCTGCCTGTGGTCAAGGTGGTAAATCCTGATGGTTCGGCATTTACGAACTCTGTCCTGGAGGCACACAGACTGAACTCGGAGTACATTGCACGGTACGTTGCGTTTCAGGAAGTAATCGGGAAAGAGATTGGATTCAAGGACAAGGAACCCTTTAGCGCAAGAAAGCAGCTGGCGCCCGTTCTTTTGCGGTACGACCCCAACGCCTTGCTTCATGGGGTATTTCTTGAAGAGATCGCGGGCGTCATTCGGCTTCCACGAACACTGACTGGCTTCATAGAGGCTGGACAGGCGAAAATCGCAACCAGTGGCGGCGTGAAGGTCAACCGGGTGGAACCTGGCCTGAAAGACGGTGACGGAAACGTGATTTATTCGCGTGACGACTATACGTCCCCGGATATACGTGCGTTTTTCAATATAGACCTTCAGCAAGTCAGAGGATACGGGTTTTCGGGCGAAGTTAATGGGCTTCTGATTGCGCTCGCATTGTTCAAGATCGGTCGTTTCCTCTGTGATGGCCTAAATCTGCGCTCGGGCTGCAAGTTGGAAATCAAAGAAGGCGAGGAAGGTCAGGAGGCCGAGTGCAACGAAAACTTTTGGGGGAATGTCAAGATATCACACCCGAAAAAGGGGTGGTCCCTTCCGAGCCTCAAATCACTTGAGAATAAAATACCCGATATGATCGAAGTCGTAGCCGGACAAAAAGACGAGAGGGGTGTGAATCGTTTCTTCCAGATGAACGAAAAAGCTGGAACGAAGGACCGGTCCTTCATTATTAAGTCCGATAGCCCCAAAACGACGAAAAAGAAAAAGGGCTAAACGCCATGTTCGCTCTGATCCTGCGCTTTCCGGCCGGGCGCTATCACGCCACGCCCTGGGGGCGGAACGTCAACGAGGCGGACGTGGCCTGGCCGCCGGAACCTTGGCGGTTGCTGCGAGCATTGGTCGCCACATGGTGGCAAAAAGGCGATCCCGACCGCTGGCCGCGCGACACCCTGGCCCGCCTGATCGAGGCCCTGGCCGAGACGCCGCCCGTCTTCCACCTGCCGGAGGACGCGGTGCACAGCCACACCCGTCACTACATGCCCGTCAATGGCGACAATCCTAAGCTCATCTTCGATGCCTTCGCCCATCTGCCCGCCGACAGCGAGATCGTCGCGGCTTGGCCGCACGTGACTCTTGACGACGACCTGCTGGACCTTGCCTGGGACCTGGCGAACGGCCTGGGATACCTGGGGCGGGCGGAAAGCTGGGTCGAGGCCGCGGTGTCGACGGACCAGAGCAAATGGCGGGCCAACTGCCACCCCGTGACCGGCTCCGAAGCCACCGGGGCGGATGGGAGTCCCGTGCGCGTGCTGGCGCCCCTGTCAGCGACCGAGTATGCCGACAAACGCACCCGCCTGATGGCCGAGACCAAGGCACGACTCACGGTGGCAGATTGCAACGCCGGCAAGAAGGCGCCAACGCCGAAAGCCCTGGCGAAGAAAGTAGACGGTGAACTCAAGGGCACGCTTCCCGAGTCCCTGCTCGACGCCCTGTCTCTGGACACCGGCGATCTGCAAAAGGTCGGCTGGACCCGCCCGCCGGCGTCGCGGGAGGTCGTCTATGTCCGGCCGCCCCTGTCCCCCACGGCCCGCCGCCGGCGCCACCGTGCCCCGGCCATCCACACCGGAAAGGCCATGCCCACCGTTGTCCGCTGGGTGCTGACCGGCCGTCCGCGCCCGCGTGTGGAGGACACCATCCGCATTGGCGAGTTGATGCGCGTGGCGGCCATGAGCACCTTCGGCCGGGACACGGACACGGGCCGGTTCAAGGCCCCGCCCGAGATCTCCGGCCATGGCGCCGACAACGGCGCCCTGCGTGACGACCCCGCGCACGCCCACGCCTTCTGGCTGCCCGAGGACGCCGACAACGACGGCTGGATCGACCATGTCACGGTCTGGCTGCCGGGTGGATTCGACGTCAAAGCCCAAGCCAAGTTGTCCGGCCTGCGCAAGCTGTGGGTCAATCCGAAAAACCGCACCGCCGAGGACGCGGAAACCCACGCCCGCGCCGTCAGGGAATGGCATCTGGTGTTGGAGGGCTTCGGCCAGCCGGAGGACTTCATGGGCTCGAAGGAGGAGCCCGCCAGCCGCCTGTTCGGAACCTTCCGCACCTGGACCAGCCTGACGCCGTTCCTGGCCGCCGGCCACCTGAAAAAGGGCGGCTACGAAGCCGAGATCCGCCGCCTGTTGGTACGGCGGGGCATTTTGGGTGACGCGGAGGCACAGGCCGTCCACGTCCACGCCGAACCGGCCATCCACCTGAAGAGCGGCAAGGACCTGCGCCCCATCCACTTCCACCGCTTCCGCTCGCGCTCTGGCGAACGACAGCCGGACAGCCAAGGCACCTTTCTGACCCTGACGTTTCCGTCGGAACGCAGCGGCCCGATGGCTCTCGGCTTTGGCAGCCATTTCGGCCTTGGCCTCTTCGGCACCGAGTCATAGATAAGCGGGATGATCAACCGTCCCGGCCTCGTTAAGGCAAACACCCTGAGGCGCACATCAGCCCGTCAGCAACGGAAGCGCGTCAGATTCGTGGCGATCGAAACAGACAGACCTTCATCTTTCCACCTGCTTACACAACGCTTGCACAGCCCCCGTCAGGAACCCGTGTAAGCAAAAACGGCCCCGCAGGGCCGTTCGTAACTCATTGGAATGTATTTGAAAAACTGGAACGGCTGATGAAATTCGAACTCAAGACCCCAACCTTGGCAAGGGTGTGATCGGCTCTACGCCTGAGTTTTCTCAAATTCTCTCTCGCACCTTATACTTTGAAAAAAAACGATTTTCGGCGCACCCTGTTTGCGACTATCTCATCCCGAGCACCCTCGATTTGCCCCTCTTCTGCTTCCCCCATGCTTCCCCGAAGAAAAGGATGGGGTCGGGGAAGCAGAGCGGAGTCCACAGGGAGGCGGGCATGCCCAGACTCACCAAGCGCCTTGTCGATGCCCTGGAGCCGGATCCCGGCCGCGACCGCTTCGTCTGGGATTCCGATGTCCGGGGGTTCGGCATCCGAGTCAAGCCATCCGGGGTGGCCAGCTACCTCGTGCAATACCGAACCGGCGCGGGTGCCACGCGGCGCATGGTGGTCGGCAAGGTCGGCACGTTGACCCCGGACGAGGCCCGCAAACTGGCGCGCGAGAAGCTGGCGGACGTCTCGAAGGGACAGGACCCGTCCGCCAACCGCCACGCCGACCGTTCCGCGATGACCGTGGCCGAGTTGTGCGACGCCTATCTGGCCGAGGCGGAGGCCGGCAAGATCCTCGGACGTACCGGCAGGACAATCAAGCCGAACACGCTGGCCTTGGACCGGGGCCGGATTGAGTGCCATGTGAAGCCGCTGCTGGGCCGACGCCAGGTCCGGAACCTCACCTTGGGCGATCTCAAGGGCATGCAGGCCGACATTGCCGCCGGACGCACGGCAACCGCGAAGCGGACCGGACGTGGCGCCTCGGCGGCGGGCGGCCCCGGCACGGCCGCCCGGACGCTTGGCATGGTCAAGACCATTCTCCAATATGCCGTGCGCCGCCGGATCATCGAGGCCAACCCCGCCGACGGTGCCCGGAAACTCGCGGACCGGCCGCGCAAGCGGTTCCTGTCGGTCGACGAGATCCGCACCCTCGGTGTTGCGCTCCACGACGCCGACGCCGAGGACGAGAACCCCGTCGGACTGGCCGCGATCCGGTTCATCCTCATGACGGGTCTTCGGCGCATGGAAGCCCTCTCCCTGCGCCTGGATGACGTGGATCCCCGGGCCGGGTGTGTGCATCTGCGGGACAGCAAGTCCGGCGAGCAGGTGCGCCCCGTCGGCCGCGCCGCATTGGCCGTGCTGGAGACGGTTCCCCGGCGGGAGGACTCGCCCTGGGTCTTCCCGGGAAGCGGGGATGGCCACTTCATCGGCCTGCCCAAGGTGTTGGATCGGGTGGCCATGCGGGCCAAGTTGACCGACGTGTCCGCCCATGTCCTGCGGCACTCCTTCGCGTCCGTGGCCGAGGAGGTTGGCATGTCCCAGATGACCATCGCCGGCCTGCTGGGGCACAGCGTGCCGGGTGTGACGGCACGGTATACCCATCTCCCTGATTCCGCGTTGGTGGCCGCCGCGAATACCGTGGCGGCTCGCATTGCCAGGCTGCTGGACCCGGCGCCTGAAGGCGATGTTGTACGGCTGCGTCCGCAGGCCACCGGGTGATTAGCCTATGCGCCACGTTGAACGCTGGTTAACCGCGTCCCGCCCCTGCCAAGCAGGCCCGCGTGCTCGGGGCCGTCAAGGACACGGCCCGCGCTCATGCGCGGGCTGGCCTGCGGCCATCCTTGACCGCCCCTGCGCGCGCCGGCTCCTGGGACGAAGGGATGGTCCCGGTCCGGTCGAACCAAGGGATATGAACAAGGGCGACGCCCCTTCGCTCGAATGCCCGAGTGCGCCTTGGAGCCAGATCTTTCACAGTCGCAAAGAGCGAGAATATCACACCTTGGAACACCTTTTAGTAATTCTTACTGGGCAAGGCGCCGGAACAACGATGCGATTCTCTCTGAAGAGCACACAGAGCAAGCGGGCGTATTTCAGCGTAGATGATATGAATTGAGTGTAGATAGGACAGGGACAGGCATTCAGAAGAACCTAGAAGGCAAGATAAAAGAGTGCCTCCGATGTCGCTTATCCTATTGTCTGCACATCCTTTTTCAGGAGGGTGCACCCCGGGTGAGGAGGGTGTTGAGCCTATCTCATTGAATCCCATGAAAATAAAATGGAGAAGGCTTATCCCTTTGCTTCCGGTGCGATCAACATATCGTAGGTGATGGGGCCTTTGGTGGTGACGATTCCCAGGAGGGATCGAAAGGCTGCGTG
>NZ_JACIGK010000020.1 GCF_014197915.1 Roseospira visakhapatnamensis
TGGCACCGCTTTGCGGTGCCAAGATCTGGAACATCCGGGCGCCTGCAAGGCGCCCGGGGGCGGATGAGTCACACTCATCCGCCACTGGTATCAGGTCCTCAATGATCGGCACCGTGAAGAATGGCCTCGCGGAGGCCCGTGTCATACCCCAGGCCATCCGGCGTCAGGACCGTCGCACCCAGCGGGTCGCGTCGCGCCAGTCCCTTGCGGGTCAGCGCGGCCATCACGGCGGGGTTGTGCAGGCCGGTGGCGTCGGCGCGCATCACCACATAGGGTCCGAGGTGGAAATGGTCCCCGTGAGGCTGGGGCAGCACACCGATGATCCGGTCCCCGGTCTCCGCGTCGGTGGCCGTCACCTCGGGATCACGGGCCAGTTCCTGCAACAGAGTCAAGGTCCGCAGTTGTAGCGGATTGAGCTTCTTGGGATTGGCCTTGGGCGGCATCGTCGACTCCAGAGGGAACGGATGGGGATCGGGTCGCTAGTGCAGCGACGCATTCAAGGGAGTCCCCCTTGAATGCAAGCGTCGCTGCACAAAATATTGTTATTAGTGCACTTTCGATCCAGACAATAGAATGCGAACTGCATCCTTTGTCTGGATCAGTGCACTAGCGGCGGGCGCGCGCCGAAGATGGCCGTGCCCACCCGCACGTGGGTGGCGCCGAGAGCCACCGCCACCTCGTAATCGCCGCTCATGCCCATGCTCAGGACCGACAGCCCGGTACGCCGGCCGATCTCGCGCAGCAGGGCGAAATGGGGCGACGGCTCCTCGTCGGCCGGCGGGATGCACATGAGGCCGACGATGGGCAATCCCAGGCCATCGCGACAGTGAGCGACGAAGGCGTCGGCCGCGTCGGGCGTCACGCCCGCCTTCTGGGGCTCCTCGCCGGTGTTGACCTGGATCAGGCAGGCGGGACGGCGCCCCTGCCGGTCCATCTCACGGGCCAGGGCGGCGGCCAGCTTGGGCCGGTCCACGGTCTCGATCACATCGAACAGCGCCACGGCGTCGGCCGCCTTGTTGGTCTGCAGCGGTCCGTTCAGGCGCAGTTCGAGATCGGGGACGGCGGCGCGCAGGGGCGGCCACTTGCGCTGGGCCTCCTGCACCCGGTTCTCGCCGAACACGCGGTGCCCGGCGTCCAGGGCGGCCCGGGCCCGCTCCACGCCGTGGGTCTTGGAGATGGCCACCAGGGTGACCGACGCGGGCTCGCGCCCGGCGGCGCGGGCGGCGGCGGCGATACGGTCGCGCACGGCGGCCAGATTGGCGCCCACATCGGCGGCAAGGGTGTCGGCGCCGAGGCGCGGCGTGGCATCCGCTTGCGAAGACGGTTCAAGGTCTGGCATGGGCTCCGCGTACTGACCGAGGGAGATCGGAGTCACCCGAGATGACGGGAACCTTAGCAGAGGCCGCCGCGCGGCTCAAACCGGCGCGGACGCGGCATGGCCGCGACCTGCCCCGCCTGTGGCTGGTCAGCGATCCCCAGCGCCTGCCCGACCCGGCCCCCGCGCTGCACCGCGCGCCACGCGGCGCGGCGTTGCTCTGGCGCCCCTACGATCTGCCGCCGGCCGAGGCACGCACGCGCGGACGCCGTCTGCGGCGCCTCACCCGCCAAAGGGGCGTGACCTTCGTGGTGGCCGGCGATGTGCGGCTGGCCGCCATCCTCGGCGCGGACGGCCTGCACCTGTCCGAGGGACTGGCGCGCCATGGCGTGCTGGCGGCGGTGCTGGCCTGGCGCCACCGCAAGGGCGGCCGCCTGCTGACCATCGCCAGTCATGGCGCGCGCGCCCTGGCGCGGGCCGGCGACCTGGACGCCGACGCAGTGCTGCTGTCCCCGGCCTTCCCCACCGCCAGCCATCCGGGCGCGCCGACCCTGGGGCCGGTTCGAGTCGCACGCTTGGCGCGCGCCGCATCCTGCCCCGTCATCGCCCTGGGCGGGATCACCCCCGAAACGGCCCGCCGCCTGCCGCCCGGCGCCGTGTCCGGCCTCGCCGCCGTGGGCGCCTGGAGGCCCACCCCGCCCTGACGGTTCACCCGCCAGCGGCGGTCGAGCGCCACGGGCACCGCCCCCACTGGCCTCCTGCCCCCTGGCTAGGGCCTGCCCGACACGGGTCCATTTGTGTGTGAAACCATCACACGATACAGTTGGTGGCACGGGACCGGACGACCCGGTCCACCGATCCGGGTGGCGTCGCCGGGAGGTTTGGCGCGTGATGGCAGCGGACCATGGATGGGTTTCTTGACAGCTTTCCGGGGCAGGTCGCGATCCTGGATCGGGATGGCGTGATCCTGGATGTCAACCGGGCCTGGACCCGGTTCGCCGCGCAGAACAGCTATGGCGGCCCGGCCTTCCAGGGCTTGAACTATCTGTCCCTGTGCGGTTCGGTCTCCGGTGTGGAGCGGGGCGCCGCCGTGGCGGTGGCGGACGGGATCCGCGCCCTGGTCGAGGGACGCGAGTCCGTGTTCGAGCAGGTGTATCCCTGCCACGCCCCCACGGAAAAGCGCTGGTTCAAGCTGCTGATGGGCCGGCATATCGACGACACCGTGATCATGGTCCACGTCGACATCACCACCGAAGTCCTCAGTCGATCCTTCCTGGCTCAACAGGGCTTCATCGCCAATACGGTGCATGACCTGCGGACGCCGATCACCGCCTTGCGCGCCTACGCCGAGATGATCGAGATGAGAATCGAACCGCAGCGCACCCGGGAGTTCGCGCGGAACATCGTCGGCGCGGCCGATATCCTGCTGGAACTGGTCAACGACCTGCTGGGTGCATCGGAGGCCGAGAACGGGGGCCTGCTGCTTTCGGATCAGGTCATCGACATCGCCGACCTGATCCGCGAAAGCCTGGTGCATGTCCACCATCTGGCCGAGAAACGATCGGTCACCGTGACGGTCAAGATCGATCCCGTGCCCAGCCTGCTCGCGGATCGGCGGCGCCTGCGTCAGGCGCTGATCAACATCTTGTCCAACGCGGTGAAGTACAACCGGGACCACGGCCATGTGACCGTTCGCGGGGGCCAGGACCCGGGCGGGGGTCTGATGGTGTCCGTCACCGACAGTGGACAGGGCATGACCCCGGCGGACATCGAGCGTGCCTTGCAACCCTTCGCCCGGACCCTGTCGGCGATGGCCAGCGGCGCGGAGGGCTCGGGCCTCGGCCTGCCCTTCGCCCATCATCTGGTGGCCCTGCACGACGGTCGCCTGAGCATCGACAGCACGCCCGGCGTCGGCACGACGGTTTCCATCACCTTTCCGCGCTGGCGGTCCGTCTCCGCCGGGGACCGATCCGCGCATCCACCGGCGCGCGTGGGGCACGGGCTCGACCTCGGCGATGACGCGAGTGTCCCCCATTGACGCCGTGCCTCGCCACCGCGTCTGGCCCCCGGGCCATGGGACGACTATGGTGCGGACTCCCCCACCTTCCCTCGCGCCTGACGAGTCCATGAGCAAGACGCCGAAAACACCCCCCCACTCCGCCCCCACGCGCTCCACGCCCCGTCGCGCCATGCCCGGCGGCGCCGGCACCCTCTCGCACATGGTGCCCGGCGCGCGATCCACCGCGCCGGCGGCCGGAGACGGCGCGGGCCCGATCAGCCCCCGACGCGCGGTGGCGGAGGGACACCAGCGCCTCGCGCGCGGCGACCTGCCGGGCGCCGAACGGCTGTTCCGTCAGGCCCTGGCCTCGGCGCCCCGCAACGGTCCGGCCCTGGGCGGCCTCGGCATCGTCGCGGCTCGCGCCGGCCACGGCGAGGCGGCGGCGCGCCTGTTCGACCAAGCCCGCCAGGCCGACCCCAAGGAGCCCGACCACGGCGTCAACCTGGGCTCGGCGCTGTGGAGCCTGAACCGCCGGCCGGAGGCCCTGGAGGTCTTCGGCGCCACCGCCCGCGCCGCCCCCCGGCACCGGCGCGCCCGCCAGTCCCTGGCCTCGGCGCTGCTGGAGATGGGCCACCTCGACGCCGCGCGCGCCGAGGCCGAGGCGCTGCTGGCCCTGGACCGCACCGCCGCCGCCGCGCATGCCCTGCTGGGCCGGGTGCACCTGCGCGGCGGACGGCCCGACGCGGCCGTCGCCGCCCTTCGCGAGGCCACGCGCCAGGCACCGGATCACCCGGCCCACTGGAACGACCTGGCCCTGGCGCTGTCGGCCGGCGGGGACCGCCCGGGCGCCGTGGAGGCCCTGCGCCAGGCGCTGGCCCTGGCCGGCAAGGGTCCGCGCGCGGTGGAGATGGCCCTCAACCTGGCCGGCACGCTGATCGCCGACCAGCGCGCGGAAGAGGCCGAGGCCCTGCTGGCCCCCCTTCTGGAGACCCATCCGGATCACCAGGGCCTGCGCCTGACCCTGGGCGACGCGATGCAGCGCCAGGGCCGTTTCGCGGAGTCCCGCGCCCTGTTCCAGGCCGTGCTCGACCATGACCCGGCCAACGTCATCGCCTTGCGGGGCGTGGCGAAGGCGGGCCGGGTTGCCCCCGGCGATCCCGTCATCGAGCGGCTGCGGGCCGCCAGCGCCGACGCCAAGGCTCCCGAGGGCGCCCGCGTCGAAGCCTTGTATGCCCTCGGCAAGGCCCTCGACGATACGGGCGACACCTCGGGCGCCTTCGCCGCCTGGGCCGAGGCCAACGCCGTGCAGGCGGCGGCGCGCCCCTTCGATGCCGCGGCCCTGGACGATCTGGTGGAGCAGTCGCGCGACGTGTTCACGGCCGACCTGTTCGAGGGCATGACGGCCCTGGGCGATCCCAGCACACGGCCGGTGTTCATCGTCGGCATGCCGCGCTCCGGAACCTCTCTGGTCGAGCAGATGCTGGCCAGTCATCCGGCCGCGGCCGGCGCGGGCGAACTGGGTCACCTGGCCGAGTTCCAGCGCCACCTGCCGCGCCACCTGGGGGCGGCGGTGGACTACCCCGCCTGCCTCTATGGCCTGAAGGGCGACGTGGCGCGCGGCTTCGCCGGCCACTATCTGGCACGCCTGGACGAGGCCGCCCGCCGGGTCGGCAAGCCCGAGGCCGCGCGGGTCAGCGACAAGCTGCCCGACAACGCCATGCGCCTGGGCCTGATCGCGCTGCTGTTTCCCAGGGCGCGGGTGGTCGTCTGCCGGCGGGATCCCTTGGATACCGGCCTGTCGTTGTTCCAGCAGAACTTCGCCGGCGGCATTCCCTATGCCACCGGCCTGGAGACCATCGGCCGGGCGATGATCGCCCACGACCGCCTCATGGCGCACTGGCGGGACGTGCTGCCGCTGCCGATGCTGGCGGTGGACTACGAGACCCTGGTCACGGACCTGGAGGGCGAGGGCCGGCGCCTCATCGCGTTCCTGGGGCTGGACTGGGACCCGGCGGTGCTGCGATTCCATGAAACCGACCGGCCGGTGTACACCGCCAGCAAGTGGCAAGTCCGCCAGCCGGTGTTCACCAGGTCCGTGGGCCGCTGGCGGCGCTACGACGCCCCGTTGACCCCCTTGCGGACTGTGCTGGAGACCGCCGGCCTAACGCAAAGGGCGATTTAAATCTTAAGGTGTTTGCGAGTATTGGACCCGTTGGTTTTTCCGCCTTGCGTGCAACATCTGTGATAGGGTTTGATGATCATTCGATCGTTTCCTCCCCGTCGCACGACTCAACCGCATGACGATAGTGACGCCATCATCGGGACCATCATCCTGCCCCGGTGCCATTCTCTCGATGGCGGATCGCCGGCCCGAGCAGGTGGCAACGGTATTCGACGGCACGGCGCGGTCCTACGCGGCGGCGCGGATCCTGGCCGCAGCCGTCGCCCGGACGCTGGAGGCCGCCGGCGTGGCCCCCGGCGAGCCCGTGGTGGTGGCGCAGCCGCGCGGCCATGCCCTGCCCGCGTCCATGCTCGGCGTGCTGGCCCAGGGCGCCTGTCTGGTGCCCATCCCCCCCGACGACCCACCGGACCGGGTCCGCGTGCAACTGGATGACTGCGGCGCCCGGGTGATCCTGACCACGGCGGCGGTTCGCGCCGGACTGCGGGATCTGGCGCCGCCGGCGGCGCGCCTGATCGACGTGGAGGCGCTGCGCCCGCAGCCCGGGGACGAGACCCGGCCCGCGGCGCCCACGACACCCGACCAGCCGGCCTACATGCTGTACACCTCGGGATCGACCGGACAGCCCAAGGGATGCCTGAACACCCATGGCGCGCTTGCCACCCTGATTGCCTGGTATGATGCGTCGCTGCCGCTGGGGCCGGACGACGCCATCCTTCAAAGAACGACCATCGGCTTCGACGCCGCGCTGCCGGAAATCCTCTGGCCGCTGGCGCGCGGCGCGCGGCTGATCCTGCCGATCCCGCACGCCCAGCACGACCCGGCCCATCTGGCGGCGCTGATGGCCGCGCACGACGTCACCCTCGTCACCTTCGTGCCGACCACGCTGCGCGCGTTCCTGGATCAGGAGACCCTGCCCGCGCTGCCGCGCCTGCGCCGGGTGGCGTCGATCGGCGAGCCGTTGCCCATGGACCTGGTGCGGGCGGTGCACGACCGCCTGGGATGCCCGGTGGAGAACCAGTACGGCCCCGCGGAAGCGGCGGTGGCCGTCACGACCTGGGTGTCCTCCCTGGAGCGCGACTGGACCGAGACCGCCATCGCCCCCATCGGCCGGCCAGGCCCCGGCATGGCGGTCACCGTCGTGGACGAGGCGCTGCGCCCGGTCCCCGACGGCACGGTCGGCGAACTGCTGATTTCCGGCCCGCCGGTGGGGCTCGGCTACTGGAACCGGCCCGAGGAGACCGAGGCCCGCTTCCTCGACGGCCCCCTGCCCGGCCTTCCCCACGACCGCCATTACCGCACCGGCGACATGGGGCGCGTCGATGCCCACGGGCTGCTGCATTGCCTGGGCCGCCAGGACGGACAGGTCAAGGTCAACGGCGTGCGCTTCGAACTGGCGGAGATCGAGGCCGCGTTGACCACCGTGGACGGGATCGCCACCGCCGCCGTCAGTCCCGTGGCCGACGCGGACGGCCGCAAGACCCTGGTGGCCCATGTGGTGCCGGAGGATGCCGCCACGCCGCTAACGGCGGTCGCCCTGCGACAGGCCCTGGCCGCGCGCCTGCCGCTGGCGGTCATCCCCGACGCGACCGAGGTCCGCGCCACCCTGCCCCACCTCCCCAACGGCAAGGTGGACCGGCCAGCCCTCCTGACCGCCGCGCGGACGCTGCTGGGCGAGGACACGGCGGATCCGCCGCTCCCCGCCGAGCCCGCGACATCGTCCGCCCCCGCGACGCCCGATCCCCCCGCCCGACCACGGTCCGCGCCAAAACCCGCGCCGCCACCGGATGCCCCCCCTATCCCGTCCCCCGGCGGGTCCCGGGCGCCCGTTCGCGCCGACCGGGCGCCCACGCCGGATCCGCTGGTCGCCCTGTGGGCCGACCTGCTGGACCTGGACCCGTCGGACATCGTCGCGGATGCCAGTTTCTTCGACCTGGGCGGCGGCTCGTTGCTGGCGCGGCGCATGATCGGCCGCGTCAATGCGCGGTTCGGCGTGACCCTGCCGGTGATCACCGCGTTCACCCACCGCACGCCCGCGGCCCTGGCCGACGCCATCGCCAAGGCCCGCCCCGGCCCCGAGACACCGCCCTCCGCGACCGGAGCCCCCGCCGGGCCCGGCACGGGTTCCCGAGACCGCGCGGCGGCGGATGGCGCCATCGCCATCATCGGCGCCGTCGCCCGGGTCCCCGGCGCCGATGACGTGGAGACCTTCTGGGCCAACCTGCTGGCCGACCGCGACGGCATCACCCACTTCGACCCGGACACCCTCGACCCCGGCGTCGCCGAGGCCCTGCACACGGATCCCGACTATGTCCCCGCGCGCGGCATCATCGCCGACGCCGACCGCTTCGACGCCCGCTTCTTCGGCATCGGCGCCCGCGAGGCGGCGATCATCGACCCGCAACAGCGCCTGTTGCTGGACCTGGCCTGGCAACTGCTCGACCAGGCCGGCGCCCTGCCCGAGGCGGCGCCCACGGGCGTGTTCGTGGGGGTTGGCGATGCCTTCTACCGCTGGCATGCGCTGGCCGGCTCGCCGACCGCCGCCGGCTTCGGCGACTGGCCGGTCAGTTGGGCCAACGACAAGGACTACGCCGCGCCGCGCCTCGCCCACCGGCTCAACCTGACCGGCCCGGCGGTCACGGTGCAGACGGCGTGTTCCACCAGCCTGGCCACGGTGGCGGCGGCGGTGGACGCGCTGCGTGCCGGGCGCTGCGCCCTGGCGGTGGCCGGCGGCCTGTCGGTGCAGGTGCCGCAGCGGGTGGGCCACCTGTACCAGGAAGGCGCCATGTTCTCGGCCGACGGCACGTGCCGGCCGTTCGACACCGACGCCACCGGCACCCTGTTCTGCGATGGCGGCGGATTGGTGCTGCTGAAACCGCTGGACCGCGCGCTCGACGATGGCGACCCGGTGCTCGCGGTGATTCGCGGCGTCGGCATCAACAACGACGGCGCCGACAAGGCCAGCTTCACCGCCCCGTCCGTGGCCGGACAGGCGGCGGCGCTGCGGGCGGCGCTGGCGGACGCCGATGTCCCCGCCGACAGCATCGCGTTCGTCGAGGCCCATGGCACCGGCACGCCGCTTGGCGACCCCATCGAGGTCGCCGCCCTGGCCGACGCCTACGATCTGGCGCGTCGGCCGACCACCCTGTTGCTGGGGTCGGTCAAGGGGCACGTCGGCCATCTGGTGGCCGGCGCGGGGGTGGCCAGCCTGATCAAGGCCTCCCTGGCGCTGGACCGGGAGATGCTGCCCGGCACCCTGGGCTTCCGCGCCCTCAACCCGGCCATCGAGAGCAGCCGCGACCACCTGACGGTCTGGAGCGGTCCGCGCCCCTGGCCACGCTGGGACCGGCCACGCCGCGCCGCCGTCACCAGCCTGGGGGTGGGCGGCACCAATGTGCATGTGATCCTGGAGGAGGCCCCGCCGCCGCCCGCGCCCGACACCACCCCGGCCGCGGAGGGTGCCGAGGGCGCCGTGATCGAGGCCGAGACGCGGATCGGTCCGCCGCTGCCGGTTCTGCCGCTGTCGGCGCGCACCCCGGCGGGGCTGGCGGCGCTGGCCGGCGCCCTTGGCGCGCGGCTCGCGGCCGCCGACGATCCCGCCGCCCTGGTGGGCGCGCAACAGGGGCGCGCGGCGCTGCCCCTGCGGCACGCCGTGATGAGCCCCGACGCGAGCACCGGCCGCGCCGCGCTGGAGGCCCTGGCGCGGGATCCGTCCCCGGCGACGGATACCAAGGGCCGCATGGCCGATCGTCTCGCCTTCCTGTTCCCCGGCCAGGGCAGCCAGTACGCCGGCATGGCGCGACCCCTGGCCGACCAGATCCCGGTCTTCGCCGATGCCCTGGCCGACGCCCTGGCCGCCCTGCCCGCCGCCGGGCGACGCCGTGTCGAGCCGATCCTGTTGGCCACCCCGGACCCCGACCAGCCCCCGGTCGAAAACACGGCGATCGCCCAGCCGGGCCTCGCCGCCGTGGAAATCGCCCTCGCGCGCACCCTGGAGGCCCTGGGACTGCGCCCGGCGGTGCTGATGGGCCATTCGGTCGGCGAGCTTGTGGCGGCGCATCTGGCCGGCGTGTTCTCCCTCTCGGATGTCATGCGCCTGGTGTGGGAACGCGGCCACCGCCTGCAATCCCTGCCGCCCGGCCGGCTGGTCGCCATCTGGGCCGACGAGGCCACCATCGCGCCGCTGCTGGCGCGGGTCGAGGGTGTCTCCATCGCCGCCCTCAATGCCCCGGACCAGACGGTGGTGGCCGGTGTGCCCGATGCCGTGGCGACCGTGGTCGCATCCCTGGAAACGGCCGAGATCGCCCACCGGGTGCTGCCCACCAGCCATGCCTTCCACAGCCCGATGGTGGACCCGGCCATCGCCCCCTTCCGGGCGGTGGTGGCCGGGGTCCCCCGCCAGGACCCGGCGCTGCCCATCCGCTCCACGGTGACCGGCCGGCCGCTGACCGCCGCCGAGGCCCGGGACCCGGACTACTGGGCCATGCACATGCGCCGCACCGTGCGCTTCGACGAGGCCCTGGCGGCGCTGACGGACGAGGACGCGAGCGTGCTGGTGGAGGTCGGCCCGCGCGGCGCCCTGACCGCGCTGGCGCGGCGGCGCCGGCCGGAGCGGCCGGCCGTGCCGCTGATGGGCGCGCGCATCGGCGAGGAGGTCGCGACCCTGGCCGCCGCCCTGGGCACCCTGTGGACGCGCGGCGCGGACCTGGACTGGTCGATCCTGCGCCCGCCCCAGGGCCGGCGAGCCTTCGTCACCCTGCCGCCGCCGTTCGCGCGCGAGCGGTTCTGGGTGGACGACGGCGGCGCGGCCCCGCCATCGATCGCGCCGGCCCCCCCCGCCGAGACACCGCCCGCCGCCCCGCCACCGGATCCGGAGACATCCCCCGCCCTCGACACGGCCCCGGCGCCGGACACACCATTGAGCGCCGCGCCGGTCGATCCCCTGGCCGCGACCCGGGACCTGCTGGCCGGGGTGATCGGCCTGCCGGCCCAGGCCATCGGCGACCACGACCACCTGCTGGACCTGGGCTTCGACAGCCTGATGCTCACCCAGGTGTCGCTGGCGGCGCGCCGCGCCCTGTCCGTCACCCTCGGCCAGCCCGCCCTGATGGGGCCGTTGTCCACGGTGCGGGCGCTGGCCGACCACCTGGCGCCGCATTGGGTAGCCCGGGCCGGCGCGCCGCCCGGCGCCGCGCCCCCACCCCCCACCAGCGCGCCGGACCCACCGGCGCGCGCGCTCACGCCTCCGGCCCGGTCCCAGACTCAGCCCCAGACGCAAACCCAGCAGCCGTTCGGCGCCATGGCCCGGGTCACCCGGCAGTCGGACCAGACCCTGAGCAGCCGTCAGCGCAAGGCCCTCGACCGGCTCACCGCCGAGACCCTGGCGCGCACGCCCGGATCCCGGGACTGGGTGGCCGCCAACCGCGACCGTCTGGCCGACCCCCGCACGGTGAGCGGCTTCCACCCGCTGTACAAGGAGATCTGCTATCCCGTGGTCGTCACCCGTTCCCAGGGGTCGGCCCTGTGGGACATCGACGACAATCGCTACATCGACCTGTTCGGCGGCTTCGGCGCCAACCTGTTCGGCCACCGCCCCCCCGATATCGAGGCGGCCCTGAGCGCGCAACTGCACACCGGCCTGGAGATCGGCCCGCAGACCCCGCTGGCCGGCGAGGTGGCGGCGCTGCTGACCGAGGTGACCGGGCAGGAGCGGGTCACCTTCTGCAACACCGGCTCCGAGGCCGTCATGGGCGCGGTGCGCGCGGCCCGCACCGCCACGGGGCGCGACCTGGTGGTGATGTTCGACCGCAGCTACCACGGCATCTTCGACGAGGTGATCGCCCGTCCCGGCGCCGACGGCCGGGGCGTGCCCGGCGCGCCCGGCATCCCGCCCGACAAGGTGGCGAACATGGTCGTGCTGTCCTATGGCGACCCGGCGGCCCTGGACTGGATCCGCGCGCACGGGGAGCATCTGGCGGCGGTACTGGTGGAGCCCGTGCAGAGCCGCCAACTCGACCTGGTGCCGCGCGACTTCCTGCACGAACTGCGCGGCATCACCACGCGCGGCGGCGCCGCCTTGATCTTCGACGAGGTCATCACCGGCTTCCGGGCCGCCCCCGGCGGCGCCCAGGCCCTGTTCGGCATCCAGGCCGACATGGCGTGCTACGGCAAGATCATCGGCGGCGGCCTGTCGCTGGCGGCCATCGCCGGGCGCGCCCCTTTCATGGCACCGTTCGACGGCGGCCCGTGGCGCTACGGCGACGACAGCCGGCCGGAAGCCGGCATGACCTATTTCGCCGGCACGTTCGTCCGCCACCCGCTGATGCTGGCGGCGGCGCGGGCGGTGCTGCGCCGCCTGCTGGACGAGGGACCGGCACTCCAGGAGCGCCTGACCGCCCGCACCACGGCCCTGGTCACGGCCTTCCGGCACGCCATCGACAGCACCGGGGTTCCCCTGACGGTGCGGCATTTCGCGTCGGCCTGGCGGGTGGAGTGGACCCCGGCCGAGGCGCCCTGGGCGCCGCTGCTGTTCTGGCACATGCGCAACCAGGGCGTATTCATTCAGGAACATCGCACCTGGTTCCTGACCTGTGCCCATGACGACCGGGACCTCGCGGTCATCGCCCACGCCTTCCGGGAGTCCATCGGCGCCATGGTGGCGGGCGACCTGCTGCCCAGCCGGAACGGCCCGCGCCGGGATCACCCGCCGGTGCCGGGCGCCCGCCTGGGCCGGGACCCGGCCGGCCGGCCGTGCTGGGTGCTGCCCCGCCCCGACGGCACCATGGTCGCCTTGCCGGACGGCCCGGCGGCCAGCAGCGGCGCGGCCCTGAGAGGGGGACAGGACGATGCGTGACGACACGGACCTGCCGCTCTACCCGACCGGTCCCATGATCGCCTTCGACCCGCTCGCGGACGGCGAAATCAAGGCCGCCGTCCCCACCATTGCCGCCCAGCGCGAGATCTGGACCAGCCTGGCCTTCGGCCCGGACGCGCACGCGGCCTACAACAACACCGTCTCGCTCTGGTTCGAGAACCCGGTGGAGGTGGACCACCTGACCACCGCCCTGCGCAGGCTGGTCGCGCGACATCCCCTGCTGCGGGCCGGGTTCTCGGCGGACGGTCACTGGCTGTCGGTGTTCGCCTCGGGCACCCCGGACATCACCGTCGCCGACCTGCGGCCCCTGGGCGCCGACGCCCTGACCACGGCGCTGGACGATATCGTCACCCGCAACGTGACCGAACCCTTCGACCTGTCCCGTCCGACCGGCCTGCGGGCCACCGTGGCGCGCCTGCCCGGCCGGCGCACCCGCGTCACCCTGACAGTCAGCCATATTCTGTGCGACGGCCTGTCCTGGGACGTCCTGCTCAACGACCTGGGGGCCGTTCTCGACGGGACGGCCGGCGAGCCCGACGACCCGGTTCTCGACTTCATGGAACAGGCCCTGGCGCAGGAGGACGCCGACGCCTTCGCCGCCGACCTGGACTACTGGCGGGACGTGCTGGCCGACGGCGGTCCCGACTGGTCGCTGCCGCTGGATCATGATCCGGCGCCCGGACGCCACTTCGCGAGCCACCGGGTCGACGACGTGCTGGCCGCCGACCTCGTCGGCCGCATCAAGGCCCTGGGCATCGCCCATGGCATGACCTTCCACACCATGATCCTGTCGGCCGTCACGGCCCTGCTGCATCGCCTGTCGGGCGCCGATGACCTGGTGGTGGGCATCCCGGTGGCCGGGCAGGCGATCAGCGGCCATCCGACCATGATCGGGCATGGCGTCCACCTGCTGCCCGTGCGCAGCCGCCTGACCCGGGACCTGCCGCTGCTGGACCTGGCCGGCGAGTTGCGCGAGACGGTGCTGGACGCCCGCGAGCACCATGCGGTGGACTTCGGCCTGTTGCTGGAGAACCTGCCGGTGCGCCGAAGCCCGGGCCGCGTGCCCCTGGTGCCCGTGCTGATCAACATCGACGGCACCATGGGGCCGACCCACATGGGCGGGCAGGCCGTCCGCCTGGTTGACGAGGCACGCCGCTTCGAGAACTTCGAGCTGTTCCTGGACATGCTGGACGCGGCCGACGGCCTGCACTTGCGCTGGAACGCGTCGTCGGTGCTGTTCGAGCGCGAGACCATCGCCCGCTTCAACCGGTCCCTGGAGGTGATTCTCAGGGCCATGGTGGAGGCCCCGGACACCCGCGTGTCGCGCCTGCCGCTGATCTCCGCCGAGGATCTGGCGCGTCTGGACCGGTTCGGTCATGGCCCCCCAGCCCCGCCCCCGACCACCGGCCGCGAAACCGTGCCGGCGGCCATCTGGGCGGCGGCCACCGCCTGGGGCGACCGCCCGGCCGTCCACGACGATCGCGGCGCGACCCTGACATACCGCGAGGTTCTCAACCGGGCGGAGCGCGTCGCCGCCGCCCTGGCGATGGCCGGCGCCGGGCCGGGCGACCGGGTGGCGATCCACCTGGACCGGCACGCCGACCTGGTGACCGCGCTCTTGGGGGTGCTGCGGGCCGGGTGCTGCCTGCTGTTCCTGGATCCGGGCCAGCCGCAGGGCCGCCGCCGCGAGGTACTGGCGGACGCCGCGCCGGCCGTGCTGCTGGTCGAGGCGGAGGACGGCGAGGCCGTCGCCCGCCTTGCCCCGGCCGCGAGCCGCGTGCTGACCCTGCCCGAGGCCCTGTTGACCGAGGGACCGTTGCCGTCTCCGCCGACGCCCGACACCCTGTCGCACCATTACTACACCTCCGGCTCGACCGGGACACCCAAGGGAATCCCGCTGACGCACCGGGCGCTGATGCTCTTCATGGCCGGCACCGCCCAGGTGATGGAGGCCCACGCCGGCATGGTGTGGATGACCCAGGCGTCGGTGGTATTCGATGTGGTGCTTCAGGATTGCCTGATTCCCCTGATGCACGGGGGCCGCGTGGTGGTCGCCGGCACCGAGACGCGCCGCGATCCCCTGGCCCTGGCCGCCCTGGCGGACCGGGAGGGCGTGACCCACTGGCAGGCGACGCCCACGTCCTGGCGCATGCTGGTCGGTCTGGGATGGGAGGGGAACGCCCGTCTGAGCCTGATCAGCGGCGGCGAGCCGCTGCCGCGCGCCCTGGCCGACGCCTTGCTGGACCGGGTCGCGGCGCTGTGGAACTTCTACGGCCCCACCGAGACCACGGTCTACGCCACCGCCGGCCGCGTGGCACGCGATGAGCCGGTGACCGTCGGCGTGCCCCTGCCCGGCTACGAGATCCGGGTGGTGGACCGCGCGGGCGAACGGGTGCCTCCGGGCGCGGTGGGTGAGATCCTCATCGCCGGGACGCCCGTCGCGGCGGGCTATCACGACAGGCCGGACCAGACCGCCAAGGCGTTCTTCAGCGACCCCGACGGCCGCCGGGTCTATCGCACCGGCGACCTGGGACGATGGGGCGCGGACGGACGGCTGCACCATCGCGGGCGCGCCGACGCGCAGATCAAGCTGCATGGCCATCGCATCGAACTGGAGGAGATCGAGGCCCGTTTGATGCACCTGGATGGCATCACCCAGGCCGGGGTGGTGCTGGCCGACGCGGGCACGCCGCGCGCCCACCTGATCGCCGCCCTGGTCACGGCCCCGGGCCGTGGGCCGGTGACGGAGGAGATGGTGCGCGCCCGCCTGCTCGTGGATCTGCCGGAAGCCATGATCCCCAAGGGAATCCATTGCCTGGACCGCCTGCCGCAAACGGCCACCGGGAAGCTGGATCGCAAGGCGCTGCTGGCCACGCTGCGCGAGGTCCCCGCACCGGCGACGCAGACCGCGCCGCCGGCGGCCCCGCCAGCGGAGGGCGCGCCCCCGTCGACCATGCCGGCGGCGGTCCCGACACCCGCCGCGTCCCCCGCCATGCCGCCCGCCCCCGCCGAAATCAGGGGCCGCCCCGCCCCCAAGGCCCTGCCGGCCCATCTGGCGCGCATGGTGGACCTGTGGGAGGAGGTGCTGGCGCGCCGCGACATCGGCGTGGATGCCTCGTTCTTCGCCCTGGGCGGGACCTCCCTGGACGCCGCCACCCTGGCGGTGGAGATCGGCGCCGTCTACGGCTCGCAACCGACGCTGGGCGACGTCTTCGCCCATGACACGCCCCGCACGCTGGCCACCCTGATGGCCGCGCGGATCCGGCCCAGCGGCATCGCGCGCGCCACCTGCCTCGCGACCGGTCGCCCCGACCTGCCCCCGATCATCCTGTTCCCGCCGCAGGGGGGGCAGATCCTGCGCTACCGCAAACTGGCGATCACGCCCGGCCTGGAGGCCCCGCTGTGGGCCTTCGAACAGTCGGTGGACCTGCTGGACCGGACGTCCATGGGCGACATCGTCGAAGCCTTCCTACCCGACGTCGCGGCCATCAGCGGCGACCATCCGCTGCTTCTGGGCGGCTTCTCGTTCGGTGGCGCGCTGGCCTACGAGGCCGCCCAGCGGCTCACCGCCCGTGGACAGCCCGTCGCCGGATTGATTCTCCTGGACACGGTTCTGGACCTGCCGGAATCGTTGTGGTTCAAGCTGCATCGCGCGTGGCTCGAAGCCCGCTTCGCCGACGACCGGCTGACGTGGTTCCGCGACAAGGTGCGCCGCAATGCCCTGAAGCTGATCGGGCGCTACGTCCCGCCGCCGCTGTTCGAGCCGGAAATGGCCGACCTGCCCGGCTACCGGGACCTGATGGCCATCCACACCAACGCCCTTCACGGCTATCGGCCCGCGCCGACCACCGTGCCGGTCACGCTGATCGCCTCCGACGGCGATCCGGTGGCCTGCCGCCTGGATCCCAACAACGGCTGGCTGCCCTTCGCCAAGGGCCCCTTCACCCGCATCGGCCTGCCGTTCGAGGACCACCTGGAACTGCTGGAGAACACCCACCTGCCGGCGGTGGTCGCCACCCTGACCCGCGTCGCCGAGGCGGTCCGGGACGCGACCGACGCGCGGGCGGGTTGACGTCACCCCGCCCTTCCGGCATGGCTGGTCGAGGACAGGGGCGGGGCGGGAGACGCGGGCATGGAGGCGGCGGCAACGGCCACCGGACACGGCGGCGGCGCGGTGGCGGCGGGACACCCGGACACGGCGGGGGCGGCGGCGGAGATCCTGGCGGATGGCGGCACTGCCTTCGATGCCATCGTGGCGGCGCTGGGAGCCTCGTTCGCCGTGGAGCCGGCGCTGAGTTCCCCCGGCGGCGGTGGTTTTCTGCTCGCCCATCCGGTGGATGCCGCCCCGCTGGTGCTGGACTTCTTCGCCCAGACGCCCGGACGGTCGGCGCCCGATCCCCCGAATCCAGGCGCGACCCTGGACTTCCACCCCGTGCTGGCCGATTTCGGCACCACCACGCAAGAGTTCCACGTGGGCCGCGCGGCGGCCGCCGTGCCGGGCATGATCCCGGGACTCTGCGCCATCCAGCGCCGGTGGGGGCGCCTGCCGCTGGCCCGCCTGCTGGAGCCGGGGATCCGGCTGGCCCGTCAAGGCCGCCCGCTGGCGCCGCTCCAGGCCCACATCATGCGGGTCATCGGCCCCATCATGACACTGACGGCGGAGGCGCACGCCTGCCTCGGCGACCCGTCCGATCGGACCCGGACGCGCCCCGCCGGGACCCCCCTGCCCCTCCCGCTGCTGGCCGACTGCCTGGAGGCCCTGGGCCGCGAGGGCGAGGCCCTGTTCCGGGACGGACCGGCCGCCCGGGCCATGGCCGACCTGACGGCCGACGGCGGCCTGATCACCATTGAGGACATCCGCCGCTATCAGGTCCATGAGCGCCGGCCCCTGGCGCGGCGGTTCCACGGCGCCCGGGTGCTGACCAATCCGCCGCCGTCGTCCGGCGGCGCGCTGATCGCCTATGGGCTGGCCCTGCTGGAGGGCGCGGCCGGCGCGCCGGCCCCGGAAACCCTGGTGCGCGTCATGCACCAGACCGGGTTGGCCCGGGACGCGGCGGGACTGGCCGAGGGCGTGGACGACGACCGGGCGGCGCGGTTGCTGTCCGCCGCCGGCGTGGCCGAGGGTCGCGCCGCCCTGGCCGGCGGCGCGCGGGCGCTGAAGACCGGCGGCACCACCCATGTCTCGGTGATCGACGCCGCCGGCAACGCCGCCGCCTGCACCGTCTCCAACGGCGAGGGCTGCGGCCACATGGTCCCCGGCTGCGGGTTCATGCTCAACAACATGCTGGGCGAGGAGGACCTGAACCCGGCCGGCTTCTTCCGCTGGCGGCCCGACACCCGGGTGTCGTCCATGATGGCGCCGACGCTGGCCGAATGCCCCGACGGCACGGTCATCGCCCTGGGCTCCGGGGGATCCAACCGCATCCGCACGGCCCTGTTGCAGGTGCTGGGACCCGTGCTGGCCCAGGGGAGCCCCCTGGCCGAGGCGGTCGCCGCGCCGCGCCTGCACATGGAGCGCGGCCACCTGGACATCGAGGGCGGCTGGGAGGCCGCCGTGGTGGCCGCCCTGCGCCTGGCTTTCCCGGACAGCCGCGCCTGGCCGGAGCGATCCATGTTCTATGGCGGCGTGCACGCGGTCGCCCGCCACGCGCCGACGGGCGCCGTCGAGGCCGTGGGCGATTCCCGGCGCGGGGGCGCCGCCCTGGTGGTGCCCGTCGCCTGAGCCGGAGCACTGTTGCCCCGGAGAGAAACGGCATCGGTTCAGTGCGACAACAGCACCGGCAGCGGCGCGTGGTCGAGCACATGCCGGGTCACGCCCCCCAGGATGAGCTGCCGCAAGCGGCTGTGGGTGTACGCACCCATGACCAGCAGGTCGGCGCCCAGGTGGTCGCAATGCGTCAACACCGCCCGTCCGACCTCGTCGCCGCCATGCCCCTTGACCGGGCGCAGGGCGGCGGTGACGCCGTGCCAGGCCAGGGCGCGGACCAGGGCATCGGCGCCGCAGGGAACGTCGGCCTCCTCGCCCGCCAGGACGATCACCTTGTCGGCCCGGTCCAGGAACGGCAGCGCGCCCTGCACCGCCCGCGCCGCCTCCGGGGCGCCGTTCCAGGCGATGGCCACCACCCCGCCCACCTCCGGCACCGGCGTCGGCGGCGCCACCAGCACCGGGCGGCCCGCCTCCATCAGCGCGGCGTTGAGCGTGATCAGCGAGGGCAGTTCCCGATCGGGCAGCGGCCGGCCCGCCACGATCAGGTCGCAGACCCGGCCGCGCGCGGCGATTTCCTCCGGCTCGCCGCCGTCCAGCGCCACCCAGGCCGCCGAGACCTCGTCACCCGCCACCGGCGCATGGCGCTCGGGAACGCCCTCCTCCGCCACCAGGTCGTCGAAGACCGCGCGGGTGGCCTCCGCCCGGTGTCGGCCGTCGCGCTCGGCGGCGTCCATCATCTCCTCGACCAGCGCGCCCGCCATGGCCTCGCCCACATAGGGAACGGCGGCCGCCGGGTCGGGCCGGACGTGCGCGACCTCCACATGCGCGCCCAGGGCGCGCCCCACCCGCAAGGCGGTGCGGATGGGTGCCGAGGCACTCGCGGCATCACTGGCTACGGTCAGGATGGTCTTGATGCCGGGCATGGTCCCTCCTCCACGGATCGTCCATATCCTGGTCGGCGATGCCGGTGACCGGTCGCGACCTGTTCGTGTTTCTCCGTAGACTATGGTGGTCCCGGCGAGCCCGGAAAAGCGATTTTCGGTGACAGCGGCCGCCGTCACCCCCATCTGAATCGCACGGGGAGCATGGCCGTCATGAACAAGGGAGGTCGCAAGCCATGGTTTGGGTACAGGGAATGACCGTGCTGGCCCTGGGCGCGGCCGGCGGCTATGCCGTGCACAAGGGTCTGCATCGCGCCTTCCGCGCCCCGCGCCTGCCGGGCGCGGACGATCCGGCGGACCACGGCGTCCAGGCCGAGGGCGTGCGCCTGGTCACCAGCCAGGGCAAGCTGATCTTCGGCTGGTATTGCCCGCCACCCGGGGCCCGGGCCCGCGCACCGGCACCCGGCCTGGTGGCGATCCACGGCTGGGGCGGCAATGCCGATGGCCTGCTGCCGCTGGCCGGCGTCCTGCAGAAGGCCGGATACGGCCTGTTGCTGCTGGATGCCCGCTGCCACGGACGCAGCGACGACGATGACTTCGCCTCCCTGCCCCGCTTCGCCGAGGACCTGTCGCACGGCGTCGACTGGCTGCGCGCCCACCCGCACATCGACCCGGCGCGCCTGGCGGTGCTGGGGCACTCGGTGGGTGCCGGGGCCGCGCTTCTGACCGGAAGCCGCCGGCGCGACCTCGCGGCGGTGATCAGCCTGGCCGCCTTCGCCCACCCGGAGGAAGTCATGCGTCGCACGCTGACCGCCTGGCGGGTCCCGTATCGGCCGCTGGGCTGGGCCACCAACCGTTATGTGGAGCGCGTCATCGGCCATCGGTTCCGCAAGATCGCGCCACTGCGCACGGTGACCCGCCAGCACGCGCCCGTCCTCCTGATGCACGGCGCGCGGGACGCGGTGGTGCCGATTGAGGACATGGAGCGGCTGCGCGACGCCGCCGTGGCCGCCGGTCGGGTCGTGGAGTCCGTGACCCTGCCCGGCGCCACCCACTATGGAACCGATGCCAACACCGGCGAGAGCGTCTTGGACCAGGCGGGCACCCTGATCCACGCCTTCCTGGCCCGGCACCTGCCCGCGCCTGGCGGCGCGCCCGCGCTTCCCGCGCCCCCGCGGGCGACGCGCCCGCGACCACCCCACGATGACGGCCACGACCTGGACGACGCCGCCGCCGCCCCGGCATGACCCGATACCGCGCGCCGCCGGCGTGGCGGCGAGTGAACCGCGCCGGTTTTGCCGGAGGCTCCAACTCTTGAGAGGATGGAACCATGAGCAAGACCGAGACGTCGACGAGGTCTTCGCCTGAAGTGGATCGTATCCCGTGAGGTGGTGTACAACGACGAGCGGCCGCATGAAGCCTTGGGGCAGGTTCCTCCGGCAACGCTGTGGCGTCCGTCGCGTCGGCCGTATCCGGACCACCTTCTTGAACCTTGGTACGACCCCGACCATGCCGTTCGGCGGGTCCGCGTCAACGGCTCGATCAAATGGGCCGGTGTGTTTGTGTTCGTCTCCGAGGCCCTGGTGGGGGAGCCGGTCGGGATCGTGGAGACCGACACCGGCCGCGTCGAGGTCCGCAAGGCTGTGGTCAGCACCGATCTCTCCTGGCTGCGCGGGAGCTGACGCCCGAGGCCTATCTCGCCGCCGCACGATCCCACGGGTCGATCGAGAACGGCCTGCACTGGGTGCTCGACATGACCTTCGACGAAGACCGGGCGCGAAACCGCGAGTGTCCTGAATCCGAAGTTCGTTACATCACTTGGCTGGCGCTGGACGAACTTCGGCCAAATGCGATAGCCCTGGTGTTACCCATGTCCCCGGTTGCTCACACGGACTCCAACGGTCATTCTCAAGGACCGTTGGTATAAGGCGAGGCCGTCAAGGGACATCATCCTTGACGACCTAAGTCTCTAGACAACATGCTAAACAGAGTGCGCTTTCGATCCATACAATAGAATGCGGACTGCATCTTTTGTCTGGGTCAGCGCACTAGAGCCCCGGGATGGTGGTCGTCTTGCGCTCCTCAAAGCGGCCGAGATTGCCCATCAACTGCTCCAGGATCCCCATCTCGTTGCCCATCGTGGGGGTCTCCCGGCCGAGCATGGCGATGTCGCGGCCGTCCTCCAGGGTCAACTCGCGCACCGTCTTGACGGTGCCGCCCTCGTCGAAGGTGATGGCGATGATGCGGCGTTCCATTTCCTCGCGCTTGAAGATGGCGTACTGGCGAGTCTGAGCGCTGATGTAGAACCAGGTCTCGGAATCGAAGGTCGCCGTCGTGGAGGGCGATCCCAGAAGCGAGGCCACCTCCCGCCGGGTCTGCTTGCCGGGCTCGATCTGGGCCAGGCGGTCGTCGGTCGGATTGTTGCCGCGCGCCCGCAGGTCCGGGGAGCATGCGCCGGCCGCCAGCACCACCGAGATGGCCATCGCCAGTCCCAGTAGGCGCGGGGCACGCCGCCGGGCGTCGATCGTCATTGTCGCCACTCTCCATGTCCGCACTGGACCGTGCCCGCGCGCCGCCGGCGACAATCCAGGCCGCTCCCGTTGCGGGGCGGCGTTCCGGTCCTGTATATCAATCGACCGCGATGACGAAAAGGTGTCGGTGCGACACCACGGCCGCCGGCCCGCGGACGGTGATCGAGATAACGGCGAGGAGCCATGCTCAACCTGCTGTTTGGCGCGCGATCGAAGGCGCGGGACGATGGCCATGCCATTGTCGCGCGGCTGTACGACGAGATCGTCCGGGCGACACGCCAACCCGGGCCCTACGTGCACTGGGGGGTGCCGGACACCCTCGACGGTCGATACGACATGCTGGTTCTGCATGCCTTCGTGGTGTTCCATCGCCTGGGCACGCTGATGCGCGAGGAAGCGGCGCGCGCCGGGGTGCCGGAGACACGGACCGAACCGGCCGGCCTGTCCCAGGCGCTGTTCAATCACATGATGCGGGACCTGGACACCAACCTGCGCGAGGCCGGGGTCAGCGACATCCGCATCGGCGCCAAGGTGAAGGCCCGAACCAAGGCGTTCTATGGGCGGGTGGCCGCCTATGAAGCCGGTCTGGCCGAGTCCGGCGACGCCGTGCTGCGCGACGCCCTGGATCGCAATGTCTACACCACCGTCGCGGCGCCGCCGGAGGGCCTGTCGGCCCTGGTCGCCTACATGCGGGGCCTGGTGGCGGAGTCCGCGGGCTGGTCCTGGGACGATCTGGCCCGGGGGACCGTGACCCTGGAGCCGGCCAACCCCATCGGCGGCGAGTCCGCGACCGATCTGGAGGGCACGCCATGACCGTCCCGCCGCCGGACGCGGGACCCGCGCCCGAGCTGTCGCGCCCGGTGGTCGTGGATCGGCTGCCTCCCGAGGGACGAACCCTGGCGGTGGTCGCGACGGAGGCCGAGTGCGCGGCGCTCGCCGCTCGGTTCGGACTCGATGCCCTGGAGTCCCTGACGGGAACCGCCGTCGTCCGGCCCCTGGGCGGCCGGCGTCGCGCCCCCCTTTACGGCGTGGACGCCACCGTGACCGCCCGGGTCCGCCAGACCTGCGTGGTGACCCTGGACTCCCTGGTCCGGGAGATCACCGAAACCGTGTGTCAGCGGTTCGTCGGCTCCGACTCGGCGAAAGGCCCCGATCGTGGCTCGGCGGTGGACGTGGACCCCGAGGCGGTCCTGGATCCGCCCGAGCCGATCGTGGCCGGCTGCATCGACGTGGGCGAGGTCCTGGCCGAGGGGCTGGGCCTGGCCATCGATCCGCATCCCCGGGCCGACGACGCGGTGTTTACGCCCCCACCCGACGGGACGATCGGGGAGGAGGCCGGCGGCGTCGAGCCGGATACCGCGCCCGACCAGGCGTCCGGTCCGTTCGCGGCGCTGGCGGCGTTGCGGTGACCGGTGGGTCCCGAAAAAAACAAAGTTCCGGGGAACCGGGTCGCTTGCGGGGTAGGGGGTTTTCCGGTACATAAACGCGCTCCCGTTCGGACCCCGCCCCGGCGGATCACGGCCCGCCGGGGTTCTCGACCCTGGATGTCGTGGCCCTTCTCTGTCGGCCGGCGTCGGGTTTGGCTATTGTCTACTTCAAACGGTAGAGTCTCATGGCGGTTCCGAAGAGCAAAGTATCGCAGTCCCGGCGCAACATGCGCCGGTCCCACCACGCTCCCAAGAGCGGGGCTTATAACGAGTGCGCGAACTGCGGCGAGTTGAAGCGGCCGCACCACGTCTGCCCGCATTGCGGCCACTATGATGGTCGCGAGGTGGTCAATCCGGAAACGGCCTGACGTCAGGTTGGTGTGAACCCGACTGACCGTCTCGGCCCCGCTTCCTTAGGGAAGGGGGGCGGGTCGGTGGTCTGGCATGGATTGGCGAAGGGGGCCTTGTGAGCGGAAGCGTGATCCTATCTCTGGATGCCATGGGCGGCGATCAATCCCCTGACATGGTGCTCAAGGGGGTCCAGGTCGCCCGAAAGCGGCATCCCGACGCGCGCTATCTCCTGTTCGGCGACGAATCGGTGCTGGCGCCCCTGGTCGCGCGCGAATCCGGTCTGGCCTCGGTCTGTGAGGTGCGCCACGCGGCCACGGTGGTCGGCAACGACGAAAAACCCTCGCAGGCGGTCCGGCGCGGCCGGGACAGCAGCCTCTGGCAGTCCATCCAGGCGGTCAAGGACGGCCACGCCGCGGGCGTGGTCTCGGCCGGCAACACCGGGGCCTTCATGGCCATGGCCAAGCTGGCCCTGCGGACCCTGCCGGGCATCGACCGGCCGGCGATCGCCGCCATCATGCCGACCGCGCGCGGCGACTGCGTGGCCCTGGACATGGGCGCCAACGCCGAGTGCAGCACGGACAATCTGGTCCAGTTCGCCGTCATGGGCGAGGTCTTCGCCCGCACGGTGCTGGGATTGCAGAATCCGACCATCGGCCTGCTGAACATCGGCGCCGAGGACCAGAAGGGCACCGAGACCCTGCGACAGGCCGCGGCGCTGTTGCGGGAGAGCACCTTGCCGATCCGCTTTCAGGGCTTCATTGAGGGCGACGACATCGGCAAGGGATCGGTGGACGTGGTGGTCACGGACGGCTTCACCGGCAACGTGGCCCTCAAGGCCATCGAGGGCACGGCGAAGTTGTACACGTCGTTCATCAAGGGGGCGTTTCAAAGCGCCCTGCTGCCCCGCCTGGGGTACCTGCTGGCGCGGCCGGCCATCAACAAGGTGCGCATGCGGACCGATCCCCGTCGCTACAACGGCGCCATGTTCCTGGGGCTCAACGGCATCGCGGTCAAATCGCACGGCGGCACCGATGCCCTGGGCTTCGCCAATGCCGTCTCCGTGGCGGTGGATCTGGTGACCCATGGGTTCAACGAGACCATCAAGGGCGAGTTCATGAAGGTGCAGCGGGCCTCCGGCGTGGCGCCGGGCGATCTAGAGCGGGCGGCGAACGGCTAATGGTCAAACGCTCCGTGATCGTGGGCTGCGGTTCCTATCTTCCGGCCCGTATCGTGACCAACGAAGACCTGGCTCACACCGTCGAGACCTCCGATGCCTGGATCCGCGAGCGGTCGGGCATCGCCCAGCGGCGCATCGCGGCCAATGACGAGACCACGTCGGACCTGGCCATCGCCGCCGCCCGCGCCGCCCTGGACGGCAGCGACATCGACCCGTCCACGCTCGACCTGATCATCCTGGCCACCGCGACGCCGGACAACACCTTCCCGGCCAGCGCCACCAAGGTGCAGGCGGCCCTGGGCGCCGCCGGCTGCATGGCCTTTGACCTTCAGGCGGTGTGCACCGGCTTCGTCTATGCCCTCGCCACGGCCGACGCCTTCCTGCGATGCGGCCAGGCGCGCACCGCGCTGGTCATCGGCGCCGAGACCTTCTCGCGCATTCTGGACTGGCAGGACCGGGGCACCTGCGTGCTGTTCGGCGACGGCGCCGGCGCCGTGGTGCTGCGGGCCGAGGACGGCGGGCGGGGCGACAAGAGCGATCGGGGCATCCTGTCGACGCACCTGCACGCCGACGGCCAGCACTACGACATGCTGTACGTGGACGGGGGGCCGTCCAGCACCCAGACCACGGGTGTGGTGCGCATGCAGGGCCGGGAGGTGTTCCGGCACGCCGTGTCCAAGCTGTCCATGGCCGTGGAAGAGGCCCTGGCGGCCAATGACGTGACCGCCGAGGAACTGGACTGGCTGGTGCCGCATCAGGCCAACCGGCGCATCATCGACAGCACCGCCCGCAAGCTGGGCCTGCCGCCGGAGAAGGTGGTGGTGACCGTGGACCGCCATGCCAATACCTCGGCGGCCTCCATTCCCCTGGCCCTGGACGAGGCCATCCGGGACGGGCGGGTCCGGCCCGGCCAGTTGGTGCTTCTGGAGGGCATGGGCGGCGGGTTCACCTGGGGCTCGGTCCTGGCGCGCGTCTAGGCGTGTGCCCGCCCGGCGCCGCGCGTCGTGTGGACTTGGGTCATTCCAAGCTTGCACCGCCAGTTCACCTCCACCCGCCAAATCCCTGATATTGACGGTTTTCCGGCGACCCGGTACTCTTTGACATGACCCTGGGAGTCGGCATGGCCGGATGATGCCAGGGACGCGGAACGACGCGTGTGTCGAAGATCGCCGGATAACGTCCCGGCCACGGGACCAGGGGTGTGATCCCCGTGAGCACCCTGAGTCCCGAGGAGTCGGGCGGATCGCCGGGCGAGATGGCCTCACGACATCGCCGCGCGACAGTGGGGAACGGAATGGCATGAGTGGGCAAACCGTCACGCGCGCCCAATTGAGCGAGGCCGTCTATCAGGAGGTCGGCCTGTCCCGCAACGAGTCGTCTGACTTGCTGGAGTCCGTGCTTGAGGAAATGTCCCTGGCGCTGGCTCGCGGCGAGGTCGTGAAGATTTCATCGTTCGGCAGTTTTTCCGTGCGCGAGAAAGGGCAGCGAGTCGGGCGCAACCCCAAGACGGGGGAAGAGGTCCCGATCATGCCGCGCAAGGTTCTGGTCTTCCGGCCCTCTCAGTTGCTCAAGAACCGCATCAACAAGGACGCCGTCGGCGACGGCCCTCGGGGTGAGTAGAGGGGGACACGATGGGCAACGCGGGCGCTTCGGACAAGAAGGAGAAAACCTTGGCCGACGGCCAGGCCCAAGGGGGCACCTCGCGTCGGGGAGGGAAGTCCGACGCGGCTTTTCGCACCATCAGTGAGGTGGCCACCGAACTGGATGTCCCACAGCACGTCCTGCGGTTCTGGGAAACCAAGTTCTCGCATATCCGCCCCATGAAGCGGGGAGGCGGCCGGCGCTACTATCGGCCCGAGGATGTGGTGCTGCTGACCACCATCCGGGATCTGCTGTACCGCGAGGGGTACACCATCAAGGGCGTGCAGAAGCTGCTGCGGGACAATGGCGCCAAGGCGGTCGTGAACGCCTTGCAGGACCGCGCAGAGGACGACGCCGGGGCGCTGACGCTGGTCGGCATGGCGGCGGCGGCCCATGACGACGGACTGGTGTCCGGGGGGCCGGTGATCGGCGACGCGGCATCCGGCCTGGGCGAGGTGGGGGACGACGTGTCCGATGACGGCGACGCGGGGGCCACGCCGTCCGTCGTGGACGGTCCTGAGGCAGCCACCCCCGACGAGCCGTGGGTGGATGGCATCGCGGCGGCGCGGGTGGCCGAGGCGCCGGGGGTGGATGATGGCGCCGCCATGAGGACCGAGCCCGTGGCGTCCGGCGCGAGAGGCCCGGCGGGGCTGGACCCGGCCCATCGCCAGGAACTGGAGTCGATTCTGGAGGACTTGGTGGCCCTGCGGTCCCTGATGGGACAGGCGCTGAACGCCACCCGGCCGCCCTCCATGCCATTGGACGGATGATCGCGGCGCGATCCCCGGGTGCGGCGCGGAATTCCCTTGACCCCGGTGCCGCGACGTGGTGGAAACGTCCTCCCCCGCGTGCCCGTCTTCGGGGCATGCACTGGTCGAACCCGTGGCATCGTCGGTCCGCGGCAATTGATCGAAAGTCCTGTCGGAGAGTGGCGCAGTCTGGTAGCGCACTTGACTGGGGGTCAAGGGGTCGTGGGTTCGAATCCCGCCTCTCCGACCATGACATGAGAGACGTGAGACCTGCGGCGGGTGAGTGTGACTCATCCGCCGCAGGTGTAAGCTGACCTCCCTTGTGGCAACGGGGTTTGCAGACGGGAGGGAGTGGTGGTGGGGGCCTGTAGCTCAATTGGTTAGAGCCGACCGCTCATAACGGTCTGGTTGCGGGTTCGAGTCCTGCCGGGCCCACCAAACCCCACTCGGTGCCGGTCGGGCCGGTTAAGACCTTGAAGGGTAAGGTCAGACTCTTGGTTCGAAACCCCGCCGAGCGGCTGTAGGACAGGTGCCCGCCGAAGACCAGCCGGACGCCGCGCATCAGAAGGACGGGCGCGTGCTGGCGGGTCACCGTGCGCAGTGGCGCGATGCAGACGAGCACGTTGCTACTTGGCTTTGAAGGTGTCCATCGCCTTTCTCGGCCTCGGCGCGCCCCTCGGCCATCCAGATGGCATGGAGGTCGTCTTTCGCGGCTTTCTGCTTGGACTTCGGGACCTTGTTGAGCACGTTGGCCGTGTTGTGAACCCAGCAGCGCTGGTGGCGGGCGCCGGGGAAGACGTCGTCGATGGCGGTCCAGAAGCCGAGCGCGCCGTCGCCGACGGCCAGGTCCGGCCCGTTGGAAAGGCCGCGTCCTTTCAGGTCGTTCAGGAGTTCGCGCCAGTTCTGGGTGCTTTCGCGGAAACCCGCCTGGACCCCGACCAGGTCCTTCCGGCCCTCGGGTGTGGCGCCGATGACGACCAGGATGCACGGCTTCTCGTCTTCCATCCTGCCCTGAAGGTCAATCCCGTCGGCCCAGACGTACACGTACCGGCGGGCAAAACGCGGCAGGATGGCCGAGGTGAAGCAAGCGGATGCGCCCCCCTTCACCAGCCCGGTCGCGGACCTTCGGCCGTCTCACGGCGACAGGACCGATGCCCGTCAGGATCACCCGTTCCGGCCCGTGGCCATGGCGAACCACACGGCGCCTGGCCCGGCGGTTTACGGTTCGAGAACGCGTCCCGGCCCGCCGCATTGGAGCGGTGCACCCAATCGCACAGCGTCTGCCGATCCATCCCAGCCTGACGGGCCGCATCCCGACGGTTCGTTCCCTCCAGAACCATCGCCATCGCCAACAGCCGACGGGTCGCCTCCGCCTCCCCGCACGTTCCCGCCAATCGCCGCAATGAGACCGCATCGTGGTCGGCCCACGTGACCTTAATGGCTGTGCCCATGCGTCCCCCCAACACAACATCTGGAGAGACCACCGAAACACATCCCCTACAGGCTGGGAATCCCCGAAGAGTGCCCACAGAGAGTCAGACCAACGGTCATTGAGAATGACCGTTGCAGTCCTTGGCCGGCCCGCTCCCCCACCCGGCCACCCACGACAGTATGCTTGGGGTGGCCGGGTGGGGGAGCGGGCCGGTGCCGTTCTGCGGATGAGTCACGCTCATCCGCCGCTGGTATCAGACCCTCAGGCCGCTGGTATCACTCGCCCGCAAGCGTCCCGTCGTCAGGCGCCGGCGCCTGGCCCGCCAAGGTGTCGCGGTCGGCAATCACGCGGCTGGCCGGCATGGTCAGGATGACGGTGGTCCCCGACCCCTTGACGCTGGTCATGGTCAGGCTGCCGCCATGAAGCTCCATCAGGACGCGCGACAGGGGAAGGCCGAGGCCCGTACCCTCGCTCCGGCGCGCGAGTCGGTTGTCCACCTGGCCGAAGGTTTCCAGCGCCTCGCGCATCTCCGCCTCGGTCATGCCGATGCCCTGGTCGCTGACCTCCACCATCACGTCCCTGGTGGCATTGAGTCCGGCGCGGACCGCCACCCGGCTGCCGCAGTCGGAAAACTTGATGGCGTTGGACAGCAGGTTGAGCATCACCTGGCGCAAGCGGCGCTCGTCCCCGAACAGCCGGGGCGGATGCAGCGGCAATTCGCTCGCCAGGATCAGCCCCCGAGGCCCGGCCAGGGGGCCGACCATGCGCAGGGCGTCCTGTACCAGATCGGTCAGCGAGAACTCGGACTCGGACAGGTCCAGCCGGCCGGCCTCGGACTTGGACATGTCGAGGATATCGTTGATGACGCTGAGCAGGTGACGGGCGCTGTGCAGGATGTCGACGACGTAGCCCTTGTAGCTCTGGTTCTCCAGCGGGCCGAGCAATTCGGCCTCCATGATCTCCGAGAAGCCGATGATCGCGTTCAGGGGCGTGCGCAGTTCGTGGCTGACGTTCGCCAGGAACGCCGCCTTGGCCCGGCTCGCGCGCTCGGCGGCATCGCGGGTCTCGCGCAGGATATGCTCGGTCAGCTTCTGTTCGGTGATGTCGGTGGCGGCACCACGGTAGCCGTCGAAGGTCCCGGCCATGTCGATGATCGGCAGGCCGCTCATGCGCACGTGACGCGTCTCGCCCTTCGGCAGCGTCTGTTCGACCACCACGTCCCGGAACTGCTCGCGCCGATCCATCAGTCCGGCCAGTTCGCGCCAGCTTCGCGGCGGCGTCTCCATGCCCGAGACGTCGATCAGGGTCCGCCCCATGAAGTGCGCCGGGGTCACACCCAGGGTGCGCTCCACCCGGTTGGAGACGAAGGTGAACCGATGGTCGGGTCCGGTTTCCCAGAACCAGTCCGAGGCGATCTCCGCCAGATCGCGGAACCGCCGGCGGCTGTCCCGCAGATCCTCCTCCCAGCGCACCCGGTCGGTGATGTCGTTGGCGATCAGCACCCGCCCGCCCTCCTCGGCGCGGGTCTCATGGATTTCCACCACCACCCCGCCGGTCAGACGCTGGGTCACGGCATAGGGCGGTGGGTCGCGATGCCGGGCGATGCGGGCCTGGATCCACGCCTCGCGCTCATCGTCCGGGTTCGCGGTTTCCGGCTCGGCGATGACGCCGCGCGCGACCGCCGCGCGCAGCAGGGTTTCATAAGGCGTTCCGGGCACCATCAGGTCGGCGATGCCGGCATAGAGGGCACGGCTCCGGGCGTTGCACATGACCACGCGGTCGTCGGCATCGCAAAGCAGGAAGGCCTCCGACACCGCCTCGATGGCGTCCCGCAACTGCGCCTCGCGGCGATTGGCGCGCGTCCGATGGGCGTCGCCCTCGACCCGCTGGCGGTTCACCACCATCAGGGCCAGCATGAGCGCAAGGCCGATGGCGGTGACCTGCGCGGTCCCGTAGCTCCACGGGATCAGGTCAGGCCGGGTGTGCAACGCGGGGACCAGCCCCTGATGCACCCCGCACACGGCGAGGGCGGCGGCGGCCAGCCAACGGCTGCCGTCGTCGCCGTCGAGCCGCGCGCGCGCAAGACCCCAGGCGGTGACCAGGAAGGCCAGGCCGGCGATGCCGTGCAGCGGCTGGTCGGGGACCACGCCCAGGGGACTCGCCAGAGCGGACGCCACCAGCGGCCAAGCCATCGCCACGGCCCACAGACCAGCCGTCCTGGCCCGGGTGAGCCGCCACCGCCGAAGCGACGCCGTCCCGATCACCAGCAGCGCGCCGGCCGACGCCTGGGCCAGGTCCGACAGAATCAGACGCGCCGCTGGCGGCACGACAGGAACAATCAAAACGACATAACTAATCGAAAATGCTAGAAAACCGAGTGTCCATGACGTCAGGGCGGGCGGCGCCGCGGGCAGCGTGCGAGCGTAGACAGCCACCAGGGTGAGGATGCCGAACCCGAAGGCGGCGCCCCCCTGAGCCATGCCGACGGCAAGTTCCATGCCCTCGCCGCTCCCTCCCCACCGGACCATGGATGACGCCGGCGCGCCCCCAAGCGGTCCGATCTCGTGTCGGCCCCCCCGCGCTGGCTTTCGATGGCGTGCGGCCGCCCCGTGCCGTCACCGGGGCGCGCCGGTCACACGCGCTGGTGTCGAGCCCTCCGCGTCACCGAACCCGCTCCGTCGACCACCGGACCCCATCCTGCCGAAACCCCGGTCAGAAACGGCGGTGAGAAACGGCGACGCGGCTTGCGGAGCGGGCGCCTGTCCCCTCGCGCCCCCTCGGTCATGGACTGTCCGATCACTGATCGTAGCTGACAAGCGCGTGCACCGGAATGTCCAGCTTGTCGCGTCCCTTGAGAAACTCCAATTCGATGATGCAGGCCGCGCTGGTCACATCGGCCCCAACCTTGCGCAGCAGTTCGACGGAGGCGGCGAAGGTCCCGCCGGTGGCCAGCAGGTCGTCGACGAGGATCACCCGTTGTCCCGGTTCGATGGCGTTGTCCTGGATCTCGACGGTGTCCTCGCCGTACTCCAGGGCGTAGGTGTGACGGATGGTCTTGCCGGGCAACTTGCCTTGCTTGCGCACCATGATGAACCCGCACCCCAGCTTCAGGGCCAGCGGCGCCGCGACCAGGAACCCCCGGGACTCGATCCCCGCGATCACGTCGGGCTGGTGCTGCCGCGCCGCCTTGGCCATGCGCCCCATGGTCACCTGCCAAGCGTCGGCATGCGCGAGCAGGGTCGAGATGTCGTAGAACAGAATGCCGGGTTTCGGAAAATCAGGAATTTCGCGGATGTGGTCCTTTAGGTCCATTGGGCAACCCCTCCCTTGTTCAGGCGGGGCATCCTAGTTCCCTGGATCGCATAAGGAAAGCACCGAGACCCCGGCGGCGCGGCCGCCCCGGGCGACGGACGCCGGATCACCAGAAGCAGGACCACGCGGATAACAACACCAATGGTTAACGGAACGGGTCGAGACCGCCCGTGGCCGACCCGCGTCCCACCGGGCGCGCCGACGCCCCGCGTCACGGCCCCCGGGCCGCGAAACGCCTAGGGCAGCGACGCATTCAAGGGAGTCCCCCGTGCATGCGTCGCTGCACAAAACATTGTTTTTATTGCGATTTCGATTCAAAAAAGAATGCGGATTGCATCTTTTGTCTGGATCAGTGCACTGGCACGCCACGCCCGGACCGGGAGTCAATTGTGCCTTGGCACCATGGGGGCGCGCCGCATAAGCTTCAGAGTCAGGTGCCAGGGCGGCACCGGATAAGCTTCAGAGTCAGGTGCCAGGGCGGCACCGGTCATTCTCGATGACCGTTGGTCCAGGGCTGACCTTGGCGGCCAGGAGTCGCGGGGCTCCACCCAGGCCGCCGCGAGGCACCGGAAAGGCGGAAGCCGGGACGGTTGCGTGGCCCGGCCCCCCGCGGACCCGACGATTCTTGGGGAACCGGTACCATGGACGAGGGCATCACCGACAAAACCGATCGGACGGACAAGGGCGGCGGCGACGGCGGTCGTGGCGGTGGTGGTGGAAACGGCGACGACGACGTCGGACCGACGGGCGCGACCGCCCCCCACGGCGCGCCCGCCGGGAGCGCCCAGGCCCTGACCCATATCAGCGAGCGGATCCAGCAGACCCATGCCGCCCTCAGCCCGCAGTTGCGCCAGGCGGCGCGCTACGTGCTGGCGCACCCCGAGGACGTGGCCCTGACCTCCATGCGGCGCCTGGCCGAACACGCCGGCGTCAAGCCCTCGACCATGGTGCGACTGGCCCGGGCCCTGGGCTTCGACGGCTACGACGCCTTCCGCGAGCCCTATCGGCTCTGGCTGCGTGGCGGCGAGAGCGCCTTCGTGGCGCGCGCCCGCACCTTGCAGGAACGGGGCCGGGGCGAGGCCGGAAGCCCGGGGACGCTGCTGGAGGACATGACCGCCGCCGATATGGCCGCCCTGCGCGAGACCGTCGGCGCCGCCAACGTCACCGCGCTGACGCGCGCGCGCGATATGATCTGCGAGGCCCGCACGGTATTCGTGCTCGGCCTGCGCTCATGCTACGCGCTGGCCTCGTTCTTCCACTACGCCTACTCGATCGTGCATGGCAACGCGGTGCTGGTGGACAGCCACGCCGGCACCCTGTTCGATCGCCTGGCCCGGGGTGACCCCGCCGACGTGGCGCTGGTCATCGGTTTTCGCCCTTACACCCACGACTCCGTGCGCGCCACCGACATGGCCGCGGACCAGGGCGTGCGCGTGATCGCCCTGACCGACAGTCTGGTCTCCCCCCTGGCCGAGCGGGCCAGTCAGGTGCTACTGACCGACACGGCCTCGCCCAGCTATTTCCAGTCGCTGGTGCCGGCGCTGGCCCAGATTCAGGCACTGCTGGCGCTGGTGGTGGCCGAGGGCGGTGACGCCACGTTGGCGGCGATCACCGAGACCGAACACCAGTTGGACATCATGGACGCCTATTGGCAGGAGCCGAAAAGGCGACGGAGACCTTCATGACTCACGTGTTTCATCGCCAGCCCGGCGCCACCTATCCCGTGGCGGTCGCCGGGGATGGCCCCTGGCTGATTGATGGCGACGGGCGCCGCTACCTGGACGCCTGCGGCGGCGCGGCCGTGTCCTGCCTGGGGCACAGCGACGCGGCCGTGCGCGCCGCCGTCCTGAGCCAGGTGGACACCCTGGCCTACGCCCATACCGGCTTCTTCACCACCGAGGCGGCCGAGGACCTGGCCGCGCACCTGATCGCCCAGGCCAACGCGGTGATCCCCGGCAACCGCCTCGACAAGGTCTATTTCGTCTCCGGCGGCTCCGAGGCGGCCGAGGCGGCGCTGAAGCTCGCGCGTCAGTACTTCCTGGAGATCGGCCAGCCCGACCGGCATCGCGTCATCGCCCGCCGGCAAAGCTACCATGGCAACACATTGGGCGCGCTGTCGGTGGGTGGCAACCAGTGGCGGCGTCAGCCGTTCGAGCCCATGCTCATGCCCGCCACCCACATCGCGCCCTGCTACGCCTATCGCGAGCAGGCCGAAGGCGAAAGCCCCGAAGCCTATGGCCGGCGCGCCGCCGACCAGTTGGAGGCCGCCATCCAGACCCTGGGACCGGAGACGGTGGCGGCCTTCATCGCCGAGCCGGTGGTCGGCGCCACCGCCGGCGCGGTGCCGGCCGTGCCGGGCTACTTCCGGCGCATCCGCGAGATCTGCGACCGGTACGGCGTGCTGCTGATCCTGGACGAGGTGATGTGCGGCATGGGCCGCACCGGCCACATGTTCGCCTGCGCCGAGGACGGCATCGGCCCGGATATCCTGATCGCCGCCAAGGGGCTGGGCGCCGGCTACCAGCCCATCGGCGCCATGCTGTGCTCGGCCGTGCTGTTCGACGCGGTGGTCGCCGGCAGCGGATTCTTCCAGCACGGCCACACCTACATGGGGCATGTGACGGCCTGCGCCGGCGCGCTCGCGGTGCAGCGGCGCCTGCGGGACGACAACCTGCTGGACAACGTGCGCCGCCAGGGCGCGGCCCTGCGCCGCGACCTGGAGGAGACGCTGGGACAGCATCCCCACGTCGGCGACATTCGCGGGCGCGGGCTGCTGCTGGGCCTGGAACTGGTGACCGACCGCGAGACCAAGGCCCCCTTCGATCCGGCCGTCAAGCTTCACGCGCGCGTCAAGCGGGCCGCCATGGCCCGGGGCCTGATGGTCTACCCCATGGGCGGGACCATCGACGGCCGCCATGGAGACCATGTGTTGCTGGCACCCCCGTTCATCATCGAAGACGCGCATCGGCACGAGATCGTCGACCGCCTGGGCGAGGCGCTCGCCGAAGCGCTGGACACGCCGGCGCGCGCCCCGGCCTCGACGGCATGACGCGACCGACCGGAGCGGACGAGCGCGCGAACGCTTGCCTTCGCCGGTCAGGCGCGAAACACTGGGTCCCGCCCACCTTCGGGTGGGGTGGGGCAACCTGTTGCCGGGATCATCCATCGGGGACGGTCCGGCCGAACAGGTCCGGGATCATCTGTCCGGACCAGACCTCGGTGGGGCGCCGGGCATGACCCGGGCGCCACGCCAGGACACCGACGACCAGCGGTCACCCCACGTGACCGGTGGTGATGCCGTGGCCGCCCCCCGGCCGCGCCCGTGGAAGGCCCGCCCAACGCATCGACGGGCCTGCCGGGATGGGATGGATGGGGGCGCGGATGCGGCAAGGCCGGGTGGGGGCTCCTCGCCGGCCATCGAACAACAACCTGGGAACCTGGAGGCTTGACACCATGAAGACTCTGACCGCCGCGACCGCCGGCGCCGTACTCGCCGCCGGCCTCATGACGGCCGGGGCCGCTTCGGCCGCCGACCAGCAGTTCATCACCATCGGCACCGGGGGCGTCACCGGCGTCTACTATCCCACCGGCGGGGCCATCTGCCGCCTGGTCAACAAGAACCGGGCCGATCATGGCATCCGCTGCTCGGTGGAGAGCACCGGCGGCTCCGTTTACAACCTCAACACCATCCGCGCGGGCGAACTGGACTTCGGCGTCGCCCAGTCCGACTGGCAGTTCCATTCCTTCAACGGCAGCGCCACGTTCGAGGAGGCCGGCGCCTTCGAGGACCTGCGCGCGGTGTTCTCCCTGCACCCCGAACCGTTCACCGTGGTCGCCCGGGCCGATGCCGGCGTGACCAACTTCGAGGATCTCGAAGGCAAGCGGATGAGCATCGGCAATCCCGGCTCCGGCCAGCGCGGCACCATCGAGGTGCTGATGGAGGCCATGGGCTGGACCCCCGACACCTTCTCCCTGGCCGCCGAGTTGAAGGCCGCCGAGCAGTCGCAGGCCCTGTGCGACAACAACATCGACGCCTTCGTCTACACCGTCGGTCATCCCAACGGCTCCATCAAGGAAGCCACGACCGCCTGTGACGCCAATCTGGTGAACGTGGACAACGACGCCACGGCGACCCTGGTGGCCGAGAACCCGTACTACTCCATGGCCACCATTCCCGGCGGCATGTACCGGGGCAGCGACGAGGACACCACCACCTTCGGCGTGCGCGCGACCCTGGTGACCTCGGCCGCCGTGTCCGACGAGGTGGTCTACCAGCTCGTCAAGGCGGTGTTCGAGAACTTCGAGGACTTCAAGAAGCTGCACCCGGCCTTCGCGGTGCTGGAAAAGGAGGAGATGGTCTCCGCCTCCCTGTCCGCGCCCCTGCATCCGGGCGCCGAGAAGTACTATCGTGAGGCTGGCCTGATCGAATAGGCCTCGACTCCATCGGTCGGCGCCGGGACGCGGCGGTCGAGGCCCCCGGACAGGGACCTCGCCATGGCGCCCGGCGCCGGTCCGCCCAACCGCGCCGCCGGTCGTCCGGCCCGAACACTCCCGCCCGTTGGCTCGGCCCGGTGTCCAGCTCCGATCAGGGTCTGTCCCGCCCGAGCCTCCGCCCGAGCGTCAGGAGGCCCCCTATTCATGAGCGAGGACACCCGGACCACGCGCGCGCGCCCGTCGAATGACACGGCCGCCGACGACAGAGCGCCCCCCCCCGAGAGCGAGACAGGATCGGGCGGTTCGCGCGCCGCCGAGGACATCGTCGCCCAGGTGGAGTCCGGCGCCCGCACCCCCCGGGGCATCTCCGGACGGATCATCATCGTCACCTGCGTGGCCTGGACCCTGTTCCAGTTGTGGTTCGCCTCGCCGCTGCCGTTCGTCTTGGGCTTCGGGATTTTCAACGGCACCGAGGCCCGCTCGATCCACCTGGCGTTCGCGCTGTTCCTGGCCTTCACCGCCTACCCGGCCTTCAAGGCGTCGCCCCGCCACCATATCCCGGTGTTGGACTGGCTGTTCGCCCTGGCGGGGGCGTTCTGCGCCGCCTACCTGGTGCTGTTCAACGATGCCCTGGCGACCCGCCCGGGCGCGCCCACCACGACGGACGTGACGGTCGGCGTGATCGGCCTGCTGCTGCTGCTGGAAGCCACGCGACGCGCGCTCGGCCCTCCCCTCCTGGTCGTGGCCCTGGTGTTCCTGGGCTACACGTTTGGTGGGCAGTACATGCCGGACGTGATCGCCCACAAGGGCGCCTCGCTGGAAAAGGCGATGTCGCACTTCTGGCTCTCGACCGAGGGCGTGTTCGGCGTCGCACTCGGCGTCTCCACCACCATGGTGTTCCTGTTCGTGGCCTTCGGCGCCTTCCTGGAGCGCGCCGGCGCCGGCCTCTACTTCATCCGCGTCGCTTTCGCATTCATGGGCCATCTGCGCGGCGGCCCGGCCAAGGCGGCGGTGGTGTCCTCGGCCATGACGGGGCTGATCTCCGGATCCTCCATCGCCAACGTGGTCACCACCGGCACCTTCACCATCCCGCTGATGAAGAAGGTGGGCTTCCCGGGCACCAAGGCCGGCGCGGTCGAGGTGGCCTCCTCCACCAACGGCCAGCTCACCCCGCCCATCATGGGCGCGGCGGCCTTCCTGATGGTTGAGTACGTGGGCATCAGCTACATGGAGGTGATGAAGCACGCCATCGTGCCGGCGCTGATCAGCTACATCGCGCTGGTCTACATCGTCCATCTGGAGGCGGTGAAGGCGGGCATGAAGGGCCTGCCGCGCGCGACCGTGCGCCCCTGGCACCAGGCGGCCATCGGCTTCCTGGGCAGCTTCCTCGTGGTTTCCGGCATGGCGGCGGTGGTCTACTACGGGTTCGGATGGCTGAAGCCGGTGGCCGGAGACGCCACCCCCTGGATCGCCGCGAGCGTCCTGCTGATCGCCCATGTGGCGCTGGTCTGGGTGGTCAGCCGCGTGCCGCCCATGCCCGAGACCGCCGAGATCACCGAGGTGCCGGCGGCCGGCCCCACCGTCCTGTCGGGCCTGCATTTCCTGCTGCCGGTGGTGGTGCTGGTCTGGTGCCTGATGATCGAACAGCTCTCGCCCGGCCTGTCCGCCTTCTGGGCGGCCACCATGATGGTGTTCAACGTGGTGACCCAGCGCCCGTTGGCGGCCCGGTTCCGGGGCCTGGACGGCGGCGCCATCGGGTCCGCCGCCTGGCACGGCCTGACGGACCTGTATCACGGCACGGTGATGGCCGCGCGCAACATGATCGGCATCGGCGTGGCCACCGCCGCCGCCGGCATCATCGTCGGCGCGGTGACCCTGACCGGTGTCGGACAGGTGCTCACCGAGATGATCGAGTACCTGTCCGGCGGCTCGCTGATGATCATGCTGCTGCTGACCGCGGTCACCAGCCTGCTGCTGGGCATGGGCTTGCCGACCACCGCCAACTACATCGTCGTCTCCACCCTGATGGCCCCGGTGATCGTCACCCTGGGCGCGGAAAACGGCCTGATCGTGCCGCTGATCGCCGCGCACATGTTCGTGTTCTACTTCGGCATCCTGGCCGACGACACGCCCCCGGTGGGCCTGGCGGCCTTCGCGGCCTCGGCCATCTCGGGATCCGATCCCATCAAGACCGGCATCCAGGGGTTCACCTACGACATCCGCACCGCGATCCTGCCGTTCCTGTTCATCTTCAATACCGAACTGCTGCTGATCGGCGTGAATTCTTGGATACACGGCATTGTCGTCTTCTGCTTCGCCCTGGTGGCCATGCTGACCTTCGCGGCGGCCACACAGCGCTATTTCATCGTGCGCTGCCGCCCGTACGAGGTGGCGGCCCTGCTGCTGATCGCCTTCACCATGTTCCGGCCCGGCTTCTGGATGGACATGGTGGCGCCGGAACTGCTGGAGATCGATCCCACCCGCATCGAGGCCATGGCCGAGCAGGTCCCCGAGAACGGCCGCCTCAGGGTGCGCGTCGAGGGCATGACCCTGGAAGGCGATGAGGTCAGCAAGGCCGTCATGCTGCCCATGGGCGGCCTGGGCACCGGCGCTGAGCGTTTGTTGAGCGCCGGCCTGGCCCTGCGCGAGGAGGACGGCCGCGTTCTGGTGGACGACATCGTCTTCGACAGCACCGCCGACAAGCTCGGCTTCGACTTCGACTGGGAAATCACCAAGGTCATGGTGAAGAACGAGGAGCGGCCCCCCAACCAGCTCTTCTTCATCCCGGCGCTGGCGCTGCTGCTGGTCGTCTGGTGGACCCAGCGGGTCCGCCTGCGCCGCCAGGAGACGACGGGGCGGGAGACGGGCCGGGCGTGACCGGTCGCGCCGGGCTGGTGGGCCGAGCGCGTAGGGAATCACCTGCGCGGGTGGAGGCCCTGGCCGCGTCCCTGGGTTTGTCGGCGGCCGTCCTGGGCGGCGCCCGGCGCCTCACCGACGACCGCCACCGGCTCCGGCTCGACCGGTGGGCGCCCTCACGCCCCTGAGCGGAGGGAGCTTGCGCCCACGGTCCTTGACCACGACCGTTGACGCCCGTGGCCGGTCGGGGGTCGGGCATCCGCCAGACCAAGGACCGTGCGGCCCCACGCGGGGCGAACGGACACGCGGGCTCGCCGAGGCCGCCAGCCATGACCTATGATGATCGGGATCGGTGTCGGGGATCCGGCGCGGAGACCCTGGCGCGACGCACCGGTCCGATGTCGCCTTCCGTATCCTATGATACCAACGGTCATTGAGAATGACCGTTGCAGTCCGTGGCCGGCCCGCTCCCCCTCCCGGCCACCCCAAGTATACTGCCGTGGGTGGCCGGGAGGGGGAGCGGGCCGGTGCCGCTCGGCGGATGAGTCACACTCATCCGCCACTGGTATGACAGGGGATCCGCATGAGCGCCAACCACACCGGAGCCGACCCCGCCGCCGGACCGACGCCTCCGAACGCCGGCGCCGCCGGTGAGGCGCCCGCGACCGGCGCGCCCGACGGCCTCGCCAACACGAGACGGGGGTGGACGCTGCGACTCGGGCTGCTCGTGCTCCTGGTCGCCGGTCTTGCCGCCTTCGTGGCCCTCGGCGGGCCGCGCCTGCTGTCGTTCGACACGCTGGGCCGGCACCATGCGGCCATCGCCGCGTGGGTCTCCGCGCACCAGGGGATGGCCGTGGTGGCCTTCGTGCTGACCTACGTCCTGGCCGTCACCTTCAGCGTCCCGGGAGCGGTGTGGCTGAGCATCGCCGGAGGCTACCTGTTCGGCACAGTGCTGGGGTCGGCGCTGGTCGTACTGGCGGCGACCCTGGGGGCGACGGCCGTGTTCCTGGCGGCGCGCACCATTCTCGGCGACGGGTGGCGGCGGCGCGCGTTCTCGGGTACCGGGCGGCGGCTGGCCGAACGGCTGCGGGACAGCGCCTTCACCGGCCTTCTTGTGTTGCGTTTGGTGCCGGTCTTCCCGTTCTGGCTGGTGAATCTTGTGCCGGCCTTCCTGGATGTCTCGGTGCGCGTCTATGTGCTGGCGACGCTGTTGGGTATCATTCCCGGAGCGGTCGTTTTCGCCGGTGTCGGCGCCGGGCTGGACCGGGTGCTGGCGGCCGGGGACCAGCCGGACCTGGGCGTGGTGTACGATCCCCAGGTCCTGGGACCGCTGCTGGGGCTGGCGGTGCTGGCCCTGCTGCCGACTCTGTGGCGACGCTGGAAGGGACCGGAGGCATGAGAGGCCCGACATTGACACCGGACCTGTGCGTCATCGGCGCGGGCTCCGGCGGCCTGAGCGTGGCCGCCGGCGCCGCGCGGCTGGGGGCGTCGGTGGTGTTGATCGAGAAGGGCGAGATGGGCGGCGACTGCCTGAACGCGGGCTGCGTGCCGTCGAAGTCGCTGCTGGCCGCCGCCCGCGCCGCGCAGGACATCCGCGAGGCCGGCCGCTTCGGAGTGCACGCGGGCGAACCGGCCGTCGACTTCGCCGCCGTCATGGACCACGTGCGGGGCGTTATCGACGGCATCACGCCCATGGACTCCCAGGCGCGCTTCGAGTCCCTGGGCGTCACGGTGCTGCGCGAGGAGGCCCGCTTCGGCGATCCGCACACCGTCCTGGCTGGCGCGCACCGGGTGCGGGCACGGCGCTTCGTCGTGGCCGCCGGATCACGCCCCCATGTGCCGACCATCCCCGGGCTTGCCGACTCGCCCTACCTGACCAACGAGACCGTCTTCGCGCTGCGCGAGCGACCGACACACCTGATGATCCTGGGCGGCGGACCGATCGGCTGCGAACTGGGCCAGGCGTTTCGCCGGCTTGGCAGCCGGGTCACGATCCTGGAGGTTGACCGAGTCCTGGGCGGCGACGACCCCGACATGGCCGCGGTGGTGCGGACCCGCCTGATCGCCGAGGGCGTGGACCTGCGCGAGGGTTGGCGGGCCACCTCGGTCGAGACCCGCCCCGACGACGGCCCCGGGCGTGGCGCGGAGACCCGCCTCGGCCTCACCGCCATCGACGGGGCCGGCGGCGTCGATACCCTGACCGGCAGTCACCTCCTGGTCGCCCTGGGCCGGCGCGCCGCCCTGAAGGGACTCAAGCTGGCCTCGGCCGACATCATAGCCACCCCGCAGGGGATCCGGGTGGACGACCGCCTGCGCACCACCAACCGCCGGGTGTTCGCCATCGGCGACGTCACCGGCGGCCCGATGTTCACCCACATGGCCAGCCACGGGGCCTCCGTGGTGGTGCGACAGGCGCTGTTCCGCCTGCCGGCGCGGGTGGACCTCGGGGTCGTGCCCCATGTCACCTACACCGATCCCGAACTGGCCTGGGTGGGCCTGACCGAGACCCAGGCCCTGGCCAGGCATCACGACCGGTCCCCCCGCGTGGTGCGCTGGACGTTCGCCGAGAACGACCGGGCGCGGTGCGAGCGCCGGTCCGAGGGCATGGTCAAGGTGGTGGCCACCCCGCGCGGGCGGGTGCTGGGCGCCGGGGTTGTGGGCCGCGACGCCGGCGAGTTGATCCAGCCCTGGGTGATGGCCATCCGCCACCGGATCCGCCTCGGCGCCCTGGCCACCATGATCGCGCCCTATCCGACCCGCACCGAGGCCAGCAAGCGCGCCGCCGGGGCGTTCCACGAGCCGGCCCTGTTTTCCGAGCGCACCCGCCGCCTGGTGCGCCTGCTGTCCTGGCTGGGGTGACCCTCATGGCCGACACCGTGCGCGACCTGCTGGCGGGCCACGCCCCCGACCGTCCGGCGATCGGCGCCCCCGACCGTCCCTGGCTGACCTTCGGGGCGCTGGAGGCCGTGGCGGCGCAGCTGTGCGCCACCGTGAACGGGCTGGGCGTGGGACGCGGCGACCGGGTGGCGCTGGTGCTGCCCAACGGCCCGGAGATGGCCGCCGCCTTCGTCGGCCTGGCGTGCTGCGTGGACGTGGCGCCCCTCAACCCGGCCTATACCCACGACGAGGTCGCCTTCTATCTGAACGATCTGCGGGCTCGGCTGCTGGTGGTGGCGGCGACCGACGACGGCCCGGCCGTGGCCGCCGCCCGGGGGCTGGGCATCCCCGTGGCCCGCCTGGAGCGCCGGGCCGACGGCCCGGCCGGGGCCGTCACCCTGATGGCCGGCGAGGGCGCCAGCCCGGCGGCCTTGGGGACGCCGGCCCGACCGGGCGCCTCCGGGCCCGACGACGGCGCCCTGGTGCTGCACACCTCGGGCACCACCGCGCGGCCGAAGATCGTGCCGCTGCTGAACCGCAACGTGGCCGCCTCGGCCCGGCACATCGGCGCGACGCTGGCGCTGACGCCCGACGACCGGTGCCTGAACATCATGCCGCTGTTCCATATCCACGGCCTGATCGCGGCGGTCATCGCGTCGCTGGCGCACGGGGCCTCGGTGTGGTGCGCGCCGGGCTTCGACGCGCTGCGGTTCCAGGGCTGGCTGAAGGCGGCGCGGCCCACGTGGTATACCGCCGTGCCCACCATGCACCAGGCCATCCTGGCCCGGGCCGAGCGCACCCCGGACGCGGCGGCGGCCGCCGGGCTGCGCTTCATCCGGTCGTCGTCGGCGTCGCTGCCGGCGCAGGTGATGACCGCCCTGGAAGGCGCCTTCCAGGCTCCGGTGATCGAAAGCTACGGCATGACCGAGGCGTGTCATCAGATGACCTCCAACCGGTTGCCGCCGGCCCCGCGCCGTGCGGGCTGCGTCGGCGTGGCGGCCGGACCCGGGGTGCGGCTGGCCGACGAAGGCGCGCCCCGCCTGCTGGATGGCCCGGCCGAGATCGGCGAGGTGGTCATCAGCGGCCCCAACGTCACCCCCGGCTACGAGAACAACCCCGATGCCAACGCCTCGGCCTTCTTCCGGGCGGAGGGACGGCGCTGGTTCCGCACCGGGGACCAGGGGTGGATGGACGCCGACGGCATGCTGACCCTCACCGGGCGCCTGAAGGAGATCATCAATCGCGGCGGCGAGAAGATCAGCCCGCTGGAGGTCGACGGCGTGCTGATGGATCACCCGGCGGTGCGCCAGGTGATCACCTTCGCCGTGCCCCACCGCTCCCTGGGCGAGGACGTCGGCGCCGCCGTGGTGCTGCGCGAGGGGCACGGCACCACCGACCGGGATCTGCGGGCCTTCGCCGCCGAACGGCTGGCGCCCTTCAAGGTACCGCGCACGGTGCTCATCCTGGACGAGATCCCCAAGGGACCGACCGGCAAGCCGCGCCGGGTCGGGCTGGCCCAGGCCCTTGGGGTGGCGGGCCGATGACCCTCCCCCGGGTCTGCATCCTCGGCGCCGGGGCCATCGGCGGCTACCTGGGGGCGCGGCTTGCCCTGGCCGGAACCGCCGAGGTCTCCCTCGTGGCGCGCGGGCCGCATCTGGAGGCCCTGCGCACCCATGGCCTGACGCTGATCGAGGGCGACCGCCACCACACGGTGCGGGTGCCGGCCACCGACACGCCCGCCGACCTGGGGCCGCAGGACTATGTCATCGTCACCCTCAAGGCCAACGCCGTGCCGGACGCCGTGCCCCTGCTCCAGGCGCTCCTGGGGCCGGAAACCTGCGTGGTGATGGGCGTCAACGGCGTGCCCTGGTGGTACTTCCACAGGTGTCCGGGACCCTGGGAGGACCACCGGCTGGCCAGCGTCGATCCCGGCGACGCCCAATGGACCGGCATCGGACCCGACCGCGTGCTGGGCTGCGTGGTTCATCCCGCCGCCGAGGTCGAGGCCCCTGGCGTTGTGCGCCACATCGAGGGCACGCGGTTTTCCCTCGGCGAGCCCTCGGGCGACCGCTCCCGGCGGGCGCTGGTGCTGGCGGCGGCGCTGTCGGCGGCCGGCCTGAAGGCGCCGGTCCGATCCGACATCCGCACCGAGATCTGGGTGAAGCTGTGGGGCAACCTGTGCTTCAATCCCTTGAGCGCGCTGACCGGCGCGCCGCTGGACGCGCTGTGTGCCGACCCGGGCACGCGCGGGGTCGCCCGGGCGATGATGCTGGAGGCGCAGGCGGTGGCCGAGTCCCTGGGCATCCACGTTCCCATCGACGTGGACCGGCGCATCGCCGGCGCCGCCGCCGTGGGCGCCCACAAGACATCCATGCTTCAGGACCTGGAGCGCGGCCGGCCGATGGAAATCGAGGCCCTGGTGGGCGCGGTGGCCGAACTGGGCCGCCTGGTGGGGGCGGCGACGCCGACCCTCGACACCGTGCTGGCGCTGGTGCGCCTGCGCGCCCAGCTGGCCGGCTGCCTGGAGGCGTGATATCAGTGGCGGATGAGTGTTACCCATGTCCCCGGTTGCTCACACGGACTGCAACGGTCAGTCTCCATGACCGTTGGTATGAGTCAGGGCTCGACCCTCGGACGCCCGACAGGCCCCTTGCCCGGCGGCGGCGGGCATCGTATGTAGGGACATGCTAGGCCGGTCGCCAGGGCCTCCCTGCGGGTGTAGTTCAGTGGTAGAACGACAGCTTCCCAAGCTGTATGTCGTGGGTTCGATTCCCATCACCCGCTCCAACCTGTCCCATCGGCTGGCCTGTCCCGGCCGGACGGACGAGATCGTCTCCGGCGTCACTCCGCCGCCAGCGACCGGCGGGGCAGCGATCCCACCGCCTCCATCAGCACCGCCATGGATCGGCCCAGGCGCGCCAGGCCGTCGGTGGGCCGGCGGGTGCCCTCGTCCATGTAAAGCGCCCGGTTGACCTCGATCTGCAGGGCATGGATCCCGGCGTCGGGCCGGCCGTGATGGCGGGTGGTGTGCCCCCCGGCGTAGGGCCGGTTGCGGCGCACCCGCAACCCCATGTCCCCCAGCACCGCCTCCACGGTGTCCGTGACCAGTGGGTCGCAGGCGGTGCCGTGGCGGTCGCCGAGGATCACGTCCGGGCGGGTCCAGGCCCGTTCCTCCTCCAGCGCGGAGGACGGCATGGAGTGACAGTCCAGCAGCACGCAGTGTCCGAATCGAACCCGCGTCTGGCTCACCAGCCGGGCGAGCGTCTCGTGATAGGGATAGTAGTGGCGCGCCAGCCGGCGTTCCGCTTCGGCCAGGGGCAGCCGGCGCGCATAGATGGGCGCGCCGTCGCCGGCCAGGCGCGGCAGCGTGCCCAAGCCCGCGCGCACCCGGGGCGAGGTGGTGTTGGCGCAGGCCGGCAACGGGTCGGAGAACATGGCCGGGTCCAGCTCCCACGGTTCCCGGTTCACGTCCAGGAACACGCGCGGGAACAGCGCGGCCAGCAGCGGCGCGCCCAGCTCCGGCGCGGCCGCCATCATGGCCTCCACATGGGTGTCCTCGCTGGCCCGCAGCTTCGCCAGCGGCGGGCGCGCCACCGCCAGGAAGGCCGCCGGATAGGCGGTGCCGGAATGCGGCGAGGCCACGACCAGGGGCAGGGTCTGCGGCGTCGGCGTCCGCAGCCGCACCGCCGCCCTTGTCAGCAGCGGGTCGGACGGCTCTGAATCGGAGGCAGGATCGGTCATCGGCGCCCATCCGGTCGACGAGACCCGTATCTTAGTCCTGCTGGTCCGGGCTTGGGAACGCCTCCGGCAGGGTGGATCTCGTCGTCCCCCGGTTTGGTCTCGCTTGGGAGACTCCGTGCGTGGCTGGCGTGGGGGACGGATCGTGGGTCCGGCGCCGGACCCAGGGGCGGGTCACTCCCCCAAGCGGTCTTCCATGATTCCGCCGATGGCCTCCAGCAGGACCGTGAGGGTCGCGATCTGGCTCAGCGAGAAGCTGTTCAGGTGATCGACCAGACGGGCGAAGTCCCGCCCATGGGCCGACTCATGGGCCCGAAAGGCCGTCCATCCCAGCGGAGTCAGACCGAGTTCCCATTCCTTGTTGCTGTGCGGCGCGCGAACCTTGGTCAGGAACCCCTTGGCCACCAGCTTGGTCACCATCTGCGAGGCGGCGCTCTTGGTGATGCCGAAGGTGGTCGCCACGTCGGTGACGCTCAGCCCCGGGCGTTCGCCGACGGCCTCGATGGTGTGCGCTTCCTTGGTGGTGATCTCCAGGTCGTCATGGACCCGGATGGGCAGGTCCTCGACGCGCGCCACCCGGTGGGCAACCCGCATGAGCTGCCGCACCGTCGTCTTGACCAGATCGTCCTTGCTGTCGCCGTGCATGTCTCAGACAGTATGGCGCTTTAACCATGGGATCAAGAGGCCGCCCCCATCGACGTCGACGGGCGACGAGCGGTGATCGTCGGCGGCGGCCCCTGGATCCGGGTCCCAAGACATCACCCCGCCTTGCGGGCGGCGAAGATCAGGTTGACCCCGTTCGGTCCCCCCGCCCGGGAGGTGAAGTCGCCGAAGCCTTCGTCGGCCAGGGTGCGGCGCATCCCGTCCATCGCCTCCGCCGTCAGGAAGTGGGTCTGGACGCCCACCATGCGCGTGATCAATTCCCGGACGCTCTTTAAGATCGGCGACCCCTGGCCATCGGGATCCAGGGTCTGGGACACCAGCCATCCCCCGGGCGCGACGCCGGCGGCGATGGTCCTGACGGTCGTCGGCAGGGACTCCGAGAACATATGCAGGACATGAGAGACGACGATCAGGTCGTAGGCCGCGACGGGTAGGGTGTCCTGGCGAAGGTCGAATCCCCGCGCCGACAGACGGTCGCCATGACCGGACTCCCGGCACACCGTCTGGATCGCCGGCACCGCCGGCGGCACGTCCAGAATCTCCGCCGTCAACTGGGGATTCTCGTCCAGCAGGGCCATTGTGTACCGGCCATGGTTGCCGCCGATGTCGCTCATCCGGCGCATGGCCGGGAAGCCGGGCAAGCCGGCGATGAACGCGACCATGTCCTGCAAGGATCCCTGCATGCTGTACTGGGCCAACGTGTTCAACGCGTCGACACTGACCCAATGCTGTCCGGGCGCGCCCTGTTTGGCGCGCGGCTTGCCCCGCAGGATGTCCGACAGGTCGTTCGCGATGGCGGCGTGTCGCTGTTGTTGGGACAGCAGAAAGGATCCCTGCCAGAAGGGCGACCCGGAGACCAGGAACTCCGACGCGAGCGGCGTGTTCGCGTAGGTGTCGCCCCGTTTCACCACGAGCCCCTTGAGTCGCAGCACATCCAGCATGGCTTCCGTCACGCCCGTGTTGCCCCCCAGACTCGCCGATATCTGCTCCAGGCTCCGGGGATCATCCAATAGGTCGTAGAGGTTCAGACGCACGGAGTCCTCGACGACCTTGGCCGCGATCCCGTCGGTCAGCAACTCTTCCACGGGGTCGAACTGGCAGGTGGGTTTCGGGAGGGGCATCTCTTCAGTCCTTCGCATGAGAGAGACGGCGCGTGAGGGCGGCCGAGGGCGCCACCATGGCCATCGCTTATTTATTAAGTTACCTTACTATGTGGACGAGCCGGTGCTGTTGGACACCGCGCCCCCAGGTCGTCGATGCAGGATATTTTGGAACAAGATTGTCGCTCAAGGCCGGATCCCCGGACTCCGTCGCTGGAGATCCATATGGTAAATAAGCTTAATCAAAAAATCAAGAGGCGGACGAGACTCGTTACTTAAACGGGAAATATGCTATACAAACAATTAATTTGTGTTTCGAAGGAGAGTCCTCACACCGTCAAGGTGCTCCGGATGAGGCGTGCCGCTTTTGAAGTGTCGTCCCCCGGACGGCGCGAAGCCCCTGAAAGATCGCCATCTCCTGGAAACTCTCGGACGGTCAGCCTGCGCCCGGACCGGTGTCCGCCGCCGCCCCGCGCGGGCGCCGCCCGGCCCCCGGGGCCGAACTCCCGCCGACTTCCGCGCTTGCCCTGACACAAAGGTTGGGTGTTAATGAGGCGTATGGGGCGCCTCCGTCACCCGGGTCGGCGGAATCGGCGCCAGAGGTCCGGCGGCGCACCGCAGCACGGTGTGCTGGTCAAGGGAAACCGACCGCATGTCCTTCGCCACCATCCTGGGCGTCATCTTCGGATTTGGCCTGTTCGTCGGCGCCATCGTCCTGAGCACCGACAACGTTTTCATCTTTCTCAACCTGCCCAGTTTCATCATGGTCCTGGGGGGAACGCTGGCGGCGGCCTTTATTTCCTTCGAGCCCCGCTACGTTGTCCACGCCCTGCGCGTGATGAGTTCCATTTTGTTCACGCACGAGGTCACGCGGGCGATCCTCACGCACGAGGTCGGCCGGGTGATCCGCTGGGGCTATGTGATTCAGAAAAGCGGCCTGCCGGGCCTGGAGACGGACGCCGGCCGCGCCACCAAGACGGATCGCTTTCTCGGCTATGGCATCGAACTGGTGATCACCGGCTATACCGGCCAGGAGGTTCGGGACATCCTGGCCAACACCGTGGAAACCACGTTCATGCGCAACACCGTCTACTCGGACATCCTGCGCAACATGGGCTCCACCGCCCCGGCCTTCGGCATGATCGGCACCCTGGTCGGCCTGATCATCATGCTCGACAACATGGGCAAGGACCCGGCGTCCCTGGGGCCGGGCATGGCCGTGGCGCTGGTCACGACCCTTTATGGCGTGCTGTCGGCCCGGCTGATCTTCCTGCCGGCCGCCAACAAGGTGCAGCAGCGCGAGGAAATCGTGCGCTTCCGCAATTACTTGCTGGCGGAGGGCCTGGCCCTGCTCGCCGAGCGCAAGAGCCCGCGCTACATCCAGGACAAGATGAACAGCTACCTGGACCCCGGGCTCCACTTCAGCATCGACAGCATGATGCGCGCGCGGGGCGGGCGCGCCCCATCCTTCAGCCCCGGGACTGGCACCGCCACCGGCCCCGCCAGCAGTCCGTCCGGCGGGTCCTCCGGAAGCTGAGGGCAAGCCCGTCCGCGACCTGGGAAAAGGCACCGGAGCGATGTTCGAGAACCAGGGACAGCATTGGTCCAAGAAAGCCTCTCGAAAAGAGGCCGAGGATGACTGGATCACCACCTTCGCCGACATGGCGACGTTGCTGTTGGCGTTCTTCATCCTGCTGGCGGCCATTTCGAAGATCGATCCCGTGCTGTTCGAGCAGGTCAAGGCCGGCATGGCCAAGGGCATAGGCCAGCGGGACATCGAGCGCCCCATCGAGGCCCTGCGCAACGACATCACCGCCGCCATCGACCTGATGAAGGTGGACGACGTGATCGGCCTGGGCGTGGACCAACAGGGACTGGTGATCGACTTCGCGAGCACCGCGTTCTACAAGCCCGGGTCGGCCGACCTGCGCGAGGAAGCGCTCCCGGTGCTGGAGCGCATGGCCGTGACCTTGGGGTCGATGAAGTACCGCAACTTCCAGATCGAGGTGCAGGGCCACACCGACGACACGCCGGTCAGCACGCGCGTCTATCCCTCGAACTGGGAGCTGTCGGCGACCCGGGCGACGCGGGTGGTCCGTTTCCTGGAGGACGTGGGTCTGGACAGCCAGCGCCTGCGCGCCGTCGGCCTCGCGGACACCGCGCCGAAGGTGCCCAACCGCGATCCGGACGGCAACCCGCTCCCCAACAACCAGGAGATCAACCGCCGGGTCTCGGTGCGGGTCATGCCACGCTGACTCCCTCGGGCGCCAGGGTCTCCAGGGCGGCCACGTCGCCCCGGACCACGGTCGGCAGGGCGCGGATCAGCGTCTCGGGCGGCCAGGTCCACCAGGCCAGGGCGCGAAGCCGGGCGATCTCGTCGTCCGAGAACCGTTGGCGCACCACCCGCGCCGGATTGCCGGCGACCACCGCGTAGGGCGGCACGTCCCGGCTGACCACCGCGCGCGCGGCGACGATGGCCCCGTCCCCCACCGTGACGCCGGGCATCAGCAGACACTCGTGGCCCAGCCAGACATCGTTGCCGATGACGGTATCGCCACGCTTGGGAAAGGGCATGTCCCGCATCGGCACGGCCGCCGCCCAGGCCCCGCCAAAGACCGGGAACGGGAATGTGCTGGGTCCGGCCATGGCGTGGTTGGCGTCGGCCATCATGATGGTGGTGCCGTGGGCGATGGCGCAGAACCGGCCGATGCGCAGGCGCGCTTGTCCGTAGCCGAAGTGGTAGCACACGTTGCGCTCAAAGAAGGCCAGCGGATCCTGGAAGTCACTGTAGTAACTGTAGGCGCCCACATCGACGGTATCCGCCCCCGCCATCGGCGGCCGTTGCGCCAGCAGCGGCTTCAAAAGCACCATCCCCGTGAACCCCGCCAGGGGATACAGAACGTCGGGGTCGGGGATGGCGGCATCACTGGGCGGCATCGGTCACTCCATCGTTTCAGGATCACGGGCGCAGCGTCACGCCCATGCCGTCCCGCGCCACCAGGGCCTCGGGGCAGGCCCGCCGGATCTCGTCCTCCAGGCAGCCCATGAAGGCGTCATCGTGGTCCGGGTCGTGATGGAAGACCACCAGCCGGCGGGCCCGGGCCGCGCGGCACAGGCGCATCCCCTCGCACCAAGTGGAGTGGCCCCACCCCAGCTTGGCCGGGAACTCCTCGTCCGTGTAGGTGCTGTCGTAGATCACCAGATCGGCCTCGGCAATCAGGGACAGGACATTCTCGTCCGGCGCGCCGGGCACATGTTCGGTATCCGTGACGTAACAGATCGACAGGCCCGCGTAATCCAGACGGTAGCCGGTGGCGCCATTGGGGTGGTTCAGCGGCGTGGTGGTGACCCGCACCGCCGGGTCGAGCGCGAACCCGTCCCGAGGCTTGAAGTCGCGAAAGGCCATGCGGGCGTTCATGGCCTCCAGCGGCACGGGAAACATGGGATCGGACATGTGGGTGGAGAACAGGGCGCGAATACCGCCGTTGTCGGCCACATGGCCGGCCATGACCGTCAGCGAGAAATCGGGCCGATAGGCCGGCGCGAAGAAGGGAAAGCCGATGATGTGGTCCCAGTGGGTATGCGTCATCAGCAGGGTCGCGGCGGACACGCCGCGGTCAAGGAACGAACGTCCGAGAAGGCGAAGCCCCGTGCCGGCATCGAAGACGACATGGCGTCCGTCCAGATGGACTTCCACGCAACTCGTGTTGCCGCCGTAGATCACGTGGTCGGGCGACGGACAGGGAATACTACCGCGCACACCCCAGAACTTCACCCAGCAACTCATCGGCGCCTCTTTATGCGTCTATGCGTCTATACGTCTATGCGTCTATGCGTCTATGCGTCTATGCCCTTGTCCCTCTGCGTTGCCCGTTCCCTCCGCCGACCGGGGACCGCGCCCCCGACGGGACCGGCTGCCGTCTGTTTGCATGCCAGCAACCACCATACGTCATCGAACGGTCCTATGCCACGGCCCCCGGCGCGCCTGTCGCCACCGTCCCCTGTCTGGGGTCGACGCGATCGCCCAGCCGGACCCCCAAGGCCTCGTCGGCCCGCCCCTGGTTCACGGCGACTTCCGCCAGACCATTGGCGTTCTCGTACCAGAACGGGTGACCGACCGGCACGTCCGAGAACGTGCGGGCCCGGCGCAGGGGCCGGCCGTGAACCATCAACTCGGCGGTCGCCGCCAGGGTGGACGCCCGCATGCCCGTCATGGCGTTGCCGTACCGATCGATATAGACGACGCGGGCCAGATCCTCCGGCCAGTCGGCGCGGTCCACGCACCCCGGGTCCAGCGCCTCCCGCGCGTCCGGCCGATCGCCCCGGGCCAGGCGCGCCGCCGCCGGCGCGAACACGTCGCGCCCATGGAAACTGGCGCTGAGACGACCGGGCGGCGGAAACACCGGATAGGCGCGCAGGCGGGCGGCCCGCCGCGCCACCAGGGCGAACAGGCCGTTGTCCGGTCCCACGAACCAGCGCCCGTCGGCCTCGACCATCAGGCCGGCGCGGTCGGAGCCCACGCCCGGATCCACCACCCCCAGAACGATGGTGTCCGGCGGCAGTGGCGCCACATGGGCCGCCAGAAGGTAGGCCGACGCCCGGGCATCGAACGCCGGCGCATCGGCGAACAGGTCGACCACCGGCGCGCCCGGCGCCCCCTGGTGCAGCACCGCCTTCATCTGGCCGGTGTACGGACCGTCGAGCCCAAAGTCCGTGAAGATGGCGATCAGCCTCACCCCGTCCTCCCTCGTCTCCATGGCCTGCCTCGGTCTCCATCCGTGTCCCGGCCCATGCCCCGGCCCGCCCCCGAGTGTCCCGACTCCGACGCTCGGCCCACGATACCGCAAACGCCCCGGGACACCGGTGTTTGATCAGACCGCCGGTCCCGCCGGGCCTCGCGGGGGTCGGCGACGGACGGCCTTTGGGGCATGGGCGGGCGCGATGGACGGCGCCGCGCATCCCCCCCCTCCCGAGTCCTGGTCATTTCGTGGTCGCGACAACGCCCTGCCCATTGTTCACCGTTCCGGTTCGACGCTATGCTGCGCACACTCGGGGTGTGTCCGCTGGCGCGCCTCCCCGGCAACATGCGGCTGTCCGTGTCACGCGGGATCGTGCCCAGGAAAGGCCGCCCGCCGCCAAAAAATACGAGGGAGAAATCGGTCCATGAAACGTCGTGATTTCCTGTCCGGCGCCGCCATCACCGGCGCCGCCACGGCGACCACGGTCGCCTCCGCCCTGTCGACCCCGGCGATCGCCCAGGACAGGCGCGAGTTGAAGCTTGTCACCACCTGGCCGAAGAATTTCCCCGGCCTGGGCACCAGCGCCGAGCGCTGGGCCCAGCGCATCACCGCCATGTCGGACGGCCGCCTGACCGTCAAGGTCTACGCGGCCGGCGAACTGGTGCCCGCGTTCGAGGCGTTCGATGCCGTGTCCTCCGGCACCGCCGACATGTATCACGGCGCCGAATACTACTGGCAGGGCAAGTCCAAGGCGTTCAACTTCTTCGCCGCCGTCCCCTTCGGCCTGACCGCCACCGAGATCAACGCCTGGGTCTATCATGCCGGCGGCCAGCAGCTTTGGGATGAGTTGTCGGCGGGCTTCAACATCAAACCCATGCTGGTGGCCAACACCGGGGTCCAGATGGGCGGCTGGTTCAACAAGGAAATCAACGCCGTTGAGGACTACAAGGGCCTCAAGATCCGCATTCCGGGCCTGGGGGGCGAGGTGCTGCGGCGGATCGGCGCGGCGGCCGTGTCGCTGCCGGGCGGCGAGGTCTTCCCGGCCCTGCAATCCGGCGCCATCGACGCCACCGAATGGGTCGGCCCCTGGAACGACCTGGCTTTCGGGTTCTACAAGGTAGCGAAGTATTATTACTATCCCGGCTTCCACGAACCCGGCACGGCCCTGTCCGGCGGCGTCAACCTGGCCGTCTGGGACAGCCTGAGCGACGCCGACAAGGCGATCATCGAGGCCGCCGCCGCCGCCGAGAACGACTACACCCTGGCCGAGTTCAACACCCGCAACGGTGACGCGCTGGCCACTCTGGTCAATGAGCACGGCGTTGAACTGCGCAAGTTCTCCGACGACATCATGAAGGCCATCGGCGACGCCGCCGGCGAGGTGGTGGCCGAGGTGGCGGCCGAGGACCCGATGACCAAGAAGGTCTACGACTCCTTCATCGACTTCCGCACCAAGGCCGTCGGCTGGGCGCGGATCGCCGACCAGGCGTACTGGACCGCCCGCGAACTCCCGTACGCCTACGGACAATAGGTCCGGCCGACCTCCGGTCGGTCTCGTCGATGGGGCCGGAGACCACGTCGGCCTCACACCCCATTGCTGTCCCGTCAAGGGCTCGTCGGCTCCCGATCTCGGGGGCCGACGTGTCTTTGACCCCCTCACCCGAAAACCATAGGAGTTCAGGGGGTGATCTCGCTACCCTCGCTAGCCCGCGCGATCGACGGCCTCAACCGTGGCATCGGTCAGGCCACGGCCTGGCTGGCCCTGTTCATGGTACTGGTTCAGTTCCTGGTGGTCGTTCTGCGCTATGTTTTCGGCCTTGGGTTCATATGGATGCAGGAAAGCATCGTGTACATGCATGGACTGCTGTTCATGGTGGGCGCCGGCTATACCCTGCTCCAGGATGGGCATGTGCGGGTGGACGTGTTTTACCGGGATGCCTCGCGCCGGCGGCAGGCGCTGGTCAACCTGGCGGGGTCGGTCCTGTTCCTGATTCCCTTCTGTACCCTGATCCTGTGGGTCTCCATCGACTACGTGGGCAACGCCTGGCGCGTCCTGGAGGGCTCCAAGGAGACCAGCGGCATTCAGGGCGTCTTCCTGCTCAAGTCGGTGATCCTGGTGTTCGGCGCCCTGGTCCTCCTGCAAGGCGTGTCGGTCATCGCGCGGTCCCTCCTCACGCTGACCGGCCGGGACGGCGACGCGCCCCGGCCCGGCGAGGGGGAGGCGGGCTGATGGACCACATGCTGGAACGCGAGATCTACGCCCTGGCCATGTTCGCGGGCACCTGCCTGTTCCTGGTCGCGGGCTTTCCGGTGGCCTTCACCCTGGGCGGCTCGGCGCTGGTATTCGGGCTGATCGGCTGGGGCCTGGGCATCTTCGACCTGAGCTTCCTGGCGGCCATGCCGCAACGCATCTTCGGCACCATGACCAACGAGGTGCTGATCGCGGTCCCGTTGTTCGTGTTCATGGGGGTCATGCTGGAGCGCTCGCGGGTGGCCGAGGACCTGCTGGACAGCATGGGCAAGCTGTTCGGCACCCTGCGGGGCGGCCTGGGCATCTCGGTGTGCATCGTCGGCGCCCTGCTGGCCGCCTCCACCGGCATCGTCGGCGCCACGGTGGTCACCATGGGCCTGCTGTCCCTGCCCACCATGCTGCGTCGGGGCTATTGCCCGAGGCTGTCCTGCGGCACCATCTGCGCCGCCGGCACCCTGGGCCAGATCATCCCGCCGTCGATCGTGCTGGTGCTGCTGGGCGACCAGATCTCCAACGCCTACACCGATGCCCAGCGGTCCATCGGCAACTGGTCGCCCGAGCCGGTATCGGTGGGGGATCTGTTCGCCGGGGCGCTGCTGCCCGGCCTGGGCCTGGTGGCGCTGTACGTGCTGTATGTGGCGCTGGTGGCCTGGCTCCAGCCCAAGCGCGCGCCCTCCATCCGGGACGAGGCCGATCATGACCTGAGCCCCTGGCAGACCATCGCGACGCTGGCCAACGCCCTGCTGCCGCCGGTGATCCTCATCGTCGCCGTGCTGGGCTCCATCCTGACCGGCGTGGCGACCCCGACCGAGGCCGCCGCCGTCGGCGCCGTCGGCGCCCTGCTGCTCGCCGGCCTGAAGCTTCAGGCCAGCAGCCGCTGGCCCATCCTGGCCACTTTCGCCGCCCTGGTGCTGATGCTGGTGCTGGCGCGCACCGTGGATCTGCGAGTCGCGCGCGAGGTGATCGGCCCCGCCGAGACCGTCTGGATCTGGGTGGCCGTGGCCTGCACCGCGATCGTCTTCCTGGGGATCGGCGAGAGCCTGCGGCGGGTCTGGCGCATGGCGATCCTTCAGGATGTGATGCGCCAGACCCTCAAGATCTCCTCCATGGTGTTCGTGATCATCGTCGGCGCCGGCCTGTTCTCGCTGGTGTTCCGGGGCCTGGGCGGCGAGGAGATGGTGCACGCGTTCCTCACCAACCTGCCCGGCGGCGCCTTCGGCGCCATGCTGGTGGTGATGCTGGTGATGTTCGTGCTGGGCTTCTTCCTGGACTTCATCGAGATCATCTTCGTCGTCGTGCCCATCGTCGGGCCGGTGCTGCTGCGCATGGACCTGGACCCGGTGTGGCTGGGCGTGATGATCGCCATGAACCTCCAGACCTCCTTCCTGACGCCGCCGTTCGGCTTCGCGCTGTTCTACCTGCGCGGCGTGGCGCCACCCTCCATCCGCACCCAGTCCATCTACCGGGGCGTGCTGCCGTTCATCGTCATCCAGCTCATTGGCCTTGGCCTGCTGGCGATGTTTCCGCAGATGGCCACCTGGCTGCCGAGCGTCTTCTTCGGGTAGCCCCGCTGGCCGCCGTTCGCGCCACCGCCGTGCTCCTTTGGCCACGAGGGGGGCGAAAATCCGCGCGACGCCCTTCCTTCAGCGGAGGGGCCTCGTTCCTTTGGCGCGATTGACCATCGCCCGAGCCTGCTGTCATCCTGGAGGCGAACTCGGTACGACGGTGATCCAACATGACAGGGGGGAGGCCCAATCCATGACCCCGCGCGAATCGGCCCAGGGGTGGCTGCGACAGGCGCACAACGATCTGATTCATGCCCAATGGTCGTTGCAGGCGGGTCATCTGGACTGGGCCTGCTTCGCGGCCCATCAGGCGGCGGAGCGGGCGCTGAAGGGGCTGGCCCTGGAGTCAGGACATCGCCCCCTGTCCACCAGCAATCCGGCGCTGCTGGCGGTCGACCTGATCGAGCTTGGCGTGCTGGGTGACGACGATGTGGTCACGCTGGGCGACCTGGAGTCCCTGGCGACCGTGGCCCGCCAGGCCCGCGACCCGGACCGCGCGATCCCCAGCAACGACGACGACGCCCACGACAGCCGCGCCGCCGCCCTGGTGGCCCAGACCGAGAAGGTGGTCGCCCTGGTGTCCGCCACCACCGGCACCGGAACCGGCGCCCTGGCCGCCTCGTCCGGCCAGGGCGGCACCGTCCTGCCGTTCCCCCAGGCCCCCTTGCATGCCTGAGACCGCCGCGCCCTACCCCCTTGACTGGTAGAGTGGCTTCAGGTCTTCCCACTGAACGGTGGGCCGGTCGGGTTCCGGCTCGGTCAGGGGCGTGGTCTCGCGAAGTCCCACCCGGCAGCGTTGCGCGAGTTGCTGATATTGCTTGGTGCCTTCCATCTTCCAGGCGTACTCCGCGTCGGTGACCTGGCGCACCACCTTGCCCGGCACACCGGCCACCAGCGAGCGCTCCGGAAACACGGTCCCGGCCTTCACGAAGCACTGCGCGGCGACGATGCTCTCGGCGCCGACCACCGCCCCGTCCATCACCACGCTGTTCATGCCCACCAGGGCGCCGCGGCCGACGCGCGCGCTGTGCAGGATGGCGCCGTGGCCAATGTGGCCGTCCACCTCGACCACCGTATCCGTGCCCTGGAAACCATGCATGGTGCAGTTGTCCTGGATGTTGCTGCCGTCTTCGAGGATGATGCGCCCGAAGTCGCCGCGCAGCGAGGCCGACGGCCCCACGTAGACGCCGGGACCGACGATCACGTCACCGATCAGGATGGCGGTGGGGTGAACGAAGGCGGTCGAGTGCACCACGGGCACCAGGTTTTCGAAGGCATAGACGGGCATGGGGCGAGCACCTCCCAACACTGTGACGGATCGCGGTGGCGCGGAGTCCATACGCCACCGTTTGGCCGCCATCGTGCCGGCTGCGAGGGACGGCGGCAAGGGAGAAGGATCCTCATGACCGACTGGACGCCCGACACCTACCTGACCTTCGCCGACCATCGCCTGCGGCCGGCCCTGGACCTGCTGGCCCGCATCCCGATGGATGCGCCGAGACGGATCGTCGACCTGGGATGCGGCACCGGCGCGCTGACCCGTCACTTGGCGGCGCGCTGGCCCAACGCGGAGATCACCGGGCTGGACACGTCGGCCGAGATGCTGAGCCGCGCCCAAGCCGAGGACGGCGGCAAGACCATCACCTGGGTTCAGGGCGATATCGCCACCTGGACGCCGGACGACCAGGGTTCTCCGGACCTGATCACATCCAATGCCGCGCTGCACTGGCTGGACGGGCACGACGTGCTGTTCCCGCGTCTTCTGGACGCCCTGGCCCCGGGCGGCGTGCTGGCCGTGCAGATGCCGCGCAACCATGACCGGCCGTCCCACGCCCTGATCAGGGCCGTCGCCAAGGAAGGTCCCTGGGAGCCTCTGCTGGCCGCCCTGGTCGCCGCCCCGCCGCCGGTGGATCCGCCCGAGGTGACCGTGCGCCGCCTGCTGGCGGCCGGCGCGGCCACCGTCGATGCCTGGGAAACCGACTATCAGCAGATCCTGGCGGGCGGACCGGACGCGGTGGCCGCCTTCACCGACTCCACGGCGCTGCGACCGTGGCTCGCGCGCCTGCCCGACGCGACCATGCGGGACGCCTTCCGCGCCGCCTATCGCGGGCGCCTGGCCACGGCGTATGAGTCCCTGCCCAACGGGCGGGTCCTGTTCCCCTTCCGCCGCCAGTTCCTTGTGGCCACCCGGCCGCATGCGGAGAGTCCATGACCGATCCGTGCGACCCGGCCGCCGCCGCCCCCCGTCCCCGCTCGGCGCACCCGCTCTCGGCTGGACACCCCGGACGACGCCGGTCTGGGGAAGCCGGACGCGCCGGGCGTCACGTCTCCAGCAGGGGCAGCCACTCCGCCAGCCACGCCACCGCGTCCTCGTCGGGCAGCGGCTGGGTGCAGGCGTCGATCTCCAGGCGGTCGCCCCGCCGGCGCGCGCCCAGGCTGGCGAGCAGGTCATCCATGTCCTTGCCGGCGCGGCAGAACGTCTCGCTGTAGGTCTGGTCGCCGAGCGCGATCACCCCGTACCGCATCGCCGACAGGTCCGGTGCCTCGACCCTGAGGGCATCGGCGAAGGGGATCAGGTTGTCGGGCAGTTCACCCAGACCATGGGTGGCGGTGCACACCAGCAGCGCGTCGCGCGCGCCCAGGTCCAGGGCCGCTAGGTCGCCGTCGCACGTCTCCACCAGGTCGGCCGTATGGCCGGCGCAGGTCAAAGCCTCGACCACGGTCTCGCCCACCATCTGGGCATTGCCCGATTCCGTGCCGACGATGACCAGAATGTTCACCCCGCAGTCCTCCCCGGCGCCGGCGCCGGCCGTCCCGGAGCGGCGCCAAATTTCCGATACCAAGTTTCACCCCATGTGTCTATTTTTGTATCCTTTCCAGTCTGCCACGGGAAAATGTCCCGGGATGGACGAGGGGTCATGCCCCCCTCCCCCGCCATCGGCGGACCGGCACGGACCCGCCGTCGGCGGGCCAGCACGAAAGGCGCGTCCATGGCGACCACCGATGCCCCCACCGACGATACCGTGATCGACCGCGTCAGCCGGGGCGAGATCCTGGAGTCCCCGGTCGAGGTCTCGCCCGGCTACCGGGCCGAGTTGATGCGGGTGCTTGCCGTCTTCGTGGATAGCGAACTGGCCGGCACCGCCGGCCTGGTCCCGTTCATCAACAGCGCGCCGGGCCTGCGGGAACGGGTGACGGCGGCGCGCATCGTCGCCGAGAAGTTCGACCATGCCCAGCAGGTGCTGGACATCATGGCGCCGTTCGGCGTCAACCCCACCCTGTACGTGCGGGCGCACTGCTGGGCATCCCGCCTGGACCGGGACCTGGACCTTGGAAACCGCCGCATCGGCGGCGACAAGCGGCTGAACGTGTTTCACGCGCCGTTGGAAGGCTGGCTGGATGCCATCATCCTGAACATGCTGATGGGCACGGCGGTGGCGACGCAATTGCTCGATCTGGTGGACAGCTCCTACGCGCCGTTGCGCGCGGTGATGGCCGCGATCGTCGCGCGCGAGGCCGCGCACGCGCGCTCGGGAGAGACCGCGCTTGCCCAGGCGATCGGCCGTCATGGCACGCCGTCGGCCGCGCAAGGGGCCGTGGACTACTGGTTTCCGCGCGTGGTCCATACTTTCGGCCGCGCGGATTCTCAGCATTTCGAGCGGTCCCGGGCGCTGGGACTGCGGCGCCGCACCAACGCGGAAGGGCTGAACCGCTGGATCACCGACATCCATCCCCGCCTGTCGGCCCTGGGCCTGTCCCGGCCGGTCGGCCCCGCCTGACCGCCGGGCGTGACCACGGCCCGGTCCGGACGCTCGGCCCACGCCCTACGCATTTCGACGATCGGATCGCCGGCGCGTATCATGAAGGACCGGGGCGGAGACCGGCGGACGGCGTGTCGCGCCCCTGGGTCGTTTTGCCCGTTTCGTCCGCCCGGGGTCGCCTGCTAAAAGCCCTGTGCTGCCTGTCCACCGCGCCGGACCCGTCCCCCATGACCGCCTATCAGACGTTGCTGCTGGACCGCGCCGACGGCGTGGCGAGGCTCACCCTGAACCGCCCCGACAAGCTCAACAGCTTCACCACCGAGATGCATGCCGAACTTGCCGATGCCCTGGCCGTGGTGGCCGGCGACACGGCCGTGCGGTGCCTGCTGCTCACCGGGGCGGGGCGCGGGTTCTGCGCCGGTCAGGACCTGGGTGACCGCGCCGTCGCCCCCGGCGCCGAGGCCCCCAACATCGGCGAGTCGCTGGAGACGCGCTACAACCCGATGATGCGCGCGCTGAAGGCCCTTCAAGTCCCCGTGGTCTGCGCCGTCAACGGCGTCGCCGCCGGGGCCGGCGCCAACATGGCGTTGGCCTGCGACATCGTGCTGGCGGCCCGTTCGGCCCGCTTCGTCCAGCCGTTCTGCCGGCTTGGCCTGGTGCCCGACGCGGGCGGCACCTGGACCCTGCCGCGTCTGGTCGGCCCGGCGCGAGCCACGGCGTTGATGATGCTGGGTGACGCGGTCACGGCCGAGCAGGCGGCCCAGTGGGGCATGATCTGGCGGGTGGTGGACGACGCGGCGCTGAGGGACGAGGCCGGCGCCCTGGCCCGTCATCTGGCCACCCAGCCCACGCGGGGCCTGGCGCTGATCAAGACGGCGCTGGCCGCCACGTGGTCCAACGATCTCGACGCGCAACTCGACCTGGAACGCGACCTTCAGACCGTGGCCGGCGCGACCGACGACTACCGCGAGGGTGTGCGCGCCTTCCTGGACAAGCGTCCGCCCACCTTCACGGGCCGCTAGTGTCCTGAATCCGAAGTTCGTTACATCACTTGGCTGGCGCTGGACGAACTTCGGATTCAATCAGGACACTATTAACTATATGATTCTAGTGTGGTTTATGGATTTGAAGGTCCGTCCAGCGCTTCCCGACCAGGTCATAGGAACTTCAAATCCACCACACTAGGCGCGTCCCTTCCGCCCCCTCCCGTTCCTCGCGCTCCAGGAGATGCGCCCCGCCATGAGCCTTTCCCCGAGCCGGGCCCTTCCCGCCGCCGCCCCGGTCGGCCTTGTCGGCGCCGGCACCATGGGCGTGGGCATCGCCCAGGTGGCCGCCCAGGCCGGGCACCGGGTGATCTGGTACGACCGCACGCCGGAGGTCGCCCGCGCCGGCCGCGACGGCATCGCCGCCGTGCTGGGCAAGCGGGTGACGCGCGGCAAGATGGCCCAGGCGGACCTGGACGCCGTGATGGCGCGCCTTCACTTGGTGGCGGATCTCGACGCCCTGGCCGACTGCCCGCTGGTGATCGAGGCGATCATCGAGGACATGGACGTCAAGCGCACCATCTTCGCCCGCCTGGAAGCGATTGTCGGCGATGACGCGGTGCTGGCCACCAACACCAGTTCCCTCTCCATCACCGCCATCGGCGGCGTCCTCCGCCGTCCGGAGCGCCTGGTGGGCCTGCACTTCTTCAATCCGGCGCCGCTGATGACCCTGGTCGAGGTGGTCAGCGGCCTGGCCACGGCGCCCGGCGTCGCCGACGCCATGCTGGAAACCACCGCCGCCTGGGGCAAAAGCCCGGTGCACGCCCGCAGCACCCCGGGCTTCATCGTCAACCGGGTGGCCCGGCCGTTCTACGCCGAGGCCCTTCGCGTCCTTCAGGAGGGCGGCGCCGCGCCGGCCACCCTGGACGCCGTGATGCGCGAGTCCGGCGGCTTCCGCATGGGGCCGTTCGAGCTGATGGACCTGATCGGCCATGACGTGAACCACGCGGTCACCAGCAGCGTCTTCGCCGCTTACGACCACGACCCGCGCTTCAGGCCGTCGCTGATCCAACGCGAGTTGGTGGAGGCCGGCTGGCTGGGCCGCAAGAGCGGGCGCGGCTTCTACGGGTACGGACCGGACGCCGCCGCGCCGCACCCCGAGACCGCCGAGTCCATGCCCGCGCCCGGCGCCGTGGCCGTCGAGGGCGACCTGGGACCGGCCGCCGCGCTGGCCGATCTGGCCGAGGCCGCCGGCCTGGCCATGACGCGCGCGCCCCACGCCGTGACCGGCCCCGGCGACGGCTGCGTCCGCCTGGACGGGGGTGTCGTGCTGTGCCTGACCGACGGTGGGCTGGCCACCGCCACCGCCCGCGCCGAGGACGAGGCAGAGTTGATCGCCTTCGACCTGGCGCTGGACTACGCCAGCGCGCCGCGCGTCGCCCTGGCCCCGGCGGACCAGGCCAGCGCCGAGGCGCTGCGCGCGGCGGTCGGCTTCTTTCAGGCGCTGGGCAAGGCGGTGTCGGTGCTGGACGACGTGCCCGGCCTGATCGTGTTCCGCACCGTCTGCATGCTGGCCAACGAGGCCGCCGACGCCGTCAACCAGGGCGTCGCCGACCCCGCCGATGTGGACACGGCCTTGCGGACCGGCGTGAACTACCCGCTTGGCCCGTTGCGCTGGGCGGACGCGCTCGGGCTGGCGCGTGTCCTGGGGGGCCTGGACCGTCTGGCCGCGACCTATGGGGAGGACCGCTACCGCGCCTCGCCCCTGCTGCGCCGCAAGGTCCTGGGAGGAACCCGCTTCCATGGATGACGCCGCCCGCCAGGCCCTGGCCGAGGCCAGCGCCCGTGCCCTGGCCTCGCGCGATCACACCGCCCGGCATCTGGGGATCGCCATCGAGGCGGTCCGTCCCGGCTACGCCCGCGCGGTCATGGAGGTGCGACCCTTCATGGTGAACGGGCACGACATCCTGCACGGCGGCATCTGCTTCACCCTGGCCGACACCGCCTTCGCCTATTGCTGCAACAGCCACGACGTGGTGACGGTGGCCAGCGCCTGCTCGATCTCGTTCCTGGCGCCGGGCAAGCGGGGCGACCGGCTGGTGGCCGAGGCCGTCGAGGTGATCAAGAAGGGCCGCGCGGGCGTCACCGACGTCACCGTCACCAATCAGAACGGCGAGATCCTGGCCGTGTTCCGGGGCAATTCGCGCACCTTGTCCGGCCGGGTCACCGAAGGGGAGGACCCTCCGATATGAGCCATGCCTTCCTGTGCGACGCCATCCGCACCCCCATCGGCCGTTATGGCGGCGCGCTGGCCGGCGTGCGCGCCGACGACCTGGGCGCCGTGCCCTTGATGGCCCTGATGGCCCGCAACCCGGATACGGACTGGGCGGCGGTGGACGACGTGATCTACGGCTGCGCCAACCAGGCCGGCGAGGACAACCGCAACGTCGCCCGCATGGTGGCGCTGCTGGCCGGCCTGCCGGTCGGGGTGCCGGGCGGCACGGTGAACCGGCTGTGCGGCTCGGGCATGGACGCGGTGGGCATGGCGGCGCGGGCCATCAAGGCCGGCGAGGCGGACCTGATGATCGCCGGCGGCGTGGAGAGCATGAGCCGCGCGCCCTTCGTGATGCCCAAGGCGGACGCCGCGTTCTCCCGCGCCGCCACGGTCCACGACACCACCATCGGCTGGCGTTTCGTCAACCCGCTGATGCGGGCCGCGCACGGTGTCGACTCCATGCCCGAGACGGCGGAAGCCGTGGCCGAGGACTTCGCCATCGCCCGCACCGATCAGGACGCCTTCGCGGTGCGCAGCCAGCAGCGCGCCGCCGCCGCCATGGCCGCCGGGCGCCTGGCCGAGGAGATCACGCCGGTCGCGGTGCCGCGACACAAGGGCGAGCCGATTCCGGTCACGGCCGACGAACACCCGCGCCCCGACGCCACCATCGAGGATCTCGCCCGGCTGCGCGGCATCGTCAGGCCGGACGGCACGGTGACCGCTGGCAATGCCTCGGGCGTCAACGACGGCGCCGCCGCCCTGCTGCTGGCCTCGGAGGCCGCCGCCGCCCGCCACGGCCTGACGCCCCGGGCACGCGTGGTGGCCATGGCCACCGCCGGCGTGCCGCCGCGCATCATGGGCATCGGGCCCGCCCCGGCGACCCGCAAGGTGCTGGACAGGGCCGGCCTGCGGCTGGCGGACATGGACGTCATCGAACTGAACGAGGCGTTCGCCAGCCAGGCCTTGGCGGTGCTGCGCGACCTGGGCCTGCCCGACGACGCCGCGTGGGTCAATCCCAACGGCGGCGCCATCGCGCTGGGCCACCCGCTGGGCATGTCCGGCGCCCGTCTGGTCACCACCGCCCTCCAGGAACTTCATCGCCGCCGGGGCCGATACGCGCTCTGCACCATGTGCGTCGGCGTCGGACAAGGCATCGCCTTGGTGATCGCGCGGGTCTAGACTGCCCGTCCCATTCTTGTTTTTTTCCGCAGACTCAACCCAATGACTTCAGGCAAGCAACAGACCGCCCGCACGGGCGCCCAGGGGGAGGGAAGCATGGACCTGACCAAGCGTCCGCTGGAACACGAACTGGATCCCATCGAGATCGCCACCCGCGACCAGATCAGCGCCGTGCAGACGCGGCGCATGGCCTGGAGCCTACGGCACACCTACGAGAACGTGCCGCACTTCCGGGCCCGCTGCGAGGCGCAAGGCGTGCACCCCGATGATTTCCGGACGCTGGACGACCTGCCCCGCTTCCCCTTCACCACCAAGCAGCATTTGCGCGAGACCTACCCCTTCGGCAGCTTCGCGGTGCCCCTGAGCGAGGTGGTGCGCATCCACGCCTCCTCCGGCACCACCGGCAAGCCGACCGTGGTCGGCTACACCCGCGCCGACATCGACCTGTGGGCGACGGTGATGGCGCGGTCCATCCGCGCCGGCGGCGGCCGCCACCACAGCCGGATTCACGTGTCCTACGGCTACGGCCTGTTCACCGGGGGCCTGGGCGCCCACTACGGCGCCGAGAAGCTGGGGGCCACCGTCATCCCCGTGTCGGGCGGCCAGACCGAGAAACAGGTACAGCTCATCAAGGATTTCGCGCCCGACATCATCATGGTCACCCCGTCCTACATGCTGGTGATCGCCGATGCCATGGAACGCCACGGCATGGACCCGCGCGACTGCTCGCTGTCCATCGGCCTGTTCGGGGCCGAGCCCTGGACCGACGAGATGCGCGCGCAACTGGAACAGCGCCTGGGCATCGATGCCATCGACATCTACGGCCTGTCGGAGATCATCGGCCCCGGCGTGGCGCAGGAGTGCATCGAGACCAAGGACGGCCTGCATATCTGGGAGGATCACTTCTATCCGGAGATCATCGACCCGGAGACCGGCGCGGTGCTGCCCGACGGACACCTGGGCGAACTGGTGCTGACCAGCCTGACCAAGGAGGCCATGCCCGTCGTCCGCTACCGCACCCGGGACCTGACGCGCCTGATGCCCGGCACGGCCCGGTCCATGCGGCGCATGCAGAAGATCACCGGACGCTCGGACGACATGCTCATCATCCGGGGCGTCAACGTCTTCCCAAGCCAGATCGAGGAACTGTTGCTCCGGGACGACCGGCTGTCGCCGCACTATCAGCTTGAACTGCGCCGCGACCGGCACCTGGTCCACCTGACGGTGAAGGCGGAGCTCCGCCCCGGCCTCCATGACCAGAGCGCGCGCGCCGGCGCCGCCAGGGACCTCCAGCACCAGATCAAGTCCTACATCGGGATCTCCAGCACCGTCGAGGTCGTCGGCGAGGGGACCCTGGAGCGCTCGCAAGGCAAGGCCAAGCGCGTCGTGGACTTGCGCGACGTCGAGTAGGAGGGGATGCTGGCGGGGCGCGGGCGCGTCGCCGCCCGCTTACCGGGCGGTGGGCGGCGCGTCCGCGAGCCGATTGTAGCCGCCGGCGTAGTAGATCAGCGGCCGTCCCTCCGGGTGGCATCGCAGAGAGGTGACGGCCCCGATGATGATGTCATGGTCTCCGCCGGCCACCACCGACTCCATGCGGCACTCGATGACCGCCAGGGACTCGGGCAGGATCGGGCAACCATTGCGGGCCGCCTCCACCTCCAGCTCCAGGAATCGCGCCTCGCGCGGGCCGGCGAATCGTCGCGACAGGGCCTGCTGGCCCTCGGACAGGATATTGACCGCGAATGGGCCGGCGTGGAAGACGGCGAGGTCGTGGACGTCCCGGTTCAGGCAAATCAGAATGAGCGGCGGGTCCAGGGACAGCGACGCGAACGCGCTGACCGTCAGGCCAACGGGCGTCCCCGTGGCATCCCGGGCGGTCACGACAGTGACCCCGGAAGCAAAACGGCTCAAAGTGTTACGGAAGGACTGGGGATCAACGGTCATGCACGGGACCTTGTTCAAGGGGCCTCGTTCACGGGACCTCGGTCACGGGACACAGGAACAGCACCCGGACGACGGCGGGGTCACGGCCCGGGATGCTCACGGTTGCGCCGGGCTGTTGGCGTGGTCTTTACCGCATCGTGACGAGACCGCCAATGTTTGATTTCCTTTGGCGGAATTGGGATGTTCGGGTATCCCGGCTTTGGGGGCGGTCGCCGAATGGTCGGAGAATGGCCGTGGCACGACCCGCCCCCATCCCGGGACCGGCCACCACTGTCCGGATGCCGATCGTCGGCAAACCAATCAGCGGTTAAAGGACACCGATGCTCGTCATCATTGGCACCATTGTGGTTACTGTCAGCGTGTTGGGCGGCTACGCGCTTGCGGGCGGACACCTGGACGTCCTTTGGCAGCCATTCGAGTTCGTGATCATCTTCGGCGCGGCCTTCGGGTCGATGGTCATCGGCAGCCCGAAAACGGTGCTGATGGGGACCATCAAGGCCATCGGCCCCATGATGAAAGGTCCGAAGTACAAGAAGGACAGCTACATGGAGCTGTTGAGCCTTCTGTACTCCCTGTTCAAACTGGCCAAGACCAAGGGCGACCTGGCGCTGGAAAGCCATGTGGAAAAGCCCGATGAAAGCTCGATTTTTCAGAAATTCTCAGGGTTCTCTTCCAATCATCACAATCTAGAGTTCCTTTGCGACTATCTCAGGCTTTTGACGCTTGGCACCAACAATGCCCATGAAGTCGAAACCATCATCGATGCCGAGATTGAAGCCCATCACAAGGAACACCATGCCGTCGCCGAGGCCGTGATCACCATGGCCGACGCCATGCCCGCCCTGGGCATCGTCGCCGCCGTGCTGGGCGTGATTCACACCATGGGCTCGATCACCGAGCCGCCGGAGGTCCTGGGCCACCTGATCGGCGCCGCCCTGGTGGGCACGTTCTCGGGCGTGTTGCTGTCCTATGGCTTCTTCGCGCCGTTCGGACGCGCCATCGGCACGGCCTATGACTCCGACACCGAATACCTGAACTGCATCAAGGCCGCCCTGCTGGCCCACATGCAGGGATACGCGCCGCAAGTGTCGATCGAGTTCGCCCGCAAAATCCTGCCGCCGTCTGTTCGGCCCAGCTTTGCCGAGGTTGAAGATGCCGTGACGAACCTGTCAGAGTAGAGAAGCCTTCTTCGAAAGAGGTCCGTCGGCGTCCCTTCACCACGCGTTCAGGGTCGCCTGGTATGCTGTCGCGGAGACGGTTCGGCAGCGGGGCTTTAACCCGCGACCGGACCGGGACACGGGCAGGCGGGCCGGAGCAGAAGAGGACGGCATGGCCGACGAAAAGAACTCCATCATCATCAAGCGCGTCAAGAAAGGCGGGCACGCGGCCCATGGCGGGGCGTGGAAGGTGGCTTACGCCGACTTCGTGACGGCCATGATGGCGTTCTTCCTGTTGCTATGGCTGTTGAATTCGGTGACCGAAGAACAACTGGAGGGGATTTCCAACTACTTCGCTCCCACCGCCGTCTCCTCCAGTTCCAGTGGCGCGGGCGGCATGCTGGGCGGGCAGGTCGTCGGCGAGGGCGCCAACCAGGCGCAAACCTCCCTCAGCAGCAGCCAGCCCACGTTGCCGCCGCCCACCGTCGGCCTGGGCGGGCAGGACTTCACCGACCCGGCCGAGGGCCTGACCCTGGACGAGACCCAGCCCGACTTCCCCAGCGGCGAGGGCGAGAACATGGGCGACGGCCAGGGACCCGCGAGCGAGGGCGAGGCGGGCAATACCGCCGCCGAACAGGCGGCCGAGGACGCGCAGCAGGCCAGCTTCGACGACGCCGCCCAGGCCCTGCGCCAGGCCATCCAGGCGGTCCCCGATCTGGAGAAGCTCCAGGACAGTCTGATGATCCAGGAGACGCCGGACGGGCTGCGCATCCAGTTGACCGATCAGGACCGGCTGGCCATGTTCCCCGGCGGATCGTCGGCCATGTATGAGCACACCCGCGTGATGCTGCGTCTGGTGGCCGAGGCCATCAAGGATCTGCCCAACGACGTCATCGTCACCGGCCATACCGATAACGCCGCCTTCCTCGACCCCACCGGCTACAGCAATTGGGAGCTGTCGGCCGACCGCGCCCTGGCCAGCCGGCGCGTGCTGCTGGCCTCGGGCATCGATCCGGCGCGCATCGACGGCATCATGGGCAAGGCCGACACCGATCCCCTGGTCCCCGAGGACCCGGCCGACCCCCGCAACCGGCGAATCGACATCGTCCTGCTGCGCGACGCGGAGCTGTTCGAGCAGGCGCAGGATGAACGCATCCCCACCCTGCCCAGCATCATCGACCTGACACCGGCCGAGAACCTGTAGCGGGCTGCGGAAAGCGTGACGGAGGTTCCACCGTCCTGGAGCTGGGTCACCCCCACCCTCTCGGCGTGTCTGGACCGGCCCCCGTCAGCGCCGGTCGGCGCGCACTGTCTCCAGAACTTCGCGATAATATCGGTGGAAGGGCCCCTCGGGACCCGTCGAACGGGTCCGGGCAAGGTTGGCTTCCAGCACCGGCGCTTGCGCGTCCGCGAACGCGGTCGGATCAACGTCCGGAAGGCGCGGCAGCAGGGTGGTGAAACTGAGGGCCAGCGTGCCGGTGACCCCCCGGCGCGGATCGACGCGCTTCAGGTCCTGCAGAACGTTTGGGGACAGGCGCAACCGGCTCTCGGCATACGCCCGCAGCAGCGGCGCCTGTGCCTGAAGCGCGGCCTTCTCGGCATCGAAGGCCATGCGGTTGAGGATGTGTCCGTCTTCGTAGACCAGCGGCGCGGCCGCCGACACATCGCAGATCCAGTCGGGGCGCGGCGTCAGGGAATCGGATTGATCGTCCTCGCGCCGACGCGGGTCGAACGGCATGGCGCGACACCGCACCGGCTTGACCTCATGGACAGCGCAGCGGTTGTCGGCGGTCAGGTCCGGGCAGGGCATCGCTGGCGGCAGGTAGGCCATGGGAGACACAAGGACGGCCACGGTCCGGTGACGCCCGAGACTGACCTCCAGGCCGAGCCGGCGCACGGTCTCGAACGTGCGCGCCCCTTTCGGCACCGGCATCCAGACCAACGCCAGCGGCACCCGCCCGGCGCGTTCCAGGGCTTCTTCGACCGTCAGCGGCAGCATGCCGTAACAACAACGCCCGCATAGGGTGCATTGGAAGTGGCGATCCATGGCGACTCCCGCCGTTCGACGATCCACGGAAGGACTCAGGCTCCGCAACACTTCTTGTATTTTTTCCCGGAGCCGCAGGGGCACGGATCGTTACGGCCCACCTTCACCACCCGGCGCGGCGCGGACCTCGGGTTTGCCTCCCCGCCGGCCACCTGCCAGGCGCCCTGCGCGTCACGCTCGAAGCGGGCCCGCTCATGGTGAAAGCGGTTCTGTCCCTTGTACCGAAAGCGGGCGACATACTCGACCTCGCCCGCATCATCATCAGGGCCGCCACCCGCCACGGCATGAACCTCCAGGCCGTCCCATCGGGCATCGGTCGCAATGCTCCGCGCCTCGATGGGATCGAAATCGACCCGGGCTTCGACGGACATGGTCCGGACCAGATGATCGATATCACCGCGGGTGTAGGCCACGTACCGTGACCGCATCAGCGCCTCCGCCGTTGGTGCCGGCGTGCCCGCCAGCAAAGGCCCGCAACAGGCCTCCAGGTCTTGTCCCGAACCACACGGACAGCGTTCCATGGTCATCCTCTTTCCCTGCACCAGCGTCCCCCGCCAGACTGCGGATGGAACTCTAGCAACGCGCCTTTCCGGTTGCGAGTGTGTTCTGAAACCACCGCGCCAAGGCCTTGAAAACGAGGGACTTCCAGGTTACTCGATCGGCTAACGCACGCACTCTCCGCGAAGCCCGTGGCAAGGTCGAGAGCGGGCGCATGATCGGAAAGCTAGTTCTGGAGGGGTGGGGCTGACACGCGCCGCGCCGACGTCATCGGCGTCGTCCCCAACAGCGAAGCCGTCATCCGGCTGGTCGGCGCCCTCCTCCTGGAGCAGAATGGCGAGTGGGCCGTCCAGCGGTCCCGCGACAGGAGCGTCGAGACCACGGCCTCGCTTTCTAAGGAGTCGAGGCCCGCTTGGCCCGGCGCGGTCGCCTCATCCCCGGCCGGAACCCGGCCGGGGATCGCAAGGCCATCGGCGCTTCGACACCACGCCCCGGAGCCGATCCCGTTCAGGAAAACACCGATAACATGAAACACTCAATTTCCCACTGGACCCGAGACACCGCACTCGCCGTGCATGATCTTCCACTGATGGATCTGCTTTATCGCGCACAGACGGTGCATCGAGAGACCTTTGATCCGAACACGGTTCAGATCTCCAGGTTGTTGTCCATCAAGACCGGAGGTTGCGCTGAAGACTGTGCCTACTGTTCGCAGTCGGCCCGCAACGGAGCAAACCTGCCCGCCTCGAAGCTGATCGAGGTGGAGCGCGTCGTTGCCGAGGCGCGCAAGGCCCGGGACGGCGGCGCGACCCGCTTCTGTATGGGGGCGGCATGGCGCGAACCGAAGGCCCGGGACATGGATACGCTGGTGGCCATGGTCGAAGGCGTACGGGCGCTTGGCATGGAAACCTGCATGACGCTCGGCATGCTGGATGACAGTCAGGTCAAGCAATTGAGCAACGCCGGACTCGACTACTACAACCACAACATCGATACGTCCGAACGATACTATTCCGATGTCATTACAACCCGCACCTTCGCCGACCGGATCGAAACGATCAGCCGCGTGCAGGAGGCCGGGATCAAGGTCTGTTCGGGCGGAATCCTCGGCATGGGCGAGGAGACCGGAGACCGGATCGATATGCTGGTGACGCTGGCCAACATGGCGCCACCACCCGACTCGGTTCCGATCAACATGCTGATGCCACAGGCGAACACGCCGCTGGCGGACGCCGAGCCGATCGACCCCATCGCGTTCGTGCGGGTGATCGCCACCGCCCGCATCCTGATGCCACGCTCCTATGTTCGCTTGTCCGCCGGGCGGAGCGAGATGAGCGACGAAATGCAGGCCATGTGCTTTCTGGCGGGGGCAAACTCAATCTTCGTTGGCGATACCCTTCTCACGGCGGAAAACCCCGAAGAGGACAGCGACGCGGTCCTGCTCGCCAAGCTCGGCATTCAGGCCGAATGCCCGGAGGAGCGGACCTGCGCGGAAGCCACGGCATGAGCGCAGTCGAACGGCTGGGCTCCATGCTCAAGGTGCTGGACAGCCGGCACCGCCGTCGCGTGCTGGCCCCTCGGCGCGGGTTGGATTTCGCGTCCAATGACTACCTCGGGCTGGCCCAGTCGCGGATATTGGGCCAGGCGGCGCGGGAGGCGCTGGATCGCGGTGTGGCCTTGGGGTCCGGCGGGTCGCGCCTGCTGCGGGGCAACCATCCCGAACACGAAGCGCTCGAACAGGAGGCGGCGGCGTTTTTTGGTGCCGAGGCCGCCCTGTTCATGGGTGGGGGGTTCCAGGCAAACCAGGCGATCTTTTCATCCCTGCCAGCCGCCGGGGATCTGGTGTTGTACGATGCGCTGGTGCATGCCAGCGCGCATGAAGGCATGCGAACCGGCCGTGCCGAGACACGCTCGTTCGGCCACAATGATGTGGCCGACGGCCGGCGTGTCGCGGCCGACTGGCGGGCGGCGGGCGGCTCAGGTCAAATCTGGATCGCGGTGGAAAGCGTCTACTCCATGGAAGGGGACCTGGCGCCGCTGGAGGACCTGGCCGCGCTCGCCCGCGCGCTTGGCGCCGTACTGGTCGTGGATGAAGCCCATGCCACCGGGGTTTTCGGCCCCGAGGGCCGAGGCCGCGCCCACGGACTGGATGCCGAGCTGGTGACGCTGCATACCTGCGGCAAGGGATTGGGAGTTTCTGGCGGGCTGATCTGTGGACCAAAGGTGATGATCGAGGCCCTGATCAATCGCGCGCGGCCCTTTATCTTCGCGACGGCCCCCTCCCCATTCGACGCCGCCTTGGTGAGGGCGGCACTTGGCGTGCTGCAGACCGACGGGAGCCTGGTGGACGCCGCCGGCGCGCGCATGCGCCATGCCCATGCGGAGGCGCGGCGGCATGCCATCGATCATGTAACGCTGCACAGTCAGATCATTCCGGTCTTTCTGGGCGATGACGCACGGACGATGACATGGGCCGCCGACCTTCAGGCGAAGGGCTTCGACGTTCGGGGAATTCGCCCGCCGACCGTCCCGCGTGACACGTCGCGACTGCGGATATCGATCACCGGGAATGTCGGCGAGGCCGACATCACCGCCCTGTTCCGGGCCCTTGCCCACCAGCAGAAAGAGGCAGGATGAGCGCGCTGATCGTCACCGGGACTGACACCGGCGTCGGCAAGACCGTCTTTGCCGCCGGTCTGACGACAGCGCTTGGCGCCCGCTACTGGAAACCTGTGCAGTCCGGCCTGACGGAGGCCACCGACAGCGAAACGGTGCGGGACCTGTCCGGTGCCGAGGTGTTGCCGGAAGCCTACCGCCTCGACAGGCCCGCGTCGCCGCATCTTGCCGCCGAGGACATGGGGATCGAGATCGATCTGGCCCGCCTGGCGCTGCCACGGGTCGGGGGCCCGCTCATCGTCGAGGGCGCCGGCGGCGTCATGGTGCCGCTGAACCGCCGGTCCGTCTTTCTCGACCTTTTTGTCCAGTGGCAGGCCCCTATCATTCTGGTTGCCCGTACGGCGCTGGGCACGATCAATCACACGCTGCTATCGCTCAGGGCGCTCGGTGGTGCCGGTTGCACAGTGGCGGGCGTGGCGTTCGTCGGCGATCCGGTACCGGACGTGGAGCGGACCATAACCGAGATGGGCCATGTGCGGCACCTGGGGCGGCTGCCGCGAATCGGGGTCTTGACGGAACACGCCCTGTCCGAAGCCTTCGAGGCCATCGATGTCGATACCATCCGGAGCGTCCTGTGACCCCGCTGGCGTTTGATGCCCGCCACCTGTGGCATCCCTACACCAACGTGCTGGATCCCGGCCCGATGCATCTGATCAGGGAGACGGATGGCGTCTGGCTGATCCGGGATGACGGTGTCCGGATGATCGACGCCATGTCGTCCTGGTGGTGCGCGGTTCACGGGCATCGTCACCCGGCCATCGTCGGGGCGATGCAGGACCAGCTGGCGCGAATGCCCCATGTGATGTTCGGCGGCCTGACCCACGACGCCGCCGTCAATCTGGGTCGCAGGCTGATCGACGTGCTGCCGGTCGGTCTGGACCGGATCTTCTTCAGCGACAGCGGCTCCGTCGCCATCGAGGTCGCGCTGAAAATGGCCGTCCAGTACCAGATCGCGATGGGGCACGGCGACCGGACGGAATTCGCGACGATCCGTGGCGGCTATCATGGCGACACATGGAAGGCCATGAGTGTCTGCGACCCTGTCAATGGCATGCACGGGCTGTTTCGTGGAGCCCTATCGATCCAGCACTTCCTGCCGCGTCCCTGCATCACATTCGGCGGGGACTGGTCCGACGACGCGGCCAGGAACGGGCTTGGCGCCCTGGAACAGCTTCTTGAAACCCGGGGGGACCGGATCGCGGCCCTCATTCTCGAACCCGTGGTGCAGGGCGCGGGGGGGATGTACTTCTACCATCCGGCCTGGCTGCGCGGCGCGCGCGCGCTGTGTGACGCGCACGACGTGCTGCTGATCTTTGACGAGATCGCCACCGGCTTCGGGCGGACCGCCGAACTGTTCGCGATGGACCATGCCGGCGTGGTGCCCGACATCCTGTGCCTGGGCAAGGCCTTGACCGGCGGGCATATCACGCTGGCGGCGACGGTCGCGACCGAACCCGTCGCGCGGGGCATCGGCGAGAGCGACGCGGGTGTGCTCATGCACGGGCCGACCTATATGGCCAATCCGCTGGCCTGCGTCGCGGGCGTGGCCAGTCTGGATCAGCTGGCCACGCGCAATTGGCGGGCCGAGGTCGAGCGCATCGCCCGCCAGCTTGCACAGGAACTGGGTCCGGCGCGCAGGCTGCCCGGCGTTGCCGACGTCCGCGTGCTGGGCGCGATCGGGGTGATCGAAATGGAAGGCCGGGTCGACCCCGCCGTTGCCCATCGGCGGGCACCGGAAACCGGCGTCTGGTTGCGCCCGTTTGCTCGAAACATCTATTGCATGCCGCCGTACATCATTTCCCCCGATGAGCTGAGCCGCGTGACCGCGGCCATGGTGGCCTTGGCGGGAGGCGCCGGATGAGACGCCGGTGGTTGACCCGCTCGGGTCGTTCGGACCTGATCCTGGTGTTCGGAGGCTGGGCACTTGGCGCCGGACCGTTCAGGATGCTCGCAGGGGCTGACGATGTCCTGCTGGTGGATGACTACACAAGGCTGGACGACCCGCTGCCGGAGTTGGCGGCCTATGATCGGGTCGATCTGCTTGCCTTTTCCTTCGGTGTGGCATCGGCCGCACATTGGCTGGCGCTGACGGGGGTTCGGCCGGCCCGCCTGATCGCGGTGAGCGGCACGCTGTCCCCCGCCGACGCCGAACACGGCATCGCGCCCGAGATCATTCGCGCCACCGCCGATCATCTGTGCAGGGACAGGTTTGCGAAATTCTGCCGCCGGGCCGGCCTGGAGGGCGAGGCGCCAGCCATCGACATCGACGCGGCACGAGCGGAGTTGTTCGCCGTGATCCGGCGTGGCCCCGCTCCGAACCGAAGCTTCGACCGGATCTGGATCCCGGACCGCGACCGGATTGTTCCCACCCGTGCGCAAGAGGCCGCCTGGCACCGGCAACAGGATGCCGTCACGCGCGTCCCGGGGGGGCATGTTCCGTTTCGATCCGGGCAGAGCTGGGCGGAGTGGATCACATGACCGCTGCGCTCACCGACAGGGTACAACGCAGTTTCAGCCGGAGCTTTCCGTCCTATCACGATGCGGCCGGCCCACAGGCCTGGATTGCCGGCCGGCTTGTCCAGGAGTTGCGCCGCGGCGGCGCACCGCGACGCTTCGCCTCCGCGTTTGAACTGGGCTGCGGCACCGGTCACCTGACGCACCTGTTGTGCCGGGACTTCGGATTCGGGACATTGTATCTCAACGATCTGGCGCCCGAGGCCCGCTTGACCGCCCAGGCGGCGGGGGCCGCCTTCCTGTTGGGGGATGCACAACAGATCGAATGGCCGGCGATGCTTGGCCTGGTGGCGTCGGCCTCGATGATCCAGTGGCTGCAAGACCCTGCACAGCTGCTGAAAAAGGCGGCGGCGGCGCTCGCCCCGGGTGGGTGGTTGGCGATCTCAGGGTACGGACCGGAGCAATACCGCGAACTGGCGCGGCTCGGGTCATCCGCCCGCGCGCCGGGCTTGTGTCGCCCCGAGCATCTGGCCGCCGCCGTCGATGGGCCGTTGGAGGTTGTCCAGACCGGCGAGCGGGTGCGGCAACGGTACTTTCCGACCCCGCGTCAGGTCCTGGACCATCTGCGGAAAACCGGTGTGAACGGCCAAGCGCGAAAGACCTGGACCAAATCCACCCTGGCGCGGTTCACGGCAGAGTACGCCCGGTCTTTCGGAACCGGTGCGGGGGTGCCGCTGACCTATCACCCCGTCTGGATCATCGCCCGAAAGCACGGTTGAGCCGGCGACGGGGGCACCGCCGCGCCCGCCTGGGGGCCGGCGGCGGGCCCGGCTATGGGTTGGGCCCCGGTGTCGCGCGACGTCACGCCGCGCCATCCTTGCGGGGTGTCGCGCGGGCACGCCCCCCGAGGCACCGGGTTCGTCGCCGGTCACGCTCGCGTGGTCACCAGCGGAACGGCGGCGGCCCGTGTGACCGAGAGGGCCGGGAACGGGCGTCCATCGGGATCGGCGGGCAGCGTGGCCGTGGGTCGGGCGTGCTGCACGACCAGGTCGGGCACGCCCTGGTCCGCCAGGGTGGCGGCCACGCGGTCCACGGCCTGGTCATCCAGAATCGCCGGATGGACGGTGAGGCGCACCTCGAACGGCACACCGCTGTCGATGAGCCGGCACAGGCTCTCGCGAGCCCTGCCGCCGCTGCCGGGCACGCCCGTGATTCGGTCGTAGTCCTCGAACGGAGCCTTCATATCGAAGCCGACCCAGTCGAGCCCCGGCAGCACCGCCGCCAGCCGATCCGGCCAGGGACCGGCGGTGTGCAGGCCCACGGCAAACCCCAGGGCGCGCACGGCCCGGACGGCGTCGGCCAGAGCCCGTTGCGCGGTTGGTTCACCGCCGGAAAAGACGACCCCGTCCAACAGGTCGCGCCGCCGGTCCAGAAAGGCGAGAACGTCCGGCCAGGGGATGTCCGCGCCTGTCCTGTCCGCCGTCAGCAGGTCCGGGTTGTGGCAGTAGGGGCAGCGCCAGGGGCAGCCGCGCAGGAACACGGTGGCCGTCAGCCGGTCGGGCCAGTCCACGGTCGAGAACCGGGCAAGGCCCCCAACGCGTGGATCATCCACCGGACCGGGCGGGCTCGCAGAAGGCGACGCGGTCGGCGAATTCGCCCTGCTTGCCGCGATTGAACGACGACACGGGCCGGTGATAGCCCATGACGCGGGTCCAGACCTCACAGGGCTGGCGCTCCTCGTCCTTCAGGTCCAGGGCGGCCGGCGTGCCCAGGAGTTCGGCGGCGGTCAGGTGAGTCATGGCGTTGGTTCCTCTTGGTCAGGAATCGGACGGGGTCAGGGCGCCCCGGCGCTTGCGGGCCAGCAGGTCGGCGTCGCACTTGGGGCAGAAGGTGTGTTCGCCGGCGATGTAGCCGTGCTTGGGGCAGATGGAGAACGTGGGCGTGACGGTGATGTAGGGCAGCGCGAACGACCCCAGCGCCCGCTTGACCAGCGCCTTGCAGGCGGCCGTCGAGGAGACGCGCTCGCCCATGTACAGGTGCAGCACGGTGCCGCCGGTGTACTTGCGTTGAAGCTCTTCCTGCCGTTCCAGGGCCTCGAACGGATCGTCGGTGAAGCCCACGGGAAGCTGGCTGGAGTTGGTGTAGTAGGGCTGGTCCGGCGTTCCGGCCTGGAGGATGCCGGGGCAGCGCCGCTTGTCCTCGCGGGCGAATCTATAGGTCGTGCCCTCGGCAGGCGTGGCCTCCAGATTGTAAAGGTGGCCCGTTTCCTCCTGGTAGCCGACGATCCGCGCCCGGATGTGATCCAGCACGCGCGCCGCGAAGGCATGGCCCCAGGGGGTCGTGATGTCCTCCGCGTCGTCGGTGAGGTTGCGGATCATCTCGTTGAAGCCGTTGACCCCCAGCGTGGAGAAGTGATTGCGCAGCGTCCCCAGGTAGCGGCGTGTGTAGGGGAACAGGCCGGCGTCCATGTGTTGCTGGATGACCTTGCGCTTGATCTCCAGGCTGGTGCGGCCGATGTCCAGCAACTGGTCCAGAGCGGCCAGAAGGCCGGCCTCGTCGCCCTTGTGCCGGTACCCCAGCCGCGCGCAGTTGAGGGTGACCACGCCCAGGGAGCCGGTCTGCTCGGCGCTCCCGAACAAGCCATTGCCGCGCTTCAGCAACTCGGTCAGGTCCAGTTGCAGCCGGCAGCACATGGAGCGGACCATGTTCGGCTTCAAATCGGATTTCAGGAAGTTCTGAAAGTAGGGCAGCCCGTACTTCGCGGTCATCTCGAACAGCCGCTCGGTGTTCTCGCTGTCCCAGGGAAAATCCGGGGTGATGTTGTAGGTGGGGATGGGGAAGGTGAACACGCGCCCCTTGGCGTCCCCCGCCGTCATCACGTCGATGTAGGCGCGGTTGATCATGTCCATCTCGGCCTGGAGGTCCCCGTAGGTGAAGGGCATTTCCGTGCCGTCGATGACGGGAACCTCGTCGCGCAGATCCTCCGGGCAGGTCCAGTCGAAGGTCAGGTTTGTGAACGGCGTCTGCGTGCCCCAGCGGGACGGGACGTTGAGGTTGTAGACCAGTTCCTGGACACCCTGGCGTACCTCGGCGTAACTCAGCCGGTCGTTGCGGACGAATGGCGCGAGGCAGGTGTCGAAGGAACTGAACGCCTGCGCGCCGGCCCATTCGTTCTGGAGCGTGCCCAGGAAGTTGACGATCTGGCCGACGGCGCTGGACAGGTGCTTGGGCGGCCCGGCCTCCACCTTGCCCGGCACGCCATTCAGGCCCTCGGTCAGCAGGGTGCGCAGTGACCAGCCGGCGCAATAGCCCGACAGCATGTCCAGGTCGTGGATATGCAGGTCGCCGTCGCGGTGGGCGCGGCCGACCTCGGCCGGATAGACGTGTGACAGCCAGTAGTTGGCCACCACTTTGCCCGAGACGTTCAGGATCAGCCCGCCCAGGGAATAGCCCTGGTTGGCGTTAGCGTTCACCCGCCAGTCGGCGCGGTTGAGGTATTCGTTGATGGAGCGCTCGACGTCGACCACAGTCTCGCGGTCGCGGCGCAGGCGGGCGCGCTGTTCTCGGTAGACGATGAAGGCGCGGGCCGTGGCGGTGTGATTGGCCGAGATCAGCGCCTGTTCGACCACGTCCTGGATTTGCTCGATATGCGGCGTCCGGTCGTGAAAGCGATGCGCCAGCACCTTGGTGGCCTGGATGGCCAGCAGGTCGGCTTCGCTGCCCTCGAACTCGCCGGTGGCCTTGCCGGCGCGTTCGATGGCGGAGCGGATGCGGTCGCGGTCGAACGGGGCCACCAGGCCGTCGCGCTTGACCACCGCCTGCGGCGGGGCCACCGGCGGGCGCCGATGGGCGAAACCCGGCGTGGACTGCGGATCGAGCGGCTGGGTGTGGGTCGTCGGGGGTGAGTCCATGCCGGCCTTCCACTCCGGGAACGGGACGGAGCAGGGGCCGCAGACGCATCACCGCCACGCGGGCCCGACGAGCGGTCGCGAGGACTCGACGATGCTCCGCCGGGGCACCCCGCCCGAGGGAGAAACGATGTTCACGGCAGGTCTCCTGGCTCGCGGGTCACGGCGACCGTCCGGCCTTCCCGACGCAGGCGCGCGTCAGTGACACCCATGGACGGCCGCTCTCCGCTCACAGTTGCGGGGGCAGCCCCGGCTTGGCCGCCTGTGGCCCACGTCTGGGGAGGCGACGTTCCGGATTCCCTCTTCGTATCGCTTTCGCTCCACATGTTGCAAAGGCGATGACCGTAAACGCCATATATGGTGCCCGAATGTCCCCACGTGTCAAGCGACAATACGATCTCCGTACCCCGCTTCACCCGACGGAATAGGACGCGAACCGCCGGCTGGTCTCGTCCACGCGCACGGGCTTGTCCAGCGGGGGGAACGCACGTTGGGGGCAGTCCGGCCGTTCGCAGACCTTGCAGCCGGTGCCGATGGGGGTCGCGGCCGCCGGGTTGGTCAGATCCAGCCCGTCCGAACACACCAGCCGGTCGGCGTGCCTCAGGTCGCAGCCGAGGGCCACGGCGAACACCTTGCGCGGGGTGCCATGGCCCCCATGCCCCCGCGCCACGGTGCGCGCCACCCACAGATAGGTGCGCCCGTCGGGCATGCGCGCCACCTGGATCAGGGTTTCGCCCGGCTGGGCAAAGGCGGCATGGACGTTCCACAGCGGGCAGCTTCCGCCGATGCGGGAGAAGTGGAAGTCAGTCGCCGACTGCCGCTTGGAGATGTTGCCGGCCCGGTCCAGGGCCTCGATGTAATTGTGATTGCGGTAGAAGTAGTCGCGCACCTCCTCGAACGGCATGGGCATGGGCATGGGCGTGGACGTGACGCCGCCGCCGGTCCCCAGGCGGGCGGCAAGGGCATCGGTGCGCTCCTGCGCCTCGCGGCAGCGCCGATGCAGGGTCAGAATCGCCCGGCCGACCTCAGGCCTGTTGGCGATCAGGTCGCGGACATCGCTTTTCGCGATGCTCCCGCCTAGTGCAGCGACGCATTCAAGGGAGTCCCCCTTGAATGCAAACGTCGCTGCACAAGACATTGTTTCTCGTGCACTTTCGATCCAGACAAAAGAATGCGGACTGCATCTTTTGTCTGGATCAGCGCACTAGGCCCGGCTCGGCGAACACGTCCCGCAGGATTGCCATAATCGTGACCGTGCCCCGATAAGGTGGACACCGGTTTGGAGCAGGGTCACCCCTTCCCTACTTCACCGTGAAGGTCAGCGAGGCGCCGTGGTAGACGTGATCCGTCTTGCCGACCAGATCCTTCAGCGGCCCGTCCGGGGTCACATCGTCCTTGTGGGACACGGCGATGATCCACTGCCCCCGGCTTTGCACCCGAAACTGCGCCCGGCCGTCCTTGATGTAGGAGAACAGGGCGAATCCGTCGCTTTGCCCGAAGCCGACGCCCTTCGCCGTGATGTACTCGATGCTGCGCGCCGTCGCGGTCAACGGCTCGCCATGGAACAGCACGTCAACCTCGACCAGATCGCCCACATGAAGCGCGCTGAGGTCCGTGCGCGGAATGATCTCCAGGTCGTGGCCCAGGGGCGCGGGCTCCGACCAGTCCCCCAGCGTCACGACGGACTTGGCGAAGGCCTGGTACTTGACGGACATCAGCACCGTGTCGATGCCCTCGATCTCATCGCGCGGCTTGAGGGCGAGCCGCGTGCGGCCCTCGGTATCGATGTACTGGGTGTAGAAGTTGGCCTGCGATATGGCGTCAAGCTGATACACGCCCTCGGCGCTGTCGGCCGTGAAGGCGATCTTCTGGCTGGCGAGATCGGCCGCGAACAGGGCCACGTCGGCGGTGGTCGTCGTGGGCTCCGCGAGCGCCGCGTCGGGCGTCATCAACGCGGTCCGGGCGCCGCTGGGATTGGTCAGCGAGAAGCGATCGATGACGACGCGTCCGTTGGGGCTGTTCAGGATGTCGTCGACCGGCAGGCTGTGCCCCCAGCCGAGCGACACCATGGCGTGGGGCGGCTGGTGGGCGTGGGACTCGTCGGCATTGATCCACAGGGAGTGCGCCTGCGCCGACACGGGCAGCGCGGGCAGCAGCGCGGCAAGCAGGGCCAGGGTTGATCTCATGACGCGACGTCCTTTCAAGCAGAGGGAAGCGCGACCGGCGGACATGCCGCGCGCGGTTTCGGGTGAGCCGTGAACGGTGAACGGATGGTTGTCAGGGGGTCCCCGTCATTTTTTGATATTGCGGCTCATTCGCGTAACTTCCTCATCACACGTGAGGGATACAGGATCCGTTCAGGCGACCGACTCGCGGGATCGTGGACAGCCCGGCCCAGAGCACCCAGGCCCCACCTCAGGACCGCAGGTTGAACTGAATCGGAACCACCAGTTCGAGCCGCGCCTGTGGCATGGAGGCTGGCAGGCTGGGCAGGGGTTGTGCCCGTCGGATCAGGGCCAAGGCTTCGTTGTCCAGCAGGTCATGCCCCGAACTGCGTTGCAGGCGATGCGACAGCACTCGCCCGTGCCGATCCATGACGAAGAAGAGAAGGGCGGTCCCCTCCTGGCGGCGGCGCTGGGCACGGCGGGGATAGGTCTTGTGCTTTTCCAGCCAGGCCCGCAGTTGGCCCATGTAAGTCGCCTGGGCCGCCGGGTTGCCGGCGCTGGCCTGGGGGGCCGGCGCGGGAAGGGCGGACGTCACGGCAGCCGTGGTGGCCGTGGTGGCACGCGGGGCGGTTTGGGTCTGAACCGGGGGCGTCCGAGCCACCTGCACCGGCCGCGGGCGTGTCGGCGCGACCGGTTTGTCCAGCGGCCGGGGCGGGATGATCCGTGTCACCTCTTCAGGCTCCGGCTCTGGCTCTGGCTCTGGCTCTGGCTCTGGCTCTGGTTCCGGCTCGGGCTCGGGCTCGGGCTCGGGCTCGGGCTCGGGCTCGGGCTCGGGCTCGGGCGCGGGCTCGGGCTCGGGTTCCGGCTCAGGCTCAGGCTCTGGCTCTGGCTCTGGCTCAGGCTCGGGTTCCGGTTCTGCCTGGGCCACGGGGACGTCGGGCTCCGGCGCCTCACGCACGCTGGGCGGTCCCAGCGACACCGTGATCCCTCCTGGAGGGAGAAGGTCGGCCACCGGCTCCGGCGCCTGACGCGCCAGGCCCGTCAGCGCCCCCCCGTGCAGAAGGGCCGCCACCGTCAGGGCCACGACCCAATGTCGTCGTTTGATGTCCATCACCGGTCGTCCGGCACGGTCAGAAGAACCACACGCTCCACACCCGCCTCATGCAAGCGTTCCATGATCGCCACCACGCGGCCCGCCTCGGCCTGTCCGTCGGCCTTCAGGCGCACCCGCGCGGCATCCTCGGTCTCGCCCAACCGCTCGGTCAGCGCGGCCCCGAACGCCGCCGCCGGGACCGGCACGCCGTCCAGCGCGAGCTGACCGTCGGCACCGACCAGCACCAGCACGTCGCGGGTCTCGTCCAGCCCCTCGCTGGTGGACCGGGGCGGCGCCACCTCGAACGGGTCCATGGCCGCCAGGGAGCCCGCCAGCATGAAGAAAATGAGCAACAGGAAGACGACGTTGATCAGGGGCAGGATGCGTTCATCGTCGTTGGCGCGCCGGGCCGGTTCAAAACGCATCGGCGGTCCCTCCCTGGGGCGCGGCTGCCCGCCGCAGGGCTATGTTCGTCACACCCAGCCCGGCCAGGCGATCCAGCACCATCACCGCGCGCTGCAAGGACACGCCGGTCGCCGGCCGCACCAGCACCCGCTGGTCCGGATCGGCGGCCAGGCGGTCGGTGACCACCCCGGCGATCCGGTCGAGGGTCACGACCCGCCCATCCAGGCGCAGCCGGTCCCCCTCGACATCGACCAGCAGAGTGGTCGCGGCATCGGCCGGCGCGCCCCGGCCCTTGGTGGGCGTGTCCAGACCGATCGAGCGCCAGTCCAGGAAGCTGGACGCCAGCATGAAGAACACCAGCAGGATGAACACGACATCAATCAGCGGGGTCAGGCTGACCAGGGCGCGGCGGCGCGGCGTCCCGGTCAGGGCGTCAAACCCGGGCGGCGATGGCGTCGGTCCGGACGACGCGGCGGGGCGGCTCATGGCGCACATCCTCGTTGGCGTAGGGAGTCCCGTGCGGCGGATCCTGGGACAGGTCCTCGGTGAACACGCGCGTCACCACGCTTTCCATCTCGTGCGCCACCCGATCGACGCGGCGTTCCAGCCAGTTCAGAACGACGATGACGGGCATGGCGACGGCGAGGCCGACGGCGGTGGTCAGCAAGGCTTCCCAGATACCGCCCGACAGGATGGCCGGGTTGACCTGGTTGCCGGCGGCCTCCAACTGGCGAAAGGCCTCGATCATGCCGAGCACGGTGCCGAACAGGCCCAGAAGCGGCGCCAGCGAGGCGATCACCTCCAGCGCGCGGAACCAGCTTCGCAAGCTGTGCAGCGCGTCGGCGCCGACACGGACCACCTCCTCGCGCACCTTGTGCTCGGGCAGCCCCCGGCTCTGACCGCGCATGGCCCGGGCCAGGGCCTGGGCAACCGGGTTGCGGCAACGCCCGGCGACGGTCATCGCCTCCTGCGCGCGCCCGGCCGTGTAGAGGACCAGGGCGTCCCGGGCCACGCGGGTCTGGCCCAGGCGGGCGGCCCGGAACTGCCACAGCTTGAGAAGAACGATGGCCAGCGCCACGACCGACATGCCGGCCAGGACCAGGACCACCGGTCCACCGACCGTCAGAAGGTCCAGGGCCTGGGTGACCGTGTCCCGGGCGGGTCCCTCGGGCAGCATCCCATCCAGGGGCGTTCCGGCCAGCGTGTCGGCGCCCGCCTCATGACCCGTCTCAACACGGGGATCGGGGCCGTCGATCAGGGACTCGGACGCCCCGGCTTCCGGCTCCGAAGAGGTCGCGGGCGCGGCCGTCGCCGGACCCTCGGCGACCGGATCGCCCGCCGGCGCGGCGGCCACGGGGTCGGGCGTCGCGAGCACCTCCCCGGTCGGCGGAACGTCCGGACTAGGCTCGTGGGTGACGGCATCCTCGTCATTCATGGTGGTCGTCCCAAGCGGAAGGGTTCAGTGGATTCGGCGGCGGGCGCGGCTCCATCGCCGCCCCTTTCTCGCATGGCGACGCCACACCCCGGACCGGGATGTGCCTTAATTGCGACCGATCCGCATTCCCATCATTTTCTCAGGAAAAAAACAATGGGTAATTTGCCGAACCACCGCCCTCGCGAAACGCACGCGCTTGGTCCGGACCGGCACATCACCCCGGGGTCGGGCGATACGAGGAACGCCGGACAACGGCGCCGGACAGTGGCGCCGGACAGTGGCGCCGAGCAAGAAATGGGTCCGCAGAGACCATGGCGTCGGAGTTCCGAGGCTTGGACAGGAAACCGCGAGTCATTATCATCCGCGACAACCCGTCCCCACCCTTGGATGGGATACCCCACACCGATCACCCGCGCCGACCGGTCGATCCGGGGGAGGTCGGCAAGGCGCAACACCCTGCTTTTGGACACCACTCGTGGATCATGAAAACCACTGGTCCCGCTTCGCCAGGGATTTCGAGGAGCGAACCCACTATGTCGCCGGACACCGCAATCTCGACGAGATCCGGCGCGTGCTCTCCGCTCTGGCACTGTCCGGGCGGGTCCTTGAACTCGGGTGCGGCAACGGCATGCACACCCGCGTCGTCGCGGACACGGCGGACGCCGTGGTGGCGACCGATCTGTCCGAAGACATGGTCGCCGCCGCCGGGACCCGGCTCGCGGACTTACCGAACGTTCGGGTCGAGCGACAGGACGCCGCCGCCCTGGCCTACCCGGATGCCGCGTTTGATGCCGTGCTGATGGTCAATCTGCTCCACGTGATCCCGAACCGGGCGGCGGTGCTCGCCGAAAGCCGCCGCGTCCTGAAAGCCGACGGACAGCTTGCCGTCGTCAGCTTCACCACCGACGGCATGGAGCCGATGGCCAAGCTCGGCCTGATCTATCGATACACGCGCGCCTATGGAAAACGCCCCAAGGGCGCGCAAGCCCTGACCGTGGGCGGAACCCGCGCCATGGTGGAGGCGGCCGGGTTCATACCCCGGGACGCATGTCTGATCGGGGACAACTGCAAGGCCGTGTACGTGCATGCGGTCACGCGGCCCGGCACGTCGGACGGTCGCGATCCAGCACGGCGTATCTCGGCGTGACGGCGCCGTGACGGCGCCGTGACGGCGCCGTGACGGCGACGGCCGGACCAAACCTCTGAACGCGTGTCACACCGAAATCGTGCCGGCTCTCGGGGCAAGGCCCCCATGGGCGGCGTCGTCCCAGGACAGGAGGGTCGCCATCATGTGCTTGTCCCGGGTCGCATCGGTGCCCGCATCCGCGCGCAGGCCCTGCCCTTTCGCGCAAGCGGCGGAGCACTACACGACGACGTCGAGCTTTCGTCACGCATTGCGCCGGAGAGCCTGGTCGGAAACTCACGTGGGCCTGGATGTGGACCGCGCCCATGGCGCCGGACGCATCGATATCCAACGCTTCCGCGACGGGCTGACCGTGGGTGTCGCCGACTACACCATGGGAGCGGCACGCGAGGACTCCTATCTGACCAAGGGGCCATCGTTCGGCGTGAGCATCATGCTGCGGGGTCGGTTCGAGCTTGCGGCGCCGGATTTGGGCCTGCGGGATCGGGTCGAGAGCGGACAGGTCTGGCTGCGCGGCGGTGATCTGGGTCTGGTGCGGGCCCGTCTGGCGGCCCGTGAACGCATACAGGGCCTGTCGATCGACGTGCCGTCCACCATGGTGGAGGCTTGGCGCGAGGCCGGCCCGAGGGCGTTCAACGCCACCGTCGCGGGCATCCTGACGGGGTCTGATCCGGTGTGCACCCGGGTTCCCGGGTCCGATGGCCGGCTTCTGACCATGGCCGGGGCTCTGATGGGGACCGACATGGGGTCTCCCTGCGGACGCCTGCACACCGAATCCCTGGCCCTGGATCTGCTGGCCCGGTTGCTGGCGCCCGACGCGTCACCGACCGGCCGCTGCTGTCGTCGCAAGCACGCGGCGCTGGACGAGGCCATGGACATCCTGCGCGCCGAGTGGATCGATCCTCCCACGATCGCCCGGCTCGCGCGGCGGATCGGCCTCAACGAGTGTTATCTGAAGGCCGGGTTTCGGGACCGTTTCGGCACGACCATCGCCGGGTCGGTGCGTCACATGCGCATGATCGAGGCACGCCGCCTGATCGAGCAGGAGGGCCAGTCGGTCCAGCAGGCGGCGCTTTCGGTCGGGTTCTCGAACCCCAGCCATTTCTCGGCGGCCTTCCGGCGCGTGCACGGTTGCAACCCGTCCCACCTGGTCTCCGGGGTCGGCCGACGGCCACGCGACGCTTAATACCGGCGGCGGGGGTCCCGTCGCCGCTTGCCTCGGGAAGTCGTCCGTCAGGCGACCGGTGGCCCGATGATCATGGGACGCCTTGGTCGACATGCGCATTCAGAGTGTATGCGGACGGAACGCGCGGCATGCAGGATCGGCGTCCCCCGGATCTCATCGTATTTCCCGATCGGGGTTGTGGCTTTCCGTCTCCGGGTGGCGGGATGCATTTAGATGCGATCAAGATGCGCTCGCAACATTGACCCGCCCGCCTTGTGAGTGACGCCTCCCATGACCCATGCGCCCCGCGCTTCGCGTGTCTTCTTGCTCCGCCGCCCTTGTCGCCGGTCCCTGATGTCCGCCACCGCGTTGGTCGGGTTTGGGGTCGGGGTCGGGATCGCGGTCACGCTTTCGTTATCACCCGCCCTCGCGCAGGAGGCCCCGGCCGAGGCGGTCGCCGAGGCGCCGTTTGTGATGGACACCCTGCGGGTCACCGCCCGCCGCGCCGAGGAAAGCGTGAAGGACGTTCCCTTCACGGTGACCGTGATCGGCGGCGACACGGTGGAGGAGCGCGGCACGACCAGCCTGGAAAGCACCCTGATGGGCACGCCTGGGATCAACATCGGATCATACGGCGACGCCAACAACGCCAACATGAAGATTCGGGGTGTTGGCTCGCTCAATCGAATCGGCGGCGACGACAGTTCCGTTGTCCTCTACGTGGACGGGATGCCGGACAACGTCTCGGGCCTGTCCGCCCAGACCCTGGACGTGGAGCGGTTGGAGATCCTGAAGGGACCGCAAGGAACGCTGTTCGGCCGGAACAGCGAGGCCGGAGCGATCAATCTGGTGTCCCGCAAACCGACGGATGTTCTGGAAGGCTACGTGCGGGGCGAACTAGGCACCGGGATGTACCGCCTGACCGAGGGGGCCATCAGCGGCCCCATCGTCGGCACCCTCAAGGGCCGTTTCGCCTTCCGCTACAATGGCGAGGACCTTTGGGTCGACAATGCCCGCGACGGCGAGCCCCTGACCAAGCCCGAGGACCTGACGGCACGCGGCACCCTGCAGTGGGATCCGACGGACCTGACGTCGCTCACCGTCGTGGCCAGCCGCGAGGTCCTGACGGACCATCCGGGATTCATGGTCTTGCGTCCCTATGGCGAGTCGCCGGTCATGGACGTTCCGCCGGGCAGCATCGTGGACGAGAAATGGTCCAGCCGGATCTCGGCCGAGGTGACGCACACCCTGCCCTTCGCCGTGGCCACCGTGTTCAGCGGCTACACGCGCATGGACTGGAAGACCGGGGGGCCGTTCTATGAGGGACGCCTGTACGACACCTTGATCGGCATGACGCCCGACTCCACTCGGACCGTCATGATTGGCCGCAATGTGTTCAATCAGGAACTGCGTCTCTCCTCGCGGCCGGAGGAAAAGGTGTTCTGGGTCGCCGGCGCCAACTACTACCGGTCTGACTGGCGCTCCAGCAACCGCGACTCCTTTGACGCCTTCTATCCAACCAACCCCTTCAACGCGGACATCGACCGCGACTACGAGACCGAGAGCTATGCCCTGTTCGGCGAGGTGACGGTGCCGGTCACCGAGTCCCTGAAGGTCACCGCCGGCGTGCGGCAGACCTGGGAACACAAGACGTACGATGCCGTCTGGCGCGCCACCGCGTCGAATCCCAGCACACTCAGGGTCTCCCGCGACAAGCAGGAGCTGGACGACGACTACATCACGGGACGGCTGGCCTTCGGGTACGACGTGACACCCGACCTCACCGTGCACGGTGTCTATGCCCGGGGCTACAAGTCCGGCGGTTGGGGCGATCACGGGTCCAACATTTCCATGGGACTGTCGGACGCCCCCTATGACGCCGCGATCGTCGACAGCTACGAACTGGGGATGAAATCCGACTTTCTGGACGGTGACCTGACCGTCAACGGCGCCCTGTTCTGGAACACCACCCGAAACGACCACCTGATGCTGTTCGACACCACCACGTTCACCACCCAGGCCCGGAACTTCGACACGGAAAGCAAGGGGATCGAACTGGAGGCCGCCTGGCGGCTCGGCCATGGGTTCACCCTGGGCGGCAGCCTCGCCTACACGGACGCGAGCATCACGGGCGTTCCGGCGAACTCCGGCACCGATGTCCAGGTGGGCAACAAGGTGCCCCACGTCCCTGAGTGGGGGTGGACGCTGTCCCTGACTCACATGATGGATTTGCCGGAAAGGCTTATCCCTTTGCTTCCGGTGCGATCAACATATCGTAGGTGATGGGGCCTTTGGTGGTGACGATTCCCAGGAGGGATCGAAAGGCTGCGT
>NZ_JACIGK010000021.1 GCF_014197915.1 Roseospira visakhapatnamensis
GCTCCGGAAACGGCGGTTGTTCACTCTTCGTTCTACGCGATTCCGGACCACCTGTCACCACATGATGTGGTCCCGGACTCAAAGGGATAAGCCTCTCCCATCGAAATGCTTTTTGCAAAAATCAAGGCCGTTGTCCGAGCGATCGCACCTCGGGATTTCGATGCCCTCTGCAAGGCCCTGAAAGAAGCGCTCGACAAAGTTATGCCAACAGAGTGCAGCAGCTATATGCGGCATTCCGGCTATGGCCCAACTTGATCTCGGATTACTCTAGGGCACTGATCCAGACAAAAGATGCGGTCAGCATTCTTTTGTCTGGATCGAAAGTGCACTAGAGAAAATCCCGAGCGATCCGAACCGGATCGCGACGACGATTTGCTTTAAAAACAAAAACGCAGAGCGTTTTGGGTGAGTCCAAAATCACGCAACACGCTCTAAGAACAATGTCTTGTGCGGTGACGTCTGCCGTCAAGGATGATCTCCTTGACGGCGTTGCGGCACTGGGGCCGGGCACTGGTAACGATGGCGCCGTCAGGGGGGCACTCTTGACGGCGTCGGTCGCGGCGCGACGCGGTGAACATCGTGGCGGAGGCGGGCGACCCCGTCCGCCCGCGCCCTGGCGCGCGTCGATGATGTTGCCTCGGGTCAGGACGGCGTGAGGTCGGTCGGTCCAGACGAAGGGACACGGGGATGCGCGCCCTTTGTCTGGATCCGTATCCGGGAGCGGCCGGGACGATGGAAGACGCGCCCGCCACGCCCACATGCCGACGGCCGCCAAGAAGCACCGGGGCCGCCCCGGGGCCGCGTCACGGCCCCGGGTGACGGGGTCCGGGATCAGGTCGCCGCGTGCCGTGACCGGGCCGTGCTCCAGGCCGCCCGGCAGTGCGCGTAGCGCTCGGTCATCATCGCCTTGGCCTGGGTATCGTCGATCTCGCCGGCCAGCCAGGCCTTGGCCGCCGCCCCGAAGATCGTCCGGCCAATCGCGAAGCCCTTGCAGACCGGCTGCGCCGCCGCCCGTGCCACGGCGGCTTCCAACACGTCCATCGGCGTGTCCAGGCCCAGCAGCAGCACGCCCCGGCAGAAGGGATCGTGCGCCTCGATCACCCGGGCGATGGCCCGCCAGCCTTCCGTCGACTGATCGGCCAGCTTCCACCAGTCCGGCCGGATGTCGGCCGCGTAGATGTCCTGCAACGCCCGGGCCATGGTGTCCGGCGCGGCGGTGTCGTCGGGCTCGTGAACGATCTCCAGCAGCAGTTCCTTGCGGTTGCCGCGCGCGGCCATCAGCACACGCCGCATGCGCTTGATCAGCTCGGCCCGATGGTCCTCGGGCGCGTCGGGGTGATAGCGGACCAGGCACTTGACCACGTGGTCGTCGGGCCACTCCCGCAGCGCCACGCCCAGGCTGTCCCCGACCTCGAAGTCCAGCGGATCGACGCCCGGCGCCTCGACCGGGCGGCCGATCCACAGATGCGCCCGCGAGGCGTCGAACAGCGTGTCCTCCGCGTAGCGCCCGTCCAGCAGCATGCCCGGGGAGAAGGCGGGATCGGTGGTCTCGACCACGACTTCGAAGGCCAGCCGCTTGAAGGCGGGGATCCGCGCATGGTCCGCGCCCACGGCATCGGCCATGGCCTCCAGCTGGATCCGGTGATCGATGGCCAGGGTGGCGATGTCCTTCCAGACGTGCCGGCGCGTGGTCGCCCAGTGGACATGCTCCATCCAGCTGTCCTCGCGCACCCGGGGATTGACCACGCCGCGCTTCAGGAAGATCTCCAACTCCGTCCAGGTGGGGTAGGCGGGGGCGCAGCCATGCCGAGAGACCGCCAAGGCACCGCAGGCGTTGGCGAAGCGGCAGCACTCCTCCAGGGGCAGGTCGCGCAGGTAGCCGCGCAGGAAGCCGGCCATGAAGCCGTCTCCGGCACCGAGGACATTGAAGACCTCCACCGGGAAGCCCTCGGAGGACACGCCTTCCTCGATGGTCTCGGGGATGGCACCGGGGAACATCACGCAGCCCTTGGGACCGGCCTTGAAGACGATCAGGGCGTCCGTGTGGCGTCGAATGTTTTTCAGGGCGGTGATGGTGTCGGTGTCGCCGCCGGCGATATGCACCTCCTCGTCGGTGCCGACCACCACGTCGCAGTCCGGCAGGACCGATTGCAGATGGGCGGTGATGCTGGCGGACCGCACGAAGCGGTCATGGCCCTTGCCCATGCCCAGCAGGCCCCAGAAGCTGGGCCGGTAGTCGATGTCCAGGATGACCTTGCGGCCGTTCTCGCGGGCGACGCGGATGGCCTTGCGGCTGGCGGCGTCCAGGTTCGGCTTGGAGAAGTGGGTGCCCGTGACCACGACGGCCTTGGCCGAGGCGATGAACGCCGGGTCGATGTCGGCCTCTTCCAGGCCCGCGTCGGCGCAGTCGGTGCGCACGAACAGCAGTGGGAAGGACGTCCGGTCCTCCAGGCCCAGGATCGCCAGCGCCGTGAGGCGCTTGGGGTCGGTTTTCAGGAAGCGGGTGTCCACGCCTTCCCGGTCCAGGGTCTCGCGGATGAAGCGTCCGAACTGCTCGTCCCCGACGCCGCTGATCAACCCGACCTTCAGGCCCAGGCGCGCGGCACCCGTGGCGATGTTGGTCGGGCATCCGCCGATGTACTTGGAGAAGCTGAGGGCGTCCTCCAGGCGGCATCCCACTTGATCGGCATAGAGATCGACGCAACTCCGGCCAATGGTGATCGCATCAAGCGTCGGCGCGGTGGGGGAAGGTTCGGCGGACATGGTCGTTTCCTTGATGAACCGTGAAGGCCTTGGTCGCAGATGGCCCGTCATGGCGGCGGGGTGCCCCATGACCGACCCGGGGCGCGTGGCGTCAGCGGGTCCCGTCCGGCGCGTGGCCCTCGCGAAGCTGGCCCACGCGCAGTGCCAGGATCAGGGCCAGGGACATGGTCACGTTCAGCGATCGAAAGTCCGTCACGCTGGCTTCCGCGACCTCGAACAGGATGTCGGCCTCGTTGAACGGGGCCCGGGGAGCGTCGGTGATCACCACCGTGCGCGCGCCGCGCTTCAGCGCGACGTCCATGGCCAGGCGGCTTTCGGGGGCGCTCGGCTGGAAGGAAATGGCGACCAGCACGTCCTCCGGCCCCACCAGGGTGAGTTGCTGCTCCATGGTGCCGCCGACGCCGTCCAGCAGGTTCGCCGGAACCTCCAGGCGGTTCAGGTTGTAGGCGAGGTAGAAGGCCGCCGGGAACGTCCGGCGGCTGGCCACCAGGTGGGTGATCCGGGCACCGGCCATCAGGGTGGCGGCCTGTTCCAGCGCCGCGTGAGGCAGCGACTCGCGCAGGTGGCGCAGGGCCTCGATGGCGGCGTCCGTGAACAGCGCTCCCAGGGCTTCCGGTCCGGCCCCGCCGCCGGTTTCGGCGGCGGTGAGGTGGCGGATCCGGTCCCGATAGCTGGGCGCCATGTCCGACAGGCGCGCCTGGAAGACCCCCTGAAGCTCCGAGAAGCCACTGTATCCCAGGGTCTGGGCGAACCGGATCAGGGCCGAGGGCGCCGTTCCGCACGCCTTGGCCACGTCCGCCGCCGTGTGGAAGGCAAAGTCGTTGGGATGCGTCATGGCGTGGTCGGCGATCTGCCGGAGCCGCCGGCTGTAGCCCTCATAGTCCCGCGTGATCCGGGCCTTCAGGTCCTCGAAGGTCGCGGGGGGCTTGAAGGCGTCATCCCGATCCTCCCGGTCGATCATGGGCGATCCTGGTCGGTCTTGGGTGGTGATCCTGATCGCGGATTTTAGAACAAGAATTTCATTCTTGCAACATCGTGGATGACGTGTTCTAATTTCTGCCAACAAAGATCGAAAAACGCTGGGATCGGGAGTGGAACGCCATGCGCGCCTGTGTCTTGCATGCTGCGGGGGATCTCCGCATTGAGGACTGGCCCGAGGCCGGTCTGGCCCCGGACGAGGTGCGCCTCACGTTCGGTCACGGCGGCATCTGCGGATCCGATCTCCACTATTTCGCCCACGGGCGGGTCGGCGACTCCATCGTCCGCGATCCCATGATCCTGGGTCACGAGTTCACCGGGACCGTGCTGGAAACCGGACCGGCGGTGACCGACGTGACGCCCGGCGACGTGGTCGTGGTGAATCCCTCGCGACCCTGCGGCGACTGCGCCTATTGCCGCGACGGTCGCGTCAATCTCTGCCTCAACATGCGCTACATGGGGTCGGCCGCGAAACGGCCCCATGAGCACGGGGGCTTCGTCGAACGCCCGGTGGTGCGCCGCGCCAACTGCGTGGTGCTGCCGCCCGGCACCGACACGCGTCTGGCCGCCGTCGCCGAGCCCTACGCCATTGCCCTGCATGCCCTCTCCCGCGCCGGCGATGTGACCGGTCAGACGGTCCTGGTGACCGGCGCGGGCACCATCGGTGCCCTTTGTGCCGTCGCCGCCCGTCGCCGGGGCGCGGCCCGCGTCATCGCCACCGACGTGGAGGACGCGACCCTTGCCCGCGTCAAGACCCTGGGCGTGGACCGCTGCATCAACGTCGCCACCGACCCCGAGTCGGTGGCCAGCCTGATCGCCGAACAGTCGGTGGCCGCCGTGCTGGAATGCTCGGGGGCGGCCAGGGCCCTCGAGCTGGCGGTCCAGGCCGTTCGTCCCGCCGGACGCATCGTCCAGGTCGGGTTCCTGCCGATCGACCAGGGTCTGTCGATCAATGCCCTGCTGACCAAGGAACTGGCGATTGTCGGGTCCTACCGGTTCGTCGACGAGTTCGAGACCGCCGTCTCCGACATCGTCGACCGCCGGGTCGACCTGTCGGGCGTGGTGACCGCGGTCCATGGGATCAACGCCCTGGACCTGGCGTTCGCCGAGGCCGCCGACCGGCGCCGAAGCCTTAAGGTCCTGGTTCACTTCTAGACCACGGGAGACGAGGATCATGACGCGCCAGCGGGGGATCCTCGATCCCGGCTACGATCCCGACAAGCTGTCCATCGGCGTTCTTCACCTGGGCGTGGGCGCGTTCCACCGGGGGCACCAGGCGGTGTACCTGGACGATCTCGCCCGCCAGGGCGAAACCGGGTGGGGCATCCTGGGCGTGAACGTGACCGCCCCCGACTGGACGGATGCCTTCGCCGCCACCGGCGGGCGGTACACCGTCCTGGAGGGCGAGGGCCAGGGCTGGAGCGCGCGGCGCATCGGCGCCATGCGCGGGTTCCTGTATCGCGATGGCGGGGAGACGGGACTGGACCTGCTGGCCGATCCGGCCCTTCGGCTGGTTACGCTGACCATCACCGAAAAAGGCTACTGCCATTCTCTCGGCACGCGAAGCCTCGACGAGGACGGCCCCATCGCCGGGGACCTTGACCAACCCCGCGACCCCCGCACGGCCATCGGCTATCTGGTGGAGGCCCTGCGCCGCCGCCGGGCCGCCGGCCTGCCGGGCCTGACCGTGGCCAGCTGCGACAACATTCCGGACAACGGCCGCCTGCTGGCGGGGGTGGTCCTGGACTACGCCCGCCGTGTGGATCCGGCCCTGGCCGACTGGATCGCGGACGCCGTGGCCTTCCCGGTCTCCATGGTCGATCGCATCGTACCGGCGGTGGACGACGCGGCCCGGATCCTGATCGCGGCGGAGACCGGGCTGGATGAGCCCCCCGGCCACGCCATGGGCATCGTGACCGAGACCTTCCGCCAATGGGTGATCGAGGACCGCTTCGCCGGTCCCCGTCCGCCCCTGGAGTCGGTCGGGGTGACCGTCACGCGCGACGTGACGGTGTTCGAGCACATGAAACACCGGATCCTGAACGGCGCCCAGACGGCGCTGGCCCATCTCGGGCATCTGTCGGGGTTTTCCACCACGGCCGCCTGCATGGCCGATCCGGTGATGGCCACCTTCGCCCGCCGCTTCATGGAGCGCCAGGCGGCCGTGACCACCGAGCCGCCCGGCGAGAGCCTGGCGGCCTACGTGGACCGCAGCGTCGCGCGCTTGACCAACCCGGGCATCCACCATCCCCTGCCTCAGATCGGCACCGATTCCGCGTTCAAGATCGGCCAGCGGATCGGCGGGGCGACCGCCGACCTTTTGGTGCGGGGCGGGCCGATGGACTTGCATGCCTTGATGATCGCCGGCTGGATCCAATACGTTTGCGGGCGAGGTCGTGACGGCCGGCCCATCCCCGTCAACGAGCCCGGCGCCGTCCGCTTCGCCGCGCTGGGTGCGCTGACGGCGAGTTCCCCCCGGGATCGGGCCCTGGCCTTCCTGGCGCTGGACCCCTTCCCCCGGGCGTTGGCCGCCGACGACGGCTTCGTGGTGCTGGTCGAGGATATGGTGCGGCGGCTTTCGGCGCGAACGCCCCGGGCGATCCTGGTCGACCTGCTGGCGACCCGGGGACAGGAAGGAGCCGTCGCATGATGGGTTGGGTCAAGACCCGCACGCCCGAGGAGTGGATCGCCGCCCTGTTGATGACCCTGGTGGTGGCGCTGCTCGGTTGGCAGGTGTTCTTGCGGTTCGCCTTCGGGGACACGCTCTCCTGGCTGGAGGAAACGGCGCGGTTCGCCTTCGTGTGGGCGGTCTATTTCGGCTTCATCATCGCCGCCGAGAAAGATCGGCACATCCGCGTGTCCCTGCACATCATGATGATGCCGCCACTGGCCAAGAAGGTCATCATGACGATTGCCGATCTTATCTGGTTGTTCTTCAATGGCATTGTCATCTGGTATGGCACGACGTTCGTCGCCTCCATGTTCAAGTTTCCCTACATCTCGCAGACGACGGGGATCAACCTGGTCTGGATTCAGATGATTGTGCCCATCGGGTTCGTGTTGATGTCGATCCGCATTCTCCAGGTCGTGGTGCGACGCTGGCGCGCGCCCGAGCCGCTGGTGGTTGACGGCCGGGTAGACGATTAGGGAGACGGCAACCATGGATCCGACCCTTGCCCTGACCCTGGTGTTTGTCGGTGCCCTGCTTCTGGGCGTGCCGGTCGCTATCGCCATCGGCCTCGCCGCCGTGACCGGCATGACCCTCTCGGGCCTGCCCATGTCCTATCTCGCCCAGACCGCCTACACGGCGGTGGACGAGTTCACCATCATCGCCGTGCCCATGTTCATCCTGGCCGGGGCGCTGATGGAAAAGGGCGGCCTCACCGAACGGCTCATCGGCTTCTCGCGCAGTCTGGTCGGTCCGGCGCCGGGCGGGCTGGCGAGCGTGACCATCATCGCCTGTACCCTGTTCGCCGCCATCTCCGGATCCGGCCCGGCCACCACGGCGGCCATCGGCTCGATCATGATCCCGGCCATGCTGCGCGACAACTATGGACGCGGCTTCGCCTGTGCCGTGCCCTCGTCGGCGGGCGGCATCGGCGTGGTCATCCCGCCGTCGATCCCCATGATCATCTACGGCATCACCTCGGAAACCTCGATCACCGGCCTGTTCGTCGGCGGCGTCGTGCCCGGCATCCTGCTTGCCCTGGCCCTGTACCTGACCGTGCGCGTGATCGCCCGGCGCAAGGGGTTCTCGTCGCTGGACGGGCAGACGCGCACCACCCGGGACATCCTGGCCAAGGCGCGCGAGGCCAAGTGGGCGCTGGCGGCGCCGGTCATCATCCTGGGCGGGATCTACATGGGGGTCTTTACCGTCACCGAGGCTTCGGTGGTGGCGGTGTTCTATGCGCTTTTCGTGGGTATCTTCATTTACAAGGCCATCCGCCTGCCGACCTTCGTCGACGCCGTGGTCTACGCGGTGCGCATCACCGGCACGGTGATGCTGGTGCTGGTCACCGGCCGGATCATCGGCCGGCTGTTGTCCATCTATCAGATTCCGCAGCAGGTCTCCGCGTTCCTCATCGGCGCGGTGGGCGACCCCACGATGCTGATCCTGGTCATCGTCCTGATGCTGATCTTCATCGGTATGTGGATGGAAACCCTGACCCAGATCATCATTCTCACGCCGCTGCTGTTGCCGGTGGCGATCAGTTGCGGCCTCGATCCCATTCAGTTCGGCATCATGTTCGTCATCGCCTGCGAGATCGGTTACTCGACGCCGCCTCTGGGCGTTAACCTTTTCGTTGCCAGCGAGATAGGAAACTCCTCGGTGGAAGAGGTCAGCAAGGCGTCTTTACCTTTCATCTTCGCCGAGACGACCGTGCTTCTTATGGTTGCCTTTATTCCTCAGCTCACCATGACATTACCCCGGTGGCTGGGATTCGTGGGGTAGGGTCCGTCCCTATCCCATTCCGCGAGACGGAACGAACGACGGGAGAGTTCGATGCTAAAGAAAACCCTTTTGGCCAGCGTGGCCCTGGGCATGTTGGTGATGGCGCCGGCGGCGTCCTGGGCGGCGGACTACACCATCCGCCTGTCTCACGGCGACAACGAGAACAATCCCACCCACTTCGGCGCCCAGAAGTTCGAGGAGCTGGCGGAAAAGTACACGGACGGGCGCGTCGATGTTCAGATCTTCCCGGCCAACCAGCTGGGGACCGAGCAGGAAGTCGCCCAGGCCCTGCGCATGGGCGCGATCGAGGCGGAGATCCTGTACACGGGCAACCTGGTGCCGCTGGCGCCGTCGGTCGGCGTGATGATGCTGCCCTATGCCTTCACCAGCAACGAGGAAGTCTGGGCGGCCATGGACGCCCTGAAGGAGCCCCTGAACGGGCGGCTGACGGAAGAGGCCGGCGTCCGGGTGCTCGGCTACTTCGAGAAAGGGTTTCGCGTCCTGACCAACTCCCAGCGCCCGGTCGAGACCATGGAAGACCTGGACGGGCTGAAGATCCGCGTGTCCAAGAACAACATCGCCATCGAGACCTTCAAGGCGTGGGGCCTGAATCCCATTCCCATGGCCTGGGCCGAGGTGTTCCCGGCGCTCCAGCAGGGGGTGATCGACGGCCAGGAGAATCCGTACACGACCTCCATTTCCTCGAAGTTCTACGAGGTGCAGAAGTACATCACCGAGATCCACTACATGATCTGGTCGGGTCCGTTGATCATCAGCGAACAGTTCTATCAGGAATTGCCGCCGGACATTCAGGAAGCCCTGAATCGCGCCGGCGAGGAGGCCGCCGACTATCAGCGGATCGTCTCCGGCGACCTGACCGAGGAAGCCAAGACCAAGCTGGTCGAACTGGGCATGGTGCTCTCCGGTCCGCCGAAGGACGAGGAGAAGTGGCAGGCGGCCGCCCAGGCCATCTGGCCGCAGTTCTATGACGACATCGGTGGCGAGGCCTGGGTGACGGAAGCCCAGGCGGTCATGCAGCAGGCCATCCAGGGGAACTGAGGGTTCGTTCCCGTCCTTGACGCTGTTTGCCCCCGAACCACCCCGCCGTCGACCTCCGGCCGGGGTGGCTCAGGCCCTGGCCCGCCTTTCCTCCCCCTCCGGAAAGGCGGGCCCTTTTTTTGCCGCCCCTTTTTTTGCCGCTGTCCGGGGGCGTCACGGCGCCCCCTCCGCCGACGGCGCCGGGGTCTCGTCGATGAACAGGCGCCGTTCCTCCCGGAAGCGCCGGGCGAGGTAGGTCCGGCAGAAAGCCACCCGCGCCAGCGCGTGGGTGTCGCGATGGCTGAGCAGGTGGTACGCGCGACGGAAGGTCACGGCCGGCAGGATGCGCACCAGGCCCGGGATCCCGCGCGCCACGAAGTCATGCAGGATGCCGATCCCCACCCCCGCCTGGACGGCCTCGATCTGGCCGGCGACGCTGGCGCAGCGGAAGTGCCGGCGGGTCCACCGGGCGAGCGCCCGCGCGTAGTCCAGCGAGGACGTGTAGGCATAGTCGTCAACGCCCGTCACCAGCACATGGGTGGCGAGATCCTCGTCTCGTGCCGGCGTGCCCCAGGCCGCCAGGTAGGCGCCGGCGGCATAGACGCCCAGCGTGTAGTCGGTCAGGCGCGAGACCAGGAGCTTTCCCTCCTTGGGCGGATCCAGGCAGACGGCCAGGTCGGCCTCCCGTCTGGAGAGGGAGAACACGCGCGGCAGGGGCACCAGTTCGATCACCAGATCCGGATGGTCCTGTTGCAGGCGGCCCAGTTCGGCGGCGAGGAAGTAGGTGCCCAGTCCGTCCGGCGCGCCGATCCGCACGGTGCCCGCCAGCCGGGCGCCCCGGGCGCGGGTGTCCTCGGTGATTTCCAGGATCTCGGTCTCGATCCGCTCGGCGACCTCGACCAGCCGCTCGCCCGCCTCCGTCGGGATGGATCCGGATGGCCGCCGCTCGAACAGGGGGACGCCCATCGCCGCCTCCAGCGCGTCGAGCCGGCGCGCCACGGTGGCGTGGTTGAGGCCGAGCGCCTGCGCGGCCGCCAGAATCTGGCCCCGCCGGGCGACGGCGAGAAAAACCCGCAGATGATCCCAGTTCATGACGACCGAGTCCGCACGACAGGTTCCGCGCAGCATTTTCCGCACAATGGTTCCTCGAACACTATCGTTTCTGTGCGGAACTTCATAGGAGACAGTGGGACCCTGATCCGTTCATCCGAAGGGAAGCCCCATGGTCCACGCCATCCAGCACTTCATCAACGGCCGTCTCGTTCCCGGCACCGGGACCCGCACCGCCTCCGTGTTCAATCCGGCGACCGGCGAGCAGACCGGCGCCGTGGCCCTGGCCAACGCGGCGGATGTGCGCGCCGCCGTCGATGCGGCCCAGGCGGCCGCCCCCGGCTGGGCCGAGACCACGCCGCTGCGCCGCGCCCGGATCCTCAACGGCTTCCTGCGCCTTCTGGAAGAGCGGATCGACGATCTGGCCGCCGTCATCACCGCCGAACACGGCAAGGTGCTCTCCGACGCCAAGGGCGAGGTCCAGCGGGGCATGGAGGTGGTGGAGTTCGCCACCGGCGCGCCCCACATCTTGAAAAGCGAGTTCACCGAGACCGTGGGCACCGGCGTGGACAGCCACGCCGTGCGCCAGCCGCTGGGCGTGGTGGCGGGCATCACGCCGTTCAACTTCCCGGCCATGGTGCCGATGTGGATGTTCCCGGTGGCGCTCGCCTGCGGCAACACCTTCATCCTCAAGCCCTCGGAGCGCGATCCCTCCGCCGCCCTGCTGCTCGCGGCATGGCTCAAGGAAGCGGGCCTGCCGGACGGCGTTTTCAACGTCGTGCAGGGCGATAAGGACGCCGTCGACGCCCTCCTCGATGCTCCCGCCGTCCAGGCCGTCAGCTTCGTCGGCTCGACACCCATCGCCCGGTACATCTATCAGACCGCCACCGCCAACGGAAAGCGGTGCCAGGCCCTGGGCGGGGCCAAGAACCACATGATCATCCTGCCGGATGCCGACCTGGACCAGGCCGTGGACGCGCTGATGGGCGCCGCCTACGGGTCGGCCGGCGAGCGCTGCATGGCCGTCTCGGTGGCCGTGCCGGTGGGCCAGGACACCGCCGACGCCCTGATCTCCAGGCTGACGCCCAAGATTCGGGCCCTCAAGGTCGGTCCCGGCACCGATCCGGAGTCGGAGATGGGGCCGCTCGTGACCGCGCCGCACCGCGACAAGGTGCATGGCTACATCGACCGGGGCGTGGCCGACGGCGCGACGCTGGTGGTGGACGGCCGGGGCCTGCGTCTTCAGGGGTACGAGAACGGCTACTTCCTGGGGCCCACCCTGTTCGACAACGTCACCACCGACATGACGATCTACCAGGAGGAGATCTTCGGTCCGGTGCTGTCCGTGGCGCGGGCCAACACCTACGCCGAGGCCGTCGACTGGATCAACGCGCATCCGTACGGCAATGGGACCGCCATCTTCACCCGCGACGGCGACGCCGCGCGCGACTTCGCGCACCGCATCCAGGCCGGCATGGTCGGGATCAACGTGCCCATTCCGGTGCCCATGGCATTCCACTCGTTCGGCGGCTGGAAGGACTCGCTGTTCGGCGACCACCATATGCATGGTCCCGAGGGCGTGCGCTTCTACACCCGCCTGAAGACCATCACCACCCGCTGGCCGACCGGCATTCGCGCCGGCGCGGAGTTTGCCATGCCCACCATGGCATAGCGCCGACGGTCCTTGCGACGGATCGGGGCCGCCGATCCCTCGGGTTGCCGCCGGCCGGAGGATGAATCCCGCGTCCTCCGGTCCTGGCGGGCGACGAAGCCCCAGGAACCCCGGCGCCCTCAGGGCTTGGAAAACAGGGTGTCCAGGAGCGGCGACACCGTGGCCTCCAGCGCGAACCGTTCGGAGAACGCGGCGCGCGCGCGCTGGCCCAGGGCGGTCGCCGTGTCCCGGTCCTCCAGCAGGTCGGCGAGGGCGCGGGCCAGCCGGGGCACCTGCCGGGGCGGAACCAGCCGGCCGGTCTGGCCGTCGATCACCGCTTCCCGGCATCCGTCGGCGTCGGTGGCGACGATCGGCAGGCCGCAGGCCATGGCGCCGAGCAGCGCCAGCGGCAGGCATTCCATGATCGACGTCTGCGCATAGATCTCGGCGTCCCGGTAATGGACGTCCAGCTTGTCCGGTTCCACCGTGCCCACCAGTCGCACCGCGCCCCTCAGGTCGTCCTCGCTGACCCGGCGCAGCAGGTCCCGGGAAAAGGCGTTCCAGGACGGCGGATGGCAGCCGACGATGCGCAACTCCACGTCGGCGGGGATCCAGCCGTCCCGGCGTCCCAGGGCGAAGGCCTCCAACAGGGTCCAGGTGCCCTTGCGGGTGCCCGTGGCCTGAACCGAGAGGATGACCCGGCGGGGCTTGTCGGCCGTCGCGGGGACCGCCGGGGCCTGCGGCCGGGGCATCCCGCTCCAGTACCGCACGATGCCGTCGAAGCCGGCGTCGGCCCAGACCGCGCGGGTGGCGTCCGACCCGAACAGCAAGGTCACCGCGCCGGTGGTCACCAGGGACTGGAACCGCTGATAGTACTTGGGGGAGCGCATCAGGATGCGCGGATCGTAGGTCTCGTGGATGTACCAGTACGCGGGCACGTCCCGGCAGCGGTCCAGGAGGTCCGCCGCGACCGACCAGGAGGCGAAGGAATTGATCAGGATGGGCCCGCGAACGGTCCGCGCGTAGGCGCGCAGGCGCAGGCGGCGCAGCCGGTTTTCGGCGACCAGGCCGATGCGCGCGCCCAGGCGCAGGATCCGGCGGGCGATGGACGGAATCCGGCCGTCGTGGCTGAGATGCGCGAGGAAGCGTCCGCTCCGGCCCATGAAGATCGACAGCCCGCCCTCGCTCATCACCGCGCATCCGATGTCGGTGAACTCCTTGGCCAGGGGGCCGGTCCGCAGGCTGATGACATTACTGGTCACGCCGTCCCGCCGCATGGCCAGGGCCACGTCGCGCAGCAGCACCGGCGCGCCGGAGTAGCTGAGTTCATGGCTGACCAGGGTGACGTGCCGCCCGTCGGCGGGCGGCAGGGTCGGCACCGGTCGCGGCGTCCGTGGGCGCGAGACCGGCGCGGGCTGGCCGGGCTCGCTGGCCACCAGCCGATCCACGGCGCGGGCCAGATGGGGCAGCCAGGGTGTCGACGACAGGCTGAAGGTCCAGCGGTCGAGACTGGGCGCGAAGACGTTGCGCGGGGGGGCGCTCAGGGTCTTGCTCAGGTACCGGTAGACGATTTCCTCGTATTCCTCGCCGATCTTCTGGTCGTTCTCGGAGATCGTGTTGTCCCCGTGGAAGCGGTAGAGATACAGCCGCTCGCGCAACAGGACCGGTTCCTCGATCAGGCTCGCGCGCAACAGGAAATCGACATCGTGGGCGTAGCGGAAGTCGTCGAAGGGACCGACCTCCTCCAGCAGGCTCCGATGGAACACGAAGTTTCCGGTGGACACCCCGATGTTGTAGTGGAGCAGCAGGGACGACAGGGACGGCGCCAGGTCCAGCTCCTTGAGGATGACGTCGCCATACCAGTGCCGCCACGGATGCCCCACATCCAGGGGACGGCCGTCGCCGTCCACCGGCTCCACATGCGAGAAGACCAGCCGGGCGTCATGCTCGCCGGCCGCCGCCAGGCAGCGCGCCAGCCGGTCGGGGTGGTACGCGTCGTCGGAATTGAGGATCGCCATGTAGGCGCCGGTGGCCCGCGCCAGTCCCTCGTTGAGGGTGGCGTGGGCGCCCTTGTTCGGACGGGACTCGAACTGGACGGTGACGCCCTCGGGTGGTGGCGTGGCGGCCAGGTGCTCGCGAACCGTTCGCGCGCTCCGGTCGGTCGAGCCGTCGTCGATGATCACGAACTCGATCGGCCAGTGCGTCTGGGCGAAGACGGACTCGATGGCCTCGACCACATACCGTTCATGGTTGTAGACCGGCATGATGACCGAGACGAGAGGGCTGTTCCGCATGCGTTTGTGTCCAGGGCTCCGATGCCGGGGGAGCGCGGACGCCGCCGGGGGCGGACCGTTCCACGCCGGTTCCGACGGGTCAATCGGGGAAGAGGGTCGAGAAGGTGTCGCGGCCGGCGCGCAGGTCGTCCAGCATCCGGGCGCAGCCGTCGGCGAACCCGAGGCGGGGCGCCCATCCCAGGACCTCGCGGGCCGTGCGGATGTCGAGGACGCTGGCGGGCACGTCGAAGGGACGGCCGGGCAGGGTGCGGACCCTGGGGGCGAGGCCCAGGCGGTCGCGCAGCGTGTCCAGGATCTCGTTCAGCGATACGCCGGCGCCGCTGCCCAGGTTGTGGACGGGCAGATCCGTCTGCCCGGTGGGGGGGGCCTCGGCCAGGGCGATCAGGCCGCGGGTCAGGTCGGCCACGTGGATGTAGTCGCGAACCACGCTGCCGTCGCCCCAGATGGTGATTTCCTCGCCGTCCAGGGCCTTGAACAGGAAGGCGCTGACGGCGCCCTGCTGCTTGCGGCGCGCATCCTGGCCGGCGCCGAAGGGGTTGGAGATGCGGGCGACCCGGCAGTCCAGGCCGTGATGGGCCCGGTAGAAACCCAGATACAGCTCCACGGCGGCCTTGGAGACGCCATAGGCGGTGATCGGCGCCAGGGGGTGGTCTTCCGGCGCCGGAACCTGCCTCAGGCGCCCGTAGACGGTGCCGCCGGAACTGGAAAAGATGAGCCGGGAGCCCGCCCGATGGCGCAGCGCCTCCAGCAGGCCCAGGGTGGCCCGGACGTTGTCGTCCAGGTCGCCGAGGGGATTGTCGTTGGCCGTTTGTGGAATGGTCGACCATGCATAGTGATGGATCACCGTGTGATCGGCGATTAGCGCCTCCCAGTCGATCCGTCCCGGGGTCACCGCCGCGTAGCCCACGGACAGGTCCGCCAGCGCGGCGGGGGGCGGCGCCAGGTCGGCGATGGTCACGCGCGCGCCCCGGCGGGCCAGGCCCAGGGCCACGTGGCGTCCGATGAAGCCGCTTCCGCCGAGAATGAGATGCTGGGTCATGAGGGCTCTGCGTCCGGGGGGTCAGCGGGTCACGCCAGGCAGGTGCGTGGTGGCGAAGGACAGGCCCGCCTGCTCGGCCGCGACGGGAATCAGGCGTTCCAGCGCATGCAAGAGGGTGCCGTCCACGGGGGCCGGTTCCTCGGGGTAGTCCTCCCAGTCGAACCCCAGGGCGAACAGGGGCGCCAGCGCCTCGCGGCGCGCCCAGAACATGGTGCCGTTGGGCCAGTCCGGGAACCGGGGCAGCGGGGCGTCCCGGCCCATGCGTCGCGCCACGTTCCGGGCGATGTCGTGGTTCAGGTCCCAGCCGCACAGGTTGGGATCATCCGGGAACAGCAGGCCCAGGGTGGGGTCGGCCAGCAGCGCGGATACGGCCGCGCTGGCGGCCGGGCGTTGCCCACCGACCAGATGTTCCCACAGGAAATGGCGCCAGGTGTCGCCGCCCTGCCCGACGTGGGTGCTCTTCTTGCCGTGCACGTGGCCGATGACGTGATAGTCGCTGGCGGCCATGTCCGACAGGCCGGTGAGCAACGCGCCGATGTCGCGCCCCCGGTTGGGGACCACGCGAACGCCGTCCCGGGCGTTGCCCCGGGGCGCCAGCAAGCGGCGCAGGGCGATGGCCCGGTCCTCGTCCGTGGTGGTCAGGATCAGGTCGCAGGCCAGGCCGTCGCCCGCCAGCCGGTCGAGGAAGTCCTGGACCAGGTCCACGTAGTGGAAATGGGCATGCAGCAACACCCTGGCGTCCGGGGGGACGGTGGCGTCGGCGTGCTCCAGGTTCAGCACCGGATACAGCCAGGGTCCGGGCGGGCGCCCCGCCTCCAGCCAGTGGGCCAGCGGATCGCGCGCGCCGTCCAGGCCGGAGACGGCCTCGGCATAGGCCAGGGGATTGAACCCGGGGAACGGGCGGCGCAGGCCGACGCGCGCGTCATTGCCGGACCCCGGTCCGGCGAGGCGGTTGCGCAAGAGATAGGCCGAGAGGGCGGTCCCGTCTTCGTCTTTGCCTCGGTCGCCAGTCTCCGTCTCGTCCAGGGTCTCGCTCGCCGGCTGGAAGAAGGCGGCGTCAAAGACGCCCGAAGCGGCGATGAGGTCCTGGTCCCGGGCCATGGCCGCCACCTCGTCCCGGGCCGCCAGGCCCAGGCCGTCCAGGGTGTCGACATAGCGGTCCATGTCGAAGCGTTCGGCCGCCAGGGTTCGCGCGGCCGCCGACAGGCGCGCGCGGCGGGCGGGGTCGTCCCGAAGCGCCAGGACGGTTTCGGCCATCGCGGCGGTGTCCAGGTAGGGCACCACCAGATCGCGGGTGTCCGGGTGTCCGGACAGGACCTCGGCGATGCCGCTGGCCTGGTCGAAGCAGACCACGGGCAGGCCCAGGCTCAGGGCCTCGATGCAGGTGTTGGGCATGGGATCCAGCCGCGAGGTCATGACCATCACGTCGGCCGTGGCGTGGACCCGGGAAAGATCGTCGACCTCGCCGGCCAGCACCAGGTGATCGCCGAGCCCGACGCGGGTGATCTGGTCGGTCAGGTAGGTGGGGAACTCGGTCCAGTCGTCGGGCGAGTAGCCGTCGCCGACCCAGGCGAAGCGGATGCGCGCCTCCGGCCGGTCGCGCAGGATACGGGCGGCCATGGACAGGAACAGATCCACGCCCTTGCGGAACTGCACCCGGCCCATGCCGACCACCAGGAAGTCGTCCTCGTGGCCGGGGGGCCGCAGCCGGGCGAGAACGGTGTCGTCGGGGCCGTCGTCCCATGCGGGGCGGCGCGGCGGGACCGGAAGCCCCTGGGGCAGGATGTCGCGGCGGCGCTGACGCAGATACGGATATTCGGCGACAAACGAGTCCGAGACCAGGCGCGCCGGAAACACCAGGCGGTGGGTCCAGACCAGAAGATCGTGAACGTGGTTCGGGGGGCGGACGCTGGCCGAGAACTCGTGAATCAGGGCCAGGACGGCGACGCCGGCCCGGGACAGCGGGCCCATGAGGTCGCGGGTCTCGGCGCTGTTGGCGATGACGTAGGCCGGGCGCACGGCCGCCACCAGCCGTTCGGCGACGGCCTCCATGTCGCGGCGGAACAGAACGGCGTCGGCGGGCATCTCGACCACGGGCACGCCGACGGCGTCGAAGGCGGCGCGCAAGGGGCCGCCCTTCTTCAGGAACACCACGACGTCGTGGTGCTCGCGCAGGCGCTGGACCAGATCCCAGCCCAGGATCGGGGCCCCGGTGCGGGAGGCTTCGTGCAGGATCACGATCACCCGGTCCCGATCGGTCTCGTCCAGGTCGGGTAGATCCATCCGTGTGGCGGGCGACAGACCGTCCCGGCCCTCGTGGCGGCCGAACAGCGCGTAGTGGCGCAGCAGGCCCAGGCCCGATCCCCGGACATCGGGATAGCGGCGGGCATAGTAGTCGGGCTCGAACCGGTCGGACGGCGCCACGCCCAGCGCCTCGCCCACCTCCAGGTAGTGTTCCAGGGGATCCTGTCCCCGCGCCAGGGCGTCGGGTGTCAGGGCGTAGACCGTCTCGTCGAACAGGCCGCTCTCGCGCAGGGGATCGAGAGGGCGGACCACGGGCTCGTCCGGCGGCGATGGCGGCGGGGCGGGACGGAACCTGGACAGCACCCGCCGGTTCACCGCGTTGATGAACCGTGTCCGGTCAACGAGCATGTAGCCGCTGGTCGGGTTCTGGCTCAGGCGGATGAACAGGCGGCGCAGGATGTCCCGGTCCCGCAGGGCCTCCGGGTTGTCGGCGTTGTACAGCCGACGCAATACGTTGGCGAGGTCGTCCAGGTCGACCCCCAGGCCGTCCCGGCAATGAAGGGACAGATCCTCCCACTGGTCGGCCAGGGATGCCCGCGCGCGCAGCACGTCGCGCTCTTGCCTGAGGGCGCGTCGATCGGCCTCGATGGCGCCGACGTCGTCCCGCATGGCGGCCCACTCCCGCCGGGCCTCGGCCCAGTCCCGCCGGGTCTCGATCAGGTGAAAGCGGGTCAGGCACCCGTCGCCCAGGGACGCGAAATAGCGCCGGATGGCGTCGCGGTCCCCGCCGTCTCCGGCGGCGAAGAGCGCCTCCAGGTCCGGGTCGGGGATCGGCCGGGTCCCCACATAGGCCACGCCCAGGCCGTTGCTGTGGTCGAACGCGAAGGTCGGATAGCGGGCGGCGATCTCCTCCCAGAACTTCCAGACCCCGAAGTCACCGGTCCGCACCGTGGTGTCGTGAAACAGCACGATCCCGCGATCGCTCATCTTGTCGCGCCAGGTCTCGAAGTCCTCGCGCACGGCCTCGTAGGTGTGCAGGCCGTCGATATGCAGCAGGTCCACCGATCCATCGGCCGCATGGGCGCGGCCATCGGCGAAGCTCATGCGCAGCAGGGTCGAGACCCCGCCGTAAAGGGGATCGTGATGGGCGCGCAACGCGGCCAGGACGTCCTCGCCATAGAATCCGGCCTGGGGGTCGCCCAGCCAGTGGTCGATGCCCAGGCACGTCGTCTCCAGGCCCAGGTGCGCCACCGCCTGATTGAAGGCGCAATAGGAGTTCCCGGTGTGCACGCCCAGTTCCACGATCCGCCGGGGACGATGGGCTCCCACGATCCAGAAGGCGAAGGGGATGTGGCCGACCCAGGACTCCGGCGGCACCAGGCGGCGGGGTGTCATGGTCTCCATGACCGCCGTCCGCCAGACGGGCGTGGCGAGGGCGGGGGCTGTCGGACGCGGGGAGGAAGCGGTCATGGATGTGCTCGCGCGGTGGGGACATCGGGGGGCGCGGTCTGGCGCGTGTCCGGCACACCCGGGGTCGGCCGGTTCCGGGGCTCCCGATCCGCGGTTCGATCCGGGCTCGGACGGGATGAGTCCGGTCTTTTACCGAGAGACACGCCGCCCGGGCAAGGTCGATGCCGCGCCCGGGTGGCCGATCCGGTCACGGGGCCGATCCCGGGGCCAGCGCGGCGGCCGACCCCGTGGCCGTTGTGGCGTGGCACTCCAGTGTCACCTCGAACATGGGAATGCCGACCAGGCCCGCCGAGGAATGGGTGGCATGGGACTTGAACATCAGCGCGTCATGCAGCCAGTGATGCTGGACGTGCTCGGTCTGGGTGCCGTTGGCTACCGCCACCGCCACCGTGTAGGTTCCCGGCGGCAGGTAGGGCATGGGGAAGCGGAAGCTGGCCTCCAGGACCTGACCGGGTGACGCGGGGCAGGCGAGCCGCTTGTTGTTCAGGAACGTGTTGTCGCCGAACAGGGTCTGGCCCAGGCGATCCTTGACGAAGAACCCGACGATCGGCGCGTCCAGGGGCTCCAGCACGGCGATCCGCGCCCGCAGGCGCACCGGTTCGCCGCCGACGATCCACGAATAGGGCGTGCCCGCCTCGTCGGTCAGGCGCACGTCCTCGATACGGGCGCCGCCGGCGCCGAAGTCGCCGCCCGTCGGGTCGAAGGCGAACACCTCCAGGTCGTTGCGCAAGGTGGACTCGTTGATCCAGGCGCGCCGGCCATCCACCCAGTCCTCGGCCGGGACCGGACCGCGCGGCGGAGAGCCCCCGGTGGCGTCGGGCGTGTCCGTGGCCGGGGCCGGGGCCGGGGCGGGGACCGCGTCGGGCGCCGCCCCATTGGCCTCGCTGTCCTCGGGGGCACGGCCATTCGCGCCCACGGCGCCGAAGAGGTGGCCGTAGTAGCGCTCGCAGACGGTCTTGGCGTCTCCCTCGGCGACGACCGTGCCGTGATTCAGCCAGATGGCGCGGTCGCACAGGGCGGTGACGGCCGCCGTGTCGTGACTGACGAACAGAACCGTCCCGGTCTTCTGAAACCGGCGCAGGAAGCGCATGCACTTCTGGCCGAAGGCGGCGTCGCCGACGGCCAGCGCCTCGTCGATCACCAGGATGTCCGCGTCCACATGGGCGATCACCGCGAAGGCCAGGCGCACGAACATGCCGCTGGAATAGGTCTTCACCGGGTTGTCGATGAAGTCGCCGATGTCGGCGAAGGCCAGGATGTCGTCCATGCGCGCCTCGATCTCGGCGGGGCTCAGGCCGAGCAGACTGGCGTTCATGGACACGTTTTCGCGCCCCGAGAAGTCCGGATTGAACCCGGCGCCCAGCTCCAGCAGGGCCGCCACCCGTCCGGAGAGGTGGATGGTGCCCGCCGTGGGGTGCAGGGTGCCGCAGATGAGCTGGAGCAGGGTGGACTTGCCCGAGCCGTTCTCGCCGATGATCCCGACCGCCTGTCCCTTGGCGACGGTGAGGGAGATATCGCTCAGGGCATGGAATTCCCGGTAGTACTTGCGGGTCCGGCCGCCGAACAGCAGTTGCTGGATGCGCTGGCGCGGCCGGTCGTAGAGACGGAACACCTTGCTCAGGCCCTGGACAGAGATGGCCGGCTCGTCCATCGACGCGCCCTCGGGCTGGAGATCAGAGCACATCGGCGAACCCCTTGCGCATCGCCATGAAGGCCCGGTGCCCCAGGACGGCCACCACCAGGGCGACGCCGGTGTAGACGAGCAGTCCCCACCAGTCGGGACCCAGGCCATGGAAGATCACGGCGCGCGATTCCTCGATCACGAAGGTCAGCGGGTTCAGGGTGAACAGGGGCCGCAGGTTCTCCGGCAACATGGAAGCCGGATACAAGACCGGAGAGAGGAACAGCAGGACGGTGACGCCGAGGTTCATGATCTGGATCACGTCGCGGTAGTAGACGCCGGCGGCGGCGACGAACCAGCTCAGCCCCACCGTCAGGATGGTGAACGGAGCCAGGATCAGGGGCAGCCACAGGATGGTCGGATGAATGGTCTGCTTGACGACGACGTAGAAGGTGATGAAGACGCCCAGGCTGATCACGAAGTGGAACAGGGCCGACATCACGATCATCACCGGCAGGAGATCAAGGGGAAAGACCACCCGTTTCACATAGTTCACATGGCTGAGAATGATGCCGGCGGACCGCGTGAGGCTTTCCGCGAGCAGGGAGTGGTTCATCAGCCCGATGAACAGCAGGAGGGCGAAATCGAGGGTGCTGGTGGCGCCGTCTTCCGCGCCGCGCCCGCTCCATCGCGCCTGAAAGATCTCGCCGAAGACGAAGGTGTAGATGCCCAGCATCATCAACGGCACCAGGAACGACCACAGCAGGCCCATGGCCGAGCCCCGGTAGCGTCCGAGGATGTCGCGCTTGATGAGCACGTAGGCCAGATCGATCCTCGCGGCCCGCGCGGGGCGGGGGAGGGGGGATGAACCGTTCATCGGAGTCCTGATCCCATGGCTGGAGCGCGTTCCGAAACGGGAGACCCTCGTGTCGGATACATGCCCCCCAAAAGCAAGGGCTTGAAGCGGATGCGGTGAGTCCGGACTCGCGTGGTCCCTCCACGGTTCCCGTCCGGGTGGCCCGCACACGACCCGCCCATGGCCCGGCGTTCACGGACCGGCGCGCCCGGCCTCGCGGTGGTCCGGGGGCGACCCCGGGGCGTCCGACAGGACGGGTCGGGCGTGGGACGCCATGAACCCGGGGCGGGGAGGCAGCGCCGGCCCTGGCCAGGGCATGCGTCCCACAAGGGCGACGGGGCGGCCGAGGCCGACACGATCGCCGTCCAAGGCTCGATGGTCCCGCGAGGTCCGGCCGCCTTCACCGCATCCCCATTCGGTCGCGGTCTGGTCATCAAACCGGACCCACGGGGCGGGGCGACCCTCGTCATCGCGCGGTGACGCCATCGGCGGCGTCGCGACGGCGGTCCCGGACCGCCGCACACCCTGCTGAAGGCGGGACGCTGAAGCCAGGGCTCGATCGCGTCGGACCTATGGAATACGGCGGCATCGTCCGTTCCGGCGACGCCTCAGGACACGGGCCTGACGGACTTTTCCAACTCATCGGCGTGCTGGCGCATCAGGCCCGCCGCATGTTCCGCGCCAATGCTTTGGGACAAACACATAGCATAGGCGTTGGCCATGGCATTGATGACGTCAATAATCCGCGCGCCCTTGTCTTCCAGAGATGTCTTGATGGCCTGTGCCAGCGCCGGCATGAAGATTTCCTCATACAGACTGTTGGCCAGTTCGGGGTTGGAGGGGATTTTCTCGGTCATGCCAGGACGTCCTTGGTCGAAGGGAGTCGGAGGGAAGTCGCGCAAGCTACCACGGTTACCCGGCCGCTTGGCAATGGCGAAAGACCGTAGCCGGCCGGGGCGAACGCCTCGGCGGACGGTCTGGATCATGGAATGGTGCGGGGTGTCTCGCGGGGCCGGTTTGATCCCGTCGGGTCGGCGTCGGGTCCGTGGCCGTGGCCGCGTGGAGGGGGCGTTGCCGTCGGTCCTCCTCGACCAACCGGCCAAGGACGCGACGTCCCATGTCGGACGGGTCCCGGGCCGTGAGGGGGACACCACAGACCTCGGCGCCGGCCGCCTGGAGCAGACCGGAGGGGGAGCGCGACCTGGAGGGGTCCGGTCCCAACGACCGCGCGGCGGTCGTTGGGCACTGACACAAACAACGGACGCACTCCGCGCTTCGTCGTTTGTGTCGAAGGCGCCCTGAGTCTTGCGGGAGACGACGCGCGGGCCGCCTGACGCGGTCGCGGGTCTTACCCGACGGCGGCGAGATCGGACATGGTGACGCCGATCAGTGTGATCGAGTTGTCCGCATCGAAGCGCAAGATGATGCTGCCGTCGACCGCCTGAACCATTTCCGCCGCCGAGGTCCCGAAGGTCTCGCCGACCAGGATGGAATCGACCCCGACCTGATAGCCGAGGAAAGCGACGTTTCCGCCATTGAAGTAGATGGCTTCCGTGACGTCGTCGGAGAGGTCGACACTGTCCCCGGTAATCCTGACCATGATCGGGGACAGACTGCCCTCGTTGGTCTCGACGTCGGCTTCCTGCGTCTGGGGCTGGTCGCCGGCGGTGTCCGGCGTCGCGTCGATCTCCTCCGTCACCAGGGCGGACGGCTCCTCGCCGTCGTCGTCGGTGAGGGACTTGGTGATGAGATCCGCGTCCTTGAAGTCGAGCGTACCTCCCGAAAGGGACACCTTCAGGACCGATTCGTCCTTGATCTCCGTTTGCTGAGTCTCCCAGGAGGAGAGATCCTGGTCCGTCGTGGATACCGTGGACGCAGTGTCCACGTCGTCTTCTTCGGCGTCATCCTCGACCGTGGCGCGCGTCGCCGTCGTCTGTGTTTTCGACGGCGACGGGTCCGAGGGACGAGCCACGGTTTTCGTGGTGGACGACGTCGGCGCCTCGGCGCCCTGGGCGCGGCCGTGTTCCTCGATCAGCCCGGCAAACGCCATGATCGCCTGATGGTCATGGAGCGCCTCAAGCGCGTTGGCCGGACTTCCCGCCTTGGCGGCGACCAGGAACGCGCCTCCGGCCTCTCCCGGGGAAATGGCCTGACCGCCCTGGTCCAGTGACGGGAGGGCGGGCGTCTGCCCCATGACGCCGGCCAGGGATGGAGCCCCCGGGGCGCCGGGCCCGTCGTCCGTGCCGGACGCCATGGTCACCGTGGTGCGTCCGTCTTGGTCATTCCGCAACTGTGTGTCGTCTTGCTCACGGGGAGCGTGGGACGATGCATCCTCGACCGTCCGACGCGTGTCGACCGATCCGCTGTCGGCGTCCCGGGCCACGGCCTCGGTCAGACCCAGTTCGGTCATCAGGGCGTTATCAGTCCGCGCGGCGGCGATCACCAGCGCCATGGCGGAGGCCATGCTCGCGGCATGGAACAGGAAGCCGCTTGAGCCTCCGGACATGCCGGAGGTCGCGTCCGTCGCAAGACCTGGTTCGCCCGGGCGCGTCGCCGCGGCGCCCCGGGCCTCGGTCCCGTCCTTCGCGCCGCCCTCCGCTCCGTGGTCGGCGGTGTCCGCCAGACCCTTGCGGCTGTGGAGCAGGGCCGTGGCGACAAAGGCGGTCAGCACCACGGCCGGGTGAAGGAACAGCGTGCGCACGGTCTTGCCCTGCCCCGGGGTGGTCGTGTCCGACCGGGGGAAAACCAGGGGCTGGCGTTCCGATATCTTGTCGATCAACTCGCGAAAGTTGCGCCCCCACAGGGTCGTTCCCGCCGTCGTGGCCGCCGCCACGAACAGCCCGTCGATTCGCGCGAAATGGGCGATGACGTCGCCGCTGTCCGGCTGGAAGAAAACGAACCAGGGGTCGCCCTCGTCGGACACACCGGAATCGGTTCCGACGGACAGCCCGGAGCGTTGCAGCAGATCGGTGATGCGATAGAGTTCGGCCCGTTCCTGATTGGTCCAGTCGGCCGGTTGCCTCGACTCCCGAAAGCGTCGGTCACGGCCGAGGAAAACAACGGACGTCGGCATGGACGAAATCCCGCTTACCTGAGAGCCTGTTCAACTCGGGACGCGAACCGGTCAACCCTTGGCGGACTTCGATTCGAACAGCAGACCGTAGGTCACCGGGTCGTAAAAGCTCATCATCGTCTTGACGAAGTCGACAACGTCCATATTCAGGGCTTCGGCCCACGCCGCATAGCGATCAGGCGGCACGCGGCCGCGTCCCGATTCAACCTGGGAGATGAACGTGTAATAGTCCAGATGAATGCGCCGCGCGAGCTCACGCTGGGAAAGGCCCTGAGCCTCCCGTGCGGCTTTCAGCCAATGTCCGGCTTCCTGGCGCAGTTTCAGCGCTTCGGCGCCGGCACCCTGTTGCGGGTGGGAATACATCACGCGTTGCTCCACCTGACCACGGTCGTCGACCGCCCTTCCGGCACCTCTATGTCCGGCCCTTCCCAGATCGAGCATGATAGTTTCTGTATGGCGGGATGTCGAGTCCCAACCCGGGGCCGGCGGGCGGCCGCCTACTCCTCCGTCATGCCGCGGAACATGGCGTCTTCCAGGGGTTTGAGGAAGTAGTTGAGAACGGTGCGCTCCCCGGTCTTGATCATCACCTCGGCGGGCATGCCCGCGCGCAGCTTCAGCGTTCCCAGCTTGGCCAGTTCCTCGTCGGACACCTCCACCCGGGCCTCGTAGTAGACGTTGTTGGGGTTGTGTTCGTCGACGATTCGGTCCGGGGAGACCTGCACCAGGCTGCCGTCGATGATCGGCAGGTTGCGCGACGTGAAGGCGGAGAACCGCACCTCCGTCTCCATGCCCGGAGAGACGTTGTCCACGTCCCGGGGGGAGACCTGGGCCTCGATGATCAGCCGGTCCTCCTCGGGCACGATCTCCATCAGGGTTTCTCCGGGCCGGACCACGCCGCCGATGGTATGGACCATCAGGTTCTGGACGATGCCCTCGCGCGGCGCGCGGATGTCGGTGCGCGACAGGATGTCGGTGGCCACGGTGCTGCGCTCGCGCAGTTCGGAGAGCTGGGTCTGAACCTCGCGCAACTGGCCGACCACGTCTTCGCGGAACTGCTGGTGGGTCTGGATCATCTGCAACTCGGCCTCGCCGATGGCCTGCTGGGCGCGGGCGATGGAGGCGGTGTCGGCGCCGATCTCGCCTTCCAGGCGGGCCATTTCCCGCTGCATGGCGAGGATGCGGGTGCGGGGCGCGTGCCCCTGCTCGAACAGCTCCCGCAGGCCGACCAGCTCGTCCTTGAAAATCTCCAGCTGGCGTCGCTTGGAGGTCCGCTGCACCTCCAGGCCCTCGATTTCCTCGCGGTTCTGGTCCACGCGCTTTTCGAGGATGGAGATCTGCCCCTCGACGGACTTGCGGCGCTCCTCGAACTGCTGGCGCTGGGCGTCCAGGATCGCCCGGACCTCGGCGTTGACGGAGGCGGTGACCCGCAGATCCTCGGGAAAGACGATGGTGTCGCGGCCGTCGCGCTCGGCGATCAGCCGCGCCTCCAGCGCCTGGTGGGTCTCGAACTGGTTGGTCACCACGGCGGCGCTGGCCATGGCCTGGGTGGGCTCCAGGCGGACCAGGACGTCGCCCCGCCGCACCGTGTCGCCCTCGCGCACCAGGATCTCCTCGACGATGCCGCCCTCCAGGTGCTGCACGGACTTGCGGTTGCTTTCCACCACGATGGTCCCGGGCGCCACCACGGCGGCGGCCAGGGGCGCGGTGGCCGCCCAGCCCCCCAGGCCCCCGAAGGCGGCCAGCACCACCAGCCAGCCGGCGAGGATGGTCTTGCGGGAATCGCCGGACGCCACGGGCACGGCCCGCATGCCCTCGGTCCAGCGGACCGGGACGGTGCCCGGGCGTGTCTTGGCCGGCAGGGTGGTGGACTCGGCGGTCATCGGTGGACTTCCCTCGCAAGCGGACTGGGGTAGGACTCAAAGACGAGACAAAGCGGATCGGAACGACGGCGGGGCCGTGTCGGCGGGCGGCGCCAGGGGCGCGGCGTCAGGGAGGCGTGGCGGCGATCTGGCCGACCGGTCCCGCCCCCCCCGCCACCGCCTGCGGCCGGGCGAACTTGGACAGCACCTCGGCGCGCGGGCCCTTCATCTCGATCAGGCCGCCCTTCAGCACCAGCACCGTGTCCACCACGGTCAGCAGGCTCGGCTTGTGGGTGATCACCACCACCGTCTGGCCGGCCGCCTTCATGTCCTTGATGGCGGTCATCAGGGCCGCCTCGCCGTCGTTGTCCAGGCTGGCGTTGGGCTCGTCCATGACCACCAGCACCGGGTCGTCGTACAGCGCCCGGGCCAGGGCGATGCGCTGGCGCTGGCCGCCGGACAGCGCCTGGCCGCCGACGCCGATGCGGGTGTCGTAGCCCTCCACCAGCTTCTGGATCATCTCGTGCACGCCGGCCTTGCGGGCGGCGGTGATCACCTTGTCGGACTCGACGTCGCCGAAGCGGGCGATGTTCTCGGCCACGGTGCCGTCGAACAGCTCCACGTCCTGGGGCAGGTAGCCCAGGTGCGGGCCGATGTCCTCCGCCCGCCACTGGCGCAGGTCGTTGCCGTCCAGGCGCACGATGCCCTGGTGCGGCCACCACACGCCCATCAGGGTCCGGGCCAGGGTGGACTTGCCGGCGGCGCTGGGGCCGATGACCCCCAGCACCTCGCCGGGGACCAAATCCAGGCTGATGCCGCGCAGCGCCGGCTGGGTGCTGCCCGGCGGCACCACGACCACCTGCTGCAGCGACACCCGCCCCTCGGGGCGCGGCAGGGCCATGGTGTCCTTGTCCAGCTCGCCGTTGGCCAGCAGGTCGGTGAGGCGCTCGTGGGCGGTGCGCGCGGCCACGAACCCCTTCCACTGGCCCACGGCCATCTCCACCGGCGACAGCGCGCGGCCCATGACGATCGAGGCGGCGATCATCATGCCGGGCGAGATCTCGCCGTGGATGGCCAGATAGGCGCCGACCCCCAGGATGGCCACCTGCAGCGCCATGCGGAACGCCTTGGAGATGGCCAGGATGGTCGCCGCCCGGTCGGAGGCCTTGGCCTGCAGGCCGAGCACGGCGGCGTGCCGCTCGGCCCAGCGCCGCTGCACGTTCTCCATCATCCCCATGGCCTCCAGCACCTCGGCGTTGCGCAGGCTGGAGCTCACGTAGTTGCCGGCATGGACCGAGACCGCGCCCGCGTCCTTCAGCAGGGCGCGCGTGCCGATGTTGTTGATGATGGCCAGCGCGAAGATGGCCAGCGCCCCCCCCAGCGCCACCAGCCCCAGCATGGGGTGCATGATGAAGCAGACGGCGATGAACAGCGGCGCCCAGGGCGCGTCGCAGAAGGCGATCAGGCCGGAGCCGGTGAGGAACTCGCGCAGCGTGTCCAGGTCGCGCAGCGCCTGCGCGTAGCCGCTGGAGGGGCGCCGCACCGTCTGCTGGAACACCGACTTGAAGACCCGTCCGTTCAACTCCTGGTCGATCAGCACGCCGGTGCGCACCAGGATGCGCGAGCGCACCATCTCGATCAGCGCCAGCACCACCAGGGCGCCGAGGGCGGCGATGGTCAGTATGACCAGGGTGGCCGTGGAGCGGCTGGTCAGCACCCGGTCGTAGACCTGGAGCATGTACAGCGGCCCGACGAACAGCAGCAGGTTGATGAAGAAGCTGAAGGCCACCGTGGCGAGGAACCCGCCCCGGGCCTTCTTCAGGGCCTCCTGCAGTTCGGTGACGACCTTCTTCTGGGCGGGCGTCTGCCCGGGTCGTCCGGTGTGGGGAATCCGTGCCACCTGCGTTGGTCTCCGCCGTCCTGAAAAGGGGGGTGTCGTGGTCAGGTGCGCGCCGGGGGCGCGCGCCGGGCCGACACTACCCCCGCCCGAAACGGGCCGGCAAGAGCCGGAGCGCTCCGGCGGCGCGCGGTCCTCACGCGCCGGGTCAAGATCCGGCCGTAACCCCTTCCCCAACCGCCAGACCATGCCGGAAGAAAGGCCCTTGCCATGGCCCGGCGCATCGGGCACCGTACACCCGCACACGATACGGCACTTCCGCGCCCGGTTCCAGGGCGCAGGTCGGGGGCGGCCGCTCCCGGTGTGTCATCAAAAGGTCGCGGCGACCCCCGAAAAAGCCTTTGAGTACCCGGCCGGTGTGTGTTAGTCACTGTACATCCCGAGCGTCCCGGTCTGGTGATCGACAGTGTCGTCCGCGCCGGACGCTGGCCGTCTCGCGGCCCGGGGGCCTCGCCCCCGCCGCGCGAAACGGTCAAGAGAAGCGAGAAAAGCCACGGCGGGGGTCTTGATCGGGCCTTCGTCTCGTTGAGACGTCTCATCCTTGCTGCCTTTGGAGGTTACCACATGGCCGGTCTCACGTTTGACGCCAGCTACTATCTGGCCACTTACCCCGATGTCGCGACGGCGGTGTCGCAGGGGGTGTTCGCCAGTGCCGAGCAGCACTACGAGCTCCACGGCGCCACCGAGCTGCGCAACCCCAACAGCATCTTCAATGCGCTGGAGTACGCGGCCCAGAACCCCGACGTGGTGAACGCCGTGTCGGCCGGCACCATGCCCAGCGTTTGGTTCCACTTCGTGACGCACGGCGCCGGCGAGGGTCGCGCCCCGTCGACGGCGTTCGCGACGTTCGATGCCGCCGGCTATCTGGCCGCCAACCCGGATGTGCAGGCCGCCGTGGACGCCGGCACCATGCCGTCCGCCCTCTTCCACTTCCTGGCGCATGGCATCGACGAGTCTCGGCCGGGGTCGGGTGTGACGATCACCGACGGTCAGACCTTCACGCTCACCACTGGCGTGGATGTCACGGATAATACAGCGGGCAACGACACTTTCATCGGGTACATCAACACGACAACCGCCACTGTGGGTCAGACGACGCTGACGGGTGTGGATGTGATCGACGGTGGCGCCGGTACGGACGCGCTTAATCTTACGGTTGAGGGGGCCAATGGCACGGGCTCGCTGCCCGGCGCGACGTATACCAGCATCGAGAACTTCTTTATTCGCGACCTGAATACAAACGGTGCCTCGACCTACGACTTTAACCCCGTCACGGGTGAGAGTCAGGTTTGGAGCGATCGGTCCACCCAGGGCGTTACCTTCAACAATCTGGCGGCCGGCACGACGGTTGGCGTGAAGGGCGATGGCAGCACGACCAACGGCGCTGTCACGGCGAACTACGTCGCGGGTGCCACTGAAGGTGTTCTGGCCGTCGATAGCGGAACGACCGCAGGCGCCGTGGCTGTGAACGGCACGGGGCTGACCTCTCTCGCCATCACGTCCACCGGCGCGACCAACGTTTTGGGCGGTATTTCTACGACCGCTACGCCGACCGCGGTGACGATCAACGCGACCACGGCTCTGAACACGGGCGGCGTTACGGTCGGCACCAATGCGTCGTCCCAGACCCTGACCGTTTCCGGCTCGGCGTCGAACATCGCTGCCGCCGCAACGACCGCTGCTACGGGTGCGGTTGTTCTCGGTACTCTCGATACCGATTTTGCGACGGTTGATGCCTCCGGGCTGACGAAGGGCGGTATCTCCGCGACCCTCGGTTCCGCCACGCAAACCGTGACCGGCGGCACTGGCAGCGACCTTATTTCCACTGGGGGTCAGGTGCTCACCACTGGGTCCGTCAATGCCGGTGATGGTACTGACACCCTGACCGTCACGGCTTCCGCTGATCTGGCGACGTCGACGCTTGGTGGGAAGTACACCAACTTCGAGACCCTTGGTCTGGCCAATGGTGTCGCCGTTGACCTCGACAACATTTCCGGTATCACGGCTGTCGAGTTGAATGACGGGGCGGGGACGACGGCTGCGACCAATCTGTCTGCGACCCAGGCGGGTGCCGTTACGCTGCTTGGCCTCAATGGTGCCGCGACGATCGGTGTGAAGGGTGCTAGTGCCGTTGGTCAGCAGGATACCGTGTCCATCACCGTGAGCGATGGTAACACGACCACCAGCGAGGCGAACACGACGGCCGGTGACCTGACCATCACGGATGTAGAGACGATCAACTTCAACGTCGTCGATGATCTCGCGCTGGTGACCATCGGCAATATGAATGAGTTCACCTCCAGCACGATCACCGGTGCCGGCGATGTGGGCATCTACACCGGCAACACCGCCGTCGCTCTGAACTCCTCGTTCAACGCCGCAGGCTCGACCGGCACCGTGAAGCTGTCCGCCGCGCAAGCGACTACGAACGGCATGGCTCTGACCGGTGGCTCCGAGGCTGACCAGATTATCGGCTCGGCCCAGGTGGACAACCTGACCGGCAACGCCGGCAACGATGTTCTGCTTGGCAACGGCGGCGACGACGTGCTTAGCGGCGGCGCTGGCGATGACGTCATTGACGGTGGTGCTGGCGCGGACACCATGACCGGTGGCGACGGCGCCGACAACTTTGGCGTGACAACCAATGGAACAACCACCATTGACGTCATTACCGATCTGGTTCTGGGCACGGACAACATCATCGTGACGGCCGCTCCGGCGACTGTGTCGGGTAATGTCGTGACGGCCAATGGTGCCGACCTCGCGGCGGCGACCGCCAATGCCGGGGCCGCCATCGGCGCGAACACCGCTGGTATCTTCACGTACAATTCGGATAGTTACCTGCTGATCAATGACGGGACCGCTGGCACCATTGCGGCCACCGATACCGTCGTGAAGATCACCGGCTACACCGGCACGCTGGGGACCGGCGACTTCGTTACCACCGGTGCTACGCTGACCACCACAGCAAACGGCACCGAGACTGTGGCTGGTACATCTGGCGCTGACACGATCACGGACGGGACCGGCGCCGACACCATCACGGGTGGAGCTGGCGACGACACCATCAGCCTTGGTAATGGCGGAAACGATACGGTTGCGGTGGCTTTTGGCGGTGAAGGAGAGGACACCATCACCTCGTTCACAAGTGGGGCCGCTGCAGACTCGTTCGACTTCACTGGGACGACGGATGTGACGGGAACTGGCATCACGGCCGGTAACTTCGTGCTCCAGGCTAACGCCGACAATGCAAACACGGCGCTGTCGGGCGGACTTACAGTGATCGACAACAACGACGGAACGAACGTCAACGCCACCTCGTTGAGTGCTGCTGATGTTGCTACGTACCTGGCGGATACGGATGGTGCTGGCGCCAATACCGACGCAATCGTCTTCGCCAATGCTGATAACGTCGCTTACATTATCGTCTCCGATGGCACGGACTCCGCGCTGTTCAAGGCGGATGACACCAATGGCGACACTGTGATCGACGCCGCCGATCTGACCAAGCTTGTCACGTTTACCGGTATCGCTGATGCCGGAACGTTCGTCGCGGCTAATTTCGCAGACTTCACCTAATCCTCTCCTTCGGAGTGGAAGCAACTGGGGTGATCCTTCGGGATCACCCCTTTTATTTTATGCTCAAAGGTTAGCCACACTCTGGACTTCGATCTGTCCGGGTTGACAGTAACCCCAAGGTACCGCACACAGGCTTTCGCATCCGACCCCAGTCGGGGCGATTTTTGACGGGGATTTGTTAAACCTTCCCCCTGTGCGGTTCTGGTGGAATCAGTTACTCTTGGTTTAATGGCGAGGATGGTGACCACAGAGCGTCCCGATCCCTTCGGGGCCAGTTCGTCAGCCTAGCCACGCAAAGAAAATGTTTCATTAGTCGGTGGACTAAAATGCAAGACGTTACTCCGATTGTTGCTAAGCAATATACGCAGTATTCTTATCCGGAACCAATTGCTGACATGAAGCGGGCTATAAGGGAGGGCTTTCATGAAAGATTCTCACCCAATTTGCTTTGGCCTATGATGTGGCCGTCGGGGAAGAGTTTTAAGCAGCTTAAGATTTTGGTCGCAGGTTGTGGCACGAATCAGGCCGCTTACACCGCCGCCATAATGCCGGATGCCCACGTTCTTGGTATTGATCTCTCAATCACCAGCCTGCAGCATAGTCAGTTTCTAAAAGAAAAACATGGGCTTGATAATTTAAGTCTACGACAAATGAATTTATTGAACCTTTGTTGTTTGGAAGATAAGTATGACTACATTGTTTGTACTGGCGTTCTTCACCATTTATCAAATCCAGATGCTGGTTTGCGTGCTTTAAAGGGCGTGTTAGCTAGTGATGGCGTGATGTATATCATGGTGTATGGTCGGTACAATCGGATTGGAGTGTATATGCTTCAACGTGCTTTTCGGCTGCTGAGATGCGAGAGTCAATCTTCGGAAGATTTGATGCTCGTGAAGTCGACGCTTGATTTTGTTGACCCTGATCATGCTGTGAAGAGATACCTAAAAGTTGCTTCGGATGTTAACTATGACGCCGGCTTGATTGATACTTTCCTTCATCCTCAGGATCGAGCATATGATGTGCCCGAGGTTCTTGCGTTTTCTGAAAACAATGCTCTGGGGTTCATTGATTGGACTGACCGCTTGCCCTATACGTTTAGCGCGGCTATCCCACCACAACACCCTCTGGCGCGTAGATTAAAAAACTTAAGTATTGCTGAGAAGTGGACTGTCATGGAGTTGTTGTTTCAAAATCGAGGAACTCACGCATTTTTGCTCGGTCATCCAGAGTATGTTCGGAGTATGCCTAGGGTTGACTTTAGACAGGGAGATCAGTGGCGCAAGTGGTATCCGAGTGTTCGGGCTGGGTTCCACCTTGTTGAAAAAGCTAATTCAGCCAAAGGTACTAAGGCTAAGTATTTGCGCGAAGGTCACACGGTCATAATTGAACCAGATTACGAGCCGATTATCGAAAGTATAAGTGGACGGAGGTCGTGTGACGAGGTGATTAAGAGGGCGCAGTCTAAAAGTCCACATCTTTCTGATGAGCAGGCGCGGCTGTTTTTCGGGCAGTTGCACGAGTGGCACCACCTTCTTTTTAGTGAAGTTCCTTATGGAAGTTGCTGATTTAACCCGCTTTCTGGGGTGAAGTGGAAAAGGCCGGTCAAAGGCTGGCTGCCCCCGTCATCCACCCCACACGGCCCGGCTGACAAGGCCGGGCGGGGCCTGTATCCTTCGGGGGTGTCCGTGGCCGTCCGCTGGGGGGAAGCCGGCCCGGCGCCCCCTGTCGGACCTCGCGCCCGAGCATGGTGCGTGAGTCCGGGCTCACGGACCATGCTCTCAGACTCTGATGTTTAAGCAAATCATCGTCGCGATCCGGTTCGGATCGCTCGGGATTTGCTCCAGGAAACGGAACGCCCCATGGCCGATCTCGCCGCATTCTTCAACGAAGGGTTCTATCTTCGCACCAACGAGGACGTCCGCGCGGGGGTCGCGACCGGCACGTTCTCCTCGGCCTACGAGCACTTCCTGATTCATGGCATGGCGGAGGGCCGCAGCCCGAACCGCTACTTCGACACCGACTACTACCTGTCCCGGAACGAGGACGTGGCGGCGGCGGTCGAGGCCGGCAGCATCACCGCCTACGCGCACTTCGTGAATCACGGCAACATGGAGCTGCGCAGCCCCACCGCCTTCTTCGACGTGGACTGGTACCTGACCAACAACAACGACGTGGCGGTCAAGGTCTACCGGGGGGAGCTGACCGCCTACGGCCACTTCTACGCCAACGGCACCGGGGAACTGCGCGAGGTCTCGCCGTTCTTCTCCCCCACCGCCTATCTGGCCGCCAACCCGGACGTGACCGGGCCGCCCCTGGAGCACTTCGCCGAGTTCGGCATCGCCGAGACCCGCGACCTGGGCAACGGCATCACCATGGGGCTGTTCGCGCAGGACTCCACCTTCACCGACGCCCTGTTCACCGGGGACTTCGCCGGCGCCTTCGCCCGGGTGACGGCCGTGGCGCCCTTCCTGTCCACGTTCGAGGCCCCGGCCGGCTACGTCTATCCCTCCACCCTGACGGCGCCCGAGGGCTTCACCTCCAGTGCCGTGACCCTGGTCCGGCCCGCCGGGTTGAGCGAGGTGACGGTGCCCGACACCTTCTCCCAACTGGTCGTCGGCCAGGACCCCGCGACCGGGACCCTCACCCTGGGCGGCACCGGGGACAGCGCCGGCGTGACCGTGGACCTGACCGTGCCCCGGATCGTCGACGGCGACGACGCGCTGCCCTTGCGGAGTGGCTTCACCCCCCGGACCGTGGACGCGTCGGCCATGGAGGCCGCCGCCCTGACCGTGGTGGGCGGCGACGCGGCCGAGACCGTCACCGGCACCGCCCAGGCCGATACCCTGTCCGGCAACGGGGGCGACGACGTCCTGGCGGGCGGCGCCGGCACCGACACCCTGACGGGCGGTGACGGCGCGGACGTGTTCGTGCTCGCCTCGGCCGCCGCCGAGGACGCCGACACCATCACCGACTTCGCGACCGGCACCGATAAGGTCCGGCTGAGCGACGCGGTGTTCACCCTGACCGGCGCCGCCGGGGATGCGCTCGCCGCGGGCGATTATGCGGAGGCCACGGACGCGACCGCCCTCGGGACCCTGGAGGCGACGACCCAGGCCGAGGAGATCATCGTCCTGCTCGACAGCGGCCGCATCTACCACAACCCGGACGGCGCCGACGCCGGCGGCCTGGTGCTCATCGGCGTGCTGACCCTGAACGGCGCCGCCGTGGACCCCGCCCTTGCGGATTTCGTGTTGGGATAAGCTCCCGGCCGTCCCATATCTCCGGCGTTCACCCCGCGACCAGCCCTCCAGGAGGTTCCCGATGCGTGGTCTTCTCATCGCCGGTCTCGTGACCGCCACCCTCGCCCTGCCGGCCGCCGCCGCCGAGCCCGCGCCGCCCCCGGCCGACGGATCGTCGCCGGCCGCCGTCGCCTCCCAGCCGCGCCAGGAACCCGGCTATCGCCTGGAGGGCAACACCCTCCATTTCCCCGGGGGCGGCACCCATGCCATCCGCGACACCGACCGGGAGACGGCGGAAAAGCTGCTCCGCGACGCCTACGGGCTGGTGGGGCCGCGCGACGCGCTGGTCCGGACCCGCTGGTAAGGCGCCCCATCCGCCGGCCGTGACCCGCGCGCGCCGGTCGCGCGCGCGGCTCTTGCATTTGCGTCTGTTATCGATAACATGTCGGGGCCATGGGGCGTCGCGACGACAGGGGGTCCGCCCGCGATCCCACCGGCGCCCTTGCGGAGACCCGGCGTGCCGAAGCCCGACATATTGCAACTCGGTCCCTATCCGGCCTGGGACCTCCCGGCGCTGGAGGCGCGCTTCAGCCTGCATCGCGCCTTCGAGGCCGCCGATACGGCCGCCTTCGTCCGTGCCCGCGCGGACCGCCTGCGCGGCATCGCCACGCGCGGCGAAGTGGGCGCCGGGCGCGCCCTGATCGACGCCCTGCCCAACCTGGAGATCATCGCCGTCTACGGCGTGGGCACCGACGCCGTGGACCTGGACGCCGCCCGGGCGCGCGGCATTCGGGTGACCAACACACCCGGCGTGCTGACCAAGGACGTGGCCGACTTCGGCGTGGCCCTGATGCTGGCCGCCGCGCGCGGTCTGGTCGGCGGTGACGCCTGGGTGCGCTCCGGAGCCTGGGCGGCGCGGGGCCTGTTTCCGCTTCAGACCCGGGTGCACGGCAAGGCCGTGGGCATCCTGGGCCTGGGCCGCATCGGCGCCGAGGTCGCCCGCCGCTGCGCCGCCTTCGACATGGACATCGCCTACACCGACCTGGCGCCGCGCGACGATGTCCCGGACTGGACCTTCGTGCGGGATCCGGTGGCGCTGGCCGCGCGTTCGGATGTTCTGTTCGTCACCCTGACCGGGGGCGCGGCGACGCGCGGCATCGTCGGCCGTCGGGTGATCGCGGCGCTGGGGCCGCGCGGCCTGCTCGTCAACATCGCCCGCGCCTCGACGGTGAACGAGGCGGCCTTGCTGGACGCGCTGGAATCCGGGGCTCTCGGAGGCGCCGCGCTGGACGTGTTCGAGGGTGAACCGGCCCTGAACCCCCGCTTCCTGGCCCTGGATACCGTGTTGCTGCAACCACATCAGGCCAGCGGCACCGAGGAGACCCGCAAGGCCATGGGCCGGCTGGTCCACGACAACCTGGTGGCCCATTTCGAGGGTCGCCCCCTGCCGACGCCGGTGATCTAGAGCAAATCCCGAGCGATCCGAACCGGATCGCGACGACGATTTGCTTAAAAAACAAAAACGTAGAGCGCTTTGGGTGAGTCCAAAATGGCGCAACACGCTCTAGGATCTGGTTGGAGGCGGGGGTGGTGCGCCGCTCAGGTGATGCCGTGGTCCTGCAGCTTGTACAGCAGGGCCCGGCGGCTGATGCCCAGCTGCACCGCCGTGCGCGCCCGGTTGCCGCCATTGTGCGCCAGGGCGCGGCGAATGACCTGGGATTCGAACGCGCTGACCGCCTCGCGAAGCGGGCGGATGGGCTCGTTCTCGGCCAGCGGGCGCGGCTCGAACACCGGCTGTTGCCCGCAGGCGATGGTCTCCGGCAGGTCCTCGGGCAGGATGACGCTGGTGGTGCTCATGACCACGGCGCGCTCGACGGCGTTGGCCAGTTCGCGGACGTTGCCGGGCCAGGCGTAGGCCAGCAGGCAGTCCATGGCCGCCGGGTCGAAGCCGCGCATGGTGACGTCGTTGTCGGCGGCGAAGCGCTCCAGGAAGTGGTTGGCGAGCAGGAGGATGTCCTCCGGCCGCTCGCGCAGGGGAATGGTCTTCAGCGAGACCACGTTGAGGCGGAAATAGAGATCCTGGCGGAAGGTGCCGGCGCGCACCATGCCCTCCAGGTCCCGGTTGGTAGCCACGACCACGCGCACGTCGGCGCGGATCGGGTCGGTGCCGCCGACCCGCTCGAACTCCCGCTCCTGCAGTACCCGCAGCAGCTTGACCTGCAGGCCCTGGGACATCTCGCCGATCTCGTCCAGGAACAGGGTGCCGCCCTCCGCCTGCTCGAAGCGGCCGCGCCGGCGGGCCGTCGCCCCGGTGAAGGCGCCCTTCTCATGACCGAAGAACTCGCTTTCCAGCAGGCCCTCGGGGATGGCGGCACAGTTCACGCGCACCAGGGGGCCGGTGGCGCGCGGGCTGCCGTAGTGCACGGCCGCCGCCACCAGTTCCTTGCCGGTGCCGCTCTCGCCCTGGATCAGCACGGTGGCCTGACTGCGCGCGACCTTGGCGATGGTCTGGCGCAGCTCCAGCATGCGCGGGTTGTCCGTCAGGATCCCCTCGGCGCCGTAGCGGTCCGACAGTTCGCGGCGCAGCGAGACGATGTCGGCGCGCATGGCGCGGATTTCCAGGGCCCGCCGCACCAGCAGCCGGATTTCCTCCAGGTCGAACGGCTTGATCACATAGTCGAAGGCGCCGTCCTTGATAGCCTGCACGGCGGTGGCCACCTCGGCGAACGCGGTGACCAGGATGACGGCCGCCCTGCGGTCGATCTCCAGGATCGCCTTCAAGGCCTTCAGGCCGTTCATGCGGGGCATGCGGATGTCCATCAGCACCACGTCGGCATGATGCTTCTGAAAGCTTTCCAGGGCCTCCAGGCCGTTGGTGGCGGTGGTCACCTGGAGGCTCTCCTGGGACAGCACCGCGCTCAGCATGTGCCGGATGGCCTCGTCGTCGTCGACCACCAGGGCGGTGGGCAGGGCGGTGGGCAGGGTCGCGGTGTCCGTCATGCGGGGGCCTCCGTCCGGGGGCGCTCGATCGGGAGCAGAAGAGTGACCACGGTCCCTTTCCCTTCCTGGCTGTCCAGCGTGATCTCGCCGTTGTGGACGTTGACGATGCGGTGAACCATGGCCAGCCCCAGGCCGGTTCCGGCCGCCTTGGTGGAGAAGAACGGATCGAAGACCTTCTTCAGGTGCTTCGGGTCCAGGCCGACGCCGGTGTCGCTGACCCGGATCATGACCCGGTCGGCGTCGTGGCGGCGGGTGGCGATGGTCACGCTGCGTCCGGCGTCTGCGTCGGCGTCCATGCTCGGTCGCTCCTCGATCGCCTGGAGCGCGTTGATGATCAGGTTCAGCAGGGCCTGTTTCAGCGCCTCGCCGTCGGCGTCGATCTCCGGCACGTCCGCGTCCAGGTCCAGGTCGATCCGCGCGTCGGACTTGCCACGCGCCAGGAACGCCATCTCCTCGGCGATGCGGTTGACGAGCACCTTGCCGATACACGGCGGGCGCGGCCGCCCGAAGGCCAGCAACTCGCCGATGATGTGGTTCAGGCTGTCGACCTGGCGGATGATCAGCGGTCCGTACTCTTTCCAGTCGTCGATGGTCCGGCACTCGGACAGATACTGCATGAAGCCGCGAATGGAGGTCAGGGGATTGCGGATCTCGTGGGCGATGCCGGCGGTCAGTTCGCCCAGCGCCGCCAGCCGGTCGGCCTGCATCACCTGTTCCATCAGGCGGTCGCGTTCGCTGACGTCCTTGAGGACCACGACGGCGCCGATCCGCTGTCCGTCGCCGTCGCGCAACACGCTGGATGAGGCCGTGATCTTCAGCGCCGGGTCGGTGCGGGGAATGGTCAGGGTCACCCCGATGTGGGTCCGTCCCGTCTCCAGGGTGTCCAGCAAGACGCTGACCATGTCGGTGCCGTCGACGAAGAGGGCGTGGTAGGGCTGACCGATGACCGCCTCGGCGCGGACGGCGTAGAGGGCTTCGGCGGCGGGATTGAAGGCGGCGATGTTGCCGTCCACGTCGATGGCGATGATGCCGTCCGCCACGCTGGCCATGATGTTTTCCGTCAGCGAGCGGGCGTCCAGCAACTCCTTGGCCATGGCATTGATGGCGTCGACGATGGCCCCCAGTTCGTCGCGCAGGGCGGGGATGGGCGTGTGCAGGTCCCGTTTCATCGCCTTGAGGCCGTTGACGATCACGCCGACGTCGTTGGACAGGCTGCGGGACGTGAACTGGATGAGCATCAAGGCGACCACGATGCCGCCGATGCTGCTGTAGATCACGGCCTGATCGATCACGCCCTGCTGGCGCTGGACGTCCTTGGTGAACTCGTTGGCCCAGATGTAGCCGATGACCTCTCCCTCGCGCTTCACGGGGAGCATGGCGTTCAGCACCGGCCCGCGCACCAGGCTGCCGAACTCGATGTCCGGTTCCCCGGTGGCCATGACGCGCCGGCCGGGATGGTCGGCGTCGATCGACCGGCCGACCGTTCCACCGTACAGGTCGCTCGGGCCATAGGTGAGGATGGCGTCCAGACGGCGGGCATAGTAGCCGACGCCCACACCGCTGTCGGCCTGCGCGACCCGGTCGGTCAGATGGGCCAGCTTGGCGTTGAGGTGGGCGATGGCGGCCTCGCGATCCCGCCAGCCGGTGGGCAGATCCGCCAGCAGGGCATCGAAGCCGGGACCCAGTTCTCCGTCGAGGATGCGGGCCAGCGCGAACAGCTTGCTCTGCTTCTCCGTGATCAGCGCCTGCCGCCCCTGGTACTCAAGCACCATGCCGACGATGGCGATGGGCAGCGCGACCACGACCAGCGACGTGAGGATGAGGCGGTGACGCAGGCTGCGCACGGGCAACCTGGAAAACAGCTTGGCGAAGCGCACGGTGGACCTCTGGCGTTCCGCTCCCTCGGGCGAGGCTGCTCGACGTCGGGAGAATGATCGGCGGTGTCACGACGGGAGAGCGGCCGTGTCCAGGAACCCGGGAAAGACGGGACAACCGCGCCGGCGGGATCTTCAAAAGGGAAGCGCCCTGTCCCGAGCGTCCGCGGGACGCGATGGGCGGCCTTTGGAGCGCCGAGCCCCCGTGGATCGTCGTCCCGAGGTCCAGGCCGCACGGGCTTCTGATCCTCTTGACCCGGCGGACTATACGGTGTCCTTGGGCAAGACTCTAGCGGTGCCGTCGATCGCACAAAACTTTGCGCACATGCGCAATTTTATTCACACTCTCACAAGTTGTTTTGGTGGTGCTTCCCATTTCTACTGCGCAGATATTTGCGCAGGTGCGAAGTCTCTTGCTCTGCCGGGGTGGCGCTGTCGCGGTCATGCGGTCCCCACTTTTTCTGTATCCTGTTGTTATATAAGGACCTTCAGATTAACCGGACGTCTGGCATGGCCTTTGCCAAGGCATGGCCGTCACTTCACCCCAGGGTGACGGGCCTGGCACGCACGTCCTTGTTCACACCGACAGAGCCGGCTGACCCGATCGCCCTGGACGTATCCCTCAAACGAGGAAACGCCATGTTCAAGGTTAGCTGTCTGTCCGCCGCCGTGGAGCAGATCCCGGATGGTGCGTCCCTGATGGTCGGTGGGTTCATGGGGATCGGTTCTCCGCACCGTCTGATCGATGAACTCGTGCGTCAGGGCAAGCGGGACCTGACGGTCATCACCAACGACACCGCGCGCCCCGGCTGCGCCGTCGGCAAGCTGGTGGACGCCAAGGCCCTTCGTCGGCTGGTCACCTCCCACATCGGCCTCAACCCGGAAACCCAGAAGCAGATGATCGCCGGGGACATCGAGGTGGACCTGGTGCCCCAGGGCACCCTGGCCGAGCGTATCCGCGCCGGCGGGACCGGCCTGGGCGGCGTGCTGACCCGCACCGGCGTCGGCACCGTGGTCGCGGACGGCAAGCGGACCGTGGACGTGGACGGCGAAACCTTCCTGCTGGAACGGCCGCTGGTGGCGGATGTCTCGCTCATCCACGCCTGGCGCGCCGATCACCTCGGCAATCTTCAATACGAGCTGACCGCCCGCAACTTCAACCCGGCGATGGCCATGGCCGGGGGCCTGGTGATCGCCGAGGCCGGCGAGATCGTGCCGGTCGGCGTGATTCCTCCGGATCACGTGGAAACCGTCAGCGTCGTGGTCGACATCCTCGTGTCCCGGGAGTCCTAAGTCATGGATACCAAGCAGCTTATCGCCCAGCGCGTCGCCCAGGAACTGAAGGCCGGCGACCTCGTCAACCTGGGCATCGGCCTGCCGACCCTGGTGGCCTCCTACCTGCCCGAGGGCACGCGGGTCTTCTTCCAGTCCGAGAACGGCGTCATCGGCATGCAGCCGCTGGTCGATCCCACCACCGCCTCGGACGCCCTGACCGACGCCGGCGGCATGCCGACCAGCATCATCCCCGGCGCCGCCGCGTTCGACAGCGTCGCCTCGTTCGGGTTCATTCGTGGCGGTCACCTGGACGTCACGGTGCTGGGCGGCTTGCAGGTCGACGAGGCCGGCCAACTCGCCAACTGGATGGTGCCGGGCAAGATGGTGCCGGGCATGGGCGGCGCCATGGACCTGGTTTCCGGCGCGCGGCGCGTGATCGTCGCCATGACCCACACGGCCAAGGGCGCGCCGAAGATCCTGAAGGCCTGCACCCTGCCGCTGACCTCGGTCCGCCGCATCGACCTGATCGTCACCGAAATGGCGGTGATCGAGCCGACCGACGACGGTCTGGTCTTGCGCGAGGTCGCGCCCGGGGTCTCGGTCGAGGCCGTCGTCGCCGCCACCGAAGCCCATCTGATCGTCGCCGATGACGTTCCCGTCATGAGCCTCGCCGCCTGAGGCGTCCCGCGCACGCGGTTCTCCTCCACGGAGCAGTTATAATGCCAACCGATGTTTCAACAGCCGCGGTGACCGGCAAGTCCCTGAACGATCAGCAGGACACCGGGGAGTCCCAGGGCGGCCTCGCGCGTCTGGCCTACGGCTTCACCCAGTGGGCCGAGAAGTGGTTCCCGGACGCCTTCGTGTTCGTCATCCTGACCACCCTGGTGGTCACCATCGCCGACCTGGCCATTGGCGCCGCGCCCCTGGAGATCGCCTCCGGCTTCGGGTCCGGGTTCTGGTCGCTGATTCCCTTCACGCTGCAGATGGCCATGGTGGCCATCACCGGCTACGTGGTGGCCTCCTCGCCGCCCTGCACCCGCCTGATCGCCAAGCTGGCGAGCGTTCCCGCCAGTGGTCCGCAGGCCGTGGCCTGGGTCGCCTTCGTCTCCATGGGGGCGTCGTACCTGAACTGGGCGCTGAGCCTGGTGCTCGGTGGCCTGCTGGTGCGGGCGCTGGCCCGGCGCGTGGATCTGCACATGGACTACCGGGCCGCCAGCGCCGCCGCCTACCTGGGGCTTGGCTCCACCTGGGCGCTCGGCCTCAGTTCGTCGGCCGCCATGTTGCAGGCCAATCCGCTGTCGCTGCCCAAGTCCATTTCCGACATCAGCGGGGTGATTCCGCTCAGCGACACCATTTTCCTGTGGCAGTCCGTGGTCCTGTACTTCGCCCTGATGATCATGTCGATCCTGGTCTTCTACTTCGCCGCCCCCAGGGGCCGGCACGTCAAGACCGCCGCCGACATGGGCGTCGACGTCACCAGTGAACTCACGACCGATCAGAAGCCGACCCGTCCGGGCGACTGGTTCGAGTTCACGCCCGTGCTGCCGATCCTGATCGTGCTGCTGGCGGTGGGGTACTTCTGGAGCCAGTTCGCCGAAAAGGGCCTGCTGGCCACGGTCTCCAGCCTCAACAACTACAACTTCTTCTTCCTGATGCTCGGCCTGCTGCTGCATCGCAACATCCGTAGCTTCCTGGTCGCGGTCAGCAAGGCCGTGCCCACCGCCACCGGTGTGCTGATCCAGTTCCCCTTCTATGGCGCCATCGCCGCGATGCTGACGCATGTCGTCGGCTCCGACGGAGTCTCCATCTCACACCATCTGTCGGCGCTGTTCGTCAGCATCGCCAATGGCGACACCTTCCCGGTGGTGATCGGCATCTACTCGGCGGTGCTCGGCTTCCTGGTGCCCTCCGGGGGCGGCAAGTGGATCATCGAGGCGCCCTATGTGCTTCAGGCGGCCCAGGACATGCAGGCCCACATGGGCTGGGCGGTTCAGGTCTACAACGCGGCCGAGGCCCTGCCGAACCTGATCAACCCGTTCTGGATGCTGCCCCTGCTGGGCATCGTGAAGCTCCAGGCCCGCGACATCGTCGGCTTCACCTTCACCCAGCTTCTCTTCAGCGCGCCCGTCGTGATGTTCCTGTTGTGGTTCTTCGCGCAAACGCTGAGTCCCTGAGCACACCGTAACCGGGGAGGGGCGGCCCATCCGCCGGCCCCTCCACCCGGGCTCCGTCCCCTCCCGTCACTCCACTCCCTTTTCTCCCCGCTTCGTCCGGACGCGCGCGCCGTGTCGGCCGTGCCCTGGCGCGTGCCCGGACCCCACCGAGACAAGAGGTTTGTCATGACTTCCATCGTCATCGCCGGCGCCGCCCGCACCCCCGTCGGCGCCTTCAACGGCGCGCTGGCCACCGTTCCCGCGCACGTCCTGGGCGAAACCGTGATCCGCGAGGTTCTGCGGCGCGCCAAGACCGAGGCGGCCGAGGTCGACGAGGTGGTGCTGGGCCAGATCCTGAGCGCCGGCCAGGGGCAGAACCCGGCTCGCCAGGCCGCCCTGAACGCCGGCGTGCCCCAGGAAAAGACCGCCTACGGCATCAACCAGTTGTGCGGGTCGGGCCTGCGCGCCGTGGCCCTGGGCATGCAGTCCATCACCCTGGGCGAGACCGGCGTGGTGGTCGCCGGTGGTCAGGAAAGCATGAGCATGGCGCCGCACTGCGCGCACCTGCGCGGCGGCACCAAGATGGGCGGCCTGGAGTTGGCCGATACCATGATCCGGGACGGTCTGACGGACGCGTTCCACGGCTACCACATGGGCGTCACCGCCGAGAACATCGCCCGCAGGTTCGAGATCAGCCGCGAGGACCAGGACGCCTTCGCCGCCGGCTCCCAGCAGAAGGCGGAAGCGGCGATGGCCGCCGGCCGGTTCAAGGACGAGATCGTGCCGGTGACCCTCAAGACCCGCAAGGGCGAGACCGTCTTCGACACCGACGAGCATCCGAAGGCGGGCGTCACCGCCGGGGGGCTGGCGAAGCTGCGTCCGGCCTTCGCCAAGGACGGCACCGTGACCGCCGGCAATGCCTCCGGCATCAACGACGGTGCCGCCGCCGTGGTGCTCATGACCGAGGAGAACGCCGCCAGGCGCGGTGTCGCGCCGCTGGCGCGCATCGTCTCCTGGGCCACCCGGGGCGTCGATCCGGCGATCATGGGCACCGGCCCCATCCCGGCCTCGCGGGCCGCCCTGGAGGCCGCCGGCTGGAGCGTCGGTGACCTGGACCTGATCGAGGCCAACGAGGCCTTCGCCGCCCAGGCCCTGTCGGTGAACAGGGAGCTTGGCTGGGATACCGGCACGGTGAACGTCAACGGCGGCGCCATCGCCCTCGGCCACCCCGTCGGCGCGTCGGGTGCCCGCATCCTGGTCACGCTGCTGCACGAGATGATCCGTCGGGACGCCAGGAAGGGCCTGGCCACGCTGTGCATCGGCGGCGGCATGGGCATCGCGATGTGCGTCGAGCGCTGATCTGAACGGCCGGCGCCGCCCCCGCCATCCCGGTCGGGGTCGTGGGGGTGGCGCCGGCTTTTCCGTTTCCCGCCTTTCGAGGACTCAGCGCCATGCGTTCACGTCTGATCCTTGTGATCAACTGCGGATCGTCATCCCTGAAATGCGCCCTGTACGCGGCGGACAATCCGGAGCCGCTGTTGCGCGGGCTGGCCGAGTGTCTGGGCCGGCCCGAGGCCACGCTTCGCCTCACCACCGACCAGGGCCGTTACGAGGTGGCCATGCCCGATGCCACCCACGGGATCGCCCTGGACCATCTGCTGACCCATCTCGACAGGCTGGGTCTGCGGGACCGGATCGGCGCGGTCGGTCACCGCGTGGTGCATGGCGGCGAGCGGTTCACCGGATCCGTCGTGCTGACCCCGGCGGTGCTGGCCGACATCGAGGCCTGCGTGCCACTGGCCCCCTTGCACAATCCCGCCAACCTGACCGGCATCCGCTGCGCCAGGACGGCGTTGCCGGCGTTGCCCCAGGTCGCGGTGTTCGATACCGCGTTTCATCAAACCCTGCCGCCCGCCGCCTACCTGTATGCCCTGCCGCGAGAGCTGTACCGCGCCCTTGGGGTGCGCCGCTACGGCTTCCACGGCACCTCGCACCGCTATGTGGCGGGCGAGGCGGTCCGCGTGCTGGGGCTGGATCCCGACGACCACGGGCTGATCATCGCTCATCTGGGCAATGGCGCCTCGGCCGCCGCCATCCGCAATGGCCGCAGCGTCGACACCAGCATGGGCATGACCCCGCTGGAGGGACTGGTGATGGGCACGCGCGCCGGTGACGTGGATGTCGGGGCCCTGGCGCATGTGGCCCGGCGGCGCGGCTATACGGTCGATGACCTGGAACGCCTGCTGAACGAACAGAGCGGGCTGTTGGGCCTGTCCGGGCTGTCGGGGGACTGCCGCGATGTGCAGGCGGCCGCCGCCGAGGGCCATCAGGGCGCGATTGAGGCGCTGGAGGTGTTCGTGCACCGCCTGGCCCGGTACATCGGTGCCCTGGCCACCTCGCTGGACCGCCTGGACGCGCTGGTGTTCACCGGCGGCATCGGCGAGAACGCGCACACCCTGCGGACGGCGGTTCTCGATCGCCTGGCCCTGCTGGGCGTCCGGTCCCCGGACCCGGAGGACGCGGTTCGCGCCGCCAACGACGGTAGCGGCGCGCGCATCCTCAGCCGGGGCGCGGGACCGGTCGCCATGGTCATTCCCACCAACGAGGAATGGATGATCGCGCGCGACACGGCGGCCCTGACCGGTGTCGACGACCCCGCCCGGGACGTCCCGGCATCCGCGAAAAGGGGGGCGGCATGATGGACGCGGCGATGCCTCGGCGGACGGTGTTCGTGGTGCCCACGGTGGCGGACGATCCGGTCACGGCGGTGGCCCTGGGCGTGGTGCGGGCGTTCGAGCGCGCCGGGCTCGCGGTCGGGTACGTCCGGCCGGTCGAAAGCCCGAACGTGCCCGCCGGCTCCCGGGACCCGTCGCTGCGCATGGCGCGGCGGCACTGCGGCGCCCCGGTGGCCGATCCCATTCCCGCCGCCCGGGCGGAGCGGATGATCCGGGCCGGCGAGATGGCGGCCCTGATGGAAGCCATCGTGGATATGGTCGAACGGGTTCGGGGCACCCGGGACGTCATGGTCGTGGAGGGCCCGTTGCCGGCGTCCGGTCATCCCCTGGTGGCGGACCTGGATCGGGCGATGGGGCGCTGCCTGGCCGCCGAGGTCATGCCGGTGGTGCCCGGAGACCGGGGCACGGTGGACGCGGTGGTGGAGTCCGTCGCCGACGCCATCTACCGGTTCGGCGGCGACGCCGGTCAGGCGCCGGCGCGGGTGATCGTGTCGCCGGTTCCTGGCGCGGCGCGGGTGGCGGCCCTGCGCCGGGCGCTGACGGAGGCAGCCCTGTCCTGCCCCTGCCTTGTGGTGCCGCTTCCGGGGCCGTCCCTGTCGACAGGTCCGGACGGCGTGTCCCCCGCCGACATCGTGCCCGACCTCGCCGACCTGTGCCGGCTCCCTCGGGGCGTGGAGCGGGCGACCCGGCATGTCGAGCATCTGGCCGACGTGATCAGCCATGACGCGCTGCGGCCCCCCGCGCCGCGCGCGACCCCACGGCTGACACCGCCCATGTTCCGGTACCGGATGGTGGAGGCGGCGCGGGCCGCCAACCGCCGGATCGTGTTGCCCGAGGGCGACGATCCCCGGACCTTGCGCGCGGCGGTCATCTGCGCCGAAAAGGGGATCGCCCGTTGCGTGCTGCTGGGCCGGCCCGACCGGGTTCGGGCGGTGGCCGGGGACCAGGGCCTGTCGGTGCCCGGGACGCTTGACATCGTGGACCCCGAGTCGCTCCGCGCGGCCTATGTGGCGCCCCTGGTCGCCCTGCGCGGGCGCAAGGGGATGACGCCGGAGACCGCCGACGAGGCGTTGCGGGACCCGGTGATGCTCGGCACCATGATGCTGGCCATGGACGACGTCCATGGGCTGGTGTCGGGCGCCGTGCACACCACGGCGGACACGGTGCGTCCGGCCTTGCAGGTGATCCGTACGGCCCCCGGCGCAAGCCTGGTCTCCAGTGTCTTTTTCATGCTGATGCCCGATCAGGTGCTGGTCTACGGGGATTGCGCCATCAATCCCGACCCCACGGCCGAGCAGTTGGCGGATATCGCCATCCAGTCCGCCCGCAGCGCGGCGGCCTTCGGCATCGATCCCCGGGTGGCGATGATCTCGTATGCCACCGGATCGTCGGGCAGCGGCGACGACGTGGAGAAGGTGCGCCGGGCCACGGCCCTGGTGCGGCGGCAATGGCCCGACCTGCTGGTGGACGGCCCCCTGCAATACGATGCCGCCGCCGTGGCCAGCGTGGCGCGCAGCAAGGCGCCGGACAGCCCGGTGGCCGGGCGGGCGACCGTCTTCGTCTTTCCCGACCTGAACACCGGCAACTGTACCTACAAGGCGGTGCAGCGGTCGGCCAATGTGGTCAGCGTCGGCCCGATGCTTCAGGGCTTGCGCAAGCCGGTCAACGACCTGTCCCGGGGGGCGCTGGTGGACGACATCGTCTACACGATCGCCCTGACCGCCATCCAGGCCGACCAGGGCGGCCGGGACGAGCCCCTGGATCTGGCCGCCACCGGATAGGGGCACCTGCGGCGGTCGGCGGCCGAAAGACGGTAGGCCCGGGGTCTTACGGCCGGCGCCCTGGCCGACGTCGGGTGGTCCTTGACAATCGCGGGCGGGATGAACACGTGCTCCGTCGGGGACCCGGCCTCGGCCGATGATCCCTCCTGGTCAGGGCGGCCGTCACCGTGGTGTGACGTCGCGCGGCCGAGATCAGACGCGTGATCCCTGTCGCCGTGCGGCATCCAACGCTCTTGATTGTGGAGGGTGGTGGGAGCATCCTGTCTGACGTGTTGGATGGGGGCATGCATGACCATTTTCGGGGCCGATGACCGCGTCGAGATTCCAGGATCCGCGACCAGCACCAAGCCGTACAGTTCCTTCGCGCTGCTCCGGGCCACTTTCCCGGACGGAGCGCAGGCTTTTGGGTCCGGTGTCTTCGTTGGCCCCAATGATGTGCTCACCGCCGGTCATCTGGTCTATTCGCATGATCACGGTGGCTGGGGGAATATCACGGTCATTCCCGGGTACAGCAGGGGAAGCGAACCGTTCGGCCGGGAAGGCGCGGCCGACGTCGTTTCCGTCAAGGGCTGGGTGAATTCCAAAGCCACGGCCTACGACTATGCCTTGGTCGGCCTCGACGAGCCTTTGGGGGACACGGTCGGGTACTTTGACGTTCACCAAACGACGCTGTCCAGTCTGACCGGGACCTATGTGGAAAGCGTCGGCTACCCGGGCGATCTGGGGTATCCGCATGCACAGATGCTGTCGTCTGGTACGGTGGACGGCGGCGCCGGCGGGCTGCTTCTGTTCTTTGACGACATGGACCTGGTGGGCGGGCAAAGCGGCAGCCCCGTGATGATGACCCTGCCGTCGACGGGCGAGACGGTGATTATCGGGCTTCTCGTCGCGCATAACCCGAGCGTCAATGTAGGGGTACATTTTGATGGCCGGGACATCTCCTTCCTAACCAATGCCATCGCCGGAAACGATCATCTGATGGACAACTACCAGCCACCCGCGCCGGGGTCGAACGACGGGCCGATCATCGTCGAGTGGGGGGTCGAACTTCAGCGATTCATCGACGATGGGTACTATAATACCCAGTACCCAGACGTCCTGGTGGCGGGCATTGATCCGGATGTGCACTACGTCAGTCACGGTTGGCGGGAAGGGCGCGACCCCAACGCCTACTTCGACACCAGCCATTACCTGGGGACCTACGCCGACATCGCGGCGGCGGGCATCAATCCACTGACCCATTACATGGCTGTCGGCTGGACGGAAGGGCGCGATCCCGGACCGGCGTTCGACGCGAACGCCTATCGCGCGGCCAATCCCGACGTGGCGGCGGCGGGCATCAACCCCTTTGAGCACTGGCTCCTGCACGGCCAGTTCGAGGGGCGGGACATCGCCTGAGCAACGCCTCCGGTCCGCTCGTCCCACCGGCCCTTTCTGACGCTCTCCATCCCCGCCCGCGCGGCGGCTGGGTCGTGGCGGCGCCTCGGCCTGTCCGGCCGTCAGGGGCGCGACAGAACATCCTCGCCAACATCTCCTGAAGATCGTCTTGAAGTGGATCGATATCGGGCGTACATTAACGGTACCATATCATACCGTACCATTCAGGGAGGCGACGATGCCCCAAAACCCCATGTCTCCCGTCGTCCCATCGCCGCCATCCCGCCGCGCCCCCTCGGGGCGTTGCCTTGTGCTGGGGCTGCTGGGTCCGATGCTGGCGGCCTGTACCGAGCCCGCGCCCGAGATCGCCGTCGTCCCCCGACCGATCGCCTGGACCGAGGTGCGCGTCGCCACCGGCACCGAGTCCCGGCCGCTCTCCGGCGTGGTGCGGTCGGTCCAGCGCGCGCCCCTCTCCTTCGAGGTCCCCGGCCGCGTCGCCGCGCTGACCGTGGACGTGGGCGACCACATTGAGGCTGGCGCGGTCCTCGGTCGCCTGGACCAGCGCACCTACCGGCTGACGCGTCAGGAACGCGCCAGCGAGGTGGTGCAGGCCGAGGCGGCGGTCCGCGAGGCCACCCAGGAGCATGCCCGGCAACAAAAACTGCATGCGCAGGGGTGGGCGCCGGAAGCGGCCCTTGATTCCGCCCGGGCGGCGCTGGAAACCGCCCGGGGCTGGCTGGAGACCGCCCGCGCCCGACTGGACATCGCCGAGGAGAGCCTCGCCGACACGGTGCTGCGGGCTCCCTATGACGGGCTGGTCGCGCACCGGCGTGTCGAGCCCGCCCAGCAGGTCACGGCCGGCGAGACGGTCCTGGAGGTGCTGGGCAACGGTGGCGGCTTCGAAATCGCGATGGCGGTTCCGGAGACCCTGGTGGACAGCCTGACGCCCGGGGACATCCACCAGGTGACCTTCCCCGCCCGCCCGGGCGTGGTGGCGGCCGGCCGCGTGACCGAGATCGGCACGGAGGCCGGGCGCGGGGGCGCCTTTCCGGTCACCCTGCGGCTGGTGGCGCCGCGCGCCGGCCTGCGCGCCGGGCTGACGGCCGAGGTCGCCGTTGTCCTGCCCGGCCCGCGCGCCGCGGCGGCCGGTGAGTCGGCGGGCGACCAGGCTGGCGCGCCGCCCGTGGTCATCCCGGTGACCGCCTTCCTGGCCGGCGACGGCGCCGACAGCGTCGCCTTCGTGTTCAAGCCGGACGACGAGGCCGGACTCACCGGCATCCTGGAACGCCGCGCCGTCACCCTCGGCCCGGTGGAGACGGACCGGGCGCTGGTGACCGCCGGTCTCAGCCCGGGCGAGATCATCGCCACCCGGGGTCTTCCGTTCCTGCGCGCGGGCCAGGCCGTCAGCCGCCTGGGCGTCGGCCCGGCGCGATACGAGTAGGGCGCGCGACCATGACCCTGACCGAGACCGCCTTCCGCTTTCGTCCCGTGGTGGGGATGGTTCTCGTCGCCCTGATGGTGTTCGGCGTGGTGAGCTATGGGACCCTGCCGGCGCGCGAGGATCCCAAGCTCACCATCCGCGAGTCGGTCATCGTCACCGACCATCCGGGACTGTCGGCCGGGCGCGTGGAGCGGCTGATCACCCGGACGCTGGAGGAGGCCGTGCGCCGGGTGCCGGAGATCGAGGAGATCCACTCGATGTCCATGCCGGGGCGGTCGATCATCCACGCCGAGGTGTATGAGCGCTTCACCAAGCTGGACCAGATCTGGGACGACCTGCGCGACAAGGTCGTGGACGCGCGCGCCGGCCTGCCGGAGGGAACGCGGGACCCGGTCGTCAACACCGACTACGGGGATGTCGCCGTGGTCACCGCCGCGCTGATCGCCGAGGACTTCCCCTGGCGGGACCGCCTGGACATGGCCGAACACGTGCGCGACCGGCTGTACGCCGTGCCCGGCACCAAGCGCGTCGACCTGCTGGGCGCCCAGTCCGAGCGCATCTTCATCGAGACCCGCAACGCCCGGCTGGCCGAACTGGGCCTGAGCCCGGAGTCGCTTGCCGCCATGCTGCGCGACCAGAACGTGCTGACCACGGGCGGGGTGGTGGACACCGGTGCGCGCGGCTTCATGGTGGAGCCGACCGGCAGTTTCGACAGCGTCGACGAGATCGCGGAAGCTTTGGTGACCCTGCCGGACGGGCAGGGGGTCATGCCGTTGCGCGACATCGCGACGGTGCGGCGCGCCACCGTCGATCCGCCCCATCAGCCGGCCTATGTCAACGGCAGGCCGGCGATCGTGTTCGCCATCTCCATGCTCGACGACCGGCGGGTTCTGGACTACGGCCCGGCCGTGCGCCAGGCCCTGCGGGAGATCGAGGCGTCGCTGCCCGTCGGCTACGACCTGGAGATCATCACCTTCCAGGCCGACCAGGTCGCCCACGCGGTGTATGGCGTCACGGCGAACGTGCTGCAGACGCTGGCCATCGTCCTGGTGGTGGTCATTCTGTTCCTGGGCGTGCGGACCGGGCTGATCGTGGGATCCATCGTGCCGGCGGTCATGCTGGTGACGCTGGCGATCATGGGGATCTTCGAGATCACCCTGCAACGCGCCAGCCTGGCCACCCTGGTCATCGCGCTGGGCCTGCTGGTGGACAACGGCATCGTCATCGCCGAGGACTTCAAGCGACGCCTGGAGGACGGATGCAGCCGCGACGAGGCGTTGCGCCGGAGCGGACGGGAACTGGCAGTCCCGCTGCTGATCTCCACCCTGACCACCATCCTGGTGTTCGTGCCGCTGATGATGGCCGAACATCGGGCCGGTGAGTACACCCGTTCGATCTCGCTGGTGATCCTGATCTCGCTGATGACCTCCTGGGTGCTGGCCATGACGGTCACCCCCGCCCTGTGCCATCGCTTCGTCACGGTGCCGGCGCCTGGGGCGCGCGACGGCAACGGCAACGGCAACGGCCGGCGCGGCCTGTCCGACCGGGCCTTCCGCTGGATGACCGGCGGCTATGCCCTGATCCTGCGGGGCCTGCTGCGGGTCCGCTGGGGTGTGCTCGTGCTCATGCTGACGCTGCTGGCCGCCGCCGTCGCCGGTATCGCCCACGCGCCCAAGCGCTTCTTTCCCAGCAGCGACCGGTCTCAGGTGCTGGTGTACATCGACCTGCCCGCCGGGGTGACGTCGCGCACCACCGATGCCTCCGTGCGGCGCCTGTCCGACATCATCGCCACGCCCGACCGGGTCCGCAACATCGACAGCGTCGTCGCCTACGTGGGCAACGGCGGGCCGCGCTTCGTGCTGGCCCTGACGCCCGTGGACCCGGCGCCGAACCGGGCCTTCATGGTCGTCAACGTCACCGCGTTCGAGCATGTGGATCAGGTCATCCGCGATCTGCGCGCGCTGTTCCGCGACGAGGCCCCGGACCTGTCCGCCCGGGTCGCCCGGATGTTCCTGGGGCCGAGCGATTCCAGTGTCCTGCAGGTCCAGGTCAAGGGACCGGATCCCCGGGTGCTGTTCGCCACCGGGCGCCGCATCGAGGACGCGCTGCGGGCCATCCCGGGCGTCATCGACCTTCACTCGGACTGGGAGAACCGCGTGCCCAAGGTGGTCGTCGCCGTCGACCAGGCCCGCGCGCGGCGCGCCGGGGTGACCTCGGCCGACATCGCCGGGGCGCTGGACCGTGCCTTCGACGGGGCGACGGTCAGCGCCTTCCGCGAGGACGACGACATCTTTCCCATCGTGACCCGCGCGGTCGGGGCGGAGCGCGGGAGCCTGGCGCGCATCGGCGGCCTGAGCCTGCACGCCCGCGCCACCGGCGACACCATTCCCCTGATGCAGGTGGCCGATGTGATGCTGGTCAACGACGAGGCCCGGATCGCCCGCGAGGATCTGCAACGGACCCTGACCGTGGAGGCCCGGCATCTCCACAAGACGGCCGAGGACATGGCGCCGATGGTCGCCCCGGCCCTGGCCGCGCTGGAGGCCGGCTTGCCGCCCGGCCATGCCATCGAGTTCGACGGCGTGGTCACCGATTCCGGCGAGGCACGCGCGGCCCTGCGCGCCAACGTGCCTCTGTGCCTGACCCTCATCGTCGTTCTGCTGGTGGCGCAGTTCAACTCCTACCGCCGGCCGGCGATCATCGTCGCCACCATGCCGCTGCTGCTGATCGGGGCCTCGGCCGGGCTGGTCCTCATGGGCGCGACCTTCGGGTTCATGGTCATCCTCGGGCTGTTCTCGCTGGCCGGCATCCTCATCAACAACGCGATCGTGCTGATCGACCGCATCGACATCGAACGGGCGGAGCCGGGCGCCGACGCGTTCGAGGCCATCGTCACCGCCTCGGTGCGGCGTCTGCGGCCCATCCTCATGAGCACCATCACCACCGTTCTGGGGTTGATGCCGTTGATCGTGACGCGCGATCCGCTGTTTCATGGCATGGCCAGCGTGATTGCCTTTGGCCTGCTGTTGGGTACGGTGTTGACCTTGGGGGTGGTGCCCGTGCTCTACAGCCTGATGTTCGGCATCCGACCGCCGCGTCGCGCGCCCTCTCCCGCCCCGGTGACCGGGATCGGGACCCTCGCCGCCGACCAAGGAAAGGCATCGTCATGACATCCACCATGACATCCAGACCCGCGCCCCGAGCGCCCGCGCGGACCGGTCCGCCCAATCGCCAGGCGCGCGGCGAGGCGCGCCGTCAGGCCATGCTGGAGGCCGGCATCGCGGTCTTTCTGGAACACGGTTACGCGGGGGCGTCGCTGGACCTGGTGATCGCGCGGTCGGGCGGCTCGCGCCGCACGCTGTACGAGCATTTCGGGAATAAGGAAGGGCTCTTCCTGGCGGCCACCGAGGCCCTGTGCCGGCGCAACGTGGGCCACCTGTCGTCGCTTGAGTACGACGCGTCGGATCCGGAGGAGGCCCTTGTCACGGCCGCGCGCGCCTTCGTCTCCGCCCTGATCGAGCCGGAGATGCTGGCCGGTTTTCGTACCATCATGGGCGAGGTGACGCGCTTTCCGACCCTCATGGATACCTTCCTGCGCCAGGGGCCGGATCAGGCCTACGCGCAGGTGGCGGCCTGGCTGCGGCGTCAGGCCCGCGCCGGCACCCTCGCGGTGGGGGACGCGGACGTCGCGGCCCGGCACTTCATTGAACTGATCAAGGGCGACCTGCACCTGCGGGCGCTGCTGCGGCCGGATGTCCCGCCGAGCCCGGATCAGGTCGACGAGCATGTGCGCCAGGCGGTGCGGGTCTTCCTGTATGGCGTCGCGGGCGCGCCGGCCGACGGGCCCTGAAGACGACAGCTCGGGTGTCGGGACGGTCACGCCATGGACCGCGCGGTCGCGTCCTCGGCCCGAAGGCGGTCTTCCAGCGCCGGGCCGTCCGGCGCGTCGACGACGGCGTGGGCCACGCGGGCCGAGAACCCCTTGCGCGCGAGCGCGGCCAGGTCCCGGTCGCGGCGGAGGGCGCGCTCGTCCGGGTCCGTCCGGTAGGGTCCCAGGCGGCGGCGTCGGGCCAGGGTGACGGCGGCCGCCAGGTCCGGATCGGGGCCGGGGGCGTCCTCGGCCAGGGCGTCCAGGGTGGCGCGGATCGTCTCGGCGTCCACGCCGTCGGCGCGCAGGCGTCGGGCGACCATGGCCCGGGACTCCCCGCGCCGGGTCAGCGCGGCCGCGCGGGTCTCGGCGTGGCGGGCGTCATCCAGCAGGCCGGCGCGCCGCAAGCGCGCGATCACGGCCTCGATCCATGCCGTGGTCTCGTCCGGATCCAGGGCCTGGCCGGCCCGCGCGGCCCGATGAACGCGCCGCCGCAGCACGCGGCGCACCCCCTCGGCGCTGGCCGAGTAGCGTTGCAGGTAGAAGACGGCCGCGTTTTCAAGGCTTCGCGGGGTCAGCCGCCGGGGCGCCCCGCGCCGCGCGGGTCCGGTTGTCCGGTCCGCGCCGCGCTCTCGGGCGCGGCCTTGTCCGTGCTCTCCACCCCGAGGAGCCATTGTCCCTTGTTCGTCCGTCATGCCGGCCCAGATAGCATGGGACCTCGACCGTTCGCCAGGGCCGCGCGGGGGATCGTGCCGGCCCCCCGCGCGGCCGCGCGCGCCCCGATGATCTCTTGTGCCCCGCCGGCCCACGGCCTAATACCAGCGGTCATTGACCCTGACCGTTGACGTTCGTGGCCGGTGCGGGTTCGGCGCATCAGTCGGCCCCATCCTCGGGCGGCATCGGGCCGGCCGAGGACCTCGACGGTCCGTTTCAAGGGCCGTTGGGATAAGCCAAACCCTCGCCCCGCCAAAGGAGGCTTCCGTGCGCGACAGCGCAAAAGCCAGCACCGACGACTCCCTGCCCCCGCCCCGGCACATCGGTGCCGTCAACTGGCGCGGAGCGTGGGAGCTGTACGTCAAGGAGGTCCGCCGCTTCCTCAAGGTCTACCTGCAGACCATCGCGGCGCCCATCGTCACGACCCTGATCTTCCTGGCCATCTTCGCGCTGGCCCTGGGCCGGGACGTGAGCCGCCCGGTATCCGGGGTAAGCTTCACCGAGTTCCTGGTGCCCGGTCTGGTGATGATGGCGATGGTGCAGAACGCCTTCGCCAACACCTCATCCTCGGTCGTCATTTCCAAGGTCCAGGGCAGCATCGTCGACGTCCTGATGCCGCCCCTCAGCAGCGCCGAGATCCTCGCCGCCTATGCGCTGGGGGGCGTGACGCGCGGGATGGTGGTCGGCGCGGCGGTGCTGGCGACCATGGCTGCCTTCACCACCGTCCATATCCACGCCGTGGGCTACATCCTGTTCCACGCCGTGGCGGCCTCGATGATGCTGTCCTTGCTGGGAATCGTGGCCGGCATCTGGGCCGACAAGTTCGACCACATGGCGGCGGTGACCAATTTCATCATCACGCCGCTGTCGTTCCTGTCCGGGACCTTCTATTCCATTGACCGGCTACCCGAAAACTTGCAGATCATCGCCCACGCGAATCCGTTCTTTTATATGATCGACGGCTTCCGCTATGGCTTCCTGGGTCATGACGATGCCTTGCCGGTCACGGGCCTGGTGGTCGTGGGCCTGACCAACGCCGGGTTGCTGTGGCTCTCTTACCGGATGCTCAAGTCCGGCTACAAACTGAAGGCGTGATTGTCGTGCTTCCCCTCCTGTCGCTGTCTGTCCTGCCCGCGCTGGCGCTGCCCTTCCCGATGGTCGATCCGGTGGCGGTGGAGATCGGGCCCGTGGTGGTGCGCTGGTATGCCCTGGCCTACATCGTCGGCCTGCTGCTGGGCTGGATGTACGTGCGGCGCCTGGGGCGCCGGCCCCCCGCCGGCTTCCAGGGGGAGGAGGCCGACGACTTCCTGGTCTGGGCCACGCTGGGCGTGATTCTCGGCGGCCGCCTGGGCTACGTGCTGTTCTACAACCTGCCCTATTACCTGGAGAACCCGGCCCAGATCCTCATGGTCTGGCAGGGCGGCATGGCCTTTCATGGCGGCCTGCTGGGGGTGGTGGTCGCGCTGCTGGTGTTCTGCCGGCGGCGCGGCATCAATCCCCTGGTGATGGGCGACGTGGTCGCCTGCGCCGCGCCCATCGGCCTGTTCTTCGGGCGCATCGCCAACTTCATCAATGCGGAGCTGTACGGGCGGCCGGCCCCTGACCTGGCCTGGGCCATGGTCTTTCCCACCGACCCGCTGGCGGTGCCCCGCCATCCCAGCCAGCTTTACGAGGCGGCGCTGGAGGGCTTGGTGCTGTTCGTCCTGCTGGCCGGCCTGTGGCGGCTCTGGGCGGTGCGCGGCCGGCCCGGCGCCCTGGTCGGCGTGTTCCTGACCGGCTATGGCTTGGCGCGGGCGCTGGTCGAGGTCGTGCGCGAGCCGGACGCGCACCTGGGGCCGGTGCTCGGCGCGATCACCATGGGGCAGGTGCTGTCCCTGCCGATGATCCTGACCGGCCTGGCCGTCCTGGTCTGGGCGTGGCGGCGTCCGCCCCTGGAGAGACCGACCCAGGCATGACCACGCCCCTTGAGGACAGCCTCCGTGCCCGCATCGCCGCCGAGGGGCCGGTGCCCCTGGAAACGGTCATGGCCGAGGCCAACGCCGTCTATTACGCCCGCGACGACGTGCTGGGCGCGGCCGGCGACTTCATCACCGCGCCCGAGATCAGCCAGGTGTTCGGCGAACTGATCGGCCTGTGGATGGCCGTGGTCTGGCAGATGATGGGCGCGCCCGATCGGGTGTGCCTGGTGGAGTGTGGTCCCGGGCGCGGAACCCTGATGGCAGACGCCCTGCGGGCGCTGGCGCCGGTGCCGGCGTTCCGCCGGGCGCTGGCCGTCCATCTGGTGGAGACCAGTCCGACGCTGCGCGCGCGCCAGCGGCGGACCCTGGGCGACACGGCCGCCACCTGGCACGACAGCCTCGACACCGTGCCCGACGACCGGCCGCTGCTGCTGGTGGCCAACGAGTTCGTGGATGCCCTGCCGATCCGTCAGTACGTGCGGCGCGGCGGGACCTGGCGGCTGCGCCGGGTGGGGGTGGACCAGGCCGGTGGCGCGCTGACCTTCGTGGACGGGGAAGAGGTGCCGGCCGACGACCTGGACCCGGCCGTGCGCGCCGGCGCGCCCGAGGGCGCCCTGGCCGAGGTCAACCCCGCCGGCCGGGCGTTCGCCGCCGCCGTCGGCGCGCGCGTGGCGTCGCGGGGCGGGGCCGGGCTGCTCATCGACTACGGCCACCCACGGTCGGCGGCCGGCGATACCCTTCAGGCGGTGCGCCGCCATCGGTCCCATCCTGTCCTGCGGGCGCTGGGGACGGCCGACCTGACCGCCCATGTGGACTTCCAGGCCCTGGCCGAGGCGGCCCGCGCCGCCGGGGCGGTGGCCCACGGTCCGGTAGAGCAGGGGGAATGGTTGATTGGACTGGGGGTCGAAACGCGCGCCGCCATGCTGCGCGCCACGGCCTCGCCGGCTCAGAATAGCGCCATTCGTAGTGCGGTTCATCGCTTGATTGATCCTCGGGAAATGGGCAGGCTGTTCAGGGGTATTGCCCTGGCCGCGCCGGCGTTGGCGCCACCCCCTGGATTCGACGGGACCTGATGCAATGATCACCGTATCGGCCTTGAATGCGCTCAGCCGGGTTCGCCACGCCTTTTTTACTCGCGACAAGGGTCAGTCAACGGGTCTCTATGCCAGTAATAACTGTGGGTTCGGATCCAAGGATGATTCGGCGCTGGTGGCGCGCAACCGGCAGCGTTCGGTCGAACGCATGGAGATGCCGCCCGAGGCCCTGGTCACCGTCCACCAGAACCACACCACCACCGTGGTGGTGACGGACAGTCCGTGGCCCCAGGACTCGCTGCCGGTGGCCGATGCCATCGTCACCACGCGGCCGCGCCTGGTGCTGGGGGTGCTGAGCGCCGATTGCGCGCCCGTGCTGATGGCCGACCCCAAGGCCGGAGTGGTGGCGGCGGCCCACGCGGGGTGGCGCGGGGCGCTCGACGGCATCCTGAGCAACACCGTGGCCGCCATGGTGGAGCAGGGCGCAAAGCCCGACCGCATCATCGTCGGCATCGGCCCGTGCATCGGTCCGCGCTCCTACGAGGTCGGGCCGGAGTTCCCCGCGCGCTTCCTGGAGCGGGACAAGGACAACCACATCTTCTTCTCCCATGCGCGGCGCGAGGGGCATTTCCTGTTCGACCTGCCGGGGTTCGTGGCCAAGCAACTGGCGCGGGCCGGCGTGCGCGAGATCATGCCCACGCCCTGCGACACCTGCCGGGAGGAGGCGCGCTTCTTCAGCTATCGGCGATCCGTGTTGCGCGGCGAGCCGGATTATGGACGGCTGCTGTCGGCCATCGCCCTGGAACGGTGAGGGCGTGCCGGCGTCTCGTTCGCCGGGGCCGGGACGCCGGGCACCGGTTCTCCTGATCCTGCTGCTGCTCGCGGCCTGCGGCCTGCCGCAGCCGTTCCGTCACACCGCGTACGCGCCGGACGGCAATCCGCTGGTCACCCTGCGCACCGGGAGCGGCGTGACCATCCCCCCGGTGTGGGGCGCGCCGCTGCCCATGGATCGCATGATCGCCCTGGACGTGGCCGAGGCGCTGCGCGAGCAGGCCGAAATCCCGGCCGTGGCGACCGTGGATCCGGTGCCCGCCGGGGCCGGCCTGCGGCTGACGGGGGACCTGCGGGAGGTGTGGTTCGACGAGGCGTGGGTTGCCCTCACGCTGGCCTGGCGTCTGACCGACGCCCAGGGAACGGTGCTGGACGCGCGCGTCCAGACCCTGGGTGTGCCGGCCTTGGACTGGTTGCGTCAGGATCCCGGTGTGTCGCGCCGGATCGCCAGCGACGGCGGCCGGGCGCTGGCGTTGCTGGTGCAGGGAGACGGCGGACCGCCGTCGTCGCCGGCCACCGTGGCGTTGTCCGAACCCGATGTTCCGTCCATGCCGCCCGAGGCGACGGCGGTGGCCTCGCGACCGGAGACGGATGGGCCGTCGCCCGCCATGTCCGGATCGGCGGAAGCGGCGCCCGCGCCGCCGCCCACGTCGTCCCCGGCCGCGCCACCGTCCGCCGATGGGCCGCGTCCCATCGTCATGGCGCCGCCCGAGGTGACGCAGGCGCCGGGCGACGGCCGGCGATCCCTGGCCGAGGCGCTGACGCGTCTGTTGAAGCTGAACGATGTGTGGATCCGCGACGAGCCCACGCCCGGCCGGTTCCACGTGCGGGGCACGGTGGAGGTGCTGCCCGCCGAGGATCCGTCGGTGGAGCGGGTGTCGCTGCTGTGGCGGGTGCTGACGGAGGACGGCGAGGAACTGGGCCGCCTGACCCAGGAGAACGCCATCCCCGCCGGCCTGCTCGACGGCGCCTGGGGCGACACCGCCTACGCGGTGGCCGAGGCCGCGCTGATGGGGGTCGGCGAGATCCTGGTGCGCAAGGGCGGCGTCGCCTCGCCAGGCGGGCGCTAGTCCAGCGACCCATACCGGCGAGGACAAGCCCTGTGACGGCGTCGCTGCACAGGCGCCCCGGGGGGCACCGGCCCGCGCCTCAATCGAAGTTGAAGGTGTCCTCTTCGTCCAGGTCGAGCATCTCCTCCAGGCTGGGCTGGGCGCGTTGCTGCGACAGCAACTTGCCTTGCAGGCGGGACAGGCCGCCCAGGGTGTCCAACCGGCCGAGGGACAGAAGGTGGCCGTAGATCAGGGGGAAGAGACCCGCCCGGCGCAGGGTCAGCCACGCGTCATCGTCCAGGCCGTTCAGCTTGGCCTCGTCGACGATCAACAGGGAGTCGAGGGCCTTCTCCTCGGACCCGACGGTGACCCGGGCGGCCCACGGCGCGAGCAGTCCCAGGTCATCGAGCAGGGACAGGCCCCGCTCGGTGGCCATGCGGTTCTGCTCGGTGGCCGCCAGATGCTGCACGGCCTTGCGCGAGACCTCCGAAAGCTGGCCGTCCTCGGTGAACAGGGGCTGGCCGTCCGTCTTGGACAGGAAGGGGCAACCCTCGTCGATGCAGGGCACGCCCTGGGTGCTGTCCTCCTTGGAGCGCAGCAGCACGAAAGGATAGGACCGCAGGGGCGCCGGGATGTACGAGCCCAGCCATCGACCATCCGGGGCGATAAAGAAGCTGCGGTTGGGAATCACCGACAACACGCCCATCATCCGCAGCGTGGCGTCCTCCTCTCCGGGGACACGCACCATGACGACCGGAAAGGCGGGCGCGGCCTTGATGATCTCGGCGCCGACGACGGGGACCAGGGCTTGCTGGGCGGCGAAGTCGTACCCCCGGCTGGGGGCGAGGCGCAGCGCGCCATGACGCTCGAAGGTCAGGGGTTGAATGCTCTTGTACATGGGGAAACACGCCGGCTGAGGGGGAACGGGGAACACCGTGGTGTGGCGGACGTGACGGTCCTTCGACGACGTCGGGACGCGGTCACAGGGCCGTCAAACCCAAGAACCACATTGGAATAACGGTATTATCAGTGTCCTGATCGAGTCCGGAGGTCGTTGAGACGGTATGGTAAACCGTGACGACTGTCGGATTCGAGACACTAGCGCCGTCGTGGTGTCCGTTCAATCGGATCGCCGGTCGGGGCAGGGTTGCGCCCCTGGATGACCGGCCGACCGTGCCGGGCGCGCGACGCCAAGGCCGGATCCGCGGATCCGGCCTTGTGCGGGTATCACGCCGGTCGGCGGGGTCGCCTATGCGGCCGCCGCCAGGGCGTCCCGGGCCTGCCGGGAGATGGTCGTCCAGTCCTTGTCGGCGATCTGCTGCTTGGTGGCGAGCCAGGAGCCGCCGATGAACGCCACGATCGGCAGCGCCAGATAGTCGTTCATGTTGCCGAGCGAGACACCGCCGGTCGGGCAGAACTTGACGCCGAAGCTGGCATAGGGACCGGCAAGGGCCTTCAGGAACGTCGGCCCGCCCATGTCGCCCGCCGGGAAGAACTTCTGCAGCTTGCAGCCCAGCGACAGGCCCTGTTCGACTTCCGAGGGCGTGGCGATGCCCGGCACGAACGGAATGCCGGCCTTCTGGAAGCGGGCGATGGTGGCCGGGTTGAGGCCGGGCGCGAGGCCGAAGGAGACGCCGGCGTCGATGGCGCGGGTGGCGTTCTCCTCGGTCACCACCGTGCCCGCGCCCAGCAACATGGTCGGCAGGGCCTTGGCGATGTTGGTGATGGCGTCCGCCGCCGCGGCGGTGCGGAAGGTGATTTCGATGATGTCGATACCGCCTTCGAGCAGCGCCTCGGCCAGCGGCACGGCGTCGTTGGCGTCGTCGATCACGATCACCGGCACGATGCGGCGTTTGGTCAGGTCTTCAAAGGATGCAGGCATGGTGCGAGTCTCTTTCTCCGTTTGGATGGGATCATGGGTTTCCTGAAGCCCCGTCGCCCGTGTTCGCGGGCGGGTGCCGGGATGCGCGGTGGGGACCGGCGTCCCGGCGCCATGGCCTCAGAGTCCGAAGGTGTTCACCATGAACATGGTCAGGTCCGGCACGTAGGTGATGAGCAGCAGGCAGACGAGCATGGTAATCAGGAACGGCACCAGTCCGCGCGCCACCACGCCCAGCGTCGAATCCCCGACACGCGCCGCCACGAAGAGATTGATGCCGAGTGGCGGCGTGATGAACCCGATGGCCAGATTGACCACCATGATCAGGCCGAAGTGGACCGGCTCGATGCCGAACGACATGGCGACCGGGAACAGGATGGGCGCCAGCACCAGAATGGCCGGCGTCGTGTCCATCACGCACCCGACCATGAGCAGAAGCATGTTGATCATCATCAGCAGGAGAATGGGATTCTCGGTCAGCTGGATCATCATCTCCGACACCTGAACCGGCACCTGCTCGATCGTCAGGATGCGGGTGAAGGCCGACGCGCAGCCGAGAATCACCATGGTCGTGCCGGTGGTCGAGCAGGCCGTGCCGATGGACCGGAACAGGGTCCGGAGGTTGAGTTCGCGGTGGACGAACGCGCCGATGAAGAAGGCGTAGCTTGCCGCGACCGCGGCCGCTTCCGTCGGCGTGAAGACGCCCCCGTAGATGCCGCCCAGGATGATGATCGGGTTGATCAACGCCCACTTGGCGTCCCACAGGGAGTGCCCGGTGTGACGCCACGAGAACGGCTCGTCGAGGCCGCGCCATCCCCTGCGCTTGCTGTAGATGTAGCACCAGCTGATCAGCGCGAACCCGATCAGCATGCCGGGGCCGAACCCGCCCAGGAACATGTCGCTGATCGACGTGGACGTGGACACGCCGAAGATCACCATGGGGATGCTCGGCGGGATGATGACGCCGATCGATCCGGCGGTGGCGATCAGGGCCAGCGTGAACGACTTGGTGTAGCCCGCCTTCAGCATCGTCGGCACGACCATGCCGCCGACGGCGGCGACCGTCGCCGGCCCCGAGCCGGACACGGCGGCGAAGAACATGCAGACGACGACCGTCACGATGGCCAGGCCCCCGGTCATGCGACCGAAGAAGCAGTTGGCCGCCTCGAGGATACGGCGCGACACGCCGCCGGCCCCCATCAGTTCACCCGCCAGGATGAACAACGGGATGGCCATGATCGGGAAGGAGTCGGTGCTGGTGACCAGCGTCTGGGCGACGAAGCCCGGCGACAGGGTCTGGCCGACCAGGATCGCGACCACGGAGGCCATGCCGATGGCGATGCCGACGGGGACGCTGAGGATGATGAACAGCGTCATGGAGAGGAACAGGGTGGCGACGACCATGATCAGCAATCCAGGTCGGGGTGGGTGAGGCGAACGTAGATCGTCTGCACCTCACGGATCGCGGTCAGGCCGAAGCCGACCAGCGGCGCCGCATAGAGGATCCAGATCGGCATCTGCATGGCCGGCGAATGCTGGTCGAGGATCAGCTGTCGTTCGATGATTCCCCAGGCCGTCCAGCAGATGAACAGGCAGAATCCCAGGAACAGCACGTCGCCGACGACCAGCACCCAGCGGCGCCAGCGTTTCGGAAACAGGGCCATCGCCGCGTCGATTTTTATGTGTTTGATGGACTGCGCGCCGTAACTGATCGCAATATAGATCAGCCAAACAAAAAGGTACCTGGCCAGCTCTTCCGACCACGACAACGAATTATTCATGACGTATCGCATAAAAACCTGGAAGGTGAGCACGATCGTCATGATGGACATAAGAGCGATGCTTATGATTTTTTCGAAATTGTCCAACAAGTAGCGTAGGGTTTCCATAATTTTTCCCCTTCCAATCGTGCCGCGCCCAATCGTCGAAGTCCGAACCGACCAATGGAGGGGATCGTCACGGGACAGCCCCATGGGAGGAGGGCTGTCCCGGACGACCGGTCCTGGGGCTTCGTCGTCGCCGGGCCAACCGTGTGGCACGGCCCGAGGATGGGTCCGATGGCATCCCAGCGAACGTCCTCGCTCACGCGATCAGGGCGGCACATTCGCGGGGACGGGATCCGAAGCGTCGTGGGATCCTCGAATTACTTGGCCAGAAGCTGATCGAGGATTTCGGGATGATCCATCTTGGCCTTCACGTCGTCATAGAGGTTGGCGTCGATGATCTTCTGCTGCCAGGCGGCCTTCTGCTCGGGGGAGAGCTCGGTCACGATCATGCCCTCGTCCTGGACCTTCACGAGAATCTCCTCCTCGAGTTCCTGGGAGCGCGCGCGCTGGTACGCCGTCGATTCCTCGGTCGCCTTCATGATGGCGGCCTGCTGCGTTTCATCGAGCGCGTTGAACTTGTCGAGGTTCATGACGACGATGTACGGCGTGTAGACGTGACCGGTCAGCGACAGGTACTTCTGCACTTCCTGGAACTTGTTGCCGTCGATGATGCCGAGCGGGTTTTCCTGCCCGTCGACCGTGCCCTGTTGCAGCGCCGTGAACAGCTCGGTGAACGCCATCGGCGTCGGGTTGGCGCCGAACGCCTTCCACGCCGCCAACTGCACCTCGTTCTGCATGACGCGGATCTTCATGTTGTCGAGCTCGGCGGGAACGTGCACTTCCTTGTTGTTGTTGGTCAGGTTGCGGAAGCCGTTCTCCCAGAAGGTCAGACCCTTCAGGCCCTTGTCCTCAAGGCTGGCGAACGCCTCCTGGCCCCCCTTGCCGTCGAGCGCCGTGTAGGCGTCGTCGGGGCTCAGGAACAGGAACGGCGCGTCGAACACGAACAGGTCCGCGAACATCGTCGCCAGCGGGCTGGTGGACGAGACGCTGATGTCGATGTCGCCGAAGACGGTCGATTCGACGACGGTCCGGTCGTCACCGAGCTGGTTGTCCGGGAACAGGTTGATCGTCAACGTGCCGTTGGACGCCTCCTCGGCGACCTGCTTGAACACGAGGCCCGCGTCCTTGGCGGACAGCGACGTGACATTGGCCATTTTGAGGATAACCGTGTCGGCGAACGCCGGGGCTGTGAACATGCTGAGCGCCAGCGCGCCGGCAAGGCTCAGCTGGGACAGGGACTTCATGGGTTCTCCTCCGGATTGATTGCGTTTGTTTTGTGCGGTCGGCACCGTGCCGGCGCGCTTCCTCTCGCCGCTCCCGGGGGAGCGGCGCCACCGCCAGACCGTCTTGACGGACTCGGGGACCGCGTCGCATCGCGCGACGCGGTCCGCCTGCTCGGCGGCTTTGCGTTGCCGTCCCGCGCCACCCGATGGTGGGCACCAGGCGATGCATGGGACGGTGACGTCGGTGATGATGACGCGCGGCGCGACCTCGCCGTCATCGCGGCCCGGGGCGCCCTGCCCGCCGTCCGCGCGCGCCTGGGTGGACGGCGCCGTCGTGAAGGTGCCGTCCCGCAAGGGGGCTTGGATCACCGCGCCGTTCGTCATTTCCGCGGTCCCGCCGACGGGCCTTCCGGGCCGTGATGAAGAGAGGTCGCCTTGCGGGGCCGGCCGCGCTTCGGCGCGGGCATGCCCCGGGCCAGGCGCTCCATGGCCTCGCGGTCGCGCCGCCGGGCGGCCCACTCGCGCTTTCGCGCGGCGTCGTCGACGTAAATGCGCGGGCGCCCGCGACGATTACCGTCTACGTCTTTTTCCTCGACGGGGGTTTCGTCGACGCATTTATCGTCGACTTTTTTATCGTCATCCCCGGATTTCCGGCTGTCCTGGCGTTCGATCAGCGCATCGCTCGTATTTTTTCGTCTATTTAATTTAGACGAAACGGGCGCCATCCCGAGTCCGTTGCTTTCGCTGTACTCGGGATGGGCGCGCCGAACGCCCGTTTGCAGGGATTCACTATTCAGCTTCCAGAACGAATCCGAACTGCGGGAGATGTGTTCCTCCATCACCGCCAGCGCGGCCTCAAGGTCGCCGGCCGCCACGAACGCGCCGAGACGTTGATGCTCGACGACGCCCTTCCTCAAATAGTTCTGATGGGAGGCCAATCGCGTTCTGAAAGCGGCCAGTTTCGACGCAATGGTCTGATACGCATCGTTCAAAAACTGATTGTCGGTACAATCAAATATGGCTTGATGAAAATCAATATCGAGTCGAAGATATTCCTGGACGTCTTCCTTATTTATCGCGGCGCGCATAAGATCATTGATTTCAGCAAGGCGCGTGCCGAGCTTATCTCGGTGCCGCTCCACGGCAAGCTTCAACGCTCTTGCTTCCAAACAACACCGGACGTCACAAATATCGTCCAGATCCTTCGTGCTTGGCGTAAAGACACAGGTTCTTCGCTGAGGCTCCGAGATAATCAGGCCTTCTATCTGTAGCCTTGCGAACGCTTCCCGGACCGGTGTGCGGCTGACGTTCAGCCACGTCGCGACACGGGCTTCCGACAGTGTTTCGCCAAGGTGCAACACGCCCTCGACAATCATCCGGCGAAGCGTGTCTGTCGTCTGATTGACCAATGAATCGGAACGCGAAGGGATGCGACGCATAACCTCCCCAACTCCTCAACCGGTGGGACGCGTCAATTCGGGAAGGTTGTCGAAGTAAACCTTCCCTCATTTTCCAGCGAACAACTGGCATACTACCTCATTGACCGTCGGTATGCAAGTATGCTAATTGCTGACGCCATAACCCGAGACGCGTCAAGGCATCAGGTCCGGTCGGTCGAGGGGGCGAACACCAAGGCGCCACCGGTAGCGGATGCGGCCATGACAGAGTTGCTGTGGATCGGAATTGATATTGGAACAACGGGCGTTCGGGCGGTCTGCTACAGGCCCGATGGCACGTCGGTCGCGGCGGCGACGCGGCAGTACGGCCTGAACGCGCCCCATCCCGGATGGGCCGAGCAGGATCCGGCGGACGTCACCCGGGCGGCCATGGAGGTCCTGCGCGAGTTGTCGGCGACCCTGACCGCGAAGGGGCTGAGGCCGGACGGTCTGGCCATCAGCACCGCCTTCCACACCGGCATCGCCTACGAGTCCGACTGGCGCCCGGTCACGGGCGTGATGACCTGGGCCGACATGCGCAGCGGCCAGGCCGTCCAGGACCTCAAGGGCGATTTCGGCGACGTTCTGGCGATCTACCGGCGCACCGGCTGTCCGGTGAATCCGATCTATCCCATGACCAAGATCGCCTGGATGCGGCGCGAGCGCCCGGACCTGCTGGCCAAATCCACGCGGTTCGGGTCGATCAAGGATCACATCTTCCGGGTCCTCACCGGCGAATGGGTGGTGGACCGCTCCATCGCCAGCGGGTCAGGGCTCTACAACCTCTTCAAGGCGGAGTGGGACCGCGACCTGATCGCGTATCTGGGTATCACGCCGGACTCGCTGCCGCCGATCGTCTCCACCTCACACAGCGCTCCGCTGACCCCGGCCGTCGCGACGGCGACGGGGCTCCCGGCCGGTCTTCCGGTCGTGATCGGCGCCGGCGACGGCGTCCTGGTGAATGTCGGCATCGGCGCGGTGCGCCAGGGTCAGATGAGCTGCACGATCGGCTCCAGCGGGGCCGTGCGCATGCTGAGCGCCGACCCCCTGACCGACCCCAAGGGGCGCACCTGGTGCTACAACCTGACCGACTCGATGTGGGTGCAGGGCGGCGCGATCAACAACGGCGGTATCATACTGGGATGGCTGCGCGAGCGGTTGACGCAAGCCCATCCGGAGATGGCGGACACCGCCAGCGGCGACATCTACGCGATGATGACGCGGTGCGCCGCCGGCGCGCCCGCCGGGTCCGGTGGCCTCATCATGCTGCCGTTCCTGACCGGGGAGCGCGCGCCCAACTGGAACGCGGACGCCCGCGGAATCCTGTTCGGCCTGACCATGGGGCATACCAACGAACACATCGTCCGGGCGGTGCTTGAGGGCGTCTGCTACCGCATGCACAGCGTCGCCGTGGCCCTGGCGGAGGTCGCCGGTCCCGCACGGGAGATCCGCGTCAGCGGAAACTTCACGCACTCGGAACTGTGGATCCAGATCCTGGCCGACATCTTTGATCGAGAGATCACCGTGCCCGCCGTCGATGAAGGGGCGGCCTTCGGGGCCGCCGTGCTCGGATTCGTCTCGGCGGGCGTGCTCCCCGACATCTCCGCGACGGGAGACTTCATCGCCTCGAAGACAATTTACACACCGCGCTCCGCCGAGGCCGCGACCTACAAGCGGCTGTTCGGGATCTACGAGCGCGTCTACTGGAATCTGCTGCGGGAATTCACCGACATTTCAGCGTTCCAGAACGGCTGAACCGTGTCGCCCGCATCGATTCGCGCGTCCTGAAAGGGGTCTATCGTGGGAAGAGTATTGATCACCGCGCGGTCGGTCGCCGCCAACGCCGAGGGGCGGGCGACGCTGGAGGCGGCGGGTCATGAGGTCGTGACGCACGTCGGCGACGGGCCGTGGCCCGAGGACGAGATGCGCAAGGTGGTCGCCGGCATGGACGCGGCCATCGTGGGCCTGGATGCCGTCAGCGATGCGGTCCTGTCCGCCGGCGCGCCGACCCTCAAGGTCGTGGCCAGGAACGGCGTCGGGTACAACAGGGTCGATGTCGTCGCGGCGGCGCGCCTGGGGGTCGCCATCACCCTGGCGCCGGGGGCCAACACCGTCTCCGTCTGTGAACTCGTGTTCGGCCTGATGCTGTCGCTGGCCCGGCAGATCCCGGCCCAGGACATGGAGGTCCGCAAGGGCGTGTGGAAACGCGCGCTGGGATGCGAACTGTACGGCAAGACGCTTGGGGTCATCGGCACCGGCAACATCGGCCGCGAGGTCATCAGGCGGGCGCGCGCCTTCGGCATGTCGATCCTGGCCTTCGACGTGGTTCAGCACCCGGAGCTGACCGACCGGCCCGGCGTGGTCTATGCGGACCGCCGGAAGGTGCTGACCGAGGCCGACTTCGTCACGCTGCATGTGCCCGTGACGCCGGACACCCGCGAGATGGTGAACGCCGAGACGCTGGCGACGATGAAGCCGTCGGCCATCATCATCAACACTGCTCGCGGCGAACTGGTCAACGAAGCCGACCTGCATCATGCGCTCACGACCGGACAGATCGCCGGATACGGCGCGGATACGTTCAGCACGGAGCCGCCCGACGTCGCCAATCCCTTGCTGGCGCGACCGAACGTGATCGTGACGCCCCATGCCGGCGCCTATACCGCCGAGTCCGTCTCCCGTTGCAGCGTGATGGCGGCCGAGGAGGTCGTGCGCGTCCTGTCGGGCCGGCCCCCCCGCTGTCCGGCCCCGGTCCCCGCATGACCGCGCCATCGAACGATCTGAGGCATGACACGCCGGCATGGCCCGCCGTGTAAGGAGACCTCAAGGAGGACGACCACCATGAAAGCGCTTGTATACGCCGAGCCGTCGAAAGTAGAGGTGCGGGACGTTCCGGAGCCGAAGCCGCTCGACCAGGCCGCCAAGATCAGAATGCGCTATTGCGGTGTGTGCGGAACCGACATCGCCATCGTCGGGGGCAAGCACCCGCGCGCGACACCGCCGCTGACCATTGGCCATGAGTTCGTCGGTACCATCGAGGAGATGAACGGCGGCACGCTGGGCTTCAAGCCCGGCGACAGGGTGGTGGCGTATCCGCTGCTGTCGTGTGGCGTCTGTCGTCCGTGCCGGACGGGCACCCCTCATGTCTGCGAGACGCTGCGCCTGATCGGCATCGACCGCAATGGCGGCATGGCCGATTACGCCTGGGTTGGCGAAGACGCGCTGTTCAAGGTCGACGACAGCCTCTCCGACCGGATCGCCGCGCTGATCGAGCCGCTCGCCGTGGCCGTGCGCTCGCTGCACCAGGCGCGCTTCCAGCTTCAGGATTCGGCGGTCATCACCGGGGCCGGACCGATCGGGATTCTGACCGCCATCGTTCTCAAGAGAAGCGGCGCGTCGCGGATCGTGATCTCCGACGTGGACGACGCCCGGCTTGCCGTCTGCCGCGACCTCGGCTTTGAAACCGTCAATGTCAAGGACGCCAGCCTGGTCGATTACGTGGCCGAGACCACCCACGGCGAGGGCATGGACGTTGTCTTCGAATGCAGCGGCGTCGACAGCGCGGCCGCCGACATGACCAAGATCGCCCGCGTCGGCGGCATGATCTGCATGACCGGCATTCACAAGGCGCCGCGCGCCGTCGACCTGCGGGATCTCAACTTCAAGGAACAGATCCTGGTCGGCTCGCGGGTCTACACCAAGCGCGAGTTCGGGCAGGCCGTCCGTTATGCCCCGCAGATCAGCGACGATCTCGAAAAGGTGGTGACCCAGGTCGTTCCCCTGACCCAGTCGGAGGGCATCTTCGAGATGATCAACGATCCGGCCGTCACCACGCTCAAGGTGCTGGTCGACTGCGCCGCGTGATCGATCGGTTCGCCTGACGTCCTGTTGGCACCCGGCCCGCCGCGACCGCGCCCCCGGGTGTCGACAAGCCCGAGAGTCTGAAGGAAAATGAACATGAGTCTGTTTGACATCAAGGCCAAGACGGCCATGGTCACGGGCGGGACACGCGGCCTTGGTCGCGGCATGGCGGAGGCCCTGCTTGAGGCAGGCGCCGAGGTGGTGGTCTTCGGCACGTCGGAGGGCGTCGTCGCGCTCGCCGAGGCGTATCGCGGCAAGGGGTTCGCCTGCCACGGCATCGCGGTGGACCTGGGGAACGAGGCGGCGCGCGACGCCGCGTTCACCGAGGCGCTGGCCCTGCTCGGCGGACGCCTGGACATCCTCGTCAATTCCGCCGGCGTCCAGCGCCGCCATGCCTCCGAGGCGTTCCCGCTCGAGGACTGGGAAGCGGTTCTCAACGTGAATCTGACCGCCGTCTTCGCGATGTGCCAGCTTGCCGGGCGCGTCATGCTGGCCCAGGGACAGGGCAAAATCATCAACATCGCCTCGCTGCTGAGCTTTTTCGGCGGCTACACGGTCCCCGCCTACGCCGCCAGCAAGGGGGGGGTGATGCAGTTGACCAAGGCCCTCGCCAACGAATGGGCGTCCAGGGGCATCAACGTCAACGCGATCGCGCCCGGCTACATGGCGACGGACATGAACACCGCCCTGTTGGCCGACGCGGGGCGCAATGCCGAAATCAGCGCCCGTATCCCGACCCACCGCTGGGGCACGCCCGAGGACATGATGGGGCCGCTGCTCTTCCTGGCCTCGTCGGCGTCCGACTACGTCAACGGCGCCATCCTGCCGGTCGATGGCGGGTACCTCGGGCGGTAGGTTCGCAGCATCCGGCGTCAGGGCGTCGCCGCGCCGCGCCGGTGCAGGGCCAGCGCCAGCGGCGTGTGGGCCTTGGGCGTCTTGTGCACGAAGTGCGACCGGGCGATGTGGTAGGACGGATCGAACCCGAAGAAGTTCAGCCGCATGTGCTCCAGCTCGGCGGTCTGATAGGCGGCGAGCGGCCGTGCGGCCTCGTCGGCGGCCCGCCGCGCGGCCTTGTCGGCCAGGCGGGCGTCCAGCGTCCGGGGATCGGCGGCCAGGGCGGCCAGCCGCTGGCGCAGGTCGGCCCGGAACGCCGCCGCGTCCGCCCCGAAGGCATCGTCCAGCAGGCCCAGGCGCAGGGCCTCGGCCGTGCCCATGGGCAGGCGGGCTTCGGCGATCCGTCGGGCGCGGGCCTCCCCGACCCGGCGGGGCAGCACGTAGGTCCAGTACTCCGACCCGTACAGATTGCCCATGCCCTTGTAGTGCGGATTCAGCACCACGCCCGCGCGCGCCCACACCACGTCCGCCGCCAGCGCCAGGAACACGCCGCCGGCCCCGGCGTTGCCCTGCATCGCGCTGACCACCCAGCGGTCGGTTCGGGTCAGGATGGCGCCGGCCAGATCGTTCATGGCCCGGATGGTGGCCCAGGACTCGTCGGCGGGACTGTCGGCGGCCTCGATCACCGTCAGATGCAGTCCGTTCGACCAGAACTCCGGGCCGCCCATCAGGGCGATGATGCGTTCGTCGCCGTCCACGGCCGCCAGGAAGGCGGCGCGCAGGCGCCGGCACTGGTCGGCGGTCATGGCCCCGTTGTGGAATGGGAAGTGGATAAAACACACGCCGTCCTGGCGTTCGGTCCAGATCTCCAGGGGGCCGGCGGGAAGCTCGGGCACCTCCGCCAGCCGCTGCCGGCCCAGCACCCGAACGGCCGGCAGCTTGAGGGGGTCGCACGCGCCGGAGCGGTCGATCAGATGGCCGATCCACACCGCGCCGTCGGTGGTGGCGATGGCCACCGCCTCTCCCCCGGACCCCAGAACCTGACCGGGCGCGCCCGCCAGGCCCAACGCCGGGCGCGCGTGGTACAGCGAGACCGGAAGGCCGAGAATCTCGTCGCGCACGCCGGGAAAGCCGTCCGAGGCGCGCACCTTGGCCAGCACCTGGGCGGTGGTGTCGGTGGTCCAGTCGATGCGCCGGTCCGCCTGGGTCATGGCCGGGCGGGGCCGGCCCGGGACCCCGGATGCGTCGGGCGACACGGGCGTGCCCCGGGTCTGGCCCGCCCGAATCTTGTCCAGGGCCTCGCGCACCGCCGCCACCGCGCCGTCGGTCACCTCGGTCCGGTACAGGCTGGACTTGGTGGCCGGCCGCATGGGGAAGGTCCGCGCCGCCCAGACGTCGCCCGCGTCCAGGTCGGCCGCCGCCTCGATGACGGTCACGCCCCAGGTGCGCGCGCCCTCCAGGATCGCCCAGTCCAGGGCCGAGGGTCCCCTGTCGCCGACGACGCCCGGATGCACGATCAGGCAGCGCACGCGGCGCCACACGTCCTCGGGGATGGCGCGCTTGAGAAACGGTGCGATCACCAGGTCCGGCGCGAACAGGTCCACGGCCTCGCGCGTGACGTCGTCGGAGACATCGAACTCCACCGATACCGTGTGGCCGTCGTCCCGCAGGTCCACGAACAGACGCTGGGTCAGGCTGTTGAACCCGTGGGTCAGGAGCAAGAGGCGCATGTCAGCAGATCCGCGGCAGTTGCTCGCCGGCCAGCCAGTCGACGATTCGCCGGCCGCCCAGCAGCGTTTCCATTTGCACGAAGTGCTCCGCGTTCTCGACCACCCGGCCGATGACGGCGGCCTCCTGGCCCAGGGGATGAGACCGCATGGCCCGAAGCAGGGCGTCGGCGTGCTCCGGCGGGCAGATGGCCACCAGCTTGCCCTCGTTGGGCACGGTCAGCGGGTCCAGCCCGAGCAGTTCGCAGGCGCCGCGCACCGCCGGCTTGAGGGGCACGTCCGCCTCGCGGATGGCCATGCCGACGCCCGACTGATGGGCCAGTTCGTTGAGGGTGGCCGCCAGGCCCCCGCGCGTGGGGTCGCGCATGGCCCGGATCCCGGGGACCGCCGCCACCATGTCCGCGACCAGCCCGTTGAGCGCCGCGCTGTCGGACAGGATGGGCGTCTCGAAGGCCAGGTTCTCGCGCTGCGACATGACCGCCACGCCGTGATCGCCGAGGGTGCCGCTGACCAGGATCGCATCGCCCGGCCGGGCGCGGTCGCCGGCGATGTCCAGGCGGTCGTCGGTGATCACGCCCACCCCGGTGGTGGTGATGAACACGCCGTCGCAGCCGCCCCGCTCGACCACCTTGGTGTCGCCGGTCACCACGGAGACCCCCGCCGCGCGCGCCGCCGCCGCCATGGACCGGGCGATGGCGTCCAGGTCGGCCAGGGGCAGGCCCTCTTCCAGGATGAACCCCGCCGACAGGTACAGCGGCACCGCGCCGGACATGGCCACGTCGTTGACCGTGCCGTGCACCGCCAGCGAGCCGATGTCGCCGCCCGGGAAGACCCGGGGGGTGATCACATACCCGTCTGTGGTCATGACCACGCGGCCGGCCGGCAGCGACAGCAGGGCCTGGTCGTCGCCCCGCGCGAGTGTCGGGTCCTGGAACGCCGCGCCGAAGATCTCGTCGATCAACTGGATCATGGCGCGGCCACCGGCGCCATGGCTCATCTCGACCATGCCACGGCTCAGGTTCAGGGGGTGGGGGAATGGTCGGCGCATTGCCTGTCCTCGCCATGTCGCGCGTCGCGGAAGCGTCCGTGGGTCCAGTATGCCGCGCAGGCCCCCTCGGAGGAGACCATGCAGGCGCCCACCGGCTTCTCCGGCGTGCAGGCGGTGCCGAACAGCCGGCAGTCCCGGGGCTCCTTCACCCCCCTGAGGATGGCGCCGCAGTCGCAGCCCCGGGGGTCCCGCCCGGCGGCGTCTGGAAGGGCGAAGCGCCGTTCCGCGTCCCAGGTGGCGTACCGGGTGTTGAACGTCAGGGCCGAATAGGGAACCGGCCCCAGGCCACGCCACGCGAACACCTTGCGCAGGTCGAACATGCCCGCCACCAGGGCCTGGGCCTTTTCATTGCCCCGCCGGGTGACCGCGCGGGCGTATTGAACCTCCACCTCGGCGCGGCCGTCATTGATTTGCCGCACCAGCATGAGCACCGCCTGGAGCACGTCCAGGGGTTCGAAGCCGGTGATGACCACCGGTTTCCGGTATTCCTCGGCGAAGAAGGCATAGGGCCGGGCGCCGATCACCGTGGAGACGTGGGCCGGCCCGATGAAGCCGTCCAGGGGCACCGAGCCCCCGTCCAGGTCGCGCACGTCGGGACTGTCCAGCAGACTCTGGATGGCCGCCGGGGTCAGCACGTGATTGCAGAAGACCGAGAAGTTGCGCAGGTCCAGGGCCTCGGCGCGGGTCACCGCCATCGCCGTGGGCGGCGTGGTCGTCTCGAAGCCGATGGCGAAGAACACCACCGCACGGTCCGGGTGGGCCTGGGCGACGGCCACCGCGTCCAGGGTGGAATAGACCATGCGGACATCACCGCCCTCGGCCTTGACCTGGAGCAGGCTGGTTCCGCCGCTGCCCGGCACCCGCATCATGTCGCCGTAGGTGCACAGGATCACCCCGTGCTCGCGCACCAGGGCGATGGCCATGTCCAGGCGCCCCACGGGCAGCACGCAGACGGGGCAGCCCGGTCCGTGGATCAGGCGCACGGACCCGGGCAACAGGTCCTCCAGGCCATGGCGGGCGATGGCGTGGGTGTGGCCGCCGCAGAACTCCATCAGGTTGTAGCGCGTCTCCGGCCGGACGGCGGCGACGATGGCCCGCGCCAGACCCCGGCCCAGGGCGGCGTCCCGGTATTCGTCCACGTACTTCATGAGACCGCCCTCATGAGACGACCGGGGTCTCGGCCGCGCCGGCGGTCACCATCTCGGCGATCAGTGCCAGGGTGCGGTCGGCCTCCTCTGGATCCAGGCGCGACAGCGCGTAGCCGACATGCAGGATCACGTAGTCTCCCGGCGCCAGGTCCTCGACTAGGGCCACGGAGACGTCCTTGATCACCCCGCCGGCATCCACCCGAGCCATGGCGTCGGGCAGCAGGGCGAGGACCTTCGCGGGAACGGCAAGGCACATGGCGGCGGCTCGGTTCGTGGTGGCATCCTGGCGTGATCGGCGCGCGTCCAGATGGCGCCCGTCCGCGCCCGGATGATGGGTCCGGGATCTATGTATCCGAAACGTATCCGAAACGCGGCTCCCGCGTCTCGACTCTCGCGCCACCCCTGCGGACGTGAGGGCCGGACTCGCCGCCCGCACCCTGGCGCGGGGGTCCTAGGTCAAACTCGTCGCGTGGTGGGCGGCGATCCAGCCTTGCCCCAGGGCCAGCCCCGGGTCGCCCGGCGACACCACCCGGTGGGTGAGCACCGAAAGTCCCCGTGTCCGCAGGCCATGGGAGACCGCGCCGGTCAGAACCCGGTTCAGGAAGCACCCGCCGGACAGACCCACGGTGGTCAGGCCGGACCGCGCGGCGGCGCCGGTGGCCCAGTCCACCAGGGCGGCGGCCAGGGTGCCGTGGAACAGGTCGGCGCCGGCGGCGGGCGTGATCGCCTCGGTCAGTGCGGCCATCAGCGGCAGCGTATCGAGCGTCCCATCGTCGGCGATGGACCAGCCGCCGTCCAGAACCCGGGGCGTCGAGACCATCTTCTCCAGCGCCATCGGCGCCTGGCCCTCGAAGTCGGCCACCGGATGTACGTTCAGCAGCCCGCAGGCGGCGTCGAACAGGCGTCCGGCGGAACTGGTCTCCGGGCTGTTCAGGCGGCGCTCCAGGATCTGGCCCAGCATGCGGGCGTGCCGCTGCCGGGGAAAGCGGCGGGCGATCTCGTCGGTGCGGTCGAGCACATGCAGCACCGCCGCGCCCATGCGCCAGGGCTCGCGGGCGGCCACGTCGCCCCCGGGCTGCGGCAGGCGGCGCAGGTGGCCCAGCCGCTCCCAGACGGCGCCGTCCACCCGCAACAACTCGCCGCCCCAGGACTCGCCGCCCGGCCCCAGGCCGAAGCCGTCCAGGGCCAGCCCCAGCAGCGGCCCCACGTGCCCGTGCTCGGCCGCGACGGCGGCGATGTGGGCGTGATGATGCTGCACCGGCAGGGCCACGGCGCCGGTCTCGGCGGCCAGATCCTGGGCCGCGCGGGTGGAGTGGAAGTCGGGATGCAGGTCGTGGGCGATGACGGTGGGGGTCGCGCCCAGGATGGCGCGCATGCGGGGCACCAGGCGATCATAGGCGCCGCGTGTCTTCACGTCGCCCAGGTCGCCGACCGGGTGGGACAGGTGGGCGCGGCCGTCGCGCATCACCGACACCGACGCCTTCAGGAACGCGCCCATGCCCATCACCGGCGGCGGCGGTCCGGCGAGCCGGGCGCTGAACACCAGGAAGTCGGGCTTGACGGCGGCGGTGGGGGTCATGAGGCCGTCCTTTCGGAGGCATGGCGCGGCACGGCCGGCCGCCGGCTCAGGACCCAGTCCCGCCAGGCCTCCAGGCCGTCGCCCCGGGTGGCGGACACCGGCAGCACCTCCAGCGCGGGATTGATCCGCCGCGCATGGGCGACGCAGCGGTCCACGTCGAAGGTCACATGCGGCAGCAGGTCGATCTTGTTCAGGACCATGGCGTCGGCCGCGTGGAACATGTCGGGATACTTGAGGGGCTTGTCGTCGCCCTCGGTGACCGACAGGACCACCACCTTGTGGGCCTCGCCGAGGTCGAAGGCGGCGGGGCAGACCAGGTTGCCCACGTTCTCGATGAACAGCACGGTCCCGTCGGCGGGATCGAGCGTGGCCACCGCCCGGGCCACCATGGCGGCGTCCAGATGGCAGCCCTTGCCGGTGTTCACCTGGATGGCGGGCACGCCGGTCGCGCGGATGCGCTCGGCGTCCAGGCTGGTCTGCTGGTCGCCCTCGATCACCGCCAGTGGCACCCAACGGGCCAGATCATCGAGGATGCGGGTGAGCAGCGTGGTCTTGCCCGACCCCGGCGAGGACACCAGGTTCACCGCCAGGATCCCGCGCGTCGCGAACAGGGCGCGATTGCGGACGGCCAGCGCGTCGTTGGCGGCCAGGATGTCGCGCTCGACGCGCACCAGGCGCGTCGGATCCGGTGCCCGGTCATGGTGATGATGAGGGTCATGAGGGTGGTCATGGTCATGATGGTCATGGTGGGGGTGCCGGTGGTCGTGACCATGATCATGATGACACGGGGCATCGGGACCCGTGTTCCGCCGGCCCTCGGTGCTGGCCTGGCCACATCCGCAGACGGTGCACATCACGCTACCTCCAGTTCCTTGATCCGCATCGCGTCACCGTCCAGCACCTGCACCTGATAGCCGCCGCATCGGGGGCAGGGATCGAATCGACGGTCCACGGCGATCTCTGTCGCGCAGGTCATGCACCACCCCTTGCCGGGGGTGCGCAGCAGTTCCAGCCGGGCGCCCTCGGCCAGGGTGCCCTTCATCACCATGTCGAAGCAGAAACGGATGGCCTCCGGTTCGGCGTGCGACAGCGCCCCCAGTTCCAGCCAGACCGTGCGCACGTGGCTGAACGCCTGGCGCTCGGCCTCGGCCTCCAGGATGCGCAGGATGCCCTCTGTCAGCGCCAGTTCATGCATGGGCCGCCGCCTCGCCTGGTGCGTCCATGGCACGCATATCGTCCAACCATAAATCGTATGTCACGCAGGGGTCGATCGCCAAGACCAGAAGATGAAGCCGCCGCGCCAGGGCCGTCCGGTCCGTGGCCGACCAGCCCAGCGGCGTCCGCGCCAGCACCCCGTCAGGATGCGCATTCCAGTCCGTGGGCGCTACGATTCGCCCGTCCGCGACCCGTCCGTCCGTCACGACCACCCGATGCAGCAACACACCGCGCGCCGTCTCCACGGCCGCCAACCCGACACCGGGACCGTCGGTCATGGTCACCGCGGCCGGCGGCGGTTCGCCCGCGGCGAGCGCCCGCAACGCCGCCTCCGCGCGCCGCAGGTCCAGCAGGCGCGCCACCAGCCGCGCCGCCAGCCCGGCGCCGGACGCCAGCAGGTCCGCCACCACGGGATGGTCGACGAGGCGGGCCATCGCCCCGGTCTCCGCCACCCTCCCGCGCCACGTCGGCGGGGCCCCGGCGCCGACCTCTGTCCGCAGGTCCTCGGCGACCTCCGCGAGCCGCCAGCCGACCAGCGGCCGCACCGCCCGGGCGGGCTCCGGGGCGCCATCCAGCGCCAGGGCCACGGCGCGGGCGGGGACGGTGTCGCCCGCCCGTGCCCAGGCGCGCACGGCTCCCGCCGACTCGGACAGCAGGGTGGCGTCGGGGAGCCATGTCCTCAACCGGGCCGACAGGGCGGCCACGGCGGCGCCCAGGTCCGGCGGCGGCCATCCGTCGCCGTCGCCATCGTCGGCGCCGCCGATCCGGTCCCAGGCCGGGACCGCCGAGGGGATCGCTCCGCGTGCCGTCGCCAGATCGCGCCGCAGCGCTCGCAGGCCCTCGGCGTCCACCGCCGCGCCCACCGGCGCCGCCCAGTCCAGACCGATCCGCACCACGCCCTGGTCCAGCGCCTCGATCAGCACCAGCGCCGCGCGGGCGGCCATCGTGGCCGGGCGGGCCGCGCGGCCCGTGGCCGCCTCCATCGCCCCCAAGGCGGCCACGGTCTGCGCCGTGCCGCACAGCGAGTACAGCAGGCCCACGGTCCGCGCCGCCCGGTCCACCGGCAGCCCGGCCAGCACCGACGCGGCGCCGGGGTTGCGCGTCAGGGCCACCGTGACCCGCGCGACCCGTCCGTCGGCGATCCCCAGGATCAGGCGCAGGTGGCCCCCGGCCGGATCCACCGACCCGGCCGCCCCACGGACACCGGGGACATGCCGGTCGTCCTTGGCCTTGGCTTCGTCCCTAAAGGTATGCATCACGAATTTCGGTCAGGCGTACGGCCGAGTCGGCGAAGTCCTCCGGCGCGGCGCACGCGGCGGTGGGCACGTCGCCCACCTCCAGAGTATCCAGGATCACCGTGTCGGACGCGTTGAGGAAGCGCACCGACCAGACCCGATCAACCCCGGCGGCCTGGATGACGCAGGCGCCATGGCCGCCCACGCGCAGCATTACCGGCCCCCGGCCCAGGGTGGTTCCCAGGTGGGCGAGGTCGGCCCGGGTGACGGGCAGCAGCGAAACCGAGATGACATGGTTGGGCCGGCCGGGCGTATGGCGGGCGGCGTGGTCGGCGATCTCCGCCAGCAGCGGCATGACGGTGATGGCGCCGGCCGGCGGCGGCCGGGGCGTCAGGGTGGCGGCCGGGCGCCCGGGGCGCGCGGCGGCCACCACGCCCGGCACGGCGGCGATCTCGATCCACCGGCGCCGGGGGCGGCCGGCGCCGTCCAGGCGGAGAAGGCACCAGACGCCGGTCAGCACGGACTCCTGGACGACGACGCGGCCGCCGCCGGCGTCCAGGACGTGGCCGGACACCTCGCCCTCACCGAGGATCTGGCCCAGCAGGCGCGCGCCCCGCGGCGACAGGGCGGCCATGTCATGGACCCAGGGGGGAGTCGTCCCGTCGCGCCGGCGCAGGTGGGCGATCATGGCGTCCACCAGGGCGAGCGCCTCCGGGGCCGCCGCCGCCAGGGCCTCGGCCTCGGCCAGGGCGCGGGCGCGGCGGGCGGCCGGAGCCAGGGTCGGCGCCGGCGGGGCGCCGTCCGATGGCGACGCGGGGCGGCCGGCGGAGGTCCCGGTCGGGTGGTTGTTCCAGGGCATCGCGCCGGTCATGGGCGGTGTCCTTTCCAGATCGAAGCGGTCGGAGCGGGTGGTCACGACGGGGCGGGGCGCAGGTGGGGCGGCAACTCCGGCTCCCGATCCACCAGGTCGGCGAACAGGTGGTCCACCGCGCCCCCGCGCGCCACGGTCTCAAGCGCGTCCAGCGCCCGGTCGATGGTGGCCGCCTCCTCGGCGGTCAGGGGCTGGCGCGCCGTGTCCAGATGCACCAGCACCCAGGCGCCGACCGGCTGCGGGTCAAGCAGCACCATCGACACCCGGCGGACCTCGCCGCGTCCCTGGCACAGGGCCTCCGCGCCCCGGATGTCGAGGATGCGCATGGGAAGACCAAGGCACATGGGTCAGCCTCCCCCCTCGGCCGGGTCCGCCAGGGGCCTCGGCACGGCCTCGTAGGACGCCAGGTCGATGCCGTGCCCCACCAGGGCCTGGGACGGTCCGCGCAACGGCACGGCGCGCCGCGTGCTCGCCACGCCCCAGGCCGCCAGTTCCGCCAGCGCCAGGCGCACGGCCTCGTCGAGGCGCGCCCGCACGGCCCCGGTCAGGGAGCCGCCCCAGGTTTCCAGGTCGCCGGCCTGGACGCCGATCAGGGTCAGCCGGGTCGGCGCGCCCCCCAGCAGGTCAGCCGCCGACAGCACGTCCTGGAAGCCGGTCTGGTGCAGGCTGAGCGCGCGGCAGCCCCGGAAGCGCGGCACCTCGTCGCCGCGCACCACCATCAACGCGCCGGGCTCCCGGCCGCAGTCGATGGCATCGAACACCAGCAGATTGTCGGCCGCGCGCACGTCCTGGACCAGGTAGAGGCCCTGGGTGCCGCCGTCCATCACCGTGACGGCATCGTCGGGAAAGGCGTAGTCCCGGTGCAGCGTCTCCACCGCGCGCACGCCGAACCCCTCGTCCGCCCAGAGAATGTTGCCGATGCCCAGGACCAGGGTGCGGCCCGGCGCGCCCGGGGGCGTGTCTGCCTCCATGGACAGGGGCCGGTCAGTCATCGCGGTTGTCCTTGAACATGCGCTCGCCGGAAATCATGGTCGAGATCATGGACTGGCGCGACATGATGTCCTCGCGCACGGCGGCGTAGATGTGAAGGATGGTGTAGGTCACGAAGGCCCACATGCCCAGGTGATGCCAGGTGCGCACCGACTGGCTGTTCGGGAAGATGTCGAAGACCCAGCCGAACAGCGCGTACTGCCAGCTGTCGAGGCCGGTTCCCTCCGCATAGAGGGCGAAGCCGGTGGCGATCATGAAGAACATGCCCAGCGTGAACACGGTGAACATCACGAACTGGGCCAGCGGGTTGTGGCCGACGTACTTCTTGGGCTCGGTGCGCAGGAAGGCGTACCACGTGGCCTCCCACAGAACCCCGCCCCAGTAGTCGCGCCGCCAGAACGGCAGCATGAAGAGCTGGCGGCTGTGGTGGTTGCCCACGAAGGCCCAGTAGATGCGGGCGAGCCAGCCGATGGCCAGCACATAGCCGGCCGAGAAGTGCAGGAAACGGATGACCCCCATGAGATTGGAGTCACTGGCCTCGCCGGGCACGCTGAGCGGCGGGCTGCCGATAAAGTAGCCCGTGACGATCAGCACCGTGATGGCCAGGGCGGTGATCCAGTGCCAGGCGCGCACCGGGGCTTCGTAGACATAGATGGTGGTGCGCTGGACCGAGGCGTCGTCGTCGGTGATGTCGGCGGCGTGGACATCGCGGCCGGTCTGGATGGACATGGCGCGTCTCCCCCAGGGGTCGGTTCCCCCCTTGATGCGGTCGGGTGGTCGGATGGCGACGAGGGACCGGGCGGGCGCCGGCGGCGGTGGCGGCATCGTCCCGCCGCCGGCCGGCGTCCGGCCGGGGGCCTCCGTCAGCGCACGACCACGCGGGCCTTCTCCTGGCCGTCCACGCTCATCACATGGGTCGAGCAGGCCAGGCAGGGGTCGAAGGAATGGATGGTGCGCAACACCTCCAGCGGTTTTTCCGGGTCGGCCAGGGGGGTGTCGAGCAACGCGGCCTCGAACGCCCCGATGGCCCCGGCGGGATCCCGGGGGGAGCCGTTCCAGGTGGTCGGCACCACGCACTGGTAGTTACGGATGCGGCCCCGTTCGATCTCCACCCAATGGCCGAGCGCGCCGCGTGGCGCCTCGCTGAAACCCGCGCCCCGGGCGGTCTTGGGCCAGGTGGTCGGCTCCCACAGGTCGGTGTTGGCGGTGGACAGGTCGCCGGCCTTCAGGTTGGCCACCAGGTCGTCGAAGCTTTCCCGGAGCCGATAGGCGGCCCACTGGCACTCCAGGCCCCGCGCGGCGGTCCGCCCCAGGGACGAGAACAGCGCCGCGACCGGCACGTCCAGATGCCGCAAGGCGGCCTCCACCGGCTCCTTGAACTCGGGCTTACCCTGGGCATAGCCGATGACGAAGCGGGCCAGCGGTCCGACCTCCATGGCATGGCCGCGCCAGCGGGGCGCCTTCAGCCAGGAGTACTTGGCGGATTCGTCAAGGGCGTCGATCCGTGTGCCGGGATCGCCCCTGGTGTTGGGACCAAGGGCGAAATGGGGCTCGGTCACGCCGTCGAAGGGATGCAGCCCCTGGGCATCGTCGTCGTAGGCGTACCAGGAGTGGGCCACGAACTCCTGGATCTGCTCGGGGTCCTTCAGGTCGACCTCGTGCACCGTCGACAGGTCGCCGTCGATGATCGCGCCGCGTGGCAGCATCAGGCTGTCGGCCGAATGGTCGTTGGCCCGCGCCGGCATGTCGCCATACGACAGCAGGCTCTTCGACGACAGCCCTCCGCCATGCAGCCAGTCCTTGTAGAACCCGGCGATGGCCAGCAGGTCGGGGATGTACACCTGATCGATGAAGGCCACCGACTGGTCGATGATGGAGGCCACCAGGTTCAGCCGCTCCATGTTCACCGCGCCGACCGCGCCCACGCCCTCCAGGTTGACGGCGCAGGGCACGCCGCCCACCAGCCAGTTGGGATGCGGGTTCTTGCCCCCGAAGACGGTGTGGATCTTGACGATCTCCTTCTGGAAGTCGAGCGCCTCCAGGTAGTGCGCCACCGCCATCAGGTTGGCCTCGGGGGGCAGCCGGTAGGCCGCGTGTCCCCAATAGGCGTTGCGGAACGGCCCGAGCTGCCCCGACTCCACGAACCGCGCCAGCCGCCCCTGGATGTCCCGGAAGTACCCGGGCGAGGACAGCGGCCAGGGTGAAATGGACTGGGCCAGCGCCGAGGTGGCCTTGGGATCGGCCTTCAAAGCGGAGACCACGTCCACCCAGTCCAGGGCATGCAGGTGGTAGAAATGAACAAGGTGGTCCTGCACATACAGCGTGAGCTGCATGATGTTGCGGATGATGTTGGCGTTCCTGGGAATGGCGATGCCCAGCGCGTCCTCCACGGCGCGCACCGAGGTCAGCGCGTGGGTGCCCGTGCACACCCCGCAGATGCGCTGGGTGAAGGCCCAGGCATCCCGGGGATCGCGACCCTTCAGGATCAGTTCCAGCCCGCGCCACATGGTGCCGGTGGAGACGGCGTTGCGGATGACGTTGTCGTCGTCCACGTTCACCTCCAGGCGCAGGTGCCCCTCGATACGGGTCACCGGGTCCACCACCACGCGCCGGCCGCCGCTGTCCAGGGAAAAGCCGTTGGGGGTTTGCATCGTCGTCATGGGCGTGTCCTCCTCACGGTCCCGGGCTCACGGTCCCCGGATCAGGCGTCGGACCGGTTGGACCCGGCCTCCTGCGCGGCCCGGGCGGCGGCCCGGGCGTTCCTGGCATCCCTCTTGTCGGCGGCGGTCTTGACGATGCTCACCGCCGCATGCGCCGCCACGGCACCCCCGGCCAGCGCGGCCACCGTGGCGCCCACGGCATCGGCGTTGCCCTCGGCGGCGAACGGCTCGATGCTGGTCAGGCGCTCGTAGAACGGCCCCTTGTCCCAGAAGGCGTCCTCGGAACAGCCGATGCAGCCGTGTCCCGACTGGATGGGGAACGACACGCCCTCGTTCCAGCCCACCGTCGAGCAGGCGTTGTAGGTGCTCGGCCCCTTGCACCCCATCTTGTAGAGGCAGTAGCCCTTGCGGGCGCCCTCGTCGTCCCAGGCCTCGACGTACTGTCCGGCGTCGAAGTGCGGCCGGCGGTAGCACTTGTCGTGGATGCGCTGGCCATAGAACATCGCCGGGCGGCCGTGACGGTCCAGGTCGGGGATGCGCTCGAAGGTCAGCATGTAGGTCAGCACCCCGGTCATCACCTCGGCGATGGGCGGGCAGCCCGGCACCTTGATGACCGGCTTGTCGGTGACCACCTTGTGCACCGGCGTGGCCTGGGTGGGGTTCGGCTTGGCCGCCTGCACGCAGCCCCAGGAGGCGCAGGAGCCCCAGGCGATCACCGCCCGGGCGTCGCTGGCCATCTCCTTCAGCTTGTCGACGAACGGCCGGCCGCCCGGCAGGCAGTGGATGCCGCCGTCCTTGAGGGGCGGGTTGCCCTCGACGGCCAGGATGTAGGCGCCCTTGTGGGTGGCGCGCACCTCGTCGAGGATCTCCTCGGCCTGGTGGCCGGCGGCGGCCATGATGGTGTCGTCGTAATCCAGCGAGATCATCGACAGGATCACGTCCTTCACCAGCGGATGGGCCGAGCGGATGAAGCTTTCCGTGCAGCAGGTGCATTCCAGGCCGTGCAGCCAGACCACCGGAATGCGCGGCTTGGTTTCCAGGGCATGGGCAAGTTGCGGCATGAGCGTGGGCGCCAGTCCCAGGGATGCCGTGGTCAAGCTGCAGAACTTCAGGAAGCTGCGCCGGGAAATCCCCTGGCGCCGCATCACCTCGTAAAACGTTTCGGGTCCGGATGACATGGGGCCTCCCCGGTCTTTTTTGGGTGCATTTTGTTATGGATCCGTTTCGACCGACAAAAACGGTAAGCATTATTGAGTATATGTTTCAGTTTTATTTGTGCCCCGAGAGGGATTTTCAGCCAAAAGCCCAACCAAGGCGAGGTCACACCTCAAATGGTATCCCATTCTATAAGCAAAAACCCCAGAAAAATGAGCTGAAAGTGGTTCTCATGACTTTTGCGGTGCGGTGCGGGCGGGGGTTGCCCTGCACCATCGTCTCGGGGCCGGTGCCGCGACGCCGCCAGGGACCAGAACGCCAACGGCGGATGAGGCACCCTCATCCGCCGTGGGTCGACCTGCGTTCGGGCGCCGGGTGCCGCGAGACCGGTGTCCCGCACACGACGACTCCGCCTTTTTCGGGTGCGACTCGTGAAAACACCCGTTGATCGTGCGTCCTAGTTGTTCCGCTGCGGGAATATGCCGTTGATGGCAATGCAGTAGTACATGCCCAGGGTCTGGTCAGAGGTCGGTGGCGGCGTCTCTCCCCCCGTGGGCGGGGTCACGGGGTCGCCTCCCTGCGCCGAGGTGTTCGGAGCCCCGGGGTCATCGCCAGCCTGGGACGTGTCGCGTTGGTCCGACGTCTGGCTGAGCATCGCCGCGTCGCCATCGCCATCGCCGTCCCCGCCCGCCGGCGTGGGCGTGGCGGTATTGGTGTCCGTTCGGGACGGCCCTTGGGTCGTGTTGAGAACGCGGTCCTCCGCGCCGCGTTTCTCGCCCCAGAAAACCTGGCTCAACCCGGGTCCGGCCCCGACGCCGATGGGCATGCGGCCCCGCAGGTCGGGCAGGGCGAACGTCACCCGCCCGTCGCCGCCGTACCGGTTGCCGATCAGGGCGAACAGGGCCGAGTTGTCGGCAATCGCAATGATCGCCCCATTTGCCATGACGTAGCCGCGCGGGCAGAAGTTGTGGGCCACGATACAGATGGAGCCGATGGTCTGGGTGCCGTCGCCGTTGCATGCCGTGGCCGATCCGGGCGGCGCCATGGTCGCGAGCGCACCGAGCGCCAGCCCCGCCAGAGTCCGCGTCACCGACATGCCGTTCACCACGCGAGTCATGTCGTTGCCCTCCCAGCTTATTGTAGAGTCTTGGTGCGCACAAAAATCTGTACGTGTGTTTTATGCTATACGTATTTTGAACCGGGTACCATCACTGTGACGTGAGGTTCCCTCCTCAAGAGCGGTTACGAGACCATTATCCTGGCACGACGATGCCCTCGGCGGGGACCGTCCACCCCATCGAAGATGCGGGCCATTACGATAGGATATCCCGGTTGTCGTCGAACACGGCGACCAAATAGTCGATTAACGCCCGTCCAGCGGGTAACTGGGCGATGTCGCGACGCACCATAAGCCAGACTTCGCGGTGAACATCGCAACCCGGCGGGTGTGTCGTCGCCAGACCGCTGTGGGACACCATGTAGTTCGGCAACAGGGCGAGCCCGAGCCCGGCGCGCGCCGCCGCCATCTGGCTGCCAAGGGAACTGGACCGGAATACGATGCCGTCGAGCCCGAACGTCTGGCTCATCCAGCGGGTCTCCGGCAGATCGGCCAAGTCATCCGCGAAACTGATGCCGGATCAGTTCCAGCCGCGGGCGATCTCGTTGTGGGACGCGAAATCCGCGGGCCGTTCACAATCCAGACGCAAATCAACGTGACCGGACGCCGCCGCTGTGAGACGGTACGGTGGTCTTGGGGCAAATTCCCGTCAATGCCTTGCAGGCCGCCGAACGACCTTTCACGGGCAGGCGGGTGAACCATCAAGCTGAAAAACCAGACATCGTGCGACGTCAGAAACAACCCCCGTGGCACTTTGGTCCCGGGGGAGACGGCGCGCACTGTCACCGAAGGAACAATGTCCCCGAAGGAGAGGACGGACGCGATGGCGGAAGAGAAACTCGGCAACCCGGCGGTGGTTGGCCTGGGCGGCTTCGGGCTAACCACCCTGGTTCTGCAATTTCATAACGTGGGCTGGATGCCCAGCGTCGGCCCGGTGGTGTGGCTGGGGCTGATTTTTGGCGGACTGGCCCAGATGATCGCCGGCCTTCAGGAGATGAAGACCGGCAACAACTTCGGATATTGCGCCTTCACCGGATTTGGCGCGTTCTGGATCGCCCTGGCCTTTCTTTTTCTGGGCAACCACTTTGAGGTCTTCCAGGCCAGTACCACGGACGTCGGCTGGTTCCTGATCGCCTGGACTCTGTTCACGGCCATTCTGTGGGTCGGCTCGCTGCGCATTCACGGCGCCATGGCGTTCACGTTCACCACGCTGCTGATCGGCTTCATCCTGCTCGACCTGGCGCACTTCGGCCTGCCGGAACTGACGGTGGTCGCCGGCTACGAACTGATGATCTGCGCCGGGGCGGCCTGGTACATGATGGCCCGCATCATTCTCAACGAGATCTATGGCCGTGATCTGCTGCCCGCCGGCAAGCCGTGGATCTGACCGGGGCCGGCGCCCGGCGGATCCGCCGGCGCGCGCCCCTTTGAAAACCGACCCCCAAAGACCGGGAGACGATCGAGATGCGAAACGGACTCAGGGCGCTGGCCACGGCGGTCGCGCTCACGCTGGCTGCCCCGGCGGCGGCCGAGGAGCCCTCGGCCACCGTCGACGAGGTGATCGCCAAGGTCCTGGAAGCGGCCAAGTTCCTGCACGACAAGGGGCAGGCCGGGTTCTCCGACTTTAACAACAGCGCCCGCTGGGTGTGGAAAGACAGCTATGTCTTCGTGTTCAGTTGCCGCGACGACCGCATGATCGCCCACCCCTTGCGCCCCGACCTGGTGGGCCGGCCGATCCTCCAGATGGAGGATGAAAAAGGGACCATGCTGTTCCAGGACCTGTGCGCGGCGGGCGAGGGCGCCGGCGGCGGCTGGGTGGAGTACTGGTGGCCACGGCCCGGCGAGGCCAAGGCGTCGCGCAAGATCTCGTACACCCAGAGCACGCAGGTGTCGTTCCAGCCCGACGTGCGGGTTGCCGCCGGCATTTACGACGACTCGATGACCGTCGAACAGCTCGACGCGCGCGCCGAGAGGGCGGTGATGCCGCAGAAGGACGCGCCCTGAGCGGAGCCTCTCCGGGTGCGCGGATCCAGACAAGGGACGCCGTCCGCGTTCTCTTGTCTGGATCGAAAGCGCCCTGCTTTCAAGACGGTATGCGGCGCCGCGCCGGAGTCCGCGATCGAACCGCCCCCGGGGCCTGTTCAGGGCTCCGAATCCAGATTACGGGATGTTCATGTTGAGGATTGAGGCGAGGTAGCTGGGATCCCAGGCGGCCCGTTTGCGTCGGGTCTTGAGGGTTCGCTTGTCGGAGATGGCGCGCACGAG
>NZ_JACIGK010000022.1 GCF_014197915.1 Roseospira visakhapatnamensis
CTGGGCCACCACCGACCGCGTCTACATCAACATGGAAAACCGGGATGACTGAGGGACCTCAGGCCGAATTTCCATCCTTCAGGTTGCTCAATCACAACAGGGCCATGGGAGAGACTTGCCCGGAGACTCACCGTTCCATCCGGGCAAGTTTCTTCGCAACCCTGTTTGTCGAACGGATCGTGCCGACCGTCGGTGGGCGGGGTGCGACACTTCGGTCTCGCGGTCGGTTTTTCATCCGGCGCGAAAACGCGCCGCGCGCCAGGTCGCCCGACCTCATTGTTTCCTGTTGCGAGAGGGGCGAAAAGTCCGCACCGTCGCCGTCTCTTGCGTTACGGCGGTCTGCCGGCCTGTCGGAAGTCGGGCCGTCGAGGGATCGTGTGTCCTCCCCTCGGGGGAACAGTATGGGACCCGACCCTGTTCGGCAGAGCGTGATGGGTCCTCACGTGGGACGTCGTGCTTTCGAAAGGACCGAGACTACGATGCGGGAGAAGAAGAAGAGTGCCCAAGGGACCCGGCCGGTGTCGATCCGCGGGATCGCCGGCATCACAGGGTTCTCCACGACGACGGTCAGTCTGGTGCTGAATGGGCGCGCCGGCAATTTCAACATTTCGGACGAAACGCGCGACCTGATCCTCGCCAAGGCCAAGGAGTTGAACTACCAGCCGAACTTGCATGCGCGCAATCTTCGCAGCGGGCGAAGCGATGTTCTCGGCCTGACGGTGCCGACTTTGCGCAATCCGTTTTTCGGCGAGTTGGCCGAAACCTTCGAAGCGCAGGCAAGAGCCGAGCGCAAACTGGCCTTGATACATGTGACCCAGTACGAGCGTGCCGAGGAAATCAGCGCGATCCGCTACTTTCTCTCGCAGCAGGCCGATTGCATTTTCGTGGCCAATCCGATGGCCCTGGACGAGATTGCGGCGCTGTGCGAGGGCTCAAGCGCGCGCCAGATCTTCCTCGATGCTCAAGCGGCGGGCCGCAACACCGTAAGCACCGATCATTTTAGCGCGGCGCTCGAACTCACCCGCGCCATCGTGGCCTCAATGGCGCGAGATGGCCAACGGGGGCGGATCTACTTCTTCGGCGGCATGGCGGACCATCAGGTCACTCGGATCCGCCTGGACGGCTTCAAGGCGGCCTTGACCGAAGCCGGACTCGGCTTCTCGGACGCGCAGGTCATTTGGTCGCCCTTTGATGCCGAAAGGTCCTGTGAAGTCATTCGGGACCACTTCGCGACGAAGGACGACACGGCAGGAATGTTTGTTAACTCCATCGTTCCGATGGAAGGGTTGATTCGATACTTTCCCGAGAATTTCGATGTTTGCCGCTCCGTCCACTACGGCGTCTTCGACAGTTCACCCTATCTCCGTTTGCTCACCAGCCTGAAGATCATTAGCGTCAAGCAGGACTCACAAGGGATTATGGAGGCGGCGTTCGACCTGTTTCGGCTCGGCACCTCGCACAGTGAAAAAGCGTCGATCGTCGTTCCACACCGACTCATAGGTGCAAACGCTTGCGATCCGCCGCCCTCGCCCGCCGACGCCCAGGAGGGTCGCTACACATCGTAATCGCGATGATCTGGCCCGCTCCCACTCGTGTTACTTCAAACGTCGACACCTTACGCCAGTGCCGGCACCCGCGCACGGCTGAAGTCCAGGACCGCTTGACAGAAGGCGCGCGGTCGACGCGTCGGGTAGAAGTGATCACCCGCCACCTCAACGAAGGCCGTCTCTCCCCTGACCCAGTCCGCCCAGCCCCGAACCTCCCCGGCGTCGGCTTCGTCGTCGAGGCTGCCCCAGAGCATCAACGAAGGGGTGCGGACCGTCGCTTGTCGTCCGTCGTTGTCCAGGATATAGCGTTCCGTGGCCTCGAAATCGGCCCGCAACAAAGGCAGGAACACGGACAGCAGGTCGGCATTGTCGCGCACCTCCGGCACGCATCCGCCGATGCGGATCAGCGTGTCGATGAAATCGCGGTCGCTCCGCCCGCTCAACAGACGCCGCGCCCGCAGGTGCGGCGCCTGACAGCCCGACAGCACCAGTGCCGCCGGACCGACATCGGCGGCTTCCAGGGCCTTGCAGATCTCGAACGCCACCTGGGCCCCCATGCTGTGCCCGACCAGGATCAAGGCATCGCGGACCCGGTCGGGCCGCGTGAGCAACTCGGTCGCGATATCCTGGGCCATACCGGGTACATCGCGCCTTGGCGGCTCGGACCGCCGCTGGTCGCGTCCCGGGTAGGTGGCCAGGGCGCTCGGGAAGGGGCAGACATCCGCCGCGCGCCAGGCCGAGAAGGCACTCCCACTCCCGCCGGCGAAGGGACAGAACAGCACCCAGCGCCGCTCTGCCGCACCCGTTCCATCCCCCGGCCAGAGCGACGTCCACCGCGTCGTGGTCCACGGGGTCATGCCGCTGTCTCCGTCACGGCGCGGCCGAGGCGCCCGCAATCCACGCGCACCGGTGGTTCGTGATCCTCGTATGCGATCGGCCCCGCGCAGTGCATGACGTGGTGCCAAAGCCTGGACAGCGCGAGATCGTAGGCGGGATCGGAGGTCGCCGCGCGCGCGGTGCCGTCGCCGGTCGTGCCGGGATGCAACCATTCTTCCAGAGCGCACCGCACGCCTTCGGCGCCGTCCCGTTCGAAGGCATCCGACCAACACGCGGCGGCATCGGCCAGGACCCGACCAGTCGGCGCGTTCAACCCGATCCGCGCCGCGTCCTGGTACAGGCACATCCGGTCGTCCAGGTGACCCGTCATATACAGCGTGGGCGACCAGACCACCGGCCCGAAGGTGGCAACGTGCGTGAGGGTTCCGGATGGCCAGAGGAGTTGGCCCGAATGCATGACCAGACTGTGCTGGTCGGGATCGTCGCGATCCATGGTCGTCTGGAGCAGCAGGTCCGCCCGACGATCCGCCGCCTCGAGCAACAGTCCTTGAAATGGACCGACCTTTCCGGACAGGCGGACCGAGACCGTCGCCGGATTCCAGGCCAGCGCGAGGCAGATCAGGTCCAGCATCGAATACAGAAGCTGCCGGCTGGTCATGAACCGCGCAAAGACCGGTGCCTGACCGGTCTGCGCCTGAACCTCCCGCGCCGCGCGAATGAAGGTTCGCGGTGCGCGGGCATGTCGGTAGAAGGGATTGACCCGGTAGGACAGGCCGTTCCCCTGCGCCGCGTCCTGAAGACGCTGGACGTCGTCCGGATGCACCGGATGCTCCTGAAGAACGGAGACGCCACGCGCCAGCAGGGTCTCGGCCAGCCGGGTTCCGTCACCCCCGACGATGGCCGACCGGACAACCACGCAGGCGCCATCAATAGGGCCGGGAACATCCTCGACAGAGGTGTACTGCGGCACCGCGTGGGCATGCGCCAGACGCCGGGCGCGCGGACTGCCGCGCGCGACCAGGCCCACGGGCGCGATCCAGGGATGGTCCTCCAGGAACGCGTTCAGATAGACCTCGCCGAACTTGGCGCCGACGATGAGAATCTTCTTCTTCTGGCTGATCATCAGACCCGCTCCTCCACGGCCTGGACGGACCGCCAGCGTGTCAGCGCCGTGGCGACCTCGGCGGCTGTTCGGCGCGCCGTCATGATGTCCCAGTGCCCCGCGTCCACGCGGTGATGGACGGCTCTGGACAGACCCGGCCAGTCGTCCGTGGGGCGGGACCAGTCGGTGGGACGCCGGGTGGCTTCGATCCACAGGCTCGGACCGTCCGCCAGGGCTGGCGGCGGCGCCCCGTGCAGCAGGTCCAGAAGCCGTCGCACCGTCTGAATCCAGTCGCGGACCTCCGCGATCCCGCGCGCGGCCGGTCGCGCCCCGGCCGTGTGGACCCGCTCCGCGAACGCCTGGAGCATCTCGGTCTCGGACAGGGCTTCGAAGCCCGGCGGCAGGCTCAGACGCTCGTCGCGTTCGGCCATCATCCGGTAGAACGCCGCCGGATGATCGATGGCGACATCCCGGCGATGCACCGGATCGATGAGAACCAGGGACGGCACGCGGTCCTCTTGGCGCAGCCGGCGCGCCACCGCCGCCGCCAGAGGGGCGCCATAGGACCAGCCGACGACCTCGATGGGATCGCCGTACCGCGATTGATCCAGGACAGTGGCCGCATGCACGCCAGCCAGATCCTCGAAACGCTGGATCCCGGCCAGGTTCGGCACACAGAGCCCCGTGACCCGATTGCCCAGATGCTCCGCCAGATGCCGGTAGGCCCCAACATCCCCGTCCGACGCATGCAGGACAAGGGTCCAGGGCTCCGCCGCGCCGTCGCACAGAAGAACGCTCGAACTGTCCCGACGGTCGGCCTTCGCGGGCAGATGCGCGCAGAACGCCCTTAGCGTCGCGTGGCGGAACAGGGACTGCAAGCTCGCCCCCGTGTATCCCCGACGATAGAGACCGGTGATCAGGCGGGTGGCCATCAGGCTGTCGCCGCCGCTGGCGAAGAAGTCCGTGTCCTCGGTGACAGGCCGGGACAGCAGATCCTCCCAAAGGGCCACGATGTCCGCCGGGATGCCATCATCGCCCGCCGACGCCGCGTCGATGTGAGCATCGGTCCCGGACGCGTCCGCCGCCCCCGTGGACACGGTATCCGCCGGCTCGGACGCGGTCTTCGGCCCCGGCAGGATCTCACGCACCCGCATCCGAAGGGGAGGCAATGGCCGCCCCGCCGCCTCGACCGCGACGCGCTCCACCTCGGACTCGTCCGGTCTGGCCCATCCACGGGACCGGGCCATGAAGACATGCTGACGCAGCGGTGTATCGTCGGCCTCGGGCCATTGCCGGTCGGGGATGAAACCGGCGTCCGTCAGGGCGGCGCGCCAGCGATCCGGTGTCAGCATCGGCTGATCATCCAGAATCCGGTCGTCCTGATAGGCGCTCAGTCCCTCCAGGAACCCCACGCTGGCCAACTGCAAGGCGCTGCCACGCGTGGTCGCCTCGAGCAGAAGGAGATATCCGCCCGGCTTCAGAAGGCGGCGCAGGCGGCGCAGCGTGCGACCCACATGGGCGCTGTCGTGCAGGACGTTCGCGGCAATCACCACGTGATAGCCGCTCTCGGGATGCGCGGCCATGTCGAAGGGTGCGTTGACGTCCAGAAGGGCGACGTCCATCGCCGGGACATCCCGGAAGGTCTGTTCCGCATCCCGCAGGAACGCCGGCGACACGTCCGTGAACCGGTAGAGGTTCAGGCGTCCGGCCAGCGCCGTCACAACCGGCCGCGTCGTCGCCCCGGTTCCCGCCCCCACTTCCAGCACATCGAGCGGCCCCCAGGCGTCCGCCAGCGCCGATGCCAATGTCGCCGCCCGCTGGTTCAGAAGCCGCGGGGTCGGATGATCGCTGTAGAGGCTCCGCGCTACGGCGGCATCGTCACCGAACAACAGATCCAGCGGCGACACCTCGCCCCGGAACAAGGCCGCGTGCCCGGCGATGCTGCGGTCGAGATAATCGGTCAAGACGGACAGCCATGGCGCCTCGAAGGGCAGAGCGCCCGGCTCCGCCAGCCGCGCCGTACCGCCGTCCAGGCGATAGGCCGCGCCGTCTCGCCGCAAGACACCCGCGTCGGTCAGATGGGCCAGCCACTGGCGCAACAGCGCGTCGTACTTCGGCGCGGCCTCCAGGTGACGGGCCAGGGCCTCGACCGTCACGGCCGTCCCGGGACGGAACAGGCCCGTGGCGTCCAGGGTCCGCCACAGCCCCCGCGTCGCCCGGGCCTCCAGGAAGAGCCAGGCGGCATCGATCCGCAGCACCTCCTGGTCGTCGGCGGGCGGCAGGGACACGTCGCGCACGGCCGGCACCTCGGCCGGGTCTTCGTCGGCGCACAGCACGTCGTCCGGCACCACGTCGACGTGCCATGCCGCCGACCCAGGGTCAATCCGCAGATCGCGCACGCCCGGCAGCGCCCGCAACGCCCGCTCCACCCTCAACACGGCCTCGGCATCGTCGCCGAGGGGGCCGCGCCAAGCCTCGCGGATCGGGGCGAACGCGTCCCCCTCCGCCGACATCGCCGCGCCGACCGTGACCGCCTCCTGATCCTGCAGGTCCGGTGCGTCCGTGATCCGGTCGATCAAGGCGGTGTAGGCCGCGAACATCGCCGCCGGAAGGCCCTCCGGGAAGACGTCCTCCATGAAGAACCAGTTCAGAACCAGGCCCTCGGCATTTTCCATGACCTGATGATCCAGCCAGACCTGGGGCGTCTGGGTGAACGCATGCACCGGATCACCCAGGAAGCTGCCCAGGGCGTCCTGAATGCTGTCTCCGTCGAAGGTCATGCCGAGCATGCTGGTGAACACGACGGGCATCAACGCCTGCCCCCCGCCCTGCCGCAGGCGTCCCCACTCTCGCAGCACCTCGACCCCATTGACGTCGGCCAGGCCCAGGCGTTGCCAGACGCGCTGCTGCACCGCGTCCATGCGCTCCGACACGGTCCAGCCCTGCCGATCGTCGTAATCGACCAGCAACACCGACGTGAAGTCTCCGATCAGCTTTCGCACATCCGGATGGGAGGGTTTCCGGTTGAAGGACGTGACGTTCATGGTGAAACGCGGGTGCCGCGCCCAGGCCGCCAGCGTGTGCGCATACAGCGTCAAGAGCGCCGCCGATGGCGTCACGCCCTTGGCCCGCCAGGCGGCCTTGAGCGCGGCCCACCGGGTCGCCGAGACACGGTGTTGCAGCGCCCCGAAGCGTGGCGGGGACGGCAGGACGCCGCCGCGCACCGGCAGTTCGGGCGCCGCCGGTAGATCGGTCAGCAGGTCCTGCCAAGCACACCAGGCCGTCTTCCAGGCGGGGGTGTCCTTGCGCGCCAGTTCCGCCAGGACGTAGTCGCGGAACCCGCAGCCCAACGGGGCCAGAGTCTCGCCTCGATAGAGGGCCGCCCAATCGTCCATCATGACCTTGAAGCTCTGCGTGTCGAACTGCAGCAGGTCGAGGTTGGCGTGCAGACGGTAGCGGGTTCCCTCGGTCAGGGAGACAACAATCTCGAAAATCGGCCAGCGATCGGTCGGCAACACCTGCTCCGACAGCCGGCGGCGGGTCTCCTCCAGGCGGGCCTGGCGCTCCTCCGGCGCGCAGGTCCGCAAGTCCACCACGTCAAACCGGTAGTCGGGCACCGTCTCAAGCACTCTTTGCCGTCCATCCGGCGCAACGACGCTCCTCAGCATGTCGTGGCGCCGCACCAAGGCGACCCAGGCCGCCTCAAGGCGTGTCCAATCCAGCGTGCGGGTGTCCTTGTCCCATTCGAAGACCACGTGGCAGGCCACGCCGCCGTACCCGATCAGGTCGGTCCGTCCCAGCCAGTAGGCGTGCTGGATCGGCGTCAGCGGGAACGGCTCGAACCGCCCGGCCGGGTCCGGATCCAGCACGGTCCCGCCCGCGTCCCCAGTATCGTCCGAGGGCGCGTCCCCGTCGGTGGTCTCCGGCAGGGCCGCCTGGATCAGGGCGCGGAGCGACGAGACGCTCAGGTCGTCATAGGCGGCGCTGGCCTGGATGGAGACCCCGAATGCCCGCTCGATGGACGCGCTCAGGTCCAGGAACATGAGCGAGTCCAGGCCCAGGTCCATCAGGTTGTCGTCGGGATCGATGGTGTCCGCGTCGTCCAGTCGCAAGTGCTCCCGCAAACAGGTCGTCAGCCAGTGGATCAGGCCGGCGTCGTCCGTGGGCGGCCGCGCCGTATCGTCCGGTTGCACGCGGTCCGCCGAAGCCGCGTCCGATGTGGCCTGGTCTTTGGTATCGGCGACGGCATCGGGAACGGCATCGGGTCGAGCCTTCGCGGGGTGCTCCGCCGCGCCGTCCGCGTCTGCAAGCGCATCGGACCGCCGGGCGGACGACAGGCGCATCGCCAACCGCACCGGCCCGCCGTCCATCATCGCCCGTTCCAGATGCCAGAGCCCCTCGTCCGGGCGCAGGGCCAACATGCCCTCGGCCGCCAGAGCGTCGAGGCGGTCCTCCACGGCGGCCCGGCCGACCTCGGCCCAGGCCCCCCAGGCGATCGACAGCACGCGCGGCCCCGCCCCGGACCGAGCCGTCCCCTTTGTGCGCGCCGCATTGATCGCCAGGGCATCCATGAACGCGCTGGCCAGGGCATGCGCGCCTTGTCCCCGAGGTCCCAGGGTCGCGACGGCCGACGAGTACAGGATGAGATATCGGCTCCCATGCCGCGTCAGATCCTCAAGCAGCACGCGCGCCGCTCCGGCCTTGACGGCGAAGACCGCCGCCATCCGGTCCGGCGTCAACGTCTCGATCGGCGCATCGTCCAGAATGCCGGCGGCGTGGATCACGCCATCGACGCCGCCATCGGCCGCCAGGACTCCCATGGCCGCCCGCACCTGGTCCGGATCCGCGCAGTCGCACACGACCACGCGCACTTGACGTCGGCCGCCGTCTTCCAGGTGGTCGCGAAACGCCTCGCCATCCGGCGGCAGCCGGTGCGCCATCAACGCGATCCGGCGCGCGCCGGACCGGGCCAGCCAGCGGGCGCTGAGCCGCCCCAGCCCGCCGAACGCACCGGTCACCACCTGCCACCGGCCCGTTTCGAACACACCCGGCGGCAGCATCGCCGGCATCGCCGCCCCCGTCACCGGGGCGACGCGCGGCGCGAAACAGACCCCATCGCGCACGACCACAAAGGACACCGCGCCCTGAAGCGCCGTCAGGGCCAGGGTGAGATCAGACCAAGGCGCGTCGGCCGACAGGTCGGCGACCCGTATGGGGCGACGGGCCTCGTGACTGGCGACGCGCAAAAAGCCCCAGAGGGCACGGGCGTCGATGTCGATGTTTTCGTGGTCGTGGACGGCCCAGGCCCGCCGTGTCACGAACACCAGGTCGTCTTGCGGCCACTGAACGAGAGCCGTCCGGACCTGCTCCGCCGCGTCCAGGGCAGACGCGGTCTCCACCATCACCAGGCGGCGCCCCGGCACCGGGGACACGCCACCGGCCCGCAGGGCGGAAGCCACGTCATCCGCGAGGCCGTCGAAAGCGATCCCAGGCGCGCCATCCGCAGCGCGAAGCGGTGCCAGGTCCTCCTGGTACAGCGTGTCCGGCGCCGCTTTCGGCATTGGCAGGCCGGCGTCCGGAGTGCCCTCCACCATCGTTTCCGCCACGGCCAGCGGATGCCAGTCGCCAGTGGCCCGCCGGCCCTCCAGGCAAACCCGTGCCTGGCCGAACAGGCCGGCGCTTGTCACGGCCCGCACCAGGGTCACGTCGGCGGGAGACTCTATCGCGTCCGCCCGCAGGCGCAGCGGCGCCGCACCCAACAGCCCGCATCGCAGCTCTTCGCGGCACACGTCCTCCAGACGGGTCCGCAGCGCCGCGTCGTCCCCCGCGCAGGCGGACATATCCCAGCACAGGGCATCCGTTCCCTCGACCGGTGCCCCTGTCAGAGGCGAACGAGACGACAGGCCCCAATCGGCGCCGGGCAGGGACGCGAGGAGAACATGTTCGCACAGCTCCCCAGTCTCCAGGGACGGCCCCGGGAAGACCTCCATCCGCGCGAAGCCCGCATCCCGGCAGTGGGTGCGCCAGCCATCCACCGACAGGAACAACTCACCATGTCGTGCCGCGACGTCGGCCAATGGCGCGACCAGTGGCCCGAACACGAAGTCGAACAGCCGCACCGTGCGTGTGATTTCCCGCATCAGCAGCCGTCCGCCGGGCTTCAGGAGAGGCCGCAGGTTGGCCAACGTCGCCGCGATATCGCGGGTCGCATGCACGACGTTGGCGGCCACGATCAGGTCGTAGCGGCCAGCCTCGAAGCCTTGCGTCACGGCCGGCCGCTCCAGGTCCAGGTCCCGATACCGCACGAAGGGATAGGCGGCGAACTTGGTCTCGGCCCGCCGGGTGAAGATCGGCGAGATGTCGGTAAACTCGTAGCGCACGTCCGCATGCTCGGCCAGGACCGGCAACACGCTGCTGGTGGTGCCGCCCGTGCCGCCGCCGACCTCCAGAATCCGAAACACCTCCGCCGGCGCTGTCCCGGACGACGTCCCCCGCATCGCGCACAGGTCGGCCACCACGGCCGCCGCGACGCGGTTGAAATAGCGCCCATAGCTGAGATCCTCGTACAGGACCTCGACCCCACGGCTCTGCCCCGAGGGAAAGATCACCGCGACCGGATCGACCTCGCCGCTCAGCATGTGACCAAGCGCTTCGCCCGCGCGGCGAATGGTCTCCGGAATGCCTTGCAATCCCTCGCAATCGTCGAGAAGAGCCTCGAAGATGGCGTCCAGCCGCCCGACCTCGGGTTCTCGCACTTTGCGATAAGCCTTGCCCTCGCGGACGTACAGGCCGTCTTCCACGCAGGCATCCAGCAACCGCACCAGAAGTTGCCGGTATCGGGGCAGGAACCGCCCGGCCCGGAGGATCTCCGTCGCCGACGCGGGGCGATCCAATGGTCGCCCCAGGGCCTGCTCGACCACGCGGTCCACATAGATGCCGTGGAGCGTGGTGATCCGCCCGTAGAAGCCCGACAGCCGTGGAAGGTCGATGTCCGCCAGGGCGTCGCGCGCCATCCCCTCGGCCCGGATCAGCACGCCGGCCGCCTCATCCCGAGACGGCGCCGCGGTCTCGCGAGGTCGCCACCAGAACGGACGCGCGTCGAACACATAGGCGGGGGCTGGCGCCCTGGGTCCGTCGCAGGGCAGCAGGTCCGTCCAGCGCAGATCGTAGCCGGCCACGAACAGACGCGCGGCGGCCTCCCGCATGGCCTGGGGGCCGGTCACGCCCCGGCGGCAGGAGGCCACCCAGGCACAGGCGTCCGGCGCCTCCCGCTCGCCCATGTCGGTGAGAACCGAACTGGGGCCGATCTCCAGGTAGGTCGTGATCTCAAGGGCGCGCAGGCGCTCCTGCGCCGCGCGGTAGCGGACGGTCTCCCGCATCTGCCGAGCCCAGTAGCCTCCGCCGGTGAAGGTCTCTTGTGTCGCCAGATCGCCGGTGATGCTGGACACGAAGGGGACACGGGGCGGACGGGGTGGCGGCAGGTCATGGCAATACGCCTCAAACATCGACAGGACGGGATCGAGATGCCGGGAGTGGGCCGCGCAACCCGACGCCACGGCACGCGTTCGGACGCCCTGGCCTTTCAGATCCTTGGAGAACGCCTTGATGGTCTCCACCGGCCCGCTGAAGACCAGATGACGCACGCCGTTGTCGGCCGCGAGGTCCAGTCCCGCGCGTGCCGCTTGGTCACGCAGGTCCGCCGTGTCCGCGAACACGGCCAGCATCGCCCCGCCCTCGCAGGCCGCCATCAGGTCCCCGCTGCGCGCGGCCAGACGGAGCATGTCGCCTCGGTCGTAGATGTCGGCGACCGCGGCGGCGGCGTATTCACCCCATGAATGCCCCAGCACCACGTCCGGCGTCAGCCCAAGCGCCCGCCAGTGGTCCGCCAGGGCCAGTTCAAAGGCGACGAGAGCCGGCTGTGCGAAAGACGGCCGCGCCAACACGGCGGCGTCCGGATCGAACAGCACGTCTTTCAGGGGCCGTGACAGCAGATCGCCGCACAGATCGGCGCAGTCGTCCAGGGTCGCGGCGAACGCCGCCGAGGAGTTGTACAAGGCCCGGCCCATGCCAGCCCATTGGGAGCCGAGCCCCGAAAACGTCCAGGCCATCTTGCGCCGGTCCGCGCGCCGCCCCGTCATGAGAAGCGGATCGGATCCGCCCTGGGCATGCGCCGACAGGGCCTCGGCGCTGTCCTCCACGACCGGAACCGTCAACCGCCAGTCGAGGTCGAGTTGCCGCCCGGTCAGGGCCATGCGCGCCAGGGCGGCGGGCGGCTGGGTTCGCCAAACCTTGGCGTAGGCCGCCGCCAGGCCGCGCAAGCTGGCCTCGCTGGCCGCGCTCAACAGCAGGTAGCCGTCCGCGTCCCCGGCGGTATCCGCACGGCCGGCGCCCGGGGACGACGCGGGGAAAGACTGGACGACGACGTGGCAGTTGGTGCCGCCGATCCCGAAGGAGGAGACCCCGGCGGAGCGCACCGGCCTGTCCCAGGGCCGGGACGACACCGGCACCTCGAAGGGTGAGCGCGCCAGGTTCAAGGCCGGATTGGGGGCGTCGAAGCCCACCGAGGGCGGAATCACGCCTCGGTGAACCGCGACAATCGCCTTGATCAGGCTGGCGATTCCGGCCGCCGTGTCCATGTGGCCGTAGTTGCCCTTCAGCGATCCCAGGGCCACGGGGCCGGCGGCCGGGTCGCGCCCCGCGAACGCATCGCGCAGGGCATCCACCTCGATCGGGTCTCCCAACGGCGTGCCCGTGCCATGGGCCTCCACAAGGTCGATGTCGTTGGCGTCCACGTCGGCGTAGGCCCAGGCCTCGCGGATCACGTCACGCTGGCCCGCGCCGGAGGGCGCGGTGAAGCCGACCTTGCGGTTGCCGTCGTTGTTGAAGGCGCTGCCCCGCAGGACCGCGAGGATGGGGTCGTTGTCCCGGCGCGCGTCTTCCAATCGACGCAACACCACAAGGCCCAAGCCATGCCCCGCGAAGGTGCCATCGGCCTGGGCATCGAAGGGCCGGCAGGACGCGTCGGCGGAAAAGATCATCCCGGGCTGGTGACGGTACCCGGCGCATTGGGGGAACGACACACCCACACCGCCGGCCAGGGCCATGTCGCATTCCCCGTTGCGCAGGCTTTCGCAAGCGATGTGCACCGCGACCAGGGAACTGGAACAGGCGGTTTGAACGGTCAGCGCCGGCCCATGGAGATTAAGCTTGTAGGCAACCCGGAGGCACAGATAGTCCTTGTCGTTGCCCATCAGCGCCTGCATGCCCCGCGCCCTGGACAGGCCCTGGAACGAGGCTTCCCGCGCCGCCGGATAGGTGCTCATGCGCGCCGATCCGAAGACGCCGGTCTGGTGCGGCACCCCCATGGGCGGGTACCCCGCGCTCTCCAGGGCATGCCACGCCGCGTGCAGGAAAAGACGCTGCTGGGGATCGATCAACTCGGCCTCGGCGGGCGCGTAGCCGAACAGCGCGGCATCGAAGGCGTCGGCGGCCTCCAGGACGGCCCCGGAGCCGACGAACGTCCGATCCTCGCGATCCCGCGCGGTCACGCCGGCAGCCGACAGTTCGTCGTCCGTGAAGGCGCGCGTGACGCAGCGACCATCCACCAGGGTTTGCCAGAAGGCTTCGATATCGGGCGCGTCGGGAAAGCGTCCAGACAGGCCGATCACGGCAATCGGCTCGCTCTCACCATACCTTGGTTGGGTGTCCAACATGGGTGCGGTTGCCTTGTGTCATGGTGAAGCCATATAAGCGATTAAGACGCAATCGCATATCAGGATGCGTGTCCGCCTGTCTCGCGGTCTGGTCCTACGCCGGGGCGTGATCGAGACCGCGCCGCCGCCGCCGCAACCGACCGCGCATCGCCGGTCCCGCTGTTTCGGTGGATGCCATGTTGGTCGATACCGTGTCGGTGGACGCCGTGTCTCCGCTGTGAGGGACCATCGCGCCCAGATGGCGGGCCAGAGCGGCGGGTGAGGCTTGCAGGAAGACGTCCGTGACCTCCAGGGGCTCGTACCCCTCGCGGCGCAGGAAGGCGTGCAGTCGCACCAGGGTCAGGGAGGTGGCGCCGGCGTCGAAGAAGTTTTGCTGCGCGACGATCTCCTGCCCGAGATCCCGACGGAAGAAATCGGCGATCAAACGGAGCGGCGTCTCCTCGCCGGACCGGCTCTGCCGCCCGGTCGTCGGACGCACGATGGTCAGGGCATCCCGGGCAGCCTTATTCTCACGGGGCGCTGGCGCCCGTCGCGCGACCGACGGGGCCGCTCGGGGACACAACGCCTCAAGGTCCAAGGTCCAGGTGTCGGTCTCGGTGCCCAGGCGCCGCAGCATCGACGTGAATCGGTCGAACATTCCGTTCAACAGCGCGGGATCGAACAGTGCTTCGGCGGCGTCCCAGTTGTAGAACAGCATGCCATCCGCTTCATAAACCTGCAGATCGATCCAGGTCTGCGGGGTTTGGGAAATCCCCCGGACCGGTTTCAACCAAGCCCTGCGGGACAGGAACCCCTCGTCCTGGTCGTAGCCGATGGCACTGGTGAAGACCACCGGCATGGACACCGCCGCCACGCCGTCCCGGCGCGCCAGATCCCGCATGACCCGAATGGCCGAGACACCCCGATGGGCCATGTCCTCACGCAGCCGGGTTTGCATGTGGTGCGCCGAGTCCAGCCATCGACGGCGTGGTTCCCAGGACGCCAGCATCAGCGCGGTGAAGTCGCCGAGCACCTGATCCACATCGGGATGAACCGGCTGGCGATCGAACACCGTCAGGTTCAAGGTGACCTCCGGACGGGCGCTGAAGGCCGAGATGGTCGCGGCGTAGACGGCCAGAAGCAGGGCCGACGGCGTCATGTCGTGCCGCTGGGCCGCCCGGCGCAACGCCGCCCAGGTCTCGGCGGGCAGACTGTCGTCGCGGCGCCTGAACCGGGGCTGGTCCACGTCTTGCGGCGACCGGATCAAGGGAAGATCCGGCGCGCCTGGAAGGGACACCAGACGCCGCCGCCAGTGATCCAGCACCTCTTGCGGTGGCGATGTCCCTTCGACATGAACAAGGTAGTCCCGGAACGTCATGGCGGGCGTGGACAGGGTGGCGTCCGGATCCTGATACAGCGCCTTCAGTTCCGCGAACAGGATCTGCATGCTCATGCCATCGACGAACAGGTTGTCGATGTCGATGAGGATGTGACAGCGCGGGGTATCATCGGCCTCGATGACGTGCACGGCGAACGCTGGCCAGACGCTGGGGTCCCGAAGCTCCTGGGACAGCCGTTCCTCCAGCGCGCGGGCGGAGGGGCTGTCCAGGCGCGCGAAGCGGTGTCGCGGGATGTCAAAGTCGGGCGCGGTCTCCAGAACCCGCTGGCGGCCGTCGTCAACCACCGCACGCAGCATGTCGTGGCGCGCGATCAATCGCTTCCAGACGGCCCGGAACCTTTGAACATCCAGGGCCTCGGTTTCGAACACCACGAAGAAGTGGGAGGCCACGCCGCCGAGCGCGAAGCCGGGTTGACGGCCCACCAGATAGGCTTGCTGAATCTCCGTCAGCGGAAACGGCGCGAACCGGGCCGAGGGGTCCGGCACAAGCTCCGATCCGCCGGCCGGCGAGGCCAGCGGTTGAAGTGTTGCCGCGAAGGCCGACAACGTCGGATGGGCGAAAACGGTCTCCAGGCACGCGTGCCAGCCGTCCCGGGCCAGCGTCCCTACAAGGCGGGTGGCCACCAGGCTGTCGCCGCCCAGCTTGAAGAAGTCGCTCTCCCGGCTGACCGGGCCGCACTCCAGAAGCTGTTGCCACACACGAGAGACATGTGTCTCGGCCTCGGTTCGCGGCTGCGTTTCGGTGGCGCGGGTCTCCCCGGTCTCATCGGCCATGGCTGCCAGGGCCTTGGTGTCGACCTTGCCGTTCGCCGTCAGGGGCATCTGATCCAGAACCCGGATCTGGCGCGGGATCATGTAGTCGGGCACATGCGCGGACAGGGCGTCCCCGATGGCCTCCGGATCAGCCACCTCTCGACACGCGGGGGCGCGCAGCAGGAACACGGTCAGGTCCGACAGGTCGTGGTGGGCCTCCAGAACCGCGTCGAGGCTGGCGATCCTGTCGCGCCAGACGGCCGCGTCGCGGATCTCCGTCGATCGGCGGTCGAACCGTCGCAGCACCTCGGTGCTGACGAACCCCTCGGCGGGAGGCGAGGACACCTCCAGGACCAGGACGCAGGCGCCGGGGGCCGCAAGGGACCACAGGTCGCTCAGGGCGCGCACGGGATCGGCCATGCGGTGCAGGGCGTTGTTGGCCCAGACGATGTCGGCGGCGTGCGCGTGACGTGACCGTTGGGCGTCGTCGCATCGCTCCGCCCGCGCGTCTCCCCACGCGGCCAGCCGGTCGCGGGCACGCCGGACCATCTCCGGGGAGTCGTCAAGGGCCAGGTAGGAGACGTCGGCGTCGGTCAGCCGCTCCAGCAACGCCGCCGCAGCGACACCGCCCCGCGCGCCGTACTCCACGACGCGAACGGGACGCCCCAGTCGCTGGCTCAGGTCGCGGACCAGGCCGGCCAGGTGATCCAGCACGCCGGTCATGCCGGGCAATCGGAGCGCGACCTGTTCCGGCGACCAGACCGGATCGTCCAGCAAGGACAAGGCCGGCGTCCCGTCGCGCAGCATGGTGGCCAGGGAACCGTGATGACGCTCCAACGCCTGGTGCAGAGGCCCGGACGTCGGTTCGACGTCAGCGGACGCCGCCTCGGCTGGGGGCTTGGTCAGGCTATAGAGGTTCTCCCGCTCCGCCAGCAGACCCTGGGCGACCAGAAACCGCAGCCAATCGTCCAGCAGCGGGCGCGCGGCGCGGGCACAACCGTAACTGCTGGCGATGGCCTCGGCGGACCGGGGCTCCGTCAGGTCCACGCCATGGCGTGACAGGTGATCAACCAGGAACTGGGCGATCACCCTGGCCCGCCGCGGATCGGCGGACGTGGCCGGCAGCGTCTCGAACCACGTCCGGTAGGTCGGCGGCATACCGGACTCCGCCGTCAGACGCCGCCGGAACGCCCCGGGCTTCAGGGTCGCGAAGGCGCAGAGTTTCTTGTCCTTGTCCCCTGTCGCCAGGGTCACCGCCCGGGCGATCCCCGGCAGGTGCGAAAACGCGGCATCGATTTCGCCAAGCTCGATACGGTGGCCGCCCACCTTGACCTGCTTGTCGCGCCGGCCAAGGAACTCAAGCACGCCGTCCGGCCAGTAGCGGCCCAGATCCCCCGTGCGATACCAGCGCCCCGTGGCCGTCTCCACGAACCGGTCGGCCGTGCGCTCCGGATCGTTGAAGTAGCCCAGGGCCACACCGGCACCGCCGATCCACAACTCGCCGGGCGTCCAGGCCGGACAGTCCCGGCCAACGGCGTCAACCACGCGGTAGGACTGGTTGGCCAGCGGAAATCCATAAGGAATGGAGGGCCAGTGCTCCGGCACGTCGTCCACATCCAGGGCGTTGGACCAGATGGCGGCCTCGGTCGCGCCGCCCATCGCCACAAACTGTCCGTCGCGCCGGAAGGCCCGGTAACGCGCGGGCAGGTCCTTGCCGATCCAGTCCCCGGACAGGAAGACGAGGCGCAGGCGCTCCGGAGCGGGCAGATCGCATCCGTCGGCGAAGGTCAACAGCATGTCGAACAGCGCCGGCACCGTGTTCCACAGCGTCACCCCGTCGCGCTCGATGAGGTCACACCAGACCGCCGGATCACGCCGGTCGCCCTCGGTCACCAGCACGATACCGCCGCCGGCGCCCAACACGCCGAAGATGTCATAGACGGACAGATCGAAATGCAGGGCGGACAGAGCAAGGACGCGGTCGCCGGGGCCGACGCCGTAGCGTGCATTGAGGTCGACGCAGGTGTTCAACGCGCTTCGGTGAGACACCACGACGCCCTTGGGCATTCCCGTCGAGCCGGACGTGTAAATCACATAAGCCGCTTGATCGGGGCAGACAGACGCCCCCGGCCCGGGGTCCGCCGGCGGCACCGTTTGCCAGACGACGCGGTCGAGCCCATCGCCGTGGCGCGCATGGGCCGGGTCCTCGGCGCAGACGATCACGGCCGCAAGCCCGGCATCATTGCAGATCCGGTTGATTCTCTCCTCAGGTTGATCAACGCCAACGGGGACATACGTGGCGCCAGCATGAAGAATGCCCAAGGCCGCCGCCACCTGTCCCGCCCCCTTGGGCATGCAGATCCCCACCCGGTCGCCAACCGACACGCCCAGGTCCTGCAAACGATCGCTCAGGCCGCCGGCCCGCGCGGCCAGGTCACCGCGAGTCCACGTCACGGACCCGTCGCGCACCGCGATCTCGTCCGGATCGGCGGCCGCCTGCCCGAACACCGCGTCGTGGAGACACCCGTTCGGTACCGGGGCCGCCGTCGCGTTCGCACGGACACGGGCGGCGAGTTGATCCGCCGGCAAGACGTCCAGCACCGGATCCTCCCAAGCGTCCGCATAGGTCGTCAGACGATCCACCAGGGCGACATAGGCCGCGAACATCTCGCCGATCATCTGCTCCGGGAACAGGTCTTCGTTGCAATCCCATTGCAAAACGACGGTGTCGCCGCGACGCACGGCCATGTGGTCAATCCAGACCTGCGGCGTTTGCGACACCCCCCAGCCCGCCGTGCCCAGCGTCTCTTCGACGCGCCGCCCGATGAGGGGCGTATTCAGGTTGCCGGTGAACACCACCGGGGCACCATGGGGGTGTCGGCCCTGCTTGCGCAGGTCGCGCATCACCTCGACACCCGAATACGCGCTGTGGCTCCATGCGTCGGCGAAGGTGGCCTGGTTGGCCTGCGCGCGGTCGCACAGCGCGCCGGGCGCGCACTCCAGGTCCAGCACCATGACATTGGTGAAATCGGCCACCATGCCCTCGACCGAGGGGTGAAGGGGTTGGCGGTCGAACAGCGTCAGGTTCAGCAGCAGCCGCGACTGGCCCGTCCAGCGGCCCAGAACGGCCCCAAAACAGGTGGCCAGAACCATGGTCGGCGTCAGGCCGTGTGTCCGGGCGTGCGCCTGGAACCGGTCCCAGGCGTCAGGCCCGATGTCCACCGACCGGCGCGTGATCCGGACCCGGTCGATGGTCTCCGGCTCCCGTTGAAGCGGCAAGGCCGGCGCGTCCGGCAGGCTGTCCAGCCGGTCGCGCCAGAACGCCTGGTCCCGCGCCCGGCGGTCCGTCTCCAGCGCCTCCCGTTGTGCCAGGTAGCTGCGAAAGTCATAGGCTTCGGGGAGCTTCGGCAGGGGGGCTCCCCGAAGGACCGCACCGATATCCTCGAAAATCGTCGCATAGCCGGCGGCATCGGCGACCAGCAGGTCAACGTTCGTGAAGACGCGGTGACGCCCATCCGGCATCACGGCCATCTGGACGTCCAAGGACTCGCCGCCTTCCACGTTCAGCAGTCGGTGGCTCAGCCGCTCGCGCAGATCGGCGAGGGTGCGCTCTCGCGCCTCCTCGGACACCTCCCGGAGGTCGTGAACGTCCAGGCCGGGCCAGGTGGGCGCCTCGGCCAGGACCTGCGTTCCATCGGGGCGGAAGGCCGCGCGGAGCATCGGGTGTCGCCTCAGGACGGCGGAGACGGCTGCCTCAAGATCCTGTGGGGCCAGCCCGGCGCCGTCGAACTCCTGATAGAGATGACAGCCGACCCCCCCAAGGGGCTGCGACCCACTGCGGCCCACCAGATACGCATGCTGCACCGGCGTCAGCCGGAACGGCCGGTCAGGCTGGGCTGTCGGCCAGCGCGGCGCGTCGGTCTTCGCGGCCGTCCCCGGCGCATCTCCCAGGGACTCGTCAGGGGCATTTTCCGCCGCATCGGCCCGAACCAGATCCATCCAGCCGTCCAGGGTCGGCCTGCGGTACAGGTCGGCCACGACAATCGCATGACCCGCGGCCTGGAACCGATGCGCCCATTCCAGGATATCGAGGGAATCCAGCCCCAGCCGGAGGAGGTTTTCGCGCGCGCCGATCTGTCGCGACGGCAGGTCAAGCTGACGGGCCAGCGCGGCCGCGAGATCACTGTCCCGCCACGCGCGGGACTCCAGGCCCTCGCATGTGAGCCTCATGGGTTTTCCCTCCGATGGATAGGCCTTGGTGATCGACAGTGGTTCGTGAACCGGCTGATCCCGTTTTAGGGCCTGGAAAACACGGCGGCGGGAACCGGGCTGTCCGGGAGACTCCGCGCGGTCAATCCCTCCCGGCGGGCCTCGTCCTGAAGGAGGTCCAGGCCGAAAACGTGCCAGTCCCGTTCGATCTCGAACCGCCTGAGCAGGTTGGCGCCATCGAACTCCTCATAGCGCAGGCGCCAACGGATCACGTCGTCCTTGATGGGTTGGCCCTGCAGGTGAATGTCGTAACGATTGGTCCCGACGGCGGCGGAGGCGATCCGGTAGTCGTCCACCACGCACGGCGCGGATACGGCCATCACATCCACCAGCGCGATCCCATCGGGCGTCAGACGCCGAGCCATGTCTTTCCAGAAGAAGGCCCGCTCCTCGGCGTCGAAGAATCCGATACATCCACACACGATGAAGGCACCAACGGTGTCCGGAAGACACGCGTCACCATAGGCCGCCGCCCGCACACTCACGCGAGCGCGCAGGGCCGGATCGGCGATCAGGCGCGTCATCAACCCCACGCGCATGGACGCGGACGGCTCGACCGCCAGGATGGGGTTGTCGGGCAGGGCCTCGGCGATGACGGCCACGCTCTGCCCCGTGCCGGCGCCCACGTCGACGATCCAGTCGCTCGCCGAGATCGATGCGCCACGAAGGACCGTGACAACGGACTCCTTGCGATCCTGCCAGTGACCCTCGGACAGGATGTCGTACATCTCCGCGGATTGGATGTAGTGGTCCGGCTCCGGCGCGTACCCTTTTACCTCGGTGACCTCCAGCATCGTCCTGCCTCCTTTCCCCTGGGTCCAAGAGCGGTGTCACGATCTCGAACGCCCCGGCGCGCGCAGCCCCCGGCAGCCGGCCGTCCCCACGGTCACAGCCGTGGCGCGCATCAAGCCGCGCGAACATCCCGCATAGGATTATGATCGTCCTTTGTATGATCCTATAAATGCGTATCCGACTTGCGGACGAGAATCAATCTCATAATCAACCCAAGCAAGAGGTTTTTCCGTCTTGGGTTGCTATAATGGGGATTGACGCTACGTTTTGTATGGATATTTACTCTTATTCGCATCTGAGGCGCAACTCAAAGACGACAACTCTCAGGCCGCCCTGGCACCACACCGATCCGTGATCGCGCGTTCTAATGTTGATAATAAGTCTCAATATCGTTACGGCGCGACACCGAGAGCACCAGACCATTCTCGTCGCAGTGGTTGCCCCCCCCGACAGAAAACAAAGAAGGAAACAACCGGAATGAGACGTTTCTGGCTCGCCACGGCCTCGGTTCTCGCGCTCTCGTCCGCATCCGATGCGACGGCGCAATCGGACATGGACGGATCCGACGCGCGGGCGGACCGGCCCCTCCCCGCCGAACAGGTCGGCGACGGTCAGGCCAACGCCGACAAGACGACGGTTTACCTGGCCCCGGTCCACGTCACCGCGACGAAACGTCCGGTCACCAGCTTTGACGTCATCGGCAACGTCTCGGTTCAGACATCGGATCAACTTGAAGCGGCGGCCGCCACGAAAACGGAAGATCTAGGCAGCGTATTTCCCGAGCTTTCCAACATGAATCGGGGGACCCGCCTCTACAACAACATGACCATTCGTGGTCAGTCCGGGGCCGATTATTTCTCCCCCAGCGTCGGTCTCTATGTTGATGGCGTTCCACAGCTTTCTCAGAGTTACGCTCAGTCCCTCCTGGGTCTGGAGCAGGTCGAGTTGCTCAAGGGGCCGCAGGGCGTCATTTACGGACGCGGCACCCTGGGTGGCGTCTTGAGCCTTGTCACCCGGACCCCGGACGACGAGCCGGAGGTCTGGGGCGGCTTCGAGTACTACGGTCGCGGCATACGCTCCGACCTTGGCGCCAGCAGCGGCTTCCTCGACAGCGGCTGGGCCGTTCAGGCCATGATGATGGATGACCGCCACTTCGGGACCCTCGACAACCCGGATCGGGGCGAGGAGAACGTCGACACGTCGGAAACGACGGGCGGCTGGATGTCCCTGCATTATCGCTCTCCCACGCACCCGTTCGAGACCCGTGTTCGCGCGGGTCTGGAGACGTACCGGTCCAGTGAAGAATACTTCGTGCCCTTTTCCCCACTCTCCCGCGATCGGGTGAACTGGAACGCCCTCGGCGCCACCGACAGGCCCGACCTGGAACGGGTGCTGAAGCACGTCACCTGGGACGCCATGTACGACGTGTCCGACACATGGTCGCTGAAGGCGATCGCCGCCTATCAGTCCATGGAGCTGGATCGCATGTTCTTGGAGGGGACGAATACCGTCGACTCTCAGAACAGCCTGTTCACGGAAGTTCGCGCGAACTACGACACCGATACCCTGAATACGGTGATGGGGCTTTCTTTTCAGAAGCTTCGATATGAACACGAGAATGTCGCCGAAGGTCTCTGGGGCATGGGCGGCAAGATTTCGAACAACGACATCTACAATTACGCCGCGTTCGCCGATGGCGCCTGGCGCTTCCATCCGCAATGGGAAATCAGCGCCGGCGCGCGCGTCTCTCTTGAGAGCGCCGAGACGGAAATGGTCCTCGAGGAGGATGGCGTCGACGTCCACTATTCCAATGATGACCGGTTCTTTTCCGTGACGCCGCGCGTGGCGCTGGCATGGCTGCCCAATGACCAGAACCGGTTCTGGATTGGATTCGGGCAGGGGTTCAAGCCCGGTGGCTTCAACAAGGAAGGTGTGTCCGCCCAGGATGCCACGTCTTACGAGTCGGAAACCGCGACCAACATCGAGGCCGGCTGGAAGTGGGCCAGTCGTGACTACAGGCATGCCGCCGAACTCACCGGATACGCCATCTTCAGCCAGGACGTCCAGGGCTACGCCGGTCCGCCGGCCGGCATGTACCTGACGAACATGGGGGATGCCCGCAGCCTTGGCGTCGAAGCCACGTGGAAATCCGAAGTCATCGACGATCACGTGATCTCCATCGGCGGCATGTACAATGATTCCCGCTTCACCAATGGCCAGTATGAAGGCAACAAGGTTGCCTATGCGCCGCAATACAGCGCGCTCGTGGCCTGGGACGGACGGTACGGGTCGGACAAACAGATCCAGTCCCGTGTGGCTCTGCGACAGAACGGGCCATTCTACTTCAATGAGTCCAACGACCTGCGTCAGGACAGCTACACGATTCTGGATGCCAGCCTGATGTGGGACACCGGTTATGGCGTCGAAACCGGCGTCTATGCCAAGAACCTCTTGGATACCGAGTATCGTACCACGGCGTTCGAAGGGGTCGGCGCCCAGCTCGGCGCGCCTCGGGAAGTCGGGCTCAGGATCCGATTCCGGTTGTAGCGAACAGCCGTCGGAGTCCAGGCCGTGACTGCTGTCCCCCCGCCGAGGCCGAAGCCCGCTATCATGAGACCCGTCGGGAGGCCACGATGGCGGCGGAGCACTCACACCAACCAGCCTCCGCCAAACCCGGGGCGGTTCAGATGGTGAGGCACCGAAGAAAACACAGGTGCCCGGGGGCGGCCGCGCGCCTCACCCCCCCTTGGGAGCCCGCCGGCGCAGCAGGTAGGTGTCCATGACCCAGCCCTTGCGAGCGCGCTGGTCCTGGATGGTGCGGGAGATGCGCTCGGCCACGTCCCCCAGCGGCCCGGCGATCAGCACCTCGTCCGGGGTGCCGACGTCGCCGCCCCAGAAGATGTCCATGTCCGGCTGATCGGCCAGCCGGCGGAAGGCATCGCGCGAATCCAGCATCACCACGCTGTTGGTAACCGCCGCCGGATCGCCGGTCTCGATCTGGCGGCCGGTGGTGATGGTGATGGATTCCCCAACCCGATTGAGCGTCACCTTGTGCCTGGCGGTCAGGGCCTGCACGCAGGTGATGCCGGGGAACACCTCGAACGTCACGTCGTCGCGGCCGTCGGCGATCAGATCGTGGAGGTTTTGCAGAGTGCCGTCGTAGAGCGCCGGATCGCCCCAAAGGAGGAACCCGCCGATCTCGCCGTCGGCCATCTCGGTGTCGATCAGGTCGGCGATCACCTGGGTACGGCGCTTGCGCCAGTCCTCCACCGCGCCGGCGTAGTCGGCGGACTCCCGGTCCCGCTTCGGGCTGGCCCCGGTGGCGATACGATAGGGACGATCGCTGGCGTGCCGCTCCAGGATCTCGCGGCGGAAGCGGATCAGCGAGTCCTTGCCCTCGCCCTCCTTCTCCAGGACGAAGAACACGTCCACGCGGCGCATGGCTTTGATGGCCGCCAGTGTGAGCGCGTCCGGATCGCCCGGGCCGATGCCGATCAGGTAGATTGTCTTCATGAGGACCCATCCTGAGGTTCGCCGACGGCTGGCTTGCGCGCCGACAGCAGGGTGACGGGCATGGCCGGCCGCCAGCCGTGGAAGCCGCCCAGCGGCCGGGCGTGCGACACCGACAGCCGAGTCAGGTCGCCCCGCCAGCGGGCCTGAAGGGCAACCAGGGCGGCCTCGCCCTCCAGGGTGACGGCGTTGGCCACCAACCGCCCGCCCGGTGGCAGGGCGCCCCAGCAGCGCTCGGCCACGCCGGGCACGGTCACGCCGCCGCCGATGAACACCGCGTCCGGCGCCGCCAGGCCATCCAGGGCCTCGGGCGCGCGGCCGGCGACGATCTCCAGGCCGGGGACGCCCAGGGCCTCCCGGTTGGCCTCGATGAAGGCGCGACGGTCGGCGCGGGTCTCGATGGCGATGGCCTGGCACGCCGGGTGGCTGCGCATCCACTCGATGCTCACGGAGCCACAGCCGGCGCCCACGTCCCACAACAGTTCACCCGGCCGGGGCGCCAGCCGCGCCAGGGTGACGGCGCGCTGGTCGCGCTTGGTGATCTGGCCGTCCTGGGCGAAGGCCTCGTCGGGCAGCCCGGCCAGACGCGACAGCCCGCCCCCAACCCCGCCCCCGGCGCCAGCGTCGGCATGACAGTCAAGGGCGATCACCGCCAGGTCGGCACCGGGCGCATGGGACCAGGCATCGGCCCGCCCCTCCAGGCGGCGTTCGCGCGGACCGCCCAGGTGCTCCAGCACCGTGATCGCGCTGGCCCCGAAGCCACGCGCCGCCAGCAGCGCCGCCACATGCGCCACCGTCGTGCCGTCCTCGGCCAGCAGCAACAGCCGCGCGCCCTCCGTCAGCAGGGGATGCAGCGCGGCCAGCGGTCGGCCGTGCAAAGGCAGCACCGGCACCTGGTGCAGCGGCCAGCCCAAGCGCGCCGCCGCCAGGGACACCGACGACGGCGCGGAAAACACGCGCATCTCCGCCACGGGCACCCGCGCGGCCAGGGTCGCCCCCACGCCGAACAGCATCGGGTCGCCGCTGGCCAGCACGCACACCGGCTTGCCGCGCCGGCTCAGAATCCACGCACACCCCTCGGAAAAAGGGCTCGGCCAGGGGTGGCGCGCCTGCCCCTGGTTCTCGGGCAGAAGCGCCAGATGCCGCGCCCCGCCGATCACCACGGGCGCCCCCAGCACCGCATCGCGGGCCGCCTCGCCCAGGCCGGCGAGACCGTCCTCGCCGATGCCCACCACGGTCAACCACGGCTCCATGGATGTTCCTCGCCCCGAGACGCCAACCGGCGCGGTGATACGCCACACCCCCGGCGCTGGCAAGCCTCGCCCCCCGCCCCGCCGTCGCGCGCCCGCGCGGGCGCGTCATGCTGTCGTGGGGGGTTTCGGCTCCGGGCTGGCTGGTGTACAACGCCGCTCCGTTTCTCCGCCGGATCTTGCCCGCATGCTCGACTACCTCCGCGACGCCCACGCCATCTACCGCCGGTCCTTCGCCATCATCCGCGCCGAGGCCGACCTGTCCCGCATCCCCGCCGATCTGGAGGACGTGGCGGTGCGCGTCGCCCACGCCTGCGGCATGCCGGACGTCATCGACGACCTGTCGTTCTCCAAGGGGGCCGGCACCGCCGGCCGCGCCGCCCTGGCCGCCGGCAAGCCCATCCTGTGCGATTGTCGCATGGTGGCCGAGGGGATCACGCGGTCTCGCCTGCCGGCCGACAATGCGGTGCTCTGCACCCTGAACGACCCCGGCGTGCGCGAGAAGGCCGCCGAGATGGGCACCACGCGCTCGGCGGCGGCGGTGGAGCTGTGGCGCCCCCATCTGGACGGCGCCATTGTCGCCATCGGCAACGCGCCGACCGCGTTGTTCCACCTGTTGGCGCTGCTGGATGACGGCGCGCCCAAACCCGCGCTGATCCTGGGCTTCCCGGTGGGCTATGTGGGCGCCGCCGAGTCCAAGGACGCCCTGGCCACCGACCCGCGCGGCGTCCCCTTCGTGGTGGTGCGCGGCCGGCGCGGCGGCAGCGCCATGGTTTCCGCCGCCGTCAACGCCCTGGGGCTTGAGGAGCACGCCTGAATGACCGCCGCGAAAGGGCGCCTGTTCGGTCTGGGCGTCGGTCCGGGTGACCCGGAGCTCATCACCGTCAAGGCCCTCAATCGGCTGCGGGCGGCGCCGGTGGTGGCCTACCCCACCTCGCACGGCCGCAAGGGTCAGGCGCTGACCATCGTCGAGGGCTACTTGCGCGACGAGCAACAGCGGCTGCCCATGGTCTTCCCGGTGACCACGGAAAAGCTGCCGCCGCCGTTCGACTACGAGACGGAGGTGCGGCGCTTCTACGATGACTCCGCCGCCGCCGTCGCCGCCCATCTGGACGCCGGTCGCGACGTGGCGGTGCTGTGCGAGGGCGATCCGTTCTTCTACGGCTCGTTCATGTACCTGCACGACCGGCTGGCGCGGCGGTACGAGACCGAGGTGGTGCCGGGTGTGTGCTCCATCCTCGCCGGCGCGGCGGTGCTGGGGACGCCCCTGGTCTACCGCGACCAGAGCCTGTCGGTGTTGTCGGGCGTGATGACGGAAGAGGACCTGCGCCAGCGCCTGGCCGCCGCCGACGCCGCCGCCATCATGAAGCTGGGCACCACCTTCGCCAAGGTGCGCCGGGTGGTGGCGGATCTGGGCCTGATGGACCGGGCGCTGTACGTGGAGCGGGCCACCATGGGCGCCCAGCGCGTCGCCCCGCTGGCCGAGGTGGACCCGAAGACCGTGCCTTACTTCTCGCTGATCCTCATCCCCGGTCCCACCTGGCCGGGGTCGGGACCAGGGTCTGGGCGGGGGGCCGGGCCAGGACCGGCCGCCGGATGACCACGGCGGCGATCGTCATCCTCGGCCAGGGCAGCCTTGGGACCGCGCGGCGCATCCAGGCCGCGCTGGAACCGGGCACCCCGATCCATGGCCTGACCGGCCGGGTCGAGGGCGCCGACGTCGGCTACGAGTCCTTCGGCGAGACTCTGCGTGGGCTGCACCGGGACGACGTGGCGGTGATCGCCCTGTGCGCCAGCGGCATCGTCATCCGCGCCCTGGCCCCCCTGCTCCAGAACAAGCGCAGCGAGCCGCCGGTGCTGGCGGTGGCCGAGGACGGCAGCGCCGTGGTGCCGCTGCTGGGGGGGCTGCGTGGCGTCAACGGGCTGGCCCAGCGGGTGGGCGCGGCGCTGGGCACGGCGCCGGCCATCACCACCACCGGGGAGGTCCGCTTCGGCCTGACCCTGGAGGCGCCACCGGCCGGCTATGTCGCCCGCGATCCCGGAGCGTCCAAGGCGTTCATGTCGGACCTGTTGGGCGGCGCAACCGCGCGCCTGGAAGGGCATGCACCCTGGATCGCCGACAGCCGCCTGCCGCTCACCGAGGATGGCGGCCGGGTGATCCGTGTGACACCCGAGGACCGGGACGCCGCGCCCGGCGACCTTGTGTTCCACCCCGCGACCGTGGTGGTGGCGGTGGAGGCCGGGGACCCGGCCCTGCCCGCGCGGGTGGCCGAGGCGCTGGCCAAGGGCGGACTGGCCCACCAGGCGGTGGCGATGCTGCTGGCCCGCGCCCGGGACGCGGCCCATCCCGAGGTCCATCAGGCCGCCGCCGCGCTGGGCTGCCCGCTGCGCTTCGTGGACGCGCCCTCCGCCGAAGCCATGGCGGATCTGGCGATCCCCGAGGACGCGCGGGCGCGGCCCCTGGCCACCCATGGCCCCGTGGCCCTGGCCGTGGCCACCACCCCCGAAACCGTCCGGCCGATCGGCCGGCCGCGCGGCCGGCTGGCCGTGGTGGGCCTGGGACCGGGCACGTCCGGCCTCTGCGCCCCGGTGGTGCGCGAGGAACTGCGCCGCGCCACCCACTGGATCGGCTACGAGACCTATCTTCGCATGGCCGGCAGGCCGCGCCCCGACCAGGTGGTGCTGGGCTCGGACAACCGCGTGGAGATGGACCGCGCCCGCCATGCCTTCGCCCTGGCCGCCGAGGGCGCGCGGGTGGCGGTGGTCTCCTCGGGCGATCCGGGCGTGTTCGCCATGGCCACGGCGGTCATGGAGGCCCTGCACGAAAACGACGATCCCGCCTGGCACGGCGTGGATCTGGCCATTTTGCCCGGCATCTCGGCGGCGCAGGGGGCGGCGGCGCTGGTCGGGGCGCCGCTGGGCCATGACTTCTGCGTGATCTCGCTGTCCGACAACCTGAAGCCGCTGGACGTGATCCTGGACCGCGTCGAGCATGCCGCCCGCGCCGACCTGGCCATGGCGCTCTACAACCCGGTGTCCAGGGCCCGACCGTGGCAATTGACCCGCGTGCTGGAACGGCTGTTGACCGTGCGCGCGGCCGGGACCCCGGTGGTGCTGGCCCGCGACGTGGGCCGCCCGGCCCAGGCGGTCACCGTCACCACCCTGGGCGCGGTCCGGCCCGAGCAGGTGGACATGCGCACCGTGGTCCTGGTGGGGTCCTCCGCCACACGCACCTTCGGGCGCGTCGCCGACGGCGGCACCTGGGTGTATTCGCCCCGGTGGTACGTCAAGGGCGAGGGCTGAGCGGCGGCCGGGTGGCGCGACGCCGTCAATGGCCGCGCATGGCCTCCATGTAGGTGCGCAGCACCGCGTTGATGCGCGTCTGATACCCCGGCCCCTGCGCCTTGAACCACGCCAGGATATCCGGATCCAGCCGCAACGAGACAGGCCGCTTGCGCGGGGCCAGCACCTCCGCCCCACGCCACCAGTCGGCGTCCGGCATGGGTGGTGCCTCCGGGTCGTCCGCCACCCGCCGCGCCACCTCCTCGTCGCTGAGCGCATCAAGCGCCTCAAGCTCCTCAGGGTGGGGGGTGAGTTCGTTCCAGGATTTCCGTGTAACGCGCTCGGTCATGGGCTCCTGCCTTCCAGGCCGAAATGATGCGGCAGACGTCCCCCGATCGCGGGGTGAACACCACCGTCAGGCATCTCCCCTGCACCATGCCCAGGGCGATGAACCGCTGTTCGCCATAGTCCCACCGGTCATCTTCCCGGACGATCACAGGTCCTTTAAATATCGCTGCTGCGGTCTCGAAGGAAAGGCCGTGCTTTCTTAGATTGGACTGAGACTTGGCCTCATCCCATTCATAAAATTCCCATTCACTTTCGAGGTCGACCCAATCGTAATCTGACATTGAGAGCTCCGACGTATGTGGATTTCATCATGTTCGTTCTTCCTTTTTCCGGGGCTATCGTGCCCCGGCCACATTGAAGCTCTTCTCATACGTGCATTTTTCTGCATGCACTATTTTTTTATTTTATGTCGCATTTGTGCCAACGATTCGGCACGACTTTAAGATAAGGCGACAGTCCGACCCCGTCAATATAATACGTAAATACAGCCTCGTCTCATGCCTGGTCGACGTATCACCAGCGCATCTGCGGGGCAGATCCTGTCACATTCTCCAGCCACGCCAGCGCCTCGGCCACGGTGGCCACCACGGGCACGCCGGCCGGCCGGGGCGGGCGGTCGCGCATCACCACCCGCACCCCCAGCGCCCGGGCCGCCGTCAGCTTGGCGTCGGTGGCCGTGCCGCCGCTGTTCTTGCAGACGATGGCGTCGATGCCCCGCTCCCGCAGCAGCGCCGTTTCACCCTCCAGGGTGAAGGGGCCGCGCGCGAGCAACACCTCGGCCGCCGCGAAGGGCGGCATGGGATCCGGCGCCTCCACCGAGCGGATCAGAAACCACGTCCCGGGCAGCGCGGCGAAGGGCGCCAGGTCCTGGCGCCCCAGGGCCAGCAGCACGCGGCGCGCGTCCATGTCCCGAAGCTCCGCCACCGCGCCGTCCCAGTTCGTCACGCCCACCCAGCGGTCCCCGGGCACGGGCCGCCAGGCCGGCCGCTCCAGCCGCAGCAGAGGCACCCCGGCGGCGGCGCAGCCCTCGGCGGCGTTCCAGCCCATGCGCGCGGCGAAGGGGTGGGTGGCGTCGATCACCGCCGTGATGCCCGAGTCCGCCAGATAGCGCGCCAGCCCCTCGGCGCCGCCGAAGCCGCCCACCCGCATCTCTCCCGCCGGAGGGCGCGGCCGTCCCGTGCGCCCGGCCAGCGAGGAGACCGGCCGCCAGCGGGGATGGGCCGCCAGGGCCTCGGCCAGGGCATAACCCTCGGTGGTCCCGCCCAGAATCAGCACGGGCGCGCGGTCTGTCATGACTCCTCCCGATGTTGGGGTGTTCGCCGTTCGATCGCCGCGCGCAGGATCGCCAGGGCGCGAAACGGCGCGTGCATCAGGCGGCCGAGCGGCAGGGTGACGAACAGGGCCAGCACCGTCCCCAGGTGCAGGGCCAGCAGCATCCCCATGGCGGCAGTCCCACGCAGCAGAAGCAGAGCGAGGCCGCTGGCCGACGCCGCCGCCAGCAGGGCCAGCAACAGGGCGCCGTCGGCCCTGGTCTCCAGGGCCTGGGGGGCGGGATCGGCCCGCGCGCGCAACCCCGCCATGCCGGCCACGCCCGCCAGCAGGGACACGCCGCCCACGGTGCCCAGCAGCACCGGCGCGCTGAACCACGGATAAGGCGCCCTCATCCCCAGCAGATGATGCGCGATGGCCGCCGAGACCGTCGCCGCGACGGTCAACAGAAATCCATACAGGATCAGGTGGTGCATGCGCCGCCGCCAGGGCGAGAAGCGGTCGTCAAGATCGTTGCAGCCCACCCCGCCCCCGTCCAGGTGACGCAGCGCCAGCATATCGCCCAGGGCCCGGGGCAACGCCCGCAGGACCTGGCGGGGCGATCCACCACCAATGACCCGCCAGAAGCGAGCCATGGCCACGCCGACCCAGGCCAGCGGCGGCAGCAGCGCCAGCGCCGCCCCCCAGACCATCGGCCCGCGCGGGATCACCGCATGGAAGGCGCCGGGGCCGGGGTGAGGCGCAAACAGCACCTCCCACGGAACCCATGCCAGCGTCACCACCGGCACCAGCAGCGTGCAGGCCAGGGCCAGAAGGGCGCCGCCCCCGGCTCCTCCCGGCCACGGGATCCCCGCCATCCGCCGCCAGGACAGCGCCCGCACCCGCGCCAGCGCCGCCGGCAGGGCGACGGCGAAGGCATGGGGCGGCCGGTACTGGCAGGCATACCAGCAGCCTCGGCAGTCGTGGCACAGGTTGGCCAGATACAGCAGGTCGGCGTCGGTCAGGGCGGGCCGGGCGTCGGCGGCGCGGAACACCGGGCAGTAGCCGTTGCAGTACTTGCACACCACGCAAACGGTCATCTGCCGCCGCGCCTCGTCCAAAAGGGCGCGATCATCCCGATCCTCACAGGTCAAGGGCATGACGCGCGGCCTCCTCTCCGGCCCGGCGCCCGAACACCGCGCTCACGGTCAACGCGGTGCCGGACAGATAGCGCCCGCCCAACAGGGCCGGCGCCATGATCATCCCGGCGGCGAACACGCCCGGCCATGGGCGCCCCCGTCCGTCCAGCACCCGGGCGCGGTCGTCCACCCGCACCCCCAGTCCGGTGAAGGTCAGGCCGGGCCGCAGGGACAGCGTGAACCAGGGGGGGCCGCCACCGGGACCATGGCACGCCAGGGTCCCGGCCAGACGACCGGCATCGAGCCCGAGGCACGCCGCCAGCGCCAGCGTGTCCAACGTCCGAACCGGGGGATACACCCGGGGGCCGAGGCGCGCCAGCCCCGCCGCGTCCAGGATCACGTGCGCGATCTGGCCGGGAGCCTCGGCCACCAGCCGCCCCCAATTGGCATAGCGCGGCGAGCCCCTCTCCGCCGCCGGGTCCACCAGCGGCCGGCCGTCGCGGTCCAGCACCAGGCCGTCGGTCATGCCCTCGGCGCGGGTCACGATGCCGCCGTCATCAGCCGGGGACCGGGCGTCCACCGCCACCAGGTGACCCCGCGCCGCATCGCCGACCGGCATCGCCCCCTGATCCAGCAGCGCCCGCAGCAGGCGCCCGTCCGCATGGGGCGTGCCCCGGTTGACGAACCCGTCGGCGGCCGGCCCGAAGGTCTCACGAAGCCAGCCACGGTTGGCCTGGAAGCCGCCGGTGGCCACCACCACGGCGCCGGTCGCGATCCGCCGGGTCGCGCCGTCCCGGGTAATCGTGACGCCACCGCCGGGGTCCACGTCCGCCACCGTCACCCCATGACGCACCACGACCCCCAACCGCGCGGCGGTCCGAACCAGGGCGTTGACCATGGCCGTGCCGCCCCCCAGCAGGAACACCGTGCGCCGCGAATAGGGCAGCATGCCGCCCGCGCGCGGCTGAAAGGCCACGCCCTGGGCCGCCAGCCAGGCCGGCAGGTCCACCGAGTCCGCCACCAGCCGCGCCGCCAGGGCCTCGTCCAGGGTATCCCCGCCCACCCGGCGCAGGTCGGTCCGGAACTCGGCCTCGGGATAGGCGTCGGCGACCAGCGGGGACGGCCCGTCGTGGGCCACCCGCATGTTGCGGGCATGTCGGGTGTTCCCCCCCCGAAGCGCCTCCGGCGCCTGATCCAGCAGCCAGACCGACGCCCCCGCCCGCCGCGCGACGATGGCCGCGCAGAGGGCGGCCAGGCCACCGCCGGCCACCAGCACCTCCGGTGGGCCGTCCGCCGTCATGGACGCGTGGTCCCGGCAAACCCGGCGCCGCGCCCCAGCGCCACGCGGCAACTCCTGCCGGGCAAGGAGCGTCGCCCCGCATCACCGGGTCCGCCAACACCCTGAACGGCAAGGCCTTGACGACCCGTCCGCGCTGGCACGGGGTGTGCTTCTCCGACAGGTGGTGTGGTCTGTCCCGAGCCCAGTCGGAGCCTCGACATGAGCGTGTTCGCCTCCCTGCATACCTCGTCCCAGGCCATGATGACGCAATCCCACGTGATGGAGCGCATCAGCGGCAACGTGGCCAACATCAATACCACGGGCTACAAGAGCTTCAACGCGCACCTCCAGGATTCGGTCAACCACATCAACACCAAGGGGACGTTCCTGACGGTGGACGCCGTGGACGTGCGCCAGGCCGACAAGCAGGGCATCATCCAGTCCACCGGGCGCGACCTGGACGTGGCCATCAACGGCCAGGGGTTCTTCATCACCAATCCGGCCTTCGATGGCACCGGCACCCAGCACTTCACGCGCAACGGCTCGACCGGCATGCGGGTGGCCGACGACGGCAACGCCTACCTGACCACCCTGGACGGCCAGTACTTCATGGGATGGTCCGCCGACGCCACCGACGCCGACGGCACCATCGACACCACCCAGCCGCTGGCCCCCATCCAGGTCAACAGCGCGGACAGCCTGCCGGGCGCCGCCACGACGGCCATCACCTACGCGGCCAACGTGGATGCCGGCAGCACCACGGGGCACACCTTCGAAAGCCGCGTATGGTCCAACCCGGACGAGACCGGGAAGAACGATCCCTATGCCCTGGTCATGACCTGGCAGCCGAGGTCCGACGAACTCAACACCTGGACCGTGAGCTACAGCGTCCGCGATCCGCTCGGCGCCACCACCACGCTGGCCGACACCACCACGGTGGCCTTCGGCGGGACCGGCCGCTACCTCACCCCGACCGAGGACATCACGGTGACCGTGCCCTTCGCCGACGGCACCGACACCACCGTCACCCTGGACCTGACGGGCATGACCCAGTACGGCGACACCGGCTTCCAGGAGCACTACCAGGACGCCAACGGCTATCCCGACGGGACCCTGGCGGGGGTTTCGTTCGACGTGTTCGGGCAGTTGACCGCGCGATACAGCAATGGCGAGGCCCGCGTGCTGTCACAACTGGCGCTCGCCGACTTCCCCGCGCCGCAAAACCTGCTGGATGCCGGGTCGACCATGTTCACCTACAGGGTGGAGGCCGGCGAGCCCGATATCTTCGCGGTCACGAACACACTGGCGCGCACGGCCATCATTCCGGGATCCCTGGAAGGCTCGACCGTCGATCTGGCCCAGGAATTCACCACCATGATCACCACCCAGAAGGCCTATTCGTCCTCGGCCACGGTCTACCGCAGCAGCGACGAGATGATCCGCACCGCGACAGACCTGAAGCAGTAGGCGGCCCCGACCGCCCCCTACCCCGCCAGCAGCCGCCCCGTCACCGCGTTGAGGCAAAGGCGCCCGGCCGGCGTGGTCGCCAGCCGCCGGCCATCCCAGGTCACCAGGTCCAGATCGGCCAACGCGGCCAGCGCCTTGCCATCCACCACGTCGGTGAGCGGCATCCCCGACAGCCGCGCGAACCGCGTGGCGTCTATCCCCTCGGTCAGGCGCAGCCCCACCAGCACCCGCTCCACGGCGCGCTCGGCCGGCGTCAGGGCCGCCCGCTCCGCCACCCCGTGGCCGTCGCGGGCCACCCGGTCCAGCCAGGCGCCGGGGTGGGAGATGCAGCGCGTCGCCACGCCCCCCATCCGTCCATGCGCGCCCGGACCGATGCCGATGTAATCGCCACCCCGCCAGATGTCCCGGTTGTGCCGGCATTCAACCCCGGACCGGGCGTGGTTCGACACCTCGTAGGCCGGCATCCCGGCGGCGGCGGTCAGATCCTGAGTCACCTCGAACAGGTCCGCCGCCCAGTCTTCCCGGATGTCCTCGTCCGGCAAGGACAGCAGCCCGGCCCGGGCGCGGCCGAAGAAGGCGGTGCCGCGCTCGATGGTCAACTGGTAGAGCGACAGGTGCTCGGTCCCCAGCGCCAGCGCCTCCCGCAGCGACGCCGTCCAGTCCTCCCGGGTCTGCCCGGGCGCGGCGTAGATCAGATCGATGGACACGCGCGGAAAGGTGGCTTGGGCCAGGTCCAGCGCCGCCAGCGCCTCGGACCGGTCGTGACGGCGCCCCAGGACGGCGAGGATCGCGTCGTCCAGCGCCTGCACCCCCAGGGACAACCGGGTCACCCCGGCGGCGCGCACCCCGGCGAAGCGCGCCCGGTCCACGGCGCCCGGGTTGGCCTCCAGGGTGACCTCCAGGTCGGGGGCCAGGGGAAACAGGCGGGCGGCGGCGTCCAGCACGGCGCCGACGATGGCCGGGTCCATCAGCGAGGGTGTGCCGCCGCCAAAGAACACGCTGGCCAGAGACGCGCGCGGCCGCCCGTTCGCGACGGACTCCATCTCGCGGACATAGGCGCGTGCCCAGACGTCAGGGTCCGGATCCCGAAGGACATGGCTGTTGAAATCACAGTACGGACACTTGGACAGGCACCAGGGCCAGTGCACATACAGGCCAAGGTCCGGGTCGCCGGCCGATCCGTCGACGGTCGGCGCGAACCCCGGCCTCGTCACCACCCGACCGTCAACTGAACGGCCAGCAAGGTCCCCAGCACCGCCACCAGCATCCACGGCAGGATCATCAGCATCGCGTTGGAGCGCTTCGGCCGCATGGCCTTGACCGTTTCCGGATGCAGGCGCAGGCCGTCGGCGCTGAGCAACGCGGCGGCGCGGTCCGCATGGGCCAGGATGCGCGGCAGGCGCTCGGCGGTACTCTGCAGGGTGTCCATGCCGTCCCGCAGGCGGCCCATGGGTCCCATGGTCTCGGCCATCCAGGACTCGATCAGCGGCTGCGCCAGTTCCCACATGTTCACGTCGGGCGCCACGCGGCGGCCCACGCCCTCGGTCACCAGCATGCTCTTCTGCAGCATGAGCAGCGACGGCTGGGCCTCCATGTGGAAGGTCTCGGTCACCTGGAAGAGTTGGGCCAGCAGGCGGGCGATGGAGATTTCGGCGAGCGGCTTGCCCATGATCGGCTCGGCGATGGAGCGGCTGGCCTGGGTGAACGCCTCCACCGACTGGTCGGCGGGGACCCAGCCGGCCACGAAATGCGCCTCGGCCACGCGCCGGTAGTCGGCGGTCAGGAACCCCAGCAGCATTTGCCCCAGGGTGCGCCGGGTGGACGGGTCGATACGGCCCATGATGCCGAAGTCCACGGCGACGACGGTGCCGTCCGGCTCCACGAACAGGTTGCCCGGGTGCATGTCGGCGTGAAAGAAGCCGTCTCGGAAGACCATGTTGAAGAAGGCATTGGAGGCGCGGCGAATGACCTCCAGCGGGTCCAGGCCGGCGGCGACCAGGTGGTCCACCTCGTCCACCGGCAGGCCGACGATGCGCTCCTGCGTCATCACCCGCTGGGCGGTGCGGGTCCAGTCCACATCGGGCACGCGGAAGGTCTCGTCGCCGGCGAAGTTCTCGGCCATCTCGCAGGCGGCGGCGGCCTCGAAACGCAGGTCCATTTCCATGTGCACCGACGCCTCGAAGGTGCGCACGGTCTCGGAGGGCTTCAGGCGCCGCAACGCCGGCTGGGTGGCCTCCATCACCTCCGCCAGCCAGTCCATCAGCGCCAGGTCGCGCCGGAACGCCTCGTCCACGCCCGGACGCAACACCTTGACCGCCACCTTGCGGCCCTCGGGGTAGCTGTCCTCGGGATGCGTGATGGCGAAGTGCACCTGGGCGATGGAGGCCGCGGCCACCGGCTCCGGCTCGAAGGTGAGGAACACCGCCTCAAGCGGGCGATCCAGTTCGGACTCGACGATGCGCCGCACCTCGTCGAAGGAAAACGGCGGCAACTGGTCCTGAAGCTCGGTCAGGTCGGTGGCGACCTCCTCGCCCAGCAGGTCGGTGCGAATGGACAGGGCCTGCCCGACCTTGATCGCCGTCGGTCCCAGTTCGGTGAGCGCGCGGGCCAGTCGCTGACCCGGTCGTCCGGGCGCGTCCCGGCGCGACACCAGCCGCGCGGCCGCCACCACCGGCGCCGCCACGCCCACCCTGTCCAGCAGGAACAGGGCATCGTGACGGGCCATGACGCGGGCGATCACCCACAGCCGGGAGAGATTGCGAAAGAGACGGGGTGTCATCACCGGAGCGTGGATCCTGCCGCATGCGACGGGCGGTCGTAAGTCATGACCGGGGTCCTGGACGGAAGCAAGGCCGGCGCGCCCGGCCGGCCGGAAAGCGGATCACAGGCGCCAGCCCGAGTGGATGGCGGCGATACCGCCGGACAGGTTGCGGTGGCGCGGGCGCCGCAGCCCGGCCGCCGCCATGCGCCGGCACAACTCCTGCTGCGGCGGGAACCGGCGAATGCTCTCGGCCAGATACTGGTACGCCTCTTTGTTTCCGGCCACGAAGCGGCCCAGGTTGGGCAGCACCGAGAACGAATAGGTATCATACAGCTTGTCCAGCACCGGCATGACCACCGTGCTGAACTCCAGGCAGAAGAAGCGCCCCCCCGGCTTCAGCACCCGGCGCGCCTCGGCCAGGGCGGCGTCGATGTTGGTCACGTTCCGCAGGCAGAAGGCGATGGTGTAGACGTCGACGCTGGCGTCGGCCACCGGCAGGGTCTCGGCATCGCCCACCAGCCACTCCAGGCCCTCGACGAGCCCCCGGTTCATGGCCCGGTCGCGGCCCACGGTGATCATCTCGGCGTTGATGTCGCAGACCATCACCCGGCCCCCGCCCGGCGGCCCGGCCAGGGCATGGGCCGCGTCGTCCTGGTCCGGCCGGTCCGATCCGGTGTCGTCCAGCGGCGCGGCGCGGCGGGCATCGGCGCGGGCGCGGCGCTCCATGCGCTCCAGGATGCGGAAGGCGATGTCGCCGGTGCCCCCGCCCACGTCCAGGCAGGTCATACCCGGACGCGGCGCCACCTGGGCCACGAACGAGTCCTTCCAGAGACGATGAACGCCACCGCTCATCAGGTCATTCATGAGGTCATAGCGGCCGGCGACGGAGTCGAACACGTCGCGCACGAGCCCCGCCTTTTCGGCGCGGCCCACGGTACGATACCCGAAATGGGTGGTGTCCGGACCGGCCTGGGAAGCGCCGGCGGCGGAGCGGTCGGAGGTCTGCTGCGTCATGGCGCGCACCTTACCGGAACACGGTGGGGGGGGCTAGACGGATCTTGCGGGCCACGCGGCGCTGGGCCGGGTCACTCGCCGGACGACGCGGACCGGGCCCCCAGGGCCACGGCCAGCACCGCCAGGGGCGGGCGGCCGGCGGCCTCCGCCACGGTCTTGAGGCGGTCCTCCGGCGTGGCCTCGATGCCCTGACGGGACAGGCGCCACAGCAGCGCCTCCACCGGTTGACCCTCCTCGGCGGCCAGGTCGGCCAGCGCGCGGCGCCCCACGCCCGTGCCGGCGAAACGGGCCTCGATGGTCTGGACGGTCGGCGGCCCCGTGTCCGGTGACGAGGCCGCCTCCGCCGAGACGTCCTCCAGGACGGCATAGACCACGGACGGGGGCAACCCGTTGTCGTCGGCGATGCGGCGCAAGGTGGTCCGGCGGCCATCGGCAATCGTCAGGCCGGCGGCGGTCAAGGCGGCCAGCGCCGCGTCGGGGTCCTTGTGCGTGCGGAACGCCAGCGCGGCCAGCGAAACCTCCTCGGCATGGCCGAAGGGCGGCTGGTCCTCCGGCGCGGGCGCCCAGGCGTCGCGCGCGGCCTCGTTCAGGTCGAGCACGAGGGTCACCGGCGGCACGCGCAGCACCGCGCCCACCGACAGCGCCCCCAGGATGACCAGCGCCGCCAGCCCCTCGACGCGGGGGATGGCGTGTCCCCGCGCCCGGGTCCGCAGGTGATGCAGGAACGGCTTCCAGTTGTTGACCAGATGCCAGACGCCGGCCCCCAGGAACAGGACGCTCGCCACGATGTGCCAGTCGCCCCACTGGTCCTTGGTCAGACCCAACAGGGTCCAGTCGACCCAGTGCGCCACCCGACCCGGCGGCGCCAGGAACAGCATCACCCCACTGACCGCCATGACCACGAACCCGCCGGCCACCAGCAGGGAAATCAACCCACGCCCGTTGAAGGGCTTGCGCGCCGCCATGGAGTCCTCCCGTGACCAAACGCATGTGGCGCAAGAACACGCGCCGGACGGCGGACCGTCAACCCCATCCCGCAATCGCCGGCCCCGCATCCATGCATGCCGGGAATGACCAGCCATCACTTCACGTCATACCCGAAAGGGCCGACACTGCCGGCTTGCGTTTGGCCGGCACCGACCCGCGTGTCCGCCTGGACAAGTCCCAAGACGCCGCGACGCCGCCCGCCGCCCTGGCGGGACATGGGGTGATCGAGGAGGTCCGCACGGGCGAGGGTGTCTGGGCCGGGCACCGTCAGACATCACGACAACCGGTATGGCACGACGGAGAGTCGCCGGGCGCGCATCGGCGCCCGCGATACCGGACCGCATGGCCTTCCAGCCGCCGCGCCCTTGTATCCCCCACGCGACCGGCAACCGGTGGCCGGAGCGCGGTTCCATGTTTTGGGAAGAATTTGGGTTTTTGGGAAGAGTTTGGACGATGATAACGCTTGAAGATTGCTGTGGCCTGAGTGGCGCGCGGCCGGACGAGGTCATCGTGGTGGCCTACCACGAACGCATGGCGCCCATCCTGGCGGCGGGCAAGGTGCACGGCCTGCTCGCCGAACCAAGGGGCGGCGACACCCTGCGGCGGATGATCCTGGACGAACAGGCCCGCGCCGACGGCCGGGGCGACGGGGCGCGCGTCGAGGCCCTGGCGATTCTGTATCGGGAGGCGTGCCACCTCTACCCGCAAGAGACCGCGTGCCCCGAGAGCCCGTGACAGGAGGACGGGCGGCGGATCCGCCCGCGACGGCGGGCGACCGGTCCATGGTTTCAGTCAGCCGATCGAGCGCCTCGCGCACGTGACCGTCGCTCGGGGTCAGGTCACGGATCCCCCTACCCCCGCCCCTCCTCCACCGCATGGCAGGCGACCAGGGTGCCGTCATCCTGGGCCAGCGGCCTGGGCACCTCGGCCGAGCAGCGCGCGTTGGCCAGCGGACACCGGTCGTGGAACACGCAGCCCGAGGGCAGGTTCATGGCCGAGGGCACCTCGCCGGGCAGGCCGGGGGGCTTCATCTCCTCGGTGCTGACGCGCGGGATGGCCGACAGCAGGATGCGCGTGTACGGGTGTCGGGGGGTCTCGAAAAGCGCTTGGGTGGTCGCCAGTTCGCACAGGCTGCCCAGATACATGACCCCCACCCGGGTGCCGAAGTGGCGCACCACGGACAGGTCGTGGGTGATGAACAGGTAGGTGAGGTCGCGCTGATCCCGCGCGTCCATCATCACGTTCAGCACCTGCGCCTGAATGGAGACGTCCAGGGCCGAGATGGGCTCGTCGGCGACCACGAACTCCGGATCGACCATCAACGCCCGGGCGATGGAGATGCGCTGGCGCTGGCCGCCCGAGAACTCGTGCGGGTAGCGGGAAATCCAGGTCGGATCATTGCCCACGGAGACCATCACCCGTTCGACGGTCTCCCGGACCTCGGCGTCAGACAACTCCGGGAGGTGGAAGCGCAACGGCTCCTCCAGGGTCTGCCGGACGGTGCGGCGCGGATTGAGCGACGCATAGGGGTTCTGGAAGATCATCTGCATACGCCGGTGGAACGGCCGGCGCGCCTTGTGACGCAGGCCGTCGATGCGGGTGCCGTCGAAGTGGATCTCCCCCGAACTGGGCGGCAGCAATCCCATGATCACCCGGGCCAGGGTGGATTTGCCGCAGCCGGACTCGCCCACCAGGCAGAAGGACTCACCCCGGCGAACGGCGATGGACACGTCGTTCAGCGCCTTCACCTCGCGCCGGGTCCGCTCCAGGAAATGGCTGCCCAGGTCGAAAACCTTGCGGACGGCGCGGGCCTCCACCAACACCCGATCGCGGGCCGGGGTCGAGGCCGGGTCCGTCATGGTCGTCGCGGTCCCGCTCATGCCGCCACCCCGCTCGCCAGGTCTCGCGCCCGCACACAGCGCACCCGGTGGCCGTCCAGGTCCTCCAGCGCCGGCAGGGCGTCGCGGCACCGATCCTCGACAAAGTCGCAGCGGGGGTTGAAGGGGCAGCCCTCGGGAACGGCGGTCAACGGCGGCATGGAGCCCCGGATCTGGTTCAGCCGCGCGCCCGGTGTCCCCTCGCCCGGCAGCGCCGCCAGCAGGCCGCGCGTGTAGGGGTGCACGGGATCCTGCACCACGCGGGCGGTCTCGCCGGTTTCCACCACCCGGCCGGCATACAGCACCACCACCCGCTGGGTCACCTGGGAGACCACGGCCAGGTCGTGGGTGATCAGGATCAGCCCCACCCCGTGCGTTTTGCACAGGTCGAGCATCAGGCTCATGATCTCCGCCTGGATGGTGACGTCGAGCGCCGTGGTGGGCTCGTCGGCGATGATCAGCGCCGGCTCGGTCAACAGGGCGATGGCGATCACCACGCGCTGGCGCATGCCGCCCGACAACTCGTGCGGATAGGACTCGAGGCGCTTCTCCGGCGAGGGGATCTTGACCTCCCCCAGGCGGGTGATGGCGATCCGGCGGGCCTCGGCGTCACCGATGCGCCGGTGCGCCTTCAGGGTCTCCACCATCTGGGTGCCGATGGTCAGCACCGGGTTCAGGGTCATCATCGGATCCTGGAAGATCATGCTGATGCGGTCGCCCCGCACCCGGCGCATCTGGTGGGTGGACAGGCGGGTGAGGTCCTGGCCCTCGAACAGGATCGACCCGCCGGCGATGCGCCCCGGCCGGCCGATCAGATTGAGGATGGCGAAGGCGGCGACGCTCTTGCCGGCGCCGGACTCGCCGACGATGCCCAGGCGCTCGCCCCGGTCCACGGTGAAATCGACGTCGTGCAACGCCGTCAGCACGCCCTGGCGCGTGGGGAACTCCACCCGCAGGTCGCGGACATCAAGAAGCGGCATGGACTTAGCCCTTGAACAGTCTGGGGTTCAGCACGTCGCGCAGCCAGTCTCCCAGCAGGTTGATGGCCAGGATCAGGGTGATCAACGCAATGCTGGGGAAGGTGGTGATCCACCAGGCACCACTGAAGATGTACTCGAAGCCGGAGCTGATCAGCGACCCCAGCGACGGCATGGTCACCGGCATCCCCAGGCCCAGGAAGGACAGCGCCGCCTCGCTGATGATGGCGTTGGCCACCTGCACGGTGGAGATCACCAAGAGCGGCGACAGCGTGTTCGGCAGGATGTGGCGGGCCATGATGGTCGGCGCCGACAGGCCGATGACGCGGGCCGCGTCCACGTATTCCTTCTTCTTCTCGGCCAGCACCGAGGCGCGGATGGTGCGCGCGTACTGGGGCCATTCGGCGAAGCCGATCACCAGGACCAGCATGACGATGGCCATGTCCTCGTAGAACTCGGCCCCGACGGCGGCCTTGAACACCGCCAGGGCGATGATGGCCAGCATCAGCGTGGACATGGCCAACTGGATGTCGGCCAGACGCATGAAGAAGGCGTCCACCTTGCCGCCCAGGTAGCCCGAAACCAGGCCGATGACGATGCCCAGCGTCATTTGCACCATCACCGCGAACACGCCGATGACAATGGAGATGCGCAGACCGTAGAGGATGGCGCTGAGAAGGTCACGGCCCTGGACGTCCGTGCCCAGGGGGAAGGCGGCTTCTCCCCCGGACGTCCAGACCGGCGGGATCTCGGAATTCATGATGTCGATCTGCGCCGGGTCGTGCGGGTTCATGCTCGACAGCCATGGTGCCAGCAGCGCCGCCAGCACGAAGGCGACCAGGATCGCGAAGGCCGTCAGGGCCACGGGATCGCGCCGGAACCGATAGAGGACGTCGGAGCCCAGGAGGGCCGTCAGGCGGGCGGTCAGGTGAGTCATGACGGAGCCCCCACCAGACGCACGGTTGGATTGACCAGGGTGTAAATCAGGTCAACCACGGTGTTGGTGACCACGAAGATCAATCCCACGACGATGATGTAGGCGATGATCAGCGGCGTATCGACGCGCGTCACCGCCTCGATGAACATGAAGCCCAGGCCCGGCCACTGAAACACCGTCTCGGTGAGAATGGTGTAGGCCAGCATGAGGCCGATCTGGACGCCGCCCACGGTGATCACCGGCAGCAGCGTGTTCTTGAACGCATGCAGGAACCACACCCGCCGGGGGGCCAGACCCTTGGCCCAGGCATAGCGGATGTAGTCCTGTTCCAGCACCTCCATCATCTCGGAGCGGATCAGGCGGATGAACAGCGGCAGGAAGATCGACGACAGGGCGATGCTGGGCAGGACCAGGTGGGATATCCCCTCGCCGGTCAGGAAGCCGGTTTTCCAGCCGGGGACAATCTCCACCAGGGACTCGCCGCGCCCGAACGAGGGCAGCCAGCCCAGGTTCACCGAGAACAGATAGATGAGGAAGATGGCGGTCAGGAACACGGGGATGGAAATGCCGACGATGCTGGCTCCCATGGCCGCCTGGGAGAGCCAGGAGCGGGGCTGGATGGCGCACCAGCAACCCAGCGGCACGGATACCAGCACAATGATGATGGCGGCGCCGATCACCAGGTCGACGGTGGCCGGGAACTTGTCGGCGATCACGTCCAGCGCCGGACGCTTGAAATGGTAGGAAACGCCAAGGTCACCCTGCACCGCGTTGCCCAGGAAACGCCAGTATTGTTCCAGGAAGGGATCATTCAGGCCCATGCGGTCGCGCAGGGCCTCCCGCTCGGCCTCCGACACGGCTTGCCCCACCAGTTCTCGCAAGGGGTCGCCCAGGTTGTCCTGGATGGAAAAGCCGATGAGGCTGATGACGAACATCACCAGAACGGCTTGCAGGAGGCGCTTGATCAGAAAGGCGACAATGGCCATGGCGGTTCCAGGGGACGGGAAGCAAGGGACGGGAAGCAAGGGATGGCGCGCGCATCACCGAACGCGACAGAGGGAGGCCGGCAGGGACGCCGGCCTCCCTCCACCCGTTAGGCAGACCGTTAGTCGATGACCAGGTCACCCAGGTACGGGAAGTCCATGACGTTGACGATATCCTCGATATGCACGCCGTCGCGCGACGCCCAGGACAAGTCCTGCCAGTGCAGCGGCACGAAGGCGGCGTCCTCGTACAGCAGTCGTTCCACCTGCTGCAAGACCTTGGCGCGGGCCTCCTGGTCCACCATGGACTGGGACTGAATGATCAGCTTGTCCACCTCGGGATTCGAGTAGTTGCCGGAGTTGTACTGGCCGTAGCCGGTTTCCGCATCCGGGGTCATCAGCAGGAATTCGGTGTAGTTGGCCGAGTCCTCGGTGTCGGGATGCCAGCCGATCATCATGATGTCGGCGGCGCGCACGTCGAACTCGGGCCAGTACTGCGCCTTGGGGATGGTGGTCAGATCAACCTTGATGTTGATCCGGGCCAGCATGGCCGCCGCCGCCTCGGCGATCTTGTCGTCGTTCACATAGCGGTTGTTGGGCGCCATCATGGTGATGGAGAACCCATCCTCATAGCCGGCCTCGGCCATCAGCGCCTTGGCCTTGTCCAGATCGTAGCGGGGCTTCAGGTCGGCCGCGTGCCCCACCTGACCGGGCGCGCTCTGCTGCGCGGCGACGGTGGCGAAGCCCTTCATGATCTTGTCGACGATGCCCTGGTTGTTGATCGCGTACACGATGGCCTGACGCACGCGCGGGTCCTTGAAGGCCTCGACCCGGTCCTGGTTCATCTGCAACGTGATGATCCGGGTGCCACCCATGGTCACAAGGTTGACGCCCTCTTCGTTGCCCAGTCGCTCCAGGTCGGTGGGCGGCACCGGCTTGATGAAGTCCACGCCGCCGGACAGCAGCGAGGCCACGCGGGTCGGGTCTTCCTTGATCGGCGTGAAGATGATCTCGGTGACATTGCCCGGGGACTCGGTGTCCCAGTAGTCGGCGAAGCGCTCGAACTCCACGCGGACACCCTGTTCACGCGCCCGCACCACGAAGGGGCCGGTGCCCGACGCATTGGTCGAGGCGAACGTGCTGCCGTGCTTGACGATGGCGTCCTTGGGCTTCCCGTTGTCGTCGGTGCCGGTGTAGAACGCCTTGTCCATGGGGAACAGGTAGGTGGCCAGGTTCAGGACCAGCGGGTACGGCTCGACCGTCACCAGATCCACGGTGTGGTCGTCGATGATCTTGGCGCCCTCGAACGGCTCGAACAGGGCCTTGAAGTCCGGGCTCCCCTTCAGGCGCTCCAGGGTGAAGACCACGTCCTCGGCGGTGAACGGATTGCCGCTGTGGAACACGACCCCCTCGCGCAGGTGGAAGCGCATGGTCAGGTCGTCGATCTGCTCCCAGCTCTCGGCCAGGCGCGGTTCGTACTCCAACTCCTTGGTGAAGCGCACCAGGGGGTCGAACACCATGTGCGCCATTTCCAGGGTCCCGCCGGAAAGCTGCTCTTGCGGGTCCAGCGAGACCGGATCGGCGTCATAGGCCATGCGCAGGGTCTTGGCCTCGGCCGGCGCGACTCCGGCGATCCCCGCGCCGACCGCCACCGCGCAAGCCAGCAGCGCGCCAGTGGCGATTTTGGTGAACTGGAACGTCATGCCTTGGATCTCTCCCTGATGGGGTTGGGGGTGGGAGCCCGCGGTGCCGGCCCTTGGCGGCGGCGCCTCGCATACCGTCGAGACGGGCGGGAAACTTCCCAGTCCAGGTTCCGTGGTACACCACCCGCGAGGAACAGGCAAAGGTCCATTGGACGGCGCCGTCCACGCCTTTGGCGGGTTCAGGATACGGTCCGCGACCTTGGGTTCGCCACGAGTCCCATGGGAACATCGGCCGCCCCATGCCGGCGCGTCCCGCATGGCATGAACCCTGCTATGCTGTCGGGGCTTTCATCTTTTGCGCTTCCGCTCTTCCGATCATAGCGCGAAAAACGATCATCCCCACCACTGGAGATCAAGACATGCCCGCCCCGTCACCGTGCGCCCTGCCCCATCCCCGCACGACACCGGTTGCCCCGCCACGCGCGCACCGTCTGCGGATGTTGCAGGCGGTCCGCGCCGTGGTCGGGATCAGCCTCGGGGGGATCACGGCCTTGGGGCTCGGGCTGGGGGTCTTGAGTCCGACGCCGGCCCACGCCGGCGAAACCCTGGTCGCCGTCGCCGCCAACTTCACCGCCGCCGCCCGCGAGATCGGCGCCGCCTTCACCACCGCCACCGGCCACACCGCGACGTACAGCTTCGGCTCGACCGGCAAGCTGTACGCCCAGATCGCCAACGGCGCGCCCTACAGCGTGTTCCTGGCCGCCGATGCCGCCCGCCCGGCCCGCGCCGAGGCCGACGGGTTGGCGGTCGCCGGCTCCCGGTTCACCTACGCCGTCGGCCGTCTGGTGCTGTTCAGCACCGACCCCGGCCTGGTGGACGACTCGGGGCAGGTCCTGAAAACGGGAGACGTCGAGCGCCTGGCCATCGCCAATCCGGTGACCGCCCCCTACGGCACCGCCGCCATCGAGGTGTTGCGGACGATGGGGGTCCACGACGCCCTGGCCGGCCGCCTCGTGCGCGGCGATTCCGTCTCCCAGACGCTGCAGTTCGTGACCACCGGCAACGCGCCGCTGGGATTCGTCGCCCTGTCCCAGGTCATCACCCTGCCCGGTGGATCGCGATGGATCGTACCGACGGACCTGCACGCCCCGCTGCGCCAGGACGCCGTACTCCTGACGCGGGGCAAGAACAACTCCGTGGCACGGGCGTTCGTGGCCTTCCTGAAAAGCCCGGAGGCCCGGGCGATCATCGCCCGCTACGGCTACGGCGTCGAGTAAGCCGCGCCGTGGGCCTGTCCCGTCAGTTCGACGAAACCAGCCCGTCCGGCTGCCCCACCACCACGGTGGTCAGGGCGGCCGGATCCATCAGCCGGGCGGCCACGCGCCGGGCGTCCTCCAGGGTCACCGCCTCGATATAGTCGTTGCGGTCGTTCAAATAGGAGGGGGACAGACCCTCCCGCTGCATGGCCACCAGGATCGCGGCGATGGAGCCCGTCGACGAGAAGCGCAGCGGCCAGGCCCCGGTCAGGTAGGTTCGCGCGTCGGCCAGTTCCTCGGCCGTCGGTCCCGCGTCGGCCATGCGTCGCCATTCCTCCTGGATCAGGGACAGGCTTTCGGTCACCCGGGCGTTGTTGGTGGCCACGCCCCCCATCCAGACGGGCGCGTGGTCCAGGGGCACGAGGTAGCTGTAGACCGAGTAGGCGAGGCCGCGCGCCTCGCGCACCTCCTCCACCAGCCGCGACGCAAAGCCGCCCCCCCCAAGGATGTAGTTGACCACGTAGGCCGCGTACCAGTCCGGGTCCGACCGCGCCAGCCCGGCATGGCCGAACATCGCCACGCTCTGGGGCACCGGACGCTCGATCACCACCGTCCGCCCGTCGGCGCGCGCCACGATGTCGGGCACCGCCGGCAGGTCCGACGTCTCGGGGAGGTCACCGAACGCCTCGTCGATCAGCGCGGCCAGCCGCTCCGGCGTCACGTCGCCGGCCACGCCGATGGCCAGGCGATCGCGCACCAGATGCCCGCGCGCGAAGGCGCGGAGGTCGTCCTGGTCGATGGCGGCGATGGTCTCGGCGGTCCCGGCGGGATCGCGGCCGTAGGGATGCTCCGGGAACAGGGTCTGGTACCAAGCGCGACGGGCGATCTCGTTGGGATCGTTCTCGGTGTAGCGCAGGCCCGCCAGGATCTGGGCGCGCATCCGCTCCACGGCGTCGGCGTCGAAACGCGGTGCCCGCAACGCCAGGCTGAGCAGCTCCACGGCCTCGTCCAGGTTCTCGGTCAGGGTCTTGACGGTCCCGCTGAACGAATCGCGGCCGGCATCGAAGGACATCTCGATCGCCAGATCGGCCAGCCGATGCTGGAAGGCCCGCGAGTCCAGGTCGCCGGCCCCCTCGTCCAGCAGGCCGGACACGAGGTGCGCGAGGCCCGCCTTGCCCGGCGGATCCAGCGCCGCGCCGCCATCGAACGCGAACGTCAGCGTCACCATGGGGTTGGTGTCGTCGGCGACCAGCCAGGCCTCCAGGCCACGGGGCGTGATGACGCGGTCCACCTCGATGGCCCGGGCCGCCGGCACCAGGGCGACGACGGCGAGGACCAGCGCGCCCAGCAGGGTCGCCACCGGGCGAAACGACGAGCGCTTGATGGTCACATCCTCCCTCATGTGCGGGACTCCGGCAGCAGGATGGCGGTGGCGGTGCTGACCGGGCCGAACACCACGCGGGCGGCGCGCATCACCTCGTCGGCGGTCACGGCGGCGATCTGCTCGGGCCAGGCCTCGATATCCTCGACCGTGGCGCCCGTGGTCAGGGCCGCCCCCAGGATGCGCGCGGTCCCGAAGGTGTTGTCGCGGGCGTAGACCACCGAGGCCCGCAGCCGCCGCTTGGCGCCGGCGATCTCGTCGTCCGTGACACCGGTCTCCAGCAGGCGGGTGATCTCGGCATCCACGGCGGCGCCGACCTGGGCGGGCGTGACGCCGGCCGCCGGCGTGGCCGACAGCGTGAAGGTGCCGAAGTCCACCGCGCGGCCGTTGTAATACGCGGCCGCCGAGACGGCCACGCCCTGCTCGACCACCAGGGACTCGTACAGCCGGCTCACCGGGCCGCCGCCCAGCAACTCCGCCAGCACCTGCAGGGCGGGGTAGAGCGTGGTCTCGCCCACCGTGCGGCTGGGGGCGATGCCCCGACGCCACCAGGACGCCTGCCCGACCTGGGGATGGCGCATGGTCAGGGTAACGTCCACCGGCGGCGGCAGGTCGCGCACCCGGGCGCGCTCGACCGGCGTCTCGGCGGCCGGCACCTGGCCATAGGTGCGTTCGGCCAGGGGCCGAAGCTCCGCCATGGTCACGTCGCCCACGACCACCACCACCGCGTTGTGCGGCGCGTAGAAGTGGCGATAGAACGCGAGCGCGTCCTCGCGGGTCAGGGCCTGAAGCTCGTGGGACCAGCCGATGATCGGATTCTTGTAGGGGTGCACCGACCACAGGGCCTGATCCAGGCGCTCGCTGAGCAAGGCCGCCGGTTCGTTCTCGGTGCGGCTCAGCCGCTCCTCGACGACCACCGCCCGCTCGGTCAGGACATCGTCCTCCGTCAGGCGCAGGTTGGCCATGCGGTCGGCCTCCATCTCCATCACCAGGTCCAGCCGATCGCGGGCGATGGTCTGGTAGTAGCCGGTGAAGTCGCTGCTGGTAAACGCGTTGTCGCGCCCGCCGTTGCGCGCGATGATGCGCGAGAACTCGCCGGGCGGGATGGTCTCCGTGCCCTTGAACATCAGGTGTTCAAGAAGATGGGCCAGGCCGGACTTGCCGGGCGGCTCGTCGGCGGCGCCCACCTTGTACCACACCATGTGGGTGACCATCGGAACCCGGTGGTTGGACACCAGGACCACCTGCAGGCCGTTGTCCAGGGTCAGGACCTGCGGATCGAAGGCCTGGGCGTGGGCCCGCGTGCCGGCGGTCAGGGCGACCAGCAGCGTGAGAGCCAACAGCGGCGGAAACGATGGGAGGAACCGGCGGCGGATATCCGCCGTGGGCGGCGAAACGCGGCGCGCGGCGGCGCGCTGTCTGGCGCGCGCCGGATGGCGCGGCATCCGCGATACGGAGAGAAACGCGGGGTCGGTCTGGGATCCGGACATGAGGGCATCCTGTCGTGGGGTCAGGAGATCATGCCGGGGATATGGTCGCGACCGGGCGGATCCTCAACGCCCCGTGTGCCGCACCAAGGCACCGAAGGACGGCCGGCATCCGGTCACACGAACGCCGGTGCGTCATGACGCACCGGCCTGGCGGCCACGCAAAAACCGGCGTGTCATGACACGCCGGCCGGGGCGACACCGATGAACCGCGCGGGCGCGCGGGCGCACGATCAGCGCAGCTTGGTTTCCTTGAAGACCACGTGCTTGCGGGCCTTCGGATCGTACTTGCGGAATTCCAGCTTTTCGGTGGTCTTGCGCGGATTTTTCTTGGCCACATAGAAGTAGCCCGTGCCCGCGGTGCTTTCGAGCTTGATCTGGATGGTTGCCGGCTTGGCCATGGTTCGCGGTCCCGCGTTGCTCAGGTGATCGCCATCGAAGGAGGCCGAGACAATAGTCGGATCGCCGCGTGAGTCAAGGGCGAGGATGGCCTTATACCAGCGGCGGATGAGCGTGACTCATCCGCCGAGGTAGCGCGTCACGCCGCCACGGCCCGGGATCGTCCGCCGGCCAGCACGATCGCGCGCAGGGTCTCCAGCCGGGACTCCGGAACATCCAGACGGACATGCGTGGCCTGCTCGGTGCAGGCCACCAGCGTCGCCGGAACCCGCCCGAGGTCCGGAACATCGATGGTCATGTCGAGGCCCCGCTCGCCCTCGACGGACCGATCCAGGGTGGCCACGCCACTGGGCGCCAGATCCTGCATCAGGCAGGATCGGATCCCGCCGCCGCCGAGATCCACGGTCACCGCCAGATTGACGGTGCGCAGGGCATGGGTCTCGCGGTCCTCCTCGCTGCCGGAGCGGACGATCCGTTCCAGGGCCAGCAGCATCTGTTCGACCCGCTCGCGAACATCCTCCGACGCCTGGCGAACCTCCCGCGCCGTACTACCGGTGGTGTCCGCGCTCTCCGACACGGCCTCGATGTTGTCCGAGGCGTTCTGCGTGCTGTGCGCGGCCTGCCGGGCGTTCTCGGTGATCGCGCCGGTGGCGGCGGTCTGTTCCTCGATCGCCGCCGAGACGGCGGTGGTGATTTCGTTGATCTCGCCGATGACGCGCACGATCTCGACGATCGCCTCCACGGCCTCGCGGGTCGCGGCCTGCATGCCGCCGATCTCGGTGCCGATGGTCTCGGTCGCCCGGCTGGTCTGGCTGGCCAGGGTCTTCACCTCGTTGGCCACCACCGCGAAGCCCTTGCCCGCCTCGCCGGCCCGCGCCGCCTCGATGGTCGCGTTCAGGGCCAGCAGGTTGGTCTGCTTGGCGATGTCGCTGATCATGTTCACCACCGCGCCGATCTGGTCGGCCGCCCGCGCCAGCCCCTGGATGCGGTCGTTGGTGCTCTCCGCCTGCTCGGCGGCCCGGTGGGCGATGCCCGAGGCCCCCGACACCTGGCGGCTGATCTCGCCGATGGAACTGGCCATCTCCTCGGCCGCCGCCGCTACGGCGTCCACGCTGGCGGAGGACGCCTGCGACGCCTGCGACGCGGCGTTGGCCCCGTCCTCGGTGTGGCTGACCGCGTCGGCCATGCGCACGGCGGCGGCGTGCATGACGATCACCTGGTTGCGCACCACGGTGACGGCACTGCGCACCTCATCGTCCAGGGCGTTGGTGAGGGCCATCATCTCGGTCTTCACCCGGCGGGCGTTGCGCCGGGCCTCGGCCGTCTGCTCGGCCTGCATATGATCGATCTTCTGGCTGTTTTCCTTGAAGATCTCCACCGCCGCGGCCATGGCGCCGATCTCGTCGCGCCGCGCGCGGCCGGGAACCTCGACCATCAGGTCGTTGCGGGCCAGCCGCTGCATGACCGAGGTGATGGCCTTGATCGGCCGCACGATGGACCGGCCGATGAGCATCGCGCCGACGACGCCCAGCACCAGCGACAGGGCCGCGCCCCCGACCAGCAGCGTCTCGGCGAACGCCCGATCGGTCATCGAGCGCTGCTGCGCCGCGATGCTGGCCCGGGACAGCGCGGTGTCCATGTTGGCGCGCGCGGTCTCCATCCCCGCCTCGGCCTCCTGGATCTCGACGACATGCGCGATCAGGCCATCGAACACGCGCGCCAGATCCTCGATACGGGACCCGAAGGCGCGCTCCAGCGCCGCCGCGTCGCCCGGATCGATCTCCCGCACCTTGTCCATCAGGTCCGCCTTCAAGACCGTCAGCCGCTCCAGAAGACGGCGCGCCCGGTCCGCGCCGGCCGGATCGTGCTCGTCGACCACGACAAAGATGCTCTCCTTGGTCCGCCCGGCCACCCGCTGCAGGTCTCCGGCGGCGCGGATGATCTCCTGCGCGGCGTCCAGGGTCGTCAGCGCCGCCGTGGCCACGGCCAGCGACTCCTCGGCCGAGACATCGGCGCGCCGCCCGATCCGCCTGGCGAGCGTCGTCAGATCCTCCAGGCTGGCATCGACGGCGTGCTCCGCCGCCGCCTTCTCCTCGGTGATCGCCCGCAGTTCGGCCATCAGGTCGAACTCGTGCTCCAGGGCCTTGCGATAGTCCTGGATGGCGGTCGACACCCGCTTCATGAGCGTCGCCGTGGCGCCGGCGCGGATCGCCTTTTGCAGGGACAGCGCGGCCATGAACATCTGACGGGTCGCCTGCCCCACCGCCTGGGCATCCGCGTCCGCCATGGTCAGCAGGAAGTGCTGTTCCTGGGCCCGGGTCCGCACGGCCAGGACTTCAAGGTTCGTCAGGGCGATGTACGCCTGGTACAGCACCTCGCGTTCCGCCTGGGACACCGGGTTCTGGCGGGCGGCCTGGATCCGGGCGAGCTGGAAGCGCTTGATGTGGCTGATGGAGGCCGCCAGGGCGTCGGACGCGGCCGTCAACGACGCCTCCGTCTCGGCGCGCTCGGCGGCCACGGCGCGTTCGCGCACGGCGGCGTCGTCAAACGTCTGGAAGCCCGCGGCAACGGTGACCAGCGCCTGGTCCAGCGCCGTCCCGTCCGCGCTGTCGAGCCCTCCGACGACCTCGATCAGGTCGCGGATCATGGCCTTCAGGCTCTCCAACGCGCTCACGGCCGGTGTTCGTGTCTCGTCGGAGCCCATCCTTTCGTACTGCTCCAGCCGTGCGGCGAAGACGGACAGTTCTTCCAGGCCCTGCCCCATCATGTCCTGCACCGCATCGGCGTCATCGCGCGCGGAGATGGCCGCGCGCGCGTTGGCGCGCGCCTCGGCGAGGCGCTCCGACCGTTGCCGGATCACCTCGGTGATCAGGGTGTCGAGCGTGTCATTGAATCGCACGACGTCCTCGGCCGCCGCGTGCACCGCCTCGGCACTGGAGACATAGAGGGAGAAGTTCTCCCGATAGGTCTCCACGGCCGTCCGGGCGATGGAGACCTGCTCCGCCAGATCGGCGCGCCGGGCAAGGGCATCCAGCCGCTGATCGATCCGGTCCAGGCCCGCATGCACGGTTTCGGCGACGGACAGGTCCGCGTTGATCCGGCCGGTCAGTTCGGCCTGGACCGTCTCGCCCAGGTCGGTCACCGCCTCCAGGCCGGAGCGCTCGATGGTGAACCCCGCGCCGGTCTGCTTCAAGGATCCCCAGCCGATGGCGGCCACGGTGACGGTCAGGGCCAGGACAAGCAGGAAGCCTGTCAGAATGCGCGATGAAATGCTCATGAGCCGGCCTCCCGACACGAAACGGCGGACCGAGAACCGCGACATGCCGTCCGCGCCGGCGAACGCGGACCGCCGCCCGCGTGCCACCCCCGGCGCCCCGCCCCTCGTGCCAAAGCCCCGGAACCGCCGCCGCCATCCGGACGGGACCGCACGCCCCGGGACAGGCTCGGCGAGAAGGCTCCGGTGTGGAGACGGCGGCACGCGGCACGGCGCGGGTGGCCATCGCGGCGTCAGAACAGTTTTTCGACGTTCACGCCCACGGTGATGGCACCGATGGCCTCACCGGTCTCGGGATCGACAATGGTGGCGCTGACCTGCGACAGGAACGCCTCGGCACTGTCATCGAACTCCACGTCATCGATGAAGTGCTCGCCCGGGCCGGCGGCATAGGTCTTCTGCCACTTGGCCTCGTCACCCTGCCAGTAGTCGGAGGTGACGTCGGACTGCCCCACGTTGAGCCCCACGTTGTCCATGACGAAGATCTCGGAGACGGTGCCGTCCAGGGCCTGTTTCTTCTCCGTCAGGAAGGCGGAGAGCGGATTGCCCAGGACCGCGTCGATCAGCGGGCCGGATCCGGCCGCCGCTTCCTGTTGCCATTGCGTGTCGAGCGCCTGGATTGTCTCCGCGCTGATCCCCGCGTGCTCGACATTCTGCGCCTTGATCGCGGCGATCACCGTCGGCTCCGTCAGCCAAGGTTCGATCTGGTCGGCCATCAGGCGCTCGATCTGCGGCCGGAACTCGTTGGCCATGGCCAGACCAGGGGACACGGCGACGGCGATGGCGACGACGGCCACAAGACCCTTGACCCTGTTGTGCATGACTCGCTCTCCCGGTGTCGTACCAACGGTCCTTGAGACGGATCATTGAAGCCCGGTTGAGACCTTGCCGTGACCCGTCGGTGGCATAATACCAAAGGTGGATGAGTGTGACTCATCCGCCGAGCGGCACCGGCCCACTCCCCCACCCGGCCACCCCAAGTATACTGCCCCAAGGAAACACTGGGGGGTGGCCGGGTGGAGGAGTGGGCCGGCCACGGACTGCAACGGTCAGTCTCAATGACCGCTGGTATAAGATCTCCGCAGAAATGCGCGCGTCTTGCCTTGAGTTCACGCAAAATCCAGCGGATCCGGGCTGAGAGCACAACACACGCCCCTTGCTCTGTAAAGTCGGCATCACCCGTTCTTGGCGTAACGTGGCGACGGGCGCCTTGGAGACGTCAGGGAAAACCCACGGCAATCCTTAATCTTTACATAATAGTATTGAATTTTATATCGATTGGTTCATGAGGAGGTCTGCTCCCTTCGATCCGGGCAATCGCGCCTGGTCCCGAACACCCGGAGTCGGGGCCCGCCCACATCCTCCCGGGGCCAGGGACGATCCGGGGGCGTGGGACGCCGCCAGGCGCGGCGGCCGGACGTCGTCCCGCGATGCCGGGACTCACGCGGCCATGGCGGAACGCCTGTCGCGCGCCTGGACGAAGCTCTGCATCGCCTCCAGCCGCGCCTCCGGAACATCCAGGCGCACGTGGCTGGCCTGTTCCGTGCGGGCCACCAGCGTTGCCTGGAACACCCCGAGTTCCGGCAGATCCACGGTCATCTCCAGCCCGCGCTCGCCGTCGATGGAGCGGTCCAGGGTGGCGACGCCGCTGGGCGCCAGGTCCTGCATCAGGCAGGCGCGCCGCTCGCCGCCCCCCAGGTCCACGGTCACCGCCACGTTGACGGTGCGCAGGGTATGGACATCGCGATCCTCGTCGCTGCCCGAGCGGATGATGCGTTCCAAGGCGTCCAGCATCAGCTCGACCCGCTCGCGCACCTCCTCGGCCGCCCGCTGCACCTCGCGCGCCCGCTGCCCCGTCAGTTCCGCGGACGCGGACACCTCGCCGATATTGTCGGACGCCTCCTGGGTGCTGCGCGCACCCTGCACGGCGCTGTGGCTGATCTCGCCCGTGGAGGCCGTCTGCTGCTCCACCGCCGCCGACACCGCCGTGGTGATCTCGTTGATCTCGCCAATCACCGAGACGATGCCCTGGATCGCCTCCACCGCCTGATGGGTCGCCGCCTGCATGCCGCCGATCTCGGTGGCGATGGTCTCCGTCGCCTTGGCCGTCTGGTTGGCCAGCGTCTTCACCTCGTTGGCCACCACCGCGAACCCCTTGCCCGCCTCCCCGGCCCGCGCCGCCTCGATCGTCGCGTTCAGCGCCAGCAGGTTCGTCTGCTTGGCGATGTCGCTGATCATGTTGATCACCGCCCCGATCTGGTCCGCCGCCTTCGCCAGGCCCTGGATGCGATCGTTGGTCGCCTCCGCCTGGCCGACCGCCCGGTGGGCGATGTCCGACGCCCCCGATACCTGACGGCTGATTTCCTTGATCGAGCCGCTCATCTCCTCGGCCGCCGCCGCCACCGCATCCACGTTGCCGGCGGCATCCCGCGACGCCCCGGCCGCCGCGTCGGAGCGCTGCTCCGTCTGGTTGACGGCCTTGGTCATGTCCACCGCCGCGTCGTGCATCGCGTGCGCCTGATCGTGCACGATCTTGATCGCCGCGCGCACCTCCTCGTCCAGCGCGTTGGTCAGCGCCATCATCTCCGTCTTCACCCGGCGCGCGTTGCGCCGCGCCTCGGCCGCCTGCTCGACCTGCATCTGCTCGATCTTGCGGCTGTTGTCCTTGAACACCTCCACCGCCGCCGCCATGGCGCCGATCTCGTCGCGCCGCGACCGCCCGGGAATGTCCACCGTCAGGTCGTTGTCGGCCAGCCGCTTCATGACCTCGGTGATCGCCGTCAGCGGCCGCGTGATCGACCGTCCGATCACCGTCGCCGCGGCCACGCCCAGCACCAGCGCCAGACCCGCGCCCCCCAGAAGCAGCATCCGCGCCAGGTCACCGTCGTTGCCGGCCTCGATCGCGGCCGCCTGATTGGCCCGTTCCAGGGCGGAGGTCAGGGCACTCCGCGCCGCCTCCATGCCCTCGGCGGCCCTCAGGATCTCGCGGGTATCGGCGGCCAGGCGTTCGAACACCTGGATCAGGGTCTCGATGCGATCGCCGAACGCCTCGTCCAGTTCGGCCACGTTCCAGGGATCGGTGAGCATCACGCTGTTGATCAGCGCCTCGCGGTCGTCGGCCATGGCCGCCAGCGTGGCGCGGATGGCATCCGAGTCCTGCGTCTCCGGCTGGGCCACGAAGGCGAAGATCATCTCCTTCGCCGTTTTCATGGTCTCGGCGAGCGCCCCGGCGGCGGCGATCGTGTTCTGGGCCGCATCAAGGCTGTTGAACGACCGGATGGTGGCGCTCAACGACTGCTCCGCCAGCGTATCGGCGGCGACGGAGGCCCGTTCCGTCAGTTCGATCAGCACCGCCAGCCCCTCCTTGCTCGTCAGCGCCGAGGCCTCGCGCGCCGCGCGGATGGCCAGCACGGTGTCATCGAGGTCGAACACCCGCTTGAGGGCCTGGCGCTGCGCCTGGGCGGCATCGGCGGCGGCTTCCGCCGGCGCCCCGGCCGGCCCGTCCCCCACCGACCGCCGCAACGCCAGAGCCCCCGACAGCAGCTTGCGCGCCGCCACATCGGCCTCCTCGGCGGCCAGGGCATCGCCGGTGGTGACGAAAATCATCTCCTGGATCCGCACACGCGAGGCGAGGGTCTCCAGGTTGGCCAGTTCCAGCGTGGCCTGGCTCAGCGCCAGCAAATCATCGCGCGACACGAAGGACTGCTCGGCCGCCGCGAGGCTCTCGGCCTGGATCCGCGCCAGATCCTCAAGCGCCACCGTCAGCGCCTCCGACGAGTCCTCCAGCGACCGGATCACCGCCTTGCGCAATCCCCGGGCGGCGCGGCCGTCCTCGGAGGCCACCAGAAAGGCCTCCAGGCCATCGCGCACCGACGCAAACGCCTCGGTCAGGTCGGCGGTATCGACGGCATCCACGCTCGTCACGGCGTTGCCCAGACCGGCGGTGGCGTCGTCGAGCGCGGCCAGGTCCTCCGCCAGGGCCGCCGCGTTAACCACCACGTTCTGCGCCAGCGTTCGCTCGAAACTGAGCGACAGCGCCGCGAGGGCATCCTCCATGGCGCGCACCCGATTGCGCAACGCATCGGAGCGGTTGCGATCGTTGTTGGCCGTCTGCACGTTGCCGCGCGCCTGGTCCAGGCGCTCGGTGCGCCGGTCCACCTCTCCGGTGATGACCTCGTCCAGTTCGGCGCCAAGCACCAGGATGCGCTCGGCCGCCCGGGAGACGGCGTCGGACCGGGCCTGAAACGCCTCGTAGTTTTCCCGGTAGACGTCCACCGCCCGCCGCGCGGTCTCGACCTCGGCGGCCAGTTCCGGGTGCATGGCCAGGGCATCCAGGTCGTCCTCGATCGCCGCCAGCCCCACCCGCACCAACCGGTCGGCATCGGCGCCGTCATTGTAGCGTCCCAGCAGTTCGGCGTTGTCGGTCTCGCCCAGGCGGATCAGGGCGTCCGTGCCGATCCGTTCGGTCTCGAAGCCGTGATTGATCTGTTCCAGCGCCCGCCAGCCGACGACCGCAACCATGACGGTCAGAAACAGAATGAAGATAAAGCCAACAAGAACTCGGGCAGATACCTTCAACGGTCACACTCCTTATCACGGACCAGGACGCCCGCGGCACGCAGCACGTCACGCACTGGCGAAGGCGGCTCGGACAATCGCTTTGAACAATCGGCTTGGACAATGGCAGTCGGCGGGAAGGCCGGCGGACCGGACGCCCGTCAGCGGATCCGGCACGGCACACCCGGCGTCGCGGCGATGCCACGACGCGGTCCGGGATTGGAAACGATCAGCTCGGAATGTCCGGGGGAACGCCGTGGGGGCCAGGCCGGGCGGACACGGCCACCGTCCGCCGCCTCCGGGGTGGCGGGCCGACCGGCGCGGCGCCGCCGGTCCCGTGGCCCCCGCCCTGGTCCTGTCGCGCGGGCCTCGGGCCCGTGGGCCCCGACCCGGCGACCAACCCGGGGACCGACCCCGTGATCCTGGCGGTCCGCCGATCCAGAGTCGGCCGGACAGCGTATCTCATGGCGTGGCCGCGATCCGTCCTGGCGATCACGGCACCACCAACCATCGCCGCAACGCTGCGTCGCATGGCTGCTCCTCCCCCAAGCGGTGCGCTCGTTGAGTCCCGAGACGCGACCGCGCGTTCTTTTGAACGATCCGGTTTTTTGTTGTTCCGTGACCAAACGAAAACACAGTGCAGACATCCTGTAAAGCTACTACGACCCGGCAGCATGAACTTCTATGGTTGCAAGCCCCCGAACGATATCCCATCGGAACTGTGGGCTCTATATCCCTTGGCCACCCCGTCGGCGGTCCCCTTATGCCGAGTCTCCACAAAAAGACGTACTTAAAAGCGCATAAAAGAAAAAATAAACTCAACGATAGCAAAATCTCCGAGCCGTCCACATATCCGTCCGGCGTGGGCTTGTCCTAACCATCCGCGCCCGGGACTCGGGACCGCGCCTCGCCCCCCTCGGACGGGTCCAAACGAACCGGACCCTGGAGACAGATGAACCCTGAGCGCCGCGCCGCTGAGTCATCCTCCCTCAACCGCCCTGGCCGCCACGCTGTGGCCCAGGCGTGCCCAGGCGTCCCCTGGCGCCTGCCTGGCGCACGCGGCGGTGCCGCCGATGGCCTGGTGATGGCCTGGTGGATGGTGGGTCGGCCGGCCGGCCACGGACTGCAACGGTCATTCTCAATGACCGTTGGTATCACAGCCGATGAGTCACGGGCATCCGCGCCGGTCTCCCCGGGGGGGGGTCACACGTCGCCGCGCATACCCTGAAAGGCCACCAGCGCCACCAGCGCCAGCGCGTAGACGATGGCCAGCACGGACACCGCCAGCAGGGCGTTACCCAGGGTGATGATCGGATGCCGGTCCCGCTCCTTCCGCAGGCGCGGCGGCGAGCGCAACTCCCGGCCGCCCAGGATCACCACGTACAGGCCACGCTTGAACCAGGGAATGCTGAGACGCAGGTCCACCGGGTGGCGGCGCTGGTCGTGACGCAGGAACAGGGCCTCCAGGCTTTGCGCCTCGTCGTCGTCCGGGACCCGCGCCGCCGCGTCCCCGGCATCGGACCGATCGGGCGCGTCCATGGCCGCGCCGACGGCGGGGTCCCTGCCCTCCGGCACCACATCGGGCGCGCCGTCGGGCGCCCCGCCCAACGATCGGTCGCATGGCTGCATCCGCTCCGGCTCGGCCATCGACGTCCTTTCTTCCCGGCGCGGCGCCGCCCCCCACCGTGGGGGCCGCCCTCGAGTCCCGGTCCCACCTCATACCAGCGGCGGATGAGTGTGACTCATCCGCCGAGCGGCACCGGCCCACTCCCCCACCCGGCCACCCCAAGTATACTGCCGTGGGTGGCCGGGTGGGGGAGTGGGCCGGCCACGGACTGCAACGGTCATTCTCAATGACCGTTGGTATCGGTCCCCGGTGCCGCCAAGGGTAGACGATTTCCACCACCGTAAGAAAGCCGGGCGCGCGCGCCCGGCGCGCATCCGGCGCCGCGCATGCCCCCTGACGCGATCGGAGGCACACCGTTTTCAACGCGAGGGAGTCGGCGCGTGGCGACGCACCGGAGTCCCGGTGCTCTGATCCAGACAATACAGGCTGACGGCATCTCTTGTCTGGATCAGTGCATTAGGCCCTGGCGCCCGCGCCGGCCGGGCGTGGCGCCGACGGATCCAGCGGCCAGCGCGGCCGTGGCCGGAAATCCAGCGACTCCGTCCGTCCCAGGCGCAGGCGCTCCAGCCCGGCCCAGGCCACCATGGCGGCATTGTCGGTGCACAGGGCCAGAGGGGGCGCCACGAATCGAAAGCCCCGATCCGCGCACAGCACGTCCAACGCCGCCCGCAGCGTACCGTTGGCGGCGACACCGCCGGCCACCACCAGCGCGGGGGCGGGGGCCTCGGCGCCCCCCGCCGTCTCCTCGACGAACAGCGCCATGGCGCGCGCGCCGCGCTCGACCAGCACGTCGGTCACCGCCTGCTGAACGGAGGCCGCCAGATCGGCCCGGTCCCGCGCCGACAACGGTCCCGGCGGCAGGCGGTCCAGCACCTGGCGCACCGCCGTCTTCAGCCCGGAGAAGGACAGGTCGCAACCGGGCCGCCCGCGCAAGGGCCGGGGCAGCGCGAACCGCGCCGGATCGCCCCCCACCGCCGCCCGCTCCAGGGCGGGTCCCCCGGGGTGGCCCAGCCCCATCATCTTGGCCGCCTTGTCGAGGCACTCGCCGGCGGCGTCGTCGATGGTCGTGCCCAGCCGCCGGTAGTCGCCCACGCCCCGCACGATCAGAAGCTGGCAGTGCCCGCCGGAGACCAGGAGAAGCAGGTAGGGAAAGGCCACGGCGTCGCTGAGGCGGGCGGTCAGGGCGTGCGCCTCCAGATGGTTGACGGCCAGGAAGGGCTTGCCCGTGGCCACCGACAAAGCCTTGGCCGTCATGACACCGACGATGACACCGCCGATCAGGCCGGGCCCGCCGGTGGCGGCGATGCCGTCCACGTCGGCCAGCGTCACCCCGGCGTCGGCCAGGGTTCCGGCGATCAGGCCGTCCAGGTGATCCAGGTGCGCGCGCGCCGCGATCTCCGGCACCACGCCCCCGTAGGGCCGATGCTCGGCATGCTGTGACAACAGCCGCTGGGCCAGCACCCGGCGCTGGTCGTCGACCAGGGCGGCGGCGGTCTCGTCACAACTCGTTTCAATCCCCAGGATGATCATACGGCCACAAATAGGGCTTTGCAGGACGAAGATCACCCCTTACAAACCTGGGCCCATGAATATGACGCCCCTTCTTCGCATCGGCACGCGCGGCAGCCCGCTCGCGCTGGCCCAGGCCCACGCAGCCCGCGACGCCCTGGCGGCCGCCCACCCCGAGTTGGCGGCCCCCGAGGCCATGCGCATCGACGTGATCAAGACCACCGGCGACACCGTCCAGGACCGGCCGCTCTCGGAAATCGGCGGCAAGGGCCTGTTCACGCGCGAGATCGACGACGCCCAGACCGGCGGCGCCATCGACATCGCCGTGCACAGCATGAAGGACGTGCCGACCGTGCTGGAAGACGGCCTGGTGCTGGCCGCCATCATGCCGCGCGAGGATCCGCGCGACGCCTTCATCTCGGTCCAGTACGAGAGTCTCGCGGCGCTGCCCGCGGGCGCCGTCATCGGCAGCGCCTCGCTGCGCCGGGCCGCGCAGATCCTCAGCCGGTATCCACACCTGACGGTTGTCAATTTCCGGGGCAACCTGCAAACCCGCCTGCGCAAGCTGAACGAGGGCGTGGCCGACGCCACCATGCTGGCCATGGCGGGCCTGAACCGCCTGGACATGGCGCACGTCGCCACCTGTCCGCTGAGCGCCGACGAGATGCTGCCCGCCGTCGCCCAGGGCGCCGTGGGCATCACCTGCCGCGCCGACGATGACCGCACCCTGGCCTGGGTGGCGGCGCTGGACTGTCCGGACTCGCACACGCGCGTCATCGCCGAGCGGGCCTTCCTGGGCCGCCTGGACGGCTCCTGCCGTACCCCCATCGCCGCCCTGGCCGAGTGGACACAGCCCGGAACCCTGCGCTTCCGGGGCCTGATCATCCGTCCCGAGGGAAGCGATCCGCTGGCGACGGAGCGAACCGGCCTGATCCCTGATCGGGCGGCCGCCGAAGCCATGGGCGCCGACGCGGCGGAAGACCTCATCGCCAGGGCGGGCGACGCCCTGCCGGCCTATCGCGGACTGGTCGAACACGGTGGAGGGCTATGATCGCCTCGGCGAACACGGCCCCGGCTCCGATCGTCCTTCGGATCTGATCCCGGTCCACGCCACTCTCAGCCATCCCCAGACTATGACGGAGATGGCATCGTAAGGATGCAGATTGGTCGCCCACGGCCCCCTGGACCGTTGCCGCGACCGATCGCAGGCGGCATACCTTGCAGAGCCCTCAGTCGGCGAGGGTGGACGTCCACGATCGGATCACGGAGTTCGAAGACGACGATGCGCGTACTTGTCACCCGGCCCAAGGAGGACGCCGAGCGTTTAGCCATGCCCTTGCGGGCGATGGGCGCGACGGTGGTCAACGAGCCCATGCTGGTCATCATGCCGATGGCCGGTCCCAATGTCGATCTCACGGGCGCGCAGGCGGTGCTGTTGACCAGCGCCAACGGCGCCCGCGCGCTGGCCATGGCCATCGACCGCCGCGACGTGCCCGTCTACGCGGTCGGCGACCAGACCGCCCGGGTGGCCCGCGCACAGGGCTTCGCCACCGTGCACAGCGCCGGGGGCGACGTCGAGACCCTGGCGGACCTGGTGGCGAGGGATCTGGACCCCGCCCACGGCACCCTGTTGCATGCCGCCGGCTCCACCCGCGCCGGCGACCTGGCCGGCGTGCTGGGTGACCGGGGCTTCACGGTCCAGGTGGTGCGCCTCTATGACGCGCGGCCGACCGCCGCCCTGTCCAAGGACCTGCGCGACGCCCTGACGGCCGGCCAGATCGACGCGGCCGTCTTCTTCTCGCCACGCACCGCCAAGATTTTCGCCGAACACGTGCGCGGCGCCGATCTCGCGGACGCCCTTCGCGGCATGACCGCCTACGCATTGTCGCCGGCGGTGGCCCGCGCGCTGTCGGGGCTGCCCCTGGCCCAGGTGCGGGTCGCCGAGACGCCCGCGCAGGACGCGGTGCTCACGCTGATCCAGGCCGACGTGCGGGACGGCCGGCTCGTGGCCGACGCCCAGCCCATGACCCCGCTGGACGCGGCGCCGGCGGATGCCCGTGAGAACGACGGCGTGGACGAGGACGCGGAGGACGCGGAGGGCGAGGACGCGCGGCATGGCGACGATCCGGACGGCGACGATCCGGACGGCGACGACCGCACGCACGATGACGGCGAGGCGGCCTACGGTGGCTCCGCCGACGGCGAGGATCCCCATGACCGGGTCGACGACGCCGACGACACGGAACCCGTCGAGCACCGCGCCGTCCGCGCCGTGGTCGTCTGGGGCCTCGCGCTGGTGTTGCTGGTGGCCGGCATCGTCGTCACCATGCCCTGGTGGAAACCCCTGCTGCCACCCCCCTACCAGGCGCTGCTGCCCACCTTCCCCCAGGCCCCCGATTCGGCCGCCGTGGCGAATCTGCGGTCGCGCCTGGACACCCTGACCGCCGATCTGGCGACCCTGCGGGTGTCGGCGGACGAGACCACGGCCGCCGCGCTGGCCGAGGCGAGACTGTCCCTGTCCGCGCGTCTGGATGCGCTGGAGGGCCATCCCTCGGCCGCCTATCCGGACGTGGACGTCGACATCGCCCTGGCCGACGCGCTGGCGTCGGTGGCCGGACGGATCTCCACCCTGAGCGCCGACACCGCGACCTTACGGGCCGAGGTGGCCGCCCTGACCGCGCGGGTCGAGACCTTGTCCGAGGTGATCCCCCGCACCGACCCGCGCGCCGTCGCCCTGCTTATCGAGATCAGCCTGTTGCGCGAGCGCGTGAAGAACGGCCAGCGCTTCGCCGACGCCCTGAAGCCCCTGACCACCGCGCCCATCCTGGACACGGACCATGACTCGGCCCTGGCCGTTCTGAGCGCCCATGCGAACACCGGTGTGGCCACCCTGGCGGCCCTGCGTCATGGCTTCGAGGCCATGTCCGTCGACGCGGCGCGCACCGTCGACAGCCCCGATGGGGAGAGCCGGGCGGTGTGGGAAACCACACTCGCCTCGATCCTGTCATCCGAGACCGAGCGGCGGACCGACGACACACCGATGGACGGCACCCTGGGCACGTTGTTCCAGGCCGCCGTGCATATCGCCGACAACAAACTGGCCGATGCCGTCACCACCCTCGGTGCCCTCCAGGGCCCCGCCGCCGCGGCTGCCGCCGACTGGATGGCGGACGCCCATGCCCATCTGGCGGTGGATGCCGCCCTTGCCTCGCTGAGTTCGGCCGCCCTGGCCGGAATCGGTGGGGCTCAGACGACGGAGTAATACAATGGTTCGACTTTTCAGTCTGATTGGTCTCGCGGTGATCCTCGTCGCCGGCGGCGTCTGGGTGGCGAACCGCCAAGGCACCGTGACCCTCGACTGGCTGGGCTGGCACCTGACCGCCAACATGTTCGTCGCCATCGTCACCCTGCTGATCGCCCTGGTCGTGCTGTACTGGGTGGTGCGGGGCATCATCGCCCTGGGCTCGGTGATGTCCTTCGGCCCCGGTGCCGCCGAGGGCCGGTTGCGGGCCGCCGTGCGCGGCCTGGCCGAAGCCTACAACGGCCTGCGCAACGACAACGCCGGCCTGGCGCGGGTCGAGGCGCGGCGCGCCCGCCACGCCTTCCCGCGTGTCGGCAAGACCTACCCGGGCGCCCTGATCGAGGCCGACGGGCTGGCCCGCATGGGTCGCGCGAGCGAGGCCCGCGCGTTGTACCTGGCGTTGCTGAGCGATCGCGACGCCGAGCCCGGTGCCCTGCGCGGCCTGCTGGAGATGGCCACCCGGGAGGGCAACGAGGCCGAGATGCAGGAATGGCTGGAGCGGGCCCTGTTCAAGGTGGACAACCCCGCCTGGGCCGCCCGTCCGGCCATCGAGTTGGCCAAGCGCACCGGCCGCGTGATGAACGTGGAACGCGCCCTTGAGGTGGCCGAGCGCAATGGGGACGTCACCGCCGAGGAGGCCCGCGCGATGCGCGTCACGGCGTTCGTGGCCCAGTCCCAGGCCGCGGCCGACGCCGGCAAGTCCGGCGACGCCATCAAGCTGGCCCGCAAGGCCCTGGCCGTCGACGCCGGCTCCGCCAAGGCCGCCGGGCACGCCGCCCGCCTGCTGGCCGCCGACGGCAAGACCCGCAAGGCCGAAGAGATCATCGAGGACGCCTGGCGCCAGGCCCCCGATGCGGCGCTGGCGGTGGCGTGGCGCGAGCTTGCCGGCGACCAGGACGCCATGGCCCGCCTGAACCGTGTTCAGACCCTGGCCGCCACCAACCCGCATCACGCGGAAAGCCGCCTGGCGGTGGCCGAGGCCGCCATCGAGGCCGGCCTGTGGGGTCAGGCCCGCAGCCAGCTCGAGGCGCTGACCGGTGGCGAGGCGCCGTCGGCGCGGGCCTGCGTGCTGATGGCCGACGTGGAGACGGGCGAGAAGAACGACGCCGGGGCCGCCGCCACCTGGATGCGGCGCGCGCTGGAGGCCAGCGGCGTGGTGCCGGCCAAGGCCGCCTGATCCACGCGCGGCCACGCACCGCACACGGCGCGCCCTGGTCCGGTCCCTCCGGACGGGGCGCCCCTCCTGGCCCGGTTCGCGCCGCCGCGCGAGCCGGGCCATGGTGTTTGTGGCGGGTGGGACGTCGCCCCCCTCCCCCGTTGGCCTATCATGTTCACACTTCTTTTTCCCGTTGGCAGCTTACGTCCAAGGTAAAGCGGGGGCTGCCGCCCCCGACCCCCGCTTGGGAGGAGACCTCCCAAGCCCTCCTTTTTTTCTTTTCTAGAAAAAACTGGGGGTCTGGGGGCTGTGCCCCCAGTTAAAAACCGGGCATAGCCCGGTTCTACTTCGACGACCCAAATTAGCATTGAGATAAAGATGTGTGAATCTGGTAGCCCGTTGGCGCCGCGCACGCGGGATCCCCCCTGTTGACGGGTGTGTCCCGTCGTTCCACAAAGGGAAGGGGATCGCGCCCATCGTCCGGTGCCGCGCCCCGACCCCCGCCCGCCCGATCGCCGGCGGCATCCGCCGTCCCCTGACCCCTCCAGGTCCGCCCCAGACCGAGCCAGAGACGCCGATGCTGCCGCTTCGCGACGACAACCCGACCACCCGCGCCCCGTATGTCACCTGGATCCTCATCGGGGCCTGCGTGGCGGTCTTCCTCTATCAGTTGGGCCTGGACCCGCTGGAGGAACGGCGCCTGCTGGTGACCCTGGGGGCCATCCCGGCGGTGCTGCTGGGGCAGGAGTCGCTGCCGACCGAACTGGCCGTGGTGCCCGCCCTGCTGACCCCGGTCACCTCCATGTTCCTGCACGGCGGCGTCATGCACCTGGGCGGGAACCTCCTGTACCTCTGGATCTTCGGCAACAATGTCGAGGATGCCATGGGCGCCGCCCGGTTCGCCCTCTTCTACGTGGTGTGCGGCGTGGCGGCGGCGCTGATGCACGCCTTGATGTCGCCAAGCAGCGTGGTCCCGATGGTCGGCGCCAGCGGCGCCATCTCCGGCGTGCTGGGCGCCTACCTGCTGTTGTTCCCCTGGGCGCGGGTGTTCGTGTGGTTCGGCTTCGTGTTCCTGTTCTGGGTTCCGGCCGTGGTGGTGCTGGGGCTTTGGTTCGGGCTTCAGGCCCTGAGCCTGCTGGGCGACCCGGGCGGTGCCACCACCGGCGTGGCCTGGGGGGCGCACCTGGGCGGCTTCGTGGTGGGCATGGCCCTCACGCCCCTGCTGCGCCGACCGGGCTTTCCGCTGTTCAGCCGCCGCCGGCTGGTCCGCCGGGTGTCGATGATCCCGCGCGCCGACCAGGACCGAGGGACGCGCCGCCCGCGCGGTCCCTGGGGGCCGCGGTAGCCGGCGGGGCGGAACCGGACCACCGGATCCGTGGTCAGTCGGTCTCGGACCCCGGATCCACCCCGCCGGCCGGTCCCAAGAGCGCGGGCGACTGCGGCCCCATCGCGTCCAGGGTGGCGGCATCGACCGCCCCTTCCCGCGCCTGGGCCAGGTAGTCCGTGAAGTCGGCGACCGCCAGCGGCCGACTGACCCAGTAGCCCTGGAACAGCCGGCAATTGTTCTCGCGCAGCAGGGCCACCTGGTCCTCGGTCTCGACCCCTTCCGCGACCACGTTGAAGCCCAGGTTGCGGGCCAGCGAGACGATGGTGGCGACGATCGCGGTGTCCTTGGGATTCTGGCCGACGTCGCGCACGAAGGTCTGGTCGATCTTCAGGGTGTCGATGGGGAAGGTCTTCAGGTAGTTCAGCGACGAGTAGCCGGTGCCGAAATCGTCCATGGACAACGTCACGCCCATGGCCTTCAACGTGGTCAGGGTGTTGACCGCCCGCTCCACGTCGCCGGTCATGACGCTTTCGGTGATCTCCAGGTCCAGGCAGGTGGCGGGCAGGCCGGTGCGCGCCAGGGTCTCGCGCACGGTCTCGATGAGCGCCGAGTCGTTGAATTGCCGCACCGAGACATTGACCGACACGCTCGGCGGCGCGACCCCCCGGCGGCGCCACTCCACCATCTGCTGGCAGGCGGTCGCCAGGGTCCAGCGGCCGATGGGAATGATCAGGCCGGAGTCCTCGGCGAGGGGAATGAACTCCGCCGGGCTGATCAGGCCCAGGCGCGGATGGCGCCAGCGGATCAGGGCCTCGGCCCCCACCACGGTGCGGCCGTCGAAGCCCACCTTGGGCTGATAGTGCAGTTCCAGTTCATCGCGGTTGAGGGCGTGGCGCAGGTCGTTCTCCATGTTCATCATGGTGATCGAGCGTTGCGCCATGCCGTCGGCGAACTTCAGGTGGCGGCTGTCGCCGGAATGCTTGGCGTGATACATGGCCACGTCGGCGTTGCGCAGCAGTTCCTCGACCGTGTCGGCCTGGTCGGGGAAGTAGGTGATGCCGATGGAGGGCAGGCAGAACAGCTCGGTATCCAGAATCTGGAACGGCTCGGACATGGCCTGCACCACCTTGTCGGCGACCTGGTCGCCGATCGGGCCGTCGGCCACGTCCGTCAGCACGATCACGAACTCGTCCCCGCCCAGGCGACCGACGGTGTCGGACATGCGCACCACCTGCCGCAGCCGGCGCGCCACCAGCTTCAGCAACTCGTCTCCGGCGGCGTGGCCGAAGGAGTCGTTGATGTGCTTGAACCGGTCCAGGTCCAGGAACAGCACGCACACCCGGGTGCCGTCCCGACGCGCCTTCAGAAGCGCCTGCTCCAGCCGATCCATGATCAGGTAGCGGTTGGGCAGGTGGGTGAGCATGTCGTAGTTGGCCTGGAAGCGGATGTGCTCCTCATCGCGCTTGCGCTTGGTGATGTCGATGCAGGCGGCCACGAAGTGGGTCAGCGTGCCGTGGCGGTCGCGCACGGCGGTGACCGACATTTCCATGGGGAAGGGCACGCCGCTCCGGCGGGGTCCCCAGACCTCGCCGCGCCAGTGGCCGTTCTCCTCCACCCGCGCGAGCACCGAATCCTCGAAGCCGGGATCGTGCAGTTCCACCGCCGTCAGCCGCGCCGGGTGGTTCAGAAGCTCGGCGGCCTCGCAGTCCGTCATGCGCTGGTACGCCTCGTTGGCGCCCCAGACCAGCAGGTTGCGGTCGACGATGATGATGCCTTCGTGAACGCTGTTGACCACCTTGGCCATCAGCCGCAGGTTCTCGTCGGAGCGCTTGCGCTCGGTGATCTCCTCGACGGTGCCCTCGTAGAACAGCGTCGCGCCGGTCTCGTCGCGAACACAGCGGGCGTTCTCCGTGATCCAGATGACGCGCGCGTCCTTGCGCCGCACCTGGGCCTCGAAGTTCTCCACCACGCCGTCCCGGTCCATGATCGTGGTGAAGCGTTCGCGCATGCCGGCCTCGACATAGACCTGGTTGGAGATGTCGCGGCATGCCTCGATCAACTCCTGCGGATTGGCGTAGCCGTAGATGCGGGCCAGGGCCGGATTGACGTTGAGGTAGCGGCCGCCGGGCGTGGTCTGGTAGATGCCCTCCAGCGCATTCTCGAACAGCTCTCGGTAGCGGCGCTCGCTTTCCAGGAGCGCGCGTTCCATGTCGGCCTCGCGCGAGGCATCCTGCACCGTGACCTGCAACATGGGCGCGTCGTCGTCGCCGGCCCCCGAGGCGGGGTCCACGCACCAGGGGTCGTCGGCCGCCCGCAGCGGCGTGATGCCCAGGACGACGCTGACCGGCGCGTCCCCGCCGGCCGGTCGCAGGCGATGCACCAGCGGCCGGGCATGATCGGCCTGATCGGGTGGCGAGGTCCCGGACCGGCCAGCGAGCCACAGCAGGTCACGCACCGCGGGCTGATCGGGCTCCACGAACAAGGCGGCCAGATCCCGGCCGGCCAGACGCACCGTGTCCATGCCCATCATGACGCCCATCGCCGGGTTGGCGTACAACACGGCCCGGCCCCGCGTGACCACGAGGCCCGAGTCCAGATGCTCGATGAGGGTCCGGTGAAAATGGTCCGGCATGAGCGGCGCGCGCCGGGGCTCCGTGTCTTCACTGTCATCACGACCGACCGGCGCGCTCGTCCCAGACGGGACGGCGGCCGGCGGGCCCGGGTCGGTCCGATCGGGCGGCGCCCGTCGGCGGGTCCAGGGTTTCATGACCGGAGTGCTCCTTGGATCGCCTGGCGGCACTGGCTTGCGAAAGCCAGCCCTCCGACCTGGACCCGCCGGTCGCGGCCCTTCCTCCGGCACCGGGACAGACCACGGTGACCTTGGTCAGGGTCAGATGATCTTCCCTGGACTACATGAACACTCATTAATAAATCGTTGCATCCTGGGGCAAATACTCACCACTTTCGGAAACGGGCCAAAGACGCGCCACCTCTCCATCGTGACCTGAACCTCGCCGCTTCTATAATGAATGTCAAGGGAGTCAGAGACGACGTCAAGAGCTGTCGCGGGATCGCGTCAGGCCCGGCATGGGTCCGACTTCCTGTCCCGCGCCCCTGGCCAAGCGGGCCGAAGTCCTTGGATACGGCCATTTCTGGCGTGATCCGGCAGCGGATCCACCGTGGTCTTCGCGAGACGCGGCGGGCCGCGCGGCCCGCGCCCGCCCGCCATGGCGGTCGATGACGGGGACCGCCTAAAAACAGAATGAATGACAAACGTTCTCTTTTAGATGCCAGGATAACTACTCTGGGATGCGCTCTCGCGCCACATCCCCTCGACACCGGATCCGGCGCTCATCGACCCGGGCCGACTCTGTCATCAAGGACCCGGATCAGGGCCGCGTGGTCCAGATCCCCCTCCCCCCGGGCGATCAGTCGATCGTACAGGTCGCGGGCCAGGGTGGTCGCCGGCAGGGTCACCCCCACCGCCTCGGCGAGGGCGAGCGCCTGGTCCAGATCCTTGCGCTGGGTGGTAGCCCGCGCCCCGGGAGTGAAGGCGCCCTCCACCATGCGGCGGCCGTGCATGGCCAGCACCCGGGACTCGGCGAAGCCCCCGGCAAGAGCGTCGCGCACCCGCCCCGGATCGACACCGGCGCGGCGGGCCAGGGTCAGGGCCTCGGCCACGGCGCCAATGGTCAGGCCGACGACGACCTGATTGGCGGCCTTGGCCACCTGCCCGGCCCCCACGTCGCCCACGTGGGTGAGACGCGTGCCCAGCACCTGAAACACCGGTCGGGCGCGGGCGATGGCCGCCTCGGTCCCGCCGGCCATGATGGACAGGGTCGCCTGTTCCGCCCCCACCTGGCCCCCGGACACCGGCGCGTCCACGTAGTCGGCCCCTGCGCCGGCCACGCGCGCGGCCAGGGCGCGGGTGGTGGCCACGGCGGTGGTGCCCATATCGATGACCAGATGGCCGGGCCGCACCGCCCCCAGCAGCCCCCCCGAGCCGGCCACCACCGACTCCACGGCCGGGGTATCGCTCACGATGACGAGGACGACGTCGGCCGTTCGCGCCACCGCGGCCGGGGAGTCGGCGGTCTCCAGGCCATCGGCGGCCGCGATATCCCGGACCGAGGCTCGGCGCGCATGAACGATGACCTCGGCGCCGGCGGCCGCGAGGGCGCGAGCCATGGGCCGCCCCATCAGGCCGAAGCCGATCACGCCGACCCGCCAGCCGTCGAGCGACGGCAGCGCCGGCGCGGCCTCCGCCCCCCCGGTCACGGCATCAGCCCACGGCCCAGCGGGCGCGCGCGCCCCGCTCGATGCCGGCGGCCACCAGGCGGTCCAGATTCAGCCCGTGGCGCAGCATCTCCAGCACCCGGGCCTCCTCCGGCGTGACCTTGCCGTCGGCGGCGACCACGTCGAGCGCCAGGGCATAGGCGGTCTCGCGCAGCGGCACCGGCAGGCTGTCGCGGATGATGGCGATCAGGGTATCCAGTCCCTCCTCCCCGGTCAGGATTTCCAGGCAGGCCCGCGTGGTCTCGGGCAGGGTCTCCGGATCCACGTCGCGGAACACCGGCAGGGTCCGGACGGTATCGCCCATCAGCCGCAGTTCGGAATCCCGCATGTCGGTGTCGGCGACGGAGGCCAGCACCATGGTATAGATCAATGCACCCTGGGGGGTAATCATGGCTCGCCTGCCTCTGTATACGGTGGGTCGGTCGGCTCAACCGGGCGGCATGCCCATGCCTACGCTGGTTAGACCGTGGGCGGATACACGCCGTCAAGACCGATCGGCGGCCAGTGTCACCGCGACGTCGGCCGGCCGCGCGGTGTAGGGCCAGGACGTCACCAGCACCCGCGCCCCGGCCCGCACGTAGGCGGCCGCGTTGTCGGGGGTGACTCCGCCGGCGGCCGCGACCCGGGCGGGGGAGCCCGCCGGCAGGCGCGCGACCAGCGCGGCCACTTGATCGGGCGAGAATTTTTCCAGTTGCAGAACGTCGGCCCCATGGTCGGCGGCGGCGAGGGCCTCCCCGGGGGTCTTGACCTCGACCACCACCGTGCGCTCCGGACAGGCCCGTCTCAGCGCGCGGATCTGGCGATCCAGGGTCACCAGGGGCGCCTCGCCGTCGTCCGCCAGCACCGCGCGATGTTCCGGGAACAGCAGCACGGTGTCGGACAGACCGGTACGGTGCAGGCCGGCGCCCCCCGCCAGCACCGCCTTGGCCGACAGGGCGCGGGCACCGGGAACCGCCTTGCGGGTGCAGGCCACCGCCACGTCGGGATCGACCGCATGGGCGGCCCGCGTCAGCGCCCGCGCCGCCGTGGCCACGCCCGAGGCCCATTCCATCAGGGTCTGGGCCACCTTCCAGCCCATCAACAGGGCCTCGGCCGTGCCCGTCGCCTCCAGGATCGGCGCTCCCGGCTCCAGGGCGGCGCCGCTGGCGCAGGCCGGACGCGCCTCGGCGCCGATCAGGGTCAGCAGACGCGCGGCCTCCTCCACGCCGCACAGGCACAGGGCGTCGCGCGCGGCGAAGGTCATGGTCGCCCGGCGATCCGCCGGCGCCAGCGCGCGGGTGGTCAGGTCGCCATAGGGCGCGTCCTCCCGCAGGAAACCGAGCAAGGTGGCATCATCAAGAACGATCATCGATCCTCCGGAGCGGCGGCGCGGGGCCTGTCATTCCCGGTCCAGCAGCGCCACGCTCTTGACCAGGGCATGAAGGGACAGGCCGGGTCGCAGACCCAACCCCTCCCACGACTTGCGGGTGACGCGGGCCAGCAGGGTCGCGCCCTCCCCCATCTCGCCCAGGGCGAGGACAACGGTCATCTGGTGCGGCGCCAGCGGCTCCGCCCGCAGGATGCGCGCCGGCAGCACGTTGAGCACGCTGGAGCCCGTGGGCGGGCCGTCGCGGCACAGGCTGACCTCGCTGGCGGCGATGCGCAGCCGCCGGGGGCTGCCCACCGGACCGGCCGCGCCGGGCACCTGAAGGGTGGCGCCCGGCACCGCCACGACGGATAGGCCGTAGGCCTCGTCGTGACCCACCACGACCGCGTCCAGGACCTCGGCGGCCTCGGGCAGGCGAACCAGCGGCAAGGCCGGGTCGGCCAGCAACGCGGCCAGCGGCCCGGCGGCGCGCACCCGTCCGGCCTCCATCAGCACCAGGGTATCGGCCAGACGCTCCACCTCCGCCAGATCGTGACTGACATAAAGGACGGGAATGTCCAGGCGGGCGTGCAGGCGCTCCAGGTACGGCAGGATCTCGTCCTTGCTGGCGCGGTCCAGGGCGGCCAGCGGCTCGTCCATCAGCAACAGGCGCGGCTGGGTCAACAACGCCCGGCCCAGCGCCACCCGCTGGCGCTCGCCCCCGGACAGCACGGTCGTCGACCGGTCGAGAAGCCGCGCCAGCCCCAGCAGCTCCACCACGTCGTCGAAGGCCACGGGACGCGGCCCGTCGCCCCGCGCCCGCCGCTGGCCATAGCGCAGGTTGCCGGTCACCGACAGGTGCGGGAACAGGCTGGCCTCCTGGAACACGTACCCCACCGGACGCCGATGGGGCGCCAGGAAGCGGTGGCGGCCGTCCTGCCAGACCACGCCGTTGACGCTCAAGTGCCCCTCGGCCAAGCGCGTCAGCCCGGCGACGCAGCGCAGCACCGTGGTCTTGCCACAGCCGGAGGGACCGAACAGCGCGGTGACGCCCCGCGCCGGCACGGCGAAGCGGGCGTCCAGGGCGAATCCCCCCAGGCGGCCGGCGAACGCGGCCTCGATGCCCGGGGCACCGTCCCTCATCGGCCGACCCAGCCGGAGCGGCGGCCGATCAGCGACACCGTCAGGATCACCACGAAGGAGAACGCCACCATGCCGCCGGCCAGGGCGTGCGCCTTGCCCCATTGCAGCGTCTCCACATAGTCGTAGATGGCCACGGACAGAACCTTGGTTTCGCCCGGAATGTTGCCGCCGATCATCAGCACCACGCCGAACTCGCCGACGGTGTGGGCGAACCCCAACACGGCGCCGGTCAGGAAGCCGTTCCGCGCCAGGGGCACGGCCACGGTCAGGAAGGCATCCCAGGGACCGGCGCGCAGGGTAGCGGCCACCTCCAGGGGGCGCTCGCCCATGGCCTCGAAGGCATTGCGGATGGGCTGCACCACGAACGGCAGGGAGGCGATCACCGAGGCCACCACCAGCCCCTCGAACGTGAACGGCAGCGTGTGGCCGAACACCGCGCCCGCCGCCTGGCCCAGGGGGCTCGACGGGTTCAGGGCCAGCAGCAGGTAGAAGCCCAGCACGGTCGGCGGCAGCACCAGGGGCAAGGTGACCAGCGCCCCCACGCCCTCCTTCCACCAGGCCCGCGATCGCGCCAGCCACCAGGCCAACGGCGTGCCGACGATCAGCAGGACCACGGTGGTGATCGCCGCCAGCCGGACGGTCAGCCAGATAGCCTCGGTCATGGGATCCATGGACGCGGCTCCCCGGTCGGGACGGATGGCCTGCCGGTCGCGGCGGCGTCCCCCTTGAGACGAGACTCCACGCCCTGGCCGCCCGTCGCGGGACTCATACCCTGCCCGCGTCAGTAATCCAGATAGATCTCCGCGCGCCGGTTGCCGGCCTCGCCGGTGGGCATGATCTCGTAGTAGACGGGCTGGCTGTCGGACACCGATCCGACATACAGGTACTGCCCCGGCGTGCCCTCGCGCATCAGCGCCTCGGCCACGGCATTGGCCCGCTGCAACGAGATGGCGAAGTTCGCCATCTTATGGCGGGTGATGTCGGTGGCGGCGGTGCGACTGGAGGCATGGCCAATGACCCGCAGCAGGCCGCCGTACTGACGTTGCAACGCCGCGACCTGGCGCAGCACCTGGCGGTCCTGCCCCGACAGGCCGGCCGAGCCGTTGGCGAAGTAGATCACCGCCACGCGCTGGGTGCGCACGCCCGCGAGGGACGCATAGGCGGTCAGGGGCTGCGTGCCCGGCACCCCGGCCGCCGTCGCGGCGCCCGGATAGACCGGACCGGCGGCGCCCAGCGGCCCCCCGACCGGATAGGGTCCCTGCGTGGTGACCGCCCCACCCGGCGCCATGGTCATGACCCCCCGGGAATCGATGACGATGGGTCCGGAGGCGTAGGGGTTGGCGACCGGCGCCAGCGCGGGCGCCGGCGCCTGGGGCATGGACGCCGGCATGCCGCCGGGAGGCGCGACTCCACTCGGGCTCGTCGCCGGCGACGGGGCCGAGGACCGCGCCGACGGCGGCACCCGCGCCACCGCATCGCGCTCGGTACCCGGCAGCGGCGCGAGCGGCGTGCGCGCCAGCGCGTCCTCGCCGCCGGGCGCGCCCGTGGGCGCCTCGCCCGCGTCCAGGCGCGCGGCCGGCGGATTGGCGGCCGGCGCCTCGGCCGGTGGTGCGTAGTCCGGCGGCTGAACCTCCGTGGAGCGGCGGCGCTCGCCGCTCTCCAGGGCATAACGATCCTCGCGCCGGTCGGCGCGCAGGCCCTCGGCGATCTCCTCGCGCTCGCGCACCGGAGTGACGGCCGGTCGCCGGCTGGGGCTGTCGGCGATGTCGGGATAGTCGCCCGACGCCTCCGGCGGGGGATCATCGGCGCAAGCACCCAGGGCCAGGGCCGCCGCGAGGGCCACCACGACACCCGGTCGGCGGCGATCACGGCGGAACGCCGATGGCAGGCCCGCCCGGGGCTCGTGGTCCTGGGTGGTGCGGGTCGGTCGGCCTGATCCTGGCCTGGTGTGTGTCACGCGCACGATCCCCTCGTATCCGTGTTTGTCTGGATCCACCCGACGATCCCCGGTCTCACGGGTCCCGGACCGCCCCAATGATCAACAGGCCCCCATGGCAGAGGCCCCGTGGCCTCCCGGACGACCCGGGGTCGGCTCGGCCACGGGCGTCGATGGTCCGTCTCGATGACCGCCGGCATCATACGCTGCCACACAGCCCAGAACCCGCCCTTTCCGCGTTCCCTCACCCGGGCCGGGACCGGGCCCGCCGAGGTCCCGGAGGGTCCGATCTCCGCCCCCGTATCGTTCCGCCGCGCCCCCAGCCCTTGCCGCCATCGCCCCCGATGCCCACGTCGAACAGGTCCAAGGGCCTGACGGGGGCGCGCCCCCTCCTCATTGCCGGCAAGGCGTGGTACACCACACGGGAACGGCGGCTTGCCCAATACGCGTCGAGGGAGCCGGCCTGGACACCTGCGTTCGTGCGGAGCGGATGATAGAGGAAGGCACGATGGCCGATCAACAGGGCAGCACCGGCGACCACCCGACACACCCCGATCCCAATGAGTTCGCGCACGCCATGGCGGACATCGCCGAGCGCAGCCAGCGCTTGATGAACGATTTCATGCGGCGCCAGGCAACCGGCCAGATGATGCCATTCGGCGACCCCTTGAACGTCAGCGAGGCGTTCCTGGACATGACGGCGCGCATGATGGCGAATCCCGCCAAGATCATGGAGGCGCAGTTCAACCTGTGGCAGGACTACATGGCGCTGTGGCAGAACGCGGCGCAACGCTGGCTGGGCCAGGAAACGGAACCCCTGGTTCGCCCGGACAAGAGCGACCACCGGTTCCGCGACGACATGTGGCAGGAAAACGAGGTTTTCGATTTCATCAAGCAGTCCTACCTGGTGACGTCGCGCTGGATGCTCGGCCTGGTGCACGATCTCGAGGGCGAAGAGAGCCTGATCGGCCGCAAGGCCGACTTCTACGCCCGTCAGTTGGTCGATGCCATGGCGCCGACCAACTTCTTGATGACCAACCCCGAGGTTCTGCGCACCACCTTTGAAAGCAAGGGCGAGAACCTGCTGAAGGGCCTGGAGCACCTGCTGGCCGATCTGGAGCGGGGCAAGGGTCAGTTGCGCATCACCATGACCGACGAACAGGCGTTCGCGGTGGGGGGCAACATCGTCAACACCCCGGGCAAGGTGGTGTTGCAGAACCGCCTGATGCAGCTCATTCAGTACTCGCCGAGCACCGAGACAGTGCATAAGACTCCGCTGCTGATCATCCCGCCTTGGATCAACAAGTACTACATCCTCGACCTGCGCGAGAAGAACTCGTTCGTGCGCTGGGCCGTGTCCCAGGGCCACACGGTCTTCATCATCTCCTGGGTCAACCCGGATGAGACCTACCGCGACACCGGCTTTGACGACTACCTCCAGTTGGGACCGCTGGAGGCCATGGACGCGGTCCAGAAAATCACCGGCGAGCCTCAGGTCAACCTGATCGGCTACTGCCTGGGCGGGACGCTCCTGGGCGTGCTGCTGGCGTGGCTGCACGCCAACGGGCAGCAGGACCGGGTGGCCTCGGCGACCCACTTCACCACCATGCTGGACTTCTCGGACCCGGGCGAACTGGGCGTGTTCATCGACCCGGAAACCCTGGACCACCTGGAACACGAGATGTTCGAGCGCGGCTATCTCGACGGCGCCGAGATGGCCACCACCTTCAACATGCTGCGCTCCAACGACCTGATCTGGTCGTTCGTGGTCAACAACTACCTGATGGGCAAGGAGCCCTTCCCCTTCGACCTGCTGTACTGGAACTCCGACAGCACGCGCATGCCGGCCGCCATGCACAGCTTCTACCTGCGCCGCTGCTACCTGGAGAACGCCCTGAAGGACCCGGGCACGGTGTCCGTCGCCGGCGTGGACATCGACCTGACCACCGTCAAGACACCGTCCTACTTCCTGTCGGCCCGCGAGGACCATATCGCCCCGTGGGTGTCCACGTTCCGGGGCGCGCAACTGTACAGCGGCCCGACACGCTTTGTTCTGGCCGCCTCCGGCCATATCGCGGGCGTGATCAATCCGCCGGCCGCCAACAAGTACTGCCACTGGATCAGCGCCAGCCGGTCCAAGGACCCCGAGAAGTGGTTGACGGCGGCGACCAAGCACGACGGTTCGTGGTGGCCGGACTGGGCCAAGTGGGTGGAGCGTCACGCCGGTGGCGCGCAGGTGCCCGCGCGCATCCCCGGCGAGGGTCCGTTGCCCGCCCTGGAGGACGCGCCCGGCAGCTACGTGAAGATGCGGGTCGCCTGATGACGGGGCACCACCACGCCGCATGCGCCGGGGTCGCGGTGTGTCTGGTGGCGGGCGTCGCCCTGGCGCTGGCACCCGCCCGGGCCCAGACGCCCGCCGACGCGCCACCGGGGCACGCGGCCGCTTCCGTGCCCGTGGAGGCCCTGTCTCCGGTGGAGATGATGGAGGCGTACCGCCGCTCCTGCGGCGGCGAGGCCGGACGCGCCGTCTCCCGCGACGGCGCCGAGGCGGCACGGACCCATGGCCAGCGCTGCGACGCGCTGGCGCGCGCGATCCAGAAGATCGACCTGGACGATCGCCGCGCGGGCAGCGCCGACCTCGCCCGCCCGGACTTCTACGCGCCGCGCGGGGAGTAGGATCGCCGTCCGTTCTGGCTTGGTCGGCAGGCATCCGGCGCGATCCTCAACACAAGCTTGCCCGTCACCCCCCGGCCCAGCAGGGCGTCGATGGCCTCGACCACCTGCTCCAGGGGATACTCGGCCGACACGCGGGGCCGCACCCGCCCCTCGGCGTGCCAGGCCGTGAGCGCGTCCATCGAGGTCCGCACCCGGTCCGGCGCCAACCGCATGTAAGCGCCCCAGTAGAAGCCGATCACCGACAGATTCTTGACCAGCAGCCGGTTGGCCGGGACCTGCGGCACCGTCCCGCTGGCGAAGCCCACGGCCAGCAGACGGCCGTCGGGCGCGGTACACCGCAGACTGGCGTCGAACACATCGCCACCCACCGGGTCATAGACAACGTCGGCGCCGCGTCCGTCGGTCAGCGTCAGCACCCGCGCGCGGATGTCTTCGGTCTTGGTGTCGATGGCATGGTCGGCGCCGTGCTCCCGGGCCACCGCCAGCTTCCCGGCGCCGCGCGCCGTGGCGATGACCGTGGCCTCGCCGGCCTTGGCGCATTCCACCGCCGTCAGGCCGACGCCGCTCCCCGCGCCATGCACCAGTACCACCTCGCCGGGCTGAAGCCGCGCGCGATCGAACAGCCCGAAGTGCGAGGTCCCGTAGGCGATGGGGAAGCTGGCGCCGACCGCCATGTCCATGCCCGGGGCCAGCGGCCAGACCGCCCCCTGAGGCACCACCGCCTCCTCGGCGAAGGCCCCGTTCGGTGGCATGGCCAGCACCCGGTCGCCAGGGGACAAGCCCGCCACGTCGGCGGCGACCTCGATCACCGTGCCGGCCAGTTCAAAGCCGGGCACGAAGGGCGGTTCGGGTTTTTCCTGGTACCGCCCGGCGGTGATCAGGCTGTCGGCGAAGTTGAGGCCGGCCGCCGCCACCCGAATGCGGACGCCGCCCGGCACCATGGGCGGTGGCGCGATGTCCTCGACGCGCAGGTCCGTGTGCGAGGAGAAGGCGGAACAGACGACGGCACGCATGAGCGAGGCTCCTGATCAGGGGATGAACATGGACCGTCATGGACCGGACGCGGACGTCACAAGACCTTGATCCCAACGGGGGGTTGGGCATGATGCCCGATCCGCCCCGGCGACCCAATCCCCCTCCGACGCGGTTGGCCGGGGCGTGGGGGTGCCGACCCGTCCTTCCTCCAGCCAACAGGGTGTCCATGCGCGGTTATTTCGGGATCGGTGTCGAGGGCATCAGCAAGGCCTACAATGTGGGAAGCGTGTTTCGCTCCGCCCATGCCTTCGGCGCGAGCTTCGTGTTCACCGTCGCCGCCTGCTACGACTCGCGCGCGGCCCAGGCCACCGACACCTCGGACACCATCAGCCAGGTACCCTTCTACACCTTCCCCGACACGGCCGGCCTCGCCCTGCCCAAGGGCTGCGCGCTGGTGGGGGTCGAACTGTTCGAGGACTCCATCGACCTGCCGAGCTTCCAGCACCCTCTTCGCGCCGCCTACGTGCTGGGGGCCGAGCGGCACGGCCTGTCGCCCGCCATGGCGGGCCGATGCGACTATATCGTGAAGATCCCGACCCGCTTTTCCCTGAACGTGGGCTTGGCCGGCGCGCTGGTGATGTACGATCGCGTCATCAGCCGGGGTCGCTGGGCGCCGCGCCCGGTGACCGAGGGCGGTCCGCGTCAGGACCTGACACCGCATGTGCACGGCGGTCCCACGTTCCGCCGCCCCCAGGCCATGGAGGCGCACCGCGCGCCACCTCCCCTGGCCGAACTGGCGGAGACGGAGCGGGTGGAGCGCACCGGACGGGGGCGACCGCGCGACTGAGCCGGCCAGCGCCCGCCCCGCCCTGTCATCATCTCGCCATCTCTTCACCAGAATCGTCGGCTTGGCTTATGGCCATCCCAAGGGCGGGCCTCGGCGGACCGGCGCGGTCGGGGCTTGATCCGGACGGCGCCTCGCGGCACAGTCTGTGCGGTCGCGGGGGCACGCCCCCCGCTCGGCGGTCGTGCCCCGCCCCGCCCCGATCCCGTCTTTCCGCCCCATTCAGGGTCCCGCGTCGCACCGCCGAGGCCAGCGACGGCCCCCATCCAGGAGGATCGCCAGCGATGTTCGCTTCCATGCGCGGCCTTTTCGTCCTCGCGCTCGTGGCCACCGTTTCCGCCGGGTCGGCGTCGCTGGCCCTGGCGCAGGACGTCAAGACCATCGAAAAGTTCAAGGACTGGACGGCCTACACCTACGAGGAACAAGGCAGCACGGTCTGTTACATGGCCAGCCAGCCGACCAAGGAGGAAGGGAACTACTCGGTGCGCGGTGACGTCTACGCGATCGTCAGCCATCGGCCCAAGGAGGGCGCCACCAACGTGGTCAGCTTCATGGCCGGCTATCCCTTCAAGGACAAGAGCGAGGTAACCGTCACCATCGACGGCAACACGTCCTTTACCCTGTTCACCCACGAGGAAAACGCCTGGGCCTATGACGAGGATGACGCGCGGCTGGTGGCGGCCATGCGGGCCGGTGGGCGCATGGTGGTCAAGGGCACGTCGACGCGCGGCACCCTGACCACCGACACCTACTCGCTGATGGGCTTCACCAATGCCCATGGGGCCATCTCCAAGGCTTGCGGCCAGTAGAGGCAAGGCCGCCGGCACCGGGCGGACGGACGCGAGCGAGGGACCCTTCAGCCCACGGGTCGGTCTGCGCCGGAGTGGGGCGTGACGGAGATGGATTCGCGGAATCAATTCGATAACGGGACCTCGCATGCTCTTTTCCGGGTTCGGCCCACGCGCGGTCATCGCCGCCTTCGACGGCGGCGAGATCACCTCGGACGCCGGCGGCCTGCTGCTGCGGGAGACCGCCAAGCGCCTGGACCTGTTCCCCCGCATGGCGGCCTGTTTCGAGGATCGCCGGGACCCGGGTCGGGTCCGCCATCCGCTGGCCGACCTGCTGGCTCAACGCGTCACCGGCATCGCGCTGGGCTACGAGGATCTCACCGATCACGACACCCTGCACCATGATCCCCTGTTGAAGCTCCTGGGCGAGGCGAAGTCTCCGGGCGCGACAGGCCGGCTCCCCTAGCCGGGAGTTCCACCCTGGGGCGGGTGGAACGGAGTTTCGAGGACAGCGACCGGCGCTACCACAAGATCACCGCCTAGCCGAACCGGCTCCAGGACCTGTACGTGGACCTGTTCACCGAAAGCCACGACACCCCGCCCAAGTGCATTGATCCAGACAAAAGATGCAGCGAGCATCATTTGTCTGGATCGAAAATGCACTAGATTCAAAAAGTTGTGCAGCGACCTTTGCCGTCAAGGGTGTAACCCTTGACGGCGTCGCTGCACTGGCGGATCACCCTGGACCTCGACGCCACCGATATCGAAACCCACGGCCACCAGGTCGGCGGCTTCTTCAACGGCACCTACGAACACCGCTGCTTCCTGCCGCTGTATGTCACCTGCGGTCCCCATCTGCTGCTGGCCAAGCTGCGTCCCGGCAACGTCGACGGCGCCAAGGGCGCGAAGGCGGCCATCAAACGCATCGTCGGACGCATCCGCAAGGTCTGGCCCAAGGTCCAGATCCTGGTGCGGGGCGATTCCGGCTTCGCCCGCCCGAACCTGATGACCTGGTGCGAGGCCAACCACGTCGACTACATTTTCGGCCTCGCCCGCAACGATGTCCTGCTGCACAAGGCCCGCAAGGTCCGCTCCAGAGCCGCCGTCGACTTCATGGCCACGGGTCAGACGGCGCTGGCGTTCGGTCATTTTACTCATATGACCCGCTCGAAGAGCTGGACACGGCCACGCCACGTGATCGTCAAGGTGCTGCACCGGGAAGGGCGGGAACAACGCTGCCGGTTCCTCGTCACCTCGCTGGACTGGGACTCCCCGCGGGTGGCCGAGGCCCTGCGCGAGGCCCGGGACGCCCACGAACAAAGCGACCAGACCCCGCCCCGCGACCTGATGTCGCGCGTGATCTACGAGGCCATCTACTGCCCGCGCGGCGACATGGAAAACCGGATCAAGGAGTGCCAGCTCGACCTGTTCGGCCACCGGGCGTCCGCCCATGGCTTCAAGGCCAACCAGACCCGCCTGATCCTGGCCGGGTTCGCCTATGTGCTGATGACCCAGTTGCGCCTGCGCGCCCTGAAGGGCACCGATCTGGCCAGGGCCGCGCCTAACACCATCCGCCAGAAACTTCTCAAGATCGGCGCCCGGGTCATCACCTCGGTCCGGCGGATCAGGATCGCCATGCCCGACGCCTGTCCGACCCAGGGGATGTTCTTCGCCGCGTGGCGATGCCTGGCGCCTCCGTAAGCCTCCCGCCCCCGCCGAAAACAGAAAAAGCGCGCCGCTTCCGCCGGAAGAACGGCTTCGCATGTCCTGGTCTCGGGACTTTTTCTTTTATTAGTTGCATTCACGCGGCCATAGGCCCCGTTTCGCCATCCACCCCTCCCGGGCCGGCGACAGGACACCGGAAAAACCGGCACCGAAAGCCGAAACTGGGCCGCCGAAGACGCCGAAAAAAGTCCGGTGACCGATCCGGGATAAAGGGAATGTGCTGCTCGACGGTCTCGCCCTCATCAGTCTCATCGGTGCGGGTGATCGTGTTGGCGTAGACGACGGGCGAGCCCTTCTCGCCCTTGCGGACGTGCGCCCCCAGCTCCTTCGCCTGGCGGAACGTCATCCACATGGGCGAGGCGAAGCCGTGCTCAAGGGCAGCGGTCCACAGCATCAGGATGTTGATGCCGGCATAGGGCACGCCGTTATGGCGCAGCGGCCGGTTGACGCGGCCGGCGGCGTGCTCGGCGCTCCAGGGCTTTTCCCAAGGACGAACGCCCTTTTCCAGTTCGGCGATGATGCTGTCGGTGACCCGGGTGTAGATGTCCTGCCGGGGGGTGGTGTCGCGGGTCATGGTCCGTCTCCTTTGGTTCGTGCGGTCGACGGGCCGGAGAAGGACCCTCCCTCTCCTGATCGACTCCGTCACGAAACCGAAGACGTCCTCTTCCTCTGATGGCCTCGGCTGGGGCCGGGCGCTGAGTCCTCGTGAAGACCGCAGGGCCTTCTCCGCCGGAGCGACGGCCGGACCTGCCGGTGTATTGAGCGGACATGCCGAAAGGGCGGCCGTCCTCCGTCTTGTCCGCTTTGCGCGGACCACCGCCCACGGGCGCCTTCTGACCCCCATGATGATGCCGGGACGGGGCGAAAGGCTCCGATGGGCGGGGCCTCCAAAGCGAGACGGAGGAAACGGCCATGCACGTCCCCACACACACCGACCTGAGCTGGCTGTCGCTCGACGACCTGAAAGGCCTGTATCTGAAGGTCTTCAACGCGGCGGCAACGGCCCGGCCGAACACCGCGACCCGCCGCCGGGCCATCGAGGCCCGGGAGGCCATCGCGCGGGAGCTTCGGTCCCGCCGCCCGGCGCCGTAACCCGGCCGGACACGGCCCCGGGCGGGCGGACCGCATCCCGCGGCCCGCCCGTTTCGACGGTCAGGAGAGAGAGCGAGCGTTCAGGTCAAGGACGGTCGCCGGAGAGGGCGCGTTCGATGGCCTCGCGGATGAAGCGTTGGTAGGGCATGCCGCGCGCCGAGGCCCGGGCCTTGACGGCATCGAGCAACGGCTCGGGCAGGCGCATGTTCACGCGCGCGTCCTTGCGGCCGAACTCGAAGCGGGCCGGCTGAAAGCCCGAGAGGTCATACGCGGTCAGATCAGCCGCCTCGACGAACCGCTCCGCCTCGGCGTCTGTCTCATGGCGCGGGAGTGGGGTCCCCTTACTGTCCGGTGTGTCGCTCATAGTGCTCGATCTCCTTTCTGTGCATGAACCGGGCGCTGATCGGCCGGATCAGGGTCACGCCGTCCCGCCTCCGCAGCGTGAACACGAGGAAGACCATGCGGCCGGCGGCGGTCTTGCCGATGGCGTTGTAGCGCGTCTCCCGATCCTGCGGCGTGCGATCGGGCAGGATCATCGGGGTGCTGTGGAAGACCGCCTCGATGTCCTCGCGCGTCACGCCGTGCTTGGCGCATTTCGGCCCGTTGCCCGCATCCCAGTCGAAGCCGTCCACCGCAAACATCATGGAAGAAGCATAGCCGTTTGTGTGTACATTTGTCAAACAACGCGACCCACTGCTATCCCGCCCGCCACGAGGAATCCGCCGTCCGGACCGCCCTACCCTGGGGGCATGGACAGGGCACGCACATCGCGGAAAGCCCGCGGCGGGAAACAGGCGAACGGCGCTTCGGCGAGTCCGGACCCCCGGCTGGTCGCGCTCGTCAAACTGCTTGCGCGGCAGGCGGCCGAAGCGGAGTATAAACGCCTCCTCCGCACGCATATGTCCGTCCAGCCGCCGGCCCGTTCCGGCCGGCCCCCGCCGGAAGAGTCCGCGCCATGACCATCGCCGCGATCTACGCCCGCTATTCCTCGTACCTGCAGAACCCGGCCTCGATTGAAGACCAGGTGCGCACCTGCCAGGCCTTCATCGCGTCGCGCGGCTGGACACCGGCCGGTCCATTCACCGACCACGGTCTGAGCCGCGCCGATCCCCGGCGGCCCGGGTTCCGGCAGTTGCTCCAGGCCATCGACGCCGGCGAGGTCCAGGGGTGGTGGCCGAGGCGCTGGACCGCCTCAGCCGCGACCAGGAGCACATCGCCGGCCTGTTCAAGACCCTGACCTTCCGGGGCGTGGCGCTGGTCACCGTCGCCGAGGGCGAGGTCAACGAGCTGCACGTGGGCCTCAAGGGCACCATGAACGCGCTGTTCCTGAAGGACCTGGGCCAGAAGACACGACGCGGCCTGGAGGGACGGGTGCGCGCGGGCCGTTCGGCCGGTGGTCTGTCCTTCGGCTACGAGATGGTCCGGCAGGTCAACGCGCGCGGCGAGGTCGACGCCGGGCACCGGCGCATCAACGAGGCGGAAGCCGCCGTGGTGCGGCGCATCTTCGAGATGTTCGCGGGCGGCACCGGCCCGCGCACCATCGCCCGTATTCTGAACGAAGAGGGCGTGCCGGGCCCGCGCGGACGGCCCTGGCGCGACACCACCATTCGCGGCCACAAGGCGCGCGGCACCGGCATCCTGCGGAACCAGGAGTACATCGGCCGCCTGGTCTGGAACCGGCAACGCTTCATCAAGGACCCGGCCACGGGCAAGCGCGTCTCGCGGCCCAATCCGCCGGAGACCTGGGTCATCACCGCGGTGCCGGACCTGCGGATCCTGGACGACGATCTTTGGACCCGCGTCCAGCGGCGCCTCGACGATATCCGGGAGTCCGAAGGCGTGCGCAAGGCTCGGGAGACCCAGTTCTGGACGCACCGCCGCCCGGAGACCCTGCTGGCCGGCAAGGTGACCTGCGCGGTGTGCGGCGGGGCCATGATCTCGGCCGGCAAGGATTATCTGGCCTGCGGGCGCGCCCGGGCCGGAACCGACTGTTCGAACCGCAAGGGCCTGCGCCGGGGACCGCTGGAGGACCTGATCCTGGCCGCGCTGAAAGACCAGTTGATGGCCCCGGACCTGGTCGAGGACTTCTGCGTCACGTTCCGGGAGCACATGGAGGCCCAGCGCGTTCAGGCGCAGGCGAACCGCAAGACGGTCGAAGCCGACCTTGAGAAGGCCGAGCGCAAGATCGCCTCACTGATCGACGCGATTGCGGAGGGATTCCGCTCCCCCGATCTTCAGACCCGGCTGGATACGCTGTCGGCGCACCGGGACGACCTGCGCGCCAAGCTCTCGGCGGCTCCGCCCGCGCTGCCGCCGTTCACCGTCGACCTGGCGACGCTGTACCGCCAGCAGGTCGGCCGTCTTCACGCCACGCTTCAGGACCCGAAGACCCGGCAGGAAGCGGTGGAGCACCTGCGCACCCTGATCGAAGAGGTACGCGTCGGCCCGCCCCTCGATCGTGGCGGCCGCGAAGTGGAGCTGATCGGCGAGATCGCGTCCATGATCGAACTGTCGCTGGGCGCACACGCAAAAAAGGCCGCCTCCGGAGAGGCGGCCTTGGATGCCGACGTGCGGCGTTCGGTCAAGGTGGTTGCGGGGACCTGCCCGGCGGTTATGTAACGCGTTACGCAGTCGCCCTACAGCCGCGCAACAACAAGAAAAAATCATAGCCTCGAAGCTCGT
>NZ_JACIGK010000023.1 GCF_014197915.1 Roseospira visakhapatnamensis
GATCGTCCGAGATGAAGTTCGCCATCGCCCGATCCTGATGACTTGAGCCATAGACCGATTCTACCCGAGCCCGCCCAAATCCGACAGACTGCTAGTCCACCCAGCTGATGCGCAGCATGTTGGTGGTGCCCGGGCGGCCGAAGGGCACGCCGGCGATGATCACCAGCCGCTGGCCGGCCTCGGCGAAGCCCCCGGCGCGGGCCAGGGCGCCGGCCTTGGCCACCATGTCGATGTCGTCGGTCAGCTCGGCGCAGGCGGCGCCATGCACCCCCCACACCAGGGCCATGCGCCGCGCCACCTGGGCGCTCGGCGTGAAGCACAGGATGGGCACGCCCGGCCGCTCCCGCGCCGACCGCAGGGTGGTGAAGCCCGACGACGTGAAGGTCACGATGGCCGCCGCGCCCAGGGTGCGCGCCACCTGGCGGGCGGCGGCGCAGATGGCGTCGGCGGCGCTGTTCTCCGGGTCACCGCGTCCGGCCTCGACGATGGCGCGATAGTGCTCGTCCGCCTGCACCCTGTGCAAGATGCGGTCCATGATGCTGACCGCCGCCACCGGGTGCTCCCCCACCGAGGTCTCGGCCGACAGCATCACCGCGTCGGCGCCGTCGTAGATGGCCGTGGCCACGTCCGACGCCTCGGCCCGCGTGGGCGCCGGCGCCTGGATCATGCTTTCCAGCATCTGGGTCGCCACCACCACCGGCTTGCCGGCGCTGCGGCACGCGCGGATGATGCGCTTCTGAACGATGGGCACGGTCTCCGGCGGCACCTCCACCCCCAGGTCGCCGCGCGCGACCATGATCGCGTCGGACAGGTCGATGATCTCGCCCAGGTGGTCCAATGCGCTGGGTTTCTCAAGCTTGCTGACGATGGCCGCGCGGCCCCGCACCACCTTGCGGATGTCGGCCACGTCCTCGGGCCGCTGCACGAACGACAGCGCCACCCAGTCCACGCCGATGGACAGCGCGAAGTCGAGGTCGCGGCGGTCCTTCTCGGTCAGGGCGGAGATCGGCAGCACCACGTTGGGCACGTTCAGGCCCTTGTGGTCCGACAGCACGCCCCCGGCCAGAACCTGGGTCACCGCCACGCCGTCCTGGACCTCATGCACGCGCAGCCGCAGCTTGCCGTCGTCGAGCATGAGGTCGGTGCCGGAGTCCAGCACCTGGAAGATCTCGGGATGGGGCAGGCACACGCGGCTCTCGTCCCCCAGTTCCGGCGACAGGTCGAGGCGAAAGGCGTCCCCCGCGCGCAACGTCACGCGCCCCCCCATGAAGGCGCCCACGCGAAGCTTCGGCCCTTGCAGGTCGGCCAGCGCCGCCAGGGGCCGCCGCACCCGTTCCTCGACCTCGCGCACGACCCGCAGGTGGTGTTCGTGCTCCGCGTGGGTGCCGTGGCTGAAGTTCAGGCGGAACACGTCGGCGCCGGCCCTGGCCAGGGCCTCTATGGTGCCCTCGGCGGTGGTGGCCGGTCCCAGGGTGGCGACGATCTTGGCGCAGCGGGTGTGTGTCATGTCAGCCCTACCTTAGACAGAGCGCGGGCGCGAAAGAAAGCGCCGCTGCGTGACGATTTCAAGAGCGGACCCGGGCGACCCTCGGCCGGCACCGGAGGGTCAGGATGGCGGCGCCGGAGCGGGGGCAGCGCCCCCGCCGACGGCGGGGGGGGCGTCCCCCTCGATCAGGTGCGGCCGTCCCAGGTAGTCGGCGGCGCGCATTTCCATGAGGCGGGAGACGGTGCGATCGAACTCGAACCGGCCGTCCCCGGCCTGGTACAGCGCCTCGGCCGGTCCGGCGGCGGAACACACCAGCGCCGTGCGATGCTCGTACAGGGCATCCACCAGCACCACGAAGCGGCGCGCCCGGTCGCGGTCGGCCGGCGTCAGCAACGGGATGTCGGACAGCAGCACCGTGTCGTACAGGCTGGCGATCTCCAGGTAGTCGGCGGCGCCGAGCGGCCGTCCGCACAGGCCGTCGAACGAAAACCACGCCACTCCGTTGCCGGCGCGCGGCACCGGGATGCGGCGGCCGTGCACCTCCACGGTCTCCGGCGCCTCCGGGGTGCCGTCCAGCAGCGCCCGGAAGATCGCCTCCAGCGCCGCCCGGCTGTCTGGTCCCAGCGGGTGGTGGTAGACGCGATGTCCCTCCAGCCGGTCGAGGCGATAGTCCCGCTCGGCGTCCAGTTCCAGGACCTCCAGCCGCGCCTCCAGCATGCGGATGAAGGGCACGAACTTCTCGCGTTGCAGGCCGTCCTTGTACAAGTCCGCCGGAATCCGGTTGGAGGTGGTGACCACCACCACGCCCGCGTCCATCAGCCGCTCGAACAGGCGGGCGACGATCATGGCGTCGGCGATGTCCTTGACCTCCATCTCGTCCAGGCACAACAACGTGACCTCGGCGGCGATGCCGTCGGCCAGCCGCACCAGCGGATCGCGCCCCTCGCGGCCGTCCTGGCGCCAGCGGTGCAGGGTCTCGTGCACCTCGCGCATCAGAACGTGGAAGTGCTGCCGCCGCTTGCGGGCGATGGGCACGGTGTCCACCAGCAGGTCCATGAGCATGGACTTGCCGCGCCCGACGGCCCCATGGATGTACAGGCCATGCGGCGCCTCCACCGACCGGCCGCGCGCGGGGGTCCCCGCTCCGCCCAGGCCCAGCCGCGCCAGCAGGCCCGCGCCGCCGCCCGCCGCCCGTCCCGCGCCGCGCCCGCCGCGCGTCTGGTCATGCGCCGGCAGGGCCTCGGCCAGCGCCTCCAGGCGGCGGACCACATGCTCCTGCGCCGTGTCCGCGCGCAGGGTGCCGTCGGCCAGGAGGGCGCGGTACCGCGCCAGCGGGCCGTGGTCCGCCGTCATGGGCCTGTCCTTCCTGGGTTCGGCAGCAGAGGGCATCCCTCGCAAGATAATCAAACTCGGCTTACTTGCAAGAATCGCGCCGTTTTCGCGAAGAAGTCAGGCGCCAGTCAACTCGGCCCGGTCAACTCACCCTGACCAGGGCGTGACTCTTGCGCCCGGCCGACAGCTTGATCTCGCCGTCCTTCAGGTCGGCATCGGTCACCATGCGGGTGATGTCGTCCAGGACCGTATCGTTCAGGCGCGCGCCGCCCCCCTTGATGAGGCGCTTGGCCTCACCGTTGGACACCGTCAGGCCCGCGCGGGTGAACAAGGCCGGCGCCGGGATGCCCGCCGCCAGATCGTCGGCGGAAACGGTCACGGTGGGCAGGTCCTCGCCGACCCCGCCCTGTTCGAACACCGCGCGCGCGGTCCCGGCGGCGGCCAGCGCGGCGGCCTCGCCATGGGCCAGCGTGGTCGCCTCGTGGGCCAGCACCTTCTTCGCCTCGTTGATCTCGGCGCCCTCCAGGGCCTCCAGGCGCGCGATCTCGTCCAGCGGCAGTTCGGTGAACAGGCGCAGGAAGCGGCCCACGTCCGCGTCCTCGGTGTTGCGCCAGAACTGCCAGAAGTCGTAGGGCGACAACTGTTCGGCGTTCAGCCACACCGCGCCCTGGGCGCTCTTGCCCATCTTGGCGCCCGAGGCGGAGGTGATCAGCGGCACGGTCAGCCCGAACAGCGACAGGCCGTCGCAGCGCCGCCCCAGCTCCACGCCGTTGACGATGTTCCCCCACTGGTCGGCGCCGCCCATCTGCAAGCGGATGCCGTCGCGTCGCGCCAATTCCAGGAAGTCATACGCCTGGAGGATCATGTAGTTGAACTCCAGGAACGACATGTGCGTCTCGCGCTCCAGCCGCATGCGCACCGAATCGAAGGTCAGCATGCGGTTGACCGAGAAGTGACGGCCATAGTCGCGCAGGAACGGAATGTAGGACAGCGTGCTCAGCCAGTCGGCGTTGTTGACCATGCGCGCATCCGTCGGCCCGTCGCCGAAGGTCAGGTACTTGGCGAACACGCTCTGGATGCCGGCCATGTTGGCGGTGATCTCGGCGTCCGTCATCAGCCGCCGGGCATCGTCGCGCCCGGTCGGATCGCCGATGCGCGTGGTGCCGCCGCCCATCAGGACGATCGGCCGATGCCCCGTCTTCTGCAACCAGCGCAGCAGCATGATCGACACCAGGCTGCCCACGTGCAGGCTGGGCGCCGTGCAATCGTAACCAATATAGGCGGAGACCACCTCCTCGCGCAGCAGCGCGTCCAGCGCCGTGGTGTCGGTGCAGGCGTCCACGAAGCCACGGTCGTGGATGATGCGCAGGAAATCGGAGGAAACGGTGGTCATGGCGGATCTCGATCGGAGGAAGGGGCGACGGCGCGGCGGACATCCAGAGTCATCGCGCGCCTTGTCGCGGGCGGGGACGTTTAGCACACTCCCTTCTTTCGGAAAAGCAAGGGCCGTGATCATGATCCCGTTTCCCAAGGGCCTGTCCCGCACCCCCGCCCGGCGTCCGCCGGCCCGCCGCCCCGTGGGCCGCGCGGCGGATGCGCCCCGGGATGCCCCCCCAGCCACAGCCGCGAGCGCCACGCCCGACCGGGATCCGGCGGCCACCTGGCTGGTGGTGGGGCTGATGAGCGGCACCTCCATGGACGGCATCGACGCCGCGCTGATCGAGACCGACGGCGAGATGATCGCCGGACGCGGCCCGGCGATCACCCTGCCTTACGACGACACCCTGCGGGCGCGGCTGCGCGCCATGCTGGGCCGAACCGACCTGGGGGACGACGAGGGCCGGCGGCTCGGCCGCGACCTGGCGCTGCGCCACGCCCAGGCGGTGCGAACGCTGCTGACCGGCGCGGCGGTGACGCCCGATCTGGTCGGCTTCCATGGCCATACCCTGTGGCATGATCCCCCGGCGCGGCTGACCGTGCAGGCCGGCGACGCCGCCCTTCTGGCCCGCGAGCTGGGGATCCCGGTGGTGGCCGACCTGCGTCAGGCGGACGTGGCGGCCGGCGGCGAGGGCGCGCCGCTGGCCCCGGTCTATCACGCCGCCCTGGCGGCCGGCCTGGAGCGGCCGCTGGCGGTCCTGAACGTGGGCGGCGTGGCCAATGTCACCTGGATCGGCGCGGACGGCCCCGACGACCTGCTGGCCTTCGACACCGGCCCGGGCAACGGCCCGCTGGACGACTGGGTTGCCCGGCACACCGGCGAGAGCCGGGACACCGACGGGCGCCTGGCCCTGTCGGGCAGGGTGGACGAGGCGCGCCTGATCCGCCTGATGGATCATCCCTACTTCGGCCGGGCGGCGCCCAAGTCGCTGGACCGGGGCGACTTCGACGCGCATATCGCCGGCATCGTCGCGGGCCTGTCGGTGGCCGACGGCGCCGCCACCCTGACGGCCATGGCCGCCGCCGCCGTGGTGCAGGGCGCCGCCCTGTTGCCGCGCCCGCCGCTGCGCTGGCTGGTCACGGGGGGTGGGCGCCACAACCCGGCGCTGATGGACACGCTGGCACGCTGGCTCGACGCCCCGGTCGCGCCCGTGGAGGCCGTGGGATGGGACGGCGACGCGCTGGAGGCCCAGGCCTTCGCCTTCATGGCCGCGCGCTGCCGTCGCCGCCTGCCCATCACCTTCCCGGGCACCACGGGGGCGCCGTGGCCCCTGGTGGGGGGACAGGTCTACCAGCCTTAGCGCCGACCAGGGTCCACGCCTACCACGCGGCCTCGAACACGCAGGCGGGCGCGCCCTGGGCCTGACAGGCGGTCTCGCGCACCGCGGCCCGTCGCGTCACCAGCACCTGGAACAGCCGTTCGAAGGTGGCGGCGTAGTACCCGCAGACGGGCGCCGGGGCCGGCCGGTCGGCGGGGTCCACGGCCTGCTGAATGGGGCCGTTCTCGATCACCAGGCGGGTGGGGCGCCCGGCCGTGCCCTCGAACCGGCCGCCGCCGGCGAAGGTCCAGGAGTTCTTGCCCATGGCGGTGATCAGGACACGCGCCGCCGGCACCGGGGGCAGCACCTTCAGGATGGCCTGGGCCGGCTTGGGAATGCGAACCGCCAGCAGGTAGTCGGCGGTGGCGATGCCGGCATGCCGGTTGATCGCCGCCCGGTGCTCGGCCGGCAGCCGGGCCAGCAGCGCGCGGTGCAGGGCGGTGACCTCCCCGGCGGGCACCATGGCCCCCGGGGGCGTGTCCCGGTAGCGGGCCAGGCCGGCCTGCTCGAACACCGCCCGGGTCTCGTCGGCGCCCAGCACGGCGGTCAGCGCCTCGTTGACGCGGATGATGGCGTTGGGACCGATGCGGGCGGTCTCGACGCCGGCCCCGGTCGCGGCCACTGCCCCGGCGGTGTCGGCCGTGTCGGCATGACCGGCGCAGTCGTCGCAGGAACGGCCATCGCCGGGCCGCGCGGACTCAGTGCACATCGCTGTCTCTCGGACTCATCGTTCGGGTGTGGCGTGGACCGGGACTGTAGGGTGGGACCCGGCGAAAGGGAACCATCGTTCACGCCCCGCCGGCGCCCCCGCGCGCCCGCGCCCGGGGGTCACGCGGGCGCGGCCACCGCCCCGCAGGATTCGAACGCCTGCCGCAGCCGGACGCCGTCCAGCCCCCGGCCGACGGCGACTACGCGCGGTTCGCGTGGGGGCTCGGAGGTCCCCGCCTCACCGGCGTTCAGCGGACCGATGGACGGTCGCCCGCCGGTGACCTCGAAGCGGATCCAGCCCGATCCGACGCGGGCGATGCCGCGCAGCCGATCCACCTCGCCATAGGTGCCCTGGGCCACGGCCTCCAGCACCTGGCGCAGCCCTTGCGCGTCCACCTTGCCGGTGATGTCGGCGCTCCAGGCGCGCAGGTCCAGGACGATCACCTCGCCCGGGCCGGGCGCGGCGCCGGACGCCGCCTCGGCGGAGTCCCCCGAGGCGGCGGGCAGGGTCGACCCAGGCGCCGGGTCATGATGGTAGTGGTGATGGTGATAGTGGTGATGGTGATGCACCGCCGCCCCGGCGCCGCCCGGCATCGGCGCGGGGCTCGCCGCCTGGACCGCCGCTGGCGACCCGATCACGTCGCCGGGCGCGGCGCCGCGATCCACCGCCGCCCGCGCGGCCCGCTCCTCGGGCGTCTCGCGGGGCACGCCATGGTCCGCCGGCACGATGCGCGCCGCCGGATTGAGCGCCCGCAACGTGCTGGTCACCATGGTCAGGTCGGGGTCGCTCACCAGGTCGGCCTTGTTGACGACGATCATGGTGTGCAGCGGAAGGCCGCCCTCGCCGCCGGCATGACCCCCGCCGCCGGCCTGCACCTGGGCCTTCAGGAAGGCGGGCAGGCGCGCGAGGTCGGTCATGAAGGCGCTGGCGTCGATCACCACCATCAGCCGCACCGCCTTGATGGACGGGCGGATGTCGGCGCGGTTCAGGACCCGGATCAACACGTCCACGTCGGCGATGCCGCTGGGTTCGATCAGCACCCGGTCGGGCGTCCAGGCGGCGATCGACTCCTTGAGTTGGTGCGCCAGGTCGTCGCGCAGCGCGTGGGCCGTGCGGTTGGCCCCCAGGCGGACGATTGGCGCGCCGTCGGCGTCCTCGTCGCGCTCGCCCACCACGGCCAGCGGATCAAGCTGATGGACCAGAGCCACCACCAGCGCCTCCGGGTTGGCCCGCGCCAGCCGCTGGCGCAACACGGTGGTCTTCCCGGCCCCCAGGAAGCCGGCGACGATCTCCACGTCGACCGCCGGCGCGTGCGGGGTGCGCGACCGCAGGCTCCAGTTCCACAGCGCGGCGGCCGGCAACGGCAGCACCAGGAACCAGTGTTCCAGGATGGCCAGCGTCATCATGGTGCCGACGAAGGTGTAGCCGACGGCGTCGAACGCCGAGACCCCCGGCGCCACGGCCGCCTGGACGATGAACACCGCCACCACGGTGGACACCGTCACGGAGACCGGGAACAGCAGGTTGATGGGCCGGGAGTTGTTCAGGAAGCTTTTGAGGAACGCCATGTGGTCGGGCAGGAATTCCTCGTTCAGGTTGCGCACACCCAGGAACACGTTCAGACGCGCGCTTTCGTGCATCCACCACAGCACCAGGAAGGTCCACAGCCCCACCTGGTTGGGCTGGCCCCAGGTGAGCACCACGATCACCGTCAGCGTCACGATGATGGACAGCTCGTGGTAAAGGTTGGCCTCCAGGGCGTGGACGAAATGCTTCCAGCCGTGACAACCCTCCGGGCAGGGGCGTTTGCGCGGCCCGGTCACATAGCCCATGTAGAAGCTGATTTCCTGCCACCCCCAGGCGAGCAGGGCATACGTGAACGCCGCGTAGGCGCCGGAGGAGGTGGTGTCGCCGGCATTGGACCACAGACCGTAGAGCGACAACCCGAGAACGCCCGTGGCGACCAGCATGCTCCACTTGAAGGTGCGGGTGGGCAGGCCGTCCAGCAGCAGGATCACGCCGGTCGCGAACCACCACAGGAACGCGGCGTGCAGAATGGCCGCAATGTAGGACGTCAGCAAACCGGCCTCCGTTCCGGCCCGGGCGTCGTGTCCGGGTTCCTCATACCAGCGGCGGACGAGCGTGACTCATCCGCCGAGCGGCACCGGCCCGCTCCCGAACCACCCTCCGCGCCGGCCCGGTCGATGGGGACCGGCGCGCTGGCGCTCATGGCTCGGCGGCGGGCGCCGGCGACGCCGCCCCTGGGGCCGATCCCGAGTCGTCCTCGGCGCCCGCCATCGTCAGCAGGTCATAGACGCGGGCCGTGTTGTCCACGCCGTAGGCCTGAAGGGGAATGCTGGTGTCGGTGGTCGGGTCGTCCAGGGTCAGGCGGCCATCGCTCCACAGCGTGACGTGGTAGGGGGCGCCCTCGCCGACCTGATCCACGCGGCGCTGGCGGTCCAGGCTGCGCACCATGCCTTGCAGGAAGCTGCTCAGGGTGCCGTCGACCACCGTCAGGGCGCGCCCCTCGGGCATCACGCGGACCTCAAGGCCGTCCTCGCTGCCCACCGGCACGAAGTCGAACGCCTGCGTGGACACCACCGTGACGCCGGTCTCCCCCTCCCCGGGGTCCAGCCAATAACGCCACGCCGCCGCCAGCCCGATGGTCAGGGCGACCATGGCGAACGCGGCATACAGCAGCGGGGCCGGCGGCGACATCGCCTTGTGGCGGGCGCGCCGGATGTCCTTCTCCGTCATGGGACGCGGGTCCTCGGACGACGGATTGGAACGTCGGGTGTCGCGACGGGCGGCACCACTCATGACGGTCTCCCTGTCAACTGGAGCCAGGATGCCCGGCGCAAGGGCGCCCACGCGGCGCGCCGCTCCGGGACCCCTGGCTCGGTCTCACATGGACCCGGCGGGTTGGGCAACGGACCCCCCGTCGTCCTTGGCGGTCTTGGCGGTCTTGCCGGCGGTCGTCACGGACACCCGCACCGGATCCCCGGTGCCCGACTCGCCCGTCTCCGGCTCGGCCGCCTGCCGGGCGGCATGCGCGTCCAGGGCGCCGGCCAGAACGTCGGCCGCGGCGCGGGCATCGGGCAGGCCGCGCAACGTCGGCTGCGCGCGCGTCCAGTGCCAGGGCCGCACATGCGGCCACATCAGCGGGAAGGCCACGCTGTGCCCGCGCATCAGCGACAGGGACACGTTGCCGGTGCCGTTGCGGAACATCTTCAGCCCGGCGTCGCTGATCACCTTGAACGGGAAGTTGACGGTCATCGGCAGGGCGAGGCCGTAGCGGATGGCCACGCGCTCGCTGGTGATGGTGTACACGGTCGACCGCTCGATCCACCAGGCCACCAAGCCCAGCATGACCAGCAGGACGAGGCCGACCCCCAGGGTCCCGACCACCGTGACCGCGACGTCGCCGCTGGCGGCGCCATCGGCGGACGCGCTGGCGCCGCTCCAGGCCGCCAGCAGCACGAAGTAGGCGGCGATGAGCGGGAACTGAAACAACCGCCTGGCCAGGACCCGCCACGACGGCGTGCCCTGCCACAGGATCCGCTCACCGTCCGGCGGCACCTCGGGCAGGCCCGGAATCGGCTCGACGGCGAAATCATCATGCACGGTACGGACCTCCGGGGCTGGACCCGCGAGAACGGCGGCCCCGCGCGACTCGGCCGCGCGGCGATCCCGGCCGCTCCCCGGGTCCCTGCGGACCCCTCATCCGGCGCCCTCGCGCCCTCCCCCTCTGGTGATCCCTCACGGGAGCCCCCGGGACAGGCGCGACACGGCCGGCAATACGGCGAAGACGACAAACCGGTCGACGCTGGCGCGATCATCGCCAGGCGTCCACCGGCACGGCGGCCCCGAGAGACGGTCGGGGGGCTGGCTGTGGCCCCCCGCGCGACCCCGACACACGGCCGGGGTCGCCCGCTCCCGAGGGATGGTGGTCCCCCGTCGCCTAGGCGAGCAGGAAACCGCCACCGAAGTAGGCGCTGATCTTGTCCTCTTCCAGCTTGGTGACCTGATTGGGCTGGGCCGTGGCCGGCACCTGGGCAAACCGACCGGCGGGAATGGCACTCACGGACACGGTCCGCGTCCCCTTGTCGATATGCGCGAAGTTGACCGGCAACAGCACCATCTTGCCCGCCGGGGCGGCCGGGGCCGCGCCCTTGGCGGGCGCCTTGCCGCCCTTGGTCGCCAGCGACGGCGCCGGGGCGGCGCTGCCCAACTGGACCTCGAAGTAGCGCACGAAGGTCTCGGCGGTATCCACCCAGATGTCGGTGATCGTGCCGGCGGCCTGGCCATCGCTTCCGATCACGGTCATGCCGCGCGGATCCGGACCGCTGCTTTCGACGGAGAAGTCCTTGGCCGCGCGCATGGGCACGATCTTCGGCGTGTTCTCCAGGGTCAGTTCCGGCTTGTCCTCACGCTCGGCGTAGGACGCCGGACCGATGCAGTCGGCCAGCGGGTTGGTGCCGGTCGGCTCGAACGGCGAGCCGGGCCACGGGGCGACGCGCTTGGCCTTCAGCGGACGGGTGTCGCGCTTGTAGTCGGGCGCAACGGATGTGCCACCGTGGAACAGGTTGAAGGTCTTGGCCGGCGGCATCCAGAACCAGCCGGTCTTCTCGATCTTGCCGGACACATCGTATTCGAGCGGATAACCCTCGCGACGATCCTCGCGACGAAGATAGAAAATCAGCGCCGCAAAGAAGAACCAGAAGACGTACAACGTCACCTGGGCGAAATCCATATATGCTGTGAACGCGCCAATAGGCATAGCGTATCCTCCACGAGCTAGAAGCCCTACCCAGGGAACTCGGCCATCCCGAATCTTTTCTTTGCTCGGGTGTACCGGTCCCTTGTCGAGCGAACGAGCGGACCAACCGCGACCAAGGTCAACAACAGCAGTCCGATCTCGATATGGTACACAACTCCATACCCCACGCTGGGACCCTGCGCCTGCAGGGTCTCGCCGAGCACCCCTCGCTCGGACAACGCGGAGACACCATCCCGGATCGCCCCGCCCAGGGCGATGGCGATGCCGGTTGCCGTGGCCTGCACGCCGCCCCAGGCCCCCAGGGCCAGACCGCCATGGTCCGAGTCAGCCATGTCCATGGCGGCGGTCAGGGTTCCGACGACGAACAGACCTCCTCCGAGGCCGATGAAGACCGCCCCCACGCGGAACAGCAGGGGCGACGTCAACGGCGCCGCGAAGATCACACACGAAAACGCGACCAGGCCGACCACCACACCAACGGCCGCAAGCCTGTAGGGGCTGTGGCCGCGCGACAGCCACCGCGCGGCCATGGCGAACCCCACCAGGGTACCACCCGCGAGCAAGGCCGTCAGCACCGTGGTCGCGGAGACCGACAACCCCAGCACCTCGCCGCCATAGGGCTCCAGCAGGATGTCCTGCATGGTGAAGGCGGCCGTGCCCAGGCCCACCACCACCAGCAGCCGGCCATACCGGCCGCCCGCGGTGAAGGCGGCCCAGGCCTCGCCGAAGCGCGGCCGCGGCCGGGCGGGGTCGGTCAGGGTCCGGTTGCGGGGCTCCTGTTTCCACAGGGCCACCAGGTTCAACGCCATCGTCACGGCCGCCGCGCCCTGGATCACCTGGATCAGGCGCTTCTGGCCGAAGTCCTCCAGCACCACACCGAAGGTCAGCGCGCTCCCCACCATGCCCAGCAGCAGCATGACGTACAGCAGCGCCACCACCCGGGGCCGGGCCTCCGGCGGCGCGAGATCATTGGCCAGCGCCAGACCGGCCGTCTGAGTGGTGTGCAGGCCGGCGCCCACCAGCAGGAAGGCCACGGCGGCGCCCAGTTGCCCGACGGCGCCGCCATCCCTGGCCAACACCAGCAGGGCGAAGGGCATGACCGCCAGCCCCGCGAACTGCAACAGGGTGCCGAACCAGATGTAGGGCACGCGCCGCCAGCCCAGCAGCGACTTGTGGGTATCGGAACGGTAACCGATCAGCACCCGGAAGGGCGCGAACACCAGCGGCAGCGAGACCATGACGGCCACCAGCCAGGCGGGCACCCCCATCTCGACGATCATCACCCGGTTCAAGGTGCCGGTGAGCAGCACCGTGGCCATGCCGACCGACACCTGAAACAAGGACAGCCGCAGCAGGCGCCCCAGCGGCAACTGATCCGTCGCCGCGTCGGCGAACGGCAGATACCGGGGGGCGGCCTCCATCAGGACCTTGATCAGGGGTGGAGTCGGGGCGGTCATGGAGTGGTGGTCGTCCTTTCGTCGGGTCACCGGCCTGTCGTCCGACCGGCCGGTCGTCGGGTCCCCTGGGTCAGGGAACCCTGGTCAGTTCCAGGGCCTGCGAGATGTAGAAGCCGCTGGTCACGCGCTCGGTGCGGCCCGGGCGCCAGCCCGCCATGGCCGGCTCCCGGGCCAGATGCTTGAGAAACCGGCCCGAGGCCACCGGCTGGATGGCCGGCGACCGGTCGCCGCGCGGGAACAGCTTGCCGACGGCATGCATGGTGGCCAGCGCCGGCGTGCGCGGGGCGTAGGTGAACACCATCGACCGGGTCGTGCGCTGGCCCAGGGTGGACAACACGCGGACGATGTCGGCGCGGTCGTAGTGGATGAAGGAGTCCATCGCCACCACGTGATCGAAGGTGCCCAGCGCGGGGTCGAGCATGTCGCCGACCCGGAAGTCGACACGGCCCGGTCCCAGGTCCTCGGGCAGGCGCTCCCGCGCCAGCCCCACCAGGGTCGGCGACAGGTCGATGGCGATCACATGGGCGCCGCGCCGCGCCGCCTCGGTGGCGAAGGCCCCGGTGCCGCAGCCGGCGTCCAGGATGGTCCGTCCGCCCAGGTCCTCGGGCAGCCAGCTCAACAGGATGCCGCGCATGCGGTCTCGGCCGGCGCGCACGGTGCGGCGGATGCGGCCCACCGGCGCGTCCGAGGTCAGGCGCTTCCAGGCGTCGGCGGCGGTGCGGTCGAAGTAGGTCTCGACCTCGCCCCGGCGCTCCTCGTAGGTCCCCGTGGGCATCAGTCGTACCCCAGCAAATCAAACAAATCCCGGTCCTTCATGGGCTTGGCATCCAGCGGCTCGGTGCCGGCGAACAGCCGCGCGGCCAGTTGCAGATACTCCCGCTGGACCGCCTCCACCTCCGGCGTCGCCTCCAGCTCGAACAGGGTGGCTTTCTTCAGGCGGCTGCGGCGAATCACGTCCAAGAGCGGAATGCGGGCCAGCGTCTCGGTGCCCGCCCGGGCGTTGAACCTGTCGATCTGGTCGGTGTCCTCGCTGCGGTTGGCGATCACCCCGCCGACGCGCACCGGGTAGTTCTTCGCCTTGGCCTGGATGGCGGCGATGATGCGGTTCATGGCGAAGATCGAGTCGAAGTCGTTGGCGGTGACGATCACCGCCCGCTCGGCGTGCTGCAGGGGCGCGGCGAAGCCGCCGCACACCACATCGCCGAGGACGTCGAAGATGACCACGTCGGTGTCGTCGAGCAGATGGTGTTCCTTGAGCAGCTTGACCGTCTGCCCCACCACGTAGCCGCCGCAACCGGTGCCGGCCGGCGGCCCGCCGGCCTCCACGCACATCACGCCGTTGTACCCCTCGAAGACGAAGTCCTCGATGCGCAGTTCCTCGGAGTGGAAATTGACCGACTCCAGCACGTCGATGACCGTCGGGATCAGCGACTTGGTGAGCGTGAAGGTCGAGTCGTGCTTGGGGTCGCAGCCGATCTGCAACACCCGCTTGCCCAGCTTGGAAAACGCCACGGAGAGGTTGGACGAGGTCGTGCTCTTGCCGATGCCTCCCTTGCCGTAGACGGCGAAGACCTTGGCCGTGCCGGCGGTCAGCGCGGCGTCCATATGGACCTGCGTGCTGCCCTCGCCATCGCCGTCCCTCGGGCGTCCGGGCGGATTCACTGTATCGAGCAAGGACTGTCTCCCTTTCCTCTGCCGGCGAGGGCGTGGCTCAGGCCGCCACACCCTCGGACACACCCTCCAGCCGGTCCTCCAGCTCCTCACCCGCCGTCCGCAGGGTTTCGAGCACCGCCTCGTCAGGCGTCCAGTAGCTGCGTTCATAGGCTTCCAGCAGGCGGTTCGCCACTCGCGCGGAGGCCGTCGGATTGAGGGCCGCGAGCCGCTCGCGCATCTCCTCGTCCAGCATGAAGGTCTCGGTCAACTGCTCGTACACCCAGGGCGCCACCTGGCCGGTGGTGGCCGACCAGCCCAGGGTGTTGGTGATGGCCGATTCGATCTGGCGCACGCCCTCGTAGCCATGCTCCAGCATACCCTCATACCACTTCGGGTTCAGCATGCGTGTGCGGGTTTCCAGCGCCACCTGTTCGGCCAGGGTGCGGACCTTGCCCTCGCCCATGGTCTGGTCGCCGATGTAGACCGGCACGCCCTCGCCCCCCTTGGCCCGGGTCACCGCCCGGCTGATGCCGCCCAGGGTGTCGAAGTAGTGGTCCACGGTGGTGACCCCCAGTTCCATGGACTCCAGGTTCTGGTAGGCCATGTCCACGCCGGACAGGATCTCGCCCAGCAATTCGGCCTTGGGGGCCGGCTTGCCCTCGCGGCCATAGGCGAAGCACTTGCGCCGGGTGTAGGTCTCGGCCAGTTCGTCTTCCTCGGCCCAGCCGCCGCTGTCCACCAGCATGTTGACGTTGGAGCCATAGGCCCCGTCGGCATTGGAGAACACCCGCAGCGACGCTTCCTCCAGGTCGCAGCCGTGCGCCGCCTGATAGGCCAGGGCGTGCTTGCGGATGAAGTTCTTCTCGTCCGGCTCGTCGGCGGCGCTGGCCGCCAGAAAGGCGGCCTCGGCCAGCAGCCGGGTCTGCAAGGGCAGCAGGTCGCGGAAGATGCCCGACAGCGTCATGATGACGTCCACGCGCGGCCGGCCCAGGTCGGCCAGCGGGATCAGCTCGGCGCCGGCCAGCCGGCCGTAGCTGTCGAAGCGGGGTCGCGCGCCCATCAGCGCCAGGGCCTGACCGATGGGGCCACCCTCGCTTTTCAGGTTGTCGGTGCCCCACAGCACCATGGCCACGGTCTCCGGCAGCCCGTTCCCCTCGGCCAGATGCCGGTCGAGCACCCGCTGGGCCTGCATCGCCCCGTCCTTGACGGCGAAGGCGCTGGGCAGGCGGAACGGGTCGAAGCCATGCAGGTTGCGGCCGGTGGGCAGGACGGCCGGGGTGCGCAGCAGGTCGCCGCCCGGGGCCGGATGGGTGAAGCCGCCATCCAGCGCGTGCAGGATGGCCGGGATCTCGGCGTCTTGCCGCAGCAGGCCGTCGATGCGCGCCAGATCCTCGAACAGCGCCGGATCGATGTTGGCGGCCGCCGCCGCCTCCTCGGTGGGGAAGGCGCGCCGGGCGATCGTCAGGGCGGTCTCGGCGTTGCCGTCGGCCAGAAGGGACTCGATCGCCGCGAGATCGGGCGTGGCCCCGCGCGACGCCTCGGCCAGGGCCACCAGCAGGTCGCGCCGGGCCTCCGGCGAGACCGTCCCGCCGACCACATGCAGGCCGTGGGGGATCAGGGTGTACTCCATCTCCTGCAAGGCGTTGCGCAGGGTCTCCATGCGCGCGGCCAGGGCCGTCTCGTCCAGGGTCTGGCCCCAGTCCTCGGGCGCCTCTCCCTCGGCGGGTCCCTCGGCCAACTCCAGTTCGATGGCCTGGGTCTGGATCAGCGGCACCATGCGGGCGCGCTCGGCCGCGTCATCGGGCGGCAGCGAGCGCCACCGCTCCAGCGACGCCTTCAGGTCCGACAGGCCCTTGTACAGGCCCGCCTGGGCCACCGGCGGCGTCATGTAGCTGACCAGGGTGGCCGCCGAGCGGCGCTTGGCGATGCTGCCCTCGGACGGGTTGTTGGCGGCGTACAGATAGACGTTGGGCAGGTCGCCGATCAGCCGGTCCGGCCAGCAGGCGCCGGACAGGCCGGTCTGCTTGCCGGGCATGAACTCCAGCGCGCCGTGCATGCCGAAGTGCAACACCGCGTGGGCGCCAAAGGTCTCCGACAGGTAGCGGTAGAAGGCGGCGAAGGCGTGCGTGGGGGCGAAGCCCTTCTCGAACAGCAGCCGCATGGGGTCGCCCTCGTAGCCGAAGCCCGGCTGAACGGTGACCGCGACGTTGCCCAGGCGCAGGCCCAGCACATGGATGGACTGGCCGTCGCTCTGCTGACGACCGGGCGCCGGCCCCCACTGGGCCTCGATCTCGCTCAGCCACTTCTGGCCCTGCACGTGGGCGTCGACGCCGATGCGGTCCAGCACGTTGGCCTGGGCGCCGTACTGGCCGGCATTGCCCTTCAGCAGGCGATCGCGCAGGTCATCCACCGACTCCGGCACCTCGACGGTATAGCCGGCGGCGTCCATGGCCTTGAGGGTGTTGAACAGGGATTCGAACACCGACAGATAGGCGGCGGTGCCCACCGCCCCCGCGTTGGGCGGGAAGTTGAACAACACGACGGCCACCTTGCGCTCGGCACGCGGGGTGCGGCGCAGGATGATCAACCGTTCCACCCGGTCGGCCAGGGCGTTGACGCGCTCCATCTCCGGGACCATGTCGCGGGCGGACTCGCCCTCGCCGCCATCGACGCGGCCGCCGAACAGCAACGGACCGGTGGCGCCATCCAGTTCGGGGATGGCGATCATCATGGTGGACTCCACCGGCAGCAGACCCCGGTCGGAGTCGCGCCAGCTCTCCAGAGACTGGAACTCGACGGCATGCGCGGCGACGTAGGGCATGTCCAGCTTGGCCAGAATCTCCTCGGCCGCGCGGGCGTCGTTGTAGGCCGGCCCGCCCACCAGTGAGAAGCCGGCCAGCGACACCATGGCGTCGATCTGCGGCCGCTCGCCCTTCAGGAAATACTGTTCGATGGCCGGGCGGGCATCCAGACCGCTGGAGAAGGTGGGAATGACGCGCAGGCCGCGCGCCTCCAGGGCGTCGATGACGGCGTCGTAGTGCGCGCTGTTGCCGGCCAGCACGTAGGAGCGCATGACCAGCAGGCCCACCGTGCCACGGATGGTCCCGTCGGGCATGGGCACCTGGGTCAGGTCCTCGCCGATGCGACCGGGCAGGCGCGGGTGATAGAGGCCCACCTCGGGATACTCGGCCGGCGCCTCCGGCTTGATCTGGCCGCGCAGCACCTTGCGCGGCCCCTCGGCGTAGCGGTCCACCAGGAAGCGGACCATGTTGGCGACGTTCTCCTCGGAGCCCGCCAGCCAGTACTGCAAGGTCAGGAAGTAGGCGCGCAGGTCCTGGGCCTTGCCGGGAATGAAGCGCAGGATCTGCGGGATGCGCCGCAGCATGGCCATCTGCCCGGCGCCGGACTCGGCGGCCTTGTCGTCCTTCTTCTTCATGCTGCCGCGCAGCTTCTTGAGCAACGCCATGACGCCGCCCTGCTTGGCGTCCATGCGCAGCGGACCCAACTTGGTCAGCTTGACGATCTCGCCGGAGCACATGGCGCCGATCATGGCGTCGCAGTGCTCGCGCCGCGCCTCCAGCGCCGGCAGCACGGCCTGAATGTGGTCTTCCATGAACAGCATGGTGACGACGATGATGTCGCCGCGCTCGATATCGTGCAGGCAGCGGCCCAGGGCCTCCACGTCGTCGCCCCATTCCGAGGCGGCGTGCAGACCGAGATGCAGCCCCGGGAGATCCTGGCGCAACTCGCGCATGGCCCGGTCGGTGGCCCCCGACAGGTGGCCATCCAGGGTCACGATCACGACCCGGACGGGCGTGTTCTCACCGGCTGAAGTGTGCTTTGGCATCATACAACGTCTCGATGGTGATCGTGGCGAGGCCCCGTTCGGTGGCGTACCGCTCTGTATTGCGGCGCGCCTTGCCCCGAACGAAAAACGGAATCTTGTTGAGTTCGCGCTCCGCGGCGGCGGCCCACACCGGATCCCCGGCGGGACCGTCGGACGCCCCCGGGGCGGTCGAGGACGGGGAGGCGGACCCAGGGTCGGCGGGAGAGAGGTCGGCGGGCGAGGGCGGCGGCGCCGAGGGCGGGTCGGCGGTGATCTCGGACACGGTCACGGGGGCGGGCCGGGGCGTGGCCCCGGTGGCGACACCCCCCAGATGGGAGGGGCCGGCGTCGGCATGGAACTCGAAGTCCTCGCGGAACATGCCGAGAAGGTGCTCCTCCAGGCCCATCATCAGCGGATGGACCCAGGTATCGAACAGCACGTTGGCGCCCTCCGGCCCCATCTGCGGCGCGTATCGGGCGGGGAAGTCCTGCACGTGCACGGGCGCGGAGATGACGGCGCAGGGGATGCCCAGGCGCTTGGCCACATGGCGTTCCATCTGCGTGCCCAGAACCAGGTCGGGGTGGGCCTCGGCGATGGCCGCCTCCACCTCCAGGTAGTCGTCGGTGATCAGCGGCTCGACGCCGTGGGTGGCGGCGGTGGCGCGCAGGTCGCGGGCGAACTCGCGGGCGTAGGTGCCCAGGCCGACCACCTGGAAGCCCATTTCCTCGGCCGCCACCCGGGCGGCGGCGACGGCGTGGGTGACGTCGCCGAACACGAACACCCGCTTGCCGGTCAGGTACGTGCTGTCCACCGAGCGCGAGTACCAGGGCAGGCGCGTGACCAGCCCGTCCAGCACCGGCCCGGGGTCCACGCCGGCCAGATCGGCGACCTGACGCACGAAGTCGCGGGTGGCGCCGACGCCGATGGGCACCACCGTGGTGCGCGGCTGGCGGAAAGTGCGTTCCAGCCAGCGGGCGGCGGTGTCGGCGGTCTCCGGATAGAGAACCACATTGAAGTCGGCCTCGCCCAGGCGGGCCAGGTCGGCGGGGCTGGCGCCCATGGGGGCGGTCACGTTGACGTGCACGCCCAACTGGGTCAGCAGCCGGGTGATCTCCAGCACGTCGTCGCGATGGCGGAAACCCAGCGCCACCGGCCCCAGGATGTTGCAGGAGGGCGGCGCGCCCTCCGGCCGGGCCGGACGCGCGGTTCCCGGCGCCGGCGCGCGCGGCGCCGCCATGGCCCGGGTCAGGGCGTAGAAGGTCTCGGCGGCCCCCCAGGTTTCCTTGCGCTGGTAGGACGGCAGATCCAGCGGCACCACCGGCACCGGCAGGTCCATGGTGCGCGCCAGCCCGCCGGGGTCGTCCTGCAACAACTCCGCGGTACAGGAGGCCCCCACCAGCAGCGCCTGGGGCTTGAAGCGCTCGTAGGTCTCGCGCACAGATTGCTTGAACAGCGCGGCGGTATCGGTGCCCAGGTCGCGCGCCTGGAAGGTGGTGTAGCTGACCGCCGGGCGGTGATCCCGGCGCTCGATCATGGTGAACAGCAGGTCGGCGTAGGTGTCGCCCTGCGGCGCATGCAGGACGTAGTGAACCCCCTCCATGGCCGTGGCCACGCGGATGGCGCCCACATGCGGGGGACCTTCATATGTCCAGACGGTCAACCGCATGGGTCAGACTTCCCCCCCCTAGACCTTCAACAGGGCGGCCCGCCGCAGCGGCCGCGCGAACAGGTCCGCCAGGTCGCCCGCCTGGTCGTACCCCTGGATGGGCGTGAACACCAATTCGATCGCCCATTTGGTGGTGATGCCCTGGGCCTCCAGCGGATTGGCCAGCCCCAGGCCGCAGACCACCAGATCGGGGCGGGTCTCGCGCACCCGGTCCAGCTGCGGCTCCAGGTCCTGGCCCTCCACCAGCCGGGTTCCCTCGGGCAGCAGCGCCAGGTCGGCGGCCAGCAGGCCCCGGTGCAGGTAGGGCGTGGCCACCTCCACCAACCGCATGCCCAGTTCACGGGCCAGGACCCGGGCCAGCGGCGGTTCCAGTTGAGAATCGGGAAGGAAGGTGAGGCGCTTGCCGCCCAGGACCGGCTTGTGGTGCTCCAGGGCGGCGCGGGCGCGGGCGCGCCCCGGAGCGGTCACCCGCTCGAAGTGGGCCGGGTCCACGCCGAAGGCATCGGCGGCGGCCTTGAGCCAGAGGGTGGTGCCTTCCTCGCCCAGCGGGAACGGCGCCTCCAGGCGGGCGCACCCCCGCCCTTCCAGCAGGCGCGCGGTCTCGCCCAGGAAAGGCTGGGCCAGCAGCAGGCGCGTGTTCGGCCCCACCGGCGGCATGGCCTCGGCATGGCGCGCCGGCAGGAAGCGCACCGGGCCGATCCCCAGGGACTCGAACAGGCGGACGAACTGGTCCTCGACCACGTCGGCCAGGGTGCCCACCACCAGCAGGGACGGCGCGGCCTCGGCCGGAGCCGCCGGCAGATCCGGCACCAGCGCCGCCAGACAGGCGTCCTCGCCCTGGGTGAAGGTGGTGTCCAGGCCGCTTCCCGAATAGCTCAGCACCCGGGTGTGACCGCCGTGCGCGGCGGACAGGCGCTGGGCGGCCCGCTCCAGGTCCAGCTTGATGACCTCGGACGGACAGGAGCCGACCAGGAACAGCAGGCGGATGTCGGGGCGGCGCTCCAGCAGGCGGGCCACCTCGCGGTCCAGTTCCTCGTTGGCGTCGGCCAGACCGGCCAGGTCCCGCTCTTCCAGGATGGCGGTGCCGAAGCGCGGCTCGGCGAAGATCATCACCCCGGCGGCCGACTGCATCAGATGGGCGCAGGTGCGCGAGCCGACGACAAGGAAGAAGGCATCCTGGATCTTGCGATGCAGCCAGATGATGCCGGTCAGCCCGCAGAACACCGAGCGCTGGCCGCGTTCCCGCACCACCGAGGCCGCGTCGACCCCGGCCCCGACCAGCATGTCCCCGGCATCGGGGCCGGCGCATGCCGGCGGAACGAGGGCGGCGGCGGACTCGACCATCTCAGCGGTCCACGGCGTGCGTCTGGTCTCCCCGGGCGGCGGCGTCGCTCGCGGACTGCAGGCGCGCCGCGCGCAGCTTCAGCAGAAACTGCCCGGCATTGATGACGTAGGTGACGTAGGCGGCCAGCGCCAGGACCATCAGGCCGCGATCCCCCAGCAGATCCAGGAACAGCGCCACCAGATAGGCGGTGTGCAGCGCCAGCACCAACATGCTGAAGACGTCTTCCCAATAGAAGGTGGGGGCGAACAGGTAGCGCCCGAAGACGTCCTTCTCCCAGATCGCGCCGGTGACCATGATGGTGTACAGCACCACCGTCTTGATCACCACCGAGGCGGTGGCGACCGCGTACCCCTCGCCGGTGAGCAGGTAGTCCAGCACCAGGTACAGGCTCACCAGGAACACGGCGAACTGCAGCGGCGCCAGGATGCCCTGCACCAGGGTCCAGGGCGACTCGTCACGGCGGCGGCGCTCCTCCGGGGTATACAGCGGACGCGGCGCCTGACGCAGCACGCCACCGGCGCGCGGCGCGGCCAGGCCAGCGTGCGCCGACCACGGACAACGGTCCACGGTGGCGATCATGCGATCAATGTTGAACGAGAACATCGGTCTGCCAACCCTCCATTCCTGGCCTCGCCAGAACCACGAACGACCAATGCAAAGGCCCGATCCGCGCGACGACGCGCCTTGGAAACTCCGGTCTGGTCCTATGTGTCCTGAACCCGAAGTTCGTTACGTCACTTGACTGGCGCTAGACGAACTTCGGATTCAGGACACTATTAACTATATGATTCTAGTGTGGTGGATTTGAAGTTCCTTCCAGCGCTTCCCGACGAGGTCATAGGAACTTCAAATCCACCACACTAGGGTGCGGCCCCCAGGTCGGGCGGTCCCGACCGATCCATGCCCCTCGCGGCGGTGTCCCCGGAGGATGGTCCAAAGAGACTACAAGGACCGGACACCCCGACCCGGGTTTCCGCTCCCTTCCGGCGGCGGTCCCCGCCCGGGTCCGCCGTCTTCTGGACACATGACATGAACTCGCGAAAAGGTCCGGCCGCGCCTCTCTCTTCCTTGCTGACTCTATGAGCCGACGCCCAACGTGTCAACCTGGCACGACGTCAATCGCTATTGACAAATCGCGTCTGGTCGGGTGAGGTTAATCCGTCCGATGGACCCGAGTTCGGTTGCGTCCACCCCGGATTCTTGGTGAACTGACACGGTTGGGGTTCTGGTCGAGTCACGCGCAAGTCGTGACCGAAAGAAGGCCAGGGCCGTCCTTTCGCATATGGACCCTAAGGGTCTCTTGAATAAAAAAAAGCGAGAGGATATCCCCAGACCATAAAAAGTGGTCTGTTCATCATGGAGGGAGGGGAAGCGCCATGGCTGGTCAGAGGCGCCCGGACGCGGACACCGGGTTCTGGCGACGGTCCGACGGATTGTCGACGGGAAGCTGGCAAGTCGGGAGCCCCTGGGTTCATCCACGTCGCCCCCCGGGCGGTGAGGCGGACCAGGACGGGGGTCAGGCCCGAGGACATCGCGGTTGGGGACCGCGGGAGGACGCGGAGCCGGCGCTCCCATCCCCCGATCCGTCCCGGCGTGAAACGGCGTTCGAGGCTCGGGAGGATGCTGCCTTGACCAGCGTGATCGAGGGGGAGGTCATACCAAGGCTGCTCAAGGCCTATCGCCATGTGGAGCCGCCCCCGCACGTGTCCGCGCGGGTCGGGTCCCAGGCTGACGGTCCCTGCGACCAGGACGTGGACACGTTCGCCCGCCTGTTGGTGTCGGATGGCTGCGGCGCCGCCATGGCCCTGGTGAACCGATTCCGTCGGGATGGCGTAGACGATGATGCCATCTACGCTCACCTGCTTGATCCGGGCGCCCGTCGCCTGGATGATCAAATGAATGGTCTGGGCGACGCCTTCACAGACGTGTCTCTCGCGACGGAGCGCCTGCACCGCATTCTGCACGAACTCGACCGGGAACTGTTGTGCGACACCGAACTGCGCGGCCTTGAGCGCCGCGTTCTGGTGGCCAACGCGCCGGGCGAGGATACCACCTGCGCCGACCTGATGGTCGCCGCCTTCTTCCATCGCGCCGGCTGGGACGTTGTCGAGGCCCCGCCGGTCGAAACCTATGACGCGTTAATGCACCTTGTGCGCGAGGACTGGCTGGCCGTCGCGCATCTGTCCGTGTCTCGACCGTGTCGCGTGCCTGGCCTGGCGCGTGGTCTTGAGGGCCTGCGGCGGGCATCGGACAATCAGAATTTGGGGATCATTCTCGGGGGCGCGGTGGTTCGGGGGGAACCATCTCTTGCCGCGCGGGTGGGCGCCGACGGTTCGGCGCTGACCGGCCCCGAGGCCGTGGAGCGGGCCGAGGACCTGCTGGGCGCCGCGACGGGCACCTGCTGAACATGCGGGGCGCTCGGCAGGCCCGCATGGGCGAGGGGAGACGTGAAGCACTTCAGCGCGCCAAGAACATCGTTGGGGGATCTCGACGCTGAAGCGGCTGCCCGTGTCATCGCGGCCTTCGCGGATGTGGCGCTCATCCTGGATCAGGATGGCGTTGTCTGTGACGTGTCCGTCAGTAAGGTTGATCTGACTCTGAACGGAAGCGCCGGATGGTTGGGGCGGCCCTGGGCCGACACCGTGGCCGCCGACAGTCGACCCATGGTCGAAACCATGATGCGCGACGCCCTGGCCCACACTCCCACCGGATGGCGGCGCGTGCACTATCGGCTCGCCGACGGTAGCGACGTTCCCATCCTCTATTCCGCCCTTCGCGTCGGCCAGCCAGGCACGGCCGGGCGCGTGGTGGCCGTGGGCCGCGATCTGCGGGCCCAGCAACGGCTGATCAGCGCCCAGCAGGCCGCGGAGCGGGACTATGCCCGGCTGCGCCACCTGGAAACCCGCTATCGGTTGCTGTTCAAGCTGTCGTTCGAGGGCGTGGTGGTCCTGGACTCGGCCTCCCGCCGCATCGTCGAGGCCAATCCCGCCGCCCTGACCCTGTTCGGCGAGGACTCCCGGACCCTGGTGGGCGGCGTGTTCCCGCGCGGCGTCGACTCGGAGGACGCCGACGCCATCGAACGCCTGCTGGCCAGCGTGCGCGCGGTGGGCCGGGGCGACGACGTGGTGGTGCGCCTGGGTCCGGCCACCGACCGCCGCGACGTGGTGGTCTCGGCCGCCCTGTTCCGGTTCGAGAAGGCCGTCCACTTCCTGGTGCGGCTGATGCCGCGCACCAACGGCGCGTCCGAGGGCACCCTGATCAGCCGCCCGCGCGCGCGCCTGCTGGAGGTCGTCGACAACGCCCCGGACGGTATCGTGCTGACCGACATGGATGGCCTGATCCTGACCGCCAACACCGCCTTCCTGGACTTCGTGCAGGTGGCCACCGAGGCCCAGGTGCGCGGCCGGCCGCTGGGCCGCTTCATCGGCCGGGGCGGCGCGGACATGACGCCGCTGATCGGCAACCTGCGGGACCTGGAGACGGTGCGCGGCTTCGCCACCACCATCCACGGCGACGTCGGCACCAGCACCGAGGTCAGCATCTCCGGCGTGGCCATCCCCCATGGGGAGCCCCCCTGCCTGGGCTTCCTGATCCGCGACGTGGGGGGCCGTCTCCACGGCGAGACGCGCGATTCCTCCCTGGGTCCCGGAGTCCCGCGCTCGGTGGAGCAACTCACCGAACTGGTCGGCCGGGTTCCGCTCAAGGACATCATCCGCGACACCAACGACGTCATCGAGAGGCTGTGCATCCAGGCGGCCCTGGAACTGACGGGCGACAACCGCGCCTCGGCCGCCGAGATGCTCGGCCTCAGCCGCCAGAGCCTGTACGTCAAGCTGCGCCGCTACAACCTCGGCGACCTGACACCGGTCGAGAACAATGCGTGACCTCCGCGCGTGCTCCGGGCCACCCGGTGGCCGGGTCACGGGTCATGTGTCATGGGGCATCGACGCCGGAGGTCATGACCGGCCCGCCACGCGGGTCGAGGCGATCGATGGAAAGGCCGCGGCTCGCGCCGCCCGCTCGGCAGGGCGCCCCGAAACGCGTAATACCAACGGTCATGGAGAATGACCGTTGCCGTCCGTGGCCGGCCCGCTCCCCCACCCGGATCGCCCCATGAGGTCGGCGCCCCGCCGAGTGTCAGTTTCAATTGACGTACCCCAACCTCGACTTTAGTTTCCGCCCATGCAACGCATCCAGCCTGCCGCCCTTCTCCAGGTGATGCACCCCATCACCTGGTTCGCCCCCATGTGGGCCTTCGCCTGTGGCATCGTCTCGACGGGCGAGTCCGTGTTGTCCCACGGGCTGGTTCTCGTCGGCGGCATCGTTCTCGCCGGTCCGCTGGTGTGCGGCACCAGCCAGGTGGTCAACGACTGGTTCGACCGCCACGTGGACGCCATCAACGAGCCGGACCGCCCCATTCCCTCGGGCCGCATCCCCGGCCGCTGGGGGCTGTACATCGCTCTGATCATGACCGTGGCGTCGCTGGTGCTGGCCTGGGTGCTGGGCATCTGGGTGTTCTGGGCCGCCGTCGTCGGCCTGGCGCTGGCCTGGGCCTACAGCATGCCGCCCTTCCGGCTGAAGCTGAACGGCTGGTGGGGCAACGGCGCCGTCGGCCTCAGCTACGAGACCCTGCCCTGGTTCACCGCCGCCGCCCTGATGACCGGCGACCTGCCGAGCCTCCCCATCATCGCCCTGGCCCTGCTGTACGGCATCGGCGCGCACGGCATCATGACCCTCAACGACTTCAAGGCCATCGAGGGCGACAGCCAGATGGGCGTGCGCACCCTGCCGGTCCAGCTGGGCGCGCCGCGCGCCGCCCGCCTGGCCTGCTGGGTGATGGCCGTGCCGCAGGCGGGGGCGGCCCTGCTGCTGCTGGCCTGGGGCTTTCCCTGGCATGCGCTGATCGTCGCCGGCCTGCTGGTGGCCCAGTTGGGCCTGATGGCCCGTTTCCTGCGCGACCCGCGACAGTATGCCCCGTGGTACAATGCCACCGGCACCACCTTGTCGGTGCTGGGCATGATGGTGGGCGCCAGCGCCCTTGGATACGGGGCGTGACCCGCCACGGCAACCGGACGGACCGGCCATGACCTCCACCGCCTCCTCCCTTGGCTGGATCGCCGTCGCCCGGCTGGGCCTGGTGCAGGCGTCGCTGGGCGCCATGATCGTGCTGACCACCTCCACCTTCAACCGCGTCATGGCGGTGGAACTGGCGATGGCGGCCTCGGTGCCCGGCGCCCTGGTGGCGCTGCGCGAGGTGTTGCAGTTCCTGCGCCCGCGCTGGGGGCACGGGTCGGACGTGGGGGGCCGGCGAACCCCCTGGATCATCGGCGGCATGGGGGTGCTGGCGCTCGGCGTGTTCGGCGCCGGCCTGTCCACCGCCTGGATGAGCACCAACATGACCGCCGGCCTGACCGCCGCCGCGCTCTCCTATGTGGTGATCGGCATCGGCGTGGGCGCGGGGGGAACCAACCTGCTCGCCCTGCTGGCCAAGCAGGTGGCCCCGGCCCGCCGCGCGCCGGCGGCGACCATCGTCTGGCTGATGATGTTCGTCGGCTTCATCGTGTCGACGATCACCGCCGGCGCGGTCCTGGACGTGCCCGAGGCCGTGGCCGGGGCGACCACCGCGGCCGGCGACAGCTACTCGCCCGAGCGCCTGGTGTGGGTGACGGGCGGTGTCTGCCTCGTCGCCTTCCTGGTGTCGGTGCTGGCCGTCTGGGGTGTGGAGACCAGCCCCGGCCCAGCCGCCGCCACGGCCCGGCAGGCCACCCCTAAGCCCAGCTTCCTGGAGACCCTGCGCGACGTCTGGCGCGAGGACAACGCGCGGCGCTTCGCCCTGTTCGTCTTCCTGTCCATGTTCGCCTACACCATGCAGGACCTGATCCTGGAGCCCTTCGCCGGCGTCGCCTTCGGCTTCACGGTGGGTGAGTCCACGCGCCTGACGGCCACGCAGCAGATGGGCGCGGTGGCCGGCATGGTGTTGGTCGGCATCCTGGCCAGCCGCTCCTGGCTGGGCGGCGGGCATCCGTCGGCCCTCAAGCTGTGGACCATCGGCGGCTGCGTCGCCTCGGCCCTGACGCTGGGCGGACTGGCCGTGGGCAGCCAGATCCCCGGAACGTGGTCGCTCACCGTCAACGTGGCGCTCATGGGCCTGGCCACGGGCGGCTTCACGGTAGCGGCCGTCAGTTCCATGATGGGCCTCGCCGGCGCCGGTACGCGCAACCGCGAAGGCATCCGCATGGGCGTGTGGGGCCTGGCCCAGGCGATGGCCTTCGCCACCGGCGGCTTCGTCGGCACCGTGGCGGTGGATGCCTCGCGGCTGGTGCTGACCGACCCGGCGAGCGCCTATGGCGCGGTCTTCGCCGTGGAAGGCGTGCTGTTCCTGGTCGCGGCCGTGCTGGCCGCGCGGGTGGGCGCGCCCCGGGAGGCCGAGGCGCCGGCGGGCGCGCCCGTGCTGTCGGCCGTCGCCGAACGGGAACTGCACGCCGGATAACCGGCGGCGGAGACATCAACACGAATGGGGGAGTCGGTCTTGGTGGAACCCATGGAAACGGTGGACGTGATCGTCGTGGGCGGTGGGCCGGCGGGCGCCACCGCCGCCCGGGATCTGGCCCTCAAGGGCCGCTCGGTCGTGCTGCTGGACCGCGAGGGGCGGCCCAAGCCCTGTGGCGGCGCCATCCCGCCGCGCGCCATGCGCGATTTCGATATCCCCGAGTCGCGCCTGGTGACCACGGTCAAGGGCGCGCGCATCATCTCGCCGACCGGGCGCCGGGTGGACATGCCCATCCAGAGCGGCTACGTCGGCATGGTGGACCGCAAGGACTTCGATCCGTGGCTGCGCGAGCGCGCCGCCGAGGCCGGCGCCGACCGCCGCGCGGGCACCTATCAGCGCATCACGCGCGAGGCCGACGGCCGGCCCATCGTCGTCTACAGGCCGGCGGACGGCGATGGCGATCGACGCATCACGGGACGCGTGGTGATCGGCGCCGACGGCGCCCGCTCGCTGGTGGGCAAGCAGGAGATCCCCGAGTCCGAGTCCAAGCGGCTGGTGCATGCCTACCACGAGATCATCCGCCGCCCGGATCCGGACAGCGGCGCCGACTACCGGCCCGACCGCTGCGACGTGGTCTACGACGGCGTCATCTCGCCCGACTTCTACGGCTGGGTGTTCCCCCACGGCGACACCGTCAGCGTCGGCATGGGCACGGCCATCAAGGGCTTCGACCTGCGCGCCGCCACCACCGAACTGCGCCGCCGCGCCGGCCTGGCCGACATGGAGACCCTGAGATACGAGGGCGCGCCCATCCCGCTCAAGCCGCTCAAGCGCTGGGACAACGGCAAGGACGTGCTGCTGGCCGGCGACGCCGCTGGCTGCGTGGCGCCGTCCTCCGGCGAGGGCATCTACTACGCGCTCGCCTGCGGCCGCATGGCCGCCGAGGCCGTGGAGGAGATGCTGAGCACCGGCAAGGCCAGCGCGCTCGCCGGCGCCCGCAAGCGCTTCCTGAAGGAGCACGGACGCGTCTTCTGGATTCTCGGCATCATGCAGGATATCTGGTACAAGACCGACACGCGTCGCGAGCGGTTCGTCACCATCTGCGCCGATGCCGACGTCCAGCGGCTGACGTGGGAAGCCTACATGGAAAAGGCGTTGAAGCGGAAAAGCCCGCTCGCGCACCTGCGTATCTTCCTCAAGGACACCGCCCACATGCTGGGCCTGGTGAAGCCGACCTGACCCGAGGGTAATGAACCGATGACGACCACCACCACGCCAACCGACATGTCCGGCATGGCACCGGACGCCAACCGGGGCCTGGGCGGCCCCCTGTGGAAGCCGATCATGGTCACCCTTCTGGTGATCCTGGTGGTCGGCGGCGTGGGCGACCAGCTCACCGTGCTGGATGACTGGTACGACGCCCTGAAGCAGCCCTGGTTCAAGCCGCCGGACTGGGCCTTCCCCATCGGCTGGACCATCATCTATCTGTTCACGGGCACCTCGGCGGTGCTGGCGTGGCAGCGCGCGCCCTCCCCCGGGTTGCGGTCCTGGCTGCTCTGGACCCATCTGGTCAGCGCCGTCATCAACATCGGCTGGAGCTTCCTGTTCTTCACCCTGCAACGCCCGGACTGGTCGCTCTACGAGGTGGCGGTGCTGTGGGTGTCGGTGGCCATGCTGGCGGTGATCAGCTTCCGCTGTGATCGCACGGCCGGCTGGCTGATGATGGTCTACCTGGCCTGGGTCACCTTCGCGGGCACCATGAACTGGGCCGTGGTGGACCTGAACGGACCGTTCCCCATGGTCGCGGGCGGGTGATCGCGGCCCTGTACGAGTCGGGGCGGGTCGCCGACCTGCTGATCGCGCTGGTGGCGCTGGAGGCCCTGGGTCTGGTCTGGCTGCACCGTCGCACCGGGCGGCCCGGCCTGCCCTGGGGGATCCTGCTGAACCTGCTGACCGGTGTCGCGCTGGTGGCCGCCCTGGGGGCGGCCCTGCGCGGTCTGGACTGGCCCTGGATCGCCACCGGCCTGCTGGTCGCCCTGGCCGGACACCTGGGGGATCTGGTGGTGCGCTGGCGCGCGACCGCGCCCCACCAAACGCCCCACCAGACATCCTCGGGACGCCCGTCATGAGCGCCCCCATGCCCGACGACCCCGCGCCCGACCCCGCCGTCCGCGCCTTGCACCGCCGCCTGTTCCGAAGCGGCCACGGCCAGGTTTCCGAGGACGAGGCGGCGGCCCTGGCCGCCCTGATCCGGCGCCGCCGGCCACGCCGGGTGCTGGAGGTGGGCGTGGCCAGCGGCCTGTCCACCCTGGTCCTGCACACGGCCCTGGAGGCCACGCCGGCGCCCCCCTCGACCGCGCCGCCGCGCCTGCTGGCGCTCGACCTGGACGACCGCTTCTACGCCGACGAAAGCCGGCCCACGGGCTGGATGCTGCTCGACGCCCATGACGGCGCGGTGCCGCCCGGTGTCCGCCTGCGGACCGGCGTCACCACCGTGGACCTGACCGACCTGCCGGAGGCATCGGGCGCCCCCTTCGACCTGGCGTTCGTGGACGCCGACCACAAGCATCCCTGGCCGGCCCTGGACGCCCTCATGGTCTGGCCGCGCCTCGCCGACGGCGGCCTGCTGCTGTGCCATGACCTGAGCCTGTACCGCAAGCCGCGCTCCGCGCGCGGGGTGGGCCCGAAGCTGCTGTGCGACCAGATCCCGGCGGAGTTGCGCGTGCATCCGGCCGAGGCCGGCGACAACCTGTTCGGCCTCGTCAAGGCCATGACCGACGGCGCCTTCGCCGCCCGCCTGGCCGACGCCCTGCTACTGCCCTGGACGGTGCGCCGCCTGCCCGAGGGCCCCCTGGCGGCGCGGATCACCGCGCGGCTGGCGGAGGACTACCCCGGCACGCCGGTCGCCGACGCCTTCACCGAGGGCCTGCGACGGACCCGGGCGATGCGCGAGGGGACGGCGTAGCTCAGCACTCGGTCCCCTCGGCGCGCGGACGCAGCACGTGATGGTGATGGGCGGCGTACAGGGCGCTATCGGGAAACGCGCTCGGATCCAGCACCCGCCCCACCAGGATCAGCGCCGTGCGCGTGAAGCCGGCGGCCTTCACCTGGTCGCGGATGCTCGCCAGGGTCCCGCGCACCACCTGCTCGTCGGGCCAACTGGCGCGAAACACCACGGCCACCGGACAGTCGGCGCCGTACAGGGGCTCCAGGTCGCGCACCACCTTGGCCAGGTTGGCCACCGACAGATGAATGGCTAGCGTCGCCCCGGAGCGCCCGAGGGTCGCCAAATCCTCTCCCGCCGGCATGGCCGAGGCGCGCGTCGACGTGCGGGTCAGGATCACCGTCTGCGCCACGGCGGGCAAGGTCAGTTCCCGTCCCAGGGTGGCGGCGGCGGCGGCGAAGGCCGGCACCCCGGGCACGATCGCCCAGGGAATGCCGAGCGCGTCCAGGCGGCGGATCTGCTCGCCGATGGCGCCGTACAGGCTGGGGTCGCCGGAGTGCACCCGGGCGACCTCGTGGCCGGCGGCATGGGCGGCCTGGATATGGTCGACGATCTGGTCCAGATGCAGCGGCGCGGTATCGATGACCGTGGCCTTCGGATCGGCCTCGTCCAGCACCGCCCGGGGCACCAGCGATCCGGCGTAGAGGATCACCGGACAGCGCCGGATCAGCCGCACCCCGCGCAGGGTGATCAGGTCGGGCGCGCCGGGGCCGGCCCCGATGAAATGCACGGTCACGATCCGGGGTCCTCCCGGCCATCGGCGGATCCGGACAGGGCCGGCATCGCGTCGTCGACAGCACCGCTCCCGTAGCCCCGGGGGGTGTAGACCCAGTCCTCGAAGCGCCGGGTCTCCGACGCGCCCACCAGCACCAGCGTCAGCATGTCCACGGCCTCCGGGTCCAGGTCGGTGAGCGTCGTAACGCACACCGACTCGCCCGCCCGGCCCAGATCGCGGGCGACGATCACCGGGGTGTCCGCCGGACGATGCGCCAGCAGATGCGCCCGCGCCCAAGGCAGCAGATCCCGCCGCCGCTTCGACATGGGGTTGTAAAGGGCGATGACGAAGTCCCCCTCGGCGGCGGCGCGCACCCGGCGTTCGATCACCGCGCGGGGCGTCAGCAGGTCGGACAGCGAAATGGCGCAGAAGTCATGCCCCAGCGGCGCTCCGACCCGGGCGGCGGCGGCTTGCATGGCGGACACACCAGGGCAGACCCCGATCTCGACCCGGCGCCAGTCGGCCCGGTCGGGCATCCGCTCCAGGGTCTCGAACACCAGCGAGGCCAGGGCATAGATGCCGGCATCCCCCGACGACACCAGCACCACGTCGCGCCCGCGCGCGGCCAGGTTCAGGGCGATGGTCACCCGCTCGGACTCGGCGCCCAGTTCGGTCGCGTGACGCGCCTTGCCCACCCGCGCCTCGCCCAGCAGATCCAGGTACAGGCGGTAGCCCACCAGATCGGTGGCGGCGGCCACGGCGGCGCTGGCCTCGGGCGTGCGCCAGCCGGCGGCGCCGGGACCGATGCCCACCACCCACAGGCGGCCGCGCGCCTGACCGACGCGGTCGGCCCGGATGCCGGTGACACTGCGGGCGATGGCGCAGGTGGCCCGCAGGCTCTTGCGCTTGGGCTGCACCAGCACGCCGTCGGGTCCGGCGGCGGCCAGCGCCGCGCCTTCGGCCACGCCGTGGCATCCCACCTCACGGAACACGGCCTCGGAGGGCGTGGCGAGGCGCGGCGTTTCCCGCTCCAGGGTGGCCGCATCCAGGAAGCGGACCGGTGTTTCCAGGGCCTCGCCCAGCGCCAGCACCGCCGGCTCGTCGGCCTTCAGGTCCAGGGACACCACGCAGGCCACCGACTGCGGCGACAGGCCGGCATGGGCCAGGGACTCGCGCACCAGGTTCTCCACCTCGCCCGGCGCGCAGCCGCGTTCGCATCCGACGCCGACGGCCAGGGTGGGGGGCCGCAGCACCACGGTTTCCCCCCGCGTGTCGATGTCGGCCCGGTCGCTGACGCGGACCCGGGGACCGGTTCCCGGATCGCCCTCCTGCCCGGCCGCGTCCGGCGACGGGACCTGGAAGCCGTCGTTGTCCTCGGTCAGCCAGTCCGACAGGGCGGGGTCCAGGTCGCCGATGTCCAGCGTGACGGGGTGACCGTCGATCAGCGCCGCCATCACCCCGCGCACCGCGTCGGGGGTGGCCAGCCGCCAGCCGTCGGGCAGGGCGTCCAGCGCCGTCCCCCCGGCCACGTCGCCGGCGGTGGTGATGCTGGCGCGAAGCCCCAGGGCCTGGGCGATGCGCGCCGCCAGTTCGTTGGCGCCGTGGTGCCCCCCCAGCAGGGGCACCACCGCCGAGCCGTCGGCGGCCAGCGCCAGCACCGGCGGCTCCGCCCACTTGTCGGCCAGGAACGGCGCCAGGGCGCGGATGATGATGCCCGTCGCGCAGACGCCGACAACCGCCCGGCCGGAGCGGAACACCGACCGAAGATGGCTGCTGGTGCCCGTGAACACGGCGTCGGCGCCGCGCACGCGGCCCGTGAGGCCGTGCACCTCGGCGCCCGGCAACGCCTCCGCGACACGGCGCGCGGTGTTCAGTCCCGTCTGATTCAGGACCACGAACACCGGAGATGCCTTGCGGGTCATGATGACTCCGTTTCCTGGAGGACGCGTGCAGCCTACGACGGCCGATCCGCATTCGCAACGTGACGCGCGGCCCGGGCGCCGTCAGCGGGCTCGGATCCTAAGGCCGGGAATGCCCGTGGTCGTGACCGTGATCATGCCCGTGGTGCCCGTGATCACCGTCGGTGCCGACGCCGCGCACATGATGATGGTGCCCGGCCTGGGCCGCGCCCACGGCGCCCTCGAACCCGATCACCTGCTCGCGGTACTTGCAGAGCTGGCAGTTCATGGCCGTCTCGCCGGCCAGGATGTCGGCGACCCGGTCCACGACGCTGTCGATGACCAGGGGATGGTCGTTGAGATAGGGGGCCTTGAGGATCTCCACCTCGGGGTGGGCGGCGGCGGCCGCGTCGGCCCAGTCGTAGATGCGGCGTACCAGGACGCCGGTGAACAGGAAATAGGGGAACACGATGATCCGGCGATAGCCCAGCCTGACCGCGTGCCGCAGCCCGGCGTCCACCAGCGGCGCGGCGACCCCGGAGAAGGACACCTCGGCCCAGCCGAAGCCCATGCCCTCCCACAGCATGCGCGCGACCTTGCTGATGTTGCCGTTGGCGTCGGGGTCGTTGGTGCCGCGCCCGACGACCATCAGCAGGGTGTCGGCCCGATCCACGGCGGCGGCGGCGGCCTCCGCCTCCTCGATGCGCGCGCGGGCGGCCTTCAGAAGCTTGGGATCGATCCCCAGTTCGCGCCCGAAGTCGACCGTCAGGTCCGGGTTGGCGGCGGCGAAGCTGTTGACCTCCCAGGGCAGGTCGTTCTTCACGTGCCCGGCGGCGAACAGCATGCCGGGTACCGCCAGGATCCGGGTCACCCCGGCGGCTTTCAGGGCATCCAGGCCGTCGCGGATGATCGGCCGGGCGAACTCCAGGAAGCCGCTTTCGACCGCGTGTTCCGGCAGGCGCGCCCGCAGGTGCGCGGCCAGGCGGTTGAACTCGGTCACCGCCGCCTCGTCGCGGCTGCCGTGGCCACAGATCATCACCCCCAGACGCTCCTCCCCGGGCGCCACCACGGGCGAGATGGCGAGGGGCGCGGGCTCGTCGGTCGGCGCGTGTGTCACGGGTCCGGGTGTCCGGGGGGAGGAAGCGGTCATGAGGGCACGTCCTTGATCACGGGCGGACACCGATCGTCCGCCCCGGAAAGGCCGCGACGCGGGACCCCCGCGCCGCCAGGGCCGCCGGGCCGCCCGCGCGGCTCAGGGCTCTTCGGTCTCCGCACCGGCGGGCGCGTCGGCGCGCGGCAGGGCGTCGCGCTGCTGGCGCACCGAGGCATGGGCCGGCTCGTCGGGCGGAATCAGCGCCAGCAGGCGGCTCCACAGCTCCCGCGCCCGGTCGAACGCCCCCGACTCGGCGGCGGCCCGGCCGACGAAGTACAGCGCGTTCGGGTTGTCCGGCTGCTGCTTCAGGACCGCCTCGAACACATCGTAGACGGCCTCCGGCGGCTCGGTGGCGCCCTTGGCCCGGGCGGCCGCGATCAGCGCGTCGGCGTGAGCCAGCAGCACCGCCACGTCATCCGGACGCAAGGCGGCGGCGCGGCCCATGGCCTCGGCCGCCTCGTCCAGGCGCCCCATCACCCGATAGGAGCGCGCCAGTCGCTGCCAGCCCTCGGCATCGTCCGGGTCATCCTCCAGGCGGGCCGCCAGCCCCTCCACCATGCCCTCGATCATGGCCCGGTCGTCGGCGCTGAGTCCCTGCCCCGGCGCGCGGGCGGCGTCGGCCCCGGCGCGCGGGCGGTCGCTGGCGGGGGCGGCCGCGCCCTCCTCCTCCTCCTCCCCGGGGGCCGGCACATCGCGCCGGGTGACGGCCTCGCCGGCCTCGATGCGCAAGGGGTGCAACGGGGTCACGCTGGCCGGCGCGATGCCGTTCTCCTCGGCCACCATGCCCATGTTCTGGCGCAGCATGGGCATCCACGACGCGTCGGCGGCCGAGGTCATCGCCAGATCGCGCCAGATGGCGATGGCCTTGACCGGATCGCCGGCCTGCACGGCGGCGACCCCCAGGTAGAAGCGCGCGCGCGGATCGCCCGGTGCGGCCCGCAGGGTCTCCACGAACAACGCGCGGATCCGTTCGGTGATGGCCCCGTCGTGGGTCATGATCAGCGATTCGGCCAGTTCGGCCAGCACGGCGGCCTTCTCGGCCCCCACCGGACCCAACGCCCGCGCCCGCTCCAGGGCCTCCACGGCCTTGTCGTGCTGCTCGGCGACGCGGTGGACGCGCCCCAGTTGCAGCCACAGGCCGACATCGTCCGGATCGGCCTCGACGGCCTCGCTCAGGCTGGCGATCCTGTCGCGGACGGCCGCCGGCAGGCTGGCCATGAGACGCTGTTCCTCGCGGGCGATGCGCTCGGCGTGGGGCTGACCCGGCAAGCCGGGCGAGCCCAGCATCAGGTAGACCGCGAGGGCGCCCAGGGGCAGCAGGATCCCGATGCCGATCAGCGAGGCCGGCCGCGACAGGGTCAACGCCGGGACGGTGGTCGGCGCCACCGACGGCGCGACATCCCCGGCAGCGCCCGAACCGGCCGCCCCCAGCATGCGCCGCTGGATTTCCAAGCGCGCCGACTCGGCCTGATCGGGGCTCAGCAGGCCCCGGGCGACATCGCGGTCGATCTCCCCCAGTTGGTCGCGATAGACGGTCAGGTCGTAGCTGGCGCGGTCGGGCGCCGCCTGCCCGCCATGACGCAGCAACGGCCAGACCAGCAGGGCCAACACCATCAGGGTCAGCAGGATGACAAGAAGCCACAGCAGGATCATGCGCGGCCTCCCGGGCCGGCGCGGTCCATGTCGCCGGCTCCGTCGGCGCGGTCCGTGTCGCCGGTCCCGCCGTCGGCGTCGTCCAGCAACGCCCGCAGGCGCGCCTGTTCCCGGTCGCTCAGGGCAGCGGGGACGGCCGGCGCCTCGGCGGCGCGGCGGCGATAGAACGACCACGCGGCGATGCCGCCGCCGGCCAGGATCAGGGCGGGGCCGAGCCACAGCAGCCAGGTGGTGGGCTTGAACGGCGGCCGCAGCAGAACGAAGTCGCCGTAGCGGTCCACGAGGTACTGCTTGACGTCCTCGTTGCTGTCGCCGGCCAGCAAGCGGTCGCGCACCAGGATCCGCATGTCGCGCGCCATGTCGGCGTTCGATTCGTCGATGCTCTCGTTCTGGCAGACCACGCACCGCAGGTCGGCGCTGACCTCGCGCGCGCGCTCTTCCAGCGCCGGGTCGTCGAGCATCTCGTCCGGCTCGACGGCGCCGGCGCCGGGCGCGCCGCCGATCAGCGCTCCCAACAGCAGCGCCGCCACGGCCCCGGCCTGGAGCGCGGTTCTCCGGAGCGCGGCCCCGCGGCCCCGTCTCATCGGTCCTGCCCGTCTCATGGTTTCTGAAGGTCCTCGATCAGGGGCCGCAGGGTGTTCGCCCAGACGTCCTCGGTGATCGGCCCGACGTGCTTGTGACGGATCACCCCGGCCTTGTCGATGACAAAGGTCTCGGGCGCCCCCGTGACGCCGAACTCGATGGCGATTCGATTGGTGGTGTCGTAGCCCACCCGATCATAGGGATCCCCATGACGGGCAAGGAAGCGGGTGGTGGCCGCCGGCTCGTCCTTGAACGCGATCCCGTGCAGCGGCGCCACGTCCTCGGCCTGGATGCGGTTCAGCATGGGGTGTTCCTGCACGCAGGCCACGCACCAGGATCCGAAGAAGTTCACCAGCGCCACCTCGCCCGTAAGCTGGTCCGGACCGGTCAGCGGCTGTGGGCGGTCGGGCAGCCCGGCCAGGGTGAAGGCCGGCAGCGGCCGGTCCAGCAGCGCCGAGGGCAGGTTGCGCGGGTCCATGCGCAGGCCGACGGCGAAGAAGACCAGCAGCACGACCACCACCAGCAGGGGCAGCAGGAAGACGATCTTGCGGCTCATGACGTCGTGGCCTCCGGCACAGACAGCATGGGGACGACGGGGGACCGGGTGACGGCCGGTCCGGGTTCAGGCCCGCGCCGGGGCCTCGGCCGCCGGGCGGGATGCCGCGCCGGCGGCGGCGCGGGCGCGCCGGGGCGCGCCGACCCTGTGGCGCCGGTCGCTCAGCGACACCAGGCCCCCCAGCCCCATCAGCAGCGCGCCGTACCACAGGAACGGCACGAACGGCTCGTAATAGAACCGGGTGACGAAGGCGCCCACGCCCTCCTCGGGCGACGGATCGCCGATCACGGCATAGTAGTCGTGCGCCCCGGTGGTGCGGATGGCCGCCTCGGTGGTGGCCATGGGCGGGCTGGTATACTGGCGCTTTTCGGGCGTCAGGATGGCGATCGTATGGCCGTCGTCGTCCACCATGCGAAAGCGGCCGCGAATGGCATCGTAGTTGGGACCCGCCAGGCTCTCGGCTCCCTCGAACACCATGGCGTACGCGCCCACGGCCAGGGTCTCGCCGGGGCGCATGACCTGGATGCTCTCCGCCTTCCAGGCGGCGTTGCCGACCACCCCCATGACCAGCAACGCCGTGCCGATGTGGGCCACGGTCATGCCGTAGGCCGCGCGCGGCAGGGTCGCCGCGCGCCGCAGGCTGCCGCGCGGGGAGTCCCGGAACAGCCGCACGCGCTCCGCCCATTCCACCAGGGTCGCCAGCAGCAGCCAGGCGCCGACCCCCATGCCCAGCGCGGCCATCGCCGATACCGACGAGCCGCCGGCCATCACCCAGGTCGCCACGATCACCACCGCCGTCCCCAACAGGGCCGCCCACAGCCGACGCACCGCCCCCAGGGCATCGCCGCGCTTCCAGGCCAGCAGCGGACCGATGCCCATGAGGATCAGCATCGGCGTCATCAGCGGCACGAACACGGCGTTGAAGAACGGCGGCCCCACGGACACCTTGCCCAGGTTCAGGGCGTCGGCGAACAGCGGGTAGAGCGTGCCCAGCAGCACGGTCGCCGAGGCGGTGCTCAAGAGCACGTTGTTCAGCAGCAGGGTCCCCTCGCGCGAGACCGGCGCGAACACCCCGCCGGACTTCATCTGCGGCGCCCGCCAGGCGAACAGGCCGAGGGAGCCGACCACGGTGATGGCCAGCAGCACCAGGATGAACACGCCGCGCGTGGGGTCGGTGGCGAAGGCATGCACCGAGGTGATCACCCCCGAGCGCACCAGGAAGGTCCCCAGCAGCGACAGCGAGAAGGTGATGATGGCCAGCAGGATGGTCCAGCTTTTCAGGGTGTCGCGCTTCTCGGCGACGATGGCCGAGTGCAGCAGCGCCGTCCCCGCCAGCCAGGGAATGAACGAGGCGTTCTCCACCGGATCCCAGTACCAGTATCCGCCCCAGCCCAGTTCGTAGTAGGCCCACCAGCTTCCCAGCGCGATCCCGAAGGTCAGGAACACCCAGGCCACCAGCGTCCAGGGCCGCACCCAGCGCGCCCAGGCGGCGTCCACCCGGCCCTCGATCAGGGCGGCGATGGCGAACGAGAAGGCCATGGAGAAGCCCACGTACCCCAGGTACAGCATGGGCGGATGGAAGGCGAGCCCCGGGTCCTGGAGCAGCGGATTCAGGCCGCGCCCGTCCAGGGGCGCCGGATCGAAGCGCTCGAACGGATTGGACGTGAACAGGATGAACAGCAGGAAGCCCGTGGTGATCATGGCCTGCACGGACAGCGCCCGGGCGCGCAGCGCCGGCGGCAGATTGCCCCCGAGCAGGGAGACCGCCACGCTGAATATCGCCAGGATCAGGATCCACAGCAGCAACGAGCCCTCGTGGTTCCCCCAGACGCCGCTGATCTTGTAGAGCATCGGCTTGTCGGTGTGGGAGTTCAGGGCCACGTTCACGACCGAGAAGTCCGAGACGATGTAGCTGTGCGTCAGGGCGGCGAAGGCCACGCCGATGCACAGGATCAGCGCCACCGAGGCCGGCCGCGCCAGGTTCATCCAGGCCAGGTCGCCGCGCTGGGCGCCGACCATCGGCACCACGGCCTGGATCAGCGCCACGCCCAGGGCCAGCACCAGGGCAAAGTGCCCGATTTCGGGGATCATGCCGGACTCCTCCCGCTCAGGATCTCGGGTAAGCGTCCCCGGCCCGCGCGGCGTCCCACCGCCCCGCGCGCCCGCTCGCGTCCGTCCAAGCCCCTGCCAACCTCACCCGGTCGCCGGACCGCTCGCGCCCATCCCCCGGACCGGGCGGCGACGTCGTGACGCCGCGGGGTCACTGATACGCCCTCACCGCGCCCTGGGCCGCCGCCGGCGCGCCCGCCGGCGGGCCATCGGCGCCCTCCTGCCAGTAGCCGCTATCCTTCAGGGAGTCGGCGACTTCCTTGGGCATGTAGGTCTCGTCGTGCTTGGCCAGCACGTTCGCGGCGGAGAAGGTGCCGCCGGCATCCAGATGTCCCTCGGTCACCACGCCCTGCCCCTCGCGAAACAGGTCGGGCAGGATGCCGGTGTAGACGACAGGCACGGTGTTGACCATGTCGGTCACCACGAAGCGCACGGTGTCACCGGCCTTGTCCACGCTGCCCTCCTCCACCAGGCCGCCCAGACGGAAGCGCTGGCCCTCGGCCACCGGTCGCTCGGCCAGGTCGGACGGGCTGTAGAAGTAGAGCAGGCTGTCGCCCATCGCGCCCAGCATCAGGGCGGTGGCGGCGCCCAGGGCCAGCAGGCCCAGGCTGACGAAGTACAGACGCCTCTTCTTGCGGGTCACGCCGGTTCTCCGTTGTCGGCCGTCCTGGGAGTGATCCCGGCCGGGCCGGGCCGGGCCGAGGCCGAGTGTGGGGCGGGGCTCGGGTCGGCGCCCTCAGCCTGCTCGGCGCGACCGCGCCGGCGCCCGCCAAGGGCCGCCTGCAGGCGCGCGAGCGTGCGCTCGTCGCGGCGCAGCCCCAGCCAGACGCTCACGAACAGGCCGCCCAGCACCACGGCGGTGACCCCGTAGGACGACCACACGAAGCCCGCGTAGCCGCCCATGTCCAGAAACGCGATCAGCTGATCCACGGGATATCCCCTTGCTCACCCTTGCACCTCGGCCAGCCGCAAGGTCCGTGCCTTGGCGGCGGCGATCTCGCGGCGGATGCCCATCAGCATGGTGGTCACGTAGTACGCCTTGAAGGCGAGCGCCATGGCGAACAGGGGCACCAGCATCGACCCGTCGATGGCGATGCCGCTGTCCCCCACCGGATTGACGCTGGCCGGCTGATGGAGGGTGTTCCACCAGTCCACCGAGAACTTGATGATGGGGATGTTCACCCATCCCACCAGGGCCAGCAGCGCCGCCGCCTTGGACCCCCGCTGGCGGTCGTCGAAGGCGCCGGCCAGCGCCATGTAGCCCAGATACAGGAACAGCAGGATCAGCATCGAGGTCAGGCGCGCGTCCCACACCCACCAGGCCCCCCACATGGGCTTGCCCCACAGGGCGCCGGTGGTCAGGGAAATGACCGTGAAGGCCGCGCCCACGGGCGCCGAGGCCCGCGCCGCCAGATCGGCCACCGGGTGCTTCCACACCAGATAGACGAAGCTGGCGACGGCCATGGCGGTGTAGACGAACAAGGCCATCCAGGAGGCGGGCACGTGCACATACATGATGCGCACGGTCTCGCCCTGCTGGTAGTCGGGCGGCGACAGCACCAGCCCGTGGACCAGGCCAACCGCCAGGGACAGCACCATGACGGCCACGCTCCACGGCAGGATGGCGTTGGCGATGCGCAGGAAGCGGGTGGGATTGGCGAAGCGATGCATGGGCGTGCGGACGTCCTGGGGCCTGTTGACACTCGGGGCGCGGCCACGCGCGTGTGACGGAACCGTACCGTGACACCGGCCCGATTTCCAGTCGAACCGGTCGAGTGATACACCGTTATCGGTCGTTCGCCTTCTCGTCCAGCGCCGCGCGCAGGCCGGCGGTGATCGCCTCCGGCGCGTCGCCGTGGCGGAAGAAGGCCGCCAGGGTCCCGTCGGGGCGCATCAGGTAGAGAAAGGCGCTGTGGTCGATCAGGTAGCCCACCGCGCTGTCGGGCATGTCCACCCGCTCGACATGGACCTGATAGGCGCGCACGGCGGCGGCCACCTGCTCGGGCGTGCCGGTCAGGCCGATCAGCTTTGGGTGAAAGGCACCGGCGTAGTCGGCCACGATCTCGGGCGTGTCGCGCTCGGGATCCACGGTGATGAACAGCGGCTGAACGGCATTCAGAAGGGCCGGGTCCAGGTCCCGCAGCGCCAGGTCCATCGCCGACAGGCTGCTTGGGCAGACATCGGGGCAATAGGTGTAGCCGAAGTACAGCAACAGGTACTGGCCGGGGAAGGAGGACTCGGTGATCGTCTCGCCGTCGCCGGTGACCAGGGTGAAGGGACCGCCGATCCCGGTGGCGTCCGCCAGGGTCCCGGTGACGCCATGGCCCGAGTCCTCGCCCTGGGTCCCGATCAGGTGCTCCAGGCGCGGCAGCAGGCCGATGGCCAGCACCAGCGCGACCACCGCCACGACCGCCAGAAGGGTTGGCAGGGTCCGGGTCATGACATCTCTCCCTCTTCCTCGCTGTCCTCGTCCTCGTCCTTTCCGGGCGCGCGTCACACCACCAGCGTGGCCGCCAGGAAGGCCAGCACGCCCGCGTTCAGCACCATCAGCGCCGGGGCGACCCAGGTCATCACCTGGCGAAACCGCGCCGCCGCCAGATGCCCCGCCACGCCCACCGCGATCAGGCTGGGCACGGTGCCGGCGGCGAACACCAGCATGGCCAGCGCCCCGGCCAGCGCCGACCCGCTGGAGGCCGCCGCCGCCACGGCCCCATACAGAAGGCCGCAGGGAATGAACCCCAGCAGCACCCCCAGGGCGTAGCCGCGCCATCCCGTGGGCGCGCGAAACAAAGGCCCGGCCACCCGGCCCACATGGGCGGACCACCAGGCCTCGACACGGGACCCGCCGGGCAGCGCCACCTTGAGGCGCGGCAGGGCGTAGCCCACGAACAGCACGGCGGCCAGCGCCAGCAGGGCCGCCGACAGCCAGCGCAGCCCGCCGAAGCCTCCCAGCACGCCGGCCAGCGCCGCGCCGAAGCCCCCCAGCAGCACGTAGGTGGTGGCCCGCCCCAGGTGATAGGGCACCAGCGCCGCCCCGGCCAGGCGATGCCACTCGCGCATCTGGTCGGCCGGCAGGGACTCCATGCGGGTGGTCACCTGCGTCAGGACGAACGGCCCGCACATGCCAGCGCAATGGGTGAACCCGCCGACCAGCCCGGCCAGGGCCAGGCTGGCCATCAGGCCGCCCTCGTCCGAGATGACGACATGGCACCGCGCCGCGCCGGCCCAGAGCAGCGTCAGCAGTTGGGACTCCGCATCCACGGCCTATTGCCCTCGCTGTCCACGGTCGCCCCGATCGGGGCCGGTCGGCGATCGTCTCCACCCCACCGGGGCGGGTCCATGATAAAAATCAAAGATAAGAACGACTCAAGGCTTTTGCCCCGTCACTCCGCCGCCGACTCGGAGAGCGCCGGCAGCAACTCGGCCGGATCCCACCAGGCGCCGAGGGTCTCGCGCAGCCGCACCACCTCGCCGACGACCACGATGGCCGGCGCCTCCACCCCCTGGGCGTCCCGGTCGGCGACCGCCCGGCCCAGGGTGGAGGTCACCACCCGCTGGCGGGTGGTGGTCGCCGAGCAGATGAAGGCCAGCGGCTCCTCCGGGGAGCGACCGCCGGCCATCAGGCGGCCGACGATGGTTTCCAGGTGCTTGACCGCCATGTAGATGACCAGCACCGAGGCGCTTTGCGCCAGCGCCGACCAGTCCACGTTGTCGGGCACGGTCCCGCTGGCCGCGTGGCCGGTGACGAAGGCGATGGCGGCGTTGGTCTCGCGGGTGGTCGCCGGAATGCCGGCGTAGGCCAGCCCGCCGATGCCCGCCGTGATCCCGGGGACCACGCGAAAGGGCACGCCGGCGGCCACCAGGGCGCGGGCTTCCTCGCCGCCGCGCCCGAAGATGAAGGGATCGCCGCCCTTGAGGCGCAGCACCCGCTTGTTGGCGCGCGCCAGCGCGATCAATCGGTTGCTGATGTCCGGCTGACTGGCCGAGGGCTTGCCGCCGCGCTTGCCGGCGTGGATCACCTCGGCGTCCGGGCGGGCCAGGCACAGCACGTCGGTGTTCACCAGGGCGTCGTGCACCACCACGTCGGCCCGGGACAGGGCATGGGCGGCGTGCAACGTGAGCAGCCCCGGATCGCCCGGCCCCGCGCCCACCAGCCACACCCAGCCGGGCAGGAACGGGGGCTGCGGAAACGGAAACGGCAAGACACGAGAAGCGGTCGTCATGGCGTGTGTTGTACCTCGACCCCGGTTCCGGCGCCAAGCGGAGCCGGACCCATGACCAATGTTTAACGACAGGTCCCCCGGTCCTTCGGCACCAGAAGGAATCCGAAGGGAACGGTCCGGCGCGCACCGCCGGACAGCGGCGCCCGGGTCAGCGGCAGGTCCGCCACCCGCGCCCGCGCCAGGGGCAGGGGCAGGGCGTCGGGGGCCCCGTCCACCAGCGGCGCCACCGCCTCGGCCAGGGCCGCGCCGTCCAGCCCCGCGCCCGTCGCCAGGGCCTCGGCCTCCGCCCGCGACAGCAGGATCAGACAGGCGCCATCACCCGGGTCATCCGCCGGCGGCCGCCAGTCCGGAAAGGACCGGGCCAGCAGCCGCGCGTCGGGAAAGGCCCGGCGCAGGTTGGCGCCCCAGTCCAGCGACGCGGCGATGATCGTGCCGCGCCCGTCGAAGCCCGCCGCCCGCACCCTGGCCGCCGCCGCCTCCACCGGCAACAGCGACAGGCAGCGCCCGCAGGACACCGGCTCGCGGATCAGGCGGTCCGCCGCCACGCCGCCGGCGGCCAGCACGGCCAGGCCCGCCAGGCTCCACCCCAGAGCACGGGCGCGCCACGGCGCCAGGGACACGGTCCACGCCCGCGCCCCCAGCAGCGCCGCCGCCGGCAGCACCAGCGCCGCCGGCATCATGTAGTGATAGCGCAGCCGATGCCCACCCGTGGCCAGCACCACCGCGAGCGTCAGCGCCATGGAGGCCAGCACGAACACCAGCAGGACCCGGGGCCAGCGCGGCGTCCCTGTTTCCGGGGTCGCCCCCCGGGATGCGCGTGCCCGTGGCGCCACGCCGACCAGAAGCGCGATCAGCACCAAGGGCGGCGCCATGCCCATGACGGGATCGACGATCACGTCGGTGGCGAGCCCCGGCAGCCGCTCCCACAGCGGCAAGGGGACCTCGCGGCCCTGGCTGGTGATGCTGGCCACGCGGTCGCTCAGCACCATGTCCTGGCCCATGCGCCACCACAGGTGCCCGGGCAGCAGCGGCAGGGACGGCAGCGCGGCCCAGAGAACGCGCCGGTCCAGCACCCGCGCCCGCAACAGGGGGTCCGTCAGCGCCGCCGCCACCAGCGCCAGCCCGAAGACGGCGAAGGTGTACTTGCTCAGGCAGGCGACGGCCAGCGCGGCCCCGAGGGCCAGATAGCGCGCCGACGTCGGCCGCTCGGCGATCCGCGCGATGGCCCACAGCACGGCGGCGGTGGCGCTGATCAGCAGGGTCGTATGGGTGAAGTGCAGCGCGCCTTCGTACCCGAACAGCGCGGTCCCGGCGGCCCCGGCCACGGCGCCCGCCGCCAGCGCCCGGTCGCCGCCGGCCATGCGGCGCACGGCGTCGAACAGCGCCACGAGGCCCGCCGCGATGATCGCCCACCGCAGCCCCACGGCGGCGCCCAGGGACGGCCCGACCAGGTCGGTGAGGGCCTGGGTCAGCCAGTTGTAAAGGGGCGGTTGCTCGGGGTCGTATCCCCAGGCCCAGCCCTGGGCGAAAAACACCGTCTCCAGGTCGTCGCGGGCCAGGCCGCTGGCCGCGCCCAGCGCCACCGCCAGGTGCAGCGTCAGCAGCGCCAGCGCCAGGCCCCAACGCCCGGCCGGATGGGCCAGCGGGCCGGCGACGATGGACATGGCCGCGCTCACGCCCTGGCGGACAGCCGCGCGGTGATATCGGCGAAGCGGTTGAAGGGGCACTCACCACGCCCGAGCGTCAGGACGCCGGCCCGGCGCGCGCCGTCGCGGCCGAAGCGTTCGCGCACGAATTCCAGAAGCCAGCCCTCGGCCTGGGCCTGACGGAGGTCGGTCCGGCGGTCCTCCGTATCCAGCCACGCGGCGTGGGCGTCGACGGCCCCCATCATCTCCTCCAGGCCCTGCTGGCGGCTGGCCGAGACCGTCAGCACCGGAATGTCCCAGTCGCTCCAGGCCACCGCCAGGCTCAGCGCCCCGGTCACGTCGCCCCGGGCGCGCTCGGCGGCGGGTCCCATGTCGGCCTTGGTGACCACCACGATGTGCGGAATCTCCGAGATGCCGGCCTTCATGAACTGCAGGCTGTCGCCGGACCCGGGCTGGACGCAGAACACCACGGTGTCCGCCACGCCCACGATCTCGGTTTCCGACTGGCCGACGCCCACCGACTCGATCAGCACCACGTCGTAGAGCGCCCGCATGAGCACCATGGCCGCCGTGGTCAGGCCGGCCAGCCCGCCCAGATGGTCGCGCGCCGCCATGGAGCGCACGAACACCCCCTGGTCGTCGGGGTCGTTGCGCAGCCGCGTGCGGTCGCCCAGTAGCGCGCCGCCGGTGCGCCGCGACGAGGGATCGACGGCGATCACCCCCACGGTCTGCCCGCGCCCGCGCCAGGCGGCGATCAGGCTGTTGACCAGGGTGGACTTGCCCACCCCCGGCGGACCGGTGATGCCCACCACATGGGCGCGGGGCGCGGCGTGCGCGGCGCTCAGCAGGTCGGCGGTGGGGGCGCTGTCCGGCTGACTCTCCAGGGTCGCCAGGGCGCGGGCCAGGGCCACCTTGCCGCCGGCCTTGACATCGTCCAGCGCAAGCCCGTCCAGGGCGGCGGTCGGGGTCTCAGGTTCGGCCATATTGGGGAAACTCCCGAAAAAAAGGGGCACGGATGAAACGACCGGCAGCAGGGCATGATCGATGGTCGTGTTTAGGGTCTCTCACGAGCCTCAGTCAACGCATGCGCCGATGATCGCCAGGGCTATCGCGATTGAGCAACCTGAAGGATGGAAATTCGGCCTGAGGTCCCTCAGTCATCCCGGTTTTCCATGTTGATGTAGACGCGGTCGGTGGTGGCCCAGTCCTCGTCGATCTCGGCCAGGACGGCGGTGACGAGGCGCAGCAGTGAGGCCTCGTTTGGGAAGACGCGGACCTTCTTGGTCCGGCGCTTGATCTCCTGCTGCACGGCCCGCTCGATTGGGTTCGATGTCCGCATGCGGCGGCGGTGCGGCTTCGGCAGGGTGAAGACGGCGAGGCCCTCGGGGACGTTCGCCTCCAGCCACTCGGCGAGCTTCGGCGCGGCCTTGCGGACCTCGACGTGACCATGATGGGCGTCCGTGGTCTCGGCCCCCGGCAGATCCGTGGTCTCGGCCCCCGGCAGATCGGCCGCCACGTCGGGCGCGGCGAAGGACCCGGCGACCATCTCGTGCAGGGCGGGCCGGTTGGACTTCAGCCGGACCAGATAGTCGCCACCGCGCTCCAGGACGATCCGGGCCGTCTCGCCCTGGCAGTGGAGGGCGTCGGCCGTCACCAGTTGCCCGCTGAGATCAAGACACTCCGGCACCGCCCGCGCCGCCACGATCTCGCTGGCGCCGCCCGCCCCAAGATCGTCCAAGAACCGGGCGAACGCCGCCGAGAAGGCCCGCGGGTCCAGACGTCGGAAGACCCGCGAGAAGGTGTCGTGGCTCGGCACCCCGTGCTTCAACGTCAGAACCTCGCCAAACAGAGCCTCGCGATCGATCGCGAAATCCTCGAAATCCGAGCAGTCCTCGGCGCCGCAGATCGAGGCCACCAGCGCCATCGTCAGAATCTCAAGAAGATCGTGCCGGGCATCGGGCGCCCGTGGGTCGGGGACGTCGCCCAACGCTTCAAGGAACCAGGACATGGGGCCTCCCGCCTGAGGCAAGGGCGTCCCCTACAGACTCCATGTCACGCTCGACCGCCACCCCGATTTCTCAAATGCGAGTCCCCTGGCGCGCCGGGACGGCACGGCCGGTCGGCCGGTCCGGGGCGTCGGGAGCATGCGAAACGGGGCGCCCGAAGGGACGCCCCGCCGCATGGGACAGACCATGCCCGCCGGTTCGCGCGTTACCGCGCGCCGGACTGGGTCTCCGAGGCCGGCGTGATATCGATCCCCGACATGTCGCCGAAGAAGCGGAAGAAGTCGCTGTCCGGGGACAGCACCATGGTGGTGCTGCCGTCCGCCAGGGACTTCCGGTAGGCTTCCATGGACCGGTAGAAGGCGAAGAACTGCGGATCACGGCCGAACGACTCGGCATAGATGCGGATGGCCTCGGCGTCGCCCTGACCCCGAATGGTCTGGGCGCGGTTCTCGGCCTCGGCGATGATCACCGTTCTTTCGCGCTCCGCGCGGGCGCGGATCTGCTGCGCCAGTTCTCCACCCTGGGCGCGGGCCTCGCGGGCCTCGCGCTCGCGTTCGGAGCGGATGCGCTCGTAAATCGCCTGGCTGGTCTGGGTGGGCAGGTCGGCGCGCCGGATGCGGACGTCGGTCACGGCGATGCCCAGGGACGCTGCCTCCCCGTCCACCTGGGCGCGGATCTGGGCCATCAACTCGGTGCGCTGCTCGGACAGCAACTGCGTCAGGGTGTAGTTGCCGAGCACCCGGCGCAGCGCCGAGATGATGATGTCGGACAGGCGTTGCTGGGCGTTCACCTCCCTATTGACCGCCTGATAGAAGCGCACCGGATCGCTGATGCGCCAGCGGGTATAGGTGTCCACCACCACGCGCTTCTGGTCGGCCAGGATGACCTCCTCACCCGGGGGGTCGGAGCCCAGGACGCGCTTTTCGTACACCACCACGTTCTGGATGAACGGCAGCTTCCAGCTCAGGCCCGGCGTGTCGACGACCCGCTGCGGATTGCCGAACTGCATGACGATGACCTGTTCGGTCTCGCGGACCACGAACAGCGCACTGGCGGCGACGATGGCCAGGAGGAAGACGGCGACGGCCACGCCGATGAGAATGATCTTGTTCATTGGCTGGCCCTCCCCTGGGCGTTCGTCGACACGCCGGGCGTGGACGTCCGCCCCTGCGCGCCGTCACGACCGGCGGTCGATCCCTCGGTCAGGCGCCGCTGCACCTCCGGCAACGGCAGGTAGGGCACCACGCCGGGGCCGCCCTCGGTGCCCAGGATCACCTTGTTCACGTTGCCCAGGACCTCTTCCATGGTCTCCAGATAGATCCGCTGCGTCGTCACGTCCTTGGCGGCGCTGTAGGCCTGATAGACGGCGTCGAAGCGGGACGCGTCACCCTCGGCGCGGTTGACGATCTCCTCGCGATACGCCTCGGCCTCCTGAAGAAGCTGTTCGCCCTGGCCGCGTGCTTCCGGAATGATGGCGTTGCGGTAGGCTTCGGCGTTGTTGCGCAGGCGCTCGCGGTCGGCGCGGGCCCGCTGCACATCGTTGAAGGCGTCCACCACCTCGGCGGGCGGGTCGGCCTTCAGCAACTGCACGCGGCGGACGGCGATGCCGGCCTTGTACTCGTCGAGCAGGGACTGGAGCATATCCTTGGTGCGGATCTCGATCTCCTGACGGCCTTCGGTCAGCGCCACCTGGATGGGCGTCTGGCCGATGACCTCGCGCATGGCGCTCTCGGCGGCCATCTGCACGGCGAGTTGCGGGTCGCGCAGGTTGAACAGGAAGTCGGGCGCGTCATTGATCACCCAGACCACCGAGAAGTCGATGTCGATGATGTTCTCGTCGCCCGTCAGCATCAGGCTTTCGGCGGCCACGTCGCGTCGCGCGTCGCTGGTGCCACCGACCTGACGGAAACCGAGGACGATGCGGTTCTCTCGCGTGACCTTGGGCTTGATCACGGTTTCGATCGGATAGGGCAGGTGGTAGTGCAGACCGGGGCCGGTATCGTATACGTACTGACCGAACCGGAGCACCACGCCCTGTTCATCCACCTGGACCCGGTAAAACCCGGTCAGGCCCCACAACATCAAAAGCACCACGGCGATCAAGCCGAGCGCCTTGGGGCCCAGGTTCTTGGGCATGATGTGGCGCATGCGCTCCTGGCCGCGCCGGAGCATATCCTCCAGGTCGGGGGGTGGGGGGCGCGGACCACCGCCAGTGGGGCCGGTCCCACGGCCCCAGGGGCCGCCGCCCCCATTGCCGCCGCCACCACCCCAGGGACCTCCGCCTCCGCCTCCGCCTTGCGGGTTCCATGCCATTGAAGACCGTCCTTCCGCTTCTAAGTGCCTTGGCAAGGGAGCCGCCGGACGCCTACCCTCTGCGCCCCGCCCGCCGCCTCGCGCCGAGGACGCCGTTGGGCCGACCGGCTCTCCCGCTGATGTCCAGAAGATCGTTGGCCCTTATACGGCAAGCGCCAGACCGGAGCAACGTGGGGGGGAGGCGCGCGGACGGGACCTTCGCGAGCGTCGATCCCCCCGGGCGCTCCGCGCGATCGGCGGACCCCCGGCATATCGGAACACCACAGGAGTTTTGCAAGCATGGCCCCCCCTTCCAAGGATGACCTGTCCAAGGACAGCGTGACCCAGGAGTCCGTTCTGGAGACGCTGCGTGGTCTACGCGACCCCAAGACCGGGGGGGATCCCGTCTCCCAGGGGTGGGTCGCGGGGCTGTCGCTGGCCGACGGCGCCGTCACCGTCGCCCTGGACGTGCCGCCGGACCTCGGACCGCAACTGGAGCCGCTGCGGCGCGAGGCCGAGGCCCGGTTGAGCGCCCTGCCGGGCGTGAACGCCTGCACGGTGGTGTTGACCGCCCAGCGTCCGGCGGCGGCCCCGGCCGGGCGCGGCGGTCACGGCCCCAATCACGGTCAAGGTCAGGGCCACGGCGGCGGCGGCAAGGGCACCGGCATCGCCCCCCCGGGGGTGCGGCACATCATCGCCGTGGCCTCGGGCAAGGGCGGCGTGGGCAAGTCCACCACCGCCGTCAACCTGGCCCTGGGCCTGGCCGGCCAGGGCTTGCGCGTGGGGCTGTTCGACGCCGATATCTTTGGACCCTCCATCCCGCGCATGCTCGGTCTGGCGGGCGAGCGGCCGGAGGTCGTCAAGGATCGCCTGCAGCCGTTGCGGGCGCACGGCCTGGCGGTGATGTCCATCGGCTTCCTGGTGGAGGAAGACGAGCCCGTGGTCTGGCGCGGCCCCATGGTCATGGGGGCGCTGGAGCAGTTGTTGCGGGACGTCGACTGGGGGGACCTGGATGTGATGGTCGTGGACATGCCGCCCGGCACGGGCGACACCCAGTTGACCATGAGCCAGCGGGTGACCCTGGCTGGCGCCGTCATCGTCTCGACCCCGCAGGACATCGCGCTGCTGGACGCCCGCAAGGGGCTGGCCATGTTCCGGCGGGTGAACGTGCCGATCCTCGGGCTGATCGAGAACATGAGCTATTACGTCTGTCCCAACTGCGGCCACCGGGAGGAGGTGTTCGCCCACGGCGGGGCGCGGCGCACCGCCGAGGAGATGGACTGTCCCTTCCTGGGCGACATCCCCCTGGACATGCGGATTCGCGTACAGTCCGACGCCGGGCGCCCCATCGTCGTCGCCGAGCCCGACGGGCCGCACGCGGCCGCCTATCGCGCCATCGCCGCGCGCGTGGCCGAGGCGCTGGAGGCGCCGGCCGCGGCGGCCGACCAGGGGCCGACCATCCGATTTACCTGAGCGGTCGCCGGGCTGGAGAGGAGCAGTCGGTCTCGGGCGGCCTCTGTGTCCCGGCAGGCTGCGATCGGCGCCCGGAACCAGACGGGATCGTCACACAAGAGCGATGCTCGCCAAAGTGGCGAACCGGGCTTTCTTGACTTTAATACGGGAGGGAGTCCGGACGGCACCGTGGACGATGGGTCACGCCACCCCACCCCACCCCATCGTCCGAGCCCGCGGCGGCCGCCATGAGAACCGCTGGGAGGGGATCGGGTCGGTTGCTCGCTTTTGACGATGGCGCTACCATCGACCCTTCGGTCGCTCCGGACCGTTTGCACCCCATAGGGTGGCTCACGATCCCGGAATGTTGGAGCCAGCGCCCGTGTGCGCCTCATCATCCCAGCCCGTCCGGTCGAGTGGTCCGGCGGGCCTCCGGGCCGGTTCGCCGGCGACACGGGGGCGCGTCGGCCGGCGCGCCGGTTCGGGCGAGCCGCTGGCGTGGTTCGTGAGGAAACGGGCGCCGCTGGCCGTGATGGGCGCGGTCGCGGCCTTCATGGTGTGCGAACCGGTCCCGGGGACGGACCAGGGGGCCGCCCTCGCGGCCGCGGCCGAACCGCTGCGGGTCGGCATCGCGCCCGACTATCCCCCGTTCACCGTCCTGGACGGCCACGACCAGCCGGCCGGGTTCGCGATGGATCTGGTGGACGCGGTGTCCGGCGTGATGGACCGGGAGGTCGCGATCCGGACCCGTCCCTGGCATGCCCTGCTGCGCGACATGCGGGCCGGGCGCCTGGACGTGCTGCCGGTCGTCGGCATCTCTCCGACCCGCGCGACCTACCTGGACTTCACCATCCCCGTGGCCACCGGCCAGGGCGCGGTGTTCGTGGCCGATGGTGGCCCGGCGCTGCGCGGCGAGGCGGATCTGGCCGGCCTGCGCATCGGCGTGATGCGCGAGGAGATCGTGCACGATCGCGCGCGGGGCCGCGCCTGGAGCACGGCCCTGGTGCCCTTTCCGGGCCTGGAGGGGGCCTTCCGGTGCCTGGCCGAGCGCCGCTGCGACGCGGTGGTGGCGCCCCGGCTGCAAGGCGTGATGCTGGCGCGCCGGCTGGGCCTGTCCGAGGTCATCCGGCCGGCCGATCTGGTGCTGGAGGACTTCGCGCTCGACTACGCGATGGCGGTGCGCAAGGGCGATTACGCCCTGCTGGCGCGCCTCAACGACGGCCTGGCGGTGGTGCTGGCCGACGGTACCCTGCGGCGCTTGAACGCGCGCTGGCTGCCGCCGGTGCACGCGGATCCGGGCGTGCCGCTTCTGCCGGTGCTGCTCGCCGGCGGGGCCGGCCTGCTGCTGTTCGGGACCGTGGTCGCGGTCCTGGTCCGCCGGCAGCGAAATCTGCACCGCGTGGCGACCCGGCGTCACCAGGACCTGCGGCGGGAACGCGAGCGGCGGCGCAGCGCCGACGCCGAGGCCGCCGCCATCCTGCGCGTGCTGCCGGACATGGTGCTGCGGCTGGACGCCGATGGCCGCTACGTGAGCGGCCACGACCCCGGCGGTCTGGCCGGAATGCCGGTCGAGGACATGCTCGGCCAGGTGATCGAGGAGGTGTTGCCGGAAGACATCGCCGTGCGCCTGCGGGTCTCCCTGGCGCTGGTGGCGGACACCGGCGACATCCAGACCCTGGACTACGACCTGACGCTGCCCGAGGTGGGCCATCGCTGGTTCCAGGCCCGGCTGGCGCCATTCTCGACCGGAGGGGCCGTGATGGTGGTCCGCGACGTTACGGCGGCCCGCCGGCGCGCCGACCAACTTGCCCGCGCGGCGGCGGCCATCGCCAGCGCCAGCGCCGCCAAGTCCCGCTTCCTGGCGACCATGAGTCACGAACTGCGAACACCGCTGAACGCGATCATCGGCTTTTCGCAGATGATGGACGAAGAGGTGTTCGGCCCGCTGGGGGCATCCCAGTACCAGGGCTACGCCCGTGACATCCAGAGCGCCGGGCAGTCGCTGCTGACCCTGATCTCGGGTGTCATGGACATGGCCCAGGTGGAATCCGGGCGCATGATCCTGACCGAGACGGAGGTGGACCTGGGCGCCGTCGCGGCCCACCGCGTGGCGCTGGCCCGTCCCGGCGCGGTGGCGATCGACGCCCGCGTGGACATGGAGCCGCCGGCCGCGCCGGTGATCGTGCGCGCCGACGCGGGGCTGGTGCAGCGCATGGTGGAGAGCCTGGTCTCCAACGCCGTTCGGTTCTCGCCGGGCGGATCGGTGCGGGTCGCTGTGGGTCGGCTGGAGAGCGGCGCCAGCGAGGTCGTGGTGGCCGACACCGGCATGGGCATGACCGAGGACCAACTGGCCCACCTCGGCGAGCCCTTCTACCAGGCCAGTCCTCTCGTCGCCCGTGACTCCGGCGGCTTCGGTCTGGGGGTAACCCTGGTGCGCGAGATGATCGCCCTGCATGGGGGGGAACTGCGCTACGACAGCCGCCCCGGCGCCGGCACCATGGCTCGTCTGCTGTTTCCGCCCGAGCGGTCGGTCACGGTCGCCCCCGACGGCCGGCACCTGCGCGTGGTGCACTGAGCTCCGCCGCGATGCCGGGATCCCGGCGTCGGCGACCGGTGCGAAGGATGGCGCGGTTTTCATATCGTTTCGGTGCGCGGAGGTCTTGGTGGAGTCGCCAAGTCGGGTTAGCATGATCGCGTGCACCCGGCCTCGCCGCTGGCACCCGCCCCGGACGCCCCCCATGGACGCCCCGAAACGGACGCGTCTCCATGGCAGCCTCAAGGATCGCCGCCGCCATGAGTTCGCCGCCGGTGCTTGACCTGGAGACCCTGCTGGCCCCGATCGCCGAGGACCAGCCCACGGGGACGGACATTCGCGAGGATGCCTCGCCGACGTCGCCCTACTATGCCCTCAAGGACGCCCGCAACGCCGCCCGCGCCGCCGAACGTCAGGTGGTCGACGCGGGTGAGGACGAGTCCTCCAGTCTGGCGCGGGAGTGGCGCGACATCCTGACGCTGGCGCCCGAGGTGCTGACCACCCGCACCAAGGATCTGGAGGTCTGCGCCTGGCTGATCGAGGCCCTGGTGCGCGGCCAGGGGTTCGCCGGGCTGCGCGACGGTTGCGCGCTGGTGACCGGCCTGGTGGACCGCTACTGGGACGACCTGCACCCCATGCCCGACGAGGACGGCCTGGAAATGCGCCTCGCGGCCCTGGCCGGCCTGAACGGCGAGGGGGCCGACGGGACCCTCGTCATGCCGCTGCGCAAGGTTCCGCTGGTGGCCGGCAACGGCGAGATCCTGGCGCACTGGCACTTCGAACAGGCGAGCGAACTGGCCAAGGTCGCCGACGAGGAACGCCGCCAGCGCCGGATCGAGGACGGCGCGGTCACCATGGACCGCATCGAGGCGGCGGCCGCCGATACGCCCGCCGACCTGATCGTCACCACCATGGCCGATCTGAACGAGGCCCAGGACGCCTACGCCGCCATGATCGCCGCCCTGGACGACAAGGCCGGGGCCGAGGCGCCGCCCGGGGGCACCATCCGGTCCGTCCTGGAGACCGTCAAGGATACGCTGTCCTACCTGGGGCGCGACGCGATGGCGGCGTCCGGGGAGGGCACGCCGGCCTCGGACGCGGTCGCCACCCCCGCCGAGGACGGCGCCGTGACGGAGGCGACGGCCGGCACCATCACGGTGTCGCGGCCGGCGGTGCAGTCGGGGGCCATCGCCTCCCGCGACGACGCGTTCCGCGAACTGCTGAAGATCGCCAAGTTCTTCCGGGAGACCGAACCCCATTCGCCGCTGTCCTACACGCTGGAGGAACTGGTGCGGCGGGGGCGCATGCCGTTGCCGGAGTTGCTGGAGGAACTGATCAAGGACGAGGAGGCGCGCAAGCTGTTCTACGTCACCGCCGGCCTGAAGCCGCCGGAGCAGGCGTCCGATTCGTCGTCGGGCTGGTAGGGGCGTTCCGGGGACACACGCCGCGTTGGGATGGTCGCTCTCGGCGAGACCGTGGGCCAGCCTCGGACGCCGCAACGGTCGGTCGCCCTGGCCGGTGGCACAAGGGGCCGGACCGGGGCGCGCGCCGGCGTGGTCCGGCACGGGGGGCCAAAGACAAGACTCTAACCAAGATGGGGAGTGCCAAGGATGGCCAGTGTCCATGACAAGCTGAACCGGGTTCGCAAACCCCGGGTCCACATCTCCTACGAGGTGGAGACCGAGGGGGCCATGGTGCAGAAGGAACTGCCCTTTGTGGTGGGCGTTCTGGGAGACTTCTCCGGAGATCCCACGGAACCGCTGAAACCCATGAAGGATCGCAAGTTCATCCAGATCGACCGCGACAACTTCAACGACGTGATGACACGCATGACGCCGGGCCTGAAGTTCAAGGTCGAGAATACCCTGGCCGACGACGGCAGCGAAATGGCCATGGACCTGAAGTTCAACCGCATCGAGGACTTCGAGCCCGGCGCCGTGGTCAACCAGGTGGACCCGTTGCGCAAGATGCTGGAGACGCGCAACCAGCTCCGCGATCTGCTGAGCAAGGTGGACCGCTCCGAGGACCTGGAGGCGCTGCTGGAGCGGGTGCTCCAGAACAGCGAGGATCTCGACAAGCTGAAGGCCGACCTGGGCCTTGAGGCCGGCGGCGGCGACGCGGCGAAGAAGGAGGACTGATCTTGGCAGCGGATACAGAGACCCAAGCCGCCGGCGCCGCCGGGGCCACCGAAACCGCCGAGGCGGACAGCCTCTCCCTGCTGGACCAGGCCATCGCCGCCACGCGCCAGACCGAACCCGATCGCGCCCAGGAGCTGCTCAAGACCCTGACCGAACAGGCCCTGGCCGGCACGGTGACCTTCGACAAGAATCTGGCGCAGACCATCAACAAGGCCATCGCCGCCATCGACCAGAAGATGTCGCGGCAACTGGCGGCGGTCATGCAGCATCCCAAGTTCGCCAAGCTGGAAGGCACCTGGCGCGGGCTGCATTACCTGGTCATGAACTCGGAAACCAGCGCGCAGCTCAAGCTCCGCGTGATGAACGCGCCCAAGAAGGATCTGGCCAAGGATCTGTCGCGGGCCGTCGAGTTCGACCAAAGCCAGTTGTTCAAGAAGATCTACGAAAACGAGTTCGGGACCCCGGGCGGCGAACCCTATGGCGCGCTCATCGGTGACTACGAATTCACCAACCACCCCGAGGACCTGGAGATGCTCACCAACATCTCCAACGTGTCGGCGGCGGCCTTCGCGCCGTTCATCTCCGCCGCCGCCCCGGGCATGTTCGGCTTCGAGTCCTACGAGGACATGTCGAAGCCGCGCGACATGGAAAAGATCTTCGAGAGCATCGAATACGCCAAGTGGCGCAGCTTCCGCGAAAGCGAGGACAGCCGCTTCGTGACCATGACCCTGCCGCGTACGCTCGCGCGCCTGCCCTACGGCGGGGCCACCAAGGCGATCGAGGAATTCGGCTACGAGGAAGCGCCCCTGGATCCGAACTCCCTGAAGACCCTGCCCATGAAGAACGATCAGTTCTGCTGGATGAACTCGGCCTACGTCATGGGCGCCCGTCTGACCGACGCCTTCGCCCAGTACGGCTGGTGCACCGCCATTCGCGGCGCCGAGGGCGGCGGCAAGGTCACCAACCTGCCCAGCTACACCTTCGTCTCCGACGACGGCGACGTGGACCAGCAATGCCCGACCGAGATCGGCATCACCGACCGGCGCGAGGCGGAGCTGTCCAAGCTGGGCTTCCTGCCGTTGTGCCACTACAAGAGCACGGACTATGCCGTCTTCTTCGGCGCCCAGACCACCCAGAAGCCGAAGAAGTACGACCGGCCGGAGGCCACGGCCAACGCCGCCATCTCGGCCCGCCTGCCCTACATCATGGCCACCTCGCGCTTCGCCCATTACCTGAAGGTGATGGCGCGCGACAAGATCGGGTCCTTCATGGAGGCGTCGGACTGCGAGGCCTGGCTGAACCGCTGGATCTCCAACTACGTCAACGGCGACGCGACGGCCGGGCAGGACATGAAGGCCCGCTATCCGCTCGCCGAGGCCAAGGTTCAGGTGCGCGAGATCCCGGGCGCGCCGGGCAGCTACAACGCCGTGGCCTGGATGCGGCCATGGTTGCAGATGGAGGAACTGACCACCTCCATGCGCATGGTGGCCCGCATTCCGCAGATGGGGTGATGATGGGCCTTGAGGGGGCCTTGATCGGCGGCGGGCCGGCCCATGGGGGTCGGCCCGTCCCGGAGGCGCCGGGATGGGCCGGAGCGCGTCACCCCGCACCATGGGATCCGGCCGGATGAGTGAGCAGACACCCGATCCGGACGACACCCGCTTCACCACCCGGGGCGACGAGGACACCGTGGTGGTCACGCGGCGTCCCCCGGACACGCCGCAGCCCTCCGCCTTTGACCTGACCGCGCCGCCGGATCCGGATACGGCCGCGCCGCCCGATGACCCCGACGCCATCGTGCCGGCCACCGCCGCCCGGGCGCGGGCCACGCCGGCCGTGACCGACCCGGACCGGCCGGCCCCGCCGCGTCCGCGCCTGCCGGCCCTGGACGCGCTGCTCGACGGCCCCCCCGTGGGCGGCCTGGAGCCGCTGCGCCGCACGGTGGTGGACCAGGCCCTCGGACGCGCCGACCCCGACCCGCTGGACCGGTTCCTGGCCGCCGACGACGTCGGCATGGGCCTGCTGCGCTGGTTCGGGGGGGCGCTCTTCCATGCCGTGCGGGCCGGGGGCGCCGCCGCCATCCGCTCGGCCCTGGATCGCGACATCGCCGCCCTGGACGGCCTGTTGAGCGACCAGGTGGACGCCATCCTGCATCATCCCCGGGTCCAGTCCCTGGAGGCGGCGTGGCGCGGCCTGCGCTACCTGGCCGAACAGGCCGACGGGCGCGAACAGGTCGTCCTCCGGCTGCTGCCCTGCCGCTGGACCGAGATCGCCCGCGACCTGGAACGGGCCATCGAGTTCGATCAAAGCGCTCTGTTCGACAAGATATACAACCAGGAATTCGGCATGCCCGGCGGCAAGCCCTTCGGCCTGCTGCTGATCCTGCACGCCGTCCAGCACCGCCCCACGCGCGACCACCCCCACGACGACGTCAGTGTCCTCAAGGCCCTGTCCCAGGTGGCGGCGGCGGCCTTCGCGCCGGTCATCCTGGCCGCCCGGCCGGCGCTACTGGGGCTGGAGGACTATTCCGACCTCGCTCAGCCCATCGACATCGCCCGTCCGTTCGGGGGCGCGGACTACGCCCGTTGGCGCGCCTTCCAGCGCACCGAGGACAGCCGGTTCGTCGGTGTCTGCCTGCCGCGCATCCTGATGCGCGAGCCCTGGCGCGACGACGGCACACGGGCCGACGGCTTCCGCTATGCCGAGGGGCGGCGCGGCCTGCGCGCGCGGGACCACCTGTGGGGACATCCCGGCTTCGCCTTCGCCGCCGTCCTGATCCGCGCCTTCGACTCGTACGGATGGTTCGCCGACATCCGCGGCTCCCGTCGTGACGAGATCGCCGGCGGCCTGGTCACCGGCCTGCCCACGCCCGCGTTCCGCACCGACGCGCCGGGCATCGCCCTCCGCCCGTCTCTGGAGGTCAGCATCGCCGATCGCCAGGAAAACGTGCTGACGGACCTGGGGTTGATCCCGCTGCTGCCGGCGCGGTTCACCCGCTATTCGGTGTTTTACGGCAATGCTTCGACCCGCGCCGTGGACCCCATGGAAACCCTGGTGGCGACCATGAACCACCGGCTGTCGTCCATGCTGCAATACATCTTCTGTGTCAGCCGCTTTTCGCATTTCATCAAGGTGATCGGTCGCGACCGGGTGGGCTCCTTCACCACGCCGGAAGACTGCGAGCGCTTCCTTCAGGACTGGCTGATGGGCTATTGCCTGGGCAACGACGACGCCAGCCTGGACCAGAAGGCCCGCTATCCCTTGCGCGAGGCCAGCGTGCGGGTGCGCGAGGTGCCCGGCAAGCCCGGCGCGTTCGCCTGTGTCACCCACCTGAAGCCGCATTTCCAGCTGGATCAGGTGGTCACCAGCTTCCGCCTGACCACGGAACTGGCGCCCCCCGACCGGCGGTGAGGGGGGCGGGGCGCGCCCCGCGGCGGCGCTTCTCCGCTGGCCGCGCGCCCCCGACAGGTCTCTTCTGTGCGGCGGCGAGCCGGGCTATGGTGCGCGTCCGTGTCACACGCCTTGCCCGGATTCCCAGCCCATGCCCGAGTCCACCACCGCCGCCGTCCTCGACCCCGCCCTGCTGGCCGAGATCGAGGCCTTGCGCGCCACCACCAGCGCCACGCGCCGCGCCACCGTACAGGCCATGGAGGACATTCTCCATGTGCCGTTTCCGGTGCTGGACCGGGGGTTCATCCGGGTGGTGGACTACATGGGCGACGATGGCGCCATCGTCCAGGCGGCGCGGGTCTCGTACGGGCGCGGCACCCGCCAGGTGCGCGAGGACCGGGGCCTGATTCGCTACCTCATGCGTCACCGTCACACCACGCCGTTCGAGATGGCGGAAATCAAGCTGCACGTGAAGCTGCCGATCTTCGTGGCCCGGCAGTGGATCCGCCACCGCACCGCGAACGTCAACGAGTACTCGGCGCGTTACTCGGTTCTGGATCGGGAGTTCTACATCCCCGCGCCGGAACACCTGGCGGCGCAATCCTCGGACAATCGCCAGGGGCGCGAGGGGGTGTTGACGGGCGACGAAGCGGCCGAGGTGCTGGACATCCTGCGCGGGGATGCGCTGCGCTGCCATGCCAACTACGACCGCATGCTGAACGCCGAGGGACCGGACCACGATCCGGCGCGCCAGGGGCTGGCGCGGGAACTGGCGCGCATGAACCTCACCCTCAACACCTATACGCAGTGGTACTGGAAGATCGATCTGCACAACTTCCTGCACTTCGTGTCGTTGCGCGCCGACGATCACGCCCAATATGAGATCCGCGTTTACGCGCAGGTGATGAGCGATCTTCTGGAGCGTTGGGTGCCGCTGACCGCCGAGGCGTTCCAGGACTACCGGGTGGGTGGCCTGGTGCTGTCGCGCCCGGCCCTGGCGGTGGTGCGCAAGGCCCTGGCGGGCGAGGCCGTGGTCCAGGCGGACAGCGGCCTCTCGCCGCGCGAGTGGCGCGAGCTTTGGGGGGTCCTCGGTGAGGAGCCACCCGCCAGCGCCGGTTAACGATCCGGGCCGGCGCGATCCTGCCGGGGAGCGTCGGCGCTTCTTCCCGCTTTCCCACGACGCCGAGGATGTTCACCAATGACCGATCTGCTCTCGCTGGCCGTTGGAAACCTCTTGTCCGCGCCAGTGTTGTTCTTCGCCCTCGGGCTGGCGGCCGGTTTCGCCCGCTCCGACCTGACCATTCCCGACCCGATCGCCAAGGGACTGTCGCTCTACCTGATGCTGGCCATCGGCTTCAAGGGCGGCGCGGTGATGGCCGAGCACGGCCTGTCGACCCTGCTGCTGGCCACGCTGGCGGCCGGGTTCGTCCTCAGCGCGGTGATGCCCCTGGTGGCGTTCGGCTGCCTGCGCGCCACCACCCGCCTGGAACGGCACGACGCGGCCGCCGTGGCGGCGCACTACGGATCCATCAGCCTGGTGACCTTCGTCACCGCGACCCTGATGCTGGAGCGCATGGGCACCGGCGCCGAGGGTTTCATGGTGGCCACGGCGGCGGTCATGGAGACGCCGGCCATCCTGGTGGGGCTGTGGCTGGCCAACCGCGGCGCGGTGGCCAAGGGCCGGACGGACGACCACGGAGACGGCGACCTGTGGCGCGAGATCTTCCTCAACGGCAGCGTGGTCGTGCTGGTGGGCGCCTTCTTCATCGGCTGGATCACCGGTCCCGACGGCAAGCTGGCGCTGGCGCCATTCATCGTCGGCCCGTTCACCGGCGTTCTGTGCTTCTTCCTGCTGGACATGGGCTTGGTGACCGCGCGCCGCTTCCGCGAGGCCCGGGGCATGTCGCCGGCGGTCATCGGCTTCGGCCTGTACATGCCGGTGATCGGGGCCGCGGCCGGGCTGGCGGCGGGCTGGCTGGTGGGGCTGTCGCCGGGGGGGGTGGCGCTGCTCATGGTGCTGGCGGCCAGCGCGTCCTATATCGCCGTGCCGGCGGCCATGCGGCTGGCGCTGCCCCGCGCCAACCCCGCGCTCTATCTGACGCTGTCGCTGGGCGTCACGTTCCCGTTCAACCTGGCGATCGGGATCCCAGCGTACCATTACATCGCCCTGGCCATCGCCGGATGAACGGAGACCGACGCCATGGAAACGTTCACGCGCAAGAAAGTGGAAATGTTCATCGAGCGGCCGCTGTTGCGCCGCGCGCTGGCGGTCATTCGTCAGAGCGGGGCGACCGGCTACACCGTGCTGCCGACCCTGGAGGGTCATGGCCAGGAGGGCGGTTGGCAAGACGGCGTGCCGGTGGATGCCCAGACCATGGTGCAGGTGGTGGTGATCACCTCTGACGAGCGGGCCGACGCCATCATGGAGGGCATCGCGGCGATCATCCAGACATGGCGCGGGGTCATCTGCGCCTACGACGTCCAGGTGCTGCGCCGCGAGCGGTTCTGACGCCGACGCGGCGCGGGGCCCTGGGGTCCCCCTGCCCCTGGGCTCTCCTTGGCCCCCCGGGTCCCTGGTCCTGACGCGTCGGGACCAGGGCCGGGCCGGCCTCAGCCCTTGCCGATCACGTACTTGCGCTCGTGCGACAGGCCCAGGTATAGGGTCACGCACATGGCCAGCAGGACCAGCGTGAAGGGCAGGCCCACGGTCACGGACGCCGCCTGCAGGGCCTTGAGCGCGCTCGCGCCGCCCACGAACAGCAGCACGGCGGCGATCACGCCTTCCATCACCGCCCAGAAGATGCGCTGCGGCACCGGCGCGTCCAGCTTGCCGCCGGCGGTGATGCTGTCGATCACCAGCGAGCCGGAATCCGACGACGTGATGAAGAACACCAGCACCAGGCAGATGGCCACGAACGACGTGATCGAGGCCAGCGGCAGCGACGCCAGCATCTGGAACATGGCCTGGGATTCGTCGTTGCCGAGGCCGTTGGCCAGGGCGCCGATGCCTTGCTGAACCTGCTCCAGGCCGCTTCCGCCGAACACGGTCATCCAGACGATGGTGACCAGGGTGGGCACCAGCAGCACGGCGACGATGAACTGACGCACGGTGCGGCCCCGGGAGACCCGGGCGATGAACATGCCGACGAACGGCGACCAGGAGATCCACCAGGCCCAGTAGAACACCGTCCAGCCGTGCATGAAGGCTTCGTCCTCGCGGCCGAACCACAGGCTCAGGGGGACGATCGTCTGGACATAGGCGACGGTCGTCGACCACAGGCCGTTGACCAGGGCGAGCGTGGACCCGGTGAGGAACACGAACAGCAGCAGCATGATGGCCATCACCATGTTGATATTGCTGAGCACCTTGACGCCGCCGTCGAGGCCGCGCACCACCGAGATCACGGCCACCGACGTGACGGCGACGATGATGGCGATCTGGGTGTTGATGTCGGCCGGGATGCCGAACAGGAACTCCAGGCCGCCGGCCGCCTGCCGGGCGCCCAGGCCCAGCGAGGTGGCCAGGCCGAAGATGGTGGCCAGCACCGCGACCACGTCGATCGTGTTGCCGAACCAGCCCCAGGACCGGTCCTGCACCAGCGGGTAGAAGGCCGAGCGCACGGTCAGCGGCAGGCCCTTGTTGTAGGCGAAGAAGGCCAGCGACAGGCCGACCACGGCGTAGATGGCCCAGGGGTGCAGGCCCCAGTGAAACATGGTCGCGCCCATGGCGGTGCCGGTCGCCTCGGGCGTGTTCGGCAGCACGTTCAGGGGGGTGTGATACCAGCCGGTGTAATAGGCCACCGGTTCCGCGACGCTCCAGAACATCAGGCCGATCCCCATGCCGGCGGCGAACAGCATGGCGAACCAGGAGGTCAGCGTGAAGTCCGGCCTGGCATCCTCACCGCCCAGGCGCACGCTGCCCACGGGCAGCACGACGAGCATCAGGCAGAAGATCACGAAGATGTTGCCGGCGCCGAGAAACAGCCAGTCGAAGGTGTTGATCGACCAGGTTCGGGCGCCCTCGAAGGCGACCTTGGCCTCTTCGGGCATCATCAGGGTGCCGACGACGAACATCAGGATCAGGGCGGCGGACACCCCGAACACGGGGTTGTGGATGTCCATCCCCATGGCCTGGATGTTGTCCTGTCCGACCTCGTAGTCGGTGTCGTAGAGAGTTTCCGGTGGTGTCATGGATCTGTGTTCTCCGTGTACGACCGTTCGCCCCGGTCGACACAAGAACGGACAGGGTGTGTCGATCGGCCGGTGTGACGGCGCCGGCGCCGCGTCGCGGCGTAGGGCCCGTGGCCTCGGGCGGCGTTGACCCCGGGCCTGACGAGTCAGGACCAGGGACGACCGGTGACAAGGCCATCTGGCGTCGACGCCGCCCCCGGGAGCGGGGCACGCCCGGTGGGCGCGTGGGGCGGCGGATATCCTTGGACCCGAGACGTCGGGGTCCGGGGCGACCGACAGACTGCGGCGCGCCCGAGACGGGGCGCCGCCCGCCCGGTCGGGGGCAGGGTCGCCACGCGCCCTAAAGCTTATGGGATCGCCCAGAAGAATGCAACCGGGAGGCTCCAGTTCTTACCAGGGTCACGCAGCGGTTCAGGGCTTGCGAACGGTGTTTATAGAATTGGATCCGTGTCGATGCAAGATAAAATCACACGACGATCTTCGCGGGTCTGGCGACCATGGGTCGGCGAGTCTCCATCGTTTCTCAGTCTGCTTGCCATTGACCGCGACGCGCGTTTGACGAGCGTGCCGAATTGTTTGCCGGTGATTTTGCTCGATGAGCGGCCCGTGCCCGGTGTCCCCGCGGTTGCGTCCAGGGTGGCGGTATCGTGTCGTTTTTAGGGCGACCCGGGCGCGGCCGATGAGTCACACTCGGGGGCCGTTTCGCGTCGTCGCGTCATTCGTTGCTTGAGCCCGGTTTCAGACCCCCATGACCCGCGTGGACTTCTATCACCTCACCCGGTCGCCCCTGGAGCGCGCCCTGCCGCGCCTGCTGATGCGGGTCTGGCGCAGCGGTGCCCGCGCGGTGGTGCTGGCCGGGTCCCTGGAACGGGTGCGGACCCTCAACAGCCTGCTCTGGACCTTCGACGCCAACACCTGGCTGCCCCATGGCTGTGTCGATGACGGCCACGCCGACCGCCAGCCCATCTGGCTGACGGATCACGAGGAGCGTCCCAACGACGCCACCCTGGCGGTGTTGACCGACGGCATGGTGGTGGCCGATCCGGGGGCCTGGGCGCGGGTGCTGGAGCTGTTCGACGGTCACGACGCGGCGGCCGTGGCGGCGGCCCGGGAGCGCTGGCGGTCGGCTCGCGAGGCCGGTCACGCGCTGTACTACTGGCAGCAGACCGAGCAGGGGGGATGGACGGAGAAGGCGCGCGCGAACGACCCGGACACCGCCGACGGGGAGGGGCGGAATGGCGCGCGGGACTGACCTGGGGACCCGGCCCGGGCGTTCACGGCCGGGGTGTTGGCCGGCGACCTTACAGCCGGGGCGGCGTGGGGGGCGTCCCGCCCGGGTAGAGGCTGCCGTCCCAGTCCTCCACGCCGAGGCGCGGAGTCCGCCAGGCGGCCGGGCCGTCGCCGCCGAGGCCGGGCCCCGCCCCGGGTCCCACGCCGGTGCCGTCGGGGGGGACCGTGCCGGCGCCGGCGCCACCCGGGTCCACGCAGGTGAAAAAGGCGCGCCATGGCTGCATCAGGCGGCATTGCAGGGCGTCTTCGCGGTCGAACCGCGGTACCCGGTCGGTTTCCGCGCACACCCGGGCGGCCATCGCCAGAACCTCGGCGGCGCTGGTCTCGCCCTTGGCATAACAGATGACGGGCCGGTCCAGGGTGGAGGCGCCGACGGGGTTGGCCTGACCGGCCTCGCGCCGGCTGTCCACGAAGGGCCGCCCGCATCCCGCCACCGTCAGCATCATCCCCACCGCCAGCAGCACGATTGTCCGACATCGGGCGACGCGCGTGTTGGTGCTTGCTTGCACGGGTGTCCGCCCCTGGATTATGGTTTTGCCGACAGAGGATAAGGAGGGTCCGCGATGGCGGAGTCCAAGTTTCGCCTGGTGACACGAAGTGACTTCGACGGCCTGGTCTGCGCGGCCCTTTTGAAGGAGCGAGCCTTGATCGACGAGATCAAGTTCGTCCATCCCAAGGACATGCAGGACGGCAAGGTCGAGATCACGGGCCGGGACATTACCACCAACCTGCCTTACGTTCCAGGCGTTCACCTGGCGTTCGACCATCACCTGTCGGAGACCATCCGCGTCGGGCGGCGTCCGAATCACGTCATCGATCCGCTGGCGCCCTCGGCGTCGCGCGTGGTCTACGAATACTACGGCGGGCGCGACGCGTTCCCGCGCGTCTCGGACGAGATGATGGAGGCGGTGGACAAGGCCGACTCCGCGCAGTACGAAAAAGACGAGGTTCTCCATCCGAAGGGATGGGAGCTTCTCAATTTTATCATGGACGCGCGCACCGGCCTGGGGCGATTTCGCACCTTCCGGATCTCCAATTACGCCTTGATGATGGAATTGATCGACTATTGCCTTGAGCATTCCATCGATCAGATCCTGGATCTGGCCGACGTCAGGGAGCGCACCGACCTCTACCTGGAGCACCAGGACCGCTTCCGGGACCAGTTGCAGCGCTGTGGCTCGGTGCACGGCAACCTGGTGGTGCTTGACCTGCGCGGCGAGGAGACCATCTGGGCGGGCAACCGGTTCATGGTCTATGCCCTCTATCCGCAGTGCAACATTTCCATGCATGTGATGTGGGGCCTGAAGAGGCAGAACACGGTGTTCGCCGTGGGCAAGTCCATCTTCGACCGCACGTCCCGCACCAACGTGGGCGAGATGATGCTGGAGTACGGCGGCGGCGGACACCATGCCGCGGGCACCTGCCAGATCGCCAACGAGCGCTCGCGCGAGGTCATGGCCGACCTGGTCGGCCGCATCACCAAGGACGGGTGATCGCGGCCCGACGGCGCCCCCGCGTTCCCAGTGTCCACAGGCCCTAAGCGGTTCGCACCTCCTGGGTGAACGTGCTCACCTTGGACGACAAGGTGTCGGACTGGCGGGACAACGCGCGCGCCGCGTCGAGGACGTTGTTGGACCCCTGGCCGGCCTCGGCCGACGCCTGGGTCACGCTGGAGATCGACGTTGATACCTGTCGGGTTCCGACCGAGGCCTGCTGGGCGTTGCGGCTGATCTCCTGCGTGGCGGCGCTCTGCTCCTCGATGGCCGAGGCGACGGTGGCGGCCACCTCCTTCATCGCGGCGATCCTCTCGTTGATCAGTGCGATGGCCTCGACCGTGGATCCGGTCTGTTCCTGGACCGCCTTGATCTGTTCGGCGATCTGCTCCGTGGCCTGGGCGGTCTGGTTGGCCAGCGACTTGACCTCGCTGGCGACGACCGCGAAACCCTTGCCCGCGTCGCCCGCGCGGGCGGCCTCGATGGTGGCGTTCAGCGCCAGCAGATTCGTTTGCCCGGCGATGCCGTTGATCAGGTTCACCACCTCGCCGATGCTGTCGGCCCGCTCCGCCAGGTTTTGCACCTTTTCGTTTGTGTTTTGCGCCGCCGTGGAGGCTTGTTCGGCCATGTCCGCCTGCCTTTGGACCTGCTGGCTGATTTCCTTGATGGAGCCGCCCAACTGATTGGCCGCCGAGGCGACGGTCTCCACGTTGACCGTGGCCTGTTCCGAGGCGCTGGCGACGGTGGTGGCCTGCCGATTGGTTTCCTCGGAAATCGCGGACAGGGACTCCGCCGTCGACTGGAGTTGACTGGCAGCCGAGGCCAGCGTTTCGATGGTCGCGGAGATCGACGTGTCGAAGGCCGAGGTCGCCTTCTCGATTGTCGCCGCGCGCCGGCCGCGCTCCTCCTGCTCCTTGGCGGCTTCGGCGGCCAGGGTGTCGCCCTTGATCATGTTGTCCTTGAACACCTGCACCGCGTCGGCCATCCGGCCGATTTCGTCGCGGCGGCCGGTGCCGGGAATGCCGACGGCGGTGTTCCCGTCGGCCAGGGTTCCCATCGCCTGGGTGATGCCGACGATGGGCCTGGCGATGCTGGCCCCGATCCACCAGGCCAGACCGGCGCCGGCGACGAGGCCGCCGATCATGAGGCTCCAGGACAGGAGCCTGGCAACGCGGGAGGTCCGCTCGTTCGCGGCCTGGCGCGCCTCCATCAGGGTCCGCTCCTCGGTCTGGAAGTCGGCCATGATGGCGCGGAAACGGTCGAAGAACACTTTGCCCCGCGCCTCGCCGACCATCCGGGCCACGTCGTCCATGGTGTCCGCGTCTGTCTCGGAGGTTCCGACGCGTCGGCGGAAGGCGATGGCGGGGTCGGCCACATCGTCCTGCCATTGCCTGAGGACGCTCTCGACCTCGGTGAGGCGCTCGACCTGGGTGGGATTGTCGCTGACCGTTTCTCGCAAGGCGGCGCTTGACGTGTACACGATCTGCTCACCGGCGCGGTACGGTTCCAGGAACGCATCGTCGCCGGCCAGCAGGTAGCCACGCATGCCGGTCTCCATGTCCACGGCGGCGGCGATGATTCCGCTCGCCTCGGCGAGGACCTGCTGCGTATGGTTGACCCAGCGATTGGTGCTAAGAATGCTCTGGAGCATAATTATGGTTGCCACACCCAAGAATATCAATAAAACCAAGGGGGGTGTTGCCGCCAAGAGAATTTTTATCTTGGTCGGGAGATTCGAAAACTTCATTTTTTCCTCCGAGTTTTTGATTCTTTTTTGTGAATGGCCTGCCTCGACCAAAATGGGCGCGCGGGGCGCCCATCCCCGGCTTTTGGAAGACATGGTGATCCGCCGATGCCGTCAGGCGCTGTCGAATGTCGGTCTGGCCCGGTCGAGGGGTTGGCCCGTCCGCGCCGTCGCCCGTCCAGCGCCAAGGGGTTGAGGTGGAGAGACTTCGCCCAACGAAGGTCAATGGAGACGAAGGCGCGGTCGGAGGGCATGCCAAGGGCCGTGACGCACGGCGGTTGGATCATCGCCGGGTGCCATCGCCGCCACCCCGTTACTGAACACCGCAGTCTAACGACTATGCGCGAAAAAAGCGATGACTTGTAATTATAAAATCTATAAGGACATTTGTTCTTAATGGAGAGTTTCAACCATGACATTTGCCGTGAGCGGAAGACGGGCCGCCGCGCTCCGGACAGGAGCCTTGGAGCGGACCCCGGCGTTGTGCTTGTCCGGGGCGGTCCAGAGGCATGTTGCTCATAAACTGTAAATAGAATTATTGCCGTTCTATGGTTGATTTTTGCTCCAAGGCCGGAATCGGTCTCGACCGGATCGCACGTGAGCCGGTGTCATCGAACTTTCACGGATGTGTCACAAGGGCGTCGCCGTCGCTGGGTAGGGTGCGCAAGGTCGGTCGCGGCCCGGACATGGGCGGCGTTTCGACGGCTCCCTGCCCGCCCTGGATCGCGCGGTTCGGGGTGGCGGTGGTTCGGGCCTGGTCCCGGACGACGCACCCAAGAAGCCCACCCGCTCGGCTTCCCCCATTCAGTATTGGAGGTCCTCGTGATCAAGAAGAGCATCCTGCTAGCCGCCGTGGCCACCGTCGGCGTCGCCGGCGTTGCCGAGGCGCGTGACCAGATCCGCATCGTCGGCTCTTCCACGGTTTACCCGTTCACCACCGTCGTGGCCGAGACCTTCGGCAAGAAGACCGGCATGCCGACCCCGGTGGTCGAGTCCACCGGGTCCGGCGGCGGCTTCAAGCTGTTCTGTGCCGGCCTCGGCGTCGAGCATCCGGACTTCACCAACGCCTCCCGCGCCATCAAGTCCTCCGAGGTCGAGACCTGCGCCAGCAACGGCGTCGAGGCGGTCACCGAACTGAAGGTGGGGTACGACGGGATCGTCATGGCCAACGCCAAGTCGGCCCCGTCCCTCGAACTGACCAAGACGCAGATCTACCTGGCGCTCGCCAAGGACGTGCCGCAGGACGGTGAATGGGTCGCCAACCCCTACACCAAGTGGAGCGACATCGACGCCTCCCTGCCGGACGCCGAGATCGAGGTTCTGGGTCCGCCCCCGACCTCCGGCACCCGCGACGCCTTCCTGGAACTGGTCATGGAGCCGGGCTGCGAGTCCTTCGCCGAGTGCGAGGGTCTGGAAAAGGCCGACTTCAAGGCCCGCGCCTTCACCCTGCGCGAGGACGGCCGCTTCATCGAGGCCGGCGAGAACGACAACCTGATCGTCCAGAAGCTGGAGGCCAATCCGGCCGCCCTGGGCATCTTCGGGTTCTCGTTCCTGGACCAGAACATGGACAAGGTCCAGGGCACCGTGATCGAGGGTGAGGCCCCGACCTTCGAGAACATCGCCTCCGGCGCCTATCCGGTCTCCCGCCCGCTGTTCGTCTATGTGAAGACCGCCCACATGGGCGTCATCCCGGGCATGGAGGCGTTCCTTCAGGAGTACACCGACGAGGCCGCCTGGGGTCCCGAGGGCTACCTGTCGGACAAGGGCCTGATCCCGATGCCGGACGCCGAGCGCGCCGAGTATCGTGACGCCGCCCTGAACAAGGTTGACAACATCAACTAGATCTGGGCTGGTCGCGCCGAGCCGGCTTCAGGCCGGGTCGGCGCGGTATCGCGCCGTTTCACAGCCAGCGACCGGCCCCCGCCGGTCGCTGGTGGCGTGCCGGGGCCGGTGCGCCTTATGGTTATTCTGGGCGATGTTTTCGCTTTTCGATTTTGTGCCGGTCTTGTCCAGCGGGTCAGACGGCCACGCACGCCAACAGGGGGAGGGCCGATGACACCGGCCGAGGGGAACGGAAGACTGAGGCCGGGGACGCCCGGCGCCCGGGCATGCGCGTCGTCGGCCGGGCCGGGCGTCGCGCGCCATCCGTGCAAGACCCAGGGCCATCCGTCCCCGGCCCGCCTCCGACCGACGGCGGCGCGCGCGCGATGCGCGGGCCACGACACGGGAACCCGGTCATGAACACCCTGCTCGTGATTGCCACCATCCTCGTCCTGGCGCTGATCGGGTTCGTGCTGGGGCGCCGGCGCATCATCCGTCAGGCGGAGGGCGTCTATAGCCGGCTGCACTCGCTGCCCACCTATCACGGTCATTTCGTCGCCTTGTGGTGCGCGGTCCCGGCGCTGGTCCTGCTGGCCGTCTGGGTGCCGCTGGAGCCCAAGCTGGCCATGAGCGCGGCGCTGAGCCATTTCCAGGACGACATCGGCATCGCGGCCAATCTGGAGAGCATCAAGACCTCCACCCTGGCCCTGCTGTTGCAGGTGCCCAAGGACGCCACCACCATCGAACTGGACGCCTTGCGGTCCGATCAACTGGACCTGTTGCGAACCGAGATCCGCAACATGGCCGACGGGACCGCGTCCACCGGGCATGCCGCCTTCATGGAGGAAGTGGCCTCGGTCTACGCCGGTTTCCGCGACATCAGCACCATCCTGATGGTCGCCGCCTGCGTGGCGGTGGCCGGGCTGGGCGCCGGCGTCGCCTACAGCCGTGTCCGCCCGGAGATGCGGGCGCGCAACCGGGTGGAGACGGCGGTGCGCTGGTTCATGATCCTGTGTTCCACGGTGGCCATCCTCACCACCCTGGGGATCGTGCTGTCCCTGCTGTTCGAGTCCATGCGGTTCTTCGCCCGGGTCCCCATCACCGAGTTCCTGTTCGGCCTCCACTGGAGCCCGCAGATGGCCATCCGCGCCGATCAGGTGGGGTCCACCGGCGGCTTCGGCGCCGTGCCGCTGTTCGCGGGAACGATGCTGATCTCGGCCATCGCCATGTGCGTCGCGGTGCCCGTCGGCCTGCTGTCGGCCATCTACATGGCGGAATACGCCGACAGCCGGGTGCGCGCCGTCATCAAGCCCTGCCTGGAGGTGCTGGCCGGCATCCCGACCGTGGTCTACGGGTTCTTCGCCGCGCTGACGGTGGCGCCGCTGTTCCGTCAATGGGGCGAGAGCATCGGCCTGGACGTGTCCTCGGAAAGCGCGCTGGCCGCCGGCATGGTCATGGGCATCATGATCATCCCGTTCGTGAGTTCGCTCAGCGACGACGTCATCACCGCCGTGCCCCAGGCCATGCGCGAGGGGTCCTACGGCCTGGGCGCCACCCGCTCCGAGACCATCCGCCGCGTGGTGCTGCCGGCCGCCCTGCCGGGCATCGTCGGCGGCGTGCTGCTGGCCGTCAGCCGGGCGATCGGCGAGACCATGATCGTCGTCATGGCCGCCGGCCTGGCCGCCAACCTGACCGTCAATCCGTTGCAGGCGGTGACCACCGTCACGGTGCAGATCGTCACCCTGCTGGTCGGCGACCAGGAGTTCGACAGTCCCAAGACCCTGGCGGCCTTCGCCCTGGGCCTGGTCCTGTTCGTCATGACGCTGCTGCTGAACATCATCGCCTTGCATGTGGTGCGCAAATACCGCGAGCAGTACGAGTAGGCCGGGCCGCCCGCCCGCGCCGCCGTTCCCCCGGGCTTCGGTCCCGGCCGGGTTGGTGGCGCGGATCGCGGACCGGAGCGGCCCACCGCCGTCCCGTGCCCCGGGCGCGCCCCAGAACCGGAAGCGAGAGGACCCATGACAGCGGAGTCCGGGACCAAGAGCCCCACCGAAAGGATGCGCGCCACGCTGCGCCGCCGGTACGCCGCCGAACGGCGCTTCCAGGCCTATGGCATCGTCGCCATCGTCGTGGCCCTGTCCATGCTGGTGACCCTGTTCGTCACCATCATCGGCAATGGCGCCGGCGCCTTCGTACAGCACACGGCGCGACTGGACATCTCCGTCTACCCCCAGGACATCGATCCCGGGCGCGAGGCCGACCTGGACGCGCTGGCCCGAGCCAACTACCAGTCGCTGGTCAACGATGCCCTGTATTCGATGTTTCCCGAGGCCACCTCGCGCCAGGACCGGCGGGCGGTGCGCGACCTGATCAGCCCGGGCGCCAAGTTCGTGATCCGCGACATGGTGATGGACGATCCGTCGCTGATCGGCCAGCGGGTCAGCGTGCGCGTGCCGCTGTCCTCGCAGTATGATCAGGTGCTCAAGGGCAACGTGGATCCGGCCGTTGATTTCCGGGTCATGCGGGAAAGCAGCACCGAGATTCCCTGGAGCCTTCCAGAGGGCGAGCGCCTGATCTCCGATACGCAGGCCGGCTACCTGCAACAGCTCATCCGGCAGGGCGAGGTCGAGGGCTCCTTCAATCGCTGGTTCTTCACCAACGGCGACAGCCGCCAGCCCGAGCTGGCCGGCATCTGGGGCGCCGCCGTGGGCTCGATGTTCACCCTGATGGTGACCTTGTTGCTGTCCTTTCCGATCGGCGTGTCGGCGGCCATCTATCTGGAGGAGTTCGCCCCCAAGAACCGCCTGACCGACATCATCGAGGTCAACATCAACAATCTCGCGGCCGTGCCCTCGATCGTGTTCGGCCTGCTGGGTCTGGCGGTGTTCCTTCAGTTCTTCGGCCTGCCGCGCTCGGCGCCGCTGGTCGGCGGCCTGGTTCTGACCCTGATGACCCTGCCCACGATCATCATCGCCAGCCGCGCGGCCCTGAAGTCGGTACCGCCGTCGATCCGCGAGGCGGCGCTGGGCGTGGGGGCCTCCAAGCTGCAGTGCATCGTCCATCACGTGCTGCCGCTGGCCATGCCCGGCATGCTGACCGGCACCATCATCGGCATGGCCCAGGCCCTGGGCGAGACCGCGCCCCTGCTGATGATCGGCATGGTGGCCTTCGTGGTGGACGTGCCGGGCTCGCCGCTGGATCCCTCCACCGTGCTGCCGGTGCAGATCTACCTGTGGGCCGACAGCCCGGAACGCGCCTTCACCGAACGCACCTCGGCGGCCATCATGTGCCTGTTGGGCTTCCTTATCCTGATGAACGCGGTGGCCGTGCTGCTGCGCAAACGCTTCGAACGACGGTGGTGATGACCATGACGTATCAGCAGCCCCACACCGAGGCATCGGTGTCGTATCCCGAGACCACCGCCGGCAGTCCGTTGGTGGCCGGGGGCGTGAAGGTCGCGGCCCGCGACGCGAACGTGCATTACGCGGACAAGCACGCGATCAAGGACGTCACCCTGGACATCGCCCCCCACGAGGTGACGGCCTTCATCGGTCCCTCGGGGTGCGGCAAGTCCACGTTCCTGCGCTGCCTGAACCGCATGAACGACACCATCGACATCTGCCGGGTGACCGGCGACATCCGCCTGGACGGGGAGGACATCTACGACCGCAAGGTGGACGTGGTGCAGTTGCGCGCCCGGGTCGGCATGGTGTTCCAGAAGCCCAACCCGTTCCCCAAGTCCATCTATGAGAACGTCGCCTACGGGCCGCGCATCCACGGCTTGGTGTCGCACAAGGACGAGCTGGACGCGGTCGTGCACGGCAGCCTGGAGCGCGCCGGCCTGCTGAACGAGGTGCAGGACCGCCTGGAGTCCCCGGGCACCGGGCTCTCGGGCGGCCAGCAGCAGCGCCTGTGCATCGCGCGCGCGATCGCCGTCAGCCCCGAGGTGATCCTGATGGACGAGCCCTGCTCGGCCCTCGACCCCATCGCCACCGCCAAGATCGAGGAACTGATCGACGAGTTGCGGCAGAACTATACCATTGTCATTGTAACGCATTCGATGCAGCAGGCGGCGCGCGTGTCCCAGCGCACCGCGTTCTTCCACCTGGGCAACCTGGTGGAGATGGGCGACACGGAAACCATCTTCACCAATCCAGAACACAAGCTGACGCAGGGCTACATCACCGGCCGCTTCGGCTGACGACGGATCTTGCGGGCGGCGGCGGGCGGCCGGGCCGACGGCGCCGGTGTCCCGGCTTCCGGGCCCCCATCAGGAAAGGCATTCCCTTGGACTCAGCCAGTGGCGACCACACCGTCCGGTCCTTCGATGTCGAGTTGCAACGCCTGACGGATACGGTGGTACGGGCCGGCGGGCTGGTGGAGGCGCAACTGGGCGACGCCATGCAGGCGTTGATCCGGCGCGACAGCGTGCAGGCGGCCGAGGTGGTGGCCGGCGACGCCCGCGTGGATGCCCTGGAACAGGACATCCATGACCACGCGGTGCGGCTGCTGGCCTTGCGCCAGCCGGTGGGCGAGGACCTGCGGGCCATCGTCGGCGCGCTGAAGATCGCCGGCGACCTGGAGCGTATCGGCGACTACGCCGCCAACGTGGCCAAGCGGGCCATCGTGGTCAACCAGGCGCCGCCGGTGCGCGCCGTGACCGCCGTGCCGCGCATGGCCCGGCTGGCGCAGGAGATCGTCAACGAGGTGCTGGACGCCTACGTGGAGCGCGACGTCGAACGGGCCATCGCCGTGTGGCGGCGCGACGAGGAGGTGGACGAACTGCACACCAGCCTGTTCCGCGAACTCGTCACCTACATGATGGAAGACCCGCGCAACATCACCCCGTGCACGCATCTGATGTTCATCGCCAAGAACATCGAGCGCATCGGCGACCACGCCACCAACATCGCCGAGATCATCTACTACCTGGTTCTGGGGCGGCCCCTGAAGGACAGCCGGCCGAAGGGGGGGGCGGACCTGCATGGCTCGACGCCGCGCCCGGACGCCGACGGCTCCTGATCCCCGTTCGCCCACAGGATATCGAGCCCCTACGGAGCGGCGCCATCAATGGACACCATGAAGCCCATGGTCATGATCGTGGAGGACGAGGCCGCCCTGGTCACCGTGCTCCGCTACAACCTCGAAAAGGAAGGGTACCGGGTTTGCGAGGCCGGCGACGGCGAGGAAGCCCTCACCCTCTACGCCGAAAGCGAACCGGATCTGGTCTTGCTGGACTGGATGCTGCCGGCGCTGTCCGGTATCGAGGTGTGCCGCCAGTTGCGTCGCAAGCCGGGCGCGCGGCCCGTGCCGATCATCATGCTGACGGCGCGCGGCGAGGAGGCCGACAAGGTGCGCGGCCTGAACACCGGCGCCGACGACTACATCACCAAGCCGTTCTCGGTGCCCGAACTGCTGGCGCGGGTGAAGGCGCATCTGCGCCGGGTGCAGCCGGTCCAGCCCAAGGGCGTGCTGGCGTTCGAGACGGTGACCATGGACCTGGGGGCGCATCGCGTCACCCGCGCCGGGCGCCACGTGCACCTGGGGCCGACCGAGTTCCGGTTGCTGCGCTTCCTGATGCAGAATCCGGGCAGCGTGTTCTCGCGCGAGGCGCTGCTGAACGCGGTCTGGGGGCCGGACATCTACGTGGAGCCGCGCACCGTGGACGTGCACATCCGCCGCCTGCGCAAGGCCCTGAACGGCGACGACGACAAGGATCTGATCCGCACCGTGCGCGCCGCCGGCTACGCCCTCGACGCCACCCCGGCCGGCGACTGAGGCCGGCCGGGGGGCGGCGCGCGTCACAGCGATCGCCGCAGGCGCACCACGTCGGTGCCATCGGCGCGCACGCGATGACGCATGCCGATGGGGACGAATCCCCGCTTCAGCACCAAGCACAACATGGTCGGATTGTCGGCGAAGACATCAACCTCCACGCTGACAAAGCCCAGGTCGCGGGCCGTATCCAGACCCCGCTGGATCAGCGCCGGGCCGATGCCCTGACCGTGCCAGTCGGGCCGCACGCCCAGTCCCAGGAGTTCGAAGCCCATCTGGTCGGCGATGGTGACGGCCAGCAGGCCGATAATGGTGCCGTCGGCGGCGCAGGCGCGGAAGACCCGGCCGCCACTCGTGTCCGCCAACCAGGCGTGCACAATGGCCTGCGTGACCGGGACCTGGCTGACCGACAGGAACCGGCGGTTTTCCTCGGCGTTCCAGATGTCGACGAAGGCGGCTTCCAGGGCCTCGGTCCCTTCTGTGTCCAGGTGGGCTTCTTCAAGAATATAGGGACGCACGATCGGCGGTCCTTTCCGTCATGGGGGGTGGGGTGGGGCGTGGCCCCGGCAGGATCTCGCGCATCACGTCGGTCAGGCGGGGCGGCCCGCCCAGCCGAGGGCGCCACTCGCGCGGATACCCCAGCGAGACTTCCTCGAATCGGGTCCCGTCGCGCCAGTCGGTGCGGGGCACGTGCTGGTGTCCGGTCACCACCACGGCCGCGTTGTAGCGCCGGTGCCAGTCCTCGGTGGCCACGGTGCCGCACCAGGGCGCCAGACGCGGCACCCGGTGAATGAACAGCAGGTCGCGCCGGAGCGGAAAGTGGTTGATCAAGATTGTGCGCGCGCCGTCCGGCAGCGCGGCCAGGCGGGCCTCGGTCTGGCGCAGGCGCGCGTCGCACCACGTGGGCCGGTCGGGATGGGGCGCGGGCGACAGGCGCGTCTCGTCGGCGCACAGGGCATGGCCCTCCATGGCCCAGTCGCGCATCTCCGCCAGTGCCACCTCCGGGGGCCGGAAGCTGTAGTCGTACAGCAGGAACAGAGGGCACACCACGACGGGGCCGTCGTCCGCCGGCCCCATCCCCGGGGGCGGCCCGGGCCACCGGGGGTAGGGATCCTCCGGGGTGAGCACCCCCCACGTCCGGGCGACCGCCACCAGGGCGTCGTACTTCGCCTGCCCGCCCAGCGGCACGCCGCCCTCCGTCGTGGTCCACAGCTCGTGATTGCCGGGCACCCACAGGACGCGCGCGAACCGAGGTGCGAACACCTCCAGCGCCCGCGCCATGTGGTCGAGGGACTCGCCCACGTCTCCGGCCAGGATCAGCCAGTCCTCCGGGTGCGGCGGCACGTCGTCCAGGATCGCCCGGTTCTCGGGATGACCGAGATGGATGTCGCTGATGGCCAGCAGGCGCACGGAGGGTCTCCGGTCCAGTCGCGCGAAGGGCGCTTTGCGTTCTGCACTCTTGCAGTGTGCCACAAGGGGCGGGTCGTTGTCAGGCGCCGCGCATGCATGGGAGCGTGGCGGGACCGGTCCGGGCGAATCCGCTTTGCCCGCGCCGTCGGCGGGGCTAGGCTCCCCGCATGCTCATCGTCGCTGTCGCCAACACCAAGGGCGGGTGCGGGAAGACCACCGTGGCGACCCACATCGCCGCCCACTTCGCTCTCCGGGACCTGCGCGCCGGGCTGGCCGACCTGGACCGCCAGCAGAGCACCCGGGGCTGGCTGGCGCGGCGGCCGCCGTCGGCCGCGCCCATCGCCGGCGTCGACCTGGACGTGGCCGCCGGCAAGACGCCCAAGGCCCTGGCCAGGCGGCTGGACCGGCTGGTGGTGGACTGTCCGGCGGCCATGGCCAAGGAGACGGTGAAGGACGTGGTCCGCCAGGCGGACACCATCGTCGTGCCGGTGCTGCCCTCGGCCTTCGACGAGGACGGCACGCGGCGCTTTCTCAAGCAGTTGCTCAAGCTGAAGACCGTCCGCAAGCAGCGCCGCGACGTGGTGTTCGTCGCCAATCGCATGCGCGCGCGCACCCGCGCCGCCGACCGCCTGGAGGCGTTCCTGGACGACCTGGCGTTCCCGGTCGCCGCCCGTCTGCGCGACAGCCAGATGTACGCCAACGCCGTGGCCGGGGGCCTGACCCTGTTCGAGAGCGGCGGTGTCCGCGCCGAGCCCCTGCGCGACGAGTGGGCGCCGCTGTTCGCCCTGCTGGAGTCCGTCGACCCGTGACGCCCCCCATGACGCGTCCATGGGACCGGGCGGCCCGGGGGCTGTGGCTCCGGGGTACGGTGGCGCTGCTGGCGCTGCTGGCCCTGGGCATCGGGACGGCATGCCTGTCGGGTCCATGGCGGGGCCTGGTCGCCACCGGGCACACGGTGGACGGTACTCCGGTGACCGTGGTCCGGCCCGCCACCCTGGACGCCCCGGCGCCGGTGGTGGTGGTGGTCCCCGGCTTCGCGGGATCGCGCCAGCTGATGCGAGGCTACACGCTGGCCCTGGCGCGGGCGGGGTCCATCGCCGTCGTGTATGACGCCCTCGGCCACGGCCGCAACCCCCGGCCCCTGCCCGGCGACCTGCTGGATCCCGAGGGCGCGACGCGGTTCCTGCTGGAGGAACTGGGCCGCGTGGCCGCCTTCGCCCGCGCCCTGCCCGAGGGAGACGGCCGCCTGGGGCTGGTGGGGCACTCCATGGCCTCCAATCTGGTGGTGCTTCAGGCGCGGCGGGATCCCTCGGTGGTGGCCACGGTGGCGGTGTCCATGTACGCGCCGGCCGTGGGGCCGGACGGACCGGGCACCCTGCTCATCCTGGACGGCGAATACGAAAGCGGGTTCCTGCACGCCGAGGGTCTGAAGGCCGTGGGCATGGTGTCCGGCGCCGATCCGCCACGGGCCGGGGTCACCTACGGGCGGTTCGGGGACGGCACGGCGCGCCGGTTCGATCTGGTTCCGGGCGCCGAGCACGTGGGTATCCTGTTCGCGCCGGACGCCCTGGCCGCCACGGTGGCCTGGCTGGACCGTGCCTTCGGGCGCGTCGACGGGGACGGTGGCGTGACCGAGGCGACTCCGGCGTCTCCGGCGCGGCGCCCCTGGATCCTGCTGCTGTTGGCGGCGATCGTCGCGCTGGGCTGGCCGCTGGCGGCGCTGTTGCCCCGGGTGACCGAGCGGCCGGCCGGCCCCGGTCTGCGCTGGCGGGAGCTGCTGCCGGTGGCCCTGGCCCCGGCGCTGCTGACGCCGGTGATCCTGTGGCCGCTGCCCACCGACCTGTTGCCCATCCTGACCGGTGACGACCTGGCGGCGCACTTCCTCGTGTATGGTCTGGTCACGGCGCTGGGCGCGGGCGTGATTCTCCGGCGGCGACGGCGGCGGGGCGAGGTGCCCCCGGTTCCGGCCCCTGCCCCGGCCCCGGTGCGCTGGGGCGCATTGGCGGCGTCCATCGGCGCCGTTGCCGCCTATGCCATCGTCAGCCAGACCCTGGTGCTGGACGGTGTCCTGATGGCCTTCGTGCCGACCGACGCGCGGCTGGCCATGCTGCCCTGGCTGGTGGCCGGGGTGCTGCCCTTCTTCGTCGTCGATGCCTGGCTGATCCGGGGACCAGGCCGGCGGACCGGGGCCGGGCTGGTCACCCGGGGTTTGTTCCTGGCCTCCGTCGGCGTGGCCATCGCCCTGGAGACGGAGCGCCTGTTCTTCATGATCGTGCTCATGCCCACCCTGGTGGCCGCCTTGCTGACCAACGGCCTGTTCGCCCGGTTCGCCATCGCCCGGACCGGGCATCCCCTGGCCGGGGCCGTGCCCGCCGCCCTGGCGGTGGCCTGGACCATCGCCGCCGCCTTCCCCATGGTGTCCGGCTAGCAGTCTGTCGGATTTGGGCGGTCTCGGATAGAATCGGAGCGGGTTTCAGGTCATCGGGAACGGGTGATGGCGAACTTCATCTCGGACGATC